>NZ_RMVE01000009.1 GCF_003865345.1 Nonlabens xiamenensis | reverse complement strand
GAATATCGAAATCAACCTGTCGCGTAAAAACATCTATCCAATAGACCGTTGCAAAACTCACGAAATATGCGCCGGCCTTGTTGTGGAATTTGTAGTTTCTGCTCATTCCTCAAAAAAACAAAAGCTGCAATACTACATTACAGCTTCTGTTTTTATTTCTTACTCGGTACGCCACTAGTCACAGACTAGCGGTAGGTGGTCATTACCAATATCATTCATTCCATAGATTTTCACTCTGGATATATGGCACTCCTGACCATTGAATTTCGTTTCCTTTTTTAACTTTAAGTATTTCATTTTTCAACTTTAACTTATTTAATTCTAAAACGGACAATTTCGGAATGTAAATTTGAAAGATATTACTTTTAGGATTTTTTGGATAAAGATTTGCTGTTACAATTTCTGTATTCTTTTTATAGTCCAATAATCCAAAAAAATCTAATTTGATGGTGATACTGATACTTTCAATATCACTATTATATGGTTTGTTAAAAGTGAAAATATTCTTTTTGCTCACTTTGTAAAAAGATCCTTCTTGCAAGTATACAAAAATTGAATAATAGATAGTATTCCCAATATCCAATTCATTTAATGCTTCAATAAAAGGACTGTTTATTTTTATTTCTATACTTTCCAAACTTGGATCGAAATAGTCGTTTATTTCTGCCTTAAATTCATAATCATCTTCTTTATTTGAAGTAAGAGTTATATAGCCTTTATCATATATATAACTACCTTTAGAAATAGTATCTATATTTACACCATATTTTTTCAATAAACTAAATTCTCCTTTTTCATTAAAGGTAAATGCAGAATATATATTTTCTTGATTGTAAAAAGTTCCTTTCAAAATATTTTGCTTTGACGAACAAGAGGAAAATGTTATAAGTATTAAGATAATTATTAATTTATTCATAGTATTTTTAATATTTTTTAATAATCTTTTTGTAATTCCCTTTTGAAAAAATTTTAATTGCCTTTTCTTTCTCTTTAGAGGGCGACATAGCATTTATTTTTTTTCGTGCCTGTGCCCCCGCTACCGCCAGTTTGCAACTGGTGACCACAACAGTAAGCCCACAAATCTAGTCCATAAACCCAATATGATCTATTTTCAAATCGTATGGTCTTCCGCAAAATTTCGTGCGCTGCTATACTTCCAATCCGTGGGTTCGGTCACAAATCCCGACTCAACAGGATTGTTATGTATATAATCCAACTTCTGTTTGATGACCTTGCTACTCCATAATTCAATAGGCTTATTATGATGTTGCCAAAATTGATACTTCGATATGTTGTCTTTTTTCTTGCCAGCTCTTTCGAACATCAATAACAACCACTCCATTCTACTTTCCTGCGGATTCTCTTCAATTTCTTTAATTATTTTCTTGGAAGTATGTTTTTGGAAATCACCCAATAGCCCAGAAGGATTTTCGTTCGCCGAACGAAATATGAAATGAATATGGCTATTCATAAAACCATACGCATAAACCTCCATACCCTTTTCTGCCCTACAGTATTGAACACTTTGTTCAAGAATATCGAAATCAACCTGTCGCGTAAAAACATCTATCCAATAGACCGTTGCAAAACTCACGAAATATGCGCCAGCCTTGTTGTGGAATTTGTAGTTTCTGCTCATTCCTCAAAAATACAAAAGCTGCAACACTACATTACAGCTTCTGTTTTTTATTTCTTACTCGGTATGCCACTAGTCACAGGCCAGCGGTAGCGGGGGAATAAGAACTTTATTTTTAAAATGATTGATATGGCTGTGCAAAACTTTAAAACTAAACAGGCTTTTGTGCAATAAAAAACCACAACTTTTGTTGTGGCTTTTTTGTAGTTTACTTAAAATTTAAGTTTCTCAATACACTTAATAACGTATTCTTTTGAATCACTATTAAAAGGCATAAATCCTTTCAGTTTTTTTCTAAACAATCCTCTTCTAACTCTCCACTCGATACCATTCTCAACGAGCTTGAATTTAAGCTTTCTTATATTGCATTTTTTCAATTTTATTTTAATTGGATTGCCTTTTAACTCATTATTTGAGACTTCCCAAATACCAACTGAAATATATGCATTAGCAAAACTTCCCACACCAGGAACAACAAGGTTTGACATAAAAACCTTGTCATTCTTAATTTTGATAAAGGTTTTTTTGTGCTCTATACCAAAAGTTGACAGAGTATCAATATTTTTATCATTAATCTTCAATACTACACTTTCCTTTGATAGCTTCTTTAATTCATAAGATGGATCGTCTTGTGAAAAAGCAAAATAGCAGTTTATTAAAAAAGTTACTATTAAAAATGTATAATTCATTAATCTCATCATCAATTCAAATCTTAATTATTACCTGTAACTATATTTTTTTTCTTTTTAGGCTGTATTCTAACTCCCATTTGGACACTACCTCCTGAATGCTTAAATATCTCGCCATATGAAACTTTATATACAGGATGCTTTTTATTAGCCCAAGCTTCGATTTGCTCATTACTTAAATTCCCATCGTTTGCAGTGTGCATTCTACCATATTCAGCTGATACAGATTCTTCGTGACCTGGTACATTTTCCATTTTGAGATTTTTAGTTCCTAACGCATCAATCATTGCGTTTTTAGAATCAACTTCATCTTGTAAATCATACGCAACAACAGCACCAGTCTTTTTGTTATAGCCTATTTCTCCATTTTCAAATTGACTTGCGTGAGTTAGCTCATCTGCAAGTATTCCAACAGTGTATTCGCCAACATCTTGTACTTGAACATCAATTTCTCCTTTTGAATTATATGATGTAAGACCACCTTCGTGTTCACTACTAACACTTACGTTATAAACTGTTTCGCTCTTCTCAAGTTGTTCTAATTCTTTTTGTCTTTCAGGTGATGCTGCAGCTTTATATTCGTCATAAGCTTTTTGGGATTTCTCGTCAACTGGTTTTACAATTTCAGGTGCCATTCCTGTTGGGTCGGTATACAACAAAGGATTATTAAATGCATAGTTATATGGCGAATGGGATGGCATCGCTTCTGCTAATGGGTCAACATTCATCCATCGTCCAAGTGCAGGGTCATAATTACGAGCTGTAATATCTAACCAATCTAAACCAAATTCATCCTGTTCTTCTTTACCACCATAACCGTACTTATGATCTCTTACACCAGGCGGTATGATGTTATTGTACCCCTTATGTTTAAGTCCAAAGGGGTAATAGTCTAAGATGATTTTTTTGCTGTTTTACTAAAAAATACAACCTAATTCCATCTTTTATTACAGTATTTTTAAAGAACGTCTATTCTTATTAAGAATCTTCAATTTAGAATTACTATCCCCAAAAATAGATTCTTAAATGAGCTTCAAGATAGATTTTGTTTTTTGAGAAACAAATCGTTTTTCTACTTAATCTTTTTATGTGAGTTCTAAGTGTTAAATTATATCGTTCAATGATATTAGTACAATATTGAAAACGTTTATGAATTTCTTTTGGAATTATACTTGGATAAATATTTAATCTATCTGTATAAATACGTTTTGGATGGAGTAGTAGAAGTTTGTTTATAAGTGGTTTTATATTCTCAGTTGTTTTTCTGCCAACAAAGAAATCAATAATGGTTTTAGTTTCTCTTTCCAAAGCATAAGTAATCCACGTTACGTTTTCTTTACTTCCTAAATAACTCCACATTTCATCAACTTCAAATTTACAGCCTAGCTTAATAAAATAAGGAGATTTTATGGTTCTACTTATTTTAAGCATTCTTGATAATATTAATTTAGTAGATATTCCAATAATTCTAGAAATACTTCTAATACCACAACCTTCCTTGAGTAAACTTTTGATTAAATCATTTGTGTTAAGTTGATATGCTTTGTATAAATAGTTGTTTTGAAAACATCGTTTACACTCTTTACAATAGTAACGTTGTAGATTGTTTCTTTTTCCTTTTTTAATGGTATTGATTTGGTGACAATATTTACATTTCATAATTGTAAATATAATCAAGCACCAATTTACTACACGTAGGAATATAAAACCCTTATTTAATAGGTTCTAATAAACTTTATTATTTCAAAGAACTAGAATAAGCTCCCTTTCGAGAGCTTATTATTTTTATAATCTATTGATAATTAGTGTTAAAGCTTCTGCTTTTTTCAAAAGCACCAGTTTACTACACTACCCTCTAGAACTCACGCATTCAAAATGCGCGCGACGTGGTGATTTTAAGCGTTATTTTCTTATATCAAAAGAAAACTCTTTCAACTGAACTCTACCAAAATTTTGATTAAAAAATAACGTGTCATTTTCTATTGATGGAAATATGTCTGACCTATCAATAAAACTCCCTTTTCTGTAGGGCAATACGTAGTCCTGTTCGCTTAATCTATCAGATTCATCAACTATGCTACCTATTCTGTATCGGAAGACATCAACTCTACTAACTCTATAATCGTTAATAAAATTATACCTGTCATAATTTTTGGCTTGTAGTCCAGAAACACGGTTTGTCACTCTTATTAAACTATCATTGACAAAAGTAATTTGAACATTTCTCACATCATTATCAGTAAAAATATAAGACTGATTTTCTAAGGTAAAAGAACCTTGATCATTTCTAAAGTTAGAACTTGCACAACCCACAATCGTAAAAAGGGTAATTAATATTAAATTCTTCATATTCATTTAGTTATTCCACCAAATTGTAGGTCTGTTTAAATAGATAGGATTTTGACTAAAACCATTAGTGTCATGCATATTCCTCAACAAACCTGCGTTTATATTGTTGATATTATTTACACTTTGTTGATACTGTTTATATATATCCATCATTGTTGCTTGTTTGGTAACAAGTCTCAACGCATCGGCATTGGTTGGAGTAAAAGAAGGTAAATATTTCAAACTACCTAAGGCACCCATGCCGCTAATAGAGGAATATTCCGCGCGATATGCGGATATTTCTTCTTGCGCACCGTAAGAAGAAGTTGGTACTCCGTTTATGCCGACGCCAATAATATCATATGCACCTCTCGCCAACTGACCACCATGTCTAGGCTCGTGCATATTTCTAAAGTTTGTCATAAACATTGTAACTTCGTTTGTGTCAGTTCTATAAGTAACCGGTAGACCATTGCCATTGGCGTCCCTCAAAGCATTATTGGAACTATTAACACGTTCGAACCTATACCAATTAGTTGGATCACTACGCATATCTCTAATATCTTGTGCTGATTGCCTAAGTTCTACTGCTCGTTCTCTCATATCTCCTACGTTTTTACCTTTAGCTGCTCTTCGATTAGCTCTTCTATCTAATCTAGCTGCTCTACGCTCAGATCTTCTTTCCATACGTTTCGCTCGTCTGGTACTTGCTCCCTTAGCAATACTATCGCCCGCTATTTCTCTAAATCTGATAGGATTATTTTTTACAAAAGCATAAGGGGAATGACTTACGTACTTTTCCGCAAATCTATCTACTTTATTAAACCTCGCTATTGCTGGATCATAATCTCTCCATTGATATGCATAGGTATCTTTTCCTAGCTCTTCTTCTAATTCCTGACCTTGGTAAGTCTGATAATTATTTTCCGTACCGCTCACGACATTATTGTACCCTTTATGTTCAAGTCCAAAAGGGTAATAGTTTAGGATGATTATTTTGCTGTTTTATCAAAAAACCAAAGCTATTACCATCAATAATTCACAATAAATTCAAAAAACGCTATCTATTTGCTAAAATAGACTTTTAAGAACTATTATCCCCAAAAGTAAATTCTTAAATGAGCCTCTAAATATTTTTGCTTTCGCGAAAAGCAAATCGTTTTCCTACTTAATCGTTTAATATGAGTTCTTAAAGTTAGATTCATTCGTTCAATCTTGTTAGTACAATATTGAAATCGTTTGTGAATTGCTTTTGGAATCAAACCAGAATAAATGTTTAACTTGTCAGTATAAATACGTGTTGGTTGGAGTAGGAGTATTTTGTTTATTAATGGTCTAATGTTTTCCTTTGATTTACTGCCCACAAAGAAATCTATAATCTCTCCTGATTTCTTTTCAAGAGCATATGTAATCCAAGTAAAATCTTCTTTTCGATTGATAAACGTCCATAATTCATCAACTTCAAACTTACATCCTAACCTGTAAAACGATGGTGGTTTTATGGTTTTGGCGATCTTCAAAATTCTAGAAAGAACTGTGTTCTTTGAGATATTTAGAATTCTTGAAATACTTCTGATTCCACAACTTTCATTTAGCAAACATTTTATCAAATCATCTTTATCCTTTTCATATGCTTTATAGGTATACTTTAATTGAAAACGTTTATTACAGCTCTTACATTTGTAGCGTTGTTTTCCTTTTTGCATTCCACTTTTAACTGAATTCCCATTGCAATGGGGACAAGCTACATTTTCCCTGTCCTAATTTGATACGCAACGCTTTCAAGAATCCTTATTTTAAAGGTTCTAACGAACGTTCTTTAATTTCAATATATCAATGAACGAAGAAAAACAATAACTAGTACACTTACTAATTACTGTCTTTCAATAATTTAAGTTCCTCTATTTAGCCATGTCCTAATTTGGGACACTACCGTATTTTCCTGCAATAATATTTTGTGCATTGTAAAATACTGGACTAGAATCACTTTCGTTACCTTTCCATATTGTATCTGTAATAACAATAATATATCGTTGAGAACTAATTTGTTTATTAATATTAAACTTAACTTTTTTTAGATCGACATCATAAATACTGTCATTGGTAATAATTCTAAAATCATTCTTGTAAACTGGCTTTTCAACTCCATAATAATCATAAAAACTTTGATTATTACTTATTAATTTAATGCTATCGCCAGTTTCTACAATAAGTCCATCATAAACGCTGACATATTTATATTTATCGACATTACCGATTTTAACTCGACTCAGGTTAATTTCCGTTCTCTTATTAGAAAAACTTCTGCAACTTAAAGCTAATAGAACAATGATTATTATTGAAACATATTTCATAGTTATCTCTTTAAATTATTGATCACTTTTTCAATTGATATAAGTGGATTTATCAATGCTAATATTGGGTTTGTTTGAGGAACCTGTTTATTTATGTAACGTATTCCTGTAACACCGTCAACAGTAACATCGGGTTCGCCAAATCTTGAATCTGCACTTTTAGCAGAATTATGAGCTTTTAGGTAAGCTGCATATGCAGGTGTTGATGTATTAAATGTTGGCGCAGCATTCCCTTGACCAGCTGCTTTAGCATTAACACCTGCGTAATAAGACTCTAATGCTTCATGCAATACTTGAACGCCGTTATCTTGACCATAAAATTTTTCTATTTTCTTTGCCATTGATGGATTTACAGTTTGATTCGAAGTTACTTTTCCGTTATTTACCACAGTTCCATCGTGCGAACCACCAACTATAACTTTATTATTAGAATTGTAATTTCCTTTAACAGCATCAATTTTAACAGTAACATCTTGATCGTTAGCAGCTTTTAAAATATCAGCACTAGCTTGCGATAGTTGAGCATTCGGATCTTTTTGTTTAGCAGAAACTAAACCATTTTTGTCCATCTTTAGTTTCAATTCACTTTTTACAGATTTCCTAAGTCTTCTAAAAGCTTTTCTAGCTTTCTTACCTGTGATAATAATATCTTGAGGCTCCATGCCGTCAGGATCTGTAAATCGTAAAGGATTATCAAACGCATAGTTATATGGACTATGTCTTCTCATCTTTTCAGCTAATGGATCAACATTCATCCACCTTCCCAGAGCGGAATCATAATTACGAGCTGTAATATCTAACCAATCTAAACCAAATTCATCCTGTTCTTCTTTACCACCGTAACCGTACTTGTGATCTCTTACACCAGGCGGTATAACGTTATTGTATCCTTTATGTTTTAAACCAAAAGGGTAATAATTATTCTCTTCCCTAATTTCTGAGCTGTTGACTGCCCCATCATGGTTATCATCTGCATAAGATAGTCTGACGTTTCCTAAATGGTCTTTATATTGATAGATATAATCAAAAGAAGAACCGTTCTGTTCCACATATCCTTCTTCATGGGAGAAAAAGGCCAATTGCTCTGTTCCTCCATTAACCTCATAGATATAGTTGCCAGCGTAGTAAGTGGTGGCATCAGCCAGTGGATTAACCGAAGCTGGCGGAGTCAAAAAGATTTCCTTTTTCAGCTTAACACCAGTGGCGTCATAGGTATATCTTATAGCTTGACCATTTTCAAAGTTGATACTGGTTGGCAGATTCAAGTGATTATAGTTTATACTGGCGATATCTTTATTCCTGTCGGCGGTAAGGTTGCCATTATAATCTCCATACACAAAATCTTTTGGTTGGGTTTGTCCAGCAGGTGCATTGGGCGTGTCGCTATACCCCCCATTATAGACACCGGCCTGTTGGTTATCAGCTGTATCCACCACGTCCAACAGCTGGTTGCTTTTGGGGGCATATTCATATACGAGCTTGTCTACATAATCCATATGCTGGATGTTGTTGGGTGTATCAATATACAAACCAAATCGGTCCAATGCAAGTATATTCCCGTTATCATCATAGTCGATACCGCTCACTGAGTAGTTTTCCTGCATGTTGGAAGGTTGGTGGAACTGTCCCTGGTAAGTGGCAGATTTGATTCGGTTCAAGGCATCATAACCAAATTTATAACCCCTTGACTGGTTGTCGTTGGCAGTTTTCCAATAGGTCTCGGATATATTGCCATTGTACAATGCCTGGGCGCCATGTCCAGGGTTGTTATAACTGATCGAAAAGGCAAATAGGTCAGTACCCAAATTCAAATCGTCATTGATACTTTGTAACCAGCCCCTTACATTATAAGTGTAGTCAACATCCTGCAAACGCTGTGAGGAAATTGTTGCGCCCCCTACTGATTTCTGGATCAGCTGCCCCATGGCATCATAGGTGTTACTTACCAAACGTTCCCTAGCCTGCGCATTGATCTCTTGATCATGAGTAAGTAGGCGATCCATGTGGTCGTAGCCCATAAAATCCATGAGCGTAATGGTCTGTGCAAGACTGGTTTTGTGATGTTGGTTTCTAGCTTCCAATGTTTTTCCTACAAAGTCTAACTTCATCCAGGATTTGTCCCATGTACCCAAGTGGTTGTTATACAATGCCGCGGCAACCGGTTGCGCTTTCTCATTGTAATAAGTAGTACTGGTCGTCCAATCACCTGTTCCCAATACACGTACTTCTGCTATTGTAGGTAAACCTATATTGGAACTTGACAGCTGCGCACCGTAAAAATCAGCATACTCCAGTTGCTGCTGTTGTGAGGCGCTATTGTCATATTTCTTATTGAGACCACTGTTAATAGTTTGGTCATCGTAATAATTTACGGTTAGAACGCTAGTGATAAGCTCATCCGAAGGAAAATTCTTATTCGTATAGTAAATGGCCTTTCCATCATTTGTAAATGGGGATGCACTCCTGGTCTCATAGTGTTGGGAAGGTGTATGACTATCGAATTGTTGCTGCAATTGCTTTCTGTCTTGGCTGGTTTGGTAGATTCCTGTATAGACGACACGCCCCAGTTTATCGTATTTGGTAAAGAGCCATGTCTTTTTAGTTTTGATAGGGAATGTGTTGATCGGATTCCTCTGGTTACCATCTTGAGTCATCACTGGGCGATCCAGCCTATCGTAGACGATATGTTCCCAATCCTTACCTGGTATCTTCTTTTCAACCAACCTGTTGCGGTGGTCGTACTCATAGATGTAGCACAACCCCTCCAATGTGGGCTGATCAATATTTGGTTGGGTCAAGACATCAGGTCCAGAAAAGTTGATGGTCAGATGTGATATCTCTCCCGATCCCACAATCTTGATGTGGTTATTATATATTGAAAAGGTGTAGCTGTATCCACTACCTGATAAGGTTCCTAATGATCTGTTAGCAAGGCTTCTATTAATTCCCAACGGTATATCAGCATTCATTATTTCGATTTGCCCGCTGTGGTTTGAATTAAATACCAATTGAATATTATCGTTGGTATCAACAACAACTTTTAGACCTCCGGTACCGTCATGCGGATTGGGAATTGTTACATCTAGTATTTCATCATTGCTATACGATAAAAGAGCTGATTCATAATCGTCCCTTACCAGATTGGACACATTCATGTAGTCGGTCCAAGGAAAATTCTTCTCATAGTTGACTCCATTTTCATTGGTTACAGTCGCATTGAGCTGTGATAGTTCTCCATACCCTGAGATAAATATTTGATTGTCTAATATGCTAATAGTGTACTCATATCCATCTCCACTAATAGTTCCAATATCTGTATCATCGTAAACTCCATAGGGCTCTAAGTCAAATACATAACCCTGCAATAATTCAATTGGTTCATCTACCGATAAATTGAAGTTGATTGAAATGCTATCGCTATTGTTGTAGGTTGTAATGGTCATTCCTCCTTGACCATTATAGGTGTTTTCCAGTCGAACGTTGAGGATCTGGCTATTGTCATAATCAGACAATTGTTCGTTATAGGAGTCCGCAAACTGCCGATCTACATTTACTACATCCGTCCACGGCACATGGATCACGTGACCAAGAGTGGGAACCTGATCGTAGCGTACAACTGATTTACTGCCTTCAGGGGATAAGACGTAAGTTAGATTTCCAAAATCATCGTATATGTACTGCGTATCTAATGCTTGATTATCCTCAAAGGTTCGCTTTAAAACTATTCTGCCAGATTTATCCTTGTATTCTTCGACCGTATGGTCTTTGCCATCAGCTGGCGTCCAGTTTTCATCTTTTACGATCGATTTGTAAAGTTGGCCCTGAATATAGGTTCCTTGAAAGACCAGGCTTGGCTCAAAGGGATCCGTGGTGCTGCCAAACTCAACTCCAAACATCCTAACCGCATCTGCGCTTGTATTGGTCTGATAATCCATCTTTACCTCATGACCTGAGTCCATGGCCCAATCACTTCCAGGTGCGGCTTGTCTAAATACGCGGTTTAGTGGAGAAGCTTCATATTCTACCTCGCTGTAGGGATTTAAAACGCCTGTTGTAAAATCATCTGAATAGTTGGTCTGGTAATACCCCTCGATCTCAGCTACAGGGTCCACGACAAGATTTAGTGTGCCGTTAGTTACCTGTGTATTTGTAGCGTACGGAAGGTATGTCTTTGCTTCACGACCATATTGATCATACTCATGGTGCTGGACAATATTTTCCTTGTTACCTCCAGCTCTCACTTGAATGGACTGAAGTGGCCTGCCTAGACCATCAAAATAGTGGATGCTCTCTATCTGATCATCTTGGGCAATCGGCTGGCTAGTATTTGAATCTGTCAAGCCGTCAACCGTCTCTACCTTAAAGGCAGTGGACTTGATATGATTTGTGGAAGGTGTCTGTGCGTTAAGCGCTATGCCTGCCATAAGCAGCAAGCTGGTCAGTAGTTGTCTCATCGTTGGTTGGATTAGTTCTGTGTGGCGTATTTATATTCGTTTTCGGAAAGCACATTGCCATCGTGGTCTACGACGCGCTCTAGACGATTAAAATCATCGTACTCATAGATTGTGCTGCGCCCCCTGGGGTCCGTCATTTTCGTAATACCGACTCCTACTTCGTACTCATAGGTGGTCAACATAAATGGATCCTCAACGCTAAAGGCCGAACGTAGGGCGTCAATGGCAGACAGGTCCGTTTCATCAAATGCATCTAGCTGAGATTCTGATACCCCTAACCTTGTAGCCAAATCTGCATAGGACAAGCCTTCAATTTTGGCGATGGGAAGTGAGCCATTGTACCCCCAGATATAACTAGATCCAACACCGTTTGTCTTAGAAGATTCCTTAATCTTTCCATGGATAGGATGATAGTTAATTGAAACATCCTTTTGGTAGGTACTGGGAATAAGTACAGTGTCATCAAAAGCGTAAGTTTGATCAACGGATTGTTTTTCAAAATTGAATACTTCGATAGGCTGTCCATTCACATTTAAATTGTAGACACTACCAGTAGATAAAATATTATCATAATAATGCTCAAATTTGACAGGATGATCAATAATATTGGAAGCTGTTAAGGTGGCTAATGTAGGTTGAGTATTGAAGTTATATTCAAAAGGATATTTATAATAGGTTTCACTCTCATTACCTTTGCTATCCAAAAAGCTTTGTTTGCTCACTAATCCGTGCGAATTATACTCGTAAGTGGTTTCTTCTTCTGAAACGGATGATAAAGTAGAGTTATCATCGTAAAAATACTTAGTAGAGTGTTGCGTTTGCACTTGATAATTAGCGGCTGGTATATGATAAGGGTATATGCTCATGTGACTTATACCTCGAATCGTTTCATTATACTCATAATCACTCAAATCAGAGCCATCTATAATTGTATTGGGGTTACCAAAATATTGTGTTTTTGGAGCATAAAATCCGTAATGCGAACTATTACTGGTGTTTTGGTAGGTCAATGAATCTTTCTGGACAATTTTATCTTCGCTGTTATAATAGGATTTACTTAATAAATTTCCATTCATCAGATCTGGTACTTCGGGTAAATCCAAACCGTATTCTGGGTAATTTGTTTTGCTATAGAATATACTCTCATTAGAATAATCTTGCGTTGGCGTTGAATAGATCTCTCTAACCTTTGAATATCCAATTAAAGAACCCTGAGCTGCATCACTGATGGCAAGTGAACTCGTGCTGTTAATTGAAAGATCTACCCAATGAGCCCAATAAGGTGTATATCCTGGTCTAGTACCTCCACTAAAATCAATAAGAGAAGGGTAACCTATGCAATAGTAGTAATCTCTGTTAACCATTTTGATAGGACTCATCATTGTGCCACTTGATTCTCCATTGAAGTCATAGACATAAAGCCTTTTGATAGCCATCTGATTGTTCTCATCAAGTTTTTCTATACTTTTAATACGTAACCCTCCGCCCTGAGTATTAAACCCATCTGCAAATCCTAGAAAGTAAGGGTGGTAGGAGAAAATCATCTCAATTCCCCAGAAACCTGAATAATTAGTCAAATTATTTGATGGGACAACTTCAAATTGATAGAGGTTACCTGCTTCTAGCTTATACTCGAAATCTACTTGCAAAGAGGCTAAAGAATTGTTAGTATTACTATCCGGAGGCACGCTGACCTCTTTTCTGTAATCTTCAATTCCATTTTTAAGTATACGGATGTGGGTACCCAAAATATAATTATTACTAGTGGTATAGTCAATCGAGTAATCTGGATTTCTGACAGGCTGCATTGAAGCGCCAGCTTTGATCAGAATTGTATGGTCCTTGTTAGGTGAAATCGTATGTACGGTATTAAATTTATCTAAACTGATCACTGTCTCTGGATCGATGTCTGAAGGGTAGTATAGGTTAGAAGATGTATGAGGTTCAAACAGATATTTTGTTTTTCCACCCGTTGGGTGTTCTATGGATTCAAGCACATTTGCTTTTAGAAAATTAGCGTGGGTTGACCTATCAGCATTTAGGGATCTAAATGATGAACTACCTGTAAAACTGCCCAAGTATATTGATCCATAACGCCCTTCTAAAATCGGAGAAGTACCAGTACCGGATTCGAAAGGCAGATTAGTATATGAACTCACGCCAATCTTGTGTGGATTTGGCAAGGCTGTTGTGTTTCCAGCCCCATTGTAATACCCCCAAAAGTCTATGTCAAAAGAATTCTTTTCAGGAAGGTCAATTGACTCGTTATAATTGAAAGCATGCAGCAGAACGTTGTTTTGCTCTATCGACTCCAGTTTAAGTCTTTTATACAAGTTATTATCTACCTCACCACTCGTCGGTTGATTGGGAGATTGAAAATAAGAATGATTAAGATCTATGGTTTTAAGAATTGAATTATCATTTTTATCAATAATTTTTATTTGTGTTAGGAATTCTTCTCCCTTTAAATCTAAGCGGTTAGTATCACGAACAAACACAATTTTATAATTGTCCGTATGAATTTCCTTTACGTAGCTGGGTTTGTATTCATATTCTGAAAAGGTTGTGTAATGTCCGGCGCCAGATCTGCAGTCATTAATATATTCTTGATTAAATAAAGGGTCAATCCTAAAGTTAATAGACTTAGTCAGCTTATTGACAACAGGTAGTTCTTCATAAACATAATTTACCTCTTCCCCAGTAGGATATAAAGATTTGGTTAGTTTAAAAGTTCCTGGAGTTTCTCTGTCTCTAGAATAGGCCCCAGTATTCTTTCTGTATTCAATAAATTCAAATTCATGTTTTATTCCATTGGACAAAGTTATTTCCCAACTCAAAGTGCTTCCTTGGAGCGTTTCAGTAGCACTTCGCATCACCTTATGGTTTGGAGATGTTCTGATCCTTTCAATTTTGGTTTTATCATCACCTATTAGCACTACTTCCTCTCCAGTAGGATTAAATTTCAACAAGAACTTACCACTGATACCTGGAGCAGAGAAGGAGTATATATCTGGTTGATAGAATCCCCTTGTAGCAGCGATAGCATTGTTGATCTCATGATTGTCCCTAACTTGCCCGCCACTATTTCTCAACACCTGACCGTAGACAGCACCTCCGGCATTATCTCCTTGAAAAGCAAAATGGCGATGCCCACCAAAATATGGGCCTAGCCTCAATTTCATTTGAGGCATATCATATGGATGTGTGGTGATTGGAGGGAATAAGGGTAAATTATAGGGATTGCTCTCGGACAACGAATTGAGCACTGGATTTTTTTGTATTTGATGATCATAGCTATTGATATCCACCCTGCCATTGGTTCTCCTTGAAACATGTCCACCTATATTCAAATTCCACCCCAGCCCTACCCAGCTTGCTTCTTCTTCAACTTTAATTCCCCCCGCATGATAGCGAAGGTTAATCGGGATTGAGATAGCCCCGTCTCGGATCGTATGTAGAGGGATGTTTATGTCTGGTACACCAGTATATAAATTGGTTTGTATATCTTCAAACTTCATAAAAGAAGCAACATCAGGACTCGCAAAATCTGGAGCCGTCTTTACATCTGGTCCAGATGATTCCTGTGCGAATACAAGAAATAAATTTGAAAATAGGATGAAAAAAGTCATCAAATGACTTTGGGTTGGTTGGTAGGTCATTAGTTTTAATTTGAACTAAAAATAAATGCAATCCTCCATCAACATATTAACCCAATGTAAATTAACTCTAGTTTAACAGCTATTACCTTTTAGCAGATTTTGAATGTCCGACGAAGCGAATTTACCTATTAGAAAGTAAGATCAACTCAAGACTTAAATGTTCTGACTCTCGGTATGTTCTTTAATGAACTAGCCATGACGCACTGACCAAACGGGTGTTGGAACTGTCTTGTAGTAATTGATCAATGAATTGAATCAATTCCCTAAGTTGTGATTCAATTCTAAATTACTTCCAAGGACGCAGATACATTAAATATATTATAGTATTTAGTTTTTGTACAAACCATATTTTTTCTTAGCATCGAAGTATAACATGAGTACACACCATCGTAAACGATTGTGGTTATTTTAATAACGTGAAAGGCATTTTTTAGTTAAAATATCAACTCATAGCCCAAAGGTCGCTGGTTCGAGTCCTCCCGATAGCTATCGGGATCGCTACTAGAGAAAAGCCACAACTGATGTTGAGACCTTTTTCTTTATAAAAAGTTGACCGTAGTACGAGAAGTTCAGGAAGATTTACCCTTTTTCAAGGCTTCTCTTTTTTATACAACAAGATTGATTAAGGTCTTTACAAGTTATATTCGTAAGTACAATCAAGCACCAATTTACTACCTGTAAGAATTTTTAAAGCCCATTTGATAAGGTTTAAAAACATTTTGTCATTTAAAAGAATAAGAACGAGTCTTAATAATAAGACCCATTCATTTTTTATATTGTTGATAATCAATAGTGCAAATCACTCATTTTTCAAAAGCACCAGTTTACTACACCGCCGATACGGTGCAATTTTGCCATGCGAAAAGTATTATTTATCATGGAGTACTAAAATATTAATTGATTATTTTAGATTTTATTCCATACTTAGTTGATTTTTGATAAACTTTGAGTGCTAATTCGTTTGTCTCAAATTTAACTACTACCTCTTCGTTTTTATCAATAATTTTCTCTTTAATTGCCTTAGCCTCCTTAAGGGATAAATGGGTTTCTTGACTCAAAAATAAATAAAAGGAGATTTTCCTACATCCTTCTTCCCAACCATAAAATTTTACTTTACTCATTTTTTTAATTAATTTCAAAAGTTAAACTAGACTTCTTACCTGGGTTAGCACCTGTTGTTCTAGTCGCCCCATTAATAATTACTTGATTAACATTCATAGCATTTCCAATTAAGTTCGCAAGGTTTCTCAAAGCTGTTAAACCTACCTTGTTACTTTCACTTCCTTCAATGTCAAAATTATTGATTGTTAATACACCATCCTGCATTTCAAAATCTCCTCCAAACATTAGTGTCTCTCCTCCAACTTCTGTTGAAAATACACCTGTATCATCATCTTCATCTACTATATCGAAATCATCAAAACTTCCTAATTTTCTTATTGGACTATCGTTATCCCCTTCATTTCTTAACTGTTTGTCATCAACTCGAAGTCTTTCGTCAATACCTTTATTTGAATCACCTTCATTATTTATTGGTATTAGATCAACTTCGTTTGATTTATGTATTTGATCCAAGGTATATCTTTCTCCCGCATTCAACTCTGTAGGCCATAACATTGCGACAAAAGTTGTTCCTAAGGTTCTTCCCCCAGCAGCAAGGACAGCCCCCCGCTACCGCCAGTTTGCAACTGGTGGCCACAACAGTAAGCCTACAAATCTAGCCCATCAACCCAATATCATCTAGTTTCAAAATCGTATGGTCTTCCGCAAAATTTCGTGCGCTGCTATACTTCCAATCCGTGGGTTCGGTCACAAATCCCGACTCAACAGGATTGTTATGTATATAATCCAACTTCTGTTTGATGACCTTGCTACTC
>NZ_RMVE01000008.1 GCF_003865345.1 Nonlabens xiamenensis | reverse complement strand
CGTGTAAGTTACCGTGGTAGGTGTACTTACCGGATTACTCAAACTAATGGTAAAGTCAAAATTGGTCGTACCTGCATCACCTTCGTTTTGGGTGATGTCGTTGATGCTGACCACAACGGCATCGTCATTGGTAATCGTTCCCGTACCTACATTGTCAGTCGCGCTGATCGTACCATTATTGGTCGTATTCAATGTGATGTCAAAAGTCTCATCAGGCTCTACTGTCGTATCGCCATTTACTGGAACACTGACCGTAGCGGTAGTTGATCCGGCAGGGATCGTTACCGTAAGAGTGGCAGGATTATCGTAATCATCGCTACCCGCACCAATACCAGCTTCTTGGGCCGTACCGTCGGCGATCGTGTAAGTTACCGTGGTAGGTGTACTTACAGGATTACTCAAACTAATGGTAAAGTCAAAATTGGTCGTACCTGCATCACCTTCGTTTTGGGTGATGTCGTTGATGCTGACAATAGGTTGTTGGAATCCATTAAATTCTTCAAAGTTATTTGTTCCATCTGTAACAGATACACTGGTTGGATTAGTTCCTTCGGTTTGTGCCAATGAACCAGCAAGCGGAATAGTAGACTCATCAATTTCAACAGTGTAGTTCCCCACCAATAAATTTGGCGTTACATACGTCCCGTCAGCTGCAGTAGTCAGCGTTGCCACAGTTGTGCCACCAGCGTCAATAATATTTATTGACACCCCAGCAAGATTCGGCTCAGCACCATTTTGATCCCCATCACCATTTTGATCATTATAAACCTGACCATTAATGGTTCCCACAGCAAAAACTGTTTCTGTTACATCATCAGTGCTATTGCCGTCAGCATCATCACCATCATCAGATACGTCTGAAATAGGATCACCATTGTCGTCTGTAGCATTAGCGATCGCCTGGTTATCTACCTGACCCGCAGTAATATCAGCTTGATTAATAGTATAGGTAGCCGTAAAAGTAGCTATTGCTCCAGGGCGTAAATCAATTAAATCACCCTCGCCATCTTCATCCGTTCCACCTGATGCATATACTGGGGATGGTATGGGCGTATTGTTACCTGTAAAAATTCCAGCAGATTCCGTTACCGACACATCAAAAGCAAAGCTAGAGCCTACATTCTCTACAGCATAGGTATAGGAAATTATTCCCGTTGCAGGATTAAAGGTACTTGTTTTTGTAATCTCCAATTGCGTACTACAAGCACCAGCAAATCCAGATTCCAGAAAATCATAAATTCCATTTCCGTTGGCATCTGCAGGAACGGTGTAACCTTCTCCATTTTCTCCAGATGTCACCAAACCATTGGCATCAACAGATTCTGGAGCTGCATTACCCAATATTCCGTCTTCGTCCGCTTTCGCGAAAGCGTCCACATAACCCGCTTCTGCCGTATCACTACAACCATCACCGTCTGAATCTGGATCTAAATGGTTGGGTATTGTATCATTGTCCGTGTCTGGCGCATTGATAATTACCACAGTAGGTGTGCCTCCAAAATCATCAATCACACATTCATCAAACTGAACGCTATAAAATCTGTTTTGGGCAACATTGATATTTTTGGAAACACCAATGACGTATTGGAATTGATTAACATCCTGTCGTTGGAAGAATACCTTATAGGCTGGATTGGTATCTATAGGTTCTATCGGCGCAGAACCTGTTCCATCTGCCCTGAATTGTGTAGTGACACCATCTGGTAATTGAGTGGCAATCACATTGGTAGGCTCGTTTAAAGAATACCCCACCAAATTTCTTAATCTGTAAAATTCTCTGATCCGACCGGTTCCATCGCTATCTATATCTTGAATAAAACCACCAATTCTATTAACGGTAGTTAAGGTCGTCGTTCCAGTTTCTACCAGTTGGATATTGAAGGTCATGGTCAGATCACCTACTGCCGCCGAAGTATATCCAAGAACTGGTTGCCAAGCATTTGCATCTCCAGTAACATTATCTATGTTTACCAAGCTAGTACCCGCCGAACGTTGAGTGATTTCTACGATGGCATCAACGGCTGGATTTCCACCTAATGCTGGGCGAACATTAGAAAATCTATAACGAGCGCCTACCTGCCCAGCTGTTCCAGCAATTAAAGTTCCTCCATTAAAAACGTATTCTTGCCCAGTACAAGTCGCTGTATTATCTGTAAAAAATTCAAAACCTTCTGTGATGTCAGTGATCCCGTCGTTATCATCATCAAGATCATCAATGTCATTGACCCCATCACCATCTGCATCGTTCGGCAATGACCGATCACGGAAATCTACGTTACCACCTGAATTGAGGTCACCATCTGTATCTGGTAATAAAGCTGTATCATTGATTGAACCATTTGCATCAGCATAACCGGTGGTTAGATCTATGGCATTATCCAATCCATCACCGTCGTCATCCAGTCCAGTCAGGGTGAATCCAGCTTCAACCGTATCATTGCCACCTTGATTATCTGAGTTAAGATCTAAATAATCAGGAAGATCTACCGTATCCGTATTAACTGGCAACAACCCAAGTTCGTCACCATTGAAATTATAAGCCGTGGGTAAACCATTGGCCGTTACATCTGGAATACCGTCACTGTTGGCATCATTGACCAACCCGTCAATATAACTTAAAGTTGTTTGGGCTTCATTATTGTCTGGAATACCATCACCATCTGAATCCAGGTCAAGGTGGTTTGGAATTCCGTCGTTATCACTATCAAGCAACGCACAAACTCCCTGCGCATTTAAGGTACAAAAGTCGGCATCTTGATAGTTTAGAATTCCATCACCATCGTTGTCTTGTGATGGATCGCCCAATCCACGGGACTCGACAATATCCAAAATTCCATCATTGTCATCATCAATATCTACGTTATCAAAAACCCCGTCTTCATCTGTATCTATACTCGTAGTCGCATCGCGAAAATCTACATCTCCACCAGCATTAAGATCACCGTCAGAATCTGGTAATACCTCTGGATCATTGATAGCACCATTAGGATCGTTAGGTCCATTAGTAGCATCCACATTGTCATCCAATCCATCACGATCGACATCATCACCTGAAAGGGTTAAGCCCGCCTCCATGGTATCGTCACCACCTTCGTTATCACTATCGGTATCCCGATAATCTGGATCACCATCAGCATCAGTATCAATGGGTGTCAAGGCCACGCCATCTACACAGACGGCAGGTGTAAAACTATAGGATACACCGCCAATTCTAAACCCTCCATTGTTCAAAACGAATCGGATCTCATTAGTAGGCGCTGCGGTAACCAAGGTAGTTACCACATATTGATCATTTGGGCCAGCTGTATTGAAACCCGACAGGGTAGTACCACCAGCTATGATGTCGACAGAATCATTAACTCCAATATCTCTGGCTATGCTGATTGAAATAGTCGTTCCAGCTGGAAGTCCTTGACCAAAAAAGAGTTGTAATGGTCCAGGCGTTTCTCCAGCAGCTCCGGAATTTCTAATCCTTACGCCATTGGCATTAGTGGCAGCAGTTCCTGCAGCTTCGGGAGTACCTAGTGCTGGTGAAACATCTTCATTACCTCCGGTTGTAAAACCAGAAATAGCATTACCTGTTTGAGCTGGTCCAGCGGTACCATCACAGGTGGGGTCATAAGTATCTAGTAAACCATCACCATTTGAATCGGATAAAGAAGCCAGGGGTATGTATCCCAATGTCGTTTGAGCCTCAACATTATCAGGTATTCCATCACCATCAGCATCAAGATCAAACTGGTCAATGACTCCATCTTGATCCAGATCATAGTTGTCACTAACACCGTCGTTATTAGCATCAACAAAGAAAGGCTCTTCAAAATCTAAATAATTAAATAGTCCATCACCGTCTTCATCTCCAAGCGGGTCAGGACCTATGACATCAGTTAATTCGATAGCATCGGGAATACCGTCGTTATCATCATCAATATCTGTAAAATCATCGATACCATCACCATCATTATCACAAGTAGGAACTTTCACGGAAGTAACTGGGGATTGTGTGATAGCCCCATAGAACCAGGTGTTGATCACACGATTATTACCATAGTCATCGCAAAGCAAATTGGGTGTATTCGTTCCCTCTGCTGGTCCAACTGGTGCCGGAACTGAGTTATCTGGATTGGAACCATCCCACGCATGCAATGGACCGACTTGACCATTTAACAGGTCAAGTCTTGCAAAGTTACCTACAGTTGAGTTTGTACCATTATTATCTGTAGCATCCACACAGCCATTTCCGCCAGTGGTATCAAAGGCAGTGAGCTGAGTATCATCCCAATAGATATTTCTTGATTGAAGAACGGGATCAATAGAAGTAATCACTAATCCATTCAAGTTAAATTCGGCATCATACATGGGGACATTCGTACGACCTTTATAGGAGAAAAGCTCCAGCATAATATCCAGATTTTCAGCAACTGGGTTACCCAATCCATCCAATCCATCCCAAGTCAGCACGTTGTTTCCGGCAGGTATATCAAAGTCCTCTAAGGTCCTATCCGAACTTCCAGGCTGGTAGCCTGGAGTTCCGTTTAAATCCAACAACAATGCAATATCCCCAGGCGTATCCAAGAAATAAGGAATAAAATAATTTCCGGGACATCCATAAACATCCCCAGTGATAGCCGGTTGCCCGATCGGTTGGACAGTAAAAACATTGGTATCGGGACTGGAAAGAAATACCGGATAGCCATTACTCAAATCAGGAGCGAGACCTGTAGGTCGATTTACAGACCTCCTTGTCACCTCAAAATCATTGGCTGGATCATCGTCGTCATCAACCACCCCAAACCTATTCATGGCAAGTTCATATGCAAGCGGTCTAAAACCGTCCTGAAAATCTACTTGTACAATTACACCATCATCGGTAAATGCAAAATAAGTACCTTCTACAGAAGCATTTAAACTAGGGTTTGGGACAATACTTGGGTTATTAGTTCCACCCGCACCAGTAGTATCCGGTACATCATCTAATTCATAGGCAATAAAACTCCACTTCTCGGACCAGACACGACCTAGTATTGCCGTAGGAGTTGCTGGAGCTGTATTGACCACCGTAAAATCAAAATAAGGAACGAAAAGTACTGGAGGGAAAGTATTTCCAGCTCCATCTACAAATGTTAGAGCACTAGCACCACCATCAACACTGGCATAAAATTCGATATAAAAATCACCGTTCGTAGTAGGGTCAAAAATTAAAGGAACATACCCATTGGTTGTACCATCCACACCATTTGGACCATTATAAGCAGGTAGGTATCCATCTGTATAACCTGGAGAAGCGGCCGTAGGATTAGCACCAGCACCGTTATCAAATCTTCCTGACAATCCACCGACAGGCCCGACCCCTGGTGCCCTTCCCGCAACCAAAGTTCCTGATTCGTCATAAATACCGTAATAGTAGGAGGCATTTACAATAGGATTATTTGCTGCGGCATTCCTTTGGCGAACTTGGAGACCAAAGTAAAGATTCTCTATGGTCGCATCGGCAATAGTGAACCGCAACCGGTTCTCATTTGGCGCATTAATGTAAGCTCCCACTTCACCCCTTCTCATATAAAGGGCAGTTCCATTATTTGGTTCACTGGGATTATTAGGATCGGCGGCGGGTGATGCTTGCCGTGTTCCATCGGCAGATGCCAACAGAGGAAATGCCAGTAGAAAAACAAGAATAGATATATAAGACGAAATGGTGGAAAGTCGTGAAATGCAATTAAAAGTAAAAATTCTCATACGGGGAGGTTATAAGACTAAGAGGTGTTAACAATGGTTAACGGGCAAAAGTAATAGATCGACCTGAACATATTTATTTTATAAAATGCTTTGTTTAAACTATTCGACAAATGATTTAATATTTCGGATTAAGGAAAGGCCAGTTAGGTACATTTTATATAGAAACATCAATTGATTTTCTACCAATGCGTTTTAAAGGCTAAAACAAGGTTATAGAGTGAGGAACAAGTAAATAGTATTCTAAAGACAAAACAAACCCTTAGATCACATTTAAATCAGCAACAAAATCAATTAGAATAGAAATAATTTATGGATTTACATGGTGAAAATAAAAAAGCCTGATTAAAAAATCAGGCTTTTTGTTAGGCTTGACCCGTTGGGCCAAAATTTAAAGGAATGGGCGGTTGCTCGTAATCTCGAATTTCACCGTGGGCTTGTTCAAATTTTCGAACATTATCCGCGAGCGCTTTTGCCAAACGTTTAGCGTGCTGCGGTGTCAATACAATTCTTGATTTGACCTTAGATTTCGGATTACCGGGCATGATATTGACAAAATCCACCACAAATTCGGATGCCGAGTGATTAATGATAGCTAAGTTGCTATACTGTCCCTCTGCCACATCAGCATCGATTTCGATATTGATCTTGTGTTCTGGATTATTTTTATCCGCCATTACTAGTTATAATTTACTTGTGGTTCCTCTTTTTGGGCAAGCAGCTTTTCAAACTCCTCTTTGGAACCAACGATGATATCATCGTAGTTACGCATACCCGTACCTGCAGGAATTCTGTGACCAACGATCACATTTTCCTTCAAGCCTTCCAAGGTATCAACTTTACCACTCACGGCAGCCTCATTCAATACTTTGGTCGTTTCCTGGAAGGATGCCGCACTAATAAATGATTTAGTTTGAAGGGACGCTCGCGTAATACCTTGCAGTACAGGCTCTGCTGTAGCTGGCATGACATCGCGGGCAACTGCAAGTGCCTTATCCTCTCTTCTAAGGAGGGAGTTCTCATCTCTCAACTGACGTGGAGAAACGATTTGTCCTTCCTTCAGATTTTCAGAATCGCCGGCTACCTCTACTACCTTCATTCCATAAAGTCTATCGTTTTCCAAGATAAAATCTTCCTTGTGGACCAATTGGTTCTCCAAGAACACTCCGTCTCCCGGATCAACGATTCTTACTTTTCTCATCATCTGACGCACCACAACTTCAAAGTGCTTGTCATTAATCTTCACACCTTGTAGTCGGTAAACCTCCTGCACTTCATTCACCAAGTACTGTTGAACAGCGCTAGGTCCTTTAATGGCAAGGATATCTTTTGGTGTGATGGACCCATCTGACAATGGCATTCCGGCACGTACGTAGTCATTTTCCTGTACCAATATCTGGTTAGAAAGTTTAACCAAGTACTTCTTCACTTCTTCGGTTTTTGAAGTCACCATGATCTCACGGTTACCACGTTTGATCTTACCAAAGGAAACCACACCATCAATCTCACTTACTACTGCTGGGTTGGAAGGGTTACGCGCTTCAAATAATTCTGTTACACGTGGAAGACCTCCAGTAATATCACCCGCCTTGGCAGATTTACGCGGAATCTTCACCAATACCTTACCAACTTTGATCTTCTCATCATCATTCACCATCAAGTGGGCACCTACAGGCAGGTTGTAAGAGATTTGTGTTTCTCCGTTGCCATCTACGATATGAAGGGTTGGGATCAACTTCTTATCTCTGGAATCAGAGATTACTTTTTCTTCATAACCTGTTTGTTCGTCACTTTCTACTTGGAAAGTAACTCCCTGAATGATATTTTCAAACTTGATTTTTCCAGCAAATTCAGAAATAATCACACCGTTGAAAGGATCCCATTTGGCAATCAAATCACCTTTTTTCACTTTGGAGCCTGGCTTGGCGTACAATTCAGATCCGTAAGGAATATTGTTAGTGTTCAACAACATACCTGTTTTCTCATGAAGCAATTTAGATTCGGCCGTACGGGAGATTACTACATCAATAGTTTTTCCTTCACTATTTTCTCCTTTAACAGTCTTCAAATCATCAATCTCTAGTACACCATCATGCTTAGCTACAATACCGCTATCTTCAGAAACGTTACCAGCTACACCTCCTACGTGGAAAGTCCTCAAGGTAAGCTGCGTACCAGGTTCTCCAATAGATTGGGCTGCGATAACACCTACTGCCTCTCCCCTCATCACAAGTCGGTTGGTAGCCAGGTTACGACCATAACATTTTGTACAAACTCCTTTTGGAGCCTCACATGTCAAGGCAGATCTTACTTCAACCGTTTCCAGATCAGAAGCTTCTATAGCATCTGCAATCCGCTCGTTGATCAATTCGCCAGCAGCCACTAAAACTTCTTGGGTCGCCGGATCCACAACATCGTGTAATGCGGTACGACCTAAGACACGCGCACCTAGCTTCTCCATCACTTCCTCATTCTTCTTCAACGCAGCAACTTCGATTCCTCTCAGCGTTTCACAGTCTTCAGTGTTCACAATAACATCTTGTGCCACATCATGCAGTCGTCTGGTCAAATAACCCGCATCAGCCGTTTTCAAGGCCGTATCTGCAAGTCCTTTACGCGCACCGTGTGTAGAAATAAAGTATTCAAGGATAGATAATCCTTCCTTAAAGTTAGAAAGGATAGGGTTTTCAATAATTGCCCCACCACCATCATTGGATTTCTTAGGCTTGGCCATCAATCCACGCATACCAGTCAACTGTCTAATCTGCTCCTTGGAACCACGGGCTCCAGAGTCAAGCATCATATATACCGAGTTGAACCCTTGTTGGTCCTCACGGATATTTTTCATAGAAAGCTCGGTAAGCTGCGCATTGGTAGCAGTCCAAACGTCAATGACCTGGTTGTAACGTTCATTCTGAGTGATCAGACCCATACCGTAGTTTCCTCTAATGGTATCTACTTTGGCATTGGCCGCATCAATCATGGCTTGTTTTTCCTCTGGGATCATGATATCTCCTAAAGAGAAGGATAGACCACCACGGAAAGCAAATCCATATCCAAGATCTTTGATCTCATCCAGGAATGCAGCAGTTCTAGGCACATCGGTCACTTTAAGGATATCACCAATGATATCTCTAAGCGCCTTTTTAGTCAATACTTCATTAATGAAACCTGCTTCATTCGGCACTTTTTCATTAAAGATAACACGACCAGCAGTGGTCTCGATAATCTCTGATTTAAAAGTTCCATCCTCCTGCAGCAAGTTAATTCTACACTTGACAGGGGCATTGATATCTACACGCTTTTCATTAAAGGCGATGACCAATTCTTCTGGACCATAAAAAATCAAGTCTTCTCCTTTGACCGTGTGCTGGTCATCGGTTCGTCTCAATTTAGTCATATAATATAGACCCAACACCATATCCTGTGATGGTACCGCGATAGGACTACCATTAGCAGGGTTCAGTATGTTGTGGGAAGCCAACATCAATAGTTGAGCTTCAAGTATGGCTTCTGGACCTAATGGAAGGTGTACCGCCATTTGGTCACCGTCAAAGTCGGCATTAAATGCCGTACAAACCAACGGGTGCAGTTGAATCGCCTTACCTTCAATCAACTTGGGCTGGAAGGCCTGGATTCCCAAACGGTGCAATGTTGGGGCACGGTTCAGCAATACTGGATGTCCTTTAAGGACGTTTTCCAAAATATCCCAAACCACTGGTTCTTTCTTATCGATGATCTTCTTGGCAGACTTCACCGTCTTTACGATTCCGCGCTCAATAAGCTTGCGGATCACAAAGGGCTTGTACAATTCTGCAGCCATGTCTTTCGGAAGACCACATTCATATAATTTCAATTCAGGACCAACGACAATTACCGAACGAGCCGAGTAATCCACACGTTTACCCAAAAGGTTTTGACGGAAACGTCCCTGCTTACCTTTCAGAGAGTCTGAAAGTGATTTCAAAGGCCTATTAGAATCAGTTTTCACCGCACTAGATTTTCTTGTGTTGTCCAGTAAAGAATCTACCGATTCTTGAAGCATACGCTTTTCGTTACGCAAGATTACCTCTGGGGCTTTGATCTCCATCAATCGCTTCAAACGATTGTTACGTATAATTACACGACGGTATAAGTCATTAAGGTCAGAGGTAGCAAAACGACCTCCATCCAACGGCACCAATGGACGCAATTCGGGCGGTATCACAGGAACCACCTTCATGATCATCCACTCAGGTTTATTCTCGCGGTTTTCATTGGACTCCTTCAAAGCCTCTACTACTTGAAGACGTTTTAACGCCTCAGTCTTACGCTGCTTGGAAGTTTCATTGTTGGCCTTGTGTCTCAAGTCATAGGACAAAGACTCTAGATCAATTCGGTTCAATAGTTCAATCAAACACTCAGCTCCCATCTTTGCAATGAACTTGTTAGGATCAGAATCTTCCAAGTACATGTTTTCCTGCGGAAGGCTATCCAAGATATCTAGATACTCTTCTTCTGTCAGGAAGTCCATTTTTTGTACTTCTTCACCTTCGGCATTCTTAGCAATACCTGGTTGAATGACCACATATCTTTCGTAGTAGATGATCATATCCAATTTCTTGGATGGCAACCCAAGTAGATATCCAATTTTGTTTGGAAGACTACGGAAATACCAAATGTGTGCTACAGGCACCACAAGATTGATATGCCCGATACGGTCACGTCTAACTTTCTTTTCTGTCACCTCAACACCACATCGATCACAGACGATACCTTTATAACGTATACGCTTGTACTTTCCACAGGCACATTCGTAATCCTTTACGGGACCAAAGATGCGCTCACAAAAAAGTCCATCCCTTTCAGGTTTGTGCGTACGATAATTGATCGTTTCTGGTTTCAACACCTCTCCCCTAGACTCAGCAAGGATGGATTCAGGTGAGGCAAGACCAATGGAAATTTTAGAAAATTTCTTTTGTGTTGGGTTGTCTTTATATCTAGCCATAATAATGGTACTATTTTTAGTTAAAGTAGTGAGGCTTTGGTGAATTCCGCTTTCGCGAAAGCGAAGACCACCAAGGCCCCACCGAAAAAATTAATCTTCCAGTCTAAGATCCAAACCTAGACCTTTCAACTCGTGCATCAATACATTGAAGGATTCTGGAAGACCAGGTTCTGGCATAGGCTCACCCTTAACGATTGCCTCGTAAGTTTTGGCACGTCCTATCACATCATCTGATTTTACAGTCAGGATTTCACGCAGGGTACTGGAAGCTCCATAAGCCTCAAGTGCCCAAACCTCCATCTCTCCAAATCGCTGACCACCAAATTGCGCTTTACCTCCAAGAGGCTGCTGGGTGATCAATGAGTATGGACCGATAGATCTTGCGTGCATCTTATCGTCTACCATGTGACCTAATTTCAACATGTAAATGATTCCTACCGTAGCCGGCTGATCAAAACGCTCACCGGTTCCACCATCATATAGATAAGTGTGACCATAACGTGGGATTCCAGCTTCATCTGTATATCCATTGATCTGCTCGAGCGAAGCACCGTCAAAAATTGGCGTGGCAAATTTCTTACCTAACTTCTCTCCTGCCCAACCCAACACAGTTTCATAAATCTGACCGATGTTCATACGGGAAGGTACACCTAGTGGGTTCAATACGATATCTACAGGCGTTCCATCCTCAAGGAATGGCATATCTTCTTCACGAACGATACGTGCAACGATACCTTTGTTACCGTGACGTCCTGCCATTTTATCACCCACCTTAAGCTTACGCTTTTTGGCAATGTAAACTTTGGCAAGTTTGATGATACCTGCAGGAAGTTCGTCTCCCACAGAAATGGTAAACTTCTCACGTCTCAAGGATCCCTGAAGATCATTCTCCTTGATTTTATAGTTGTGCAACAAGTCGGCCACCATCTCATTGACTTCTTTACTTGTCGTCCATGTTCCGGATACCAAGTGGGTAAAGTCATCAACAGAGTTCAACATCTTGAGGGTATATTTCTTACCTTTTGGAAGAACTTCCTCGCCCAAGTCGTTGAATACTCCCTGAGAAGTTTTACCGCTGACGATCTCAAACAATTTCTCGATCAATCGGTCTTGAAGTGCATCAAATTTAGATTGGTACTGCTGCTCCAATTTTGCGATATCCTCTTTGTCCTGTGCTCTTTTTCTCTTGTCTTTTACTGCACGGGAGAACAATTTCTTATCGATTACTACACCACGTAGGGATGGAGAAGCTTTCAAGGAAGCATCCTTTACATCACCAGCCTTGTCACCAAAAATGGCACGTAGAAGTTTTTCTTCTGGCGTAGGATCAGATTCACCTTTAGGTGTAATTTTACCGATCAGAATATCTCCGGGTTTTACCTCGGCACCGATACGGATCATACCATGCTCGTCCAAATTGGCAGTAGCTTCCTCACTTACGTTAGGAATATCGGCCGTCAATTCTTCATTACCTAGTTTAGTATCTCTTACTTCTAGAGAATATTCATCCACGTGGATAGAAGTGAAAATGTCTTCACGTACTACCTTCTCAGAGATTACAATTGCATCCTCAAAGTTGTATCCCTTCCATGGCATAAAGGCCACTTTCATGTTACGACCCAAGGCCAATTCTCCTGCCTCGGTAGCATAACCTTGACAGAGTACTTGTCCGCGTTCCACACGATCACCTTTCTGAACGATTGGCTTCAGGGTGATACTTGTACCCTGGTTGGTCTTGCGGAATTTGATCAAGTCGTAAGATGTATCTTCTGGATCAAAGCTGACCAATTTCTCACGGTCGGTGCGGTCATAGCGGATCACAATCTTTTGGGAATCCACGTACACTACTTCTCCATCACCTTCTGCATTGATCAAGACCCGGGAATCTGTAGCTACTTGACGCTCTAATCCTGTTCCTACGATCGGTGCATCCACACGCAAAAGAGGAACTGCCTGACGCATCATGTTTGATCCCATCAGGGCACGGTTTGCATCATCATGCTCCAAGAATGGAATCAAGGAAGCAGAGATGGATGCAATCTGGTTAGGGGCAACATCGGCATAAACCACTTCAGAAGGGTCTACTACCGGGAAGTCACCTTCCATACGTGCAATCACCTTTTCCTCATCGATCTTACCATTTTTCAACGGAAGGTTGGCCTGTGCGATGTGCATTCCTTCTTCCTCCTCAGCACTTAAGTAAATCGGATCTTCTTCCAGATTTACTACACCTTTTTCAACCTTGCGATACGGAGTTTCAATGAATCCCATATTGTTCACCTTGGCAAAAACAGCCAAGGATGAAATCAATCCAATGTTTGGACCTTCAGGTGTTTCAATCGGACACAAACGACCGTAGTGCGTATAGTGAACATCACGTACTTCAAATCCTGCTCTTTCACGGGAAAGACCACCTGGCCCAAGGGCAGACAACCTACGTTTGTGTGTGATTTCTGCAAGAGGGTTGGTTTGGTCCATGAACTGAGACAGCTGGTTGGTACCAAAGAAGGAGTTGATCACAGAAGACAAAGTCTTGGCATTGATCAAATCAATCGGTGTAAATACCTCGTTATCTCTAACGTTCATGCGCTCGCGAATAGTTCTCGCCATACGGGCAAGACCTACACCAAACTGAGAGCTCAACTGCTCACCAACAGTACGTACACGACGGTTGGAAAGGTGATCGATGTCATCAATCTCAGCTTTTGAGTTGATCAACATGATCAGGTGTTTGATAATGGTGATGATATCTTCCTTGGTAAGCACCTGCTTATCCATAGCGATATCCAAGCCCAATTTCTTGTTCATTCGGTAACGACCTACTTCTCCCAGGTTATATCTCTGGTCAGAGAAGAAAAGCTTATCGATGATACCGCGGGCGGTTTCTTCATCGGGCGGCTCGGCGTTACGCAATTGTCTATAAATATGTTCTACTGCCTCTTTTTCCGAGTTAGTAGGGTCTTTTTGAAGAGTGTTATGGATGATGGCATAATCTGCAGACTGGTTATCCTCTTTGTGAAGCAGGATAGTTTTGGCCTGTGATTCAAGGATCTCTTCGATGTGTTCTTTTTCCAAAACAGTATCGCGATCAAGAACGATTTCGTTACGTTCAATAGATACTACTTCACCTGTATCCTCATCTACAAAGTCTTCGTGCCATGTTCTCAAAACACGTGCAGCGAGTTTGCGACCTAAATATTTTTTAAGACCAGTTTTGGAAGCCTTTACTTCCTCGGCCAGGTCAAAAATCCCCAAGATATCTTTATCTCTTTCAAAACCGATGGCTCTGAAAAGGGTAGTCACGGGTAATTTTTTCTTACGATCGATATAAGCGTACATTACGCTATTGATATCGGTAGCAAATTCAATCCATGAACCTTTAAAAGGAATCACACGGGCTGAATAGAGTTTAGTTCCATTTGCATGGAAAGACTGTCCAAAGAATACACCAGGAGAGCGGTGTAACTGAGAAACAACAACGCGTTCTGCTCCATTGATACAGAAAGTTCCAGAAGGCGTCATGTAAGGTATTGTACCTAGGTAAACATCCTGTACGATGGTTTCAAAATCCTCGTGTTCAGGATCGGTACAATATAATTTAAGACGTGATTTAAGTGGCACGCTATAGGTTAAACCGCGTTCAATACACTCTTGGATGGAGTATCTTGGTGGGTCTACAAAGTAGTCAAGGAACTCCAACACAAACTGGTTGCGCGTGTCTGTAATCGGGAAGTTTTCCATGAAGGTGTTATAAAGTCCTTCTACTTCCCTTTTGTCGGATTTAGTCTCCAACTGAAAGAAATCCTGAAACGATTTGATTTGGATATCCAGCAGATCAGGATATTCTGCCTTATTTGTTACCGTTGAAAAATTAATTCTCTCTGTGTTTGTTGCTAGCATCAATGCACGGTATTAAGTGATTAAAAAAAGCGTTATCGACGACGTCTCATCTTTATACGCAAAATGGTCTAGGCCTGTGAGCGCCGCCCACAGGTCTAAACCGATATTGTTGGGTAGAGAAAAATTACTTCAACTCCACCTCAGCTCCAGCTTCTTCCAACTGGGCTTTAAGTGCTTCTGCCTCGTCTTTGGCGATACCTTCTTTGATCGGAGAAGGTGCGTTATCAACAAGTTCTTTAGCATCTTTCAATCCTGCACCTGTAAGTTCTTTTACAAGTTTAACAACAGCTAGCTTAGCGCCACCTGGAGCTTTAAGGATTACATCAAATTCAGTTTGCTCATCAGCAGCATCACCACCAGCGGCTCCACCACCAGCTGCAACAGCTACAGCAGCAGCTGCAGGCTCGATACCATACTCTTCTTTAAGTATGTCTGCTAATTCATTTACTTCTTTTACAGTTAGGTTAACCAACTGCTCAGCGAAATCTTTTAAATCTGCCATTTTTCTATCGTTTTAATAAAATTTATAAATAATTAAGTGCGTACTAATTTGTTTCTATCTTTCAGATAGAGTTTTGATAATTCCTGCAAGTTTTCCACCACCTGATTGAAGTGCTGAAACAACATTCTTGGCAGGACTTTGAAGAAGTCCGATGATTTCTCCAATCATCTCCTCCTTAGACTTGATCTCGCTCAATGCGTCGATCTTATCATCTCCTACGTAGATGGCCTCTTCTATATAAGCTCCTTTAAGCACAGGCTTATCGGATTTCTTACGGAAGTTTTGGATCACCTTGGCAGGCGCGTTTGCTGTTTCAGAAAGCATGATAGAGGTGTTGCCTTTCAACAATTCAGGCAATTCACCAAAATCCTTATCCGAAGCCTCCATTGCCTTGGCAAGAAGTGTGTTCTTGACCACGGCAAGGCTTACATTAGCCTTGAAACAAGCTCTGCGTAGATTTGAGGTATCAGAGGCATTAAGGCCTGAGATATCTGCTAGATAAATAGTTGAATTCTCACCTAACGTAGCAGTCAAATCTTGAATAACATTTCCTTTTTGTTCTCTTGTCATGATCTAGATTTTTAGTCGTCTGCAAAACGTTTGGCGTCAATCTCAATGCTAGGACTCATGGTACTAGACATAAAGATGCTCTTGATATAAATACCCTTTGCCGCCGTCGGTTTTAATTTAACTAGTGTATTGATTAATTCTCTTGCGTTTCCTGCGATCTTTTCTGCATCAAAAGATGCTTTACCTACAGATGCGTGAACGATTCCGGTTTTATCGACTTTAAAGTCAATTTTACCAGCTTTTACATCAGATACAGCCTTGGCTACATCCATGGTTACCGTTCCGGTCTTTGGGTTAGGCATCAAGCCGCGAGGCCCAAGCACACGTCCCAAAGGGCCGAGTTTACCCATCACGCTAGGCATGGTGATGATCACATCCACATCAGTCCATCCGCCTTTAATCTTATCCAGATACTCGTCAAGTCCTACATAGTCTGCTCCAGCTTCCTGAGCTTCTGCTTCTTTGTCTGGAGTTACCAATGCTAGAACTTTTACGTCTTTTCCTGTTCCATGGGGAAGGGTTACCACACCTCTAACCATTTGGTTAGCTTTACGTGGATCCACATTCAACCGCACGGCAAGATCTACAGAAGCGTCAAATTTTGTGTTTGAAACTTCTTTTACCAATTTGGAAGCTTCAGCAACGGAGTAAGTCTGCGACCTGTCCAATTTTGCATTAGCTGCCTTTCTATTCTTTGTTAATTTTGCCATTGTTACAAGTTTTAAGCAGGTGCGTTTCCACCTTTGACGTTAACACCCATTGATCTAGCAGTACCAGCAACCATTCTCATGGCGCTCTCTACTGTAAATGCATTAAGGTCTGGCATTTTGTCCTCTGCGATCACACGGATTTGATCCCAGCTGATCGATCCTACTTTCTTACGGTTGGGCTCACCACTACCTCCTTTTAGTTTTGCTGCTTCCAGGATTTGTACTGCTGCTGGAGGGGTCTTGATTACAAAGTCAAAAGACTTGTCTTTGTAAACAGTGATCGCCACCGGCAACACTTTACCGGCTTTATCTTGGGTTCTGGCATTAAACTGCTTACAGAACTCCATGATATTAACACCAGCCGCACCTAGCGCAGGTCCTACAGGAGGAGATGGGTTTGCTGCTCCACCTCTAACTTGTAATTTTACAACCTTAGATACTTCTTTAGCCATTTCTAATTAATTTCACTAATTTGATGATAATAAAGTGGAAGCCTTATTTATCACCTATAAACTGTAACATTTATATTTTCTCTACTTGCATATAGCTTAACTCAAGCGGGGTCTTACGGCCAAAAATCTTAACCATTACTTCCAGCTTTCGCTTCTCTTCATTCACCTTCTCAATAGTTCCGTTGAAACCGTTGAAAGGACCGTCTACTACCTTGATGGTTTCACCCGTCTTAAATGGAATCGCTATATTGTCAGTCTGCTCAGCCAATTCATCGACTTTACCAAGCATTCTGTTTACTTCTGTTCTTCTCAAGGGCACCGGATCACCGCCTTTGGTCTCCCCCAAAAATCCTATCACTCCATTGACAGATTTAATAATGTGAGGAACTTCACCTTCAAGACGTGCTTGAATCATGATATAACCAGGGAAGTACACCTTTTCCTTGTTGTATTTTTTTCCGTTACGTATCTGGACTACCTTTTCGGTAGGAACCAAGATCTGCTGCAAATAATCACTAAGATTATGGTGAGCGATCTCTGATTCTATGTAGTCTTTAATTTTATTTTCCTGTCCACTGACGGATCGGACCACATACCACTTCATTACATCTTTTTCTTCAGCCATCCCTAGATTAAGATTCTAACCAATTAAAGTAATTCTCAATCGCCGTTTTGAACACAAAATCGATTCCGGCAATGATCAAGGCAAAGACAATGGAAAAAACAGCCACCGTGATGGTCAACTTCTGCGTCTCGGCCCAAGTTGGCCAGGTGACATGGTTAGTCAACTCATTGTATGACTCTTTAAAGTATGTTATCAATCCCATAATTCTATATTATTGAAGCAGGATTGCCCTGCCATTAGCGTGATCATAGACCACAGGAACTCTGTCCTTTTACTCTTGCACGGGCTGAGAGACTCGAACTCACGACCGCTGGTTTTGGAGACCAGTGCTCTACCAACTGAGCTAAACCCGCATAACCAACCTAAAGGTTGATCACCATCCCTTATATAAAGGGAAAGTATCCCATCGCAAAGATGGGATACTTAGTGTATTGAAATAGATGATTAATCTAGAATTTCAGTTACCTGACCTGCACCTACAGTTCTACCACCTTCACGGATAGCAAAACGAAGACCAAGGTTCAAGGCGATAGGCTGGATCAAGTCAACTGTAATAGTCAAGTTGTCCCCAGGCATTACCATCTCTACACCATCAGGCAAAGCGATGTTACCAGTCACGTCAGTTGTACGTACGTAGAACTGTGGACGGTAGTTATTGTGGAATGGAGTGTGACGTCCACCTTCTTCTTTTTTCAAAATATACACCTCAGCTTTAAATTTAGCGTGTGGAGTAACAGATCCTGGCTTGGTGATTACCATACCACGAGAGATTTGATTCTTTTCAATACCTCTCAAAAGGATACCAGCGTTGTCACCAGCTTCACCTCTATCAAGGATCTGACGGAACATCTCGATACCAGTAATGGTAGAAGTCAACTTCTCAGCACCCATACCGATGATCTCTACTGGGTCTCCAGTGTTAGCTACACCAGTCTCAATACGACCAGTTGCAACAGTACCACGACCAGTAATAGAGAATACATCCTCGATAGGCATCAAGAAAGGCTTATCCATATCACGTACAGGCTCTTCGATCCAGTTGTCAACAGCATCCATCAACTCAAGAACGGTATCAACCCATTTTTGCTCACCATTAAGAGCACCCAAAGCAGAACCAGAAACAACAGGTCCGTTGTCACCGTCATACTCATAGAAGCTCAATAGATCACGTACTTCCATCTCAACAAGCTCAAGCAGCTCCTCATCGTCCACCATATCCACTTTGTTAAGGAATACAACAATACGAGGGATACCAACCTGACGACCAAGAAGGATGTGCTCACGAGTTTGTGGCATAGGACCATCAGTTGCAGCAACAACAAGAATCGCACCGTCCATCTGAGCAGCACCAGTTACCATGTTCTTTACATAATCGGCGTGACCTGGACAGTCAACGTGTGCATAGTGTCTATTTGCAGTTTGATACTCAACGTGTGAAGAGTTGATTGTGATACCACGCTCTTTTTCTTCAGGTGCGTTGTCAATTTGCTCAAAGCTTGTCGCAGCAGAATGACCAGCATCTGCAAGCACTTTAGTAATCGCAGCCGTAAGTGTAGTCTTACCGTGGTCAACGTGACCAATAGTCCCTACGTTAAGGTGCGGTTTCGAACGATCGTACGTTTCTTTAGCCATAACTTATAATCTTAGTTTATATTAGTGTTTCAATTTAAAAGAACCGACCGGAGCTAAAACCAAATCAGCCTATACTAGTAATGGCCTCAAATGAGACCTATTGTTATCTTAACAGAGCCAATGACGAGATTTGAACTCGTGACCTCTTCCTTACCAAGGAAACGCTCTACCCCTGAGCTACACCGGCAAAACCCTTACAATAAGGAGTGGACATATTGACTTAAAACCCGCTATTCAACAAGGTCTTGATCAATCATCGACAAAAGCATTACAACGCCTGCCGACTTTAGATATTTACAGACCCAAGCTTATAGACAAACACAGTTTATCTTAACACATCAGTCCTTTAGAGCGAGAGACCGGGTTCGAACCGGCGACATTCAGCTTGGAAGGCTGACGCTCTACCAACTGAGCTACTCTCGCAATTTATCTGTTTAAAAAACAGAATGGTATTCAAAATGTCAAATTCCCAACCGATTTTAATCGGCCATTTTCGCTTTCGCGAAAAGGTTGTGGGGAGAGCAGGATTCGAACCTGCGAAGGTTGCCCAACGGAGTTACAGTCCGTCCTCGTTGACCGCTTGAGTATCTCCCCTACAAGTTCAAAAAGAACTCAATTTTTTCAATCTTTCAAGAGCCGATGGAGGGACTCGAACCCACGACCTGCTGATTACAAATCAGCTGCTCTAGCCAGCTGAGCTACATCGGCTTTTGACCCTTTTTTGCTGCCAAAAAAAAGTCCGCTATTTCTAACGGACTGCAAATGTAAGCCTATTTTTTAATTGTCAAAATATTTTTTTGCCTTTTTTTAATGAGCTGCGAGTTTTTCCTTCCGCTTCTTTAATTGACGCTCCAGTGATGCTGCACATTCATCCACACATTGCTCAAATGTTTTACAAGTTTTCTTGACCACCATATCATCGCCTGGAACAAATAATCTGATCTCAGTAATTTTGTTTTCTGGCGCTGAAGTCTTCTGAACTTTCAAATACACATCAGCATTGATGATTTTGCTGTAGAACTGCTCCAGCTTGTCCATCCTCTTCTGAATAAAATTGATGAGCTTAACATCTGCATCAAAATTAACGGCTTGGGTGTTTACCTTCATAGTCTCATATTTTGAGGTTATTATTTTTTTGACCGGGGATGTGCATCGCTATATACCCCTTTCAAGGCCGCCATGCTACTGTGCGTATACACCTGCGTGGAAGACAGGCTGGCATGCCCCAACAGTTCCTTGACCGCATTAAGATCAGCACCCTCATCTAATAGATGGGTCGCAAAGGTATGACGCAAGATATGCGGACTGATCTTTACCTTCAAGGAAACCTTACTAAAATAAGATTTTACCACTCGATAAACAAGACTTGAATAAATTTTAACGCCCTTGGCCGTGATAAAAAACTCCTCGGTATCCTCACGAGTGACTGCCTCCCTCAACAACAGATAGGACTGGATATGCTTCTTCATAGAATTGACCATTGGCACATACCGCTCTTTATTGCGCTTACCGAGAACTTTAATTTGCCCATGAGCCACATCAACATCGACCAGTTTAAGCGTGATCATCTCTTCTCTACGTATACCTGTTACGTATAACATCTCGATCATCAACCTGTCTCTTGAGGATTCAAAATCGGCCACATCATAGGGAGCATCCAACAATTGAAAAACCTCTTCCTTTGAAAATGGCACCTGAACGTTTTTGGAAACCTTGAGGCTTTTGTGCTGCAGCATTGGATTACGCTCCAATACTTCAGTACGTCTGAGGAATTTGAAATAAGATTTAAGCGAGGATAATTTACGATTAACCGTTCGACTGGTAACGCCGTCTTCCAGTAAAGAAGCAATCCAGCCACGTATAAGACTGTAATTTACCTCTTTGATATCATCCACCATTTCCTCTTCCAAATAAGCTATAAACTGATCGAGATCTCTGGCATAGGCCTCCAGTGTATGTTTGGAATAATGACGTTCCAATTCCAGATAATCTAAAAACTCCTGTAGATACATAAAAAAAACCGCTTACCGTAAATGTATCAATTTACGTCAAGCGGCTCAAACTTTCTGAAAGGATAAGGAAACCTAGATGTTTTCCTGATCTCTCAAATGTTGTATATACTGGGCTTTAATCTTTTGCGCACGTTTGGCTACAGAAGGCTTTGTAAACTGCTGTCTTCTGCGCAACTCACGCATTTTTCCCGTACGATCAAATTTTCTTTTGAAACGCTTTAGGGCTCTATCGATATTTTCGCCGTCTTTTACTGGTATTATTAACATAGGGTCATCACCTCCTCTCTTTGGGACGGCAAAAATACACTATATTTTTAAATTCAACAGCACTACCTACAAAATTCCTGAATATTCCCGGCCTGGGTACACTGAACAGATACAACTTTCTAACTGATTATCACCCAGCGGCAGGCTTGTAGTCCTTTCCATCCAAGGTCATTTTAGCAATGATCTCTCTCATGATTTCGCTAGTCCCACCACCTATAGGACCCAAACGGCTATCACGCCACATACGGGCCAAAGGATATTCCTCTATATAACCATACCCGCCTAGATATTGAAGGCATTTATAAATTACCTCATCGGCAATTTTAGTGGAAACCAATTTAGACATACTGGCTTCTTTAACTGGATATAATCCTTTATCCAACTCCTCTGCGATGGAATAATTGAAATTCTTGGCCATTTCTACCTCACTCACCATATCGGCAATATTGTGCCTCAAGGCCTGAAACTTGTCTAGAGATTTACCAAAAGCTGTGCGCTCCTTCATGTACTGAATGGTGTACTCTATAGCGTATTCGGCGCGGGCGTGGGAATTGATCCCCATGATCAGTCGCTCCAAGGCAAAATGTTGCATGATATAAGGAAACCCTTTCCCTTCTTCTCCCATTAAGTTTTCTGCTGGGATTCTCACATTGTCAAAACCTATCTCTCCGGTATCACTTGCCCTCCAACCCAATTTATTGAGTTTGGTCGCACTGATGCCTGGTGTCTCTCGGTCCATCACAAAAATGGAAATTCCACGCCCCTTGGCATCTGGATCTGTTTTGGCAGCTATAACAAGATAGTCACTATATACACCATTGGTAATAAATGTTTTTGACCCATTTATCACATAATGATCCCCATCTTTTACCGCTGTGGTACGCATTCCTGCCACATCGCTTCCGCCGAAAGGCTCAGTAATCCCTAAACAACCTATTTTCTCTCCAGTTAATGTTGGCACCAGATACTCTTGCTTGATACGCTCGTCACCTTCTTTCAATAAATGCTGGGCGCCCAAAAAAGCTTGAACCCACATGGCTGCAGCAAAGCCTCCAGAATTGATGCGCTGCATTTCTTCCAAGAAAATAACGGTATAAAAGAAATCAAGATCCAATCCACCGTACTGCTCGGGATAGTACAATCCAAAATAGCCCATCTCACCCATCTTCTCAAAGATTTCTCGGTCTATTTGACCGGTTTCTTCCCAGCGATCGATATGCGGAACAGCTTCCTTTTGTAGAAAATCCCTAAAACTTTGTCTAAAGGCGAGGTGCTCCTCGGTAAAATATTTTGAATACATAAAAAGATTTAATGTTTTTCATCCGATCCGAGCTGATTGCATATTCCTTTTCAAAAGCAAAGCTTCATCACGATATTCGGATTAATTCTATAGGTTTTTTAGTCCAGTGTCAAATATAGCTGAATTAGGGCTAATTTCTCTTGTGGAAACCTGGAGGTTAACAGGACTTTATCCCAGCTATCAAAACCTTCCCTAAGCGTTCGCTGCTGGATCAATTGCTTCACAAGGTAGTCGTCAAAATAAGGGATCCTTAACAGTTCGTCCTGGGTAGCCGTATTTAAGGCTAGTTTTTTGAAATCGGCAGGAAGTTGTACGTAAAAATGTTTGTCTAATTGTAGCATGGTAGAGTCCGTGAGTCCGTAAACCGCGCTGATTTGTGAACGATCAATAAAGCCCTGGACTCGCTCCCTCTCTTCAAGTATCCTTTTGGACAAAGCAGGACCAATACCGTAAACTTTTTTTAACTCTTCGGCGGTGGCCTGATTGATATCCGTACGAACGATGGTTTTGGTGTAGGAAGTTCTCTGGGATGACTGTTGTTTACGGGACGAATTCACCCAGGAAGGAAACTTAAAATACGGACCAATGCTATCCAACCATTGATCGCTGACCTTGGTGACTTGCTGGAATTGTGCTTTGGAGTTGATGAATTGTCCGCTTTCGCGAAAGCGGTGCAACCGATCTATCTCCTCCAGCCCCATACCTAAACGGTATCCTTTATAATCTGTGATATAATTAGGATTGAAGGCATAAATAGTATCCTTGGAAACTGTCTCAAGTTTCTTAAGGGAGTCAATACGCCCTTGATATATGCTCAGGTCCTGCATCTGCAATGGTGGAACGGGTCTGGTGGAAGTCCAGAGATAGGCACCAATAGCGATGAGCAAGAGGCCCATCAATACAAAAATCCCCCTTTGCTGTCGTTTGTCAAACGCAAAGAGGGATTTTAATATTTTCATAGGATGCTTACTCGTCGGTCTTAAGACCTAGTTGACCTGCTTTTAATTTACGCCAGTATTCGTTGAGATCCCTGCGTACTTCACCAGACATCAAGTACAATCCGATGATGTTAGGGAAGGACATCGCCAGAATCATCATATCAGAGAAATCCAGCACAGCTCCTAGAGAAACTGAAGATCCAATAACAACAAATACCAGGAAGATAATTTTATAGGTAATCTCAACACCTTTACTTTTTCCAAACAAATAAGTCCAGGCACGCATACCATAGTAGGACCAACTAATCATCGTACTAAAGGCAAATAGAAATATAGCACCTGCCAACACGTAAGGGAACCAAGAGATCACACTTCCAAATGCATCTGAGGTAAGCTGTGCGCCCGTCATTCCTTCTACTTCGTGCATACCCGTGAATATCAATACCAGGGCAGTCAGGGTACATACTACAACTGTGTCAATAAACGGCTCCAACAAGGCCACGAAACCTTCTGAAGGTGGGTGGTGTGTTTTGGCAGCACTGTGGGCAATTGCAGCAGATCCCACACCCGCTTCATTGGAAAATGCAGCTCTTTGGAATCCAACAATCAGCACTCCTATAATACCACCTTTAATAGCAGCAGGACTAAAGGCACCATCGATGATGGCAGAAAATGCTGGTCCAACGTTTTCAATATTGATGATAATGACAGCTAATGCGGCGATGATATACACACTGGCCATAAAGGGTACGATTTTACCGGTAACTTTAGCGATACTTTGGATACCACCAATAATTACCACCCCGACCAAGATGGCCGTAACAATCCCAAATATAAGTCCATGACCTTCCATAAAGGTAAACTGAGTAGCCAAACCTTCAAAGGCTTGGTTGGACTGGAACATATTACCACCTCCAAAGGAAGCGCCAATCGCAAGCACCGCAAACATTACAGCAAGGATCTTTCCAAGTCCTTTTTTACTTTGCTTGGCCAAACCGTATCTCAAATAGTTCATAGGTCCACCGTAGACTGAACCGTCCTCGGCAATGAATCTGTATTTAACACCTAAGGTACATTCTACAAACTTGGAAGACATCCCTAACAATCCAGCGATGATCATCCAAAAAGTTGCTCCCGCCCCACCGATAGAGATAGCAACTGCCACACTGGCAATATTTCCTAGACCTACAGTTCCAGAAACCGCTGTCGCCAACGCCTGGAAGTGAGTTACCTGACCTGGAGCAGTAGGATCATCATATTTACCCTTGGCTAAATCAATCGAATGTCTGAAACCTCTGAAATTGATAAAGCCCATTCTGATGGTAAAGAACAAAGCACCCAATACTAACCATACCACGATAAATGGAATTCCCTTTTGTTGTACATCTCCATTGGGATGCAATAATGGGACTTTCTCATCATATACTACTTGCGAGAACAAGTGGGCACCAGTTTCAATAATGTCTTCAGAATTTTGCCCATTAAAAATCACATCTCCTTCAGTAAGCTCTTCACCTCTACTTTTTAAGTGATTAAAAGTTCCGCTGGCTGGGGCGATAACCCTAAGATCATCTCCACCTTCAACCCCAACTATCGCCACAGGCTCACCTTTTTTAACTTTGGCGCCATCGGCTTTAAGCCACTGCTTTAAAGTGTATTTATTTAAATCACCAGCTTCCCAACCAGGGATGGCGATGTTTTTTGCTTCTGCATACACTACTGGGTCATAAATTCCTATGGCCGAAAATGGATCCCAAAACAAAATATCCCCCAAGAAGCCAACTGCTGGTACTGCGGCACCATTAAGAACCTCTACCACACTTTCAGTTTCTACGGTGTAGACACCAGCGGTATGCTCACCATTAGCATCGGTAACTTCAACACTGTAATTAACACCCTCGGTAAGTCCAGTAGCAGTATCAGATTTTAAGGAAGTGCTTTGGTTGGACCATTTATAGGTATAAGGTCCCTGCCCTCCAGTTACCTGGATGCTGATGACTCCATCATTGATTTTAGAGCTGGGATTGGAAGTAGTTGCCTTCAGGTTAAGTTCTTGAGAATTTGCCGAAAGGGAAGTCAGCAGAACGCTGAACAGAAAGAAAATTTTCTTCATTTTATGAACGTATGTTTATAAGCTGGCAATATGCACAAAAATCTTGCTTTTTGAAAGTTTTAAGAGTCTTTATGTTACCTCATTGTTGATTCTATACACATCCTGAAGCTTTTGAATTTGCTTAGAATTCCCCACAACGATGATCTTTGAACCAGGAATTAAAACAGTTTTGGGATCGGGATTGACAGTGTATTCCCCATCCGGAGATTTGTAACCTATGATCGTACATCCGGTTTCTTGCCTTAAATCTAGATCAATGATATTGCACTCGCGCTTTCCATCAAACATCTGTTCAAAACTGATTTGTTCAAGATTGACGCCTTCATCACCACCATAACTCAGGTTGTCCCAGAACTCAATCAAATCTGGGCTAACGATCAATGATGCCATATGCTGCCCACCTATTGTATCAGGCAGGATCACGTTATCGGCGCCGGCCAACTTCAATTTTTTATAAGAATTCTCTTCGCTTGCCCTTGAGATAATTTTGAGACCTTTATTTAACTGACGGGCACTAAGAACGACAAACAGGTTATCTGCATCTTCAGGTAAAGCAGTGATCAAAGTTGATGCTCTTTCGATTCCAGCTTTAATCAACACCTCATCTTCATTGGCGTTACCCCTAAAGAAAAAATCGTCATCCAAACCAGAGTCCTCGATGACCTGCTGGTCTTTTTCAATGATGATGAACTCCTTATTGTAGTCCTGAAGTTTTTGTATGGCCTGTTTTCCGTTTCTTCCATAACCACAGACAATGATGTGATTTTCCATAGATTCCAAATATTTGAGTTTTCGACGCTCTCTGATGTCCTTGAGATTGTTACGGGACAATAAATATTCTGTGATGGCAGAGACCGCATAACCTACAATCACAACACTGAAAAGGATCAGAAAGATCGTAAACAGCTTGGCATTTTCGGTGGGCTCTCCAATTTCTCGATAACCTACCGTTGTAATAGTAATGACCGTCATATACAAGGCATCCACCCAAGAAAGATTCATGGTCAATTTAAACCCCACCACGCCTATGATCAGCATGGCAAGCAACAAGAAAATGGCGATGGTCAGTTTATTGCGCAAGATCCAGTAGTTTAGAGATTAGAGGTCAAAAACAGAACTCCGTTTAACATAAATCAAATCTTTAAGCTTTAACCAAAACGCCATGATCAAATAAACAGCAAAACCAGCTCCCAAGGTCGCAAAGGTGAAATAGATGAAGGTGATACGCACATTCCGCGCCCGCATGCCCAGCCTATCGGCTACTCGAGTGGAGACATAGAAGCCATACCTCTCCATATAATGCCTAAGATTTGTTACTAATCCCATAAAGGTAAAAATAGTCAATTCGCCTCAATCCATGACCGTTTCCGATTCTTTTCCATTGTTATTTCTGAGGAGTTGAAGACCTACATCACAATGCAAACACCGATTGCGGTCACAGTATTGAGATTTCAGCTGAAGTACGGCCTGCGACTGCAAAGCATCTTCTACCGACATGAGTTGGTCAAAACTTTGCACCCACTTGTTTTGCTCGCTGGAAACGCTGTACATCAGGTCCAGCAAACCATCAGTGGGGTCTCTTCCCATGGACCTGGCGTAGGTGAACCTGACGGGTACGATGCAATTGATGATCAATAAATCGATGAACGCCGGCGTCAATTTCTTTTTCCGTAAAGCCGTGGGTTTGCCAAACACATGGTGGGTGTCCCAATATTCAGAAGCCTGAATATCAAAAAGCTGGTAAATTTCCTCTTTCTTATTCGCCAAGAGAATTTCACCAAACAACAGCGGACTCTGATAATAAAGAACGGCGAGTTGTGACAGTCGTATGCCCGGATAATTGGCCGGTCGCAACCTAAAAAAGGTCATAGGTGTAAGGCATGGCGAGAGTTGATGTTTCGCTTTCGCGAAAGCGTACTCTTCCTGGCAACTTTTGAAATAGGAATCAGTACAGGATTGATTCAGTAATCCCGCCTGACCCAGCAACACGGCTTCTAGCCTAAAGCTATCGCGTGCTAATCTGCGCAGTAGTCCAGGTTCCATACTTGTGGCCACTTGTTCGAAGGCATCGGCGTTGGACTTGGTACCAAAACTACGGGCCAGCATTTGAAAAAATACGGCCTCCCAGTCATTTTGGGTAGCCTTCAACATAGGAAGTATACGCGTTGATTTTGATTCTAACCGTTCCACGTAGATCTTTTCCAGCCAAAACTTCCAGGTAAAATCACTCACCTCTTGAATCTGGTTTTCGCAATGGATAAATTTTCTGTTTTTAAAATCAAAGGTTTGACGATAAGCTTTTACCAATTCCTTTTGTACATATGTAGAAACCTCTAACACTGGAATATTGATGTCGTCTCTGCGGGTGATTTCTGCGTCGTGATTCCACACGACATGCAGGATTACATTGTCGTAAGCTGGATCCTCATCATGACCATGCAGATACCAATCGCTGGCGTTGACATGCATTTCTACATTACCTGCCCAATCCTGTCCATCGATTTGTAGCCTAGCATTGAAGAAGTCTGGACCAGCAAAGTAATTGTGGGTTCCCAGAGACAGAATACGAATAGATAAGCCAGTTGTAGTTGATAAATGGAGCCCACTCAGCTTTTTAAATTTCCAGAGGTAGTGGATAAAATCTTCATTCATGACTGAAAATTAAGTCTATCCAGTCATGAACGAAATTTGTAAACAGTGAAATTACACGCAATTCATGAATTGCAGGCAAAATGGGTACAGGATGAGCAGCTCCTCCTTGAAAGATTTATTTCTCATCAGGCAAGTAAGTACCGTCCTCATTCATATATCCCATTTTCTTCATCCAATCGTCGTTATAGAACTTACCCACGTATCTACTACCGTGATCGTGATATAGGATAACCACCACATCGTCTTTGGTAAAACCTACTTCCTTGTGGATCTGTTTAAGTCCTTTGATGGCAGCACCAGCGCTATTGCCTAGAAACATACCTTCTTCCTTGGCTAGTCGGCGTGTGTAAACTGCTGCATCTCGATCGGTGACTTTAAAGAATCCATCGATCACATCAAAATTGACGTTTTTAGGCAATATATCTTCTCCAATTCCCTCGGTGACATAAGAATAGATCTCATTTTCATCAAAGATTCCGGTCTCGTGATATTTCTTAAATACCGAACCGTAGGTATCAATCCCCCATACCTTAATGTTGGGGTTTTTGGTTTTGAGATAAGTTCCTACACCAGAGATAGTTCCGCCGGTTCCTACACCTACCACAAAATGGGTAACCTTACCATCTGTTTGTTCCCAAATTTCAGGTCCAGTGCTTTCATAATGTGCTTTACAGTTGGAAGGATTGTCATATTGATTGACATACCAGGAGTTGGGAATTTCCTCACTCAATCGCTTACTGGTTGAATAGTAGGATCTGGGGTCATCTGGAGCGACATCCGTCGGACAAACATGCACTTCAGCGCCTACAGCCTTGAGAATGTCCATCTTTTCCTTGGATTGTTTATCGCTTAATACACAGATCAATTGGTATCCTTTGATGATAGCAGCCAGCGCCAATCCCATCCCTGTATTTCCACTGGTACCCTCAATGATGGTACCGCCAGGTTGTAGTCTTCCATCAGCCTCTGCATCCTCGATCATTTTTAAGCCCATACGGTCTTTGACCGAATTTCCAGGGTTAAAGGTCTCGTATTTGGCCAAAACCAAAGCCGGGATTTCCTCTACCAATTTATTCATCTTGACCATAGGTGTGTTACCAATAGTCCCTAAAATGTTTTCTGCGTAATTCATGCACTACTTTTGAGCTGCAAAAATAGGGAGATATCACAGGAAAACCGGATGGTAGTATAGAAAATATGCCTCAGCAAGAACAAGATCCTTTGAAGGAGTTGCATAGGCCACATGGGCAACTTGAAGTGTGCGGTCAGGATATATCTTAAATAACTAAGCAACTTATGCCTTACTGCGAATGCGCCTGTAGAATGCGTTTTTGGCAGATTCATCCTCACCGAAGAGCCAACGAGTAACGTGTTCGTCCCACATATCATCAGCTTGCTCCTCAGTAATGATATTTCTTTCTTTGGCCAGGTCAATAATTTTCCCCGGATAACTACTTTGTTTTTCGCTGTCCATTTCTCCCAGCGGATAAGGGTCATCCAATCCGACCAATACTTGTTTAGCGCCTTGATTTTCTACCAGTAACTTAAGGGAGCCTGTGTCGTGCACCAAACTATCAAAGAAAATATTGGGGTGTCCGACTGATTTTCTGGGATGGGTTTTTCCTTCAAAGAGATCCGGTCGTCCGTCAAAACCCTGTATACGCCTACCCAGATTCATTTGAGCCAGTTGTCCCCCATGGGCAAAACAAACCCGCATACCTGGATATTTGAAAGCATACCCATTTAGCGTCATAAAATGATAGGCATCAGCACACTGCGCGAGCATCCAGATCAGGTGGAACCTCCAAGAAGTATTTTGTAGTTTAATAAACTTCTCACCATCGTAAGGATGTATCTCTACCGCTAGGTTGAGTTCGCTAGCCAGCTCAAATATCGGTTCATTTTCTTCATCAAAAATACAGCGCCACTGCCCGATAGTATCCATATAGTGTGTAGGCAAACAGAGTAATTTCATTCCCAACACCTTGACGCATCGCTCAATTTCCCAGAGCGCACCGCGCACGAATCCTGGATGAACTACAAAACCACTGGTAAATTTTGAGGGATGATCATGCTGTACTTTGGCATTGAAATCGTTTTGGAATCGCAGTGCCTGCTTCATTTCTTCTAAGCGCAATCCATTACCGTAAAGTTGACTTAAATTGAGAATGACTGCATGATCAATCTTGTATTTATCCATCCATTCCAATTTCTCATCCAGAAAAAAGCTGGAATCAGTCACTGGACGTGACCAGCCTTTTTGAAGCATATTCTTACGTTCAGGATCTACCCAAAAGATCCCTTTTTCCCGCATAAAATCAGGAATTTCTTCTGGGTACGGCAACAGGTGAGAATGGCCATTGATGCGTAGTTTTTGGGCTGTGGTCAAATCGATCTGGATTTAAGAGTTAAGTTTCCAGGTAAATTTACAAGAATTATTTCTCATCCTCACACAACCCAGTAATGGTTCATGATTTCAATTGTTCCCAAGTCCGGTAAAGGAGAATCATAAGTATGACTTCAAAAATAAAGCTGAACAAGATCCCCACAGGAAAAAGTAAAATAAATACATAGCCAAAACCTCCTATGAGCGCGGATATTCCAGCCCATTTTGCTAGATCACCTAGTGAATTCCTATACGTAAAGAGTCCGGCGCCCAAGAACATATAACCCAAACCATAGATAAAGATCAATAGCGTTGCCAAAGCCAATCCTAAACCAGAGGAAGTATCGACAATCTCTATATACGTGAGCACATCGACAAATACAAGGAGCAGGCTTAAAATCATAAAACCGTAACATGCGTGTTTAAAAAGTCTAGCCTGAAAAGCTTGGGCGTATTTAACCCCTCCTATATAAAAGAATACCAATGCGGCGAAACTTACTAAACTCAGTATGATATACCAGCTATAGGAAATTAACTTACTACCATCAAATTGATCCGCTATCGCTATCCAGGTAGTAAGGGTGGATAGGATCAGGTAAAAAATCCCACACACCATTCCATTACCCAATAGGCTTTGATTGACTTGAAGGGGTTGAAGTTTTGAGTTTTTCTGAACTGGTTTAAAAACCTCATCAATAGAGGTGCCCAAAGCATCCAAAATGTTTTTAATCGTATAACTGCGTGGTGTGACCTCTCCGTTCTCTATACGTTGGATCGTGCGCACGTTGATATTGCACATTTCGACCAATTCTTCTTGGGTGAGTCCCTGTTGTTTTCTAAGCTGGGCAATATAGATGCCTAATTCTGGTTGTTCCATGATAAAAGGATTTTGTGTTTGTGGGAACAATACAAGCCACAAGTTGAAGATGACTCCAAAGTTTCAATGATTCTTTCACCCGACATTTACACGGCAAAGCCTTGAATAGCTTGAAAAAGCTAAGAAAACCATTTACATACATTTATTCCCCTACTTTTCAATTTTTCACACTCATGATGTTGGTTGCCATAAGTTGTCGCACATTGACGACATGGAAATCAGGCGTCATCTTTGTTTTCAACCTGTTGCCAACCTTGAAATCTCAATATGGTTTTGACAGCTTTAAATAGATATGCTATGCTTTAATTATGGTCATAAGGTATGCAGTCGCTAGAACAACCTCAAGCTAACCTCACCTTTAACATCACCCTCCTGTAATGGAGTTGTATTGGTAATGTTGATTTTTAAATCATCGCACCCTTGATGATGCTCTCCACCACTTCTGGATTAAGTAACGTGGAAATATCACCTAATTGGTTGGATTCATCGTGGGCAATTTTTCTCAATATTCTACGCATTATTTTACCGCTACGGGTCTTGGGTAATCCCTGGGTAAATTGGATCTTGTCCATTTTAGCGATCGGCCCAATCCTCGAGCGTATGAGTTCGTTGATTTCTTTCCGCAAGTTGTCATGGTTCCTATCTTCCCCAGATTCCTTGAGGGTAATGTAGGCGTACAAAGCGTTACCCTTTACATCATGGGGATAGCCCACAATGGCGCTTTCGGCAACAGCCGGGTGTTCATTGATGGCATCTTCTACGGGAGCTGTACCTATATTATGACCGCTCACTATGATTACATCATCGACCCTCCCAGTAATGCGATAATATCCCACGGCATCACGCATCGCACCATCTCCTGTAAAATACATTTGGTCATAAGCACTGAAATAGGTTTCCCTGTAGCGGTCGTGATCTCCATAAATTGTTCTAGCCATACTGGGCCAGGGAAATTTGATACAAAGTTTACCATGAACTTGATTGCCTTTAATTTCTTCACGTTCGTGATCCATCAAAGCCAATTGAACTCCCGGCAATGGTAAAGTCGCGAAAGTGGGGATGGTGGGCGTCGAATACGGAATGGGACTGATCATAATGCCACCGGTTTCGGTCTGGAACCAGGTATCGGCAATTGGGCTATTTTTCTTACCTACATTCTCATTGTACCAGTGCCAGGCTTCTTCATTGATGGGCTCCCCTACGGTACCCAATACTTTGAGGGAAGAGAGATCATAGCTGTTGACATAATCCACATTTTCCTTGGCCAGGGCCCGAATGGCGGTAGGAGCCGTGTAAAACTGGCTGACTTTATGTTTTTGCACGATCTCCCAGAATCTCCCGAAATCAGGATAAGAAGGAACTCCCTCAAACATGACGGATGTCGCCCCATTACATAAGGGTCCGTAAACAATATAACTGTGTCCCGTGATCCATCCGATATCAGCCGTACACCAATACACATCACCGTCCCTGTATTGAAAAACATTTTTAAAGGTATAGGCAGTGTAAACCATGTAACCTGCTGTAGTATGCAACATTCCTTTAGGTTTTCCTGTGGATCCAGATGTATAAAGAATAAACAGCGGATCCTCAGCTTCCATGATCTCTATTGGACAATCTGCACTGGATTTTTCCAGTAAATCGGCCATATAAAAATCTCTATCTTGGACCATTGCTATGTCCTGCAGGGTGCGTTGGACCACCAATACCGTGGATACCTCTGGACATTCCTCTAAGGCTTGATCAACAATGGATTTTAAATCCAAGATCTTTTCTCCGCGATAGGAACCGTCACTACAAATCACCATCCGGCAATCACAATCTTGGATACGGGTCGCTAAAGCCGTAGAACTGAAACCAGCAAATACTACGGAGTGCACAGCGCCAATTCTGGCACAGGCCAAGACAGCCACAGCAAGTTCTGGGATCATGGGCAGATAGATACAAATGCGATCTCCCTTCTGGACACCTTTTGATTTAAGCACATTGGCCATTTTACAAACGCGTTGATGCAACTCGCTATAACTGATGTGTTCGGCTGGTGAATTCGGGTCGTTAGGTTCAAACAAGAGGGCGGTTTGGTTGCCTCTGGTAGCCAGGTGACGATCCAGACAATTTTCGGTAATGTTCAATTGTCCGCCTTGGAACCATTTCACAATGGGTGTGTCAAAATCCCACTCTAACACCTTGTCCCAGCGTTTTCTCCAGACAAAATGCTCTTCAGCAATCTCTTCCCAAAAATGTTCAGGATGCCGGACTGATTTCCGATAGACTTGCCAATACTCTTCGAGGTGTTTGATATGGTAGTTACTCATACTGTTCTGATTTGGACAACTAAAGATAATCCATTTTTGAAATGATATCCACTTGGAGAGAAGTTCATCAAGTTTGCATATTCTTGTTTTTTCTGTTGCTTTCTATTGCTGGAAATGAATGGGCATTGCGATGATATACAATAGACCATCGACGCATCAAGGGTCAACTTTCGCGACCGAAGGGAAGCAAAAGGAGTAGACAGGAAGACCTACCTACCCTTAAGAACATTTCTCCAAATTCCCAACGAACTCTAAAATTTGCTCTATATCTTAACAAAACACTGCTGGCCAAAAATTACATTAACTAATTGATAATCAGAGTGCTTTAACAGGACGTAAACAGAGTTTAACAAAAGTCTAATATTTGATTGGCAATGGCTTTAAGGCTAGGCTCGTTATTTCGCCCATATAAATAAACCTTGTATTATGAATATCAAACCTATTATTATCACTTGTACGGCGGCAGCATTACTTGTAAGCTGCGTGTCTAAGAAGAAGTACAATGAACTGGAAAATAAATACCAGAATACTACTTCAGAACTGCAAAAAACCAGGGTCGAAAAGGAAAATCTTGAAAACAGGATGGCCCAAATTGAAATGCGTGTTGAGCGATACAATGATAAGATCGCTACCTTGAAAGGTGAAAAGGATGGAATGATGGTCAGCACTGATGACGGCGACCTCGTATTGTCCGAGAACAACAAAAAAGCGATGCGCAGAACCCTTCAGGATGTACCATCGTCTAAGTTGGCTGGAGCAACTACCTTAAAAGACTCCTTGAATGTTGCCATCGCCCATAACATTTCCAAAAAAATTGGTACTGGTGAAGGCGGTGATGACTTGAACGTTTCTGTTGAGGAAACTGTGGTCATGATCAACATAGATGATGATTTGCTATTTAAGGACAGCAGTTATCGGGTAGGAAGCGATGCAGACGATATACTACAGCGCATTGCCAATGTAGTCAAATCAGAGCCATCTTTGGAAGTACTGGTAGAAGGTCATACCGATAGCCGTACCGTAAGAGAAGGAAGTTATATTAAAGATAATTGGGACTTAAGTACTGAGCGTAGTGCGGCAATTGTCAGAAGACTAGAAGAAAAATTTGGTGTATCTCCTGATCAGCTCATCGTAGCGGGAAGAGCCAGTTATGATCCTATCGTTGCCAACGATAATAGAGAAAATATGGCCAAGAACAGACGTACACAGATTGTGATCATGCCTAATTTGGATAAGTTCTTTGCCATGTTAGAACAAGATACCCAAGTACTCTCTGAAAACGATAAATAATTCAGCGATAAAAGGCTTTAAAAATCAACAGCTTGCTTTCGGGCAAGCTGTTTTTTTTTTATGTGGTGATCTGAATACCTAATGCGAGTAGTTTGCTTACGTTCTATAAATTACACCTGTTGAAAGCTATGTTTTAAACTTCAGTATAACGGTCTGTCTTTCCCACAGACAGCTGAATGGATTGTAGATAGCCAAAGGTAGATTGACAACCAATCATATACATTTTATAAGTTGGTACACGTCTTATAAAGCTTGAGATAATTCAATAAAAAAGCCAGTCCTTATCGGACTGGCTTTCTCTTTTTCATTCAATTTTAACTGGGATTACAAATCTTTTTGATCAGCAATATTTTCCAACGTTTTAACTTCGTTAATCGTGCCTTTGATCTCATCACGCTGTGCTTCCAGAATACTTACCACTGTAGATGGTAGCTCGCTGCGATGTTCAAGAACATCGTCATACTCCTCAACTGCGGCTTTTTCACCAGTGATACATTCTTCCAGAATCGCCTCGTCTTTGTTCAAACTTAAAGCTGCTTTGATATTCATCCAGCTTCTGTGCATGTCGCCTTTGAATGAACCATCTGTTTCAGGAGTCGAGTTCATGTTTCTTATTTCTCCAGCCAATGAGGCGGCAAACTGAGTACGTCTTGCTCCCTGCTCTGCCAACCATCTTTTCAGTTGAACATGTTCAGTAGCCTCGGCAGCAGAAGCATATCCGCGCTCTGCATCATAGGTTTTTTCCAACAAATCGTTGAGATATTTTTCAGTTTTTACAGTTTCCATAATGTTTAGTTTTTTCTAAAGATAAGATCATCATGAAGTAAAGCCTCTTAAAAAACTGTGAGTTGGTAAGTATTTAACGCTCCGTTTCCAGATGCTGAGTCATCAAGGAACGAATGAAGTATCTTTCCACCATGGATAGTTTGACACAGATTGTATTGGGCGCGGCTGTGGGGGAAGCCGTTTTGGGATCAAAAGCAGGCAATAAGGCTTTATTATATGGTGCCATTGCTGGAACGATTCCGGATTTGGATGTATTGGTAGGTAACTTTACGGATACCATTACCGCCACAGAAATGCATCGCGGATTCAGCCATTCCATTGTATTTGCCTTTATAGCCGCAGCGGTGTTAGGTCAACTGACAGCTATGGTGGAAGCTAGAAAAAATCTGGGTTGGAAACCATGGGCCTGGTTGTTTTTCTGGGCTATTTTTACCCACCCATTGCTAGATATCTTTACGACTTGGGGAACCCAACTTCTTTGGCCATTAGACAATAGGTTGGCCTTGAATTCGATATTTGTCATCGACCCCTTATATACCTTACCCTTTTTAGGATGTGTGATCGCTGTTTTGTTTTTAAGGCGTGGTTCGCTTTCGCGAAAGCGAATCAATAACATAGGTCTTATCTACAGTACAAGCTATCTGCTGCTGAGCATAGTATTGAAACAATTGGCCTTATCTCAATTTATCCAGGCTTTGGAACAGCAAAATATCCCCTATAAAGAGATTTCCACCCGACCCGCAGCTTTTAATACCATTTTATGGAATGCTAATATTGAGACTGAGGACGCTTATTTGATAGCAGATTATTCTTTTTTTGATAGCCAGCCTATCAAGTTTGATCGCTATCCCAAGTCACGCGAGAGCGAGCTTCAACCCAAAAATCCAGCTTCCCGTGAAAACCTGGAACGTTTGATCAAGATCACCAAGGGCTGGTATTTAATGGACAAGGAGGAGGGGCAATGGTATTTTTATGACCTACGCTTTGGTCGTATGCCGGTTTCACCAGGTGAAGAACAGTTTGTTTTTACCTACGAACTCTTTTACGACGAACGAGAGATACTACAAGCACGAGAAAGAGAAAGGAAAGTCGAAGACGCCCAGTTTTTGATGTCTTACTTATGGAACCGCATCAAGGGAAATTAGTCCTAGTAAATACGGATGGCTAACATTTGCTGGGATCAACTGTAAATAAGGCAAAAGTGTCCATTTACCCTGAACCACTAACCAAACAATACTTGTTCATGGTTAAAAGAATAAATGTAGTTTTTTTATTTAAACCGTGTTTTACGTATTTTAATCTATGTAAGTTATCTAACCCATTTTTTAAAGTTATCTACAGATACATTAGATTTGTAGTATATGCCCTTGAAATACTTCAACTATGAAAAATCTCCTCCTAAATTCATTTATATACCTCCTAGCGGGTGCGACATTGTCGATGGCTCAAGTAGGTATTGGAACGGACAACCCTGCTGAAAGTTCGCTTCTTGAGATACAATCGGCCGACAAAGGTATGCTTATACCACGTGTGGACATTGCCGACTTAAGCACCCAAGCCCCAGTAACCACGGCCACCATAGAAGAAAGTTTGTTGGTTTACAATACAAACCTAACCACCGGTAAAGGTTTTTATTACTGGAATAATTCTTTAGGTGTTTGGGAGAAATTGCTAGCCGACAATGATAAATCTGGATTTTGGAACACAGAAGGGAACTCAGGAACTACACCAGGAACAGGTGCGGGCCAGAACTTCCTAGGAACCACAGACAACACCAGTATGGCGATAGCCACCAATGGTATCGAGAGAATGCGGATCAATACCTTGGGACGTATAGGCATCAACACCCCGGGTCCGGTTTGGCGTTTACACCTGAACGTGGGTACCGCCGTCTATGATGGTTTATTCCTAGAAAAGCAAGGAGCTAATGCCTTTACCTCAGAAATAGCCATGTTTAGATATACCAATGCGACCACGGGAACCCCCTTGAATAGTTTGTATTTCGAGAATAATGATGTCAGTGGAAATTTCGGTTTTGGATTTTCAGGATCTGTAGAATACGAGATGGATGATAATGATTTTCATCCGGCCACCAATGCAGACAAAGCTCTTGGAAATACACAGCTGAGATGGCAAAGACTTTTTGCCACCCAAAATACCAATGTTGCCTCTGACCGCAGGCTCAAGGAAGATATTGAAGAAATAAGTTACGGGTTAAAAGAGGTACTGGCATTAAAATCCTATAGTTATCGATTAAAGCAAGACAAGGAACGCGAACTGCATTTAGGCTTTATGGCGCAAGAGCTAAAAGACATGATTCCTGAAGTTGTCACGGTGGATGATTCACCAGAACAGCTGATGGGTGTTTCTTATTCAGAGTTGATCCCAGTGCTGGTGAATGCCATTCGTGAACAGCAGGCGATCATTGATCACCAGGAATCCCAACTACGGAAAAACACCAAGGATATCGCCAAAATATTGGCTTTATTGAACACCGAGGCCGCGGCTGGTACTGCATCGACCGCTGCCAATTTGCAGGAATAAAATATGTTAGAGTTGAAGGACCAAAAGCCTTTGATTGTTCAAAGGCTTTTGCTGTTGGTAGAAACTGTAGAGAGGTTGTGAATCTCTGTATAAATTACAAAAGCTTAGAAAGAGGTGAAATTGAAATAATAGGCTGTAGCAAAGGATTTATTTGCCAAAAAATTTTGAGAATTAGCGTTTGTGTAATAAATCCCGTATAACTTGGGATAAGTCAATTTCTTTAAGAATAAAAGCACTATTTAAAAGCACATCACGTTTCATACATGTAGCTTTAATTCCCAATTTAAACCGTTACGAACATAATAGAGTAAACAAACGAATCAACCAATCAAAGTACTCATCTTAAACATAGGTAAGTATAAAGCTATCAGTATAAAACCAACTATACAACCTACAAGTAAAGTGAGGATCGGATTGATTAGATTGGTAAAAGTTTTAGCTTGTTGCTTGAGCAGGTTGTTGTAATGCAATTTCAAGTTTTGATAGACTAATTCATCTTGATTAGTCTGCTCTGCCACTTGAATCATTGCAATTAACTTATTATCAAATAGTTTTGGATGTTTTTTGAAAGCCTCAGACTGTGAGTCGCCATTAATCAAATCTCTATTGATCTGTTCTAGTGCAGCGTTGAGGGGGTAGTATGGGATCATGTTACTGATCAATTTCAAGGCATGGGTAACATTAATCTTGGCACTTGATAGAAGGCTCATGGCATTGATAAACTGATTGATGTAGCTACGGGTAGTCAATGTTCCAATATAGGGTACTTTGATAATTATCAATCCCTTCCATTTTTGATAAGTTTTGTTTTTTGCTAATAAGCGTCTCGCAATTAATCCTGCAACCAACAAAGCTAAGGCTAGCAGTCCGTATTGATTTAGAAGCTCAGAAGCCTTTATCACCATTTCAGTTATCCAAGGTAATTCTGTGTTGTTTCTTTTAAACAAATCCTGAAAAATTGGGACCACAAAATTGAGCATAAAATAAACTACTACTACTGCAGTTATTAAAACAATTATTGGATAGGTCAGTGCGTTGAGCAATTCCTTTTTTTGCTCATTATGTTGTTTGTAATAATCAGCGAGACTTTTAATAACTTCTGTTAACCTTCCTGTCTCCTCCCCTATTTTTATGGAGCGCACTTCATAGTTTGTAAACACATTGTGTTCCTTAAACCCTGCACTTAAAGTGCTTCCCTGAACCAATCGATCGGAAATTTTTTGTAATACTTCTTTAGGCTTTTTCTTTTTTAAACCTTGTGCAACCAGATCAAGAGCTTGCTTAAGAGGTATACCAGAATCAAGAAGAATTCCTAATTCCAGATAAAAAGTCTCTTTAATTTTTTTTGAAAAAGTTGGGGTAAAGGAGAATATCTCCCTCTCCCATATGCTTTGCCCGTCTTCTTTTGTTGAAATATCTGGATCAGACTTTGTTATTTTTGATAAATCAAAAGCCATAAGGTCGTAGTTCTGTAATCAGGTCATTGGGTTTCGTCACAAATATAAAATGATCAGTTTTCGTTAATTGTACTTCAATTGCATCGAGCAAACCTTTGGTGGTTCCTTTACCATTTTTAAAAAATTCCAATTCAAATCCCCTTTTTAATAAGGTATCCTGACCACGCATCAAATTTCGAGAATCATCAATTGATGTTTGGTTGAATGTGTAGGTGATATTTTGTACGGGGCTTTTAAACAACAAAGTAGAATCTACAATAACCACACTTTTACTCCTTGAAAAATCAATCTCTAATAATAATTCAAGTTGCTCCAGATCCCGGTAACCGTTTTCATTTTGCTTAATGATTCTGATGTTTTGAGACGTTAAATTCACTATGGTAGAAGCTATTCCGACGATAATTACCATGAGCAGGAGGGCTACCAACGTTTCCGTCAAGGTGAACGAGTTTACCTTTTTAAACAACATATTTTATCCTTAAAAAAGTTGTGTTTTTTACCTTCAACAATCAAGAATCCATCTTTTTCATAAAATGAAGCATTATGATTGTTGACTTCAATATATTGTGGAGTGTCCAATTGATCGTTTACAATTAAATAAACCGTTCGTTTTACCTCATTATCAAAACTCAGGTCACGATTGTCAATACTTGATTTAAAGCTTTGGTTCAAAGCATTCCCAGCGATGATAAAAACGACCATTAAGATCACGCTGGCTATTAGGTTTTCAAGCACCGTACTAGCTTTTATTTTTTTTAATAGAGCCATTGGATCGGTTGATTTTTAGGTGACTTTAAATCAAATAAATCTAATAATTTTGAAGTCCATTCGGGATTTCTGATTTCCCCATCAAGAATAAGGTTTATATATACCGAACCTTTTTCCAATGCCACAAACTTATGTGTAAAAATACTACCATTCACCGTTCCTTTCAATTGGGTGATGCCTAAGTTATAAATTAATCCGTTCACAATAGCACCATCTGAGATTTCCAAATTTGGTACATACACTTTGGGCTTTGGCAGGGAAAATTGATTAATTAATCCGTCAACTCTACTCTTTTCTTTCAATAGGATCCTACCTTGGTTTTCCTCTTTAACTAAAGTCGTCATTGAACTAGGAAACTGTAAGTGGGCATTTTTGTTTAGGATCAGGCTATCAGTACCCACAAGGTGAGCTTGCATAACTGACCTTGGTGCAATTTCAATCGTTGGTGCAATCAAAAGTACATCCTTCAATTGAGCGCTGTGGGAAACAGTAATTCGACGATCTGAGATTATTTTTATGTTGCCTGTCAATTTGTTATCGGTAAGTATAATCTCTTCAGCGTCTCGATAAACTACAGTTTTTTTTAAGAATGAATGGGTCAATTGAGTGGGAAGTTCAGTCAATATACTGTCCTTGGTTGAATCCATGGCTTCTTGAAAAGTGGATAACCCGCCACGATACTTAGGAAGTCTGTCCTGCGAACTCCTCAAAAGAATATTACCTGAGGCTCTACCTTCATATATTCTTCCTGCGACATTGCTAGTTTTGATGATTTCGTTGGGAACATGGAGTACACCTTCCATTCTTGTTGATCCCGAAATCTGCAGAGATCCTGGGTTATTTTCAAGGTGTAGTTGTGGTAGTTTACCTTGATGCCATTTCTGGGCTGTCATGCCTGCAAGGGTTAATGGACCCCACTGTTCAACATCCCCTTCCTTGCTCGAAGTCGTAATTTGAAATGCCCCCCAATTTTTTATGGCTAAACCTTCGTAGGCAAATGATGGCTCTTGTAAAAATGTATCTTGATTTTTGCGAATTTGTTTGACCTTCAGGTCAGTTGTATATCCTACAAGTGTATTGAAATGAAAATACAAAATGATACTCAACACCAAGATAAAAATCACCACACCTATGATTAGTGTGTACTGCAAGGCGTTTGCTTTAAGGTGGCTAGGTAATTTAGTTTTTTTCAAATCTTTTAAGGGTTCCTTGGTATTTCAATTCAGCATAACCAGATGTAGCGCTCAGTAATTGTATACTATCAATTGTCTGTCTTGGCTCAAATGTGAGTACCTGACCATTGATCTGCAAAGCAGCCACCTTCCGTTTCCCGTCCTTTTTCTTGATAAACCCTAGATAATTAATCGATGGCCAGTTGACCTCCTTTTTGTTGATGACGCTAGATTTCGCAATGGTTTGTTTTGTCTTTTTAGGTGTATACCGTGTTCCTAAAAAAGGATCATAGATTGGGACTTTGAGTGGCTGCAAAACTGCTTTTTCCTTTTCGCTTTCGCGAAAGCGGGATTGATCAACTTGTTCCAATGGTGGCAACTCAGGATTCAATCCATCATAAATTTGATATCCGATTATTCCCCAAATCATTAAGGTCAGCGGAATAAGTACGAATAATGATTTCTTGGATTTAAGCATCAATTGATCTCTAAAAAAGCAGAACTATAAGGTGTGACATAAACACTGTTCTGGCCTCGCACTCTCCATTCGTAACTACCTTCTTCCAAATTTACAGCAGAATTTGTACCTGTGGAATCCTGCACGATTTCGTCCCAGACAATTTGTTCAGGATTGATAAAATCTGGACGGGCAATCTGAATTCGATAAGAGCTGGCGCCTTCTAAGGCTTGCCAGTCAAATTGTACAACACCAGGAGAAAGGTTAGTGTCGTTAGCTGGTGCCACTAAGATAATTTGATTGTTATTCAAATTATCCTCATTTATTATATCTTCACAACTGGTAAAAATCAATAATGCCCACAGTATCCCAATGCGGTACTTGATCATATGATCCATCTTTGTTTTCCTTTGCGCTAAAGATAAAACGAATTTTATGTATTTTAGCATTTCAAGCTAATCAAGAATGCGAAATCCAACTCAACCGAATCACTTGAGCGCCTTCAATCTACAAGAGATGTTGGTTACTTTATGTATCGTCGGGATCGCGACCATGATTCTGTTGCCTAATTTGATGCCATTTATTTCCTCTACCAAGGCATTGGAAGCCCAACTTCAATTAAGATCTTTATATACTTTGCAAACACAATATCGATACATTAATTCCAAATATGCGCAAGATCTCAAGGATCTGGATTTTGATCAACCACTGACTGAAAAAGAAGGAGGAATTGCCAAATATGATTACCGGGTGTTAGAGGTTACACCATCATCTTTTGTTATAGAAGCTGAGGCTGTGGTAGACTTTGACGGAGATGGGACATTAAATCTGTGGCGTATCGATGAAACTGGTGTATTTAAGGAGGTGGTTAAAGATTGATGCCTATAATATTATTGATTGTGCTGGCGATCTCTGCGGCTATTATTTTGCTTCAGGATCTTAAGGATAGGCAGGTGCATCTGGTGGTTCTACTTTTATTTTTACTGGCATCTGGTTGTCTACAGTATTCAAAAAGTTTGTTTTTTCAGATTTACATTTTGGAATCCGCAGTGAACACCGCGCTTATCCTGTTGATGTTGGGTGGAGTTGCATTGTATTTTAAGTTCTTGAAGGGAATGGATCCAAAACAAACTTTGGGAAAAGGTGATGTGGTCGTATTTTTGGCCTTTGCATTAGGCTATGGAATTGAAGAATTCGTATTGCAGTTTGTGATTTCACTTGTGGCAGCTCTATCACTTCATTTGATCTTAAAAAGAAAATATACAACTCACACCTCAGTGCCTTTGGCAGGCTATATGACTATTTACTTAGCTGGTCAGAAGTTTATTGAGCAATTCAACTTTTTTTCTTGATCATCGATTATTCCATACCAGCCCAACTTAAGCAGATGCTTACTCCAGAGCAGGTGAATCATTATGGAATCATATTGGTAAAAAAGCATTCAAAAGGTATTTTGGCCTATCACAAATTGCCTGAGGAAATACTGAAAAAACAGGAGATTAGTATGATCCTGGACGAACAACTCACATTTGAAAGAATAACTGAGTCAGATTTTGATCAGTATGTTTCTTTTAATTATAGAGTTAATTCCGCTACGGGTAGTCGCCGTTTACAAGTAAGTGATGATGTTTTTGAAACTATTATTCATCACGCATATCAAGTAAATTCGAGCGATGTTCATGTAGAACCTTTGTCTAAACAAACAAGGGTAAGATTTCGTATTGACGGTGCCTTAAAAACATTTTATCAATTACCAGCCTCGGAACATTCACTTCTAGTGAATAAAATAAAGATTAAATCCAATTTAAATATTTCTGAAAAAAGAAGAAATCAGGATGGCAGAATTTCTCAACGGATTCAAGGTGTAGGTCAAATAGACATCCGGGTATCTTCCTTACCGAGTCTGCATGGAGAGAAAGTGGTAATGCGTTTATTGGAGTCAAATCAAGAAGACGTAAGTATTTCTAAATTAGGACTCTCACACGATCAGTTGGAGACTTATAAAAAAGCCTACAACAAGACCAATGGCATTATATTGATTAGTGGACCTACTGGTTCTGGAAAAACCACAACGCTCTATGCCACTTTAAAGGAGTTAAATCAAGAAAGCAATAATGTACTTACGGTTGAGGATCCAATTGAATATACGTTGGAAGGGATTAATCAGGTGCAGGTTAAACATGATATAGGTTTTGATTTTGCTGCAGCGTTGAAAACTTTCCTAAGACAAGATCCAGATATAATCATGGTGGGAGAAATCCGGGATCAAGAAACCGCTCAAATGGCTGTTAAGGCCTCTCTAACTGGACATCTGGTGTTATCAACAATACATACCAATTCTGCTTTGGGAACAATTGACCGATTAAAGGACATGGGTATTCCCAACTACCTTATTGCCTCAACGCTCAACCTTAGTGTGGCACAGCGGCTCGTGCGATTATTATGTACGCATTGCATGGAAATAGAAAATTCTGATATAGCGCTTTTTACACATAATAAGGCTTTTCTTCATCAACACGCTTTAGCTAAAGGATGCTCTCGTTGTCATTACACTGGATATTCAGGAAGAACAGCGTTGTTTGAAATGATTGAAATTGACGAAAAAATGACTGAAAAAATTAAAAATAACAGCTCATCTTATGATAGTGATGCAGATTCCCTTAGTTTTATCAGCATTAAAGAACAAGCCATACGTCTTTTAAAAGATCGAAAAACTTCCTACGCCGAGGTTTACCCCCTACTGATTGAATAATTATGAAGTACTTCCCAACCATCATCTTCTTACTTTTAACTAGTCTTTCTTTGGCGCAAAATTCGCGGCTTATCCAATTAGAGGCTAAAATCGCTCAGCAGGTGCAACAAATTGAAGGTCTAGGAGAAACTGTTGAGCTGGACCTTGCTAATACAGATGTTCATACCTTGCTCACTGCGGTAGCCAGAGTACATGACATGAACATGGTAATCGCTCAAGAGCTGAAAAATATTAGAATTGAAAATACCTTCAACGAGGTAGAAGTGAGCAATCTTCTTCTCTATTTGGCCAAGCAATATGGACTTGAATATGATTTTGTCGGTAATATAATTACCGTAAAAAAATGGATTGAACCACAAGTTGTAGTGAATACTGATCGCTCAGAAGTAAACTATGATCTTTCCAGAGGATACATATCCATGGATCTAAATAATGCCCCGTTAGATGAAGTTTTCAGGACGATTACCGAACAAACTGGGAAGAATCTGCTCTACGACAAAAGTTTACAAAACAAAGCATTGAGTATCTTTATTAAAGACGTACAGCTTAAAAAGGCCATGGAACAATTAGCGCTAGGTAATAATCTATTGTTTGAGGAGTCGGAAGATGGTTTTTACTTATTTTCCTCTATTCCTACAGAAGCTGGCTCTTCAAGCTCTAGACCATTTGAACGTCGTGGGCGTAATTTCGACTACACTATTCTTGATACTTTAAGACAGCAATTAAGAGTTAATTTTAAAGAGGTATCGGTTGAAAATATTGTATTATCCATTGCTGAAGATCTGGATCTTGGCATTTTTCTTGCCTCCCCATTGTCAGATGCGGGCAAGGCTACTATGAAATCCAATTCTATTGAGTTTGAGGATTTACTGCGGAAAATTTTTGAATCACAGCAAAACACAAATTTGAGCACTGACCCTATCAACGGTCAGATAAACACCAGGCGCAGCAATAATCAGGATCAAAATCCAGCTGATGCGTATACCTTTAAAAGAGAAGGTAATTTATTTTACTTCGGAACCAGCTCGCAGTTATCCTTGCGAACTGTCGAATTGGTGCCTTTAAAATACCGCTCTATTGAGATTATTAAGGATCAAGAGTTGGAAAGAAACAATAGCTTTGCGGTGCAACAATCATTTGCCCGTGCAGGTAATTTCAGCCAAAATGGACTTATCACAAACAACGGGTTTTCTCAAAACTCAAATAATCTTGCTAACAATTTACCGAGACAAAATTATCCTGCTAATACTGAAGGTCTTGCTGATGTCATCAGCGATTTGATGCCAGATGATGTGATCCAGTCTTTGGATATTAAAATAGATCGGGAGTTAAACAGTTTTGTAGTAAGTGGAGCCGCAGATAAGGTTGAAAAATTTAAAAAATTAGTCAACTCCATTGACAAACCAGTTCCCGTCATATTAATAGAGACTATGATTATTGAGATTAATCGTACTTCTACTGTAGAAACGGGAATCGAGTGGGGTCTGGCTAATCAGCCCACCAACACGACAGGTAATATTTACCCCAATACTGATCTTACTCTCGGGGCAAATACTGTAAATAGGGTTCTTGGAGGCATAGAAGGTTTTGCTTCCATTAACTTAGGCAGGGTTGTTCCAAATTTTTTTGCTAGACTAAAGGCCATGGAAACTAATGGAGATATCAATATTCAATCTTCACCTAAACTTTCCGTTTTGAACGGTCATCAAGCCAACCTTTCCATCGGACAAACAACTTATTATGTCATTACCAGCAGAGATATTATTGGGGCTCAAAATCCGCAAACACAAATTGTTGAAAATTTTCAGCCAATAGATGCAGAATTAGGTGTATTCATTAAGCCGGTAGTCTCTGAGGAAGGAGAAATCACTATGGGAATTGTGGTCAACCAATCAACTTTTACTGGAACTCGAATCAATGAAGACGCACCACCCGATATCACTTCTCGTCAATTTACTTCCACCATCAGAGTTCAAGACAAGGATATAGTTATTCTGGGTGGCTTAGAGGAAGTTATTAAAAGCAATACGGGTTCTGGAGTTCCTTTTCTGGCAAGAATTCCCATTATCAAATTTTTGTTTAGCAAGAGAGTGCGCGAAGGAACTAAGCGCAAGCTAGCCATTCTTATACGTCCTACTGTTCTTAAGTAATTGCATTGAAATATCAATTCTCATACCGCCCTATAGCTTTAGTACTTAATGAAGAAGTCCTCACGGCTTATGAGGTAGCTATAAAAGAAGGCAGTATATCGATTGTAAAGGAATATAGTCCTAAAGTGACTGATAATTTTCATTTCTATGACACGTTGCTCATCCTAAAATCTAAGGAAATTATTACTGAGATCGTAGTCAGTAGTAATCCACAAGATGCACTGGAAGAGGCGTTTCCTGCCATCAGGACTACAGATATATATTTTGATTATCAGTCTTTAAATTGCAATGTGATTTCAATCATTAAAAAATCTTATTTGAAATCACTTATAGACAAACATAACCTGCCTAAACGCTATATCAATCATATCAGACTTGCTCCTTCGCTGACCGCAATTTCAACGAGTAATCAAGATTTTACTGACGGTGAACTCGCCGAGATTGGTTTGGGAATGAGGTTGAAGTCAGTTAATGGTCAAAGTAATCTCGACGCTCTAGAAAAGAACTTTCAAGAAAAATTATTTAACAAGCGTTTTTTTGAGGTCGTTAAGTGGTCTGCCATTACAGTGTTTTTAGTTGGATTATTGATCAATTTCTTTTATCACGAGCAGTACAGGAAAGAGCTGGAAACTGTTAAGATCTCAGCCCAATCATTTAAAAATATTGATCAGAAAATTCAAAACTTGCAAGAGGAAGTGAAAGCAAATCGATTGATATTAAATAGTGATAACTCTGAAGACATCGAATTAATAAGATTCCTTAATAGCATTATGCTTTTTGATGAAGAAATCAAATTTAATACCGTTGAATATCAACCTTTAAAATCTAAAATTAAGGTGGATCAAGAGTTACGAATTCAACAAAATGAGTTGATTCTTTCAGGAGTTACAACTTCTAAAATCTTATTGAACGATTATTTGGCTTTTCTAAAAGAGCAAGATCTAATAAGCGAAGTTTTGGTACAGTCTATCAATGAAGATGCAGGAAAAGTAGATTTTAAAATATTAGTTCGACTGGATGAAACTCGATAAACGTAACATTATTTTAATTATGATCATATTGGTCATAATAGTTATTTCTTGGCAATTTACAGTCAAAAATACTTTCGCTTATCATCAGGAGCTGAAGACTATCAACATCCAAGGGCTTAAAGAAAAGCAAAGAAATTTAGAAAGGCTTGCTTCACAAAATAGGATGATTAAAACTAAGCTGGCTGAGAATAATATTTCACAAAAAGATTTACGGACGTTATTGTTACAATATACGAAAGAGGCTCAATCGCTCGAAATCGTCAATTATAATGATGAAATCGTTATATCTGGTGATCTTAGTATTGTCAAGTACCATCAACTCCAGTTGAAAGGGCAATATCGGGAATTGATTCAATTCATTGATCAATTACTACAAGACAGTTCCAACACCCGTTTGGTCAGTGCATCATGGCTAGTTCATAAAAGAACATACCGAGAGTCAGAACATTTAAGTCTTGAGTTGATCTTACTTTCTAACAGGTAAATTCGCTTCGTCAGACATTCCAAATCTGCTCAAAGGTAATAGTTGTTAAACTAGAGTTATTTTACATTGGGTTAATATGTTGATGGAGGATTGCATTTATTTTTAGTTCAAATTAAAACTAATGACCTACCAACCAACCCAAAGTCATTTGATGACTTTTTTCATCCTATTTTCAAATTTATTTCTTGTATTCGCACAGCAATCATCCGGACCAGATGTAAAGACGGCTCCAGATTTTGCGAGTCCTGATGTTGCTTCTTTTATGAAGTTTGAAGATATTAAAACTAATTTATATACTGGTGTACCAGACATAAATATCCCTCTACATACGATCCGAGACGGGGCTATCTCAATCCCGATTAACCTTCGCTATCATGCGGGGGGAATAAAAGTTGAAGAAGAAGCAAGCTTGGTAGGGCTGGGATGGAATTTGAATATAGGTGGACATGTTTCAAGGAGAACCAATGGCAGGGTGGATATCAATAGCTATGATCATCAAATACAAAAAAATTCAGTGCTAAATTCGTTGTCCGAGAGCAATCCCTATAATTTGACATTCTTCCCTCCAATCACCACACATCCATATGAGATGCTTCAAATGAAATTGAAGCTAGGCCCATATTTTGGTGGGCATCGCCATTTTGCTTTTCAAGGAGATAATGCCGGAGGTGCTTACTACGGTCAGGTGTTGAGAAATACTGAAGGGTAAACTAGGGACAACTGAGGGATGGATCAGTTGGAAGACAAAAATTAATTAAATCGGCTCAGCAAAATCGTATTTATTAAGGCTTTTGTAAAAACATCAAATTACAACTATGAGTACCCACGATGCCTAATTTAAAAGTTTAGAAAAAAACCTCTAATTTTTATAAAATTAAAATGACCCTATATTTCAAAAGGACCTAAAATTAAAGAGCTAGGAATTATGGGGATTTAGTTATAGCGTTAGATAAACTGTTAAATCGTTCTCTAAAGTTAGAAGCGGTCAATTTCATCTAGAAACCGTCCTAACTCTAGTTTACCACGAGTGTTGAAGCTAATTTTGTTTTGATAAATATAAATAGTTTCTGTTAACCATTTGTTAAGACAAGTGATCTGCTACAAAGAAGAATATGTATGAGATATATTTAACAAGTTTTATTTAACTGCTAGAAATATGTAATACATATTTTAAATTTAAATATTCACTATAAGTTTAGCGAGAACATTAATTAGAATACCAACCAAAACCATGATTAAATCTTTTTCTTTCAATAATTTAGAATCAACTCTTATCCTTGCATTTTTGCTTTTTAATTTTACTCAAGCACAAAATTCAAGCCCATCAGATTTACCAACGATTATACCGCCTTCGCCAACTGTTGCTTCCTTAATGAAAATTGAGGAAATACCTGTAGATTATTACACAGGCCAACCCAGTATATCTATACCTATTTATAATAAAAATATAGCTCCAAATACTCCTCTTAATTTGGCATTAAATTATAGTACTACAAATTTAAAAGTTACCGAAAGGTCAAGTTGGACAGGTGTATCATGGTCTTTAAGCGGAGAGGCTGTTATTTCTAGAACAGTTAGAGGGATTCCAGATGAATATTATAAGACGCACCCCTCAAATCAATTTAGAGACACCAAGCAGGTAGGAGTTTTACACAATAATTATTTTGGCATTGATTGGAGTAACCCTGCTTCAGCATCTGACTTTGAAACGAAAAACTTTCTATGGAATACTATGGGATGGGGATCAGGTCAGGTTTACCAAGAAGGAGCCTTCGACAAAGACTTAGATTTATATCAAGTAAATATCTTTGGGGAAACCGCTAGATTTGTAATCCACAGATTACAACCTCCAAGCTCTACTTTGATAATTAAATATTTAGAGAACAATTCAAATTTAAAAGTTGAAGTCAATAATTATGACCCTTTGACATTTGAAATCAATTCATTTAAGGTTACTGATGTGAATGGTAATCAATACATCTTAAACCAACCAGAATTAACCCAATCTAGAAATGTAACCTTTACAGAGTATCAAGATGGTTCAGACATCAATCCTTCAGAATTAACAAACACTTATAAGTCTGCTTGGAAAGTCTCATCAGTCTTAAATTCAAATGATCAATCTCTTCTTAGTTACAACTATTATGACATAGAAGAAAAACTGGCCACTGGAATTGTGAAAACCAAAAACTACATTAATGCTATTACCTTAGAAGAAGGTAATTTTTATTTACAAGACCAAAACATCCCCGAAACATTTGTTAGAAACGTAGATCATACAGGCTTCAACTTCTCTTATATCAAGGTATTTGAAAAAGACCCTCAGTATCCTACTCCTGGCTATGAGGATTACAATAATTCGATAGCTCTTCCAAAAGAAACCAACCAAATTACTTTTTTAACCATTGATACTAAAAAACCACAACTTATCACTTTCAATGATGGAGTAGAAATACACTTTGAAACATCAACAGATCATCATATGGAATATGATGATAATTCAGGTAAAGTTCTGGAGCGTATTATAATACTAAACAATAATAACTCTAACGCCTTAAAAACCGTTGATTTTGAATATAACTCTCAAGGTCCTGATGTCGATGATTACCAAAGACTCTTTCTAGACAAAATATCATTTAAAAAGGATATTTTGTCTACAGAATCCATGGATTATATTTTAAGTTACTATAAACCTGAAGAACTAGTGCCTAATTCTACACTTTCGCTTTCATTTTCTGATATAACTGATATTTGGGGATACTATAATGAACCTAGTGATATATGGATGCCAACGAGTTGGGAAATTCACAAATCTAGTGCAAATGAAGAATCAGTAAAATATGGAAGTCTACTTAGAATCGACTATCCCACCTCTGGTTTTAAAGAATTTGAATTTGAAAGCAACAAGATCAATAGCTTAGGAGATAGAGATTTAACGGATTATGAATTCTATGATAAAAATATTATCAACTCTACCCTTGAACAAAGTTCAGTTGTTTTCAATTCCCATACTTCTAATGATTATCAATTAGTTCAAGGACCGGACGTTTTATTTACAATTGATTTTGAACAAGATGTGTCTTTTTACAAGAATTTTATTTTCGGAGATCCAACGGATCCTTCAGTCATATCATATTTAAATAACCTTAGTTTTGTTATAGAAAAATTCAACACCTCTAACAATTCTTTTGAATTCTATACCGGAGGTTCCTTTGATAAAGATGGTCTACAAAGATTAGAAGCTGGAAGCTACATTATGAGTTTTAGGAATTTAAGTGTCAGCACCACAAACCAAGTACCGCTGCACGTTGAATCAAAAATGTACTTTAGATCTGCAAAAAACACATTGCAGAGGTATGTTGCGGGAGGTGGACTTCGAATTAAAACAATCAAAGATTATGAATCTTTAGGAGGACTTCCCTTGACCACTAAGTTTATCTATGATGACGGTCCTTTGGGTCTTACGTTATTACCAAATATTATTAATCACTATGGCGTCATTGATGGAGTTTTGGATCATGATAATTGGTACGATTTTGAAAAATCTTATGAATTTGCTATTGTTACAGAGATCTCATCAGGTAATAATGGTTTAACGGGTACTGTTGATCCATATACTCTTCATTACGACGTTACTCAGTATAATTATATGCCGAGATCCAGCCTTACGAAAGGTGGTTATGTTGGTTATAGTAAGGTTAAAATTATCAAGAGTGATGATAACTTCTTAGGCAACAATTATCTTGGCGTAACAGAATTAGAATATTCAAATCCAAAAGATTACCCGAGTAATTCTCAATATAGCTACATCTGGCCATTCACCCCTACGAGAGATTTATCATTCAAGCATGGTTTGTTAAAAACAAAAAAGATATATGATCAACAAGATAGAATTCTATCGGAAGAAATAAATGAATTTGATTATTTTCAAGAGCCTATAGGAATCACTCTTTTTCCTGTCGAACGAAAAGATTGTGCTCGAACCGTATATTATCATACGCTTCAAAATTATATAAATCAGACACAAGATGTTTCACCACTTTCTTCAGGAACATCTGGGTATTATGGCGATTGTGGTTCTGTTAGCCCGCTAATTACTCCTGTGTTGTTACATAATGTATTAAATATTGACTTCTTTAATTTTTCTTATCTGAAATCCTCATCTCAAAAGAGTTATTATTACGATTCTTCCAATAACCCAACAATTGTTTCTAACACTACTACATCAACCTACAATCCCAATAATCTCCAATTAAACAAGCAAATCACAACGAATAGCGAAGGAGAAACAATAGAAAATCAAATTGTTTATTCTGACTTCTATTTACAAGGAAATAGTCCATCGACCATAAGTAGCTTATTTAATGCGTCTGACATCATTATAATAAATGAAATGAGAACAAACGCAAATATGAAGGAGTCTCCAATCTTACAAAGAAGTTACCTAAATAATGAACTTACTTCAACTGTACAGTACATTTATGATCAACCACTAACCAATCAATTTGTGGCCACAGAAGTGCGCACTGCCAAGGGCGATATGCCCTCGGAATCGCGATTAAAATATCATCGTTATGATGAATTTGGCAATGTCTTAGATGTGAGTAAAAAAGACGGGACGCACGTGAGTTATATCTGGGGGCACAATGGTTCACTCCCCATCGCCAAGATTGAAGGCTTGTCCTATGCAGATTTGGCTTCTAGGCTGGGGATAACTGAACAGCAGCTAGATGCGTTTGATGAAACGGACCTGTCTGCCATTGACGCCCTGCGTTCGGCCTTTAGCGTTGAGGATCCATTTTTGTTGACCACCTACGAGTACGAAGTAGGAGTCGGCATTACGAAAATGACGGACCCCAGGGGGCGCAGCACAATCTACGAGTATGATGATGACTTTAATCGCCTAGAGCGCGTGGTAGACCACGATGGCAATGTGCTTTCCGAAAACGAATATAAATACGCCACACAGAACTAATCCAACCAACGATGAGACAACTACTGACCGGCTTGCTGCTTATGGCAGGCACAGCGCTTAACGCACAGACACCTTCTACAAATAATATCAAGTCCACTGCCTTTAAGGTAGAGACGGCTGACGGCTTGATAGATTCAAATACTAGCCAGCCGATTGCCCAAGATGATAAGATAGAGAGCATCCAATATTTTGATGGTCTAGGCAGGCCACTTCAGTCCATTCAAGTGAGAGCTGGAGGTAACAAGGAAAATATTGTACAGCACCATGAGTATGATCAATATGGTCGTGAAGCAAAGACATATCTTCCGTACGCTACAAATACACAGGTAACTAACGGCACACTAAATCTTGTCGTGGACCCTGTAGCTGAGATCGAGGGGTATTACCAGACCAACTATTCAGATGATTTTACAACAGGCATTTTAAATCCCTACAGCGAGGTAGAATATGAAGCTTCTCCACTAAACCGCGTATTTAGACAAGCCGCACCTGGAAGTGATTGGGCCATGGACTCAGGTCATGAGGTAAAGATGGATTATCAGACCAATACAAGCGCTGATGCGGTTAGGATGTTTGGAGTTGAGTTTGGCAGCACCACGGATCCCTTTGAGCCAAGCCTGGTCTTTGGAGGAGCCTATATTCAGGGCCAACTTTACAAATCGATCGTAAAAGATGAAAACTGGACGCCAGCTGATGGCAAAGACCATACGGTCGAAGAATACAAAGATAAATCTGGCAGAATAGTTCTAAAGCGAACCTTTGAGGATAATCAAGCATTAGATACGCAGTACATATACGATGATTTTGGAAATTTAACTTACGTCTTATCCCCTAAAGGCAGTAAATCAGTTGTACGCTACGATCAGGTTCCCACTCTTGGTCACGTGATCCACGTGCCATGGACGGATGTAGTAAATGTCGATCGGCAGTTTGCGGACTCCTATAACGAACAATTGTCTGATTATGACAATAGCCAGATCCTCAACGTTCGACTGGAAAACACCTATAATGGTCAAGGAGGAATGACCGTTACAACCTACAACAATAGCGATAGCATTTCAATCAACTTCAATTTATCGGTAGATGAACCAATTGAATTATTGCAGGGTTATGTATTTGACTTAGAGCCCTATGGAGTTTACGATGATACAGATATAGGAACTATTAGTGGAGATGGATATGAGTACACTATTAGCATATTAGACAGACAAATATTTATCTCAGGGTATGGAGAACTATCACAGCTCAATGCGACTGTAACCAATGAAAATGGAGTCAACTATGAGAAGAATTTTCCTTGGACCGACTACATGAATGTGTCCAATCTGGTAAGGGACGATTATGAATCAGCTCTTTTACCGTATAGCAATGATGAAATACTAGATGTAACAATTCCCAATCCTCATGACGGTACCGGAGGTCTAAAAGTTGTTGTTGATACCAACGATAACATTCAATTGATATTTAATTCAAGCCACAGCGGGCAACTTGAAATACTGAATGCTGATATACCGTTGGGAATTAATAGAAGCCTTGCTAACAGGTCATTAGGAACCTTATCAGGTAGTGGATACAGCTACACCTTTTCAATATATAATAACCACATCAAGATTGTGGGATCGGGAGAAATATCACATCTGACCATCAACTTTTCTGGACCTGATGTCTTGACCCAACCAAATATTGATCAGCCCACATTGGAGGGGTTGTGCTACATCTATGAGTACGACCACCGCAACAGGTTGGTTGAAAAGAAGATACCAGGTAAAGATTGGGAACATATCGTCTACGATAGGCTGGATCGCCCAGTGATGACTCAAGATGGTAACCAGAGGAATCCGATCAACACATTCCCCATCAAAACTAAAAAGACATGGCTCTTTACCAAATACGATAAACTGGGGCGTGTCGTCTATACAGGAATCTACGAAAGCAGCCAAGACAGAAAGCAATTGCAGCAACAATTCGATGGTCATACCCCTTCCCAACACTATGAGACCAGGAGTGCATCCCCATTTACAAATGATGGAAAGGACATTTACTATACGAATAAGAATTTTCCTTCGGATGAGCTTATCACTAGCGTTCTAATCGTAAATTATTACGATGACCAAACTATTAACAGTGGTCTCAATAAGAAATATGACAATAGCGCCTCACAACAGCAGCAACTGGAGTATGCTGATTTTTACGGAGCGCAGCTGTCAAGTTCCAATATAGGTTTATCTACAATAGCAGAGGTACGTGTATTGGGAACAGGTGATTGGACGACCAGTACTACCTATTACAATGAGAAAGCGCAACCGGTTGCCGCGGCAGTGTATAACAATCACTTGGGTACATGGGACAAATCCTGGATGAAGTTAGACTTTGTAGGAAAAACATTGGAAGCTAGAAATCAACATCACAAAACCAGTCTTGCACAGACCATTACGCTCATGGATTTTATGGGCTACGACCACATGGATCGCCTACTTACTCATGATCAGGAGGTCAATGCGCAGGCCAGGGAGCGTTTGGTAAGTAACACCTATGATGCCATGGGGCAGCTGATCCAGAAATCGGTAGGGGGCGCAACAACTTCCTCACAGCGTTTGCAGGATGTTGACTACACTTATAATGTAAGGGGCTGGTTACAAAATATCAATGACGATTTGAATTTGGGTACTGACCTATTTGCCTTTTCGATCAGTTATAACAACCCTGAACATGGCGCCCAGGCATTGTACAATGGCAATATATCCGAGACCTACTGGAAAACTGCCAATGACAACCAGTCAAGGGGTTACAAATTTGGTTATGATGCCTTGAACCGAATCAAATCTGCCACTTACCAGGGACAGTTCCACCAACCTTCCAACACTCAGGAAAACTACTCAGTGAGCGGTATCGACTATGATGATAACGGAAATATACTTTCATTGGACCGATTTGGTTTGTATATTGATACACCCCACAACATCCAGCATATGGATTATGTAGACAAGCTCGTATATGAATATGCCCCCAAAAGCAACCAGCTGTTGGACGTGGTGGATACAGCTGATAACCAACAGGCCGGTGTCTATAATGGAGGGTATAGCGACACGCCCAATGCACCTGCTGGACAAACCCAACCAAAAGATTTTGTATATGGAGATTATAATGGCAACCTTACCGCCGACAGGAATAAAGATATCGCCAGTATAAACTATAATCATTTGAATCTACTAACCAGCATCAACTTTGAAAATGGTCAAGCGATAAGATATACTTATGATGCCAGTGGTGTTAAGCTAAAAAAGGAAATCTTTTTGACTCCGCCAGCTTCGGTTAATCCAGTGGCTGATGCCACCACCTACTACGCTGGCAACTATATCTATGAGGTTAATGGAGGAACAGAGCAATTGGCCTTTTTCTCCCATGAAGAAGGATATGTGGAGCAGAACGGATCTTCATTTGATTATGTCTATCAATATAAGGATCACTTAGGAAACGTCAGACTATCGTATGCAGATAATAACCATGATGGGTCAGTCAACAGCACAGAAATTAGGGAAGAGAATAATTATTACCCTTTTGGGCTTGAACATAAAGGGTACAATATTGTCGTGAGTTCCAACAGCAACAACGTTGCAAGCAAGTTTAAACTTCAAAGTATCGAACACGAAGAAGCCTTGGGACTTGATTTATATGAGATGGACTTTAGGATGTATGACCCTGCAATTGGACGTTTCAATGGTATTGATCCTGTAACACATTATTCACAAGGAACAAGTGTAGCATTTGATAATAATCCAGTGTTTTGGGCTGACCCAAGTGGTGCTGATGCTATTCACGGAGATGGATGGTCATATTTTACTGGCTTAAATGCTCAAGTTGCCTTTACAGACCTTGTGAGCGGAACGAATAATCAAAGTTCTAATTCAATTAGTCAATCTGCTGATAACGGACCTGTTAAAGATTTTTTTGAAAAATTAACTAATGCTAGCAGATTTGGAGAGTATTTAACTAATTCAGAATTTAATTCTAAGTATAGTGAATCATTTGAAGTTTTAATATGGGAAAAAGATACTAATGCAGTAAAAGATGTTGGTCACGTAGCTCTAAGAATAGATGGTACTGTATATGGTTATTACCCTACTGATATGGATGGAAATGGAGCTTATGATCTGAATGATCTAATCGATAGCGATGGTGTTATGCACATTCAAAACAATAAAGGTTTTACGGCATCATATCTAGGTCAAAATGTAACCTCTTATGAAATAAAAGTCACTAGTGGACAAAAAAATGATATTCTTAAAAACTTAGCTGACGTTACCAAATCTCCTGGTAAATATGAACTATGGGGAAGAACGTGTACTTCAGTTGCTGTTCAAGCAATGGCTGACTCAGATGTTAAAATTCAAAATTTCTGGGGTCTTTCCTTAGACAATCCTGGACTAACTTATAGAGGTTTTTCTCCCAATAACTTACGAAGTATGCTGGATTTATCTAAGAATAAATTTATCGTAAAAAAGAAAACTAACTTTGTAGTAAAATAATTATGAGCAATTTAAAATATGTATTTTTTGTTTTTTTGTTTTTTAGCTGTAAAGATGATTATAATAAGAAAGATGTGGAGAAAATGTTGAATAGTAATAATACCTCGCAATTAGTAGAAGCTTATTATTTAATTGGGGAGCATAAAGATACCAGTTTTGTAAAAAATATTTTTTCTCAAATTGAAGATGTTAGAATTTCTCATGACTTGAAATTTAAAGGAGTTTCTGTATACCAAAGTAAGATGATAGCACTAAAAAAAATTTATAATGTAGATCCTCCTAATCCATTAAGTAAGGAAGTAGATAAATCGTTAGTTGATTTTTATCGAGAAATTGCTGCAAATAATGGGCATTTAAATGATGATAACATTCCGAATTAGGAGATATTTGAGATCATAAGAGTGTAATAATTAAGAAATAGCAATTGGTTAAATACTAGTTGCTGTTTTTTTTATGCGTAAGTATTACGAGCTTTGGCATCACGAACAAGCGATGCAACCTACGAGGGTATTTTGAAATAGCGTGTTCCTTATAAGGGATGTGGCTCAATTATAGATAGTTATCAAAACTACTACTTTAATAGTATTTGAAATTATAAAAGTAAAGTTGTAAAAGGCTTTCCTTTTATTGTTTCTTAAGGAGTTAGTGATTTAATAACATAGTGAACAGGCATTTTTTCTGTTTTCTTGTATTCTTATTGCTTTTTGTAGATCAAGGCCATCGGTATATTGATTTAAATGTACAGGAGTCCCTTCAAATGTTTCAAGAGGTGTATTTCCACCTAGATTCATTTGAGAAATAATGGTGTTGTAAGTAGTAACAACTTCATCAAGAACTTTTGTAAATAGTAGTCCGCCACAGTGGATATGAACTCGACGAGCTAAAGGGACAGTTCCACCAACCTTCCAACACGCAGGAAAACTACTCAGTAAGCGGTATCGACTATGATGATAACGGGAATATACTTTCATTGGACCGATTTGGTTTGTATATTGATACACCCAACAACATCCAGCATATGGATTATGTAGACAAGCTCGTATATGAATATGCGCCCAAAAGCAACCAGCTGTTGGACGTGGTGGATACAGCTGATAACCAACAGGCCGGCGTCTATAATGGAGGGTATAGCGATACGCCCAATGCGCCTGCTGGACAAACCCAACCAAAAGATTTTGTGTATGGAGATTATAATGGCAACCTTACCGCCGACAGGAATAAAGATATCGCCAGTATAAACTATAATCATTTGAATCTACTAACCAGTATCAACTTTGAAAATGGTCAAGCGATAAGATATACTTATGATGCCACTGGTGTTAAGCTAAAAAAGGAAATCTTTTTGACTCCGCCAGCTTCGGTTAATCCAGTGGCTGATGCCACCACCTACTACGCGGGCAACTATATCTATGAGGTTAATGGAGGAACAGAGCAATTGGCCTTTTTCTCCCATGAAGAAGGATATGTGGAGCAGAACGGTTCTTCTTTTGATTATGTCTATCAATATAAGGATCACTTAGGAAACGTCAGACTATCGTATGCAGATAATAACCATGATGGGTCAGTCAACAGCACAGAAATTAGAGAAGAGAATAATTATTATCCTTTTGGCTTACAACACAAAGGGTACAATAATGTCGTAAACGGGCGTGATCACAAGTATGGCTTTGGTGGGAAAGAAGAACAGGATGAATTAGGTTTAGAATGGATAGACATTACAGCGCGTAATTATGATCCTGCTCTTGGGCGTTGGATGAATATTGATCCTCTTGCGGAACAAATGCGTCGTCACTCTCCTTATAACTATGCCTTTGATAACCCCATATACTTTATGGATCCTGATGGGATGGCGCCTCAAACTGAATTATTCAATTTGAAAGGAGAAAAAATAGGTGAAGATGCAAATGGTATTGATGGTAATGTAAGTATAATTGGAGATTCAAAAAAAGCTAAAGCAATTCGAAAATCTTATAAACGTTATAAGAAAGGTAAGTCTGGTGGAAGCTTGGCTAGTCAAGCAGATGTTGAATCAGGTTATCAAACAACTAAGGTTGTTCTAAATGCCGCTTTGGGTGTCCTCAAGCGAACAATAGACAATGGTGGCAATCCTGAGGAATCCTCAATTGTAAAAGCAGATGGTACAGTGGTAGATGGTGACGGATCTTATCAACAAAATGGTGATGTCGCTGAAGGTAAATTACCTGCTATTCCTTTAGATGAAAAAAGTAGTAGTACATCAATTCATGGGCATGGTTTAAACGCAACTATTACAGACGATGGATTCATATCTTCAAATGATGCTCGAGTTCCTGGCCCATCAGATCCTACAGCGTTTTCAGAATATAAAGAAAATATTATTGTAGGTCGTTTGGGTACTCACACAGGTACAATTGATCCAGATGGGAGTATCACAATCGATGAGAAAAAACCACCTTTAGGTGCAGCTTTTTTCGGTAATAATATAACCGTTAAATCCAAGCCAATTTTGACTTTAACCAAAGAAGCTTTAGAAAAAATTACCAAAATTTAAATTTTATGAAGAGTATTTTCATTTTAATCGTATTTATAATAACATTTTCATCTTGTCTTTCTGGATCTTCACAAGAACAAGTCGATCTTGAAATTCTCATATTCATGGACAATGATCCGACTATTTATTTAAGCGATTTTGAAATATTAGATGAAGATTTAAATGCTACTAATGTGGACTATAAGACAGGAAGGATTCGTATAGAAAAACATAAAGCTATGAAGCTATTAAAAAGTGAAAAACTTCATCTAAAATTTAAGTATTATGACCCATGCCTTAGAAATGATGGAATATATATGTTGAATTTGAATTCTAATTTACTCAAACAAGAATATTTTTATTTACGCATATACAACTTTGAAAATTATCCTAAAATTTTAGGCGATTCTAGAAAATTTGGATTTGAGTACGATTCTCCTATTGGCAGTGCTAGATTACCAACTCTAAAAAATAAAAAATTAGAACGTACTAATTTCGGATTATGCGGCACTAATCGTTAAAACCGCGATGAAAGTGTTCCAAAGCGCTGTATTGAGTTGGTAGTGTCCCCCGCTACCGCTAGTCTATGACTAGTGGCGTACCGAGTAAGAAATAAAATACAGAAGCTGTAATGTAGTGTTGCAGCTTTTGTATTTTTGAGGAATGAGCAGAAACTACAAATTCCACCACAAGGCCGGCGCATATTTCGTGAGTTTTGCAACGGTCTATTGGATAGATGTTTTTACGCGACAGGTTGATTTCGATATTCTTGAACAAAGTGTTCAAT
>NZ_RMVE01000007.1 GCF_003865345.1 Nonlabens xiamenensis | reverse complement strand
AAGACCATACGATTTTGAAAATAGATGATATTGGGTTTATGGGCTAGATTTGTGGGCATACTGTTGTGACCACCAGTTTCAAACTGGCGGTAGCGGGGGTTTTATAAAATTCGAAAACTCGAATACGCTTTTTAACATTTATGACGCTGGTAATTTCATGACTGGTAAGGCTTTCAGCATAATAGGCCTTACTCCAAAGCAAGTTTCAAGGGGAGCTCATGCAAATAGTTGGTTGACAAGGAACGGCTTAGATTCATCAGCCGACCAGCGTGCGTTAGCTCAAGGATTTTATTATCCTTATTAGATATCAAAATAACTTCTATCATGTTTAGATTTATATGTAAAGCTTATATTTCATTTGCAGTTTCATTATTGCTAATCTTATATGATATCTTACTTATTTCGGGTATCATACATTTTTATAGTTCAACACATAGAATTTTCACGTACTTATGTTTTTGGCCCTTATTGGGTGTAGGTTTAATATTTTCATTGTGGGTTTTATTAGATATTATTAAGAAGAAGCAATTACTATGGAAAATAGTGTTAGTAATTCCTTATTTTACTTTTTTGACTTTTCAGATCTATATAAATTTCAACCTTCAGCAGTTTGCCAGGTACAATTTTGCGTTTCTGATAGAATAGGATATGGAGCTTTTACAGCTCGATAGGAAGAGTTATGGACAGCAGAGGTTAGGGGAAATTTGACTTCTAAATATTACCGAAAATGATCTGAAAATCGACGGAACAAAAGAGCCACTTACTAATGAAGAAAATATATATCATTTTTATAGTCTCAATTTTATCAAGCTGTAATTCATTTGAACAATCGGCAAGTCGTAAATCAAGCACACTCATCAAGATAATTTTGAATTTTTACGTTATACAATTGACGTGAAGGGAGGATTTGAGACAGTCGATATGTATAGAATAAAATAATTTAGTTTTTACTATTTATCGAGGTGAAAATCTAGAAGTAGAATGAAATATTTATACAATCAGTCTAGAGGATGAAAAAATTTTTTAGAACTGTTCAAGAAACTTGAACAAAATGAGCCTGCAAGTAAGAATTTTATGATGTCTATGAAATGACTACCACAAAAAATGGTGACACGATTTTTACCAAAGTAGGTTTAAATAGAAATTCGAAATCCCCCGCTACCGCTAGTCTGTGACTAGTGGCGTGCCGAGTAAGAAATAAAAAACAGGAGCTGTAATGTAGTGTTGCAGCTTTTGTATTTTTGAGAAATGAGTAGAAACTACAAATTCCACAACAAGGCCGGCGCATATTCCGTGAGTTTTGCAACGGTCTATTGGCTGATTTCAAAAAACATACTTCCAAAAAAATAATTAAAGCAATTGAAGAGAATCCGCAGGAAAGTAGAACGGAGTGGTTGTTATTGATGTTCGAAAGAGCTGGCAAGAAAAAAGACAACATATCGAAGTATCAATTTTGGCAACATCATAATAAGCCAATTGAATTATGGAGTAGCAAGGTCATCAAACAGAAGTTGGATTATATACATAATAATCCTGTTGAGTCGGGATTTGTGACTGAACCCACGGATTGGAAGTATAGCAGCGCACGAAATTTTGCGGAAGACCATACGATTTTGAAAATAGATGATATTGGGTTTATGGGCTAGATTTGTGGGCTTACTGTTGTGACCACCAGTTGCAAACTGGCGGTAGCGGGGCTAACAATCCGATGAATGCGATTGATCCGGATGGTCGGGATTTTATAGTGCTTTCTCAAGGCAAAAGATTAGCTACCCGTAGAGATGGTGGGAAATCTAATCCCAGCAACTAATTAAAAATTCGTCGACTTTTCAACTGATGTGCTCCTTTTAGTGGCTTTCAAAATAACAAAGAAAGATGGTTGGATTTTTGACCTCTGGCTGTTATACCTTACCTGAAGGCAATGACCCATGCAGGATGAAGGCTGCATCTTGCCTATTTCATCTGAAACGGAGCCTCCATCGAATAAGTCTAACAAGATTCATAGAAAAATTCGTATCTTCTATGGCTTTAAAAATCATGTTCTTATGGGTATCAAAAGTTTTATGGGCCGTCGTGCCGAAAAAGAAGTATCGGCCAAACAACTGTTTCAGGTCAAGGATTATATGACCCGTAAACTGATCACCTTTACCCCAGATCAGGGAATTACTGAAGTCATGGAAACCTTGCTAAAACAACGAGTGACAGGTGGGCCAGTGGTGGATGCAGATGGAAATCTAGTAGGCATTATTAGTGATACGGATTTGATGCATGTCATCGGTGATAGCAGATACCACAACATGCCAGTAGGTGATAGGAAAGTCAGTGAGTATATGTCTTCACAGCCTGCCACTATAGCACAGGACGCAGATATTTTTGATGCGGCTTCTAGATTTTTAAAAACTGGCCATCGCCGATTTCCAGTGACTGAAAATGGCAAGTTGATTGGTCAGATTTCCAGAATGGACGTCATCATTGCGGCTACAAAATTACGTGGAGACGAGTGGCGCTAAATCTATGAGCGTATATGAGCGAGGTGCGGATTCAGGTTCTTGACGATTATCTTTTTAAAGGCTTTGACATCATAGGGTTTGACGATAATGTCGTTCATGCCTGAGACCATGATGCTTTCCCTCATTTCCTCGATTTCCACGGCAGTAAGAGCGACGATGGGAACATCACTGAATTGTCTGATTTCTAAAGTGGCTTCCAGACCATCCATAACGGGCATGTTCACATCCATCAAAACCAAATCAAAATCTTGTTTTTGTAAAGCCTCTATTGCTTCCTGACCGTTTTCTGCAATGGCACAATTGACGCCTTCTTTTTCCAGAATTTTTTTGGTCACCATCTGGTTGATGCGGTTGTCTTCTGCAATCAGTATGTTTTTGCCTTGTAATTCATCGGTATGGACCACAATTTTGGCAGGTTCTTCTGGAGTGCTGTCAATCTGGTCATTGCTCTGGTCTGCTGCCTCTACGACCGGGTAGGAAAGTTCAAAAGAAAATTCAGACCCCACCCCCAGTTCGCTTTCCAATTGGATGGAAGAACCTGAAAGTTCTAGTAATCTTTTAACAATCGGCAATCCCAATCCAGTACCTTGATAATTGTAACTGTGCGAATCACCTTGTTTGAATTCTTCAAAAACATGTTGCTGCTTGGATTTAGAAATTCCAGCTCCGTTGTCTTTGACTGAAAAAGCAATTTTAACACGGTCGTTCTTTAATGGGGTAGTTTGTAATCTGATATCGATACGACCATTTTCGGTAAATTTATTGGCATTACCTATTAGATTCATCAAAATTTGTGACAAGCGAGTAGCGTTTCCATGCAGTTTTTTAGGCAAATCAGCAGGCAAGTGGATATAGATCTGGTTGTTGTTCTGCCTTTTCATATACTCAAAGGTGATCACAATCTTTTCTATTAATTCCTTGACGTCAAAATCTATTTGCTCATCATCGATCTTGTTGGAATCGATCTTGTTGATCTGTAAAACATCATTGATCAAGGCCAAAAGATAATCGGCAGAAAATTTTAAGCTGCGCAGATCATCTTCTTTGGATTTATCGGTATTGTTTTCCAAGAGAATGCTACTGAGTCCGATTACTCCATACAGTGGTGTGCGCAATTCGTGGCTCACTGTACTAAAGAAGTCACTTTTTACCCTGGCCAATTGCTCAGATTGCGCTTTTGCTTCCAGGTATTCTCTGTTTTTTGCGCGGAGTAACTGATTGAGTTCTTTTCGCTTTCGCGAAAGCAAAAATATGATGATAAAACCAGTAAAGGCCACCATGGAAACTGCAATGAGTATGTAGTTGAAGAGGGTTTGACTCTTCATTTTTTCTTCTTGGAGTTGGTTTTGATTTTCCGACTGCTCTAATTCCTTTCTAAATTGATCTATCTGAAAAGCTGCAGCCAGACGTTTATTCTCTGCCGAATTTTTCTCTTTTAGGTTGGCATCGTGTACTTGTTCATATTTCAGGCGATATTCATAAGCCTGCTTATATTTTTTCTGGTCGGCAAGACTCTGGGAGTAGAGAAAATAGGACCGTTCCAACTCATTTGAGATAGGTTGACGTTGCCCTAATTCGATAGTTGCTAGTAAGACTGAATCAGCTCTATTGGTATCGTTTTTAGCAATAAAGTAATCTGCCATTAGGGTGTTAATTCCTGCCCTATATCCGGTGTCTCTAACACGATCAAACATGCTGGAATTTAATTTATCCAGCAGCACTTTCATCTCGTCGTGCTTACCTTTTGAATTTAAGCCATCGGCGTAATTATAATACACATATTGAAGTCCAATGGTATCCTTCATACGCTCGTACATATCCATCGCCTTTAAGGTATATTGCCTCCCCTTTTTCTCCATGCCTGACATACCCGCATAAAGACTAGCTAGATCACCAAATGTATTAGCCAACATTAGTGAGTCCCCAATCTTAAGGGCGATCTCGTGCGCATTTTCAAAACTTTTAAGTCCGGCAAGGGTGTCTCCCTGGTACAAGTAGTCATAACCTAAATATCCGTAGGCCGTAGCAGTATACCGGTCGTTTTCCAGCTCCATGGATAGCTGTAGAGATTTGAGGTTGGTGGCAAAAGAGTCTTTGAATCGCCCCTCGGCAAAGAGGTAGTAGGATGTGTTTAACAAGGAATCCACCACTGCGAGCATCGAATCTTTTTTGACAGGATCAATACGATTTTCCGTCAGTTGTTGTGCATTACCTACAACATGAATTGTCAGGATAAATAAAAAACAAAAGAACCGGCTCAACGCTTCAATTTTAAAGGAATACAAAAATACTTAATCTTTAGGTGTACTAGGGAAAATGTCGAGCTATTCTTTCTTTTTAACTTTAAGTTGGGTTCTTTGTCGATAAAACACACTCTTCTTAGCTATGATTGCGCCTGATTTTGAACTTCTTGGATAAAACATGGGTCTTAGGTTTTTATTGCATTTTAGTATATAGTACATTTGGTTTTTATGCTGATGTTTACTTATGGATGATTTTATTTTATATGTCAAGGAGGGTTTTTATCATGTGATCAACTTTAGAATAGGTGCTTATGACCATGTTCTATTTTTCATATTGATGGCGGTTCCTTTTTTATTCAATAGTTGGAAAAAGTTGTTGGGGCTAAGTTTGGCATTTACTGTGGGTCATATTCTGTCCTTAATTTTAGTAGAATACGGTGGGGTCCGGATGAACAGCTCTTACATAGAATTTCTCATTGTAGTGACCATAGCCGTAACGGCCTTGTACAACATCTTTACAGCGGGTAGACGGCATCGTGACCATGCCAATTGGATAACGATGATTTTTGCCCTTTTCTTTGGTCTCATCCATGGTTTTGGTTTTGCCAGCGAATTTCAAATGTTGGCCGCCGGAGCAGAAAGTAAGTTATTAGTACTCTTGGAATTTGCCTTAGGTATTGAGATTGGCCAATTGCTCATCATTTTTATTGTTCTGATACTCAATTTTCTATTTACAGGTCTCTTTCGTTTCAATAAAAAGGAATGGGTGCAAATTATATCAGCCATTATTTTTGGGATGGTCCTACCACTATTGATCAGTCGCTGGATTTTTTAGAGATTTACCTGTTAGTTTTGATTCACGCTAACCATGGTCAAACCTGAACTATAGGTCCAGGCTGGACTGCTGCATAACACATATTAACAATTGACGCCTAACGGACTTCTCTACAGTTTTTTATATTTACCTTCTAACAAGTCGCTGAATTAACAAAACAATAGATTGAACAAGCAAAAACAAATGCGCTACGATATAGCCTATCTACGTATGGCTGCAGAATGGGCCAAACTTTCCCATTGTCAGCGCCGCCAAGTAGGCGCCCTGATCGTCAGGGACCGCATGATCATCAGCGATGGATATAATGGTACACCCAGCGGATTTGAAAATTTTTGTGAGGATGAGGAGGGGTATACTAAGTGGTACGTACTCCATGCTGAGGCCAATGCTATTCTCAAAGTGGCAGGTTCTACCCAAAGTTGCCAAGATGCCACGCTTTACATTACCATGTCACCTTGTAAGGATTGCAGTAAGCTGATTCATCAAAGCGGCATAAAACGTGTAGTGTACCAAGAGGCATACAAGGACGACAGCGGACTCCGATTTCTAGAAAAAGCCGGTGTTGTTCTGCAGCAAATTGAAAAACTCGATTGATGAAAAAAGGCTATATTTTCTATCCACTTTTCTTGGGTATATTCTTTGCCATTGGCATGTGGTTGGGAAATGTCGTAGGCGGCGATGGCCTGGGCGCTGAATACATAGCAACCACGAGTAGTCTTAAAAAGCGCAAACTCAACCGCTTGATCGATTTGATTGACGAGCGTTATGTGGATAAAGTAAACACAGATAGCATTGTGGATGTTACGGTGAATGAAATCATGCAAAACCTGGATCCACATTCTGTCTATATCCCGAGCGACGAGGCAGAGGATATTGCCAATAGCATGCGTGGTGACTTTGTCGGTATTGGGATTAGATTTTTTGTCAATGAAGACAGTATCTCCGTTTTAAGAGCTATAGAAAATGGGCCCAGCGACCGGGCTGGTATCAAAGGAGGAGATAAGATTCTCTACGTGGATGGAAAACCCCTGTACGGTGAAAACAAAGTTTCAACCGATGTGTTGAAAGGAGAAAAAGGATCCAAGGTTATCTTAGGGGTTTTACGGCCTGGCGATGATGAAGTAATTAATATCCCAGTTATTAGAGGAGACGTATCACTTAAAAGTATTGACGCAGCCTATATGCTTGCCGAAGATTTGGGGTACATCAAAATCAATCGATTTTCCGAAACGACCGAAAAAGAATTTTTGACCGCTGTCAACCGATTAAAAAGAAAAGGTGCGCGCCGTCTGGCATTGGACCTGAGAGATAATCCTGGCGGGGTCTTGAGCGCAGCCGTCAGAATTGCCGACGAATTCTTAAAAGAGAATCAGTTGATCCTATTTCAAAAGGACCGAAATAATAAAAGAAAAGATAGCTATGCAACAGATGAGGGAAGCTATGAAGACAAAGAGGTGTATATCCTTATCAATGAGAACAGTGCAAGTGCTAGTGAGGTGATCGCAGGAGCTTTACAAGACAATGATAGGGGAGTGATCCTGGGTAGAAGAAGTTTCGGAAAAGGCTTGGTGCAGCAGGAAATTAAACTGGGAGATGGTAGTTCGGTGCGTCTCACAATTGCGCGTTATTATACCCCTACGGGAAGAAGTATTCAGCGTCCCTATGACGATGGCAATGAAGCCTATTTTAAGGAATATATTGATAGGTATCAGAATGGCGAACTCGAAAATGCAGATAATATTGAAGTAAACGATTCCTTGAAAAGAGTGACGCCTGGCGGTAAAATTGTCTATGGCGGTGGCGGCATCATCCCAGATATATTTGTTCCCAGTCCAGAGGGGTATGTATTACAAACGCTGGACTACTTTGGACGAACAGGATTTGCTGATCAATTTGTCAATCGCTATTTACAAGGAGAAGGTCAATACATCCGGGATATAGATAAACAAACCTTCTTAAATGATTATCAGGTTCCAGAAAGTTTGATGAGGGAGTTTATCAATTACGCCCAGTTATATAACACCAGTATCAAATTACCTGGTTACCGGGACGAGATTGGCTTAATTATTAAATCCTCGATGGCAGAGCAATTATTTTCAACCCAGCTCAAAATTATGTTGCTCAATGAGCAAGACCGGATGATTGAAAAACTACTGGAGTTGGATAAAAAAGCACAGCAAGAAGATACTAGATCCTAGGAAAGCGCTTCATATTTGTTTTTTATGCGTTGGGAAACCAACATGATGGCCATCAGTACAACCACGCATAAAGCGGCAATCATACTTATCACTCCTATCTGGCTTTCGCCTACGAGCAGGTTGTCCAAATCTAATTTGGTGGCATTGAAAATAAAACTGGCGGTGGCCAGCATAATTATACTGTAATACACGTACTTCATCTCTAGAACAATTCTTTGATATTGGTCGCAAAAAGTTTAACGGCGATGGCCAGCAAGATAACACCAAAAATCTTTCTGACCACGTTGATGCCTTGCTTTCCGATCAGCTTCTCGATTCTGCCTGAGTTCTTTAGCACCACATACACAAAGCCAATGTTAAAAATAATCGCCACGATAATATTGATGGCGGCAAACTCGGATCTCAGTGAGAGTACAGAAGTTAGAGTTCCCGCACCAGCAATTAGTGGAAACGCAATCGGAATGATAGCGGCAGTTTCTGGAGCGTCGTCTTTGTAGAGTTGGATACCCAGAATCATTTCCAAGGCGATAAAGAAAATAATAAAGGCTCCTGCCACGGCAAAAGAGTTAACGTCAATACCTATTAGGCCCAACATGCTTTCCCCTACAAACATAAATACGATCATGAGGATACCTGCCACGATCGAGGCTTTTTCACTTTGCACGTGACCCACCTTGCGTCGCAAATCTACAATAATGGGAATACTCCCGATGATATCAATAACCGCAAACAGGATCATTCCTGCCGTAAAAGTATCCTTAAAATTAAAGGATGTGAAAAATTCGGTAACCATCGCAGCACTCATATATCTCATTTTTTGAGGGCGCAAAAGTACTGCTATTTAATAGTTTGATTGTCATGGACATAAGTTAAATAATCATTAAGTTATGTGTCCTGTCTAAAACATTTCTGGTGCTAAGTTTTTTAGCACTTGAGTTGGTGTAACTTAAGGATTCACCAAGGTCTTAAGATGAGCAATAGTGGCTTCTTGATCTGTAGCCTTAAAAACATAGCTTCCTGCGACCAGCACGTCGGCGCCTGCTTCTATTAATTGTACCGCATTTTTGTCTGTAACACCCCCATCAATCTCAATCAAGGTATCTGTATTTTTAGCTCCAATGATTTTTTTGAGTTGGGTGATCTTATCGTAAGTATTTTCAATAAACTGTTGACCGCCAAATCCTGGATTGACGCTCATCAGGCACACCAAATCAATATCTTGTATAACATCGCTTAATAAATGAACACTCGTATGCGGATTCAAAGCCACACCGGCTTTCATACCGTGGGATTTTATCAATTGCAGAGTTCGGTGCAAGTGAGTGCAGGCCTCGTAATGCACAGTAAGTACATCACAACCCAATTCAGCAAAAGTCTTTACATATCGATCAGGGTCCACAATCATCAAGTGCGTATCGATGGTTTTTGTCGCATGTTTGGCAATATCTCTCAATACGGGCATACCAAAGGAAATATTGGGTACAAACACACCATCCATGATGTCGATATGGAACCAGTCAGCATCAGAACGGTTGACCATTTCTACATCCCGTTGTAGGTTGGCGAAGTCGGCAGCAAGAATCGAAGGAGCAATTAGTTTTGACATGAATTGAGGTTTTGTATGGCAAAAATAGGTTTTTGGATACGCTTTCGCGAAAGCCTTATCAATTCATTTAATGAATAACCGCTCAATCAACCATATTCAGTTAAAATGTATATGGTATCTTCATAGAAGAATCTGCAATACTTTCAGATGAAGGGGATAACTGTCGTCTACGGAGCTGGTCATTTTAAATGGTTCTATCCTGATCTAATTGAAAATGATTACGAGTATAAAAACAAGAAATTGAGTTTTAAATAAGTAGCATTAAAGATCCCTCTAGCAAACAGCTAGAGGGATTTTTTATTGGTAAGCTTTCGGGTCTGTTCGTTAATTTTTAGGAAGCTATTCTTAAATGATTCACAGTTTTTTATGAAACCTTAACAACTGCGATCGTCGAATCGTTAGGGTTTTGTTAAGAGGCATCCCCCTTTTTGACTTCTCTCTCTTTTTTTTTTTGCTTTGTCTTGACTTGTAAATCAAACATCCGTTGACGCAAAAAGCCGAAAAGCGATATGAGTGCCTGTGCTGTAAATTGTCATTCTTGTGAACCAGATAAATAAAAAATAATGAAAAAGGATTTGCACAAAGGTTGGCTATTGATTACGATACCGTTATATCTGTTTTTGATATTATATCTAGTATTTATTTTTAATACCGAACCTCAAATTTATAGCCTTGTGGTGTTTATAGCCTTTATTTATTGCTATTATGTATGGTCTTCGAAGAAATACAGACTTTATCTGGCAAATAAGTATAAACACGAGGAAACACTCCAATCGAAACTCAATTCGGCTAGAAGACATCACATTCTATGCTAAGGTGAAAGTCAATTACCTTTATATCTGCGGGTTTTTTCTTTAAACACTTTCAAGAAAGCAAACAAAAAATGCCTCTTGAAATTCATCAAGAGGCATTTTATTTTATAACACTTCTGAGCAATGAGGCCCTCGAAGTGCGGTATCCTAGTCTTCCGACTTATTATTGTCGTTATCGCGACGTGGGCGGTCATCTCTGCGACGATCGTCACGACGTCCTCCACCACCGCGGCGGTCATCCCTACCACGACCGCGACTATCATCACGTTTGCGTGGTGGACGCTCTTCCCAGCCTTCTGGCTTAGGCAACACCGCTTTACGAGATACTTTTTGCTTTTTAGTACGTGGGTCGATTCCCATATACTTCACATCCAATACATCCCCTACGCTCAACACTGTAGATGGATCCTCTATACGCTTGTAATCAAATTCACTGACGTGTAGTAAAGTTTCTTTACCTGGCTTAAATTCAACCACTGCACCGAAGTCTAACATTTTTACCACTTTCACCTCGTAAACAGAGCCTACTTCTGGTTCAAAGATGATGTTGCGTATCTTTTCAAGAGCTGCTTCGATCTTGGCACGATCCGTACCAGCGATTTCAATGATTCCCATCTCGTCTTCCTCCTTGATGTTGATGACGGTATCGGTCTCTTTTTGCATTTCTTGGATGACTTTTCCACCAGGTCCAATAACGGCTCCGATGTATTTACCCTCAATTTCCATAGATTCCATCTTTGGAGCATGTGGCTTCACGTCACTAGCAGGTGTAGCGATGGTGTCGGTAAGCTTTCCTAAGATGTGCATACGGCCTTCCTTAGCTTGCATCAATGCATTGGTAAGGATTTCATAAGAAAGTCCTTTTACTTTGATGTCCATCTGGCAGGCAGTGATACCATCTTCGGTTCCGGTTACTTTAAAGTCCATATCACCCAAGTGATCCTCATCTCCCAAGATATCTGAAAGAACCGCATAGTTGTCACCTTCAGTGATCAATCCCATGGCGATACCAGAAACGGGTTTTTTCATCGGCAATCCAGCGTCCATCAATGCCATGGTTCCCGCACATACGGTTGCCATAGAAGATGATCCGTTGGATTCCAATACTTCAGATACTACTCTTACCGTGTACGGAAGATCATCTGGAAGCATGTTTTTCAAAGCACGTTGGGCCAGGTTTCCATGTCCAACTTCGCGTCTTGAAGTACCACGCAATGGTCTTGCCTCACCGGTAGAGAAAGGTGGGAAGTTATAATGTAGGTAAAAACGCTCTTCACCTTCTTGGGAAGCCATATCAATGATGTTGGCATCTCTGGAAGTTCCTAGGGTTACGGTGGCCAGGGCCTGCGTTTCTCCACGAGAGAAGATCGCACTACCGTGAGTAGAAGGCAGGTAATCTACCTCACACCAGATATCTCGCACATCTGTAGTCTTACGACCATCCAGGCGAATACCTTCTTTCAATAGTACGTCACGTACAGCTTTCTTATGGGTTTTGTTGAAATACTTAGAAATCAGATCTCCTTTTTCTTCCTGCTCTTCTTCAGAGAAACTGGCTTTGATCTCTTCCTTCAACTCGCCAAAAGCCGCGCTACGCTCATGCTTTTCACTGCCTTTTTTAGCAATTTCATAGACCTTGTCATAGGCAAGCTCAGCTACTTTTTGCTCGATAGCTTCATCTTCATCCTCTCCTTCATATTCACGTACTTCCTTGCGTCCTACCTGATCCACCAGTGCCAACTGTGCGGCACACTGATCCTTGATCGCCTCGTGAGCAGCCTTGATGGCCTCGATCATCTCTTCTTCAGAGATTTCGCTCATCTCACCTTCAACCATCATTACGGAATCAGCACTGGCACCAATCATCATATCGATGTCAGAAGCTTCCAGTTGCTCAAAACTCGGATTGATAATCATCTCACCGTCCACTCGGGCAACACGCACCTCAGAAATAGCGCATTCAAATGGAATGTCAGACAATTGGATAGCTGTAGAAGCGGCAAGTCCAGCCAATGCATCTGGCATGACATCTTCGTCGTGAGACATCAATTGGATCATGACCTGTACTTCGGCATGGTAATCTTTAGGGAACAATGGGCGCAATACTCGGTCTACCAAACGCATGGTAAGAACCTCTCCATCATTAGGGCGCGCCTCGCGCTTGAAGAATCCGCCTGGATATTTACCAGCAGAGGCAAATTTTTCACGGAAATCTACCGTTAGTGGTAAGAAGTCCAATCCAGTAGATTTATAGCTGGATACAACCGTACCCAGTAGCATGGTTTTTCCGCAAGTGATGACTACGGAACCATGAGCTTGTTTGGCCAGTGCACCGGTTTCAATGGTGATGTCTGGACCATTGGCCATCTTGATGACCTGTTTGAAAACTTGTGGTTTCATGTTTATGGTTTAAACGTTATCTCAAGTTGTGTGTGTAAGAGAAGGCGTTTACTTATTGAGAAACCAGCTTTTATATGTCGCGATAATTGTTTTGTGACGCTTTCGCGAAAGCGTACCCAGGAAAATCCTTACTGCAATATAATAAAAAAGGGGACTCAAAAAAGTCCCCTTGGTTCTTACTTTCTGATACCTAGTTCCTTGATCAACTCACGGTAGGCTACGATATCCTTCTTCATTCTATAGTCTAGAAGAGAACGACGCTTACCAACAAGCTTCACCAGACTACGCTCTGTGTTGTAGTCGTGACGGTTTTTCTTAAGGTGTTCAGTTAGGTGATTGATACGGTAAGTAAACAATGCGATTTGCGCATCAGTATTACCGGTGTCATTTGCATCTTTACCGTATTTAGCAAAAATTTCTGCTTTTTTTTCTGCACTTAGATACATGCCAAAATTATTTGAAATAATGAATATTATGTATGCCAGACTTTCTGACGTCGCCCGGAATTGGATTCCAAAGCGGCTGCAAAAGTACAACAATAGTTGGATTAAATAGTGTCTATCATTTAAATTTTTAATGGTTAAAAGCTTGTAATTCATGGCTCACCATGGACTGCTTTAAAAGTTAAGGCTCACTACATAGCATGATTACCAACTTTTATTTGATCGAACAGTTTAAAATCAGTCGGAAATAAATGCCTTTGACCATACCTTGTTCAATCCTAAAGAAAACCGGTAAAACAGGGTTGGCACCTGCGAGGAGTGCTGTTTTAAGCATCGGTTATAACTCTCTCATAGCGTCTTTTTCTTTTTAAATTTCTACTATTTCATACCAAACTTTTACCTCAGGATTCCAACTATGTTTTAATATTGTAGCAAAACCCAATATCTTGAAAGACCAACAAACAGATTCTTGCCTGATTATATTTACCCGTAATCCTGAATTGGGTAAAGGGAAGAGACGTCTCGCGGCTAGCGTAGGTGATCAGGCTGCTTTTGAGATCTATAAGTTTCTTTTGGCCCATACCCGCGAGGTCACCCGCGATCTATCCGTAAACAAAAAGGTTTGGTACAGTGAAAAAGTACACCGGGGCGATCAGTGGGATGAGACCATTTATGACAAGTATGCCCAAAAGGGTACAGACCTGGGTGAACGTATGAAAAACGCATTTGAACAGGCGCTGGAGCAGCATGAAAAAGTGGTGATCATAGGTTCAGATTTGTTTGATCTACAATCCTCTGATCTGCAAAAAGCTTTTCAAGCCCTGGATACTCATCCGGCAGTCATCGGTCCTGCGCAAGATGGGGGTTATTATTTGCTGGGCTTTAAGAAGGAGTTGGTAGAGGGAGTTTTTCAAAACAAAGAATGGGGCACGGATCAAGTGCTACAAGCTACCATCAATGACTTAAACAAAGTGGGATACCACATGCTGGAAACACGGAATGATGTAGATTACTATGAAGACATCAAGGATGAACCGGCTTTTGAACCTTATTTAAAACACATGGTATGTTAAGCAGTATACAAATAGAAAAATCGGTTGAATATTTACAAGCACAAGGCTTTGATGCACCAGAAATAGGCATCGTCCTTGGTACTGGATTGGGCAAATTGGTGGACAGTATTGAAAATCCGCTCTTGGCCCATTACAACCAAATCCCTTCTTTTCCACTGGCTACGGTCGAATTCCACAGTGGTAAATTGATTTACGGTAACCTCGGAGGGAAGAAAGTAGTGGTGATGCAGGGGAGATTTCACCTGTACGAGGGTTACGACTTTATCGATATTACTTATCCCATTCGTGTGATGCACGCCTTGGGGATTACAAAACTCTTGGTCTCTAATGCCGCCGGAGCCATTAACCTGGATATGAAAAAAGGAGATATGATGTTGATCGATGACCATATTAACTTGCAGGGAGGTAGCCCGCTGGCGTTTAAAGGCGTGAGCGAATTTGGAGAGCGATTTACAGATATGAGTGCGCCCTACGATAAAAAAATGAACGGAATCCTGAAAGAACTCGCAAAAGAAAAAGGGGTTCCTTTGCATGAAGGAGTTTATGCTAGCGTGGTGGGGCCTCAATTAGAAACCAGGGCAGAATACCGTATGCTTAAAATCATGGGTGCTGATGCCGTAGGAATGAGTACGGTTCCCGAAGTTATCGTAGCCAATCATTTGGGGCTTCCCGTTATTGCAGTTTCTGTACTTACCGATGAGTGTGATCCTGATAACCTAGAGCCAGTAAATGTTCCCGAAATTATTGAGATCGCTGGTAAAGCTGAACCTTTAATGGTGGATTTGTTCAAGGGCTTGATTGAGCGTCTTTAGTTATTTCCTTGTTAATAAGGGTTAGCCTTGTGTTAATCGTGATGAACATGTGATACCATACTGGTAGTTTTATTATCCAATCATCCGATGTTGGAAAAATTAGACATTCGTATGACCAAATCAATGATCATGAAATACATCTGCACGTTTTTAGTATTAATATTTACCGTTTCCTGCATAGGTAGTGGGGATCTTTATTACCAAAGCCTCCAAAAAGACCAAGAAATTCCTTCAGACAAAGGTCAGTTGGACCACAGTCAATGGGATCAGCTCCTTAACAAACATGTAAACGAGGAGGGATTCGTGGATTATGACGGCATGGAAGAGGACCGGTCCGCACTCAAAGAATATCTAACTTACCTGGGGACAAATCCACCTCAGAAATCCTGGAGTATCAGCGAGCAGTTTGCCTATTACATCAACCTATACAATGCTGCTACGGTAGAGATCATTTTGGAAAATGACCAGCCGGGAAGTATCAAAGACATTGGCTCTACACTCAATCCAGTATGGATCCAGGATTTTATTAAGGTAGGTAAAAAGGATTACTCCCTAGCGGATATTGAAAAAAGTGTCCTGCAAAAAATGGGTGACCCTAGGATACATTTTGCTATTAATTGTGCAAGTTATTCTTGCCCCAAACTTATGAATAAAGCCTATACTGCAGAGAATGTCGATCAGATGATGGATCAGGCGGCCGATGATTTTGTCAATTCTGATAAGAATGATCTGACAGATCCGAACCATCCAAAATTGAGTTCCATATTCAAATTCTACCCCAGTGACTTCAAAGCTGGCGGGCTTAGTATTATTGAATATGTCAATCAATATGCAGACAACAAAATCAATCCTGGAGCGGAGCTAAGTTATAAGGATTATGATTGGAGTTTAAATAAACAAGATTAAAACTAAAGCCATGGTGCTTACGTATATTTGAGCCCATGATAAGTATTGTCATTCCCGTTCTCAATGAAGAAGCCGGCATCCAGACGTTGCTCACTCATCTTCACGATCAGGCTCGATGCCCAGAGGAAATCGAGGTCCTGGTAGTTGATGGCGGTAGTATGGATAATACAGTGGATAGAATTGATCTATTTGCTCAAAAGCATCCTGAGCTAGCGGTAAAATGCATCGAATCAGAAAAGGGTAGGGGCAAGCAATTACATTCGGGGGCATTAAAAGCCACGGGTGACATCCTTTACTTTCTACACGCCGATTCATTTCCACCAGCCTTTTATGATATGTACATTCGTGCTGCGGTAGGAGAAGGTCGCAACGCAGGTTGTTTTAGAATGAAATTCAAAAGTAGGCACCCTTGGTTGAAGCTGATGGGATGGTTTACGAGGTTTTCCTGGAGGGCCAGTCGTGGTGGGGATCAATCTCAATATATCACCAAAGATTTATATCATGAACTGGGTGGTTATAATACCCAAATCCCAATTTATGAAGACTATGACCTCATCCACAAATTATACGACCGGGAAGAGTTTTATGTGATTCCGCAGTGGCTCGAGACCAGTGCCAGACGTTACCATGATAAGGGTGTTTTCAAATTACAATGGTTTTATCTAACGATTTACTGGCGCAAATTCCGCGGAGCCAGTATAGATGAAATCTATCAATATTATTTGAGCAAGTGCAGTTAAAGCAGGCTTGTCAATCCTTGGTGAGTTCCTGAAACATGGATTCCAGATTTTTGTTCCTTTTATTCAAAGCCAAAATGCGCAATTCATTATCGTGAGCAAAATCAAAAACGGCGCTGCGCATATCTTCTGTGGTCTCAAATTTCAGTCGGTAATAAAATCCTTGTTGTTTGATTAGATCTTCGACCTCTCGTACTTTATTTATCTGCTGCAGTAGTTCTGGTTCGACCTTGTAGTCAAATTCTACTTCGATCTCCTGTACCGCATCACTTTTCAGGTCGGCCAGGTAATCATCGGCCACTATTTTTCCTTTATTTATGATGATCACGCGATCACACATAGCTTCTACTTCTTGCATGATGTGGGTGGATAACAAGATGGTCGTATGCTGTCCTACTTTTCTGATCAGTTGCCGAATGCCCACCAGTTGATTCGGGTCCAGTCCAGTTGTGGGTTCATCCAGGATCAGTACCTTGGGCTGGTGCAATAAGGCATTGGCTAATCCTACACGTTGCTTGTAGCCTTTGGAGAGTTCGCTGATCTTTTTGTGGGCATGGGAATCCAGGCCGGTTTCTCCGATAATTGTATCAATTCGATGTTGAACATCTGACAGAGCGTATACGCTAGCGCTAAATTGCAGATACTCCCTGACATACATTTCTGGATACAAAGGATTTTGCTCGGGCAGATAACCTATGCTGCTTCGTACTGCCTTGGATGCGGTGATTAAATCATGACCATTGACTGTGCCATGGCCTTCATCTGGGTTGAGATAAGTAGTCAGAATGCGCATCATGGTAGATTTACCTGCTCCATTAGGACCTAAAAACCCAACAATTTCACCTTCTTGAATGTTAAAGCTCACTTTATCCAAAGCTTTTTGGGATCCGTAATATTTGGTGATTTGATCAACAACTATAGACATAGGGTAAAGATAATGATTGTGTGGTAAGCGCTTTCGCGAAAGCAGATCAATTTTTTGTCACGTACGTAAAGCTACTTAGATACGACAACTATAACGTTAACGTTACAAAAATCGCATAAAATGTGTTGATACTGCGGTAATTTAGATTTTCTGATTTACATTAGTCCCATATTATGATAACAACTGCTTATTTCTGGTATAACTTTTACTTCTATTTTACAGAGGTCAGGGCGGTATTGTAATAAGTCAAACACGATAAACAATAAAGTCCTGATCCAATCGGGACTTTTTTTTTAGTTCAAAATGAGAATAGCCATACAAGGAATAAAAGGCTCTTACCATCATCAGGTCGCCACGATATTGTTTGGAAATCAAAAGCTGAGCGAGTGCAGTACATTTGACGAACTCGCTGTGTTGGTTTCGACAGGCCAAGTGGACTGTGGGATAATGGCCATAGGTAACTCCATCGCTGGAAGCATTTTGCCCAACTATGCTTTGATCCAGAGCGAGGCGTTGGCTATTACTGCAGAGCATTACCTGAATATCAACCACCAGCTGATGTGTTTAAAGGGTCAGGACATCCATAGTATTCACGAGGTCCAATCCCATCCTATGGCCTTGTTGCAGTGCAGGGATTTTTTTAGGAAACATCCGCGAATTCGTGCCGTTGAGACAGATGATACCGCAGCGGCAGCACAACGCATTGCCCAAAATGGACAAAAAGGAGTCGCTGCCATCGCTTCTGCCCAAGCGGCCCAAATGTATGGCCTTGACATTATTGAAAAAAGAATACAGCAGGTTCGTAACAATGCCACCAGGTTTGTGGTATTGGAGCGTCAACCCAGAACTGTACAAGGGGCTAACAAGGCTACGATCAACTTCACCGCTAGCCACCAACCCGGTAGTTTGGGTAGGATACTGAATACCTTGGGAGATCTGGGAGTCAACTTATCAAAAATCCAGTCTATTCCGATCGTGGACAAACCATTTCTTTACTCCTTTGTAGCTGATCTTGAATTTGAAGACCTGGCTCAATTTGAGGTGGCACAGTTGGAGATCGGTATTTTGGTGGAATCCATGAATATTCTAGGAATTTATAAAGCGGAGCAGTTATGATCAAAACAGCCCACAGATTGAACTCGGTGCAGGAATACTACTTCTCTGCTAAATTGCGTGAGGTGAAAGCCATGATTGACCAGGGTTTACCAGTAATTAATGCTGGAATCGGTAATCCTGATTTGCTTCCACCGCCACAAGTCGTACCAGCCTTGACTAAAGCTTTGGGGGACAACAAAGCCCACGGTTATCAAAGTTATTTGGGTTTACCTGAATTAAGAGAGGCCATTTCCACCTTTTACAAGCGTCATTATGGAGTAAAGCTCAATCCCGTTTCAGACATTATGCCTTTAATGGGGAGTAAAGAAGGTATCTTGCATATTTCTATGGCTTTTTTAAATCCTGGCGATGCGGTGTTGTTGCCCAATCCTGGTTACCCGACCTATACTAGCGCCACCGAATTATGTGAGGCTACCGCTATTCCTTATGCGCTGACAGCAGAAAATAATTGGTTGCCGGATCTGGATGAACTGGAGCAAATGGATCTGTCCAATGTAAAAATCATGTGGGTGAATTACCCGCACATGCCCACAGGCGCACCTGCCACAAACGAGTTGTTCAGCAAGCTGATAGATTTTGGAAAAAAACACCAAATCCTGATCGTTAATGACAATCCGTACAGTTGTGTAGGTTACCCTGATAAGCATAGTATTCACCAAGTGAAGGGGTCAATGGAGATTGCCCTGGAGCTCAATTCTGTCTCCAAAACTTTTAATATGGCTGGTTGGCGTGTAGGAATGCTCTCTGGTAATCCTGTTTTTTTAAAGGAAATATTAAAAGTGAAGACCAATATGGACAGCGGGATGTTTTATGCGATCCAAAAGGGAGCCATTGCAGCCTTGGAAACTGATCCATCCTGGATGCTCAGGCAAGATGAGATTTATGCCAGCAGACGCCGCAAGATGATAGAAGTTGCTGGTAAATTGGATGTAAAGGTGCTAGAGCAACAAGGAGGTTTGTTTGTCTGGTGTGCTCTCAACAACGATCTAGACGATAAAAAATTTGTAGATCGGTTGCTTCATGAACATCATATTTTTATTGCTCCTGGAAGCATTTTTGGTAGCAATGGCCGTGGATACGTTCGATTTTCTTTGTGTATTGATGAAGAAAGTATCGATGAAATCAACCAGCGTTTGAAAAAAACCGTTGAGATATGAAGCAGATCGTTCTCATAGGCACAGGATTGATAGGTGGATCAATGATGTTGGATTTGCGAGAAGCTTACCCATCTGCCGTATTTCATGGGATCGATGCTGATAAGCAACATGCTGCTAAAGCAAAAGAATTGGGTCTAATAGACCTAGTGTCTGGAATGGAAGTGCTGTCAGCCGCAGATCTGGTGGTGATTGCCATACCCGTTGATGCAACGGTACAACTGTTGCCAAAGGTTTTGGATCAAATAGGAGAGCAGTCTCTGGTGATGGATGTTGGCTCTACCAAGGAAGCAATTTGTAAGACAGTCAGAGGCCACGCTCATCGACGCCATTTTATGGCTGCCCATCCGATTGCTGGAACTGAGTTTTCAGGTCCGCAGGCAGCGCATAAAGGTTTGTTTGGTCAAAAAACCATGATTGTATGCGAGGTAGAGCAAACCGCCTTTGCCTTGCAAGAACGTGCCAAAGAGATATTTGAACATTTAGGTATGCGGGTGCGTTATATGACCCCAGCTGCCCATGATCGACATATTGCTTATGTGTCACACTTATCCCATATCTCCAGCTTTATGTTGGGGAAAACCGTGATCCAGGAAGAGGAGAATGAACGGGATATTTTTGATTTGGCAGGCAGCGGATTTGAAAGTACAGTGCGACTCGCCAAGAGTTCGCCTGCCATGTGGACGCCCATATTTGCCCAGAATAGGGAGCATGTACTGGATAGCCTAGACGGTTATATCGCCAATTTATCCCGCTTTCGCGAAAGCGTAAAAAACAATGACTTTAATGCCATATTTGAGGATATGGAACAAACCAATAGAATCAGAACCATATTAAAAGGAATGGAAAATGGAAAATAAAAAGGAATTCAGAAACTGGTTAGATGCCCATGAATTGGAGCATCCACTGGTGATCGCAGGGCCATGTAGTGCAGAGACAGAGGATCAAGTGCTCAGGATTGCCAATGAATTAAAGGATAGTGATGTGACATATCTCAGAGCTGGGATATGGAAACCCAGAACTCGTCCAGGTAATTTTGAGGGTGTTGGCGCCATCGGACTCAAATGGTTGCAAAAAGCCAAAGAGGAAACCGGACTACTTACAGCTACCGAGGTGGCCAATCGCGCTCATGTGGAGCTGGCACTGGAACACGATATTGATCTATTGTGGATTGGAGCCCGATCTACCGTGAGCCCTTTTATCGTTCAAGAAATTGCTGATGCATTGGAAGGAACGGATAAAGTGGTGTTGGTTAAGAATCCTGTGAATCCGGACCTGGCGTTATGGATAGGTGCTTTGGAACGTTTTCATACCGCCAATATTAAAAATCTGGGAGTGATTCATCGTGGCTTTTCTACCTATGATAAAAGTAGATACCGCAACAATCCGGAGTGGCAGTTGGCCGTTGACTTTCAAACCAGATATCCAGATATACCATTGATCTGCGATCCTTCACATATTACAGGGAAAAGAGATATGATCTTTGATGTTTCTCAAACTGCCTTAGATTTGAATTACGATGGCTTGATGATTGAAACACACCACGACCCTGACAATGCCTGGAGTGATGCTGCTCAACAAGTGACACCAACCACCTTGCTACAAATATTCAAAGACTTGCGTATCAGAAAGGAGCAGGATGATGAGGCAGGATATCAATCAAAATTGGGTCAGTTGCGAACGCAAATTGACGTGTTGGACAATTCCATCATTGAGACCCTGGGGAAACGCATGAAAACTGCTGATGCGATTGGTGTACTTAAAAAAGAGCGCAATGTGGCCGTTTTACAATCTAAACGATGGAATGAGATTTTGGGTAAAATGATCTTGGAAGGGGAGCAGCATGGGCTTAGTGAAGAATTTATACTGCGCGTGTTTAAAGCCGTTCACCAAGAATCGATCAATCATCAGGAGAAAGTGATCAATGGGTAATTGCCGTATTTTGTTCAACGGGTAATTTCCTACCGATGATTGAAAACACCTATTTTTGTGTAATGAGGTTGAAAACACGGTTTAAATGACGGGTACGGTTTACAGATCCACCGGAAGCTGGTACGAGGTCAAGGGAAGCGACGGGCAGTTTTATTCCTGTCGGATCAAGGGAAAGTTCCGTTTAAAAGGTATCAAGAGTACCAATCCGGTAGCGGTGGGCGACCGTGTAGATTTTGAAACAGAAACCAAAGGAGATGAAGAGATCGGAATTATTCATGAGATTCATGAACGCGAAAATTATATCGTCAGGAAATCGGTCAATCTGTCTAAACAAACCCATATCATTGCCGCCAATATAGATCAGGTATTTTTATTGGTGACGTTGAACAACCCACCAACCTTTACCAGCTTTATCGATAGGTTTTTGGTGACGGCCGAGGCCTACCATATTCCTGTAGTCTTGACTTTTAATAAAGTAGATACTTACAATGATGACCAGGATGTTGTCACTCTGGATCCGGATACCGGCGAGGAAATGCTTACCATGACCGAGTTGGATCAAGTCAGATACTTAATGGCTTTGTACAAATCTATAGGTTATGAATGTCTGGCCATCAGTGCGGCCGATGGTAAAAATGTTAATCAGGTCAAATCAAAAATGGAAGGTGCCACCAGCATGTTTGCTGGACATAGCGGCGCTGGAAAGAGTACGCTCGCCAATGCTATCCAGCCAGGACTAAATCTGAAAACCAAGGAGATTTCTGATCAGCATCGCCAAGGTCAACACACGACCACTTTTGCAGAGATGTTTGATTTGGATTTTGGGGCGAGATTGATTGATACTCCAGGAATCAAGGGATTCGGTGTGGTGGATATGGAAAAGGAAGAGGTCGGTGATTATTTCCCTGAAATATTTGCTTTAAAGCAGGACTGCAAATTTCATAATTGTTTGCACCTAGAAGAACCCAAATGTGCGATTAAAGAAGCTGTGGAGTCGGGAGATATCATGCTCAGTAGGTATGAGAGTTATGTGCAGATTGTCACAGGCGATGAAGATAATTATCGACAGGATAAACACGCCTTGCCATCATGAGAGTCGTATTGCAACGCGTATCCCAGGCTCAGGTAACCATCGAAGACAAAGAGCATGCAGCTATTGGTAAAGGTTTGTTGATTCTATTGGGTGTTGAAGAAGAGGATTCCAAAGAAGATGTGGATTGGCTGGTCGCTAAGATCGCAGGTATGCGCCTATTTTCTGATGAAAATGGTAAAATGAATTTGAGCCTGGCCGATACAGATGGGGATGCCATGGTGATCTCACAATTTACATTAATGGCTAGCACGAGAAAGGGAAATCGGCCTAGTTTTATCAAGGCTGCAAAACCTTTAAGCGCCATTCCTTTATACGACGCTTTTGTCGCATCGCTTTCGCGAAAGCTGGGACGTCCACTAGCGACAGGAGTTTTTGGTGCAGATATGCAAGTAGCTCTGACCAATGACGGTCCAGTCACTATTGTGATGGATTCTAAACGGAAGGAATAGTAATTATCGATAAAGTAGCATTTCAAGTTTAACAAACCGTTAAGAAGTTGTCGCTATAGCTTTTTTTGGCTTTATTTGTGATTATGAGTAATTTCCGCCAACCCGCCCTTATATGGGGCATACTGGTTGCTGCCGTTGGTTTCGGTCAGGAACCTGATTATCTTACCTATTCTTCCATTCCAGTCGAGCTGATCGAAGATGCCAATGCCATCATCAGGAAGGATGAAGTCACCGTCCATATTGAAAGCTACGATCAAGTCACAGTGGAGCGCGACAGGATTGTTACTGTCCGCAATGAATCTGGAATGGGAGATGTCCTGGCTCATCAATTTTTTGACGACCAGACTTCCATCCGTGATTTGAACGTCATCGTATATGATAGCGACGGAAACGAATTGACTGAAATAAAGGAAAGAGATTTTGTAGAAGAAAGTGCGGTGTCCAACGGTACCTTGTACAGTGATAGTAGGGTCAAATTTCTGAGATATATCCCACGACAATATCCTATCACTTTTCATTTTACATCCAAAGTTAAGTTCAAAAGCACTGCCTTTTTACCCAGCTGGACGCCTTTGAATTATTACTATGCCAGTACCCAATCCTCCCACTTTAAAGTGATCAATGATGCGGATGAGGTTATCAAAGTAAAGGAGTCCAATCTGGAAGATTATAATATTGAGAAACTAGGGAACTTGTCCTACAGCGCTACAAATATTCCAGCGATACAACCCCAAGACTACAGTCCTGAATTCCTCACATTCGGTCCTCAGGTTAAGATTGCTTTAGAGCATTTTAAGATGGAAGGCGTTGAAGGAACTAATAAAGATTGGCAAACATTCGGTAAATGGATGCACGACGAACTGTTGTCTGATGTGGGTGAGTTGGACCAAGCTGTAAAAGAAGAAGTATTGGCGCTTACAGCCAATGCAAAGACCGAAAGGGAAAAAGCTAAGTTGATATATCAATTCATGCAGGATCGCTCTCGATATATCAGTGTTCAAGTAGGTATAGGTGGTTGGAAACCTATTGAGGCTGATGAGGTTCATAAAATGGCCTACGGAGATTGTAAGGGGTTAAGTAATTATACCAGGGCACTCATGGAAACCGTGGGCGTTAAAGCCGAATATGCAGTAATTTATGGTGATAGAGGTATCAAGAATATTGACAAGGATTTCAGCTCCACTCAAGGTAATCATGTTGTACTATACTTGCCTCAGCTGGATAATCAGGAAGATGTGTGGCTGGAATGCACCAGCAAAACCAATCCATTTGGTTATATCGCAGGCTGGACTGATGATCGGGATGCATTGGTTGTGAATAAGGATGGGGGAAGGATTGTACACACCACGGCCTACCCTACAGAAGAAAATACACAAACATCCGATATCAGTATTCAACTTAACAAAGATGGAAGTGCAGATGCTAAGATTAAGATTCAAACCCAAGGTTATCAGTTTCAGCTTAGGGAAGGTCTCAGGGAGTTGGATGATAACAAAGCTGATCGTGTGTATCAACAGCAGTGGGGAGACATCAATGGGTTAGAAGTTGTATCCAAAGAATTTCAACGAGATGATGAGAGGGCGATCTTTCGGGAACAGCTGGATTTGTCGATCAGAAAATTTGCTTCAAAGGCAGGGAATCTTTTTCTCTTTTCGCCTTTAATTTTTAATCATAATGATGTTCTTCCTGAGGCCTATGACAACCGGAAGTATGATCTTGTCATTGAAAGAGGCTATATAGATGAAGATACCTATGAGATTAAATTGGATGAAGGTATGGCTATAGATGCCTTGCCTGAACCCATTCACTTGGAAACAAAATTTGGTCGGTACGAATCTAGATTTGAGAAGAATGAGTCAGGTAATATACAAGCTTACCGCTACCTCAAAATCAATAATGGTCAATATGCAAAAGAAGAATATGAGGAATTTAGAAAATTCCGCGCAGAGATAGTAAAAAGTGATAACAGAAAGGCCGTAATTAAAACGATATGAAGTACAGATTTTTATTTTTAGCGATAGTTGCTATAGCCTACATTTCCAATGCCCAGGACCTGGACTATGGTGATGTAAGTAAGCTCGATTTTGAGATACCAAGTGTGGAGGGTGATCAGGATGCCCATGTGATCTATCGCAGTGTGGAAGTTCGGTTTGAATATGTTCCAGGGGAAGGCTTTTCCCAACTGCGTAACGTGCAAGAACGTATCAAAATCAATAGTGAGAAAGGTTTGGAATATGCTACCCACCAGGTGCGTTTGTATAACAAAAACAATCGAACCAAAGAAAAGATGACAGGTTTGAAGGGGGCGACTTACACCATGGTCGATGGTAAAGTCAAAAAAACCAAGTTGAGAAGATCAGGGACTTTTGAAGAGGATCTGGATGATGTTTGGAAACAAGAAAGTTTTACCATGCCCAACGTGAATATAGGTTCTATTGTAGAATACGAATACACGATCAGGTCTCCATTTCCTAGCATTGACGATATAGATTTACAATATACTATCCCTATAGCCAACCTGCATGTCAAGGTAGAGATGTTAGAGTATTATGTCTACAATGTCATGTTTAATCCGAGGGCCAATTATCTCCCTAGTTTTGACAAAACTTCGGGAAATCAAACCTTTTTTGTAGGAAACGGTGCCCAGACGGGAGCAGCTTCAAACAGGACTGCAAGGAATGAAATACTTAGCTTGGATACTAACAATGTGCCGGCCTTGACCCCAGAACCCATGTCTGGAAGTCTGGAGAATTATAGGGCAAAAATGATCATTGAGTTATCTGGTAGCAGATTCCCGCAAGAGCCCTATGAGAATTTTGCTTCCAGTTGGGAGGATGTTTCAAAAAAAATATTGGATCATCCCAACTTTGGGGATCAGCTTAAAAATACCAGATTTTTCAGGGACGAGCTGGAGGCCTTACTTTATGGTGTGACTTCTGATCAGGAAAAAATGATGGTGATTTATGAAATGGTCAAGTCTAAAATAAAGTGGGACGGCTATTATGGAAAGTTCGCTCGTAAAGGGATCAAAGAGGCATATAAAGAAGGTGCTGGAAACGTAGCTGACATTAATTTATTCCTGATTGCAGCTTTTAAAGAAGCAGGACTCACTTCATACCCAGTGCTTCTCAGCTCAAAATCTCATGGAATTCCTTTATTCCCTACACAAGATGGTTTTAACTATGTGATAGCGAGCGTGCAATCTGAAAAAGGCTTAATCCTATTAGACGCAACAGAACCTAATGCAGCTCCAAACTTATTGCCGGTCAGAGCGCTCAACTGGCAAGGAAGGGTGATCAAGGAAGGTGGTCAGTCTAGCTGGGTCTCATTAATGAGTGAGAATCCGACCAAGGAGTTAATCATGATGAATTTAAGCTTAGATGATGACCTCGTCGCAAAGGGGGCTGTCCAAAGAAGACAAACCGATTACCGGGCTTATCATACCAGAAATGAGACTTCTGGACAAAAAGATAAATTAAAAAAAATGCTCGTTGATGATGCTCAAAACCTCAACATATCTGATTTAAAAGTCGACGGTTATGAAACTAAGTCGAGTCCCATTACCTTTAAGTATAATCTAACTTATAAAGACGCGGCCGAAAAGATTGGGGACAAGATCTATCTCACTCCTTTGTTGTTTGAGGCGAACGATGAAAACCCATTTAAGAAAAAAGAAAGGAACCTACCTGTGGATTTGAGATATCCATTTCTGACCAAGACCATCGTAAATATAGACATACCAGAAGGCTACGAAGTCGAATCACTTCCAGAGTCTAAAAAGCTTGTTTTTGGCGATAATATCGGAAGTTACTCCTATTACACCAGTTTAACCCCAGGAGCTGTTAATATAAGAGCAGAATTTGAAATGACCCAGAGTTTGGTCATGCCAGATCTTTATCCCTCTTGGAGAGAGTTCTTTATTTCCATCGTAGATTTGGATGCAGAAAAAATTGTGCTGAAAAAGATATGACCTATGAGCATCAAAAAATCACAGGAACAAGTTGATCAATGGATTGCAGACCATGGGGTCAGATACTTCAATGAGCTGACCAATATGGCTCAGCTAACCGAGGAGGTAGGAGAGGTGGCCCGAATTATCGCAAGAAGGTATGGAGAGCAAAGTGAAAAAGAGAGCGATAGAGATAAGGATCTGGGGGAAGAACTGGCCGATGTACTATTTGTAGTACTCTGTCTCGCTAATCAAACAGGGACTGATCTGGAGGAAGCTTTTCAGAAAAAAATGGAGCTCAAGACAAGGCGAGATCACGATCGACATCACAACAATGACAAATTAAAATCCTGAGTCATGGATATAAAACTTGAACAGTTAGATTCTCCCCCTTCAGGGAGGCACCTCAGGATATCGGGCTCAAAAAGTGAGTCCAATAGATGGCTCATCCTGCAAGCTATTTATCAACAAATTCAAATCCATAATTTGTCAGATAGTGATGACTCCCACCATTTAAAACAAGTGTTGTACAGTAAGGATGAAGTACTGGATATAGGTCACGCAGGGACGGCCATGCGATTTGGTACCGCCTATTTTGCTTGTCAGCCAGGAAGACAGATCAGTCTTACTGGAAGCGATCGCATGAAGCAACGGCCCATCGGTATTTTAGTGGAGGCTTTGAGAGAATTGGGTGCAGATATTAAGTATTTGGAAAAAGAAGGTTACCCACCGCTATCGATTAAAGGGAAAAAATTGTTGGGAGGAGAGCTCACTATGGACGGGAGTGTTTCCAGTCAGTACCTTACAGCCTTGCTGTTGATGGCTCCTACCTTTGAGTATGGTCTGCTGTTGAAACTAAAGACAGCGCTAACCTCACGACCATATTTAGAAATGACGGTTCGTATTTTACAAGAATTAGGGGTAGACGTGCATTGGTCTGCCACTCAGGTCGATCGTTTGGAAACCATTGTTGTAAAATCACTAGAAACTGCTGGCCAGACCAATGCAAAGATAGAAAGTGATTGGAGTAGTGCTGGTTATTGGTACGCCTGGACAGCCCTCCAAGATCCTGGATATACCATTTCTATTTCCAGTTTCCTCGAGGATTCCTTACAGGGTGATCGTGCGTTGGCTGGTATCTACACCTCTTTTGGTGTAACTACGGAACACCAAGGGGAGCAAATCGTATTGACCAAAACAGAAAAGGAACTTCCTGATCTGTTTATGTTGGATATGACGCATGAACCAGATCAGGCACAAACGGTTTTTGCCACCTGTTTGGGCCTTGGTGTCAATGCGCACCTGACTGGACTTCATACCTTAAAGATTAAAGAAACGGATCGTATTGAAGCCATGAAGCTCGTAGGTTCTCGCTTTCGCGAAAGCGAAATAACTACCACGGATAAGGAAATTAAACTCAATTTTCCGACCGCATCCCCATTTAATGATAGGGTTGTGGTGGATACATTCCAAGATCATCGGATGGCGATGGCCTTTGCTCCCTTAGTTTGTCGAACTGACATCATTGTAAAGGATGCCCAGGTAGTTACTAAGAGTTATAAGTCCTTTTGGGAAGACCTTAGTCGTCTAAATGTAAGCGCGACAGAAATTTAACGCTTAATTTACTTGACAACCCCTGTCTGCAAATTGTATATTTGTCGTTTATCTTAAAAATCGTTGAATGAAATTATCACAATTCGGGTACGACTTGCCAGAAGATCGTATTGCCAAGTATCCATCAGAAAATAGAGACGAGTCAAAATTGATGGTGCTGCACAGGAAATCTGGTGAGATAGAACACAAGTTGTTCAAGGATGTAATCGATTATTTTAATGAGGATGACATTTTTGTCATGAACGATACTAAGGTCTTTCCGGCAAGATTATACGGGAATAAGGAAAAGACTGGTGCGCGTATTGAAGTTTTCTTGCTGCGCGAATTAAATCCTACGACCAAATTGTGGGATGTGCTGGTTGATCCTGCCAGAAAGATTAGAATTGGTAACAAACTGTATTTTGGCGAAGATGAAAGTCTAGTGGCTGAGGTTATCGACAATACGACTTCCCGTGGACGTACCTTGAGATTTTTATACGATGGAAGCTATGAGGAATTTCGTGAGAAATTGAACGAATTAGGTGAGACACCTCTTCCTAGAGAATTAAATAGAGATGTTGAACCTGAGGATGAAGAGCGATACCAAACCATTTTTGCTGCTAATGAAGGAGCTGTTGCTGCTCCAGTTGCGGGTCTTCATTTTTCAAAGCATTTATTAAAACGTCTTGAAATCAAAGGTGTAAATGTTGCTCACGTGACCATGCATATTGGTTTGGGGACTTTTTCTCCTGTAGAGGTAGAGGATTTGTCGAAACACAAAATGGACAGTGAGCAGGCGATTATCACGCAGGAAGCCTGTGATATGGTCAATAAAGCAATCGATCAAAAGAAGAATGTATGTGCGGTAGGTACAACGACTATGCGTACACTGGAGAGTTCAGTGAGTAGTGATGGACATTTGAACCCATTCAATGAATGGACCAACAAATTTATTTTCCCTCCTTACGAATTCAGTATCGCCAATAGTATGATTACTAATTTCCATCATCCCAAATCCACATTGATGATGCAGGCCGCAGCATTTGCAGGATATGATTTTCTAAAGAAAGCTTATGATATCGCGTTGAAGGAAGATTATAAGTTCAGCACTTATGGCGACGCCATGTTGATATTGGATTAATCATTTCAACAATATGTTCAAACCTGCTACGATATGATTTGTAGCAGGTTTTTTGCTGATTTATCACAAAACTATAACAATTAGTGTCTTATGTTCATTTTTTAGATAAAAGTTAAGGGAAAATTAAATGGAGTTAGTATATTGCCCAGTCAAATCCCTAAACTATTCAGATGAAAAAAATACTATTTATTCCTGTTATTTTATTCTTGTTTCAATGGTCCACGGCGCAGGTTACGAATGAAGCTATTCCCAGAAGCTGGGGACTATCCATTTCAAAAAACAATGTTCCGGTAAAAGATTTACCAGCAATTGACTTTGAATCGGTCAAAAAGCAAGATGCAGTCAATGACAAATTATTAGGTGTGCCTTATCGATTTGCCATCAATATTCCTGCTCAGATTAATTTATTCGATTCTGGGTCATGGACTGTACTGCCTAATGGCGATCGTATTTGGATGATGGAAGTGCATGCTAACGATGCCACTACTATCAATTTTATTTTTGATCGTTACGACCTGCCTGAAGGCGCTGAATTATATATTTATTCCAAGGATAAAAGTGATCGTATTGGTCCATATACTGCCAAAGAAAATCAACCAGACGGTCAATTAGGTTCCTGGGTTATCCGTGGAGATCATGTTGTTTTGGAGTATTTTGAACCTGCAGCGGTTAAAGGATTAGGCCGATTGTCCATCAGTGAGATCGGTCACGGTTACAGGGGACTATCTAAAGCAGATGAGGTAAATGCAAAAATGCTGAACAACTCAGGTCCATGTAATGTGGATGTTTTGTGTGATCCAAATTTTGGCTCCAGCAATGGCCAGGATTGGACACCAGTGAGAGATGATTTTATACATGCCGTTGCCAGGATAATAATTCCGAGAAACGGTGCAACGTTCACCTGTACGGGAACCATGATCAATAATACCAATGCTGATACAGTACCTTATTTTTACACAGCAAACCACTGTATAGATACGGCAGATGGAGCTACAGGAGCTTTTAATGGCAGCAACTATTCATTTGGTTTTGAATGGTATACGAACACCCCAGATTGTGCGACCTTTAATCCGACTCAAGGGCCTGCCAACCCTTCGCAAGTTCTTAGCGGAGCTGTTTTAAGAGCAAACCACTCTGGAAGTGATACAGCCTTGCTAGAGCTTAACCAGACTCCTCCGGCCAGTTGGGACTTATATTATGCAGGTTGGGATCGATCCACTAATGTACCTAGTTCTCAACTTGGAGTTCATCATCCAGCTTTTGACATAATGAAATTATGTAGAAATGATCAGCCTGCTGTAAATCAAACTATTAGTTTTGGAGGTGCAATAGTGGATATTTATACAGTTGGAGATTGGGACTATGGCGTTACAGAAGGAGGTTCTTCAGGAAGCGTGCTACTCAGTCCATCAGGACATATTGTCGGTGAATTATTGGGAGGTGGAGCAGCTTGTTCCGGAACTACTGATAATGGATCTCCTGATTTTTATGGAAGATTCAATATCGCATGGAATGGTGGTGGAACAAATAGTACAAGATTAAGGAACTGGCTAGATCCTGCCAATCTTGGTGTGTCTGTCTTTGATGGTGATTACTTTTCTACACTTAGTGTAGATGGAATTGCAAATGAGCAAGCTGACTGGAGTATCTACCCTAATCCCGTAGATGAGATCCTCAACGTTGAGGTACAGGAAACAGCTAGATATAATATTTATGATATCACAGGTGCTGTACTGATGACTGGTGTCGTTGAACAGAACAAACCACAATTGAATATCGCTGAATTAAGGAGTGGTATGTACTTCTTTTCCATCGAGCTCTCTGGTAAAAGGGAGGTAAAGAAAATCATTAAAAAGTAATTTCAAGTATTGATTTTAATCTTGTAAAATCAATCATGAACGGAACCAGTGGCTGAATAAGTTCAGTCAAATTTCCAGAACGCGTTGCAAAACCCTTAATTTTGCAACGCGTTTTTATTTGAGGAATTTGAAGAAAGAAAAAACAGATATCAGGTCTTGGGATAAGGAAGCCTTACGACAATTTTTTGTGGACAATGGCGAACAGGCTTTTAGAGGAAACCAAGTTTATGAGTGGTTGTGGAAAAAGGGTGCTCATAACTTTGATGACATGACCAACCTGTCTATGTCAACTCGGGCTTTTCTGGAGGAGCACTTTGTGATCAATCATATTCAGGTTGACGATATGCAACGTAGCAATGATGGAACCATTAAAAACGCTGTTAAACTGCATGATGGGCTTACCGTTGAATCTGTTCTTATACCTACTGCTACCAGGACAACCGCCTGTGTTTCTTCTCAAGTAGGTTGTAGCTTGAATTGTGCCTTCTGCGCTACAGCCCGTTTAAAGCGGATGCGTAACCTCAATCCAGACGAGATATACGATCAAGTTGTTGCCATAGACGCACAAAGCAGGGCCTACCACCATATGCCCTTATCCAATATCGTTTTCATGGGAATGGGTGAGCCTTTGATGAATTACAAAAATGTACTTAAATCCATCGAAAAAATAACTGGTGAAGAAGGATTGAACATGTCCCCCAAGCGCATTACACTTTCTACCAGCGGAGTGCCAAAGATGATCAAAAAATTGGCCGATGACCAACCAAAATTCAACCTTGCGCTTTCTTTGCACAGTGCTATAGATAGCAAACGCACCCAAATTATGCCCTTCAATGAGCAATTTCCGTTGTCTGATATTAAGGAGGCATTAAAATATTGGTACGATCAAACTGGTACCAGAGTCACCTATGAATACGTGGTATGGAAAGGCATCAACGATACCGAAGAGGATGTGCACGAATTAGTCAAGTTCTGTAAAGTCATCCCGTGCAAAGTCAATATTATTGAATATAACAGTATAGATGACCCAAGGTTTGAACAGGCATCATCGCAAGCAATTCAAATGTATCAAAATGCACTAGAAAAAAACCGAATTATCGTTAACGTGCGTCGCAGTCGAGGTAAAGACATAGATGCTGCTTGTGGTCAATTGGCTAATAAAAAATAGAATTTGTTTTTAGATCGATACAAATGAGATCCAAAGTAGTGTTGTATTTCTGTTATTCACTCCAATTGATTAAGGCAACAAATTCCAGAATAGGTCAGTGGATCAGATCTAAAGTTAAAATCCATCCTGGTTATTTAAAAACTAACCACATTTTGGCTAGTTACTCCTACATTATTACCTGATAACAAACCATTGACGTGTCACCAGTACTATTTAACCTAGTGTAAATAAAATATTCGGTTTCAGCTGTACTGTTGCCAATTTTTTGCTTGCATCGTACCGGTAAGCTACTGGATTCGTTAAGGTTGTTCACAATCTTTTATTTAATAATTTGTAGACCTTTCGTGCCTTTTCCTCTACCTACAACAAGTTCTAATTGTGCATGCCTATTATGGGAAGGCCAGTCGTTCATAAAATTACTTCACACCTACTGGTAAATGGAAATTATCCGACTCGGTTAATTGCGCCAAGGTCGACATTGTTTTCACATCATGACAAGTACGTTTACTAAAGTCTTTTGCCTCAAACAGCTATGCCTGAGCATAGGCACAAAGAAAAATAAATGAAATTAAGGTCTAGTACAATGTTGGATTATTGCATTTGCAGGCATAGCAGAATAAAGTCATTTGTCGTTTGGATTTTTGTTGTCCGTGTTCATGCTTTGATTATCCAAGTCAGCTAACAACAAAGAATGGAATCAAAAATAAAAAAGCCGTTTTACGCACAGGTAAAACGGCTTCCTTTAGTTATTTATAAAAATTTATTTCTTAATAAATTTTATCGTTTGAGTCAACTCACCACTTTGAGCTCGCACAAAATAGGTTCCTTGTGGAAGATCTTGTACATCTACATTATCTGTAAACTGCTTAAAGGATTTTACTTGTTGACCTAACCCGTTGTAAATTTCTAGCTGGTCGATTTGCAAACCACTTGTTATATTCAAGAAATCACTAGTGGGATTAGGGCTAATGGTGAATAGTTTGGTTTTCTCGTCGTCAATTCCAGCTGTGGAGTCGGTGGTGAATTCCCAAACTTGACCAGTTGTTGTTCCACCCACGTTAGAAGTATCAAGTCTCCAAAAGTAAGTTGTGCTAGGCTGTAATCCGCTCAATCGTAAAGTCGTTGCATTTCCTCGATTGCTTACAAATAAATCCACTGCACTTGTGGTACCCAAATTAAAAATGTAGGATTCTACAGGATCACCTGTTACAGGTGCGCCCCAAGAAAAATCTACAGCATTATCTGGATTACCATCCATATTCAAGTCATCACCTCTTAGTAGTACTCCGGTGGCCATATCTGCCGGGACAGGGGAAGTGGCTACGCCAGGTGCGCTAACATTTCCTGCTTCGGTGGTGAAGCTCCATACAGGATTATTTGTAGCATCACCCGCATTATTTCTAGGAATAATTTGCCAGTAATAAGTGGTGTTATATTGGAACCCTTGAACAGGAACACTGGTTGTGGTAGCTGGAACTACTCCCAAAGAAGCCAAAGTAGTTGGACTATCTCCCAATAAGAATTCAAATTCAGAAGGTGGCACACTTCCTAATGAGGTGTCTGCAGACCAGGCAAAAGTTACCGCATTATCAGGTAAGGTATTCGCATCAGCACCATCGGTAATGTCGACAACAACTCCTGTGGCCATATCCGCTGGCGTAGGTGTGTTGGCCGGTCCTGGAGGCCCTGCTGCCGCTTCAACCAGTTCAACGTTATCTACGACAATTCCATCACCGTCGTTTTGAACATGGACAAAAGCGATATAAACACTTTGATTCAAATATGCGTTAAGATTTACAGTAAATTGAGCAAATGCTGCGTTCTGATCATTTCCTAAATCATCTTCCGTAAAACTTGCCACCTCAGTAAAACTGGCTTGGTTGCTCTGAGAAGTGGTGGATACCCTTATTGACAGTACGGAACCAAATTCTCCTTGGTTAAGGTCGGTGGACAAAAACTGTAAAAGATTTTCAGTGGAAGTGATAGAGACTAATGGAGTAACCAACCAATCTTCTGCCGACTGACCTGTTGCTACAGCCTCCCAGAGGCTTAAAGCAAAGAACTCAGGGCTCGTTCCGTCTTGTTGCCATTGCTCTGTAGTCCCAAGACCATTAGCGCCATCAGCTATCAACCACCCGGCTGGTGGAAATGCTGCGCCGTTAAAATCTTCTGGTAGCTGGGCATGAGCTAAAGCTGTCGCCAGAAGCATAATCAATAAAGTAATTTTTTTCATAGTTATGGATTTAATTCTTTGGCTCTAAATATAAAAGAATAATCTAGATTTTATAAAAGATATGTTCAACATATTGATCCGTTCGCTTTTTACTGGTTGTTTATTCGATAAACTTAATCGATTTATCGATGAATGAATAATGAAGTTCATTGATAATGCTCTTCTTCATTCGTATGCGATCCGCTCTCTGACTTATATTTGCATTGCATGAAAATCGTTGAACAGATTAAGCGGCCTATTGCCTTGGAAATGGAATTGTTTGAAAAGAAATTCCAGCTTTCGATGGCATCCCGTATAGCACTGCTTAACCGTATCACTCATTTTATTGTCAACCGAAAGGGGAAACAAATGCGACCCATGTTTGTGTTTCTGGTCGCCAAAATGATTGGGAAAGGTCAGATCAATGAGCGTACCTACAGAGGTGCTTCGGTCATTGAGCTCATACATACGGCTACCTTGGTACACGATGATGTAGTAGATGACAGCTTAAAAAGACGTGGTTTCTTTTCTATCAATGCCCTCTGGAAAAATAAAATTGCTGTCTTGGTAGGTGATTACCTGCTCTCCAAAGGTCTGCTGCTTAGCATCGATAACAAAGATTTTGACCTTTTGCAAATTATAAGTGTGGCAGTGCGGGAGATGAGTGAGGGCGAACTCCTACAAATTGAGAAAGCCAGACGACTTGATATCACCGAAGAGGTTTACTTTGATATCATTCGCATGAAGACGGCCACCTTAATTGCTGCTTGTTGTAGTCTTGGAGCCTGTGCCGTATCTCCTGGAAGTGAAGATGTGGAAAAAATGAGGAAGTTTGGCGAACTTATCGGTATAGCTTTTCAAATCAAGGATGATCTTTTTGACTATGGTAACCAGCGCATTGGTAAACCCACCGGAATTGATATTAAAGAACAAAAAATGACATTGCCGTTGATACATGTGATTCAAAACGCTTCGCCAAAAGATCGCAAGTGGTTGGTCAACAGTGTCAAAAAGTACAACCGGGATAAGAAACGAGTAAGGGAGGTTATTCAATTTGTCAAGGATCACGGTGGATTGGATTACGCGATCAAGGCTATGTATGAGTACAAGAATGAAGCCCTCACCATTTTGGAAACCTATCCATCGTCAGAGTATAAACAATCGCTCATGATGATGGTAGACTATGTGATCGACCGTAAAAAGTAAAATAAAGACCTTTCTTTTTATCAGGTTGTAAATCAGCTATTTAATTCAGTTATTTTGTATAGTACATCAGGTTTGTAAGCTTTCGCGAAAGCGAACTCAACAGCTCCCCAACGGTAATTTTAAATCTGTCTGGATCCCAATTAAAAAACTACCTTTGCAACTGCAAAAACCGCGTCATGAGTATAGTAGCCATCGTAGGAAGACCCAATGTAGGTAAATCCACCCTTTTCAACCGTATGATCAAACGTAGAGAGGCGATTACCGATGCTGTCAGTGGGGTGACTAGGGACCGGCATTATGGAAAAAGCGATTGGAATGGAAAGGAATTCTCACTGATTGATACCGGTGGATACGTCATTGGTAGTGACGACATTTTTGAGGCCGAAATTGACCGTCAGGTTGAACTGGCCATCGATGAGGCCGATGCCATCATCTTTATGGTAGATGCTGAAACTGGCATCACAGGCATGGATGAAGATGTTGCCAAACTCCTACGCAGGGTGGAAAAACCTGTTTTCTTGGTCGTGAATAAAGTGGATAACAACCAGCGCGAGCAGGATGCCTTTGAGTTTTATAACCTTGGACTAGGCGATTATTTCAGTATTTCCAGTATGAATGGGAACGGAACCGGCGAACTCCTAGATGCTTTGGTAGAGATATTGCCTGATGAGGTGGACGAAGAAAAGGATGACCTGCCTAGATTTGCCGTAGTGGGACGCCCTAACGCAGGGAAAAGCTCATTCATCAACGCATTAATCGGAGAGGACCGATATATCGTCACCGATATTGCTGGAACAACCCGCGACTCTATAGATACTAAGTACAATAGATTTGGTTTTGAATTTAACCTGGTGGATACTGCTGGAATCAGAAGAAAGAAAAAGGTACGCGAGGATCTTGAATTCTACAGCGTAATGCGCAGTGTACGTGCGATTGAGCATTGTGATGTTTGCTTATTAATGCTGGATGCGACCAGAGGTTTTGACGGTCAGGTACAAAACATTTTTTGGTTGGCAGAACGCAACCGAAAAGGCATCGTCGTCCTGATCAATAAATGGGACCTTGTGGACAAGGAAACCAATACGGCCAAAGAATTTGAAGCTTACATAAGAAAACAGATGGAACCTTTTACTGATGTTCCTATCGTTTTTATTTCTGTGCTCAATAAGCAGCGCATCTTTAAAGCTATTGAAACAGCTGTGGAGGTTTATAAAAATCGCAGTAAGCGTATTAAAACGAGTACCTTGAATGAAGTGATGCTGCCACTTATAGAAAGTTATCCGCCGCCCTCGTTAAAAGGTAAATTTGTCAAAATCAAATTTGTTACCCAATTACCTACGCCCCAACCGCAGTTTGCGTTTTTTTGTAATCTACCACAATATGTTAAGGATTCTTACAAGCGCTATCTGGAAAACCAACTTAGAAAAAACTTTGATTTTACCGGAGTGCCTGTAAGCGTCTATATGCGAAAAAAATAGAATTGTATTCCTCGTCTTTTCAATAAAGTGATTTCCTAACTTTTTGTTAAGTTCCTTACCGGTGTAGACTTGCGAGCCTATCATTGCGTTAGTAGTCATATCAACCAACTATTCCAATTATTTATGAGATTATGGATCGCCGTCATCACTACGATGGCCCTAACCTTTACTTGCCCAGCTCAGCAATTCAATATTACCGGAACTGTTCAAGACTCTTTAAGCCGAGAAAAATTACAAAGCGCCACCGTTTTCTTAGAAAGTGTGAGTGATTCCACCTTAATCACCTACAGCATCACAGACGCAGATGGGAAGTTTAATCTGACAGGAAATACGGGATATGAGCAGGTTAATTTTTACACTTCATATCAAGGTTATCAGGAGTATACCAAAGCGCTGGATTTGAGCCAGGGCAGAGACTTGGACTTGGGTGTTCTATCTTTAAATAGCAATATTGAAGCCCTTGATGGAGTAACTGTAGTCGCTCGAAAAGCACCTGTTACAATCAAGCAGGACACCTTAGAGTTTAATGCCAAGTCATTTAATACAAAAGCGGATGCCACCTTGGAAGATGTGATCAGTGAGTTGCCTGGGGTCGAAGTAGACAAGGATGGTCAGATTACCGTCAATGGAAAAGAAGTGTCTAAAATTTTGGTGAATGGGAAAGAGTTTTTTGGAGATGATCCAAAAATCGCTCTGAAAAATCTGCCGAAAGAAATTATTGATAAAATCCAAGTTACTGAATCAAAGACTGACGCCCAAAAAGCTACCGGGGAAGATGGAGATGCCAATGTGAGTGAGATCAATATTACCATCGACGAGGACAAAAATAAAGGCTGGTTTTCCAGACTGACATTAGGGGGAGGAACGGATGACCGGTACTCAATGAGCGGAATTGCCAACTATTTCAATAAAGATTTTAAAGTCAGTGTGCTGGGCAGCAGTAACAATATAAATAGCCCAGGTTTTAGTTTTGATGAGATCTATGATGCCATGGGTAGTAGTGCTTATTCTGTCAGCCGCAGTAGTAACGGTAGTTTTGGCATCAATGGGGTCAACTTTGGTGGTGGAGGTGGAGGAATAACTTCCAGTAAAAGCGGTGGGGTCAATCTTTCCAATGATTGGGGAGAAGTTGTAGAAATGCAATTGAATTACTTCTACGGAGGCAACAACACTGTCTCTGCCAGAGAATCCAGGCGAACTACTTTTCTGCCGGATCGTAGCTTTAATACCAATTCAACTTCCAATGGAAAAACTGATGGGATGTCGCATCGCATAAGTGGTAGGCTGGAAGTAAAGCCTGACACATTAACCAGCATTTCCATACGTCCTAATATCAACCTGTCTGATCGTGTCAATTCGAGTTCATCCAATGCAACAGCAACTGCGTCTGATGGTTCAATAATAAATACAGCGACCACGTCTAGAAATTCTGATGCCTCAGATAACAGCGCAACAATAAATCTTAACTTTTCCAGACGCACTAAGGAAAAAGGCACCTATTATGGGGTATATGGTAATCTGAATCGCAGTATTAACGAATCTTCTAGTGATTTCAACAGTGTGAGGACGACCTTTGACGACGCAGGGAATCAAGATGATCAGGAAGTCCAAAACCAACTCATCACTGAAAATGGAGAGGGGAACAGTTTGTCCATCACCCCCAATTTTACCAAAAAAATCTCCGAAGTCCTCAGTTTATCTGCCAGTTATAATCTTGAATATGGACAACAGGAAAACATCAGAAGTGTTTTTGATCGGGATGGTACTGGAGGGGAAGTCTTCAACCCCAACTTAAGTAATGATTACCGGATCACGACTTCCCAAAATAGACCTAGTCTCGGGTTGAGGTATAAAAAAGACAAATTAAGGATTAATCTTGACATGGGTATCATCAACCAGGCGTTGGAAAGTGAAGACGCTTTGTTGGACAATAGCTTTGATAAGGAATTTACTGATCCATATATTCGGGCATATGTCAACTACAAATTTGGGAAATTTGGACGTGCATACATCAATTATAGAAACAGTATTGGAGTTCCTGCTGTACGACAATTACAACCTGTGGAAGATCGTACCAATCCGCAAAATATTGTGGTAGGTAATCCTGATCTAGATGCAAGCCAGCGTCATAATATCTACTTTAATTTGAGCAAATACGATTGGGAAAAAGGTTCTGGGTTCTATGCTGGAGGAGGTTTTACCTACACCGATAATAGGGTCGCTGCAATCACCACCACAGATGATAACCTGATCCGAACCACAACCTATAGGAATATTGATGGTATTTATAGTGGCTATATGTATGCCAATTACCGTAAATCTTGGAAAAAAGACGATCGTACCATAGGTTTTAGAGTCGGAATGAACGCTGATGTTAACTTTAATAAGGGATTTTCCAATGGCGTAGCTTATGAATCTGACAGTTACGGATTGTCCCCTGGATTGGATTTTAATTATGAGATCAAGGACATATTTGACCTGGATGTAGAGTTAGGGATCACGCAAAACAGCACCCAGTATTCCATTGGTAGCATTCAGGAACAAGACTTTTTAAATCAGAATGCCGCCATTGACTTGACCACCTATTGGCCAGAAAATGTTATCCTTGGTTTAAGGGGAGAATACAACAAATTTGGTAATGTATCAGATGAGTTTGATAATGACTCATTTGTGCTGATTGGTAGTTTGGGCTATAAATTTGCCAAAGACAAAGCGGTGGTCAAACTCAAGGCCTACGACATACTCAATGAAGTGATTAACACCAGACGTACCATTACAGATGATTTTGTGGCCGATACCAGTAGCCTTGTCCTTCAGCAATATTTTATGCTCAGCTTCACCTATAAATTCTCAAAATTTGGAGGTAAAGACCCCAATAAAGGATAAGGATTTGTTGTCATCCCAAATGCTTTCTTTCTCGGTAAAAAATAACTTCTACCCGCAACCTGTGTTTTAAATGTGACCTTGCTGTGATTGCTTTGTGAATTGGCCTCTATTTCTTTATATCCAAATACAATAGGATATGAAATCTCTAACCATACTGGCGCTCCTGACTTTTCAAATTGCATTTGCCGTACCTGAAGAGTATTATATTAAAAAATATCAGGATGGAAATTTGAAAGAGGAAGGCTGGATTCGTGATGGAGAAAGACATGGCTACTGGAAGTTTTATCAAGACGATCATTTGGTCAGAAAAGGTGCCTTTGAGCGTGGTATTAAAAACGGCTATTGGTTTTTTTATAGTAAAGGGCAATTAGTTGAAGAAGGTCGATACAATCAAGGGGCTAGAGAAGCTTGGTGGATACAATATCAGCCGATAACAAATTCCAAAACTAAAGTTCATTACAAAGAAGGTAAGAAGTCTGGTTTTAGCCTATATTACAAAAACTCCAGTCTCAAACGGGTAACTGAATATGACAACGGCATTAAGTTAGGATCCTGGACCAGTTGGTGGAAATTTAAGTCGGATCATCCAAATTTTCGATTAAATGAACTTAAGGGGAATTCTTACTGAGTATTTTATTTCCCACTCATTCATTATACTTAACTTGCGCCACTTTTTAAACTGCCCTCTTGCTGCATCAGCGTCCTATCATACGTGTTATTATTCCGGCCTATAACGAGCAGGATTCTATCGGTCTAGTGATTGATGCTATTCCTTCCAATGTGCAGGAAATCATTGTAGCCAGTAATAATTCAACGGATGGCACAGTGGCTCGTGCTCGCCAACACGGAGCTACAGTTGTAGAGGAGAGCAGACCAGGGTATGGATATGCCTGCCTCAAAGGCTTGGCTTATGTGAAGGCTTTAAAGGAAGAAACAGATATCATCGTTTTTTTAGATGGCGATTTCAGTGATTACCCAGAGGAATTGGAAAAATTAGTCCACCCTATTCTTGAGGAAAATATAGATTTGGTGGTAGGAGCAAGGGATGCCGCTTTGCGCGAAAAGGGATCCATGACCCGTCCTCAGATTTTTGGAAACTGGCTAGCGACAACCTTAATGCGATGGTTTTTTAATTCTAAGTTTACGGATTTGGGACCTTTCCGTGCCATCAAATACGAGCGCCTGCTAGAATTAGATATGCAGGATAAAACCTATGGTTGGACGGTAGAAATGCAGCTCAAGGTGCTGAAAAAATCAATGGCCTATAAAGAGGTGCCTGTGAGATATCGGAATAGAATAGGTGTCTCTAAAGTGTCAGGAACACTCAAAGGTGCTATCTTTGCTGGCGTTAAAATTTTAACTTGGATTTTTAAATACGGTTTTAAAAAATGATTTTAGAGTGGATATGTATAACTGTATATTCAGTAGCATTATTGCTGATCTTATTTTATGCTTTTGCCCAACTCAATTTGTTGTTTAACTACCTGAGTGCGCAAAAAAAGGTAACTGATGCGCCAACTTTTGATCTTGATCAAGTCAATCAGGTTCCGTATGTCACTATTCAACTGCCTGTTTTCAACGAGGCTTATGTAATGGACCGCTTGCTGGATAATATCGCACTGATGGATTATCCACAAGATCGACTGGAGATTCAAGTATTAGACGACTCTACTGATGAAACCCTCATCTCGACCAAGGAGCATGTCACCAGATTGGCCGCCGCTGGATTGAACATTACGCATATCACGCGGACCAACCGCAGTGGTTTTAAAGCCGGTGCCTTAAAAGAAGGTCTGAAGATTGCCAAAGGTGAGTTTATAGCCATATTTGATGCTGACTTTCTGCCTGCTCCGGACTGGCTCAAGAAAACCGTGATCTATTTCAAAGACCCCTCTATTGGAGTCGTTCAAACCAGATGGTCTCACCTGAATCGAGATTTTTCTATTCTAACCCAAATCCAGGCCTTTGCTTTGGATGCCCATTTTACGTTGGAACAAGTGGGCCGTAATTCAAAAGGTCATTTTATCAATTTTAATGGGACTGCTGGAATCTGGCGTAAAGAAACCATTATTGATGCTGGAAACTGGGAGGGAGACACGCTTACCGAAGACCTTGACCTCAGTTACCGCGCCCAGCTGAAAAACTGGAAATTCAAATACCTGGAAGATGTTACCACGCCAGCAGAATTACCCATCGTGATCAGTGCTGCCCGTTCCCAACAGTTTCGCTGGAATAAAGGAGGGGCAGAAAATTTCAGGAAAATGTTTAAAAGGGTAGTAAGCTCCAAACTGTCTTTCAAATCCAAAGTGCATGGTATCCTACATTTATTGAACAGTACCATGTTTCTCAATGTCCTTATTGTTGGTGTTTTAAGCATACCTATGCTCTACATTAAAAATGAATACGGTCATTTAAGGGAATACTTCATTGTCATGAGCTTTTTTGTCATCAGCACCATCATTTTTTTTGTTTGCTACTGGTACATGTACAAAAACACCTACGGCGGCGGATTCAAAAATTTTATTTCCTATATCGGGATGTTTTTTACCTTTTTCTCTATCGCAATGGGCTTTTCTTTTCACAATTCTATCGCAGTCATTGAAGGACATTTGGGAAAACGCAGCGAATTCGTACGTACGCCCAAGTTTAACCTGGCCGCAGTGGGAGGCAACTGGAAAGCCAATAAATACCTGCGCCGGAAACTGAGTCCGCATGTGGTGATCGAGGGGGTCTTGATGTTGTATTTTGCCTTTGGAATGTACTCAGCTTTCATTGTGGGTGACCAGGGTGGAGACTTTGGTTTATTTCCTTTCCACTTAATGCTCTTTTTAGGTTTTGGTTTTGTTTTTTTCCGCAGTTTAACCGATAAGCAATGATCAACGCCAAGCTGGGAAATATCTATGGTATTCTCGGTTTGCTTAGCGTATTGGCTTATGTGTTTTTTTTCTCGCTTTCGCGAAAGCAGTTTACCCAAATCTCCCTACTTTATCTCGGCCTTTTTCTCCTATTCGGTGGATTGTATATCGTTATCTCTCGTGCAGCCAGATCGGATATTAAATTGCTTCCTGTAATTTTTACTCAGGTATTCAAGCTCCATTCAACTTCCCTGGCCATTTTAGTGATCGGTTTGATTTGCCGACTCGCGTTATTGAACCAAACACCCAATCTTTCCCAAGACTTCTTCAGATTTATATGGGATGGTCATCAACTGATCAATGGCTACAACCCGTATTTGTACCTGCCCGATGAGGTTCTACTTACTGGTGCACAACATATACCAAATGCCTCTTTTCTACACGCCAAAATGGGAGCGCTTTCTGCAGGGAATTACACGAATTATCCACCTTTGAACCAACTTTGTTTTGGCCTGGCGGCATGGTGGGGAGGGGATAGCATCCAAGCCACTATGATCTGGATGCGATTGATGATCATCTCGGCCGACATAGGTGTCTTTTTCGTTGGGGTCAAGTTACTGCAATGGCTCAACAAGCCTCCCTATCTTATCCTGTTATACTTTTTAAATCCATTTGTGATCATCGAACTCACCGGTAACTTACATTGGGAAGGTGTTATGGCGTTTTTAATGTTGCTAGCAGTCTATTGGCTATTTGTGGCAAAAACTTGGAAAAGCGCGATTGCCATGGGAGCAGGCGTAATCATCAAATTATTGCCACTGATTGCCCTACCATTGGTGATGAGAAAGTTGAATTTCAAAAAAGCCTTCTTCTACTACAGCTTGGTGGGCATCATCGTTTTGGCTGCGTTTATACCCTTCTTCTCTGCTGAGGTTATCCAACATTATTCGAGTTCAGTAGGGCTTTGGTTTGGAAATTTTGAGTTCAACGCCAGTTTGTACTATATGATCAGGTGGATAGGGTTTCAAACGGCAGGTTATAACATCATCGGTACCGTTGGAAAGGTTTTACCTGTAGTAACACTAATTTGCGTTTTAGGGTTGACCTTTTTAAGAAATAATAGCCGTCCAGACCTCTGGATATCTAGTCTTCTTTTTAGCTATGTTATCTATCTGCTATGTTCCACTACCGTACATCCATGGTATCTAACCATTCCATTGCTTTTCAGCATATTTACCAGATTTCGGTTTATGCTGGTATGGAGCCTGCTCGTATTCTTAAGTTATCAGGCCTATTCACATCCAGACTACAAGGAAAATTTGCTTCTGATTGCAGTGGAATACCTGATTACCCTAAGCGTATTAATAATAGAAATCTACAAGGGTAGAAATGGGGTAAAGGAGCTAGGTTAAGTATTCCCTATATCAATCCAGCAGAAGATATAATGACAGAACTGCTTAAATACATTAGCCAAAAGATATGGTTGGGTGACTGTTGGTGCTGAGATAGTGGATGTCTGATAATTTAGAATAGCATCGTATGACTATATTTACGAGACCCTAAACCACTGACCATGAAACAAATCATCATTTTTCTCCTGCTCGTCATTTTGGGTTTTATCGTTTATGACTTTTATGGGGACTGGAGGCGATTTCACCCTTCTGTTGCGGCCTACAAAAAGAGCAATAAGATAGATGTCAACTATCATGACTCGCAAACGCTACGTGATTATTACAAGGCTGTTGCTGCTTTGGACAATTTTGTACAGCTGCAATGGACGGCTCACGATATTGACCTGCGCTATCCAGAATCAGATGACGATATGACCTGGGTAAGTTTGGAAGAATATGCAGACCTTCAAGCCACGGTCGCTTATTATGAGCGAAAACTAGAACAGTCGGCACAATGGAAAGCGCAGGGATGGGACAATGAGCGTATCCGCAACAAGGAATTAGGTATCTCACAACCTCTACCTACCGACCATCAAAAAAGGTTATTATTGCTCCAACAAATGCTGAAAGATAAGCCGTCTGCCAGCCTTGAGGCCGGCGATCGAGGTCCGCTTGTCTTTGAAGCTCAGCGATTGCTGGTTCAGTCAGGTCAGGAAATTCCGGTAGATGGGGTTTATAGCCGTATTACCTCAGAGGCCGTACAAGCATTTGAAGAACAAAATAATTTGTATCCTGACGGCCAATTGGATGTACTTACTTTTTCCCAATTAATTAAAAATCAACCTTGATTTAGCTAGTTTTTGGTGGGTAAGAAAAAGGGAAAAGATAGTTGGAAAGTCAAATTGCCGTTGAACTTATCAACGCTTTCTTTTTGGGTAAACCTCATACAAATCCGTCCTTCTGTCCTTGAGATTTTTGACCGCGCCGTAATTGTGCAATTCTTTTAAAAGATCCAAGTCCACATCAGCCAACAGTATCATTTCAGTATTGGCCGTAGCCTCAGCTTTTATACCATTGGAAGGAAAGGCAAAGTCACAGGGCGTAAATACCGCACTCTGCGCATAAGAGATATCCATATTTTCTACCGCAGGCAGATTACCTACGCTTCCTGCGATAGCGACATAACACTCATTCTCTACGGCTCTGGCCTGGCAACATAGTTTTACCCGGGCAAAAGCATTTTGGGTGTCTGTCAGGAAGGGCACAAAAAGGATTTGCATACCATCCTCGGCCATAATTCGGCTCAATTCTGGAAATTCACTGTCATAACAAATTAGGATACCGATTTTACCACAATCCGTGTCAAAAGTTTGGATCAGGTTACCTCCCTGTAAACCCCATAGCTTTTCCTCGTCTGGAGTGACGTGGATTTTTTCGTATCGCTCGATGCTTCCATTACGTCTACACAAATTTCCGACATTGAACAACTGACCATCGATTACTTCAGGCATGCTGCCGGTAATGATATTGATGTTGTATTTGATCGCCAATTCAGAAAACCTATCCCTGATCATGGTGGTATACTTGGAGAGTTCGCGCATGGCTTCACTAACACTTCGATCGTTGTAGGCTGCCATTAGGGGCGCATTAAAATATTCTGGGAACAAGGCAAAGTCTGCACGATAGGCAGCCAGCGCATCTACAAAATATTCGACCTGCTGCATCAATTCCTCAAAGCCAGAATAAGGACGCATCTGCCATTGCACCAAGCCTAGGCGTACGGTACTTTTCAGGCTGGTGGTGGTGTTTTCTGTGACTGGTTTGGTGTAATAAATATTGTCCCATTCCATCAGCACGGCGTATTCCTTACTGGCCTCATCGCCATCCAGATAGTTTTTTAAAACGCGGGAGACATGGAAATCGTTGCTCAATTGAAAGTTAAGTACAGGATCCTCGATTTCTTTGGATTTGACTTTCTCAATGTATTGCTTGGGTGTCATTTCTTGGGCGTATCCGTGATACATAGGTATGCGTCCCCCAAAGGCGATCCCACGCAAATTCAGGTTTTCACAAAGCTCTTTTCTGTAGTCGTACAGGCGTCGACCCAATCGTAAACCGCGGTAACCAGGGCGAATAAATATTTCTATGCCATACAGTACATCACCATCCGGATTATGGGTGCTGAACTTATAATTACCGGTAACTTGTTCATAGGTGTAAGGTCCCCTGTAAGCGTCATAAGTCACTATGATGCTCAATGCACAGCCTACAATTTCATCGTTGGCCTTCAGCACGACCTGGCCCTCTGGAAATTTGGTACAGAGCGCTTTAATTTCGGATTTCAACCAATAAGAATCTGGCAATTGCGGATAGGCATCGATCATGGCCGACTTCAAGTCGTCATAGTCCTCAATTTTGAGGAATTCCAGACTTAAGTTCTCCACTTTGGGTACCACAGGTTCGCTCATTGTTATTTCTTCTATTTAGTATTATTTAAAGCCATTAAATAAGATATGGTTCGCTTTCGCGAAAGCGACATCATCCACATGCATCAATCAACAGGTAGCTTTAAGATACAATATCTCTGGTCATGACCATTAGTCAACCTCTACCGCAAGTCGAATTATACAACTCAACAATCTCTCTTAGATCTTCTTTTTTTAACTCCCGTTCCTGTAATTGCTCGACCAATACAGGACAATCATCAAAATATTCTGAAGCCCTATTTTTGAAGCCTTTAAAAAGACTCACCTGGTTGATAATTTGTGCCTCCTGACCAGGTCTAGCAACATATAATTCGTTGTGGGAATGCCAGGTTGGAATGAATACTGGGAGAGCAGCCGATCCTGTCATGCCAAAGGCCATATTACCACTCTGTTGTACAACCGTTCTCCCGTAAAGACTAACTTCTCCCTGCACAACCTCCTGCATAAACACCAGCAGGTCTTTTTTATTTCTCTTTTTTAGTAATACAGGTAGATAGATATCCTGTCTGGTTTTTTTGACTTTTTTACCATCTACTTTTTCTTTGTAGTGGACGGTAAATAGGATTTGTTTTACCTCGTGGACCCTATACTTCTGCTTTTTGTCTCCAGATTCTTTTCTGAATTTCAATTTTTCAGTCCAAATGTAAAGCCTGCTCCGTTCAGCGGTATTTTGGCTTCGCCTGTAAGGGTTTTTCCATTGTTTAAGGTCACCACGGCTTCGGTCCAGCGATATTGTCCCCAACTTATAAAGGGTATAAGTAGCAGGCTTAAAAAAAGAATTTTTTTCATCGGTTACATTTTTAACAGATAGGCAAAAATCAATGGTGCCACGATGGTTGCATCGCTTTCTACGATAAATTTTGGCGTATTTTGATCCAATTTCCCCCAGGTGATCTTCTCGTTGGGAACTGCACCAGAGTAGCTTCCATAACTGGTGGTTGAATCAGATATTTGACAGAAATAGCTCCAAAAAGGGGTGTCTGTACGCTCCATATCTTGATACAGCATAGGAACTACACAGATCGGGAAATCTCCTGCGATACCGCCACCGATTTGAAAGAAACCAATCCCTTTTTCACTGTTCTCGGTGTACCAATCGGCCAGGAAGGTCATGTACTCAATACCGCTCTTGACAGTACTGGCCTTCAATTCGCCTTTTAATACATAGCTGGCAAAAATATTACCCATCGTGCTGTCTTCCCATCCAGGGACGACTATAGGCAGATTGGCCTTGGCTGCAGCATACATCCAGGAATTCTCAATGGGGATTTCATAATATTCCTCCAACACACCACTTAATAAAAGTTGGTACATATACTCATGTGGGAAGTATCGCTCGCCTTTTTCTTCAGCCTGTTTCCAAAGTTTAAAGATATGTTCCTGCAATCTGCGGAAAGCCTCTTCTTCTGGAATACAAGTATCGGTTACACGATTAAGACCTTTTTCCAATAGTTCCCATTCATCTTGTGGGGTCAGGTCCCGGTAATTGGGCACCCGTTTATAATGACTATGGGCAACAAGGTTCATCAGATCTTCTTCTAGATTAGCGCCCGTACAGGAGATGATGTGGACCTTGTCCTGTCTGATCATCTCGCCAAAAATCTTACCGATCTCTGCCGTACTCATGGCGCCAGCCAGGGATACCAGCATTTTAGCGCCTTGGTTAAGTTGATCGTCATAGCCCTTGGCAGCATCTACCAGTGCGGCACTATTAAAATGCAAAAAGTATTTTTCTATAAATTCCGTGATCGGTTGACCCATATTTTTAATTTTAATCTTCTGTGATATTTTTCATTTTCTTCAATCCCGCTTTCGCGAAAGTATTCTCTGCATCATAGCCTTCCTCTCCCTCTAGAGCAATGTTTTGAAATTTATAACTCAGCATTTTGTAGTAAAGTTTGGCTGCCAGGAAATCAGAGGATTTTTCATTAGGATTCGGACATAATTCTACAATGTCAAAGCCTACCACATTTTTCTCTTCAAACACGCGTTTCAGGAAGTCCAGCGTCTCATACCAAAACAATCCGCCTGGTTCAGGAGTTCCTGTACTGGGACAGATGGAAGGGTCAAAAGCGTCCAGGTCAATCGTGATAAAAACATTTTCTCCCAAGGCTTCTGTGGCATTTTCTTGCCAGTAGTCGTCCTGGACCATCTCGTGGGCAAAAAACATTTTTTCAGGATCATTTACGCCCAGTTCGATGCTGTCCATGGAACGCAGGCCTACTTGTACTAAATTGGTATGTTGACTGGCTTCATAAACGGCGCAGGCATGATTGCAATTGCTACCTTCATATTCCTTACGCAGATCAGCATGGGCGTCAATTTGCAATACACTCAGGTTTTCATACATCTCGTTAAAGGCCCTGATCGACCCTATGGAAACGGAATGCTCACCACCAAAAAGGGTTACAAACTTGTTTTTCTTGATGTATTTTTTAGTCGCTTGATGTACGGCCTCAACCATGGCTTCTGGCGAACTATTCTCAGTGACCGGGTCTGCCAGGAACACACCGTGATGATACACCTCTGAATCGGTTTCTATATCATAAAGTTCCATGTTCCGACTTGCATCCAGAAAGGCTTCTGGGCCTTTATCAGCTCCTTTTTGCCAGGTGCTGGTTCCGTCATAAGGCACCGGGATTAACACGATGGACGCAAGGTCCAATCCTGCATACTGATCATCTATGCCTGCATAATTATTGTTGTTCATGGTGATAAAAGTAATTAAACCTATTTATTGATAGCCCAGTATCTGTAGCATTTGCTCACTGGATTGTTGTTCTCTAAAGAGTCTAGTCTTGATATTACCGTTTTCGTCCCGATCGATCAGGACATGTTGTGGAGCAGGAATCAGACAGTGTTGTATGCCGCCATACCCGCCTATACTTTCTTGATAAGCTCCTGTATTAAAAAAACCTATGTACAAGGGTTTGTCCTTGTGGTATTTGGGTAGATAAATGGCATTTACATTCTGCTCACTGTTGTAATAATCATCACTGTCACAAGTAAGTCCGCCCAATAAAACACGTTCATATTCATCCTTCCAGCGATTCAGTGCGAGTAATATAAATCGCTTACTGATCGCCCAAGAGTCAGGAAGAGTGGTGATAAACGAACTGTTGATCATGTTCCATTTTTCTCGATCATTCTGTTGCTTTTGGTACAATACCTTATAAATGGCTCCCCCGCTTTCACCAACTGTGAATGAACCAAATTCAGTGAAGATATGTGGTACGTCTACACCAGCTTCATCACAAACCATTTTGATTTGATGGATGATTTCATGAACCATGTACTCATAATCAAAATCAAACACCAGCGAATTCTTGATCGGAAAACCTCCTCCTATATTCAGGCTATCCAGCGTGGGACAGATCTTTTTTAGACTCACATATACCTTTAAGCACTTGTGTAGTTCATTCCAATAATAAGCGTTATCTCTTATTCCCGTATTGATGAAGAAGTGCAGCATCTTAAGGTCCACTTGCGAGTTTTCCTCAATCTGTGCTTTATAAAAATTCAGTATGTTCTTATAACCGATACCTAGCCTACTCGTATAAAACTCAAATTTGGGTTCTTCTTCGCTAGCGATGCGTATCCCAGCATTGAATTTTTTGTCTGTGGCCTCAGTAAGCAGGTCCAATTCCTCGTAGTTGTCAATGATAGGGATACAATTCTGTCCCGAATCAATAAGTCGAGCAATATTTTGAATGTATTGGTCCCTTTTGAACCCATTGCAGATCACAAAGGTGTCGTTTTTAATTTTACCTTCTGCTTTCAGCTTGTTGACGATATGTATATCAAAAGCACTACTGGTCTCAATATGTATATCGTTTTTAAGCACCTCATCCATGACGTGCTTGAAGTGCGAACTCTTGGTGCAGTAGCAGTAGTGATATTTTGCGCGATAGTCCGCTTTCGCGAAAGCGGAATCAAACCAAGATTTTGCCCTGATGATGTTTTCAGAAATCTTGGGTAGATAGGTAAATTTGAGGGGTGCGCCGTATTCTTCTACCAGAGCCATGAGATCTATATCATGGAAATGCAACTGGTTATTTTCTAACTTAAATTCCTCGGTAGGGAAATAATAAGTCTGATCGATGAGATCGATGTATTTTGTGTTCAATTCAAATATCTTTTAGTCGGAACAGGAATTGTTTTTCCTTCCACTAAATCTGACCAAATGTACTTAAACAAGTGTTAGAGCTACGTTAAAATTTTACTTCCGCATTTTCAGATTGATCACCTCCTGATCGGTCAATTTGCGGTAGTGACCTCTGGGAAGGTCTTTTTTAGTCAAGTCGGCCAGCATTACGCGATCTAGAATTTTGATCTCATAACCTATACTTTCAAAGATTCGAGGTACAATATTGTCTTTGCCGCTGAATAGTTCTATTCCAATCTCATTGTTGCGTCCGTTTTCTACATAATTGACTTCCTTGATATTGACTTGTTCGCGATCAATGACGATACCTTGACGCAATCGCACCAAATCCTCATGCTTAAAACTGCGGTCCAGTGCCACGTGATACATCTGGCGTAATTCGTGCTTTGGATTGTTGAGTTTGTTGGCCATTTCAAGATCGCTGGTAAACAACATCAGTCCAAGAGAAGCACGAGAGAGGCGGCCTACAAAATGTAAGTTGTTGGGTGAAGCGTTGGCCATCAGGTCCATGACGGTTTTGGAGGCCAATTCCCCTTTTCTCGGAGAGATAAAACCTTTGGGTTTGTTCAATAAGAAATATTCTTTTTTCTTCGGCTCGATGGGACGATTGTCAAAGCGTACTTCATCGCCAGGTTGAACTTTAAAGCCCATTTCTGTCACAGGCTTACCGTTGACGGTCACACTACCTGCCTTGATGTAGATATCGGCATCCCGACGGCTGCACAAACCAGAATTGGCGATGTACTTGTTCAAGCGCATACCGTCGTCCTTTTTTTTCTTTTTAGGACTGGATTCGGCTTTTTTGCGCTCAATGTATTCTTTTTTGGTCACTGGCTTACCGCTGCGGGAAGTACCAATGATCTGGTTTTTTCCACCACGGGTATTGCGTTTTTCGGTAGGGGAATTGCCTCGGGCGCTGGATTTTCCTTTGTGATCCTGGGATCCTGCATTGCGTCTGTTGCCTCCTTTGGCGCCAGCACTACTCTTACCACCACTGCGGCCACTGGGTTTGCTTTTTCCACCTTCCTTACCTCTGCTCATGACTCTCAATTTTTTGCAAAGATAGGATATTGGATGCAGCTGACCGCCTGGTTTTCAGGCAAAGGATGGACAAGAAGTAAAATAAAAATTGAAGGCAAAATGGCCTTAGGAATAAGTTTTAAAAGTCCAAGAGCCGACGGCCTTTACATTCCCGTACGAATGGCCTCTACTGGATCCAATCTCGCCGCCGAAATCGCTGGAATAATTCCAGCCAACAGTCCGATAAGGGCACTTACACTGGTGCCTAATAAGATATTAAACGAACTCAACATAAAAGTAAAATCTTCAGCAATGCTGTTGGCTACCAAAATACCCAGCCAGACAAAAAATAAACCGAAAAAACCACCAAAAACCGCCAGGATAATGCTCTCAAATAAAAATTGGGAAAGAATAAAACGACTCTTGGCGCCCAATGATTTTTGAATACCAATCAGATTGGTACGTTCCTTAACGCTCACAAACATTATATTGGCGATTCCAAAACCTCCTACCAACATAGAAAATCCAGAAATAATAACACCAATAAAGGTCAAAGTGGAGGTAAGCTGGTCCAGGAAATCGGCAAATCCTTTCAGCGGATTGATAAAAAAGGTACTGATTTCACCAGGTTTTAATCCCCTGTAATTGCGTAAAGTTTGCTCAAATTGTGCAATAAATGCATCCTGATCCACGCCTTTTTTGGGTTTAAGAATAAGAGCAGCCGTACGTAATCTGTTGTTATCTCCAAAAATTCGCCGAGTAAAATTGACGGGCAGATAAGCGCTACCATCTTTGGAGGGTCCAAAGGATCCTGCGCCTTCCTTTTCCAATACGCCGATCACCGTGAATTTATTCCCGTAAAGTCTGACCCTGCGACCGATCGGGTTAAATTCACCGAATAAACTTTTGGCCACCTCACTACCAATCACCACCACATTGCTCCCAGCATTGGATTCTGCCGCATTAAAGAATCTGCCCTGGGCTAATTTTAATTTTTCCAGCTCGTAAAAAGCCTCCGTGCCAGGAATAATATTGACGCCGGTAGCGGTTTTACCTTCAAATTTTATATTTTCTGGTCCAGTGAATTGCGTAAAGGTGATGGCACTTATATCTGGCATACTGCGTTCCAGCATTTGAAACTCCTCGTAAGTAACGTTAGGAAATTTTTCGTATTGATAGGGTTCCAATTCTGTTGGTCCAAAGGAACGGTTAAGTACATAGATGGTTGAGATGTCCAAACTGCTCAAGCTTTCAGTAATCTTGTTTTCCAGTGAATCTACCGCTGCCAAAACACCTATGATGGCAAAAATTCCTATAGTTACCCCTAATACGGACAAGAATGTCCGCAACAGGTTGGTGCGCAGTGCATTCACGGCAAAAAATAAGCTCTCCTTCAGTACTCGCAGGTATATAAACATAGGTCTTTGCTGATACGGCGATTAAAAATACGGGTTTTTGTCTGCTTGCTAACCATTGGACACTTTTGGCACAAATTTGTTACAGATGACAGACTAAAATCCTACATGGTATATAAATATCAACATGGAATGAGGTCATTTTATGCCATATCCATCTTAGTTCGACAAATCAAAAACTTTGCATCCATGATGTAATAGCGGCTGACAGATCAGGGGAGCAAAAGCAAAAGAATAACGCCATAACATTCGGCAACCTGGTTGAACTTGTGTCCCTGAAATGTGGCAAAGCGCTTAGCGATGCATATCTTTGCAGTAAACCCAAAGGCGTGGAAGAGCAATTTCAACTCAGGGAATCTGTGGATTTCCTAGACCAAATGGAAACCCGATGGCAGGCACCTTCAAACATAGCCCTGGTCAAATATTGGGGTAAACACGGGATGCAACTGCCTGCTAATCCATCGCTCAGCTTCACACTTAAGGAATGTCATACCGTTACCAGCCTAAAAGCCATCAAGGGCGACCACGGTTTCAGTATCAGTTATGACGGTCGCAAAAAACCTGAATTTGCGCCCAAAATCAAAGATTATTTTTTGCGTATCAAAAATTACTGCCCCTGGATCACTCAGTACCAGTTCAAGATCGACACGGTCAACACTTTCCCGCATAGCTCTGGAATTGCCAGTAGTGCGAGTAGTATGGCTGCTCTGAGCGCCTGTATCATGGATTTTGAATCTATGCTTACCGGTACAACTGTCTCGGCAGATAAGACTTCTTTCTTAGCCAGGTTAGGTTCGGGAAGTGCCTGTAGAAGTATTAAGGGAAGCGCTGTACTCTGGGGAAAACATATCAAAACCGTGGACAGCACGGACTTATACGGGGTAGACAAGACCGAATTATTACATCCTGTTTTCCAAAACTTCCAGGATACCATTTTATTAGTGGACAAAGGGGAGAAAGTAGTAAGTTCAAGTGTAGGTCATGATTTAATGAACGGGCACGCTTTCGCGAAAGCGAGATTTGAACAAGCCCATGAAAACCTGGAGATGTTGAAAAATGCACTTCAAGAAGGTGATCTGGATACTTTTATCAGAATTACAGAAAGCGAAGCATTAACCCTGCACGCCATGATGATGACTTCCCATCCGTATTTTATTCTCATGAAACCCAAAACTTTGTCGATTATCGAGCAAGTTTGGGCGTTTAGGAAGGAAACAGGCATTCCCTTATGTTTCACGCTAGATGCGGGAGCTAACGTGCATTTGCTCTACCCACGCGAACATAAAGAGATTGTGGAAGAGTTGATTAACAACAAATTGGCGCAATATTGTCAGAACTCGCAGTATATTTGTGATTATATTGGCACTGGCGCAAGTAAGTGCTAACCCCAACCCTATGAAAGGACCGCTATTTTATTCCAAGATTTTACTGTTCGGTGAGTATGGCATCATCAAGGATTCCAAAGGCTTATCTATCCCTTATAATTTTTACAAAGGAGCACTGAAAATAAGTGACAATCTAAGTAAAGTGCACGCTCAGAGCAATAATAATCTAGAAAGGCTCGCTGGCCATATTGAGCAATTGACCCTAGAAGATCCGTTATTTCCTGCTTTTGACATCCAATCACTCAGAGAAGATGTGAAGGCTGGAATGTATTTTGATTCCAGTATCCCTCAAGGGTATGGCGTGGGAAGCAGCGGTGCGCTGGTAGCTGCCATCTATGATAAATATGCTACAGAGAAAATCACGGTGTTGGAAAATCTGACCCGCGAAAAATTATTGACGCTCAAAGATATTTTTGGGAAAATCGAGAGTTTCTTTCATGGAAAAAGCTCTGGTTTGGACCCATTGAATTCCTATTTGAGCTTGCCTATTCTGATCAATTCCAAAGAAGATATTGAACCTGCCGGAATTCCTTCCCAGCAATTGGATGGAAAAGGCGCGGTATTCCTATTGGATTCTGGAATGGTGGGAGAAACTGCTCCTATGGTGAACATTTTCATGGAAAACATGAAGCAGGAAGGATTTAGATCAATGCTTAAGGATAAGTTTGTCAAATACACCGATATGTGTGTAGAAGATTTCCTAAGCGGAAACGTAAAAGGTCTTTTTGGCAATGTCAAAAAATTAAGCCACGTCGTATTGGACAACTTTAAACCTATGATACCTGCCCAATTCCATGATCTTTGGAAGAAAGGTCTGGATACAGGCGATTACTACCTCAAGTTATGTGGTTCTGGTGGAGGTGGTTACATACTCGGGTTTACCGAGGATATCAAAAAGGCCGAAGAATCCTTGAAAGACTACAAATTAGAAGTTGTTTATTCCTTCTAAGCACTTTAAACTTCTGATCCGCGTTCATCCTTGACCAACCTAGGAAGTGCGTCACAAGCTTAACCTCCAATAATCAATTATTCTGGATAAGGCGATATGATAAGCACCCTTAAATTAGCATGACTCTATAAGCTTATTCTTTGTATTTTTTATAGGCAGCACTTACCGTGGATTGAGCCAATTTGTTTTGTACGGTAAATCGTTTTTCGTAGCCTCTCCTGCGACTTTTTTCAGCATGGTGTTTCCATAAAAAACCACCGGCAAACCATTCTTCATCCCAAATATTATTATACAAACCTTCAAGTAAAATCTGTTGGGCCTGCTCATTAACTGCCCGGTCTTCTCCAGCATTTTTCCATGGTTCCTGACCTGCGTAATCGGCGCTGATATAACCATACTCTGCAAAAAGGATTTTTTTGTTGTGCTTTCGCGAAAGCGATCTCAACTCTTTCTTCCATTTGGACCAGTGTTGGTTGACCGTATCGACTTCAGGTGTTTTCTCACTGCTGATCGGGAAATAGGCATCCACTCCGATATAGTCCAATGCACTCCAAAAGTCAATCTTTTTATAACTGTCCCAATTTCCTGCATAGGTGAGTTTACCCGAATAAACAGCTCTGATCTGTGAGATCAATTCCAGCCAGAATTGAGGACGTTCCCTGGTAAAGGAATCCAGTTCTGTGCCTATACAAAACATACCTACGTTTTTCTCTTCCGCGATTTTGGCAAATCTCAAAATATAATCGGTATAGGATTTTTCCAACACTTGCCACGAGGCCTCATCCTTTAACTGAATATCACCGGTATAGGAACCACGACCTATCCATATTTGTGGTTTGAGCATTACTTCTATGTGCTGCTCGTGCATCAATTCAATGGTCTTACGCACGCCTTCTGGCTTTTCTCCCCACCAGCCTTGGTCTACGCTATAAATGACCTCAGGATTATCAAGACTGCGCATCCAGGCATAGGGCACAATGGCTGCATAATTGGCATGGTAGGCATTGAGCGGCTTGATCCCAGAGTCATCAATTGGGTTCCGCGTGGCGACGAAAGTAATACCATTGATTTTACGGGCCTTGTCCTGGTGGTGTTTAGAGGTGTCTGAATTATTTTGAGAATTACATCCCAAAGTAAAAATAATGAGCGGAAGAAATAAAATGCGCTGTATACTACAAGCCATATGTTGAGGTTGTTGACGATTCAAGGTTATCTTTTTTGACCAAAATTTGGGCTAAATCATTGCCAAATATGCTGATAAACGACCAAAAAACGATCAATGCACCTGGTGTTATTTTGCGAATAGTATTCATTTTATTCCTGTTGGGCATATTTGTATAACTTAGTACGATCCCAGATCCGAAGACCAGGTCGGGAAATATAACCCATAATGCAGGTGATATCCACCTGGGATAAACTGCATAAAATGCTTTGATTTGTAATTGCCTTGAAACAAAAACCTCCATGAAACATATTGTGATTATTGGAAATGGAATCGCCGGAGTGACGGCAGCGAGACATATCAGAAAACTCTCTGATCATCGCATCACCATCATCTCTGGTGAAACCGATTACTTTTTTTCCCGTACGGCCTTGATGTATGTCTACATGGGCCACATGAAATTTAAGCATACCCAACCCTACGAAAACTGGTTTTGGAAAAAGAATCGGCTGGAATTGGTAAAGGCTTGGGTCAAGAGAGTAAATGTTGATCAAAAAGAAGTACTGCTAGAGCAAGGTCAAACTATTAGCTACGATCAGTTGGTGTTGGCTACAGGCAGTATTCCCAATAAATTTGGCTGGCCTGGAGAAGATCTGGATGGCGTTCAAGGTTTGGTTTCTAAAATGGATTTGGAACTGTTGGAAAAAAATGCACCGGACAATTCGACTTGTAAAAGGGCTGTCATCATAGGTGGCGGTTTAATCGGAGTTGAGCTGGCTGAGATGTTATTGACCAGAAAAATTCCAGTAACCTTTTTGATACGTGAAAAATACTTCTGGGATGGTGTATTGCCTGCACCCGATGCGCAATTGATTTCCCAACATATAAAATTGCATCACGTAGATCTCAGGCATGAGGAGGAATTGGATGAAATCTTGGATAACGGCAGCGGTAGAGTTCATGCCATTACCACAAAAAAAGGGGAGCGTATAGACTGCGATTTCGTTGGGCTTTGCGCGGGAGTTAGACCTCAGATCAATTTCTTAAAAGATAGCGGAATCGAGACCAATAGAGGAATATTAGTAGATCGGTTTTTGCAAACCAATGTTCCGGATGTTTATGCGATAGGTGATTGTGCTGAGCAAAGAGAACCAGTTGGGGAGCGCAAAGCGGTAGAGGCCGTTTGGTATACGGGTAGAATGATGGGAGAAACGTTGGCCCAAAACCTCTGTGGAAATCCTACCGCATGGAATCCTGGCCATTGGTTCAATAGCGCAAAGTTTATGGATATTGAATACCAGACCTACGGTTGGGTTTGGAACAAGCCCAAGGAAGGAAATGCACACTATCACTGGAAGGAAAAGGATTCTAATCGGGCCATCACCATTGAATATCATTTGGCTACCAGAAAATTTGTTGGTATCAACACCTTTATGATCCGTTTACAACACAAACAGTTTGATCAGTGGCTCAGCAATGGGGCAACGGTGGATGAGGTCATTCGCAATCTTGATCTCGCAGGCTTTGACCCAGAATTTTATAAAAAGCCTTTTGAAGCTATTAAAAAAGATTTTATCAACCAATCGCAGGATTCAGTACTGAGTCATTAATGCTGCCATTAACCAACATAATTTAAATCACATGGGTGTTTACCAACGCAATCTTTCACTGACGGGAGAACCTCCCAAATCTCTGAACACTGGCCAGAAGCTATTTACAGCCATAGGATGGGCGGGAATGGCCATATTACTCATGGCTGCATTCAATGTTAATTTTCCCAATAAGACCTTGTGGCTTAGTCTTTCCTTAGGTGCTATTTCTGCAGGTATTATTGGATTTGCCTGGGCATCTTACAAGGATAAGAGCGCGGGAATCAAAAATGATGGGGTATGGTTTAAAAGCATATCGGGCAGAGGAATTTGGGCCTGGCTGGCCATACTTTCCCTTTCTGGATTCTATGTGTTGCTATATTTCTATCCACAATACCTAGGGTTGGTTGAAGAAGGAGAAAACAAGGGAGTTATTGCTTTGTTTGATCCGCTGTCCAAGTTGCTCAATGGAGGTCCGGCCTCCCAATGGTTTGTTTATGGGACACTTTATACCATAGCCATACTATCTTTTGGAATCAAATTTATTTGGAAGTACAGGCATAATTCATACGAGGTTATCCGTACCACCAGTGTGATGTTTTTCCAAACTGCCTTTGCCTTCATTATTCCAGAAATCATGACCCGTTTGAATCAGCCGTATTATGATTTTAAAAACATCTGGCCGCTCAACTATGACCTTTTCAATGGATACAAATTACAGGAATTTATTAGTCACGGTAGTTTTGGTGTTGCCATGCTTATTTTTGGGGTGCTATCCATCCTGGTCATCACCCCGATATTGACTTACAAATACGGAAAAAGATGGTATTGCAGTTGGGTTTGTGGCTGTGGCGGATTAGCAGAAACAGCTGGAGATTCTTTCCGTCAATTGTCCAACAAAAAACAATATGCCTGGAAAATTGAGAGGTGGGTTATTCATAGCGTAGTGGTGTTTGCAGTAGTGATGACAACTGCTGTTGTTTATTCCTTTCTCAAAGGGAATGAGAGTGCTTCCAGTATTGGAAGTTGGAATGATTTTCAGGACAAAGTAGTATTTATCGGTGCTCAAGAGGACAAACCTGTCCATGAGGTGGTACTCGCCGCACAATCGGCTGGGGCGCAACGGGTCATTTATCTAGATCGTTCAGATGCTACAGAGCCATTGTCCCTTAAAGATACCTCAGGTATTGAAATTCCATTTGATGTGGTAAAAGCTGCTGATAACGGACAAGGAATTACTCAGGTTCAAGAGGGTAAACAGGCTACCTTATTGCCAATGGATCGATCACAGGCCGACATATTTATAGAAAAAGGAACCCAAAGTGTGATTTATGACAACCTGTGGTTAAGTAAGGAATTGTTTATCTGGCTGGTGGTTGGACTGCTTACCTTGGTTTTTGGTTTTGCCTTTATTTTCCGTCGTGAGCAACTGGCCAAAGATGCCAAGATTGGAGCGATAGCCTATTTCGTGATCGTCATCGGCATTCTGTTATATACTTATACAGACAACTCCAGCCGACTCTTCTTTTTTGAGTCATGGAAATTAAATCAGTTTTACGGCTTCCTGATTGGAGCAGTGTTCTCTGGTGTCATTGGGACCGGTTTTTACCCCATATTTGGAAATCGCGTTTGGTGTAGATTTGGTTGTCCGATGGCTGCTATTCTAGGCTTTCAGCAACGCCTGTTTTCCAGGTTCCGCATCACAACTAATGGAGGTCAATGTATTTCCTGCGGAAATTGTTCAACCTATTGTGAGATGGGAATCGATGTACGGGCCTATGCACAGAAAGGAGAAAACATCGTCCGATCCAGCTGTGTGGGCTGTGGTATTTGTAGCGCTGTATGTCCTAGGGGAGTGCTGAATTTAGAAAATGGGCCTTTGGAAGGACGTATCAATAGCGAGTCTGTATTATTAGGACAAGATCCTGATTTGATGGCACTACTGAGTCAAAACAAAGACTAAATTCTCAAATTCTTAACAGCAAGCTTTCAGGATATATTCTATCTTCAAAAGAAAACATGGAGAAGAAAACAGTAATTATTACCGGAGCTGGGAGTGGAATAGGAAAAGCGATTGCATTGAAATTTGCCGATGCGAATTATAATGTAGTAGTTAGTGATGTCGATGAGGAAGGAGGCCGTCAGGTAGTCGATCAAATTTCCCAACAGTCTGCGGATGCCATTTTTATCAAGGCAGATGTTTCAGATAGACAGGCCTGTAAGGAATTGGTGAAAAAAACTGTGGACAAATATGGGGCTTTGCATTGCGCAGTGAATAACGCTGGTATTGGTGGGGAAATGAACTTAACCGCTGATTACTCAGCTGAATCCTATCTGGAAGTGATTGATATCAATCAGCATGGTGTTCTTTATGGATGCCAGGCCCAGATACCTGCCATCATCAACTCTGGTGGGGGTGCTATCGTCAATATGTCTAGCATTCTCGGTTCAGTTGGTACAGCTCAATCGGTCGCCTATGTGATGGCTAAACATGCGGTCGTAGGGCTCACTCAAACAGCAGCCATCGAGTATGGAAAACAAGGTGTCCGGGTAAACGCCGTAGGACCAGGTTATATCAAAACCCCCTTATTGGACCAGTTAGATGAAGAACAGAAAGAACAATTGATTGCCGCCCACCCAATTGGACGCTTGGGAGAGCCTGAAGAAGTAGCCGCATTGGTGTTTTGGCTGTGTTCAGATCAGGCCAGTTTTGTCAACGGTAGTTACTACACCGTAGATGGTGGATACACTGCTCAATAGATGTTTTTGTTCCGCTTTCGCGAAAGCGATATTTACTAACTCCAGATAAGTCATACAATTAAACTTGTTCTAAAGTGGATGCTGTGGCCGACTTCCTGACTCAGATTGAACCTGAAAGCAAGCCTAAAGGCGGGCTTGAATGACTACAAATGATGGAGGGTAATTTGGGAAAACAATAAATTCCTTGAGACATCACGATGGATGTGGGACATTACCTTTATACGTAAGAGACCAGTCGAGAAGGAGTTTTTTTAGTATCGGCTTTTTACCAGGGCTTAAAAAATCAGAGTTTAAGCAATTGCTTCAGGTCAAGTTTTGGATGAATAAACATTAGATGTCGGAAAAGCCAACTTAGGCAAGTTTTGCATTTACCTTAAAACATAGAGCGATCTTGGAGCGTAGTGTAGAGATCACTAAGGGAGATACCCTTAGGCGATATGATTTATGATTCTTTTGGCGTGTACACGACTGTTTTCAATAAACCATTTATGGGTTTCCTTGCCTCCGCAAATGACACCTGCCAGAAATATTCCGGAAACATTTGTTTCCATGCTTTCCTCATCATAGACTGGGATCTTTTTTGGTCCTTCCAGCTCAATCCCCATATCTTTCAAAAAAGCAAAGTTGGGTTGATAACCGGTTAGGGCCACCACAAAATCATTGGTGATTTTCTTTACTTTTCCTTTGTGGCTGATAATGATTTTATCAGTAGTTATTTCCTTTACCTCAGCATTAAAATAGGCTTTGATAGAGCCTTCTTTGATCCTGTTTTCAATATCTGGTTTTACCCAATATTTCACCCGCTCTCCGATATCTGAACCCCTAATGATCATACTAACATTCCCGCCTTTACGATAAATTTCTAACGCAGCATCTACTGCGCTGTTACTGGCTCCTACCACCGCAACCTCCTGGAAGGCATACAGGTGCGGATCGTCATAATAATGGGTAGTTTTAGGCAATGATTCTCCCTTGACATTCATCATTTGGGGCAAATCATAAAAACCAGTGGCAACTATAATATGCTTGCTGTGATAGGTTGATTTGCTTGTTTCTACTTTAAAATGCTTGGGACGTTTGACCTTAAGTACCTTTTCGAAAAGATGAATTTTAAGTGCATTAGAAGTAGCAATGCGCCTGTAGTACTCTAATGCTTCTTGTTTACTGGGTTTGGCCTCTTTAGAAATGAAAGGAATATCGTTGAGTTCCAATTTCTCGCTGGTGGAAAAGAACTGCATATTGGTCGGGTAGTGGTAAAGTGAATTGACAATGGGTCCCTTTTCCAGAACAAGGTAGGTTAGGCCTTTTTTCTTTGCCTCCAGAGCACAATTGATACCTATTGGACCAGCACCAATAATAATGAGGTCGTAGAGTTTTCCGTTTTTCATCGGTCATAAAAATAATTGAGAATGCACCAAAAGCTCTTAAATATGCTTTAATGCTTTTGATCATTTTTCATTTCAGCCTGTCTCATTGGCATAGCGTCAATTCGTTGAAATATGTCAGTCAATTCAACCCAATCTGCTCTGTTCAGTTTGGTTCCACCATCCAGACCAATCAATTGGATTCCCATTACCGCATCCTTCTTATTTACAAATTTGTAAAGATCTTGTTGAGCTATCCACTTTGCATCTTTGGGATTCTCAGGATTCAACTGCGTATAGCGATTAGGAAAAACGACGTACAACAACAGTTTTCGCTCCTTCAACCCTTCAATATTTTTTTCAAAACGGCTTTTCTGCTGCTCAAAAAAACGTTGTTGAGCTGAAGCTTCTTCTACATCGCTAAAAGTAATCAGTAGTCGGTGATTCCATTGGTGCTGGGTAAGTTCCGGAATTTGTGCATTTGAAAATATAGACATCAAGAACAATAGAATGATCCATCTCATGATGTTAAGTTAACCAGAACAAGACAATCAGTTGTCTAAAATAGGGTTAAAAATGACGATCAACTCTGCGTTTTGGGTCTGGTCCGTATTGATTGGTATAAGCCTGGCTGTCAAAACAACCGAATATAAGTGACAAGGCGCCACCTATACAAAATAAATCCAACAGCACTAGCCAACCCGAATTGCCGGTATCGTGAAATCGGCGAACCGAGGAGGAAAGACTTGGAATTACTAGTGCTACATAGAAAATGACCGCGAACATGACGGACAGGATCGCCGCAGCTTCTCCTATAAAACTTGTAAACAACACCAACAAGGATAGTGGAAGTAAACAGATCAATTGAAAGAGCTTAAAATACCAGAATTCCGATCTTCTGGCTCGGCCAGAGAAATTAGCATAGTTCTCAAAACTTAATTTAATCGCCTCCCCAAAGCTCAATGGGGGAATATGGGCCCGATAGCTGTAGTGAGGCGGATAAACCTGATGTTGATTAGGGGCAGAATATTGGTTGGATGATTGCATGGTTAATATCATTAAAAACGTCCCATAAGGGATGCTGCCTTATGGGACGTTAGATTTTTAAAAAAGTTACAAGAACAGCTTAGGCGACTTCTACTTTTCTGTTCAAAATCAAATTCAGATAAAGATTTACTTTTTCCTTCAGTTCGTGTCTCGGACAAATAAAGTCCAAAAAGCCTTTCTCTAAAAGAAACTCGGCCGTCTGAAATCCATCGGGCAATTCTTTTCCGGTCGTATCTCTAACTACACGTGGTCCGGCAAAGGCAATTAGAGCACCAGGTTCACCGATGTTGATGTCTCCCAACATAGCAAATGAAGCTGTTGTACCTCCTGTGGTAGGATCAGTACAGAGAGAAATATATGGGATTCCTGCATCACTAAGCTGTGCTAATTTGGCACTGGTTTTAGCCAATTGCATCAGAGAAAGCGCTGCTTCCATCATCCTGGCACCTCCAGATTTGGAAATAATCATGAAGGGAATGTTGTTTTGTAAGGAATGATCTGCCGCACGGGCAATTTTTTCTCCTACTACACTACCCATGGAACCACCGATAAAGGCAAAATCCATACAAGCTACTACCAAATCATGTCCGCCAGATTTTCCAACTGCCGTGCGCACTGCATCTTTCAAACCGGTTTTCTTTTGAGCCGCCTCTACACGGTCTGTGTATTTTTTAGTATCCTCAAATTTTAAAGGGTCTTTAGAAACCATTGTGGCGTCCAATTCCTCGTACTCATTATGATCAAATAGGATTTCAAAATACTCATTACTACCTATTCGAACGTGATACCCATCCTCTGGACTGACGTAGAAGTTGTTTTTCAACTGATCCGTATCAATAATCTTTCCAGTAGGAGATTTATACCACAGACCTTTAGGCGTATCCTTTTTGGCCTCCGTCGGGGTGGTGATTCCTTTTTTATCTCTTTTAAACCAAGCCATATTATTGTCTAGACTTTTTAGAATTCCAGTTTCAGAATTCACGATGAATTAAAGTGTGTTTACATTATTGAGGTCCTCAAAGGCCTTTTTCAAACGATCTTTGAAAGACTCTTCGCCCACACGCAGCCACTTGCGCGGGTCGTAGTATTTTTTGTTAGGTGAATCAGCTCCGCTGGGGTTTCCAATTTGAGACAACAGATAGTCATTGTTGTCATCCATGTAGGTCTTGATGCCATGAGCAAAAGCCCATTGTAAGTCGGTGTCTATATTCATTTTGATGACCCCATAACCTATGGCTTCACGTATCTCTTCAAGGGTAGAACCTGAACCACCGTGAAATACAAAATCAATATGATTGTGCTCAACACCATATTTCTCAGAAATATATTCTTGCGAGTTTTTCAAGATTTTGGGAGTAAGTTTTACATTTCCAGGTTTATACACGCCGTGTACATTTCCAAAAGCCGCAGCAATGGTAAAACGATCGCTTACTTTTTTTAATTCCTCGTAGGCATAGGCTACTTCCTCTGGTTGGGTGTAAAGTTTTGACTCGTCCACATCACTATTGTCCACACCATCTTCTTCACCACCAGTAATACCTAATTCTATCTCTAGGGTCATGTTCATTTTTGACATGCGCTCCAGGTATCTTTTGCAGATTTCTATATTTTCCTCTAGTGGTTCTTCACTCAAGTCGATCATATGGGAAGAGAAGAGTGATTTTCCGCTTTCGCGAAAGCGTGCTTCACTAGCATCCAATAGTCCATCGATCCAGGGCAATAACTTTTTTGCACAATGGTCGGTATGCAATATTACACTTGCTCCATAGGCTTCAGCTAATCTATGCACATGTTCAGCTCCTGCTGTGGCGCCTAAAATCGCTGCCCGTTGACCTTCATTACTCATTCCTTTACCAGCGTTAAATACGGATCCTCCGTTAGAGTATTGTATAATCACGGGCGAATTGAGTTCTGCGGCGGTTTCCATGACTGCATTGGCCGTGTTTGATCCGACGACATTTACAGCCGGAAGAGCGTACCCATTGGCTTTGGCATGGTTGAAGATTTCTTGGACCTGGTCTCCGGTAGCTACGCCGGGTTTGATGTTGTGACTCATAGTTTTCTTTTGTTGGATGACAAAAATACGTAAAAAATGAACCCCAGGGTGATCCGAATCAGAAAGGATAGTTGATTCCGACGTTTAGGACAGATTTCGGCAGTTTAAATTCGGTCAGCCAACGGCGACCTTCCTCCAAAGCTGGATTATAAGTTTTTAAGCCCATGTCCAATCTTAGGACAAAGAAACCAAAGTCATATCTCAGACCGGCGCCGGTACCCAAGGCCAGGAATTCAAGATCCTTCACACCGTTGAAGATAGCATCTGGATCATCCTCACTGTCTAGTACATTCCAAATATTTCCCGCATCAGCAAATATGGCTCCCTTTATTGCTCCAAAAAGCGGAAATCTATATTCAGCATTAAAAGCTAATTTCATATTTGCCACATTGAAATCGTTCAGTCCTCCCGTTCTTCCTGGACCTAATTCATAGGCCTGCCAAGCTCTATTATCGTTAGGTCCTCCTGCAAAAAAGGACCGTATAAAGGGTATGTTGTCTGCATTTCCGTAAGGAATGGCAACGCCACCGTAAGTCCTGATGGCAAATACATGTTTGTTAGTATACTCCCAATGTTTAATGTAGTCAATTTCGGTTTTGAAGTATTGGCTGTATTCTACTCCAAACACCCGCCGATTTCCATTGCTGTTTTTCTCTACACCCACCAGACTGGAAACTCCAGAAAGTACATTACCCGCGGCTTCTAAACGTATGTTAAACCTGGAAAAATCTTCATCATAAATACCGGCTCGATTGTTCCTGGTCCAGCTGTAACTGGAAGAGATGATCAGGTTGTTTTGGGAAAGTCTCTCCCGTCTTTCTCTAATGTTTCTGACGATCTCCCTTTGCTCAGCGGTCACGGGCAATGTACCGTCAATAGCGTCAACAATAAAATTTTGGGTCCCGTCCGGAATACTTAAGTTGTTGTTATCATTAACATAAGTGGGATCCATAAGGTTAAGGTCTTGAGCAATGTCATTGAGACTACCATAACTGCTACGGAAGACGTTAAAAAAGTTATTTGGATCCAGGTTGCGCACGTATTGTGCGTTGACTAAATCTACCCGGGTACTTTTGATAGGCGTCTGCCTCCAGTTATAGGTCAAGGCTCCATTCAGACTCTGTTTATCCAGTCCAATATTCGTCTGGCTGAAAAATCCTACGGACAGGTCTGAGGATGGTGACATGTATTTGGGGATCAATCGGTCTAGATTGATAGGTGAAAATAACCTGGGGAAACTTAACCTGATATCTGCACCTAATTCTTGTAGGTCAAAGAAACGACTGTCACCGTTGGCGGCATTGGAACTCGCGCCTATATTTCCCCTGAAGGAGATGTCCAGTAATTCGCTTCCCTTAAATAGATTGCGTATGAGCAAGGCGGTGTTCAAACCTACACCGATGGTCTGGATATTACTGTGGGTACCCTCGACTCCATAGGTGAATTCAAATTTCTTTTTGGAGGTAAGTAGCACGTTGGCAATTAAATCCGTTCCAGTAGAGTCTGCTGGATCTTTCTCATACCTGATACTGGGATAAAGAAAGCTGCGCAGTTCAGTGATACGTCTGTAGGTGCGGTCACGATCAAGGTCTCTATATACATCTCCTTTATGAAAGAAAACAGCATCGGTAAGGGTTTTACTACGGTATTTGCGTTTGCCATACCGGATGATCTGGTAATCTTTGTACTGGGTGGTATCGGCGGCGAGGCTGCCCAGCGCGTTTTGATATTCGGGTATGATATTGACCTGACTGATGCGATGGATTTGGTAGGGTTTGAGTACGACAGAATCGGCAACCTCAATCTCACGATCCCCAATGATCATAGTGATATTGGCTTTATGATTGGTATTTACGGTGTCTCCTTCAAATCTGATCTTCTCCTTTTCCATATGAAAGGCACCATGGTTCCGGAAATAGGAATTTAAGCGTTCGCGTTCTGCGTTGATATCTGGCGTAAAATATTGCTTTCCGTTTTCCAAAATACTTTCAGATTGGGTGAGCCTGTACAGTGAATCAATGGCTGGAGAGCTGATCTGCACGTTGAGACTGTCCACGATGTAGGGTTTATGGCGTGTGATGGTGTATTCTACCCGCGCGCGTTTATCCCATTCTTCTTCGACCACTTCAGAACTGATCTCAGTATTGAAATAACCTTGGTTCCAATACCAGGCCTTGAGTCGTTCTTCAGATTTTGTGATTAAAGCAGGGTCGATGATACTGGGTTCTTCACCGGTGCGTTTGATCCAACGATTGATGCCGGTGAGCCCTTCACCCAACTTAATGGTCTGTTTTTCAGAAAGTAATTTGTTCCTTCGCTTTAATTGATTAGGGTGTTCCTGCATCCATTTGAGGTAAATGGAATCGCGGTGAGGGCGCGCCAGGTTGTAAATGTGTAACCTCAATGGAACCCCTAAAAGTCGCTGATTAGGCTGTTGTAATGGGAGAGTAGCTACCCTAGGATCTTCAGGTTCTAAACTATCGACCTTTATTCGGTTTTCCATGAGCAATAACTTGCCGTCAGGAACTCGTTTGATCGCATTACAGGAAACAATGAGCCATACAAGCAAGGTAAATAAACCTATTTTTGCATAAAGTCCCGTTTTTCCCATAGTCAAAAGTTCAAAAATACAATTATATATGATTACCAAAGCCACGATAAAGCTCATCAAATCGCTGTCCAGAAAAAAGAATCGGGAAGCGCACGGACTCTTTGTGGTAGAGGGCTACAAATCTATAAGAGAACTGGCTCAATGCCATCTTATTGTCAAGGATATTTTTTGTACGCCAGGGCAGAGTGAATTGAATGACTTGAAGCCTGAAGTGATCACCCAAAAAGAGATGGATAGCATTTCTTTCCTGAAGACTGCACCCGGCTATCTGGCTGTTTTTGAAATACCAGCAGAAACAGAAATTCCTCAAGAAGGAAAAATTTTGGGTCTGGACGATATCAAGGATCCTGGAAACTTTGGGACCATCATCCGTCTGGCCGATTGGTTTGGGATTCAACATTTGGTTTGCAGTAAGGAAACCGTAGATGCTTATAACCCAAAATGTGTACAGGCCAGTATGGCATCACTAGGTCGCGTACACCTGCACTATACGGATCTTGAAGTTTTTTGTCGGCAGACCAAACTGGCGTTGTTTCCATCTACCATGGAAGGTCAGAGCTTATATGAAGAACCACTGCCTGACGACGCCATGATTATTGTGGGAAATGAGTCCCGAGGTATCCGTTCAAGTATTTTGGAAATGGGTACGGCCTTGAGTATACCGCAATACGGCGATAAAAAGGATACCGAAAGCCTCAATGTCGCCATGGCCACCGCAATACTTCTGGGAGAATGGATGCGGCCTATTGGAAGGTAAAATTGATAAATACTCCCCTCGATTGCATGCTGGAAATATTTCCGGTGTAAGGACTGTTTGGATCGGCATCGCGAACGAGTTCATCCCCCAAAGCAAATACCCCTCTGATGGAAGGCGTGAATTTGAAATAAAACAAATAAAGGTCCACCCCCAATCCTAATTCATAATTCAAAACATTGGTTTTTTGACGGAACTGACCGGCAAGGTTGTCGTCAGGATTTTCCTCATTACTAGACAGGTTGTGGGACCAAGAGACTCCGCCGACCACAAAGGGCTTCCAATTGTTCAACCGCTTGGTGGAAAATTTCAACAACAATGGAACATGAATATAAGTCGAGGTTACTTCCCGCTGGCGTTGAGCTTCTGTCATTAATGACGGATCTGGAAAAGTCAGGTTTCTAGTGGCAAAATTGATCCCAGGCTCCAATCTGATGTTGAGGTAATTGTTGATGCGCATATCGCCTACCAGCCCTACATTAAAACCTATGGAAGTCTCGGTTTCCACCTCTTCGGTGATCTCATTGTAATCAAATTTATAGTCATAGGAGTTGAAACCAAGGTAATATCCCCATGACAAAAATTTCTTGTCAAAATTCTCCAGGTTTTTAATTTTTTCTTTTGAAAATAATTGCGCGTTTGCGGTCTGCACCCCAAATGCGGCAACCAAAATGAGAATGAATAACCTCATATTATGCTTTTACTGCTTTGTATATGGTGGAGGCACCATGAAATTGTAATTCGTTTTGTACTTCTTTAAACCCAACTTTGGTCAAAATATTGTTGAATCTTTCCCCGTATGGGAATTTAGAAGCGCTTTTAGATAGGTAACCGTAAGCGGTTTTGTCCTTGGAAAATAGTTTGCCTAGGGTAGGAACGATCAAATTGGAGTAAACGTAATAACCTTGCTTAAAAGGGAATTTATCAGGAACGCTGGTTTCCAGTACCACAAGAATTCCGCCTGGTTTTAATACCCTAAGGATCTCTCCCAGGCCTTTTTCCAGATCTTCAAAATTGCGTACACCGTAAGAAACGGTGACCGCATCAATGCTGTTATCTTCAAATTGAAGATTTTCAGAATCTCCCAATACCATTTTTACCCGGTCTTCCAATCCTTCCTTCTGAACCTTCAGTTTTCCTATTTCCAACATACCAGAGGAAATGTCCAGGCCAATTAGTTGACTGGCTTGCGTTTGTTCTGCCATCTTAATGACCAGATCGCCAGTCCCGGTAGCGATATCCATGATGGTTTCTGGTTGATGTGCAGCTACCATTTTAACTACGTTGTCTCTCCATTTCTGGTCCAGTCCCAATGAAATCATACGATTTAGGCCATCGTATTCACCGCTGATGGTGTCAAACATTTTGGTCACCTGTTCTTTCTTTCCAGAATCTTCGTTGTATGGTTTAACTTCTTCAGCCACGATTGTAGGTTTTTGGGATTGCAAAGATAAGGCAGACCGAGGAGCTTGTGGGTATTTCGCTTTCGCGAAAGCGGAAACAATAACATCATGTTCGTAAAATCTATCGCAAGTTTTAAGAAATAGCGCTCATTCCAGTATCTTTGAGCTTCCACAGAATCGATTGTATGAAAATCCTTATCGCAGGAGCTGGAGAAGTAGGCTTTCATTTAGCCAAACTACTCTCCTATGAATCACAAGACATTACACTGATTGATCCAATTGCTGAAAATCTACATTATGCAGATACACATTTGGATATCAGAACCCTTAAGGGAGACTCCACTTCCATTAAAATTCTTCAAGATGCCAGGGTGGATGAGGCAGATCTGGTAATTGCGGTTACGAGTAGTGAAACCACCAATATCACCATATCCGTATTGGCCAAGCAGTTGGGAGCCAAACGTACAGTGGCTAGAATTACCAATACCGAATTTTTAGATCATCAGGAACAGATAGGATTTTCAGGTTTCGGAATTGACGAATTGATCTCGCCAGAGTCGTTGGCCAGTAAGGAAATCGAACTGTTGCTCAACCAAAGTGCTTTTAACGACAGTTATGAGTTTGAAGATGGTGCACTGACCATGGTAGGTGTGAACCTACAACGTACCGCCCAGTTTGTTGGGAAAACGGTGCAACAGGCGGGAGAGATTTTCCCTGAAATTCATTTCATGCCCATCGCAATCCAACGATTCGGTACTCAATATACTTTGATCCCTAGAGGGGATACCCAGTTTAAGGAGGGAGATCAAGTGTATTTCATTACGACGGCAGGCGGAGTAGACGAGCTGTATAAGCTGACCGGTAAGACCAAACATGCCATGAAAAATGTGATGATTCTGGGAGGAAGCAACATTGGTCGACAAAGTGCAGACCAGCTCTCTAAGGCTGGGGTGAATGTGAAGCTCATAGAAAAAGATGCCAAAAAAGCCTTTGATCTGGCTGACCTATTGCCCAATGTATTGGTTTTAAATGGTGATGGTCGCAATGTGGAACTTCTCCAAGAAGAAAGTATACATGAGATGGATGCCTTTATTGCTGTGACTGGAAACAGCGAGACCAATATCATTTCCTGTTTAATGGCCAAAAGCAAAAGCGTAAAGAAAACAATTTCGCTGGTGGAAAACATGGATTATTTTCAGTTATCACACAGTATTGGGATAGATACACTGATCAATAAAAAACTGCTTGCGGCCAATAATATCTTTAGATACGTACGTAAGGGTGAAGTGGTCGCCATGACCAAACTGAATAACATGAATGCAGAACTGTTGGAATTTATCGTTAAACCAGAAAGTGCAGTCTGTAATAAAACGATCGCCAGTGCCGGAGTGCCGCGTAGTGCAATCATCGGTGGTGTGATAAGACAAGGTGTGGGGAACATAGTACTGGGTAACTTTAAAATTGAGGCCGGTGACCGTGTGGTTGTATGCTGCCTGCCCAGATCCATAGCCAAGGTTGAAAAACTCTTTTTATAATGCCCAGACTCAATTATAAGATCATTATCTATATCATGGGATTGTTGCTGCTATTTAATGGTGGTTTTATGTCCCTCTGTGCATTGGTGAGTGCTATTTATCAAGAGTCGGAAGGTTACGATATTCTGATGGCTGCAGGAGTAGCTATAGCATCTGGAGCAGTAGTAATGTATCTGACAAGAAACCACGTCAAGGAATTGGGCCGCAAGGAAGGATATTTGATTGTGACCATGGGCTGGTTGATCATGGCCTTTGCCGGTACCATGCCATACATGTTTACTGGAGCTATTTCCACCTATACAGATGCGTTTTTTGAAACCATGAGCGGTTTCACTACGACGGGTGCTAGTATCATGAACGATATTGAGATCATGCCTAAAGGTATTTTGTTCTGGCGCAGTTTAACACATTGGATCGGTGGAATGGGAATCATCGTCTTGGCCGTTGCGATTCTGCCGCTTTTGGGAATCGGGGGAATGCAGTTGTTTGCTGCCGAGGCTCCAGGTCCCAGTGCCGACAAGTTGCATCCGCGTATTACAGATACTGCAAAAAGATTATGGCTGATCTATGTGGGTTACACGGGTATTGAAACTATCCTATTAAAACTGGCCGGTATGGGCTGGTTTGATGCAGTCAACCATGCCTTAAGTACACTTTCCACTGGAGGTTTTTCCACCAAAAATGCGAGCATTGCCTATTGGAACGACAATCCTGCCATCCAATGGATCATCATTGTTTTTATGTTTATCGCAGGAATGAATTTTGTATTGAGCTATTTTGGCTTCAAAGGCCGTTTTAGTAAAATCATCGGTGATACAGAGTTCAAATGGTACGTGAGTTTTGTCATCGGGTTTTCGCTGATCGGAGCTTTATTGATCTACTTTCAGGCCGATACTTCCATAAGTTCGATTGCGCATCCCAAGGTATTAGGTGAGGCAGAAAGTGCGTTACGACACAGCTTTTTTCAGGTGTTGGCTATTATCACCACCACAGGTTTTGTGACAGCAGACTATACCTTATGGACGCCGTTTCTTACGATCATGTTTTTTGGATTGTTTTTCTTGGGTGGTAGTGCTGGTTCGACTTCTGGTGGGGTCAAGGTGATGCGGCATATTATTTTGATACGCAACGGAATCATGGAATTTAAGCGTACACTGCATCCCAACGCTGTGCTACCCGTGAGGTATAATGGAAAAGCCTTACAGAGCGGTATCGTATTCAACATCCTGGGTTTCTTTATTCTTTACATGCTTTCCTTTATTGTAGGCGCAGTAGGCCTGGCGGCCCTGGGGCTAGATTTTGACACAGCAATAGGAGGTGCGTTGAGCAGCCTTGGAAATGTTGGGCCAGCTTTTGGTGACCTGTCCCCCGTAGATAATTTTGCCGGTCTTCCCCAGATTGGCAAATGGTGGTGTAGCTTTTTGATGCTGATCGGCCGACTCGAACTCTTTACCGTACTGATCCTGTTGACACCATTCTTCTGGAGAAATCGATGATCCGATTTTCTTGGTATTCTTTTGAAATTAAAGAATACCTGGTCCATTTTAAAGTGGCATGAATTGCAATTTGATCTCTGTTAAAACAGAAGATCTATTGCAAAACTTCCTTGATCCTTTTCATAGCTTCCTTGATCTGGTCTGTACTGGCTGCATAAGAAATGCGGATACAATTGGGAGCTCCAAAGGCATCACCAGATACGGTAGCGACGTTGGCCTCTTCCAGAATCATTAATGAAAAGTCGGTCGCATTATAGATCTTGTGACCTCTAACTTCCTTGCCAAACCAAGCTGAAATATCTGGAAAAACGTAAAAAGCACCTTCAGGTGTATCGGTAATAAAACCATTGATCTCTGCGAGTAAGGAAAGAATAAGGTCCCTGCGTTCTGCAAAGGCATCAATCATGAACTGGATCTTGGAAACTGGTGCTTCTAAAGCCGTGATGACCGCACGCTGGGCAATACAATTGGTTCCGCTGGTGATTTGTCCTTGCATTTTATTACAAGCTCTTGCTATCCATGTAGGTGCGCCAATATATCCAACACGCCATCCGGTCATGGCAAAGGCCTTACTCACGCCGTTAATTGTCACCGTACGGTCATACATCTCTGGGATGGCCGCCATGCTGGCGTGTTTTCCCACATAATTGATGTGTTCGTAAATCTCGTCGCTGACTATTATAATGTCTGGATATTCTTTTAAAACTTCAGCAAGGCCACGTAATTCTTCCTCGCTGTAAAGGCTCCCTGAGGGATTATTGGGAGAGGAAAACAGCATCATTTTTGTTTTTGGGGTGATGGCATCCCTGAGTTGTGCTGGCGTAATCTTAAAATTTTGCTCAACTCCCGCACGGACCTCCACGGGAACACCTTCAGCCAGCTCTACGATCGCTGAGTAGCTCACCCAGTAAGGTGCAGGCAATATACATTCATCACCTTTGTTCAATAAAACCATGGCCACATTGGCGATGGATTGCTTAGCTCCAGTGGATACAACGATCTGACTGCGGTCATAGGTGAGTTGGTTGTCGCGCTTAAATTTATGAATGATAGCATCTTTTAATTCGGCATAGCCATCTACAGGTGTATAACTGTTGTAATTATCGTTAATGGCCTGGATCGCGGCGTCCTTGACAAAATCAGGGGTGTTGAAATCAGGTTCACCCAGACTCAATCCGATTATATCTTTTCCTTGTTCCTTGAGTTCACGAGCCTTGGCGGCCATTGCTAGCGTAGCGCTGGTGGGCAGGTTATTGATGCGTTCAGAGAGTCGTTGGTCCATAATAAAGTTGATTAAGCTACAAAAATATCATAACTGCCCAATTAACCATGGACTGTGTAGCGAATTAATCCTTTATTTTTGTAAAAAAGTAAAAAGCGTGCATCAGATCATCAAAGAACACTTTCCGCACATCACCAGTGAGCAGGAGGAGCAATTTGCCCAGTTGGGTGATTTATATCAGGAATGGAATGCCCAGATCAATGTGATTTCCCGTAAGGATATTGACGAGTTGTACACCCGACATATCCTTCATTCTTTGGGGATCGTTTCTGTAGTTCGCTTTCGCGAAAGCTTACCCAATAAACCTGGTGGAACTCGCGTGATGGATGTCGGCACTGGTGGAGGTTTTCCGGGTATTCCACTGGCTATCATGTTTCCCAAAACCAGCTTTCACTTAATTGATGCAATTGGGAAGAAAATAAAAGTGGTAGATGCAGTCGTAGAAGCATTGGGATTAACCAATGTGACTACTGAACATGGACGAGCAGAAAAAGTCAAAGGGAAATTTGACTTTATCGTCTCCAGGGCAGTAACGAATATGCCAGATTTTGTCAAATGGACACGTAATAAAGTACGCAAGGAGAGTCATCACGCGATCAAGAATGGGATCCTATATTTAAAAGGTGGAGATCTTAGTGTAGAGTTGTCCTCTTTTCCCAAGGCACAGATTTATGAGTTGGATCAGGTCTTTGAAGATCCATTTTTTGAAACAAAGAAAGTAGTTCATCTACCATTATAAATAAAAACGCCATCCCTGAGGATGGCGTCATTTATTGTGATCTATAACTTTTAAAAGTTAGTGCTCAAGTTTAAGGTAAATCCTGTGTTTTCTGGAACAAACCTACACACACCACCTACACATATTAGTCCGCCACGTTGTCTTCCATAGTTGACAGCGACACGGGTACGTCCTTTGGTATAACTTCCACCTACAGAGTAGTAATGAATATCGGTTTCATCATAGTTATACAGGTCGGCTACATATAAGGAGAGTGAGGTATTGAAAGCATATTCTAAGGTAGATGCAGCCCAATTTCCTCTATCGGCATCGGCCGACAAGTGTTGAACATCTAACCTAATGCTGCGACCTTGATCAAGATCGTAAAGGAAATCGGCGATAATAGCAGTACCATTCAATTCAAAAGAGGAACCTTCAATGATTACACCGTTGTAATAGGTTTGGGTACCAGTAAGTTTGGTAGAAAAGTGATCGTTGAATTTTTTATACACTTCCAGGCTGAATTCTTCAAAATAACGCTCGCCTCTTGAAAATAAAGAGGCCTCATAAGTATTATCCGTAAGGTCAAATTCGGCGTCAAGCCCAGACCAATTAGAATAATTAAAGGAAAAAGTGGTTCCTTTTTTACCACCAATCCAGGTGCCGGGTTGAGCAGTATATACCACATCTATTTGACCACCTATTTCACCTGCCTTATTTTCAATTGGAGAAAGTATGGCTTGTGGTGCATAAACATAAATATTGCTCACGGCATAACTGCTTTGTTTAGTATAACCTGGGATAAAATTGATGGTTTGTTGCAGGAAGGCATTGCCGGCTGCTTCACGGTCAGAAAAGAATCCCATGTTTTCCGAAGCTCTAAAAGTAGCATTGATTCCGAGTCCAGGAAGAGCGTATCCAGTATTGATCAATAGTGCCTGCCCATCGCTGTAGTTTCCATTGAGTACCGTGCCATTTAATACATAAGCATCAGGTTCTTTATAGACATATTCAATACCGACATTCAATCTGGAAAAGAACACATCAGACCTTAAGCTATAGGCATTTACTGTGGCAGGGAAATCGGGATCAGGGCTGGTCGATTCTTGAAAGCGTCCTACATAACTCGCGCCCATATTGATACTTGTTTCTAACTCGAGTAAACCTCCCAGGTCAAATTCTGTGTTAAGACCTTGAACGGTTCCTTCGGAAAGTTCAAAACCAGTTCGCTGATTACCTATAAAGCCAGTGGCTTCTAGATAATCGGTAAATTGATAATTCACCCTTATACCTCTTATAGAGTTGTCTACTCCTAAGGTGTGGTCTTCCCAAGATCTGTAAATTAAACCACTACCGAATTGATCGTAGAAATTCCCTGCAGTGATGTCCAGGTTTTTGTGTCTAAAATTGGCAAAGTAGGTGGCGATACCGTTATCATCATATCCTGGGAAATATCCCAACAATGGAGAGGGCTGATACATTTCATACTGAGCGCCTACAGTAAATTTCCCGTAGGAATAGTTGAGCTTAAAATAGTTGTTGGATCTCAACTGATCCTGGGGTGCTTGTACTCCTAGGCCTTCATCAGTCTGGTACCATTGTGTGTTTGATTCAAAACCACCTGAAAAGCTTCCGTCTTGGCCATAAAGGTTGAGGGTGAAGCAACAAATGATCACCATATAAATAAAATACTTCATGTGAAATTGGATAGTTAGGTTGAAAACAACTAATTAGTTCAAGTGTTTTTGAAACTCTTCAAAAAGTTCGTCTTCTGCACCAGGGGTAAAACTGGAATGTCTGTAAACGATCTTGTTGTTTTTCACAATCAAAGTAAGAGGAATCTGAGGGTTCCCTAAGGCTCGAATGATTTCATTACGAGTGTCGAGAAGGATTTCATAGGGCCAGGACCTTCCCAAAGATTCAGTTTTTACTCGCTGCTTGGTTCTAGCATCATCTGTTGCGATGGCTACCAGTTCAAAACCAAACTCATTTTGTTTTTCAGTGTAGTCTTCTTTGATGGCATCCAATTCTCGCATGCAAGGAGTACACCATGTGGCCCAAAAAGATAACACCACTGGCTTGTCTTTAGATAGTTCTTGGAGATTGATTTTTTTACCCTTAATGTTTTTTAGGCTGACTTCGGGGAGCTCAGTCTGGGCATGAACTTGACAGGCTGTTATCAAGAAAAGTAAGATTATTAAATTTTTCATAATAAAGGAATAGTTTTGAAGTGCAATGATAATTAATTTTCTGAACTATGTTTAATACTTGTAGTTGCAAATCAGATATTTATTCAAAAAAATAAATTTTAGTACTTGAATGTCAAAAAAATATATATCTTTACATTATCCATAATTAAATGTTAAAACCCTAAACTATGAAAATTACCAATTATTTCAAAATCCTCACTTTGTTTTTAGCCGTTAGTATTGCTTCCTGTTCCTCTGAAGGGACGGATGACGGAGATACGTCTTCAAATAATAATGAGCTTACCCTGGAAGTCAATAAGTCCCAGGTATTCGACAATACCTCTGTTGTAGTAACTGTATTTAGAGGAAGTACTGATGTAACTTCGCAAGCTGCAATCACTGTAGATGACGTCGCCTTAACAGGTAACATTGCCCGTCTAGTGGGTACAGGAACCAAAAGTATCATGGCGACTATTGATACGGAGACCTCCAATACCGTTACGGTAGAAGTAATCGAGCCATCCTATACTACAAAAATGTTGATTGAAGATTATACAGGAGCTTGGTGCGGCTGGTGTCCAAGAATGTCTCAGTCTATTGAAAACCTCAATGCGCAAGACAATGGAGATAAATACATTAGTATAGCTATACATAATGGAGACTCTATGACTTTTTCTGGAGAAGGGCAGATGCGTAATCAATTCGGTGTACGTGGATTTCCTACTGGAATTTTAAACAGAGGTGCAGATTGGAACGCACAGAGTGGTGATGCCATGAACCTATCTCAGCCAGCTGGTTATCTTCAAGAAGTTGTTCCTGTTGGTTTGGCCATCAACTCTTCAGTTTCAGGATCAACTGTTACCACAACAGTTAAGACTGGTTTTGATTTAGATCAGGAAAATCTGAAATTAGTCGTATATGTTTTGGAGAATAATCTTACTGAAAACCAAACCAATTACACGAATAACTACGGAGGTGCCTCCACCATAGTGAACTTTGAGCATGATCACGTGTTGAGAGCTAATCTTACTAACTTGTTTGGTGATGATATTCCTGCTGATCAACAAGCCGCAGGGAATGTATATGAAACTACTCTTTCTGCAAACGTTTCTAGTCTGAGAAATGCTAACAATGCAGAAATCGTTGCTTTTGTGGTCAATGATTCTGGAAGCGTTGTGAACGTGCAAAGAGCTGCCATCGGTGTGAACCAAGATTTTGATTAAGCTAGAGCAGCATTGATATAAAATCCGAATCTAAAAGATTCGGATTTTTTTTTGTCCATGTGCGAATTCATTAAGCAATGAAAATTAAAAAAGCTTCAATCATTTAGATTGAAGCTTTTTATTTTATATCCTCTGGACGAATCGGATTAACCCATAAAAGGGTAACGATAATCAGTAGGAGGGACAAATGTCTCCTTGATCATTCGTGGAGAAACCCAACGCAATAGGTTCAGTTTTGAGCCAGCCTTATCGTTGGTTCCAGAGGCTCTGGCACCACCAAATGGCTGTTGTCCCACTACTGCTCCGGTACACTTATCGTTGATATAGAAGTTTCCTGCGCAGTTTTGTAGGGCCATGGTTGCTTCTTCCACCGCATAACGATCCTGTCCTAGAATAGCTCCGGTCAATGCATACTCACTGGTGTTGTCTACCAATTCCAACATCTCGCTGTACTTGTCATCTTCGTAAACGTAAACGGTAATCACAGGACCAAACAACTCAGTTTCCATGGTCGTATAATGAGGATCTGTGGTAACAATAACGGTAGGGTCAACAAACCAACCTTTTGACTTGTCGTAATTTCCACCGATAATGACTTCGGTTGCCTTATCTTTTTTAGCTTGGTCGATGTATTTGGCCAATTTGTCAAATGAACCTTCATGGATCACGGCGGTGATGAAGTTACTCATGTCTTCTGGCGAGCCCATTTTAAAACTTTCAACATCACGGCGAATCAATTCTTCAATCTCTGGCCATAGGCTTTTGGGAATATAAGCCCTGGAAGCGGCGCTACATTTCTGTCCCTGAAATTCAAATGCACCACGCACTATGGCCGTTGCCACTTGCGCTGGAACAGCTGTGTTGTGAGCGACGATGAAATCCTTACCTCCAGTTTCCCCAACGATGCGTGGGTAGGTTTTATAGGTGTTGATGTTTTCACCGATCTTGCTCCAAAGCCCTTTAAATACAGTGGTAGATCCAGTGAAGTGTACCCCAGCAAAATCAGGATGGGTCATTACTTCATCTGTCATCATTACCGGGTCAGCGTTTACCATGTTGATTACTCCCGGTGGCACACCTGCTTCCTCAAAGACTTCGGCGATGACCTGCGCACTTAACATCTGGTGATCGCTGGGCTTCCAAACACACACGTTCCCCATTAAGGCTGCACTGGCAGGAAGATTTCCTGCAATGGCTGTAAAGTTGAAAGGTGAAATACAATACACAAAACCTTCTAAAGGTCGATATTCCAATCGGTTCCAGGCATCTGAGGTTGACTCAGGTTGCTCTGCATAGATCTCTGTCATGTACTCGACATTGAATCTTAAGAAATCAACCAATTCACAAGCACTGTCAATTTCGGCCTGAAAGATTGTTTTAGACTGATTGATCATCGTCGCAGCGTTGATGCGGTTGCGATAGGGTCCAGCCACTAACTCGGCTGCTTTTAAAAATATTCCAGCACGTTGTTCCCAACGCATTTGGGACCATTTTTTACGTGCTTCCAATGCGCTGGCAATGGCTTTTTGTACCTCTTTTTTTCCGGCGCGGTGGTAAGTTCCCACTACTTTCTGATGATCATGAGGTGGTCTGATTTCCTGGGTGTCTCCCGTGGTGACCGCCTTTCCGTTGATATATAAAGGAACCTCGGTATGGGTGTTCCATAATTTACGATAGGCCGAAAGTACGGCTTCACGTTCTGGTGTTCCTGGTGCATATGACTTGATGGGCTCGTTGACTGCAACGGGCACATTGAAAAATCCTTTTGCCATGTGAAATTTTTTTGATTTGCCGGTGAAAATACAAATTTCCCCTCGGAAGGACTAGCGGATAAGGCTAAAGAAATCCAAAGATAAATTCGAATCTGAGCTTGGTAAGTGCTGGCGTCAATAGTATGGGAAGTTGTCCGCTTTCGCGAAAGCGATATCAATTCAGAGCAAAGGGAGCACTGAGTTTGAACGCTGGAATTACTACACCAAACTGATTGGTGGTGGTAAAATTGACCATGCTATAGAAGCCGCTCATGTTCCCAAATGGCGAACTCAACAGGCAGCCACTTTGATAGGTATGTGAATCTCCAGGCTTTAGGACAGGTTTTTTTCCAATTACACCCTCGCCATCCACATGCTCTGTGCGGCTCAAACTGTCCTTGATCTTCCAATGACGGGACTTGAGCTGTACGCTGTCTTTACTTTGATTCTCAATGGTGATGATATACGAAAAGGCAAAGTGCATCTTATAATTCTTATAAAATGTACCTTCAAAACTCGTGCGAACCGAGATCTTTATACCTCTTGTTACCTGTTGTATCATATTCTAGTGGAGAACAATACCTATCAAAAGTAATAAACTTAAGCCTATCATTAGTCCTATGGCAAAGATAAAACTTACCATTAAAAATTTTATAAAGGTTTTAAAACGCCGTTGGCCGTAAAAATTGCGCATGGCTTTATACATATAAAAGGGCCCGATGAACCAAAAGAAGAATTCGGTGAGATCGACATAGCCCCATGAGAGCCATTGGACCAACAATAAAATGATGCAGCTCAAAAAAACAAAGGTGAATACGTTGAATGCAAAGATGAGGTGCTCCATATAATTGAAGGATCGTCGCGCATACAATAGCCAAAAAACCAAGGTTAAAAATGGGGTGAATAGAAACAGAAAAATTGGTAATTTGGGAACGATAATCGCGGATAGTACTGAGGGGTCCTTGGTAATCGTATCAGCTAACACAGCTTTGTCGTACATAGATCGATTGTATCCTGTATTGCGGTGCTCCATTTTTTCCAACGCGGTGGAGGGGTCTGCAATTTTAGTGCGATAATGGAAATCCTGGTATTCATCTATCTGCGTAAAAAAACGTTTCACTGAGCCCAGGGAGTCCAATTCTAGCTGAGAGATTATCGAGTTTTCTCCATTGACTACCGTATCCTTTTTCTCAACAGGCTTAGATTTTGTTTCCTTTTCCAGTTTTTTTTGTTCATCACGTATTTTCTTGGCCACGTATTTCCCCACAACAGGCTTTTTCTCAATTTTGGCCAGGTCTTCTTCAGTCAAGTCCTTCAGGTCTTTTTCTTCATCTGGCTGGATCTTGATTATCCCGTTGCCCAACTCGATCTCGTTGTCAGCCTGTTCGTTGTCAGCCAGTTCCTTGTCGACCATTTTTTCCACTGCCTTTTGGATCTGATCGTCGGTAAACTCATCGAGTAATTCCTGACCTTGAACCATTAGAAAAAAAACAATACACACGCTCAGGAAAAATCGGAAGGGATTGGCATAACTCAATCTCTTGCCTTTGATGAACTGTTTACTCACATAACCTGGTTTGAACAATAGATGCTTGATGGTAAGCCAAATTCTGCTATCGTAAGAAAATACATTGGAGAAAAATTCGCTAAAGAAGTCCTTGAGCGCGAGTTTTTTGGTCGAATTAAGTTGGCCGCATTGGTGACAATATTTGTCGAGCTCATCCAAAGGAACACCACAATTCAGGCATTCTTCTCCACGATATTTAATAAGCGATCGGGTGGTTGGTTTCATGTAAGGACGGTAAATTGCGGTTAAATATAATTATTGTATAGAAAATAGGAATTATAGGTTTAATAACATGTAGTTTACATAGATTTTACAATTTTCACAATGATTTGTTAATGGATGCTTATCATTCTCTCAACTCGTCTTTTTGTTTTTATTATGTGATATCTTTGCAAGGATATAAACAATTAACAATCTATATGAACTGGAATAAATTATTGTTTTTTTGGGGTAAAGCTATGATTATTTTCAGCCTTTTGATCTCGATTGTTGCGACAATTCTTTCAGGGATCACTTTCTCGAATAATATTCATACATTACATTCTCCTTCTGGATGGAAGTATTATTTTTCCCTTGTTGGTTTTCTTATTTTTTTGATGTTTTTCGTTCTTTCTCTTGCTACTTTGCTAGCTCTTCCCTCTTTGAAGAAAATTGCTAGAAAGCGTTTAATAATAAGCAGTACTGACTAGGATAGTGGTAACTGAGATGCGATCCTTATAGGATTTTAAACTCAAGAATAGTTAGCTTAATTCCCTCAAATATTTTAAACAGGTGCGATTTGTAAAAATCGCGTCTGTTTTTAAATAAAATTACTATGGATAAGTTAGCTTGTATTTCACCGTTAATCAGTCCTGTAGTTTATTGTCAAGAAGTCATGGTTCTAGATATTTCTTCAAAAGATATTATTCCTTTTGTAAACGTTACTTCAGAAAAAAACGCTACGTATAGTAATCCAAAAAGGGTCAGTTGATTTATCAATTTTTGCCGATACATCAAAATTGAGTATTACCTCAATAGGTTTTACGAACTTACAACTATTTAAATCGGAAGCTAAAGACGCGATTTTTTTAACACCAATATTGAAATTCTAGAAAGCGTTTTTTTAGCAGATTCAAAAGCAAACCTATTCAAACAGAAAAATAAAGAAATCGAGAAAATTAGGTAATCAAGTCATTTCTTATAATATCACTTCTTTATTACGACCAATATTTGAGTCACTAAATAAGCGTTTGGTTTCTATTGAATTAGAATTTGAAAGACATAGAGGGATGCGAAGGGATGCTCGAAATGAGCTTAAAAATCATAAATTCATGGTAAGGCTTAATGTTTTTAAGTCTATTGAAACAACGAAAGACAGTCTATTATTCTCAACTGAGCCATAGGATATACTTGCCGGTAGAAGCGATGAAGCCAATTTTGATATTTCAAGTCGCGAAATTCTCCTGGAAAAAGATGGTATTTATATCCAGCTGGAACATTTAGGAGCATTAGATAGACAAGGTGAATTTAGCAAATGTGAGGATCAATTTATGTCGCGAGCCGATATCTCTGATAATGAATCAGAAGAATACACTATTGTTTCTTACCAAATGTCTCCAAGAGGAAAAACAAATTCTGTAGTACCATTAAATTATCAAGATGTATTCGGTAAAAATGAAGTCATTAAAAATTACTTCATAAACTATAGAATTACTTGTCGCTAGACTAATTGGTAATATTCCTTGAATTAGCTTCTCCAATACCGATCAACTGATCGTACCTGCCGCCTAACTCGCGATAGTAAGCGAGGACGCTGTACTGATTTTCTGTTTGCCATTTGTTGCCACTGATCAATCCAGGAGCAACTTGACCGTTCTCATACACTACGGTGTATCTGTAATTGTAAAAACCTTGTTTCAGCAATATAGTGGCCTCATATCGCCCAGATTTAGGGTTGAAAATAGCCTCGTTTTCTGGCTGCAACTGGAAAGCATTGTAATTACCCATCACAAAAATGCGAGCATCAGGGGCTAATTCTAATCCATTGGGATCCAGCGCAAAGTGGATGTTCACGTATTCTGCTTGTACGGCATTGTCCTCGTTATCAAGGGTGGTAACCAGAAAATTCCCGTTGATATCCGGATTAAACGTGTACTCGTCCAGTATGCGAGGACCATCCGCAAACAGAAACGCATTGTAGAGTTCTTCTTTGGTGACATAATCAATATTGACATTGGGCGATCTAAAATCCCTGTTTTCGAAGTTCAAATATTCATTGCCAGCCCAAAATGAAGTTTCTTCATCATAGCGGTACACTTGCTTGTTGCCTAGATTGAATTGGGGTTTGATGCCGGATATAGCGGTCGTCAGATCGCAATTTTGGATCAATACTGTTTTTAACTGTTGATCTGGGTTAAGAAAATTGATTTCTCGACTATCGACAAAAAACTGAACCCGCTGTTGCGTATTAACATATTCTAGATCTCTAGCCCGTTTGATTTCTACACCCACACTACTTTTTTCATCCAACACCATAAATTTCCTAGAAAAAACGAGCTCCCGATCCGTATTGTAGATATGAATCATATAATTACCAGAGACTTTGAAGCCTTGGGTAAATTGATTGGGGATGCGCAGCTCGTAATGCGAATAAGGCTGAACAGTCGTAAAGGAGTTGCGATAATTGAAAATGCGCATATCATCGATACCTTCCAGAAATTCATTCTTAAAAAGTCGGCTGGGTTTCCAGTCGTAATCGTAATGCTCAAACTGGTAATAGTAGTCGGCTTCATCAGCGATCACATCGTCAAAACTCAGGGCAAAAACCTCTCCCATTTCAAAGATTGGCAACATGTTTTCTGGCGGTTTATTAAAAGTGACCGTTTTGATATAATCTGGGTCATTGACCAGTTCATCCATGGTTTGGGACATGCCAGACATTAAAGCCATGCCAATTGTAAGTATTGATAGCAGTTGCGACTTCATATACAAATTTGCTTGAGGGTAAATATAGCTTAAAAAGCTTGTTTGGTGTTTGCTTTCGCGAAAGCGGTGCCAAAATCAGCTTCAGCATCTATTTAGAATATTTCTAAATAAAAATCACCCATGTTATTACGTGCTTTATTGCGTAAATTTGCGGACTTTTAAAAAGGACTAAATCCAACATCCTATGTCAAAGGACATTAGAGTAAGAAAAGGGCTGGACCTTAAGCTCAAAGGTGAGGCTGACAAGCAGCTTGTACAAGCACCGCAGTCTGCCATCTATGCCGTGAAGCCAACTGATTTTCACGCTGTCGTTCCCAAATTATTATACAAAGAAGGCGCTACCGTAAAAGCCGGTGAGCCTCTCTTTTATTCCAAATACGACGAAAAGGTCAAATTTGCCGCTCCGGTAAGTGGAACTTTGGTGGAGATCGTAAGAGGTGCCAAAAGAAAAATCCTAGAGGTACACATCAAGCCAGATGGAACCAATGAGGCGGTCAATCACGGTAAATTGGATCCTGCTACAGCTGGTGCGGATCAAATACGTGAGACATTGTTGGAAAGCGGTTGCTGGCCATTTATCATTCAGCGTCCGTATAGCATTGTAGCCAACTCTGAAGATACACCAAAATCTATCTTTGTTTCTGCTTACACGACTGCGCCATTGGCTGGAGATGCAGAATTTATCATTTCTGATAGAATGGAAGCTTTCCAGGCGGGAATTACTGCCTTAAGCAAGTTGACTTCTGGTGCCGTTCATCTGGGTGTGAAAAAAGATTCTGCACTTACATCAGTAAAGGATGCTGTTATACATAAGGTCAAAGGACCACATCCTGCCGGAAACGTGGGGGTGCAAATTCACAAGATCGATCCGATCAATATGGGTGAGCGTGTTTGGACTGTAGGTGCCGAAGACGTGGTGACGATTGGAAATCTATTTCTAACAGGAACCTATCAACCAGAAAGAACTGTTGCGCTGGCGGGTACTGATGTGGCTGAGGCTGACCGGAAGTATTACAGATTTATCGCTGGTGCCAATGTCAATACCATCGTTAAAAATGTCAATACCCAGAAGACGAGAATCATTTCTGGAGATGTCCTTACTGGTGACAAATTGAGCAATGACCAGTATTTAAATTTTTACCACAACACCTTAACCCTCATACCAGAAGGAAATGAATACGCTTTATTGGGTTGGTTGCCTTTTACAAGGAACAGTGTACCTTCTAATGCGGGTACTTCGTTGGCTAAACTTTTCGGCGGTAAGAAAAAAGTCGATACCAACCTCAATGGAGAGGAACGTGCATTGGTAGTGACTGGTGAGATGGAAGAAGTGATGCCGATGAATATCTATCCGCTACAGCTGATCAAAGCCTGTATGTCGGGAGATATCGAAAAGATGGAAAACCTGGGCATCTATGAGGTTGCTCCAGAAGATTTTGCACTTATTGATTTTACAAATACATCCAAACTTGAGGCACAGGAAACCATTCGTCTGGGGTTGGATCTAATGATAACAGAAGTAGGATAGACTATGAAATGGGTTAGAAACAAATTAGACCAAGCGCGAAAGCCATTTGAACCTGGACAAAAACTTGAAAAATTTGCTCCAGCGATCAACGCTTTTGACACTTTTTTATTCACTCCTAACCACACGACAAAAAAAGGGGCTCACATCCGTGATGTGGTAGACTTGAAGCGTACCATGATTACAGTGGTATTTGCTTTGATTCCAGCTTTGCTTTTTGGGATGTGGAACACGGGTGCCCAGTATCTTTATCAGGAGCGACAGTTGGGAAGTGTACTTGATGTGCCTTTCTGGGACGCTTTCCTGGAAGGAGCGATACTGGTAACTCCACTTATTTTGGTGAGTTACATTGTAGGACTGACCATTGAATTCATCTTTGCAATTTATCGCGGACACGAGGTCAATGAGGGATACTTGGTTACGGGTCTTTTGATTCCGATGATTTTTCCAGTTGATATCCCACTTTGGATGCTGGCACTATCTGTAGCTTTTGCCGTATTGATCGGTAAGGAAGCCTTTGGTGGTACTGGAATGAATATTTTAAACCCAGCTTTAACCGCTCGTGCCTTTGCCTTTTTTGCTTACCCACTATATATGTCAGGTAACGCAATTTGGGTGCATGAAGGTTCTACCGATGCCGTTTCTGGAGAAACTATTCTGGGAGCTTTGGCAGGTGGTACTTATGACGGTGAAATAATGGGCGCCGCTGCAGAATCTGTGGCGTTTACTGGTGTGCCTGTACAAGAATCCTCGGTAATGACCAATATCTCTTTTAACGACATGTTCATGGGTTATATTCCGGGATCCGTTGCTGAAACTTCTGCTTTGATGGTGCTCATTGGTGCCATCATCCTCGTCGCTACCAAAGTCGGTAGCTGGAGAATTATCTTGGGCGGATTGATCGGTGGAGCAGCCATGGGAGCTATCTTTAACTTCTTTGGTGATTTAGGTAGTGATTTTATTATGCAATTGGTCGACAGTGACCGAATCACTATGGATCAGGTATATAATGATGCATCAGCGGTAGATGCACTTAATTTAAGTGGTTGGGACGCAACGCTAATGGAATTAGGAACCAACCAGTTGATCAATTTCCCATTCTGGCAACATCTGGTGGTAGGTAGTATATTGTTTGGTATCGTATTTATGGCGACTGACCCAGTGAGTGCTGCACAAACTTTTAAAGGAAAGTGGATCTACGGAATCCTGATCGGTTTCTTTGGAATCATGATACGTATCTTCAATCCAGCTTATCCGGAAGGAATCATGTTGGCGATATTGTTGATGAATGTTTTTGCGCCGACCATCGATCATTATGTGATCCAGGCCAACGTGAGTAAACGTAAGAAACGTGCCAAAAAAGCACAGGTTAAACTTCAAACTGCTTAGTAATGGATAGGAATTCAAATAGCTATACTTTTTTGTTTGCCGTAATTCTTGTTGCGGTAGTAGCCAGTGCACTTGCTTTTGCGGCGACGCAACTGCAACCCGCTCAGGCCAAAAACGTCAAGGAAGAAAAAATGCAAAACATCCTCGGTACGGTAGGGATTTCTACCTCCAGAGATAGCGCACAAGTACTTTTTGATAAACACATCACCCAGCGTATTGCCTTGGGTGCTGACGGTAAAGAAAAGCCAGAGGTCAATGCCTTTGAAGTCGATCTTAAAAAAGAACTCAAAAAGCCAGTAGAGGAGCAATCTTTTCCTTTATATGTGGCTGATGTGGAAGGGGTCAAATATTATGTGGTTCCGCTAAGAGGGAAGGGGCTTTGGGATGCCATCTGGGGTTATGTAGCTCTAAAGGATGATGTGAACACCATCAAAGGAGCCGTATTTGACCACAAGGGAGAAACTCCTGGTTTGGGGGCAGAGATCACCCAAGAATGGTTCAGAAAGAGATTTGAAGACGAGAAGATCCTGGATGAATCAGGTAATTTTATCGGTGTGTCCGTTGCCAAAGGTTACCAAGGGGGCGATAACAAAGATGATAATGCCGTGGATGCTATTTCTGGAGCGACCATTACTGGTGATGGCGTGACCGACATGATCTCCGAAAGACTCAAAAATTACCTGCCTTATTTCAAAGAAAACACTAACGTAAAAGTGGCTGCTAACCTATAAGGAGATGCCGCTTTCGCGAAAGCGATAAAAAACTAGTCGAATGGCTGAAGAAAAAGATTTAAAGAAAAAAGAAGAACTCATCCTGTTCCTGTCCGATACGGATGAAAGGGAAGGGCTTTTGGGGAAGAAAAACAGAAAACTTTTATCTGATCCCCTTACCGACAACAACCCGATTACGGTTCAGGTATTGGGGATTTGTAGTGCCTTGGCGATTACAGTTCAATTGAAGCCAGCGATAGTGATGTCACTGGCGGTTATGGCCGTAATGGCATTCAGTAACATGATCGTTAGTGCTCTCCGTAATTTGATTCCGTCTCGTATACGTATCATCGTTCAATTGGTGGTTGTTGCAGCTTTGGTGATCTTGGTAGACCAGGTGTTAAGGGCTTATGCCTATGACGTTTCCAAACAATTGTCAGTATTTGTTGGGTTGATTATTACCAACTGTATCGTGATGGGACGTTTGGAGGCTTTTGCGTTGGGGAATGGCGTATATAAATCATTTTTGGACGGTATTGGTAATGCCGCTGGTTATGCTTTTATCCTGATTTTGGTAGCCTTTTTTAGAGAACTATTAGGAGCTGGTAAACTTTTTGGAAGCGAAGTGATTCCTGAATCCTTTTATGACTTTGGTTATGCCAATAATGGATTGATGTTGCTTTCACCAATGGCTTTGATTACTGTAGGTATCATCATCTGGGTACAACGCAGTCGTAACAGAACCCTCATCGAACAAAACTAAACTTAAGAAATAGAGAAAATGGATTTAATTAACCTCTTTGTAAGAAGCGTTTTTATTGAGAACATGGTCTTTGCCTATTTCTTAGGTATGTGTTCTTATCTGGCCGTATCAAAGTCGGTCAAGACAGCGGTCGGTCTTGGAGCTGCCGTGGTATTTGTATTAGGAATCACAGTGCCGATCAACTGGTTGCTGGATACCTATTTGTTAAAACCTGGTGCCTTGGTATGGCTTGATCCGGAATATGCAACGGTTGACCTTTCCTTCCTAAGCTTTATCATGTTTATCGCTGTAATTGCGAGTATGGTGCAGCTGGTGGAAATGGTAGTAGAGCGATTTGCTCCAGCATTGTACGGTGCTTTGGGTATTTTCCTCCCTTTGATTGCTGTAAACTGTGCGATTTTGGGTGGATCATTATTTATGCAACAAAAAGATTTTGGCGGGATCTCTGAAGCACTTACCTATGGAGTAGGAAGTGGTTTTGGATTCTTTTTGGCCATCCTAGCGATCGCCGCTATTCGTGAAAAAATTGCTTACTCTAATGTTCCAGCTCCCTTGAGAGGATTGGGAATTACATTTATTATAACCGGACTCATGGCTTTGGGCTTTATGAGTTTTATGGGAATAGAAATTTAAAAGACGACATCAGGTATGGATCCTAATATGATTACCATTTTTGCAAGTGTATTGATCTTCCTTACACTTATTCTTTTACTGGTTTCCCTTTTATTGGGAGCCAAATCCAAACTCTTGCCTTCTGGTCCCGTGACCATTAATGTAAACGGAGAGAAGGATATAACGACTGGCTCTGGAAGCACGCTTTTGGGAACCTTGGGAGATAACAAGCTTTTCCTTCCTTCTGCTTGTGGTGGAGGTGGAACCTGTATCCAATGTAAATGTATTGTCATGGAAGGTGGAGGTACCATTCTTCCGACAGAAGAGCCACATTTTACCAGAAAGGAAATCGCTGAAGGGTGGAGATTGGGTTGCCAGGTAAAGGTGAAACAAGACATGAAGATCGAGATTCCAGAAGAGGTATTCGGAATCAAGAAGTGGGAGGCCGAAGTTGTACGTAATTATAACGTAGCCTCTTTTATCAAAGAGTTTGTTGTGCGCTTGCCAGAAGATATGGATTACGAAGCGGGTGGATACATCCAGATCGAAATTCCAAAATGCGAGGTGCGTTACGAGGAAATGGATATTACTGCACACCCTGAAGAACATGAAACTCCTGACAAGTTTAAGGATGAGTGGGACAAATTCAACTTATGGCCATTGGTAATGAAAAACCCAGAGACCGTTGAACGTGCTTACTCCATGGCTTCCTACCCAGCAGAAGGGCGCGATATCATGTTGAACGTACGTATTGCCACACCGCCCTGGGATCGAGCCAAGAATGGTTGGATGGATGTCAACCCTGGGGTAGCCAGTTCTTATATTTTTAACCAAAAGCCCGGAGATAAAGTCGTCGTTTCAGGACCTTATGGCGAATTCTTCATTAATCACTCTGATGCCGAGATGCTTTATGTAGGTGGTGGAGCCGGGATGGCGCCTATGCGTTCTCACTTGTATCAACTTTTTAAAACGCTTAAAACAGACCGTAAGGTCACTTATTGGTATGGAGGGCGTTCCAAGCGCGAATTGTTCTATATAGAGCACTTCCGTGAGTTGGAAAGAGAGTTCCCTAACTTCAAATTTTTTATGGCACTTTCTGAGCCATTGGAAGAAGACAATTGGAAAGTCAAAAAGGACATTCATGACGAGGAAGGTGATGGATTTGTCGGGTTTATACACCAAGTGGTGATTGATCAATATCTGAACAAACACGAGGCACCTGAAGACCTTGAAGTGTATTTCTGTGGTCCGCCTTTGATGAATAATGCCGTAGGTAAAATGGCAGAAGACTTTGGTGTGGATCCTGAAAACATCCGTTTTGATGATTTCGGTGGATAAATATCCTCTGTTTAAAATACTTAAAAAGCCTGGACCTACATCCAGGCTTTTTTGTTGCTTCAATTGAACTGCTGTATAAAATTGCAGACTTTTATTATGCAAGCATCATAATTTGACGTCTACTTTTCCTACAAATCTTATTTTTTCGTTCACAGGTGTTCAATACTCGTTATATACCCTGTTTTAAGCCTTTAGATACATTGCGCAAGCAATAATTGGGTTGTATCATTGTTGTCCTCCTTTTGTTATCAATAGCATAGCTTAAGCGGGAATTTGAAATTGAGCAATATAGTTAAGTAACTTATTTGGGAATTAGTAATTTAGACAAATGCTCATTAAAAAACCCGATCCTCAAGGATCGGGTTTTTTGTTTTTCATTTGGTGTATAATTGCCAGGAACGGATATCAAACCAAACCTTTAATGACTTATACATGACGTTTACTGGATCCATAAAAAGCAATGTATGCATAACACAATAAAAGCGTCAAAAATGCGATACTCAACCCTGTTCCTGTTGTCGACCCATCTGCTTCGGTCCCAAACGCATCAGCTATGGTTCCGACAATCTTAGGAATAAAGGCTCCACCTACAATTCCCATGACTAATAATCCAGAGCCTTGAGCTTTTAGGTTGTCCAGCCCATCCAATGCCAGACTAAAAATAGTCGGGAACATGATGGAGTTAAAGAGTCCTACAGCCAGAATACTAAACATCGCTGTGGTTCCGCTACTGCTCACCGAGAGGATGATCATCACCATCGCCGACATTCCAAAAATCATCAACAACTTCCCGCTGCTGATAAATCTCATCAGGAAAGCACCAATAAATCGTCCTATCATCGCACCTCCCCAATACAGGGTGACAAATGAGCCCAGAATCGCCTTAGCGTCCACATCAGTGATATCCTTTCCAATCAGCAAAAATGAAGAAAGCCCACTTAAGAAATCACTGGATTTAATGGCTTGAATAACCTCTAGTTCTTCAAAATAATTAACTAGAAAGCTACCGATGGATACCTCGGCACCTACATACATAAAAATACCCAAGACACCGAGCATGAACTTTGGATTACTTAAGAGTTGTTTGTAACCATCTTTTGGCGCTTGTTTGAGAAGCGAGGGCAGTTTGGTAAAACCAAATACCGCAGCTAGTGCAAAAAGCACTCCTGCTATGATCAAAAAAGGTTCTTGCACGGTCAAGGCCTCTTGGGCATAATAATCAATCTTGTCGGGCTCAGAGAGGGTTGAAATTGCCTCGCTGGTCATGACAGAATCGCTCAAAAGAAATAAGGCTCCGGCAATAGGCGCTAAAAGTGTCCCAAAGCTATTAAAGGCCTGGGATAAGTTGAGTCGGCTGGAAGCTGTCTTTTCATCTCCCAACAGTGTGACATAAGGATTAGCTGCTACTTGTAGCAATGTGATCCCTGCGGCCAAGGTGAAAAATGCCGTAATAAAAATCCAGAATTCGCGATAACTTGCTGCCGGATAGAATAGGAGACAGGCAACTCCCATAATACATAGACCTGTAACTATACCTCGTTGATAACCTATTTTCTCTAATAAAAAACTTGAAGGAATAGCAAAACAAAAGAAAGCGCCGAAAAAGGCAAATTGCACCATGATTGACTGACCGTAACTCAATTCAAATACGTCTTTCAATCTAGGAACCAGGGCATCCACCAAAACGGTAATAAAACCCCACATGAAAAAAAGGCTGGTCAGAAAGGCAAAGGCAGAGCCGAAGCTCTTTTGTGATTTTGTTGTCATTGGTTTTTTTAATTAGTTGGTAAAATGCGCGGCTGATGGAATACGGGTATTTTTCCCATTCCTATATTCCATTCTGGAAAAACCAGGGTGGATACAATAACTTCCAGTAGCTCCAGCTTTATTGATTGCAATATAAGCAACTTGAAATTTATTGATATCTTTATTTTTGGATACAATTCTTTGCATGGCCACTTCACATGCCTCCTGCGGACTCTTACCTTGACGCATCAGTTCAACGATCAGAAAACTGCCTACTTGTTTCATAATTTCTTCGCCCATTCCTGTGGCAGCAGCTCCACCTACCTCATTGTCTATAAATAAACCTGCGCCAATAATCGGAGAGTCACCGACACGTCCCTTCATTTTATAAGATAAACCAGAGGTGGTACAGGCTCCAGCGATATCACCATGCTGGTCCATACACAACATTCCTATAGTGTCGTGGTTTTCAATGTTTATGATAGGCTCGTATTTGCTTGTTTTTAACCAAGCTCTATAATCTTCAGCAGCTTTTTCCGTCAGTAGGTTCTCTTTTTGAAAACCGTGACGGTAAGCCAGTTCTTCAGCGCCTTCGCCGGCCAGCATGACATGCTCAGTTTCTTTCATGACAACTTTTGCGAGAGCGGCGACGTGGGTGATATTTTGCACACAAACCACCGCGCCACAATCTCCATTGGCATCCATTACACAGGCATCTAGAGTGACATTTCCTTCTCTATCTGGGGCACCACCTTTACCTACTGTGCTGTTTTTGATATTTGCTTCTTCTACAGCTACACCAGTAATGGCAGCTTCCAATGCAGTAGAACCTGATTCCAGAGCTTTACCAGCAGCGGCATTGGCTTCAGAAAAGCCCCAAGTGCAGAGGGCAATGACTTTTGATTTTTTAGGTTGAACCACAGTATCTGTATTTTGATCGATGCAGGCCATCAGGGTAGCACCCAAACTTAAGGCAACCCCTGCCTTAGAGGATTGGAGGATGAATCTGCGTCTGTTCATGATTGATTATTTTTTTAAAAAGATTGACAACTAACTCATCAAAGTGGTAGATAAGCCATCGCCTTAATTTCAATCAGCAGATGTGGATGCGGTAATTGATGCACGGCTACCGTGGTGCGGGTTGGACCATCGTAATCAAAAAATTGGCCGTAAGTTTCATTATATCCGCCAAAATCATTCATATTCACCAAAAAAGTCGTGACATCCACTACATTTTTGAGACTGGCACCTTCTGTTTTGAGGATGGCGTCTATATTTTCTAAGACGGCCTTGGTTTGTGCTCTGATATCCAAGTTAGTGGTTCCCATCTCATCTACTTCTACACCGGCAAAGGTATTGTCAGGTCTACGGCTACTTGTTCCTGAAACCATCAGGAAATCACCTACTCGCTTGATATGAGGATATCTTCCCCTTGGTTTTGCTTTATCTGATAGTACTCCCATATGCTTAAATTTTAGATGACTAATTTATGATTGGTTGATGAGGCTTATTGTTGCAGCCATCGCACTTCCTTGGCCTTGGCTTTAATCTTTTCAAGCAATTCTTCTGCAGGTTCCTCTCCTGTAATCATTCCTTGATCGAGCAACCATAAAATGGCTTTATCCTGGGCACGACCTTGCAGCATGGCTTCCCTGTAACCTACGCCAGGAGCAGGAAAAGTGACCAGGGAATATTTAGATTGGTATTGCGCTTTCGCGAAAGCGGACTCCAACTTCATTTCAATCTGTCTTTTGGTTTTGAAATTGGGGTGTGCCACACTATCACGCATTTCTACAAAGTTGTCTAGTGCAAGATCAGCGATGGCATCGGCATCTGGTTTGCGCTGTTTTGAAAACGCCTGAAAAAGTTCGCCCCAGATTTCATGCTTGTCCAACAATTGATCAAAAATACTTACATCTTCAAAGCTAGCATTCATCCCCTGTCCATAGAAAGGTACGATAGCATGACTCGCATCTCCCAACAACAAAGTTTTATTATAAGCCGTCCAGGGAGAACAACGCACCGTTCCCAAAGGTGGCGTGGGATGGGTATGAAATTGCTCGGTCAAATCTGGTATGAGTTCGACCACATCTGGAAAATAGGTCCTAAAAAAGCCCATTATTTCCTGATCATCCTTCAATTGATCAAAGCAAGGACCGTCTGAGGTATAGGGCATAAAAAGAGTCACGGTAAAACTACCATCGAGATTAGGCAGGGCGATGAGCATAAAACCTCCTCTAGGCCATATATGCAGAGCATTTTTTTCAATGCGCCAGCCACCATCTTCTTGCGGTGGTATACTCAATTCTTTATAGCCATGGGGTAGCCAATTTAAACTGTTGGAAAATAGAAAATCACGCTGACGGGACATCGCCTTGCGCACAACCGAACCTGCTCCATCGGTACCCAGTAAGATATCTGCGTTCCATGTTTTTTCTTGGCCGCTCTCTGAATCTTGATAGGTGAGCTGGGCATTTTTAAGGTCTACCGATCGGATCTCGTCGTCAAAATCCACCTGTACACGATCATATCGATCAGCTTCATCCAGTAACAATTTGTTCAATTCCTCCCGCGAAATAGAGTTGATATATTCTCCTGCACGACCGCTGTAATTGGAAGTGAAAGTACTACCGTCCACATTATGGATCAATCTACCATGCATGGGTATACACAGTTCCCTTACCTGCTGTTCAAGTCCCACAAGTTCGAGGGCTTTTAGTCCACGATCAGACAAAGCCAGGTTAATAGATCTACCGCCATCCACCAGCTGTTTTCTCATGTCTGGGCGCTTTTCCAAAATATCCACGTGATAGCCACGTTGAGCCAGTCGCAATCCCAGTAGGGATCCGCAGAGTCCAGCACCAGCAATCAGTATTTTTGTGTCTTTGTTTGATGTTTTCATACGTTATGTAAGCTTTTGCGGTAGGAACGGATAAATTGGATAATCAAGCTCAGCTGCAGGAGCAGAAGTATAACAAAACTCATACCCTGGAGTTGGTCGGTTGCATCTAAGATGGATACAGATCCTTTTATCAGGATGAATATCAATGGAATGATGAATAAGCTGGTTATCATTGATAGAACAATGGATATTGACAAGGCAATCCAGCCCATGATACTTTTCATTTTGGCTTGTTTAAGCGTCACCCACTGTATAAGCAATACAAACAAGACAAAACCAGCCACTAAATGAATATTGTACCATACATTATTTTCAATAGATCGCAGGAACACCCAACCTATTGTAAGCAGCAACATACTAGCCATAGAGAGCAACACGTAAGCTTGCAAGTGGTTTATTAAGGGATTCTTGTGACTCACATCTCTGAGCTTAAAATATCAACAAACTTCCAGCAATCTGCAAAACTGTTATATAAAGGAACCGGAGCAATACGTATCACATCAGGTTCACGCCAGTCGGCAATCACACCTTTGGCAGTGATAGCATCAAAAAGGCTACGGTCTGCATCCTTTACTGCCAGGGATAATTGGCAGCCTCGCCAGTTGGGGTCGGAAGGAGTAATGATGGAAATACGATCACCTTGCATCTGTTGTAGTAAAAATTCCAGATAGGCGGTAAGTTGAACGGATTTTTCTCTCAAGGCCTTAAAACCAGCCTGACTAAATAGATCCAGACTGGCCCGAATCGCAGCCATACTTAAAATCGGCGGATTGGACAATTGCCATCCTTCAGCCCCATACATGGGCTCAAAATCGTCCCGCATTTTGAATCGGGTCTCCTTATTATGTCCCCACCAACCGGTAAACCTGGGCAATTCAGGTCGGTCGGCATGGCGTTCATGTACAAAGCAACCCCCCAAGCTCCCTGGTCCTGAATTCAGATACTTATAGGTACACCATACGGCAAAGTCTGCTCCTGACTCATGCAGTCTCAAATCCACGTTGCCAGCGCCATGGGCACAGTCAAAACCTACCATAATTCCATAACTGTGACCCAGTTCAGTGATGCTCTTCAGATCAAAAAACTGTCCGGTGTAATAGTTGACGGCTCCAACCATGATCAATGCAATCTGGTCACCTTGTTGCTCTAAAATTGTTTTCAGATCATCCATGTCTGGCGTATTATTCCCAGGTCTGGGTTGCCAAGTAATCAGGTCTGTAGCGGGATCTCCACCGTGAAATTTAATTTGAGAAGCTACTGCGTAGCGATCACTGGGAAAAGCATCACCCTCGATTAGTATTTTGCGCCTGCGGCCTTCAGGACGGTAAAAGCTAACCATCATCAGGTGTAGATTGGTTGTTAGCGTATTCATTACCACCACTTCATGCTGTTGCGCGCCAACAATTTCTGCCATCTTTTTAGATAGGAATTCATGATAGGGCATCCACGGGTTTTGAGCGTGAAAATGTCCTTCTACTCCCAGACCCGCCCAGTCATTAAGCTCCTGTTCGAGAAATTCTTTGGTTTGTTTGGGTTGAAGTCCCAGCGAGTTCCCGCAAAAATAAATACTATCGCTGCCATCCTTGTGTTTTGGAATGTGGAAGCTTTCGCGAAAGCGGGATAGCGTATCCTTTTTATCCAACTCGTGTGCTTCCTCAAGCTTTGTTTCTAAAGCCATTATTGCTTGTTTTTAAGGATGTTGATATCTGTAAAATAAATGTTCAGATCACCGTCCACCGCCTTGTGCTGTTGGGCAATTTCGATACCATTGAAAGTTTTGTAATCCTCAAAAGTGGTGGTCATTGTAGGGCTGTCTGAGCCTTGCGGGTAATACTCCCATTGGGTGATCCTATTTTGGTCATTCAGACGCAAGTCATATCGGTCTCCTGGGGTGTAGCCACCATCACCTACATACGCTATTCTGACTAAGTCTTCTGTGGGATAGGTGATTTTTGTTCCGGTATCCCAAACCAACTTGAATTGTGGTAACAACCAGTATACATCGTTTACAAAACTGCGATCAGCGCTTTTGGTAATCGTATCATTGAGTGACCGCCGATTGAAATTTACCGTTTCTCCTTTAGAAATCAATTGGACCATATCGCTTTTGGGATTCCAGGTCCACTGACGGGACACTAGATTTTTTCCTCCTTTTTCCACATTAAAGGTGAATTGGACTTGTTCCACTTGTTTCCATTGTTCAATTCCGGCTTGTTGAGCCACCAAACCAGCCTTAGTTGTGATGTCTGGTTCCTCGGTTGAGTTAGATTTCTGGCTTGCTTCCGAGGGCTCTCTGGACTCGGTAGGTGCGACCTCCTGGGGTGCTTTTTTGTCTTGTTTACAACTGGAAAGCAATAATCCCAAGGTAAGGATGCAGCAAAGTATTCTCATAGATTCAAATTTGAAGCCTAAAAATACAAATTAACTCCCGTTAGGAAATGGTAAAGCTTTGTGAATAGCTTTATCATAGTTCAGGATAAACTTAGTTTTGCAAAATGAAGGCAAAATTGGTGGAGAAGAATAAAATGAGTAAGGGCCGTAGAGTCGGTATCATCTTGATCTTAGGCTTATTGATTGCCGTAGGACCCTTTTCTATCGATGCTTACTTACCCGCCTTTAAACAGATAGCGGGTGATTTTAAGGTGGATACCAGTGCCATCGGTCTTACTCTTACCACTTATTTTATAGGAATTGGTTTGGGACAGCTGGCGTACGGGCCGCTTATGGATCGTTTTGGTCGCAGGAAACCATTGATCTTTGGTCTGATACTTTATATTTCTACAAGTTTGTTAAGTGCCTTTGCCTGGGATGTACTTTCATTGGCCACCTTGAGATTTTTCACTTCCCTCGGCGCATGTGCTGGAATGGTGGCGAGTAAGGCGATTGTAAGGGACCTTTTTGATGAGGATAAAGTTGCCGACGTTCTCTCCACACTAATGCTGATTATGGGAATTGCTCCTATTATTGCACCTACCATTGGCGGTTATGTAATTGCGCATTACCATTGGGAGATGATATTTTATGGACTGGCCGGATTTGCCTCTCTGATGTTATTTAATGTGGTCTTTTTGCTCCCTGAAAGCACGCGGCCCAATCCCGCAGCCCCTTTGCACCCCATACCTGTCTTACGCGAGTATTGGGGTATTTATAGAAATCATGACTTCTTTCTTTTTTCAACGGCAAGAGGTTTTGTGATCGGTATGTTATTGGGTTATGTAGCGGCAGCACCCTTTATTTTTTTGGACTTTTTTGGAATGAGTCAGGAAAGTTTTGGATACATTTTTGGGAGCAATGCTGCAGGATTGATCGCGGGCAGCCAGATCAATCGTCTTTTTCTAATCCGCTTTACTACTTTCCAAATTACCTATGTAGTGAGTACGCTATTGGTGCTGGTCAGCGTTATTGGCTTTATCTATATCCTTGAAGATGGAGACTCATTCTGGATGATCTATCCAACTTTATTCTGTATGATGACGCTTATTGGTTTTCAAAACCCCAATGTTACCGCCTTATCCCTTAATCCGTTTACCAAAAGGGCAGGAAGTGCAAGTGCATTTGTTGGGGCAATTAGTATGATTTTCGGTTCCCTGGCGAGTTGGTTTGTCGCCCACTACCTCACCGACTCGTTACTCCCATTATTTGCTATGTTAGCCGGTTGTGCCGTTCTGGCTCATATCGCCATTGAATTTTTCAGACGAAATTATGCTCAAGGTTACGCTTTCGCGAAAGCGTTTCTTAAACACCCATACCAGGTCAAGAAGCGGGATCAGTAACTTTCTTAGTATATTGCATGTAACAAATCGCCTATGTTCAGGTCGTTATGTGTAACCAAGACTTTAGACTCGTGAAATACCTGACTTTACTTTGTCTGCTGTTGGCGGTTCATACTACCCGTGCGACTGACATTATTCCGCTAGACACACCCGTAAGCTTCCCTTCCGCTGAAAAGCTGAGTGAACATACAGTTCGTATGCCTTTTGAATTAAAGGGTAACTTAATTACAGTCATAGCCTCTGTCAATGGAGCTACCGGACCTTTTATTATTGATACTGGTTCCTCGCGATGGTACTTAATAAACGTATTTATGGGAATGGCTCAGGGTCAAAAGGAGCCTTCTCGATCAATAAAGAATTAAGCTATGTAAGGGAAGCTAATATCAACCAACTACTGATCGATGGTTTTGAAATGGACTCTAAATTATGCAGACCTGATCAACCTCAGTCATATTGAGCGTGTTACCCGATCTAAGATCAATGGAATTCTAGGATACTATAACCTGAAGGGCTTTGAGGTCTACATTGATTTTTTCCTGAAACAAATCACCCTTTTTGAAACTGACCGCAAAGGCAATCGAATTGATCAAATCTATCTCACCGACCGTGCTACAGACTCTCTAACTTTTAAAAGAAAGAGACATGGTATCATCATGAAAACCCTATTGGAAGGTAAAAGACTAAAAATTGCCTTGAAGGTTCCCAATGAGTACGGAGAATACAACAGTCTTATCACTAAAATGAAAGCTGTCGAATTCCGTTTATAGGATAAAGCTTATCAAGAAGTGTTTCTTGCCGGCGGATTCTCAAACTGGCAACACAATAAGAAACCTATGAACAGGCAGGGAGATTATTGGACTGTTCAGGTACCCTTATCCTATGAAAAATATCAATATAAATTCATTGTTGACGGAAATTGGATAATGGATCCTACCAATGAGACTTGTGAGTTTGGAGATGGGGATCATTTGAACTCCGTCATCTTTGTGAAATGAGTTTCTTTTCGGGCTTACCTTTTCATTTATTCACTTACTTCTACCTCTTTTCACTGAAAGAATCTTTAACTCTATTCATACTAAAAGCGTTGATTTCTATTAGACATTGACCCCCAATAAAAAAACGCTCGATGGACCATTGTTCATCGAGCGCTTTCCAAACTAACCAACCAAAAAACTATCTTGAAACTGTACCTGTGGGAAAAGTGTTGGTGACATTGTTGTCAAAGCTTTGAGCCGATGGCGCGGTATCAGAGTTGGCTATTTTGGCCAATGGCTTCAAAGTGAATGGGGCAGGAGAGTTGTCTGGTACCGGTTCCACCGTGATCACAACATTGCGTCCAGGAACCAAAAATGGGGAAGGTTCTCCGGCGGGTAGGTTATTGAAGAAATCTTCTCCTGGTACTGGCGGTCCTGCATTGTTCTGTGTTCCAGAAAAGCCGTTGCTGCTGTCACGTGCACCAAAATCTGTAAAGGTTCCTGTAGACAAAGCACCTGTATCACCCACAACCCAGCCTTCATAAATCCATCCTTCAGGAAGGGTTGGAAGAACAAAATCTGCAGAGGGAGGCATGCCTGGTAATCCAAACCAAACACCACTAGTGTCATTTCCATTGTTCATTCCTGTTTCATCGGTGGGAGTGCGTAAAAAGAACGATCCAGCTGCATTGGAAAAGTCACCGGGAGCAGGACCGAAGTTGGTAGAAATACTAGCTGTACTATTAGTGAATTCTCCAGCCAAATACTTGCTAGCGGCAGGTGCAGGATCTGGATCTGGACTAGGCTCAATAGTTAAAATAAAGGCTGTCGCTGCTTCCAAGGTTTCAGTGTCGACTGGAAAACTGGTTTGGCTCAAATTACCGTTACCATCTACAGTAAAAGTTCCAGTGGTAACGGGCGACCCATTAACCATCACCCAGCCTTCATAAGCATAATTGGGTCCTAGGTCTTCCAATTTGTCGATATTTAGATTAAGATTGGATGTGGTATTTCGCTCACCAGCATCATCATCGCTCGAGCATCCAGAAAATAGTAGGATAGCCATAGCGAAAAGGGAAATGTAAGTTTTCATGATTAATTGTTTTATGTTTACAGTACAAACTAACCCTTATCATATCTCAAGGGGATAACCATGAGATCAACTTTTTGAGACATCTCGTGACCTTTTTGTGATAGGCTTTTCCTTGCTTTGTGAATATGGAAAATAAAATACTCATTGTGGAGGACGACTTAGATATCGTCGATTTGCTCGAAATCCATATGAAGGATCTCAACGCGGATGTGGAAAGTGTAAATGATGGTAAATCGGCATTAGATAAAGCTTTGTCTAACGATTATGACCTCATTCTTCTGGATCTCTCCATTCCTGAAATCAATGGAGTAGAAGTATGCCGAGAACTCAGAAAGAAAAAAGATACACCAGTGATCATGGTGACCGCAAAGAGCGAAGAGATAGATAAAGTCCTGGGGCTGGAAATCGGTGCGGATGACTATATCACCAAGCCTTTTTCGATTCGCGAATTGAAAGCACGTGCCAAGGCAGTCATGAGAAGGAGTGAGAAAAAAACCACTGGCTCCTCAGATCATTCTCAATTGGATTTTGGGGACCTGAAAATTAATGTGGAAATGAGGCGGGTCACTCTCAACGACAAAAAAATAGAACTTTCACCCAAAGAGTTTGATTTGCTCGTGCTGTTGGGAACCCATCCTGGTCGCAGTTATAGTCGTTCCGAAATGTTAGACATCATCTGGGGGTATAATTTCTCAGGATATGAACACACCGTGAATTCCCATGTCAATCGACTACGTGCTAAAATTGAGCCCGATATGTCACATCCTATATATATATTGACCACTTGGGGTATAGGATATCGTTTTAATGAAGAGATTTAATATGAGCCGCAAGACTTCAGCCACCCTGACACCTAGATTGGTTTTTAAATTATGGGTTGCTCTTTCACTGCTTATTTTGGGAATGGCAGTATCCTATATATTGATCACAAATCATTTTTCCAACCAGCATCATCTGGCTACCCAACAAGAGATCAATGCACCACTAGCCCAACACTTAATTGATGAAAAATTTGCAGAAGCCAGACCATTCCTAGAGGATGGAAGCGTCAATAAGGCGGTCTTTGGAGATTTGATGCATGATATGATGGCGGTCAATCGCAGTATAGAGGTGTATATGCTGGCCGATGACGGTGAGGTGCTTTACTCTGTCGTATTGGATCATAACCCAGGCGAACCGACCAAATATGTGAATACCACACCCATCAGCGATTTTTTGGCTAGTAATGGAACTGGTTTTTATCTGGGGGATGATCCCAGAGATCCACAGGAACAGAAGATATTTTCCGCTGCACCTTTCACCGATCAAGGTCGGTCTGGTTACATATATATAATATTGTCTGGTGAGGTTTACCAAACCGCTAGCGCTAATATATTCGGTAAATACATCAAGAGTTTTGGCCTTGGAGCCATTGGACTGACCACTTTATTCACGTTGCTCATTGGATTGGGAGCCATTTGGTTTTTAACAAAGAACCTTAGGAAAATCACACTGGCAGCCCGTCGATTTAAAGAAGGCGATCTCAGCGCTAGGATAGAGCATCCCGAAAAAACAAATATCGCCGTGGTCGCACATACCTTTAATGATATGGCAGACACCATCAATGCCAATTTAGAAGAAATAAAAAGTGTAGATGAATTGCGCCGGCAGTTAATTGCCAATGTATCCCATGACTTACGTACTCCGCTGGCTATACTTAAAGGCTATGCCGAAACCCTTCAAGAAAAATCCGATACATTGTCCGTAGAGGAACAACAAAAATACCTTGCAGTCATCAGCTCCAATACTGATAAGCTCACCGGTTTAGTGGAACAACTTTTTGAATATTCAAAACTTGAGGCCAAACAGATAGAACCATTGATCGAGCAATTCTCTATCACGGATCTGTGTTTGGATTTGGTGTCCAAATACCAGATACTCGCCACCGAAAAGAATATAGATCTCCGTCTGGAGGTAGCAGACAATAAGAATATTTTGGTGCGCGCTGATATAAGCTTGATTGAGAGAGCCCTTCAGAACCTGTTGGACAATGCCCTTAAGTTCACTCCTGAAAATGGTCGAATAACCATACAACTGGAAACAAAAGCCGGTTATTGCTCCGTTAAAGTCAACGACTCTGGTATAGGCATCGCTCCTGAAATGCAGTCTACGATTTTTGAAAGATTCAAGCAAACCAGCGAGGGTTTTGCTAAAAATGGAGCAGGTCTTGGGTTGGCTATTGTAAAAAAGATTCTGGAGTTACACGAATCGACCATTAAAGTTTTCAGTGAGGAAAATGAAGGTTCCACCTTTTATTTCCAACTACCGACAGCATGATCCATTTCTTTCTACGTATAGATTGATCGCTTTCGCGAAAGTATTGATGCGTGTATTTATTCTAGGGTTTGTTGTGTGGGCTATTGCGGAGTCTGATCAGGTTCTTGAGGGGTAAGGGGTAAAGGCTAAAAAAAACTTTTTGTGTTTGGTATTGGAAATGAGGTAATTGAGAATTGGGTTTAAAAAAACTTTAATTTTTTTGCAGAAAAGTTTGGTTGGAAA
>NZ_RMVE01000006.1 GCF_003865345.1 Nonlabens xiamenensis | reverse complement strand
TTTTACCTGCACCTGGTTTACCTTTTACTGCATCTTTTGCTACTTCTTTGCCTACTTCAGTGGTGGCAGTGGTTACTTTCTTAACTGCTTTACCGCCTTTCTTTCCACCAAGTTTAACACCTTGTCTAATTAAAGTGTTTGCACCACCAATTTTACCTTCATTAACCTCTTCTTTCTGCATCTTCTTTTTCTGCCAAGAGTCAAGTGCTTGGTGAGGTTTCTTGCCTTTTGCCAACTCGGATTTTTTATGTGCTTGGAAGTCAGCAGCAGACTTATCTTTCTTTTCTTTCTCTGCCTTAGCCTCTGCTGATCTCTTTGCAACCCTTGCTTTGTTTACAGCATCAATCTTCTTAAGATTAGGATGCAACTCATCAGTCAATTCTACTGGCATAGAAACTGTGCCTTTGCCTGGCACATACTTTGTAGTCCTAGGTTTCTTAGGATCATCACTCTTGAAGTCTTTATGAATCTTAGCGTATTCTTTACGAGACATCTTAAGTTTTTCAATCAAGTTAAGAGCAACATCTCTCTGACTCAACTGTAGACCAGGACTTCTCCTCTGTCTTACATTTGCTTCATCAACGTCTAGAAAATTGACATACTTGTTGTGCTCTTTGTTACGCATCTTCTTCTTAGCAATAGCACCTGCATCTCTCTTGAATCTTTCCTTTGCAGTTATCTCACTCAATGCTTCTTCATGAGTAAACTTCATACCCTTGGTTGCTTTGTCCTTAAGTGCCTGACGTTTCTTAGGATCCATATTCTTTTCATAGTCTGCTAGTTTGGCAGCAAATTTTTTGTTATCCATCTTCTTGATAACTGCTCTGTCTTTCTTGTCAGGTCCTGTATATGCTGCTTCATCAACAAATTCTTCTTTCTTAAGAAGACGACTTAATAGAGACTTCTTCTTAGCAGGTGCTTTGTAACCTGGTTGACGCTTAGCGTAATCCATGTAGGACTCACCCTTACGAAGTTTCTTAGGATCTTCCTTTGGTTTAGATGCTGCAGCACGATCTTCACGAGCACGTTGGTTTGCACCAGGTCCTCCAAGTTTCTTATCCTTCTCTGGATCAGGATGCCAAAAGTCACCTCTCTCGTTGATTACTTCCTCATCAACTGTATGTGGATTCTTTGGTCTGCCTTTAGTTTTTACACCACGTCTTGCTTCGTGATCTGCTCTTCTATCTTTTCTGATACCACCACCCAATGCAAAAGACTTATGTGGATTACCGTATCTCTTATCTCTAACGGTTGCTCTCTTATAGTCTGGGGTCTTCATATCGACCTTTGCTTCATCAATCTCCACCTCTTCATTCTTTTTCTTAGAGGTGTCCATAATTGCACCTTTGCCGTGCTTGGCGATGATGTCTGCTTTTACCATGTCTAATGCTGATTTACCTTTGCCATACTTCTTCTCTGCTTGTTTCTGAAGTACAGTTTTACCTTTGGATTTATTTCCTCCACCTGTAGAAGGTCTTCCACCACCTCCTTTCCATGTGCCTCTTTCTAATTGCTTGTCTCTGTAATGATCGTATTCTTCTTCATCCAACTTAATTTTGTTTGCATGAAACTCATCCACCTTGTGAGCAGGTGCATATAGAGGATACTTGTAATCTTCCTTTTTCATTTTTTTCTCAGGCAAACCTTTGTGTTTAGTGGATGCAAAATCTTTAGCATCAGATTTTTTTATACTGGCAGCAACTCTGGCAACCTCAGGTGAGGAAGCTTTCGCCTGACCCTCTTTTTGAGCTTGTCTAACCATCCCGAAGAATCTTTGTTGTTTTTTGGAGACGGCGGGCATGTGTTAGCCTCCGACGATTTGGACTTGCTCGACGATAACGTTGGCAGATCCTGCTGTGAGTTTAACTGTCCTTTGGATGAGTGGCACAGTGCCTGCAGTTGCGTCTGCTGCACTGAGAGTGTAGTTACCACTTGCTGCTGATGAATCATAATCAGTTGTGATAGTAGATGCTGTAACAGCAGTAACTTTCTTACCTGATGCTGCTGCTGACTCAAAGTCAGAAGTAAATCCATCAGTGTCACCACCGTCAACTGTTTGGATGAAATCGCCAACACTAAAGGTGTGACGTCCACCACCAGAAAATCCTTCGGCAGTAACTACCATTGCTGCAGCGTCAGTCGCTACTGCAATCTTAGCAGATTTTGCCTTACCACATGAGATTAGTAGTGACTCATTTGCTACCAAAGTGATAGCAGGTCCTGCATCTACTTGGATTGAAGACGCTGACGTCGCAAGGACGCGAAGGACACCAGATTTCACCACGACATAGCCAGACTGACTTGCAGTGATAGTTTGGGTGTCGATTACATTAAGTACTGACATGGGGTAAAGATTCTCCTATACTTTCTATTTATCTCGTTGCTGCTTTAGAAACTTTGCCAGGTCAGCAGTGCTACCTACAAACATAGTATTGTTTGTGGTATTTACTTCTTTCTTCTTAGGTGCTTCTATGTCTGCAACTTTCTTTTGTAGGTCTACCAACTTGTCAGCAACGTCGCCGACATGTTTGATAAGTTGACCTGCTACTTCAAACGCACGAGGTTGGTCAGATTCCTGTGCTAACTCAAGGATACCGTCTACTGCCTCTTGTCCTTTCTCAATTAGAGAGTATAGATTTCCACGAGTGTATTCATAATCTTTTTTGAGCTGTGCTTTAGTTGAGGTTACAATCTCCTCTACCTTTTCTACTGCAGGTTTCTCGATAGGCATGATGTCTGTCTCGATGTCTAATGCATCAGAGATTCCATCAAACTTACTCGTCTGCTCCTGTCGTTGGGTTTCTTGATTTTCCATCTGTAAACTCACTATAAAGCTCATTAAATCCGAAGTTGTCATCTGGATCTGCGTTAGCAGGATCAGGCTCAACTGTGTAACGCACCTCTCTAGGAGCGGTAACCTTACTATCGGTTGCATAATCAACAATCGCCTTAGTGATAAGCTCACCAGACTTGTCGCTGATAGGTCCGTATAAGTAAGTCTTTGCGACAAACTGTAACGTATATATCAATGTGCGACGTGTATCATAGTCACCTTCGTATTGATCATCGTAGTCAACGCTCAAAAGTGTGACTGGATAATCTCTCTTTTCTCCCAACTCAGCAACTAGATTCATAGTAATATTGAAACTAGGTTGGAAGTGAGGAAGAATCTGCTCTAGGATTTGGAGAGCATCATCTTGGTTTTTAGATAGGATCGCCAACTCAAAGTTAACATTATATGGGATTGGCATAAAACCTTTATTGGTTTTATCTCCTGTTGTATGTCTTATGTATGAGGTAGGTGATAATTTTCTTGTAGAGTCGTATGCTATTGCTTGAATTTCAAATGATATTCTAGGTAGTGTGATCTGTGTCCTATCCTTTGTTGTCAGATCTCCTAGTTGTGCAAGACGAGCAAGAAACTTTTGTTTAGGACCATAAGCAAGAGGCACTTTCATAACCTCAGTTTTAGATCCAGATGTGCGACGAAGCTCTATGTTATTAAACAGTGTGCCGAATCCGACAACTGTCTTCTTAAAGATTTCGTGATATGAGTATGTGCCTAACATTAGATTGTAGTCCCTTTGTTACCGAATTCACCGAATGGATTGCTTTCAGTAAAGTCAATGACTCCATCAGCAGTAGTCTCTAAGGCAAAATTCTGATCGAATTCACTATTCACATTATTTATTGTATTGTAGGATGCAGTTGTCCATGCAGCACTTGATGTCTGGCCAGTAACAGTTTCGGGGATCGTAAATATACCTGATCTGTTGTAGACCTGCAGTTGTCTGTTTGATGAATCCCAAGACTTAACCTCTGCTGTGACATTAGATGTGCCACCTGCAACGATCTCACCAACTGTAAAGTCACCACTACCACCTGCTGCAAAGTTGACAGTAACTGCGTTAGAGAAGTCTACTTCTATCGCATCTACAGCAGCAACACCAGTATCGAAGTCCTCGTCGCTGTACTCGAAGAGCTCACAACGTAATCCCCAAACGTGCACTTTACCTAACTGGTAGAAAGGCACTTCGTGCTCTACGAATTGGATCTCAAAAGTTTTATTTGCTAAAGGAAAGTGAATTAGATCACCTTCATTTGGTCTACCCTCTACAATTAGTTGTGCGTTATCATCCACTGCTTCTGTAAATCTTGTGCGTGAGATAATAAAAGTAACTTGGTCAGATATCCTTACACCAAATTTACTAAACATATCACCGTCGCCACGGAATCCTGAGGCATCTTCAATGTATGCTTCTATAAGAAATGCACCGTTAAACTGACTTAATGTATCTTCACCAAAGACAGAATCATTCTTCACAAGAGTCCTAGGGATGTAATACACATCCTTACCAAACATCTTAATTTGCTCGACAACAAGATTTCCAACGAGATCTTGCTCTCCTGTAGTGCCTTGTGTGAAGAAAGAATTGGTAGCCATGTTATCCTATCATGTCTAGAGGTGGTGTTTCCCAAGTGGTGCGTAGTTGCTCATCTAGATTTTTCAACTCTTCTACTGCATCATTGTAAATCATTTCACCATTAAGAGTGACACCACCTGGCATCTGCACTCCTTGGAATTTAGTTAGATTCTGTCCCCACTGTTTCTTAATCTTAGCAGAGGCATAATCTTTAACCCACATCTGATTGTATATCTCTGTCCACGTTACAGGATCTAATGCTCTCCATGCTTTGATAACAATATACTGATCCAACTGTGCATCCTGTGGCCAGTCAAAATCTAGATATAATCTATCTTGCACTGCATGATATCTTACTGGTTTAATACCTTCTAACAAAAAGTCAATGGTAGAAAGGTGTTGTTGTATCATATAGTAATGATAAAACTGTGTAGATGTAAAATCATACAAGTCATTCAAACGCATCTGATATCTAATATCAAACATGTTTGATGTGCCCTTATCTGTGAAAGAGAAGATACCTTCTACAGATAGGATATGATCTGGAATTTCAATATAACCATTACCCTCTGTCCATGAATCGTTTCCTGCTTTGGAGGTAGAGGTTGTATTAGATTCAGATCTGTCAATTACATCCTGTGTAACCTTATGCTTTAGATAGCAACGCTCAGCACCATCATAGTGATACTGTTGAAACTTCTGTAAGGTATAGTCAATAGCGTCATCAACCTGATCGTCAGACACGTTAATCTCCAAGACTGGTTTACCCAGTCTACGGAGACAATATTCTTTGAGAGTAGCTTTAGAATTAGGTTGTGCCATTTAATTAACTTCTTGCTAGTGCGAGTAATGCAGTCTTAAGTTGTGCGACTGTAGTGATAGAGTTGTCATTACCAATCGCAACCAACTGAGTATAGATGTCATCTATGTCAGTATCGTTAGCGTCTGCCTTAGATCCCTGTGCAGCAGTTGCATATGCAGTTGCTGCGGTTGCAGCAGCAGTACCCAATGTAGGTTTGTTGGTTAGGTCATCATAATCACCAGAGAATAATGTAGGTTTACCACTTAGGTCTGCATAGTTACCAGAGAATAATGTAGGTTTGTTGCTTAGGTCATCATAATCATTAGATGTGGCAACAGCACCAAGAGAAGGTGTGCCAGATAGATCACCATATGCACCTGTAGATGCTACAGTTGCCAGTCCAAGGGTTGTCCTTGCTGCAGCAGCGTCAGCATCATCAATGAGGGTGCCACCAAATGTACTGACTGCAGAAGCATCAAGTTTTCCAGTGATACCTGCTGTAACGCGAGCGTCTGCCCTTGCGTCTGTATAGTAGAGGTTAGATCCTTCAGCAAGATCGCCTGTGTCCTTAGATGAGAGATCAAGATTTGCACCTGTCTGTAAATTAATTCTTGTATCTGCTCTTGCATCTGTGTAGTAAAGGTTAGATCCTTCAGCAAGATCCCCAGTGTCCTTAGAAGAAAGGTCTAGGTTAGCACCTGTCTGTAGGTTAACTCTTGCATCTGCACGAGCATTAGTAAAGTAAAGATTAGTAGATCCTTCGCTAACACCGTCAGTATCAGACTGAGTATATGAGAATACACCAGTTGATGAGTTGTAAGAAAGATCACCACTTGCACTGACTGATCCACGAGCATCAGCAGTCTTAAATGTAGTTACACTAAAGTCACCTGTGCTACTGTTATATGACAGATCACCACTTGCACTTAGATGTCCTCTAGTGCGAGCAGCAGTGATAAAGAGATTTGTAGATCCCTCAGTAACATTATCAGTATTGATGTCTGCTTGTGTAACTGACAACTGACCACTGCCAGACAACTCGATACCCGTTCCGTAGGTAAAGTGTGTCCTTGATCGTGCAGCAGTGGTAAAGAGGTTAGTGGATCCCTCTGTGATGTTGTCAGTATTGATGTCTGCCTGTGTAGCACTCAAGGTTAGAATGTTACCTGCATCATCGTATGTTGCAGTAATACCTGTGCCACCAGTGATCAGATCATTAACTCTGTCGTCAACTCTTTCGTTTGTGAAGTAAAGGTTAGTTGACCCTTCAGTAAGTGCATCAGTGTCATGGTTTGCAATACTACCAACCTGTGACTGACCGAAGGTAATATTACCTGTGATATTCAAGTTACCTTGGACTTCAAAGTCAGTGGTTGATCTGAAGTTTTCAACAGTTAGTCTGTTTGTAGATGGGTTATATGTAAGGTTAGTAGAGTCTGTGCGTAATTCAGTGTATCCGTTATTTGTAGATACGAATGTTGGGAAGTATGTAAGGTTAGATGTTGTGGTATCTGTGATGTCAGCAAGGTTTGCCTTGTCAGCAGTACCTGTTAGGTCACCAGTTACATCACCAGTGATCTGTCCTGTTACACCAAGTGTGCCTCCGATGGAGGTGTTAGTTACGACCTCAAGTGAGTTAGTGGTTGTAAGACCTGCTGCAGTAACGTTACCAGAAGTAGATTGTAACTCAACTTTAGTTGTGCCACTACCATTTTGCAACTTAAGTGTCTTGGTAGATCCTCTTAAAACAACATCATCTTTGAAGAGTGAAGTGCTATTCTGAGTAATCGTGCCATTGAATGTGGAATTACCATCTACATTCATTGTGCTGTCAAAGTCAACACCCTGTGTAACATTCAAGGTGTCATCAATAATCACACGACCATCGACATTCAATGTGCCTGCAATGTCAGTGTTACCAGTTGTAGATGAAACCGTAAACTTATCGGTGTTGATAATCAAACTACCACCGATGTTTGCAGCACCAGTAGATGTGATACTTCCTAAGTTTAGAGTAGTAAGAGTAGTGATACCAGTGACACCCAATGTGCCTCCGATAGTTGCGTTACCAGTAGCACCTACAAGAGTGATTGTCTCAGCAGCGTTAGGTCCTAGTTTTAGAGTCTGACCAATAAAGGCATCCTCTGCAACAGTCATACCACCGTTAGGAATCATCAACGGTGCATTACCAGTCAGAGATGTAGGATTCTCATTCTTAGTGAGATCCAATCTTGCCTGTGCAGTAATGTTATCAACAAGAGTTGTTGTGCCTGTAACAGTTAGGTTACCCTGAGTTACTGTGTTTCCGTTATCTGTATCTACTGTAAACTTATCTACACCAGAATTATTCTGGATAATGAATGACTTATTATCAGCGTTAATTGTAACGTTATCTTGGAATGTCGCTGCACCATCTACGTTTAGAGTGCTATCAAGATCAGTTGCTTGAGTGACATTGAAAGTATCGTCAATAGTTGTGGCACCCTCTACATTAAGTGTGCCTTGAATATCTGTATTACCATTGTCAGTATCAATAGTAACTTTGTCTAGACCACCTGCGGTCTGAATTCTTACTTGCTTATTATCTGCCTTGACTACCAAACCATCAGTGATTGTAGTCAACTGATTGATATCTGCTGTGCCATTGACAGTCAAGTTGTCATCTACAATGGTTTCACCAGTTGCAGAGTCAATAGTTAAGTTACCTAGAGCGGTATCAATCTCAGAGGATCCACTAACACCGATCTGAATGTTATCAGCAGTGATGTCTGTAGATGTGATCGGAGCATTAAATGTAGATGTTGCATTGACAGTTAATGTGTCGCTGCTTCCATCACCTAATGTTGAATTACCATCAACTTGTAAGTTACCATCTACCTCAGCATTGTCTGTGATATGGACTTTACCATCAGCAGAATCTAGGACAAGGTTACCAGTTGTGGTACTAATCTCATTGTCAGCATCGACCCCGATCTTGATGGCGTCGGCGGTGATGTCTGTACTGGTGATTGCTTGGTTAAATGTAACCGTGCCAGTAACGGTGTGGTTATCTCCTGACTGGTTGCCAATAGTAGCATTGCCATCAACAGTAAGAGTGCCATCGATTTGAGTATTGCCGTCAACATTTAAGTTTCCATCTACGTCAGCATTATCTGTGATATTAACTGTGCCACCATCTGAATCTAAAATTAGATTTCCAGAAGTAGTAGAGATTTCACTAGATCCATCAACACCGATCTTAATGTTATCGGCAGTGATGTCTGTTGAGATAATCGCTTGGTTGAATGTGACTCCACCAGTAATTACATGTGCGTCCCCAGAAGCATTACCAATAGTTGTGTTTCCATCAACTTGTAATGTGCCTTGGACAACGGTGTTACCTGTGGAAGACGCAACAGTAAACTTAGTAGTGTTTACTGCAAAGTCATTGGTTACATCGAGCGTGCCAGTGATACTGACATCTCCACCAAATGATCCATCGTCTGTGACGACGAGATCGTCTCCAACGTAGAGATCCAATCCAATACCAACACCGCCCCCAACGATGAGAGTCCCAGTAGCAGAGTTTGTCGCATTTGTTGTATCAAATAGTTTTAATGATCCTGCATCTAGACCAGATCTTGTGCCTGCGAATGCCTCTGAAGAATTAGTAGCAGCATGATAAAGTGCATATCTTCCTGCAGAGTTATCCCAACCAAAGAATCCTAGTCTTGCTTGTGAATCGTAATACCTAAACTCAACACCACGATCCTTAGCATCATTAGTGCTAGGAGCAGTGTCACCACCTAAAGTGATAATAGGATCGTCTAACGTTACAACAGTAGAGTTAACTGTGCTTGTTGTGCCGTTAACAGTCAGGTTACCTTCTATTGTAGCATTCGTGTCAACAATTAGTGACCCATTAATTCTAACGTCGTCAGTTAGAGTTGTGTTGCTATTGACTGTAAGAGTATCGGTGTTTGCATTACCGATAGTTACGTTGTCAGTAAACTGTGTATTGTCGTTGAAAGTTGCGTCACCGTGGACAGTCAGTGTACCTGTGCCCTGACCAACACGACCAATTATTGTATTACCATTGTCGCTATCAACTGCAAATTGGATTTGACCAGATGCATTGTTGATATTAAATACTTCGTTATCAGACTGAATGATTACAGAATCATAGATCGTAGTTGTGCCATCAACTGTAAGAGTTGAGTTGAAATCAACTGCCTGATCTACATTAAGAGTAGAATCAAAATCTACCGCTTGATTAACTGTAAGATTATCTGTGATTGTTGTGTCACTGTTGATAGTAAGAATATCAGTAGAAGCATTACCGAGTGTAATGTTTCCATCTACTTGTAGATTATTCTCAAATGTTACAGCAGATCCAACAGTAAGTGTGCCTCTGATGTCAGTATTACCGTTTGTAGATAGGACGGTAAACTTATCATCTGTGCCATTAGTAATCTTGAAATACTTACCAGTAGTATCAAGAGTGATGTCATTATGGAATACTGAATCGTCGTCTACATCCAGAGTGCTGTTAAAGGTGACAGCAGCATCTACATCAAGTGTGCTGTTGAATGTAACACCACTATCAACATCAAGGGTGCCATCACTGTGAATATTTCCGTTGTCACTATCGATGACAAATTTTTCGGCAGTGCCGTCTGTGATAGAAAATACTGTATTAGGACCGACAATTCTGACGTCATCTTCAAATGTCGAGTCAGAGTTTACAGTAACAGTATCGTTTGCATCTGTGCCAAGAGTAACGTTGCTGTCTACCTGCAAGTCACCTTGTGTATAGATGTTACCGTTAGATGCAGTAACGGTCATCTCTCCACTATTAATGTCTACATCTTGGGCAACATCAAGTGTGCCACCAATGTATACATTAGCAGAAATACCTGCACCACCAGTTACGACTAGCGTACCTGTAGTGGTTGAGGATGAGTTTGTGTTGGTTGTGAGTCTGAGGTTACCACCAATGATAGCAGCGTCAGTCCCAGTAAATGTTTCAGACGAGTTGGTGGCATTGTAGAGGAAGCGATACCCGCCAGTGCCAGACCATATGTTAGAGTCTGCATAATCCTCGTCCCACCCGAAGAAACCGAATCTTTCTTGCGAATCATAATATCTGAATTCTACACCACGATCCAGATTGTCATCTGTTGTAAGAGTATCCTCTCCACCAAGTGTGATGATAGGATCTTGGACAGTTAATGTAGTTGAATTTACAGTAGTTGTGGTGCCGTCAACTTGAAGATCACCACGGACTCTAACTAGACCAGTTGCACCATCATCGTCATTAGGATCGATAATCAACGTTGAGTTGGTTGTCGAAATGACGTTATCTTGGAAATGGAAGTCCTCTACGTTGACTCTGTTGGCAACGTTGGTGGCACTGATAGTAATATCATTTTCAGCAGTAATGTTAATAAGTGCATTACCACTACCTGCATTAGTCGCATTGATTAACAGAGTGCGATTGTTTGCAGTGTTTTGTGTGTGTTGGAAAGTAAGATCACCGTCACCAGTCTTGTCTAGTTTCTGATTTACGGCACCGTCGAGTGTAATGTCAGGGTCACTAAAGTATGACCTTACATTAATATCAACCTCTCCACTACCAGAGTCACCAGTATTATTAGCACTGAATAAAAGAGACCCCGAAGTATTGTTAACTTTAACATAATTTAAGTAATTAAAACCTCGATAACCAGTAGTTGCAGTTAACTCGCTATCTAACTCAAAATCTTCTTTTGTGTTTCCGTCAGCAAACGAGACGCGATTGTTTTGTAGTTGATTATTGTCAACTGCATTCTCTGCAATGCTAACAAATCCTCCCTCATACTGCGAGGCAGGATTCCACGATGTGACGTCGAAATCTTCTTGGTTAAATGATGCAAGACCTTTTTGTGGACTTACAGCAGTTCCCAGATATCTCCAAGACCCTGTGTCGGAGGTGTCGGTGTGTGTAGGCTCACCGCCTCCAGAGTTGATATCAAGGATAGCCTGATACAAGCGATTACTTGAGTTCTTGACCTTATCATTTCTTGAGTAAGATGTTGCGTTATCAAATACTGGATCTTCACTTCCTTCCTTTGCAGTAGCGATAGGAATGGTAAGTGCTTGTGTCAAACGACCATATCTGTCAACTGTAAATTCAGTTGTATTGACTGTTTGGTCATCTGGCAGATTAACTGAAATTAGAGGTGTATCTAAGTTACCAGTAGGGTTGTAGTAACCGATAACAACTGTAGTATCAGCAAGGTCAATGAATGGGTTACTGCTCTGTGCGTTACCATTATTGACAATGATACGACCTGCACCACCTGTAATAGTCCTAGTGGTAATAGTGCCTTCTGCCTGACGTGACATCAGACCGAAAGAGGTCATGTCTGCAATAGACTGTAGATCTGTGTCTGCAGCTTGAGCGTCAGCAATACCGTACGCAGCAAGAGTCGTGGGGTTGTCACCATCCACGATACGACCACGAGAGTCAACAGTTAATCTAGTATATTGTGCTTGAGCATCTAGATCATTAGGATCATAGTGTGGTAGACCTGGTTGATAATTCAACTCAGCAGTAATGGTTAAGTTTGCGGATCCATCAAACGTACCACTACCAGACATGTCACCACCAAGGGAGATCTGTCTAGCGTTTGCTAGTCTAGTTGCTGTAGCGGAGTTACCCACCAGTGAAGCAGTAATGGCACCTGCCTCAAAATTACCGTCGGCATCTCTCTTTACAAGAGTGTTCGCAGTATTACTTTCCGTCTCTAGTGGTCGCTCATAGCGAAGACTATTCCACGGAGTAACACCGTCACCGATTTTAAGTCTAGACGTATCGATTTCAATACCCAATTCACCTTGGGCGAGGATCGGGTTAATGTTTGCCCACTGCTGAGCACCATCACGTCTTAGTTGTATTCTATTTGCCATTGCTTAAGGATCCTTGCAAAGCACACTATTCGTCTGAGTTATTTATGTCCTCAGTTACCTCGGTTGTTGCAGCAAGTTTCTCAGGTGAGAGATATTCTAGTGTCTCGATTGCACCCAACAGTTTCAGTGCAGTTTGCTCATTTGAGCGGATCTTTTCGCTTAGCTCTTTGTTTTCTTCAACTAGTTTGCCATAACGTGTCTTGAATTGATCAAGAAGCTCTTCCTTAGAAAGAGATTCAGTTTTAGTTGCTGTCATTTTGTAGCTCCAATAATGATTTGAGTAGACCCTTAATATCCTTCAGATCTGATTTTACTTCATCAACCTCAGTTTGTAAAGTCTCTATCGTGACTTCAGTTTTTGCCCGCTTGTTGTAGGCATTCATGTATTTTTCGTATTCGGATTTATTGTTATTAATGATGGCATTTGTCAGGGGATCACGATACCAACCCTCTTTTCCATCAACAGGTATCAGATTTTTAATGTCCATACTTGACAAGTATCAAAATAATAAGTAGAATCAGCTTGTCGGTTTTCGGGATCGAAGCTTAGGTACTTTAAGTAGCGAGTGCTGTTGACCTAAAGTCGATTACCTGAGGCACGGTTGCCTGATTCTTAGACCTCAATACAATCTTGACTTGGAATGCATTGAAATTAAGTCCGACCGCTTCATAAGAATAATCTCTGAATTCAAATACATCGGAGGCAGCGATGCTTCCTTTAGGTTGCACCTCTACAAAGTTGATTGTATTTGGATCGACTTCACTTCCTGATTCATAAGTCTTGATATAAACTCTTACCTCTGTGCCTTGTGGTCTATAGCATCCAAAGTCAATTTTAAGTGTGCGTGAAAGTTGAGCAAGGTTTGCTATACGAGTGAGATAAACGGCGTCGTTTTGATCTCCACTAGGTTCTAAAGATACATCAGCAGTTGCTTCAATCAAACTGTTGATACCAAGTGGTTGAGGACCGCCTGGCCATTGATTGATTCTGTTGCTGACAGTAATAAGAGATGTCCTATCTAGGTCAACATACGGCGACACATTTGCATTATCCGTATGAAGTGTTAAATCAAGAGAGATAGATTTGTTACCACCCAACTTGTTGTCTTCGTTGACCTTAGAGCAAATGAGTTGAGGAGTTGTGAAATAATTCTCTGTATTTAAAGTGATATCATAATATGTACCATTGTTAACGAATGACGCTTGATCAACAACCGTCGTGCCGTCTCCAACAGATGTGCCCGACGTAGTATTTACACGAGCAACAATACTGGTTTCTGGGAATACCAAATTGGCAACCGATGGACGCAACGTTTCAAACTGGAAGTTTTGTGAAGCGATTGCATTGATACCACCACCACGAATACCGTTGTTAGCAACAGATGTAGTATTGAGTAGGTAATGATCCATCCATGGATCGCCAATACTATCGTGGACTTTATTAATTTCTGTAAGAGGAATACCATCAAAGTTGTAACAGAAGACCTGTGATCCAGTAGGATGATCTTGGTCAGCAGTCGTATTAGATCCTCTACCAGATGTAGCAACTGTAATAACTTTACCGTCGCTAGAGATAGCAGAGTATTGAATAATCTCACTACCAATCATGAGGTAGCCAGGATTCAAGTTACCGATTGCTTGTCCATTAACTTGTGTATGGAATGCTGCACCTGCCTCTACGTTAATACTTGTAGCACCTGCTGATAGAGATGACGTCAGAGTTGTTGGTGGGACTTCTGAGATTACGCCTCTTATATCAACATTGTTGGTGCGTTGGTGCATGCAATGATTCTTGTGATACACGAGGATCTTCCTATCCTTCGCCTGATACGATGGTGCCGAAACAGGGTAGATATTCCTTGTGTCTCCACTATAGGCAACTGAAGTAATAGTAGCAGTAACAACGCCACCATTCTCCGAAAGGGTGTCGGCGAGGTCAAAGTCTTTATCAACATAATTTACATATAAAACAGGATTAGATGCAGTATTACCATCAGGTAGAGTATCACCTGTCGCATAGTATGCTGTAACTCTTGCAGTAGAGTTGGATGTAGATCCTGTAATAATATCAACTGTAGTTGTTGCAGTACCTGTTGCAGGATTAGGTCTAGGTGAGAAGTCACCATTAGACACTGTAGACAACTGGAAGATTGCTGTTGCTTGAGATGATACGATTCCTTGGAATGCATTATTATTAGCATCTAAGAAACCTGCAGACCAAATACCTGAGATATCATTAATAGTGATGACATTAGGAGTTGAGGTCGAGTCAAATGCTGATACAGTAGCAGATGCACCTGATGGACTTTGTGTTAGTCTAGCACCAACTGTGTAACTAAAAGGTCCACCTGCAACAGGTAGAGTCAATACTTGCTCAGGTTGGATAGTAACCAGTGGGTTATCAAGTAGTCTTGTATAACCACCATTAGTTTCACCCATCTCAACGTTTTCAAGAGTTACGGTGCCATCGAGAGTAGTATCGAATGCTGCTTTATAAATTGTAAACTTAAGATCCTCATATTGGTCAGCAGTCCACGTTGATGCGTTTTGTGATTTGAATAGCACACCTGCATATGGTTGCTCTGAGATCGTCCTGTTACCAGATTTCTCAACGTCACCCATTCTGGATATCCAGACTTGATATTCGTTAGAGTCAGACAGTAAGACGAAACAATATTCAACCGATTGTTTAATATAGACAGGAGATCTAAACGTAAACCTTGTCGGGATCGCTGCACTTTCTGATACCTCAACGTCAGCAGCGTTGATAGTAATATCAGATAGAGGCAAGATATCTTTTGTAGGAGATCCATTTTCCATTGTCCTGATCTGCATAGAGATAGGAATGTTGGAGTCCTTAGTCCTAAAGAAGATCTCAACACCAGTGATCATGATACCGCCTTCTTCATCCACAATAAATGATTGTGCAAGAGGGTCATACCAACCAATCTGTCTTGTCTCAGATCTAGTAGAGTTGATTGTCCTCTCATCAGTAACGGTGTCACGGACTAACTCAGCATTACGAATTGCAAGAATGTTTTCTCTTACAGTCTGCAATGTACCTGTTGCTCTGTATTCTGCGTCAGCAGATGAGTCAACTGTGCCAGGTGTCCTTTCGTTTGTTGCACTGGTTGTAAATCTAATAGTCCTTGTACCTGTTGCCCAACGTGGGTTGGAGTCAATCTTAGGATTAGGAATAAAGAATGTTCCTTTAAAGTTACCAACGTTGTCAGTCAATAGACGACGATCTTTAACGTAGGCAGCAGCACCAGATGTTTGTCCAACAAGCAACTCACCAATTTTTATATTACCTTGGAATTCACCATTAGCGGTAGATGCCATCTCGTTGATGTCAACGTTAAGAAGGTTGGTGTTAGATGCATATGATGTAGGCAACGTCGCAGCACCTGTGCCGTAAGGAGTAGTCACATACTCGTCATCTGCAGCTGCAACTTTCAACTTGACGCCAGATTCAATACCAACAACAGTCTCACCAACCACGAATGGGATTTGGTTACTGTTATCAATAGTGCTGTCTGATGGTTGGTTGAATGCGTTTGCTCCCATCGTTGTAACAACTTCATTCTTAACATTACTGTTGTTACCAGTCTTATTAAGCTCGATTACTTTAGGTGTAATATAAGGAGTAATATCAACGCCATCGAAGAAACAGTAGACACGAGTCCTTGGTTTCATTCTATAAACGTCGAATGCAAGGTTTCTAGATCTGATCCATGGCACTGCAGTTTGTGACAGGATAGAATCACCCATTGATTTTCTCTCAATCTTAGGCACGATTCTTGTCCTAATACCTTGTCTAGATTGATTCTCTCTAATTTCAAATGTGCGTCTCTCATGGATAAACTCAAGACCTTGATGTCTTGTGCCGACCCAAGTACCACCACCACTGTGACTACCAGTCCTGTTGATGATAGTATCTGTAGAAACTAGACTTTCTCCAACCCAGTTAGTTTCCCAACCACCCCATTGGATAGGTGCAAAACCTGTGTTAGGGTCAATGTTATTCTCTGCAGCAACAGAGGCAAAGTCACCCTCGATGTTTTCTACTCGGGCAGGGAGTCTGTTGGTTTCGAGCCAGTCATCTGATGTAGGTGTAAGATCGATACGACCGATGAAAGTAAATACATTAAATGGGTTAACATTTTCACTTCTTGATGCATAGGGTTGCTCCACGATAACAACGTTTTCGTATGGCAACATGCAAATATTTGCAGGGGTTGTAACGACGTTGACTGATTTAGTATTGTTGATTCCGAGTGGGACGTTGTTAGTAAAGTGAGAAGGTCTCATGATTCCTTCTTTGAAATCTAGAGAGCACTTGTAATCAGCACTGTTGACGTCACCAATCTTATGGTCAGAGAAGTCATCAACAACGAATCCATTCTTAAGTCTATCAAAACCATTCTCATCGTAAGACGCGGTATTTTCTGCCTTGACCTCAAGTAGAGAAAGTGCAGTATAATACTCAACATTAGTGATACGTTTATCAAGGTCACCAATGTCCTTCATCGTATAACGACGAATGATTTCTTGATTGATTGTGGAGTCACGCTCTGGATCAAACATAAATGCTCTATGCTTGAGCGTTGCCAAACACATAGCACTCTGAATGTTATCAGGTGGTTGAGGATCTTCTGAAGATATACCCTCAATCAACTGTAGATCATTGTCGTGAGTAAGGAATAGTTTGTCTGTCCTAGGTAGGTAGTAGTCGAAGTCACAACGGAATTCTGTTTCTGCCTTAGGAATATCAAACAGGGTCGCTGCTGCTGCAGCACCTGCACCTTGACCAGTTGTAGAGAATTGTCTAGCATCAAAGTCAAGAGTTGCACAAGTCACCTCAAAAGGACTACCGACTGTGCCTTGTCCTGTTGCCAATTCACCAACTGCAGGACGGAAGTCAAGTTGGTCTCTAACAGTCCTACTAGATCCTTTGAGAAGTGGTGATGGGATATCAGCAAAGTCAATACCAGTGTATGATTGACCAGAGAAGTAATCACCAGATGCTTCATGGATGAAGTAGTCAAACACTACCATCATCTGTCTGGTTGGAGGAGTAGTGCCAGGTTTTCTAATTAGACGAGATACGTCATAGAAGAATGCATTTTGTGACTGATTTAACTCATACTGATTTGTGATAACCTTAGATCCTTTTTCAACAGATCCGTCAGCATCATCAATAGTTGCAGTCAATACGTTACCATCACTGTCCTCACCGTTGATTGTTTCGCCAGGATTAAACTGTGTGCCGTTTAGGTCAACGTTATAAAGTCTTAGAGTTGCGTTAATAAATGATACAACTACTGCTCTTGCACCTGATGTAACGCCAGTGATAACTGTGCCAGGAGCAAAGAAGGTTGCTTCTGAGAGGACAACGTAAGGGATTTTGGGAGCGTTGTCATCTTCAGATTCATAGACTGCGTGGAGTTTATATACATCGTTGAGACCGAATGAGATCTCGGGGTCTTCGATTCTTGTGCCATACAATCCTCCGTAGTTTAGTCCGAATCTTTGAATATCTTGTTGCTTAGAAGTCCTAGTGACTTTCATAGCACGCATCTTAGATGCAGTTTTAATTTTTCTAGAAACGATATTCTTAGATACCAATGCAGTTAGTTTAACTGTGGTAACACCTGTAAGACCGTCAATAGTAATGGACTGTCTGTCAGCACCAAAGGTAACTGTCAATGTCTGTGCGTCAGATAGTGCCTCGATGTCAAGGTTGTCACCAACTGAATATGCTGATCCAGATTCTGCAAGAATTGTAAGAATATAGTTGTCATCATCCAGTGCAGCAAACTGCTCAGATTCTGGAAGTGCAACAGTTAAACCACCTGATACAACAGTTTTGTTATCGAATGTCCTAAAGACAAAGAATGATTCGTCAGTAATAGACTTGATTGTCCTCTTAGGTAAGTCTTGAGACAACTGACCAGAAGGTTGATTCTGACCATATAGATATGGTCTATATCTAACAACTGTAGTATATGTGCCGTCTGTAATAGATCCTTTAGTTAGACTAGTATCAATAGTAGCAGTCTGTGCTTGGTAGTCAAAAACGTATGGTGTAACACCTGTATTGTTTCCAGCTGTTAGGTTGATAGCATTCTTAACTGCTTTTGTGATAACAAGAGTCTTCTCACCTTGTGGAGATGATAGACCGTCAGGAGAAATAACATCGCCAGGTCTTAGATCTTGCTCAAACTTAGATCCGTTAGTACCTGTAATTTTAGGAGGAGATCCTGCCTGATCGATTGTAATAGAAGATCCTCTAATAACTGCTCTATCATTAAGCAACAGTTTCGCAGCAAAACTAACAACAGATTGGGCGTTGCGTCCAATAACAGATCTTACGTCAGTAATCTTATATGTGTGCACAGCATCTAGTGTGCCAACAACTCTGCCATCTCTAGTGATTACTTCACCGTCAATGAAAGTACCTGATACCTGCTCCATAGACACTCTCTGTCCTGAGAAGTCATCAGTTACAAATCCTGTAGCACCTGAGATACGTCCAACAAGTTTGTCACCAACAGCAACAGTTGTATTACCTGCAACAAAATTGACAGCAGTATATAACTGGATGTCCATCAGATACATGTCAAATAGACCTGCTCCTGATTTCTGTAGTTGCACACAACGAGCACGTCCGATTTTTTGACCAGTTACACTATTGTTAGTAGAGGTTGTCCATCCATCTTGCAGATCAAGAATTTGATAAGCATCACTAACACCTTCACCAGTGAAGTTAGGCCACCCATATACACCAAATACTTTTAGATATTGACCCCACTCTAGAGGAATGATAGTATTCTGAATACCAACAAAGTCTCTTGGTTTCTTAAGGTCAACATATTGTGGAGTTAAAAACTCTGTCCTATAACCTTTAATATATGCTCTACCTGGTGATACCTCGATTGCTGCATATTCTTCTGATGCAGGTTGTCCTGCTCTAGAGGATTGACCTGCTGAATATACACCATTGTTAAATCCATCATTACGATGCTCTCTCAACTTAACATCGAATGTATCGATTACATAATCACCAGACTCTTCAAAAGTCCTACGAGCAAGTGATTTCTCAAGTTGTGAGTATGCAGATGTATTGACAAGTTGCTCAATCTTAGAATCACGGATTCTAATTAATTCGATGAAGTTTTTATCAGTTTCATCGGCGATTGGTTTCTTGACCAGTGTAGTAGAGATCTTAAATCTATGACCACCTGGTGCTGAATAGTTTGATGTGCCTGCAGCGTTATCGTTTAGAGATGTATCATCTTCTGGGGTAACGATAGATTCTGCGACTTCTAGACCAATTCTATACGATGGGTTATTCGTATATTGATCAAGGATAATATAACTGCTAGGGACGTTTACAAAATGTCCACGAATAAAGTAGATACCTTCATTGATATATGCTACAGCAGCAACTGCGGTTGCATCAACAGGAAGCAACTGAGCAAAGGGAGATCCAATCTCAATCAAAGTTGTGCCAAAAGTCAATTCAGACTCACAGATCAACTGCTCGTTTGCTTGGAAACCACGAACATTAGTCTCTGAGATAGTATCACCAGAGTCAATATACTTTACATAGAGAGTGATATATCCTTTAGTTGACTCAGTGGCAGGAATAGAGTATAGGACTTTTGCACGAATACCAGATGTAAGTCCAGAGATAATCTTGTCACTAAGTTGAGCACGATACGTCTCAACGTCAACTCCCAAAAATGCTTGTTGAAGTACAATAGCTTGCACATTCAGATCATAACCTACTTGACCAGGTATGACCATTGCACCTTCTTTGAAGAAGTGCTGACCCATATTCTCGATCTGATTTTGCAAGATCGATTGCATCGTCGTTAGCTCTCTTGCCTGTATTGGGAATCCAGGTCTATAGAGCACTCGATAAAAATTCTTATCTTTATCGAAGTCGTCGAAATATGGACTAATGTTTAGGTTGGTATTCTGTGGCATCTTAGAATTCGATTACGACTTTGATATCCTCAATTTGGTCGCCCGCACGAGTGATTGGTCCTCTATTATCTATGTAAATAATCCGACCGCTATTTGGCTCAATCTCGGGGTCTGCATAACCGTTGGTAAATGCCATACCCAAATCATATTCTGTGTTGTTAATGACTCTGGTAGAGGATCCAGAGACAATAGGGAAGTTAATGTCTGGGTCACCTGATGTACCTGAGATAGATCCCACGATTGGGTTACCTCCATCAAACTCAGTCAAACTACCAGTAATCTCAGGGAAGATTCCGTCGATTCTATTCTGGTAATACTTCAATACTTTTGTAGTGCTATTCCAAGAAACAACACGACCTCTAGCAGTAACCTGCTGACCACCAACAGTCCTAGACTGTGTTACGATCTCGTCTGTGCTATAGTTTCCTGTGAATGTAGGAGAGAAAATAACTGCCTTTGTGCCTGACAAAGTTAATTCTGCAGTCAATTCATTTGTGCCATATCTGAATGGGTTGAGCAACAAACCAATACGACGATAGTCGTTATCAGTTGGGAAGTCACCAGATCCTTCAGCGTATGTAAATTTGGTGTTGATCATCACACGATATCCACCCAACTCTGTGTCAGGTTGAGCACCATGACCTACAGATGGAGGAATGATAACCTCAACAGATGCACCAGATCCTGCTCCTGCTCCGATACCGTTGATCTCATCGATAACAACTGTCCCGAATGTATATCCAGATCCACCAGATGTAACAGTAGCAGTAACAAGTTTACCACCGTCAACCACTAGTGATACACGTCCACCAACACCGTCTCCTTTAATAGGGACGTTTTCATAGGTGCCGTTGTTATAACCAGTACCTGAAGATCCGATAATAACTGTGTCAATCTCTCCACCAACTGCATCAGAGATAACAGCAGTGTCACTCAACACAGGCATATATTCGTTAGAGAAGAATTTTAAGACCTGCCCCACAGGGATAGTATAAAGATACTTCCAACGATAGCCATCGGCAGTCGTAATAATAGATGTGGAGGTGCCAGTAGGCTCAACAGTAGAAGGTTTACCGTTAGGATCAGAAGGACTTGTGCCGTTGAATATGCACTTATATACTTGGTAACTAGAGTTGACAACGTAGAAGTCAGCGTCATACAACTTCGTCGCACCAGACGCAGCAGTCTTAGTGGATGAATAATCATGTCTATACATGTCATAAACGTAACCCAAACCACCAGTAGTTTGCTCGGGTGGGATCCAGTTGATACGACGGACAACTTGAATAGTATCGTTTGCCAACACCCTCTTGAGGGAGATCATGTCAGAGAAGTTGTCAGCAAATTCTTGCAGCGAATCTGTTGGATCAGGTGGGTCATTTTCATTATCCCAGCTTTGAGGTCTGCCAATGAATACATACAGTCTATCTCTGGATGCTCCTGCAAGTAAATCGGACTGAGCCGAATCAGGACCTTCCAGAGACTTAATGAATCTCTTGGCAGTAAAAATTCTAAACTGGTCGGTTAATAGTGCCATTTAGCTATAGGTCTCCCACACTTTATTTATGGAGTTTTTAATCGTCCTCATTTCGGACTCTGGTTGTATACTCAGTAAAGATATGTGTGCCTGTTGCACCTGATCCTTGACCTTGTATGGTTTCGCCCGCACTAAACTTATTATTTGTGTTTGATGCAGTTATAGATTCAACGTTTAAAATGAATTCACCATCTCTCTCACCTGCTGTAATGCCCTTAAACGTTGCAGTAACACCAGTTGATTGACCAGTTACAGTCTCATTGAGAGAGTATGCTGTTGCATTTCTATTTCTTACAGAGATTGCACCGAAGGATTGGTGGGTGTCTCCATCACCCAAAACACCTGCGGTAACAACTGTTGCAAGCTGAGGCACGCTATTTCCGTCGTATAACTTGTCTGCAGCTTGGAATAAGGTGATATTCTGTCCACCTAATTCTTCCTCAATACCATATTTAGATGATGCGATACCACCGTCTAGGTTGATATCATTCTCAAATTCTGTGCCAGTATTTACGAGGTCAATAATACCGTCACCTACTCCGTCTAATTCATCATCATCCTCAAACGCTTTGTTTAGGATTGCTGATAACGGATCTGTAAAAGTAACAATGTCGTTACCTGCACTATCAATAATGACGTGTGGTGATACACCTGTGCCACTAGATTGTGCACTACCTGCAACGAATTGAATTGATGCAGTCTTATCAGATGAATTACCACCATCAATAAATGCTAACTCGTCAACCTCAAAGGTTAGATACAGAGCATGTGCAACAGGATCCCAGTCGTAGACAATGGCAACCCTACTAGTAGCACTAGCAACAAAACGTTTTACTTGGTCGGTAACCTCAAACGAATACTGCGAAACTCCATTAGCATCGTCTTGTAGATTGTCAAGAATAACTTTCTGATCAAATCTAAAGTTGATACCCCTGTCGAGTCCAGTAAAGGAGGTTGCTGTTTTACCAGTGTATCTGACGATTTCCTTCCCAACCAAGAATTTACCTGAGCCAGGATACGCTGCCGTAGTCTCAACATTAATGGTGCTATCACTAGGTGCCACATCTGAAATGAGACCAGTAAGATTATAAACAACACTATTAAGACTTTGCCTGTTGCGTTGTTTACGAATGAGATTGGTATCTCTAGCAAATATGACTTTAGGACTATTAGTATATCCATTACCTTTGTTAGTAAGATCTATACTGGTAATAGCACCAAGGTCAATGCTTGCATTTGCTGCAGCACCTTTTCCTCCACCACCAATGATCTGCACAATAGGTGCAGTCTCAAAGAATTCACCCTGATTTGTTAGGGTAATAGATGTAACTTTACCAAATTGGTTAGGTGTAACAGTACCTGTCGCACCATCACCACCGCCACCACCAGAAATAACAACGTTAGCATCATTAAGGTCATAGTTTCTACCTTCTCGTGTAATCACTAGACCTGTTACACCACCAGTGACAGGGACTAATTCTGATCCAGATCCACCGCCACCCTCAATAACAGCACTAGTGCCGTCAAAATAATTATCACCCAGAGTTGTCATCTGGATATAGTCTATTCCACCAGTCTCATTTAAAAAAACTTTGCCTCTTGCACCAAGACTACCTTCATCTGTTGAATCAATCTTTAAACGTAGAGGGTCATATCCTTCGCCAGGATCTAAGATCTCAACAGCAAGTATTCTATTATCTTGGATTATAGGTCTTAATACTGCTTCCCTCAAAGGGGTGCCACAGTTTTGGACAGTTAACTTTGGTGGATCGTTTGCATCATAACCGTCCCCGCCATCGACAACAGCAATCGCCCTGACTCCAAACACACTGTTGAATTCAGGCTGAATAATTGCACCAGAGCCAGGAACTGTTCTTGCCATTAGACCACTACGAGATTACCTACCATGCCACCATGAATGGTGCACTGATAAACATAAGTTGTGCCTGCACTAAGAGTTTGAGGCACTGTCCAGAATTGGATACCTGATTGTGATCCACTTACACCGTCGGTAACAGCAGATCCACCATTGCTCTGCCTGAGAGCGAATGGGTGACCTCCACCAGTAGTATTGTTGAATCTATAGGTGAATCCACGATAGACATATATTGTTGGATTATTTGTGTTAGAAGGGGCACCACCACCGTCAAATCTATAACCGTTAGAAAGATCGCTAGTGATCCTAAAACTAATGGTTGGTGATTCTGTTGCAATGAATTGACTACCGTCATATACAAGGTTGTCATTTTCATTTGCTGATGGGAAGGATGCAGTGTTTGTAATTGTTAAAGTATTTGCACTAACTGCAGTGGTAATACCTGTGCCACCTGCAATAGTGATTCCAGAGTTAGCTGCGACTGCAGTATAACTTCCACTGTCACCTGATACAGATTGCAATACATTTTGCACAATGTTAGGTGAATCGTTAGTGATAGTAATAGCACCTGCATTGAGGTTAGTGCTAATACCACTACCACCTAAGAAGTTAAGAGTGTCAGTAGTTACTGTTGCAGTTGTGCTACCATTGTCAGCACCAAACGTTTCAAATAGATTTTGATCAGGATCACCAAGTGCACCTGTCATGGTGATTGTAATTGTATCTCCAACCAATGCAGTAGAGATGTTTGTGCCACCTACAATATTAAATGTGTCATTTGCAGCAGACGCTGTGGTTGTGCCAGTATCACCTGTAATAGTTTCAAATAGGTTTTGTGTTGTGCCACCGCCACCACCTGTTGCTGACTCATCATTAGCAGGCTCCCATTTTGAAGATGTGTCATTCCACTTTAATACCTGACCGTCAGAAGGTCCTCCATTAACAGTTGTGTCTACATCAGTTAAGATAGAAATACCATCATTGACGTCTAAAAGTTGATTCCATCCTGCATGTGAGAAATATGCTTTACCTGTATCGTGCACATGTGCAAACATACCGTGATGTGCAGCAGCATCGGGAAGATCAGTCAATAAAGGATACGCAGCCTCCCACTTCAAATATCCATCTGCACCATCAATATAAACCTTTGCTGCACCTTGACTACCTGCCTTAAATTGTAGATCTCCAGTACCATTAGGCTCAATAACAATATTCTCGTTATTCTCAGAAATAATTTTATATGCTTTTACATTAAGATCAGCACTCAATGAGTCGAGATGTGCCTCAGTAAATGCCGTGCCAGTCCATCGCAACACTTGATCGTTTACAGGTGCTCCGATATTAACTTGTAAGTTGGTATCATTTCCTAGGTTGGTATACAACTCATCAATGACGCTATTCAATTTGATAGCACCATCTCTCAGGGTATCACCTGTGCCGTCATTCGCTGATGATCCAACGTTTAGATTTTGCTTAGCCATGGCAGGTAGTTTTCTACAGTGTTATTTAGGTCGCATCATATGTAACTGTCGTAGTGTCATACTTCACTGCGGTAGATGAGAAGTCAGTATCACCTTGTCCACCGCCTAGTCCTGTTACTGTTAGTGTTGCAACAGAAGACATCAATGGTGAGTTACTTGCATTGTTTGCGGGTGCAGGTCCTCGTAACTCAACCTTATATTTGTAGTTGGACATGTAACCCAATGCAGTGAATGACAAGGAATTACTTGTAGCTCCAGTAACTGCAGCGTATGCAAATCCATTATCAGTTGATCTATACCACTGATATGAGATAGGTCCAGGTATTGGTGACACCTGTGCTTGGACTGTAAATGTAACAGTTGTGTTGACTGCTGCAGTAGAGCTCTGAGGTTGAGCAGTAATCTGCAACGTAGGTGTAACAGGTGGTGCACCACCATCTCCTGTAGGAGGTGGAGGAGGTGCTGCTGCTCCGTTATTAGCAGGTGCATCTAAACTCTCTCTACTAAATGATCCAACCATATAAGGGAAGGTAGGATCACCTTCTGCATCTATAGAGATAAAGTATGCATAAGTCCCATTTGGAAACTCTGGTGTTACACAGAATCTTCCATTGTGCATATCCAAATCACCTACACCATCAACATATTCCCAGTCCTGTATCAGTGATCCTGCAGGAGGGTTTTGTGCTGTGGTGCCATAATCAGGTCTATTCTCCACTTCAATATTTCTTGTCCTATAACTAGATGTCATATGTCTAGTTGTTTGTGATGCTGTAAAGGGCACGTCGTATGCATAAGGACCGTAAATAGGGAAACCATCAAAACAGTATCCTAGGATTTTTGAATGTCCGTCAGGATGACGCATGTTGTCACCGTTAAACTGACTGCTACCAAAATAATCGTTATAGTTTGCCATGGCAGAATTTGCCTTATAACAATCTATAAAATGACTATCATGATAGTGATATTGTCCTGTGTTTTCTGGATGTCCTCCACAAGAGTCATCTCCAAAATCTACAGGTGAGTTTTCATAATGTGCATTCCAGTTAAATCCAACAGGGGGGTTTCCTCCTGTCCCTGCACTAGGATTGAAAAATACAACACCATTAGCAGCAATACCAATAGCACCAAGTGGTGTTTCTATTCTTCCATTTCTTTGATCGTAATATGTGTATGTGCCTGTTGGTATTGTTTGTGAGTCTGCAACAATAAGATCTAATCTTTGGTCTGTAGCGAGCCAGCATTCCCCTGCAATGGATGTAAATGTTGTCCCTCTAAATATAAATCGTTGTTTTCTACCATCACTGAAGATAAAGAATAGATGATCGCCAGGAGTAATAGTTTGGGAAGAAAATAACCCATTGTCGTTAAGTGAAATATTGATAGAGATAACAAATCCACTTTGAAAATAAGTGTTATCATCAAAAGTCCTCTGCACACCAAACTCACCACCACGGTAAGTAAACGAGTGACTAAATGCCTGCTCAGTTACTGAGTTGGGATTGTTTAGGTTAGGAAAAGTGCCGTAACCAACTGGATCGGGAAGTCCGTCACCAGTTACGGCAAGTATTTTCGTGCCTGAGTCGTAGGATGCTGTAGCGGTCATGCGTCGTCAAAGATATCAGCAGGGTTGAAGTTAGAGATCACTGTGGTGCCGATCTGGACAGACAGGATTGCAGAGAAACTGTAGACAGGTGTTGCACCTGCTGCTGTTATTGCAACTCTGTATTCATCACCATCATCTTGTTGAGTTGAGTTACCTGTGTTGAATGTTGCTTGGTTACCACCAATGATGTTTGACCAGACTTGTGTGCCGTAGTCTTTCTTCTGCCACTGGTAGTTTAGTGTAGTAGTATTTATCGCTTGATCGGATGCTCTTACAAACTCAGCAACCACAGTAAATGCTGCAGTCTGACCTTGGTTAACTGTAACGTTAACAGGAGAGATTACAATTCTGATTAAACCATCTTCTACAACGATTGGGTTACCTTGATTATCAATACCCTCGCCTGCATAGATATCAAATCCACCGTTAACAGGTGATCCTGATGGTGTTACGAAGTCATCCTCAACAGTTGTCTCAGCAGCGACTAGAGGTAATTGATATCCAACGCCAGGTGTCCTTACGTCGATCCTCTGGATACCCATCATAGGCACCAATCTTGCGTCGAAACCAGTAGAGGAGATAACCTCAACGTTAGGTTTAGAGGTATAACCATCGCCAGGATTAGTAATTGTAGCAGCGACAATCTGACCACTAGTGATGTTTGCTAGTGCTTCTGCACTTCTACCCTTAACTGATCCTGTATATTCAAATGTAATCAAGGAGTTAGAAGATTCAATTAGAGCAACTTCTCTTGGGAATTCTTCACCCTCGATTTCTAATGAGTCACCCGCTTCGATTGGTGGGACAACAGTTGCTGAGATAACGTCAGCATCAGATCCAATGTAAGAGAATCCAACGAATGTTGCTCCTGCTCTTGGGACTTCAGCGAAGATAATTCTAGATCCAACAATCTCGTATGCTACGCCTGGCTCCTGTATGATACCGTTGAGAGAAACAAGAATGTTGTTTTCTGGTAGGATCGTTGCAGAAGATACACCTTCAGTTAGAGTCAAGGAGTAGAAGATTCCGTCTAACTTCAAGTTGAAGGAAGATCTCAATGAATCAAACTCAAATCCAATATCATCAAGTTGTCTTAGTTTACCAACGTAGTATCCGATAAACTCAGATCCAATCTCAGGTGGCTCAGTAAACTGAATCTGATCAGAGAATGCAGTGTATGCGTTAACAGCACCTGGTGGTTGTAGAATACCGTTAACAAAGATGAGCATGTGTCCTGCAGGATCTGGGAAGTATGCTTCTCCATTCTCAACAGATAGTGAGAAGTTTTGCTGCACACCGTCAAATCCTCTGAAGTAACGATCAACACGTCCAACCAATGTCCTTGCATCAGATATAGCAGCACCCCATCCATCATCACCTTTAATGGTCATGTTGTCATAGAATTCACCAACTGCTTCCTCAACCCATATTCTTGCAGTAATACCTTGCTGCTCAATCTTAGCGATCTTAGCGTATGAAGTATACTGTGGGTTGCTTACTGCAATTACGTTAGAGTAGATAACAGGGAAGTTTGTAGAGATATCAAACTTACCTATGAATATACCTGCGTTTGTAAATTCAGATACAGGAGCACCTGTGCCTTCTGGTTGGATATTACCAATCCAGAGTTTGTGTGGGACAGGAGGAGTTGCTGTTGCATCTGGCTCTTGATACTTAGTTACATATCCTTTCAAACCAGGATTCTTAATAACTGTGCCTTGGAGCATGTATACTTCATCTCCTTCTTCAAAGGTAGCAGCAAGACCTGCCTCGATGAATAGACTACCAAGATCCAATTCAATAATCTCTGTGCCGTGGATAATATCGTTAACCTCTGCAACACCGCCAGGTTGATAGATACCCTTAACATCAAGGATGTAATCAGTAAGACTACCGTAGATAATATCGTTGGTATCCCATCCAGATTGGATAGTTTCAACATCCATAACAACACGACCACCATCATTACCGATGATTGCACCAGACTTGTTATCGTAGAATACGATGTCTGCTTCAGTGTTATCTGCCTTCTTAAAGATCTTATCTCCAACAGCGTAGTTACCAAGATCAACGTTTAGGAGCAGACGATCAGTTATAGCAGTAACGTCTGCAGTTGCAGCACTATCCTCACCAATAAGTGTGTCACCAACTGCCCAGTTAGGTCCTTGCTTCTCAGTTATCCTAAGAATAATTTCTGTATTTCCTGCGTTGTAGTTAACTTGTAATGCCTTACCGATTGCAGTTGCATCACCAGACTTGAATATACGCTCGCCATTCTGTAGTTTAGATACACCAACATCAGAAGGATTGTTAAGTCTAACGTATAAGTATGTTTCTCTAATGGATGCTTGGTTGAAGGACTGTGATCCAATCTCAGCAAACACATCAGATGTTGTGCCGTAAAGGACGTCAGCATCAAGGAATCCACCTGAGTATGGAGTTTCAACATCAGGATTACCGTATGTTGTAGTTACTCTATTAATACCAGATCTAACAAGGACTTGGAAGATATGAGATGAATTTGAAGTGTCGTCAAAGATGAGAGGTCTAAATCTACCATCGTGAGTTGCCACAGCACCAATCTCGAAGAATGTTGCTTCAGCATTCAAGATCTTATACATTGATTGGTTAGCACCAACTAATGTCGTGCCAGATGCAGGGATGTATTGGACAACATCACCACGTCTGAAGAAGTTAGCACGGTAGATTCTAACTCTGTATTCTTTTCTATCATATCCTGCACGGACTGTAGGAGTAAGAGATACAAGAGCAGGATCGGTATTCCAATCAAATCCTTCGTTGTATGCGTTATGTCTGTTGTGGACGTCAGTATTAGCAATCCATGTAGTCTTCGCCTCAGTAGAGAATTTAGATTGCTCAAGAGCAAACTCAAAGACGTTGAAACTAGAATCCATATTGAATTCTGTTGCCTCTTGATCCCACTCAACACGAAGAGGTGGAATGTAAAGACCAGGATCTGCAATGTATGGAATCCAACCTGCACCGTCAGGAGCATATATGATTGACTTACAATATTCTCTAACACGAGTCATGTGATAGATGAGGTGAGTCCTAACAATTCCTTGGTAAACGATCATGTTACCGTCACCGTCAAACCAGTTACTGATAGAATCAAATGCTTCACCGTTACCACCTGTAATGAGGTCGTAGATTACAGCATGAATTATTTGATCAGCAAAGTCTGCATCTCCTGCATATGAAGGATAGAAGGTTACAGTTTGATCAAATGCTCTCTTCTTAATAGCAGGTTTGTTGAATAGAATCATCGACGCTGCCATCATATTAGAGTTGGTGCCTGCACCAAGAGTCTTCAGAAGGACTTCATACTTGTCTCTAATTCCATTTCTAACGTCATAACATGTGCCGAAGTTGTATTCATTTGTGGCACTTGCAGTAGGAGCAGTCTCAGTAACAGTTGTGCCATAGTATGTGTTACCATTACCTGCAACAGCAGCATCAATACCACCCTCAAGAATTGCCATCAAAGTATTGATTGCAGATCTTTGATCAGGACATGTTTGATTCCATATTCTAAATCCGTTGCTATCAGTCCCTGTCTGATTATCAAATGTGACAGAAAGATCTCTGAGTGGAATATCTCCACCATATTTTGCTGGCCATATGTTTGGCAGTGATGGCTCAAATGTGCCACTAATGCTATTAGGATATGTGGAGTTATCGTTACCATCAGGATCATTGATGGTGTCAGTAACGATGCTTACAAGTCTCTCAAATTCATCATCTACATCAGCGTCATTTACAGCAGATATTGATCCAGTATTATTGACCCATTTGTCTTCAATATCAGCAAGAGGAGTAAACTCAGCACCGTTAGTAGCATGTCTAGAAGGTGTAGTGCCTTGATAGATTTGCTTAGCAATATCTCTAGCAGTATTTGTAATCCAAGTTGTCTCGTTGATAACACCTTGAATGTGTTGGATAACACCATTCTCAACATAGAATCCTGCACCAAGTGCAACCATGTTGTCTCCACCATACTCTAGGTTGAATGTTGCCCAATGAAGAATATCAGCGACGTCATGGACACAATCAATAGATCCTGCTGCAGTGATACATTCATGTGTAGCACTTACAAATGTATGGTTATATTGTTGACCTGCAGGAGATGCACCAACGTTAACTGTTACAGTGCCAGACTGTTTAATAAGGGCACCAGATGATGCAGAAACGAAGGTATGTGCGTATTGCTGACCAACTTGAGAAGGATAAACGTTAACACTGATTGTGTCATCATCAATTTTAGTAACAAGTAACCACTTGTTATTTGCAGGGTCGGTGCTCCTTGGGTATGCATGGTTTGAGTTGTTTCCATCTTGTGTGCATGTAAATGTAATACCGTCAGTAGCAATTTTTACTCGGTTTCCAGTTACAAGACCGTGACCATTAGCAGTGATATTTAAAATACCAGTCTGAGGATCATAGGTTGCTCCTGTTGGTGTCTGAGTGCTTGTGCCAACAGCAGTTACACCGACAGTTTTACCATAGTAAGGATCGGTTGTCCTAGGATATGAATGGTTAGATGCATTGTTATCCTGATCACAAGTAAATGTCAGTGAGTTAGGAGCAATCATCAAACGATTGCCAACGTTGAATACATGATCAAGATTGTTGAATGTCATCACCATGTCACCAGTAGATGAGTTATAGGTGATAGCATCAGGTGTATTCTTCTGACCACCGAATTGATCTCCCCACTTAATAGATCCTGCAAGTGCACTCTGGAATTGGTGAGTATACTGCTGACCTTGTGGTGACGCTCCGACGTTTACAGTAATAGTTGTTTGTGAGATATCCTCAACAAGAATATTCTTTTCATAGAAAGGATCAGTTGTCCTAGGATATGGATGATCAGTTGCATAGTTATCCTGAGAGCATCTTAAGGTGATACCTAGAGGAGTAATTCTGATAGTATCGCCTCTTTGTATATCATGCTTACCAATGGTGACTTCCATCTTACCGTTGGTAGAATTGTAAAGCACATCAGTAGGAGTAAACTCCTTAGTCCACAATGCACTAGATCCACCATTAATATTCAATGAAGGATACTGATCTAATCCACGACGGACTGCCTCTTCTGCAATAAATCTAATGTTTCTTTCAATAGCACGAGCACCATAGATTCTATTATTAGATGCACCATTACGCTCGTAACTCTCAGATTGGAAGGTTACCTCATTGTGACCAGGTAATGTATCGCGACCAAATCCATTTCTCATGGTAAGGATTGCCATGTCTCTAGCAATCTTAAATACAGTCTTAGTTGCTTTCTCTTCACCTTCGACGTGCTTGAGACCACCGTCAGATCTTACATAAAGTTTACCAATCCTAAAGATCTCAGAGTTACCACCATGACGTAAGTCATGTGCAACACCTTTCAATACATCAACAACATCATCTTCACAATCAACAGGGTTACCAGTTGGGACAGTGAATGATCCGAAGTATGACAAGTCATTCATCGTAGAGACTGCTTCTTTAGCAATCACTCTTGCATTTGTTTCGATTGCATCTGCAGCATCGAAGTATTTGTTTGCTCCAGTTCTTAATTGATCAAACTGCTTAGGATCGTATGTAATTGTAAGATCTCTATAAGAGCTTCTAGATGTATAGATTGGAGTGTAATATTCGTCTTGATGTGTTGCAGTAGCACCAACGGCAGCAGCAGTTTCGCCTGGTGAGAGCAACATGTTATTCGCTGCTTTCAATGCAAGCATTTCTGTATACTTGATTGCATCAAGCATTGGTTGCAATTCATCAGTGATATAGAGAATTTCATTGTCGCTGTTAAGGTAACTATCAATTACCTTCTGAGTTTCAGCATTACCACCCATAATGATGTCACCAATGACAGCAGGCAAGACATGATCCTTAAGATCACGAATGCACTTACTCTCATTAGGAATTGTCAAGAATTCAACAGGGTTGCCGTTGATAGTCTTGGTGTAAAGATTCTTGATATATCCAACTGCCTCCTCAGCGATATAATCGCGGTTTTTCCAGATAAGTGCACCTGCATCTCTAAATCTATGTCCAGTAGGAGCAAGGACATCAGCAATATAATCACCTAAAACATCTAATTGTGACTCTACTTGAGTTGTGCCACTGAGTGAATGTGGGACACGAAGTTTAGTTGTGTATGTGCCTGTAAGTCCAACGTCACTAGTGTTAATGACATACTTACAAAGTTTTACAACTTCACGCCATGCATATAAAGTTTGTAGTAACTCTTGACCGATATACTCGATCTCACCACCTCTTGTGCGGTAGAAACGAGCAGTAACGATAACGTTGTAGTTACCACCTTCTCTCAAATCCTTGACAATAGCAGGTAATATATAATCTCTTGTGTCACGAATACAAACGTTTGTGCCACTCATTGTGCCACCTGCTCCGTAAGTATCGCCAGGTATTGTAAAGTCTGGGAAGAATGCTTGCATGATACCGACTGCTTCCTCAGCAATCCAATCACGGTTAATATCAATTATATCTGCAGCATCCCTGTAAATTTCTCTACCCAGATCAACTTCCTCGATTGTGATACGTTTGTTGAGGTAGTCAATAGACTTAAGTGTAGAAGAGGATAGAGTTATGCCAGTCAGGGTAGCATATGTCTCCGTCGTAGATACCACAAACGGAGCCTCGGCGTTAAGACCAAATACAATCCCATCTCTAGTGAAATCTGGATCAGAGGAAGGAGTAATTGTCGCACCAGTATAATCAGCAGTGCCCTTTCGGACAATGAGGTTATCGAGGTTGCCGACCAACTGCTGACTATTAGCGACATCCTTACCAAGACCAAATCTTGCATAGGGGTAGTCGTTTGTATCACTGTATGTTGTTTGTTGTATGCCATCGATATACAGCGAAGTGACAGCTGACTCTCTTACAACAGCGATGTGATGCCACCTCTGTGCAATAAGAGTATTGGTTGACGTTATTAAGGTAGAAGATCCATTCTTAATAAGCACGTTACCACTACCATTAACTTCTGCATTCAGACCACTAGCAGTTGCTTGAGGTCTACGCATATCAAATAAGGTTTGAGTGCCAGATACTGCATCTAGACGAATTCTCATTTCGATGGTGAAATCACCAGTGCTAAACTTGAAGTCGTTTCTTGCAGGTTGGATGATACTACCAGTATTAGGTATTCTTATAGATTTGGTGCTATTAGATAAGGAAGAAAGAATTGTAATATCATCAATGGTGCATGCAGTGTTAACCAGAGTAGAGTTGGTTACAAATTCACCGATGCTAAATGTGCCAGTTGCTGTGCCACTGTAGATCCATTTAAGACCAGAGTTAGATCCCTTGATTGGTGCAGATGCTTTAGTTGTAACACCTTTAAGATTTTCGCCAGGTAGGAATAGACCTCTAGAAGGATCTTTATATGCATACTTAGAAACACGAAGTGTCTCGCCCGCAGTGTATCCACCGTCAGTGATAGTCCTTTCGGTAGGAGCAGTGCGAGTGGCATGTGCCATGTTGTTATTGGTATATGCTGTTGTATACACACTTTGTAGTGTTGTGTATGCAGATACAACAGTCGCACATCCGCCAGTATTAAGGTTGTAAGGTGTAAGATCTTGATCAAACCACTGTCTCTTACCATGGTTACCTGTTACTGCAACTCTAGGATAGAAGTAGTCATCAAATGTCTTAGACACAAAGTGTAAGTAATGAAGTCTTACAGTGTCTCCGTTACTGAGAGTAGGTGTATAATCTTCAGCAAGAGTAATAGAGAGTGTGCCTCCTGCAACGTCATAGGTTGCATTCGCAATATCAGCAGTAGCATCTAAAGTAACTGCATTAGAAGAAGCACTTATGAATGTATGAGTATAGTTACCACCTGTGATAACAGCACCAAATGTTGCACTCTGGAAGATGTGATCATACTGACCTTGTGCAGTTGCAGCACCAACGTTTACAGTGATAGTAGTTGATGTTGCTGAGAGAATCTCAATAGAAGTGTTAAAGTATGGGTCAGTTGTCCTAGGATAAGCATGATCAGTTTGATAGTTATCCTGAGAGCATCTAAAGATTAGAGATTCTTGAGCAATCTTGATATGTGTGCCTGCCTCTAATTTGTGCTCACCAATAGTCATTATCATCACACCACTAGCAGGGTTGTAACTAACAGCTGTAGGAGTGAAATTAATTAATGGAGATGCACCAACGTTAACTGTAATTGATGTGTTTGCAACAACAGATTTAACTTCTAGAGGGACATTATAATAAGGATCTGATGCACGAGGATAAGTCTTCTGACTACTATTTCCATCCATCGTGCAAGTAAAGGTCAAACTATTTGCAGCGATAGAAACCATTCTACCTGCAGTGATACTATGAGATCCGATAGTAAGGACTAGATCACCAGTTACAGGATCGTAAGTAGCACCAGATGGTGTAAATTGTGGAGGTGCCACAACCATCTTACCGTTACCAACATATGTCAATGCGTCACCTGCATCCAGTGTGACAGTTGGGACAGTGACATCAAATGTCCTGCTGCTGTTGTTTACGTTAGCAACTGTAAATGTTTGACTACCATTATCGATGATATCGTGTGCAATATTTTGCACTTGAGCAAAGATACCGTTTATCTGAGATGCAGTTGTAGGAGAATCATCGTATGCAATAGCATAAGTTGCAGCATCATATACTCTACTATTACCACCATACTTAAGATCGTAAGCAATAGCTTCAATTACATCTTTAATGTCGTCTATGCAATCAGCGTCAGTTTGGTGAGGAGTAAATCCTGGATTAGCAGTCTTATAAACGTGAAGTGCTTCTGCAGCAATAAATTCTTTGTTATTAAGAAGAAGGTTTGATCCATCAATCTTAAGATTACCCTGTGATACTGGATCAGCAAATAGACCAGTAATCTTAGGACCACCTGTGCCTTCAGATGAGTAAGATATAGCACCTGTAAGGTTATGTGTATTTTCTGCAGTAACAGAGTGGATAATAATATCAGTTAAGAATCTGATATTCTGCTGCACGTCAGCACAGTTAGACAAACTCTGAGCATTACCAGAAGAGTAGTTAGGATCGTAAGTATGTGCAGGAGCAGATCCACCGTAAGTTATAGGATCGTTTAAGTTATATCCTTCGTTACCAATATCCTTAATGAAGAGCAAGTTATTGATAGCATAATACATTGTATCTCTTGCTTTCAATATTGCAGTTTGAGACTCAGCAACTTCACCATAGAATCCATTAAGGATAAAGTTACCAGTAGAGTCAAAATATTGCTCTGCAAAGTTTTGAGATTGGAATTCACCACCTGATGCCAAATCGTCAGCGATTGCCTCAATAAAGAGTCCTAAATCACGACGGCATTTTTCTTGTCCGATAGATGTTGTAGGCTCAATCTCAGAAGGAATATCATTTAAGTTTCCTGCTGTGAGTGCTTCGTTTTGCCAAGTCCAGATAGTATTAATTGCAGACTGCACGTCGCTACAATTATCAACAGTAGCGTTATCTGTATTGCTGCCTGGAGTCGCGTACGGAGATCCTGGTGAGGGGTCTGCTGTGATTGAGAGGTCTGCATAATAAGTTGCTTCATCGTTAGAATTGACTGCACTGAATACGCCAGTCAACTGGTTTGTAATCGCTGCCATCACTAGATCTTTCGCTTGCTCAACGATATAGATCAATTCGGCCTGTGCCCTATCGTAGGAGAAAGTTGCAGCGTCGGAGAAGTATTCGTTAATCCATTTCAGTGAATACTGGTTACCACCTGAGTGGATGTCAAGAGCAATACATTCCAACCATAACATAACGTCAGCAATGTATGCATCTTTATCTCCTGCTGAGGTGCCAGTAAACTGTGTTTTCTGTAAATCGTATGCTCTTAGTTTGATTGCCTCAATATTCTTCCAGATCATGCGATATGCATCTCTGAATCTTGAGGTTGTATTTGTTTGGACGTCGCCAGGATAGTAGAAGTCAGGATGCTCTACAGCAACATAACGCTCTGCTCTATCGATAATCTCTTGCTTGTTTCTACGGATACTTCTTGCACCGTCATTCTTTCTATTACCTGCATTACCTACAAGGTTTGCATAGAAAATTGCTTTATTTCTAAGAGCATCACCTTTTGCAAATGTGCCACTAGAAAGATTATCGTATTCAATCTCAGTGCTTCTAACTTCTTCAAAGTCTAGGAAGTCTTCGTTGATTCTTGCACTAGGATCATACAATTTGACAGGTGTAATAGAAGACTGTGAAATGTCATCCAGAATAACGTTAGGATTCTGAATAGCAACAAGTCTTTCGTAGATAAGACCAAAGAATGTAGATCCCTTGTTAATGATTAGAGTATCAACAGGTTGACCAGTATTAGGATCAAGATATGGACTAATGAATGTAATCTGAGCAACAATCTTAGATTTACTTGAGTAGATATATTCGTTTAGTCTGATATCAAAGATACCAGTTTCAAATCTCGCAGTACCTGAAGTCTTACTTAAGAGTAATTCATCGGTTGCATTACCTTGTGCATCGAGGTTTGTCTCTTCAATAATTGCGATATCACCTTCAAAGTTAGTGATAGTCTCTTGGAATTTGAAGAGGTTTTCAGTATTGAGTAGAGTAACAGAATCTACAATAGCAGTGAAGAGGTTAGATCTCTTAATAATCTCACTGACTGTGAAAGGTCCGTCGGTAATATTAATTACGTCAATGTGGAAAGTCCCAGAGTCAACGACAGTTGCATATGCATCTGAAGATTCACCATTTACTTGTTGACCCATCTCAGGGAAAATACCCTGTGGATTTTGTAGGGCGATTCTATAAACAGGAACTGTTGCAAATCTAACGCTTCTATATCTGACCTGAGATGCTGCTTTAGGTGGCTCAGCAAATACAATCTGATTACCAACAATTTGATATGCAGTGCCAGGTGCTTGAATAACACCATTCAATGTAACCGCTAACTGGTTACCCTTAACAATTACACCTTCACCTTCAACAGTGATTGGGAATGATTTCTGCAATCCGTCAAATTCACCAGAGATATCATCAATCTTCTTAACAATAGAAGTCAAGATTTCCTCAGATGAGGTCAATCTTCTATTTCTGAATAGCACCTCTGTATTGTTATAGTCAGTATATACTGGCTCAGCAGCACCGAATGATGTAATCTGGTTTACGTTAGTATACTCATTAATATTAACTTCTTTAATAAATTCTGTGCCAACCTTTCTACCAGATACGTCCTTTCCACCAGTCAGTTGTAACTGACCAAACATCTTAAATCCAGTTGGGTGGTTGTTATCTAATACTTGCTTCTTCCATCTTGTGATAGGAATCTCAGATGTAATAACATAAGAGAATGACTGATAGAAGAAACTATCTTGAATCTTCTGGACAATCTCAGATGGTTTACCAATGTCATCAATAAATCTACCAGGTGTCTGTGTAATTGAGTCAATATTCAATACACCACGAGCAATGCTCAAGTTGTCAATAACACCTGATGCTTTAGAAACCTCACCTGATACTTTTTCACCTTGGACAAAGTTACCTGTGTAATCAACAATCTTAAGAATCTTAGGACCGATCTGCCAACCAGTGTTAGTAGAAACAAAACCTTCTGCAGTTGCTTGCTCGGGAGAGTTACCTTGATATACTTTCTCACCTTCTAAGAATCTAGAAGTTGCAACAACAGCATCAGCAGTACCTCCAAACACCTCGGTCAAGAGAGTTTGTCGTCCTTCACCTTGAGTTAGGAAGGTAATAAAGTCACCAGATTGTGCAGCCTGTAGTGTTAGACCGAAACGTAATTGATCAGACTCTAACTGATCAGCAATAGCATAATAAGTTTGACCTGCAACCAAAGTAGTCAAACCTGCACTACTTGGTTTTGGTAGAATACCAGTTGTAGATCCAACATCATCAGCACGCAACTGAATAGCAGCACCAGTTGTGATACCATGTGGGAAGTTAAACTGTAGATAGTTAAGGTCTAAGTTAACAACATAGTTGAATTCTGATTTCAGAGTTACAACAGGCTCAGATGAATATCCTTGACCTGGATTCTTGATGATGATCTCATTAAGACGATTGTTTTTGATAACCGCCTCTGCCTCAGCACCTGATCCACCACCACCTTCAATTACAACTGCAGGAGCAGAGGTATAACCAGAACCTGGATTTGTAATCTTAATTTCAGTTAGGATTGAAGTATTGAATAGTTGAAGGTTAACAGGGAATGTAATCTCAGGACGTAGAGTATAGTCATGAGAGTATCCAAAACCAAATTCGTTATTCTTAAGTCTCTTAATCTTACCAATATTCTTACCAGTCAAGAATACAGATGCACCTTCACCTTCAGCAGGAATTACAACGTCTAGAGCAGCACCAGATCCTGCAAGAGTAGGTCCTAAGATACCAGTGATGGCATCAACGTCTATGGATGCAGTTGTATAACCTTTACCTGCATCAGATACAGTAGCAGATGTGATTGTGCCAGATCCAATTTCCTCGTCGAGAGTAACAGTAAGAGTTGCTAGACCACCCTCACCATCTCCATCGATAGGCACGTTATAGTAAACGCCAGGTTGATATTCTGTACCTCCATCAATGATGGTGATACGCTCAATCTGTCTGAATGATGCAATGTCAGAGATAACAGGAAGTTTCTGATAGAATCCACCTGCAGACACTAGTTTAATAGTGTTAATAGGTCCGATTGCCTTAACAGATGTGGTTGAGTAGTAGGAGAATGGATTACCAAACTCATCATCTTGGACTTCTGCAGATGTTGTCTCTGGCTCAAGTAATAGTGGGAATTTGAATTCAGTGTTATTAACAACCTGAGAAATTCTAAATGTGCCATCATAAGGAGTCTTGATAACATCAACAAAGGAGTTATCACCAACAGGTGAGTTTGCTCCAACCCTAGATGGATCAAAGTAGTAAGAAATATTTGTTACGTTACCTATAGCAGAGAATTTAACGTATGGACGTAGACCTTCTGCCTGCACACCTGGTGTGCCAACACGAGTAATATTGTTAAAGGAATATTCCAACTTATACTGGTTATCCTGTGCAAATGACAGATAGTAACCGAAGTTAGATGCATCACCAACGTCAAAGACGTATTGATGATTTCTGATAAAGGTTAGTGATGGATGCTTAGCATATATCTTAACGCTAGAGATTGCTCCTTGTACGAATAGAGGATCACCTGCAGCAGTTGTCCTCAATGCAAAGACATATTCTCTACTACCAAATACTTCACTGATAAAGAATGATCCGTTATATTCAGTAGTCGTAAATCCTTCAGTAAAGATAATATCGTTTGCTCTGAAGTTGTGAGGTGTAACAGATGTTGCATAAACAAGATCTGATCTTGCTTCGCTAGTCTTCTTAATATCTTTCTTAAGGACACAAGTTAACTCAACCTCTTTAACTGATGGGAATCCAGTAACCTTAACAATCTTGTATGCATCATTTCCATCATCATCGATGACAATGTTACTAGAGTTAATTGCAATAACATCGCCAGGTATGTAAGAAGATGCAGGTTGTGTTTTAAGAATCTTAACAGAATACTGACCTCTATCATCATATGGTTGGAATCTAGCGTAGTCAGACAATGCCAACTCTGTAGATTTCCATTCCCATGTAACACCACCATCAGATGCTGTGCCAGTTGTATGGACGGGAGCAGTGACGCCAGATGTACCTGCAATCGTTACTTCATATATGTTACGCTTCCAATAAACTTGATATCCAACAGGATATAGAATGCCAGAATCCCAACGCTCCATGTCGAGATCTCTATATTGAGGTGTAGGATATGGCTCTTCTTGAATGTCAATGTTAAACTCACCTGCATTCCTGATAAACACCCAAGTGATAGCACCGTCAGATACTGCACCAGTTGTATGTGTTGGAGGTGTTACACCTGATGTGCCACCTGCCTGTGCTTCGTATATCTTCTGTGCATAGTAAACTCTATCACCAGTAGCATATGAAGTTGCAGTTACCCAAAGGTTTTCTGCCTCAATACCAACAAACTTACCAGGCATCTCGTTGATATCTGTTGCCTCTGTAGATCTAAGAAGATCAGTAGTGTTGATAGTGCCGAAGATCTTACCAATCTTATACTTGTTTCCTAGACCAGGATTAGTTGTAGTGCCTTCTGGGACACCTACAATGGTGCCGTATGCTTGGACAACACCAAGAGCATTGTATTGCTGAAGGATTGCACCCTTAGTAAACTTAACATCTTGGTTAAGTGTCAACTCATAAACGTTGTCAATCTTGCTATAGTTTGCATCCTTAATGTAGAATTTGGGGACGACATTTGCAGTAACAAACATCTTCTTACCATTCTTAACAGGAATTGTAGAAGACTTAGATGCAATATTCTCTTTATTGTTAGTCCATGTATATGTCTGGACTGGGGTGTAGACACTAGGAGTATCAGAGAAGTCAAGTAGTTGTAGACCACCTGCACCAACATCCCACTGGTCAATAGCAGGAAGACCTGCATCAGACCATGTGCCAGTTGTCCACTCACTGATAGTAAGATTATCGTAGTTGGTAGGTGTAGTTAGAGCATATGTGCCTCTTCCAGAAGTATGTGCTTTATCGATCTTAACAGCAACCATGTCACTTCTTTCATGTGACAATGGGAATTTAACTAGAGGAGTTGCAAATGTTGACTCATACTCATCAAGTTTAGATATAATCCAATCGTCAATATGTCCAATAAATGCTTTAGCTGCTACAGAAGGATCAGTGCCACCTAATCCAACAGACGCCATATTAACGTCAATTAGAGTTTGATATGTGACTGCAAGGTTGCCATCGTAGTAAACATTGATTTCCCAAACACCTGATCCAGTATTTTCTTTAACAAGTGCAATATGGTGCCATGCTGCAGCAGCAAAATTGCCCCAGTAAGTAGTTTCGGTAGAAGAAGCAACTACACTGCCATTTACTTCAAGAATGATTTTACCGAAGTTGGGATCAGATGAGATACCCATAAGGTATACAGAAACACCAGAGCTGCCATTTACTTCAACAGTGTCAAAGAAGTGTGGAGTATTACCTGCAGCATATGCAGTGGTATTCATACTAAACCATGCTGCAGTAGTCCAGTTTTGACCTTCCCATGCTAGACCAGATGCAGTAGCACGGTTTGGTGCTTGGAATTTAAGTGATCCACTGCCAAACTTGTAATAACCAGTATCTACAGTAGCATCAGCAGGTGTTTGAATTGTAAGAGTAGATATAGTCTGTTTAGTTGTGTCATAGTCTAAATCAGCACTATTATCAAATCTATAGACTGCAAGTTGATTAGGAATCAATCTTTCAGCAAAAGTAATAATATCACCAGAATTATCAACAACAGATGACTTACCAACCTGACCAACAGAGTCAGTAGTTTCAATTAGAGATTCTGCTTTAATTGTGCCATCATACTTGAGTGAAGATACGATATTGACTTTTCTATCTTCGTCATAATCAATAGCAGCAGTAACAACAACGTCACCGAATACATCAACATGTAGACCTGTATTTTTGATAGAAACATAGTTACCTTGAGGTGTCAGTGTTTTACGCCACAACCAAGGCACTTGCACCTGATTACCTTGTGCATCTGCTTGTGTTGAGTTTGCAGTGTCTAAAGCAAGTTTACCAAGTTGAATTTTCTCAAACTTACCATTTGCATTATTATAGACATCCCAAAGAATGAATACATCTCTGTATTCGTCAATCATGAATTTTGGACTTCTTACATAACCACCAAGAGCAGGAACTTGCTTAACGTAGTCTACATTGATGTTAGATCCATCATATGAGAATGTGCCGTAAATTAAATTATCTTGAGTTTGGTTTACACCAGTGAAGAAGAATTGACTATTTGCAATCCATCTAATTTGTGTAATGTCCTCATCACCATTTGGAGAAGAAATCTTACGCTTCTCTTTAAGATCACCATCATTATTAGATTGAATAATCCAAATATCATTAGCATCGATTGCTTGAGTATCAGTATAACCAACAATGTAAATATTGTTATTCTCATCTAAGTAGATGTCAGTAATATAATCTCTACGTTGTCCACCAGATATACCTGCAATAGACTTCTGCCACTTCAGTGTGCCTGTAGGATTGTTGGCATTATCTCTCTCAGAGATATATTTACCAAACCAGACATCTGGATTATAATTGGCGTTTGATGGGTCATATGTTTGGCCACCAACATAAATGGCGTCGTTTTCTTGTGAGTCATCGACATAGAGGCAAGTAAATTCAAGTTTCTTAGTGCCTGCATTGTTTGGAAGCAATGTCCTTACCCACTGCACTTCACCATTGTCGTTAAACTTAGCAAGGAAACCAACTTGGTCACCATCTAAATCTTCTACTAGAGATCCACAAACATAGTAGTCTCTATTATTAGTAATGATACTATCGAATACTTCAATATTACCACTGTCATTCAAATACTCAGACAACCAATAACGTGTCTTAGTAAATGATTGAGGATGTGTTACTCTGATTTGTGGAGGATTAGCAGTATCATATCCATTACCAGAGTTTACGATCGCAAAGGAATCAGCAACACCTGCAGCATCTAAGTTAATAGTAAACTCAGCGTCAATACCACCAGATGCATCAACTAACTCATATACAGGTGGAATGTTTGCATTATAACCAATACCTACTTGATCGACTGTAACTGACTCGATACCGTCTACAACTTTTACAACATACTCTTTATTTGTATTTGCAAGAATAGGAGTAGAGTTAACAATAACTTCATCACCTTGAATCAGGTCATGATTCTCACTAGTTGTAATAACACCATAAGGTCTATCACCAATAATTTCTTTGGTGTATGCAGTAATAGCAACACCTTTGATGCTATCAATAATAGCAGAAGCACCAAATCCACCAGTGCTCTCATTATCAAAGAATACAGTATCATTTACCTGATAAGATCTGCCAGGATTCTCAATAACGAATCCATCAATCTGTGCAGTCTCAAACTGAGTAACAGTCTCTACATCGATGTCAACTTTAGACTCAAGTGAGACTTGAGGGAAGTAATCGTAAATTTGTAGAGTAGGCTCTTCTTGTAGTTGTAGAATCTCTTGTTGCTCATTAGCATCAATTAAACCATCATTATTGCTATCTTGAATCTCAAAGATAATAGGATATCCTTCAATCTCTGTTGTAAGGACATCTGCTTCTTGGTTGGGTTGACGCTCAACATCAATGTCCACATTCTCATATGGGACACGATATCTAACAACATCAGCAGGAATATTCTCTTGGACTGCACCCTGACTTAAATTCCACTCATCAGGCAGTGAGTTAAACGCAGGACCCATAATGTATGGGAATTCTGGATTACCTCTATCAGATGCATCAATAGTGATGAAGTATGCATATGTGCCGTCAGGATACTCAGGAGTCTTACAGAAACGACCGTTATACTGATCTAAGTCACCTGCTTGGAAAACATACTCATAATCAGGCACAAATGATCCTGCAGGATAATCTGCAAGTAGAGGACCGTCTGTCCTGCTAGGATTAGGATTGGTAAGTGGATCTTCTACAATCTCTGGTTTTAGACGATATGATGTGCGAAGTCTTCTTACACCGCTATTTTGGTCAGTTGGATTTGCATATCCATAAGGACCGTAGATTGGGTTACCATCATATGCCCATCCCAAGATTGGAGAGTGTTGGAAGTTCTGGGAGATCTCTTGGAATTGATTTGTCTCTTGATTAAGGAATACGTTGTCACCAACCACATAACGTAGCTCTTTAGGGTCAGAAACGTGTGCATACTCACCACCATACTGGTTGTTAAGACCAGTGAATACATAACCTCTTGCAATGTCATACTTGGATGCAAGGTCATATTCAAAGTTTTTATTCCACTCAAATACTTCTGCAGTGAATGTTGCAAACTCACCGACTGCTTCTAGTCTAACACTGGTTGTGCCTTGACGATAGTTGATACCTCTGTTAAGAATCTCGATACCAATAACTTTACCCTTGTCTTCACCAGTAGTTGCAATACTTGCTTTAGCAACAGCACCAAAACCATCACCATTGATGATTACCTTAGGTGCAGTGGTATAACGACGACCAGAGTTAATAATAGCGATAGAAACGATTCTACCATTCAATACGATGGGTTGTGCTAGTGCACCCTCACCAGATGTAACAGATATCTTTGGTAGAGATGTATAACCAGATCCACCAGATGTAAGTGTAACAGCAGAGATAGGACCTCTGATATTAGCAGTTGCTGCAGCACCACTACCGCCACCACCAGTAATAGTGATAGATGGTTGTGATGTGAAACCACTGCCAGGATTGCTTACCAAGATACGAGTAATATTACCATTAGTAACAACAGCACTTGCAGATGCACCAGATCCACCACCACCAACGATAGAGATCAAAGGTGATGATGTATAACCAGATCCACTGTTTGTTACTTCAAATGAATCAACACTACCGTTAACTGTAACATTAGCAGTTGCACCAGATCCACCACCACCTTCAATAAGGACTTCGGGTGGTGATCCTGCATCATAGTTTTGTCCTGCAGTAGAAACGACAATACCAGTCAGAGGACCGAAAAGGACTGACTCTCTTGACTTATAGCACCAAATAGAGACACCATTTACCCAAGCACCGATTGCACTATTAGCAGCAATCTCTTGTCTCTCAGAAACGGTATTTACGACTCTAGGGACTCTAATAAGTTTTCTTTGGTTGCCAGGTATCAATGCAGACCCAATGAAAGGTCCTATCTTGTAGTTTGGAAGACCAGACGCTGCAACATAGACATAATCAGCGTTGAAGAAGGAATTCTGAATATTAGTTGTAAATTCGGTTACAACATTGTTAATTGGGATTTCAGTGGACTTACCTCTGTTAAGATCGACTGAAAGAAGGATATTACCAACTGGAATGATATCAGTCGGTGTAGCAACTCTATATGAGAAAGTAAACTCGTCAATACGAGAAGATACTTGGAATGTGCCGTTAAAGACAACTGGGTTTGCACCATACACTGTAACGGTGTCTTCAACCAATAATCCGTGAGGTTCTTCGGTTGTTACGGTTGCAACTTGTGATGCACCGCCAGGATCGATTGCAGAGACCTTAATAAGTTTTTTAACGTTGTAAAACCAAGATTCTAGTCTTTGCTCTCCAACAGAGTCGGATCCAAGTGATGCAACCTTTAATTTATCGCCAGGTAGGTAATATGATCCAGTATCGTCGAGCACAGTGCTTCCTGCTTCGGCAATACCCAAAACACGCATTTTGACTTCATTAGCAGTGTCTTTATTAGCGTATATGAAGATATTGGAAGTAATGATTGTGCCAGGATCCCAATCTTCAACAATACCGTTATTTGATCGAGTACATTCAATAAATTGGTTAAGTGACTTCTCTTTATACTGGACTTCCTCATTATCGCCAATAAAGAAGGTGCCGTTTCTCTCAGGCCATCCAATAGTAGAGTCAACAGTTACAATTTGGTCAACAGTGTCTAATGGCTCAACTAGACGTGTTTTGTATGGAATCTTGAAGGTGCCAACTAGTGTTTCTTCAGAAATTACCAATTCATAAATTGTATCTTCACCTTTGATGATAGAAATCGCATTTTCAACTAATGCTGATGCATATTTGATATTTTGGTCAACTTCGTCGGCATATTGAATAACTTCTGCATCAATTAGGTTAGCAGGGTCACCAGACACTACTTGTGTCCTTAGAATGGTGTCTACGACCCATGTAGCAGCAGATGGGGAGATGATCTGCTCTTTAGGGTATGATACTTCAATCTCTTCACCGAAAAGCACCTTGAAGAGGTATTTTGCACCTAGTGCAGTACCTTTTGCAAGATAGAAGTCCCTGATATTCTTAATTACGTTAACAGGGTTAACTTTTGACGGATCAAGTTGAATAGTGGGCAAATATTGCTTTCTAAACTTTTCAAATAACTGATAGATGAAAATAGAGTCAAGATTATGGACAATAGACCCTACTGGGTGTGTACTGCTTGAAAGTTGCTCTTCTTTTGCATAAATTTGGTTTCCATACTCATCAAATTCAACAACGTTGGAAACACCACGGACAATACCGTTAAAAGCACTAGGGACGTAGTTTCTACCACGCTCTTCGATTACAAAACCAGTAACTTGGTCATATCCTACGTTTACAGATGCTTTTGCTGCAAGAGGCTCAGCAATGTAAATCTTAGGGGGCTCTGTTTCAGAATATCCAGTACCGAAGTTGGTAATATTGATATCTGTTAACTCACCGTTAAAAATAGTCGCAACAGCAGTTGCACCTGTGCCTCCAATAGGATCACCGTATGCATCCTTACGATCATCAACAATATAAACAGAAGGAGCGTCGGTATAACCTCTACCACCTGTCAACAATTCGATATCTGTCACAGCACCGCTAGATACCGTCACATCAAGCACCTGTGCCCCTACAGGGTCGATTACTCTACATCTTGGTGCAGTTGTATACCCACGACCTCTATTAACGATAGTAACCGCTAAAACACCACCCTCAGGAGTTAGTGAGCACTCAGCAATAGCGTTGATACCACCCTCAGGAGCAGGATCAATGTAAATGGCAGGAGGGTTAGCATAATTCAGTCCTGCTTTAGTAACTAAGATGCTATCTACGTTAAGTCTACCTTCAGTATCGATAGTTGCGTCACTAATCTCTGCACCGCCAGGATTATTGAAGGTAATGACTGGCACAAAGTCATATCCAGATCCAGAATCAGTAATTCTGACTGTATCCACCATTCCAGTGGTGTCATTGACTGTCAGAGCAACCTTTGCTTGTCTACCGTTAGGATTTGTAGGAGGAGTGACTAAGGGAATGGGTGGGTTGTAAGATGTATAACCCTGACCACCAGAAATCAACTGAATATCTTTAATACCTGCAACCAAACTGTGTGCAGTAGCATATTCACCAGTAGTAGCAGTCTGAATGTTTACTCTAGGAGCAAAATCAAGTCTATATCCCTTTCCACCATCTTTTACTAAGATATTATCAATCTGATTCTCAAGTACATTACAAACTGCAGTTGCACCACTACCAAATGAGGCAGGCACAAACTCAATCGCTCTAATATGAAGAGTATCAGCACTACCAAGTGCAAATTTAGCAACTAGAGTATCTTGATAAACATTAAACTGCTCAAAAGGTCTCTGTAGTTGTCCTGTGCGGTTTACAACTAGAGAGACGTCAGAAATAGGAGTATATGGTTGACCATTTACTCTTAGAGGATAATATTTGGTGCCTTCCCATTCACTAACAGGAATAGGATCCATAGTAACGATGGTTTTATCAGCAAAACCAATCAGATACTTAATTTGTGTAAAACTTTGATCATCTCCACCAGAGGGTGCTCTAGGAGGAGTTGTAAAGATGATGTTTGTGCCATTGACAGTATAATCAATGGTAGGACGTAGAGTCTGGTTATATGCAGTAACTACAAGGTGATCTACAGACGCAGGAGTTACAGGAGTGCCTTGAAACTTAAGTGGGAATGAAGTGCGGACTCCATCAAATAGGGTATATGGATTTTCTAGTGCTTGCTCTTTCTTTTTAAATTCTGAAGGTGAAATACCTGGCGTCATAATGGCGTCAGGACCTCTAGTTACTGTCTCATAGTAAAAGATCTCATTATCAACCTTGATACTACCATTACGCTCTTGATAACCGTCAATATCCTCTACGACGATCTCGGTATCGTTAAGACCGATCGCCTGTAGCACAGTTGTCTCAGATGTTAAGACATTTGACTGATAAGTGTCAATGTCAAGATAATCGAGTATGTTGTTAAGAATGTCGAATGGTCTTCCGACTTTCTCCTGTGACTTGTAGTATTGTTGTAGTAGTTTGACTAACTGACGATCTTCCTGCTTGATAAAATCAGGGAGTTGTTGCTCAACTCTGTCAGAAACGTTGACTCTAGACATATCTTAGAAGCACTCTTCTAATTCTGGATAAGTGAAACTATCCGTGGGGTAATCAAGTATATTTAGCTCGCCTCCACCGAAGTTAAATCCATTGAAATTATTAGGATCAAAGATAGGGACTGACAAGTCACTAATAGTGTAATCGATAGGATTGACTTCTGGATTGAAGATGATTGGGTCTGTGCCTGCAGGAGGCTCAAGTGATCCACCACTAGGATAAACCACCACTGGAATTCTGTTTGTATTGTCAGGTGTCAGTGCTACGTTGAGAGGTCCTATGCATACTTCACCAGTTGCATAGTTGACTGATCCGACATTGTTGTTAAGTACGACTTCTGCTTCGTCTCTAACTGTTACAAGCATCATATTACCTGCACCGTCATCCCTCAAATTCACAGGGACAAGAGTTTGTGCTTCGGTAGAAGATAATGTTGCTGTATCTACTTGGACAACACCACTAGTTAGGTTAGCATTGTTAAGAAGACTTTCTGTATAACCAGTAGCATAGAATGTGCCAGATTTAACAACAGAGAATGTTGGTTTACATGTATCACCCATTCCACCACCATCACCCATACCATTAGAGTCCTCAGGGGTGCCTGCAAAGTCACCAGGACGGAATAGAGGGTTGTTGAAGTCAAGACACTGGTTAAAGACTTGACCAAACTGGAATGTATCCAGATTCTGACCTAATGTAAGTTGAGTTGTGCTACCAGAGATAGCAGGGTCTGCATTATCAACTACACCTGCATACTTAGATCCTTCAAAACGATTGTTGAATCTATTTGCAGCATTGTTTGAGTTGTAGTCGTCTACATTCTTTAATACTTTAGTCCTTAGGTCATTAGAACTAAGATTAGTGTCATTACCGTTATAGTAAACGTAAGACTTAGGAATAACATAGAGAGTTCTAGGATCAATGATGATTGGATCGATAGCACCAATCGAATAGTCTTTTAATTCATTCTTAATTCGTGTCTTAGTAGTCTCATTTAGTTTAGATCCTGTTTTTGGTCTTACTGCAACGTAAACCTTACCATAAACAGGTGGACTTAGTTTCTCACCACCATATGCAACCACACTTCTTGACTGTGGATAGATTTGACGGACTAGATTCTCAAAATCCCTTTCTGTAACTGCTCTGTTTTGTGTTGTGTATAATCTAGGAGCATTATATTTGATTGATACGGGTGTTTCTCTATCTTCCCCGTCTGCTGCTTGGTTTTCAGTGACAACAGTGATATTATTGTTACCAATGATGCGTCCTTCACTATCTACAGCAGTCCCGATGAAGGTAAAGTCCCTAGCACCGTTTGCTTCCTTACCAATAGTCCTTACATAGTCAATTTTTACAAATTCACCGTCAACTAGTTGTCTACCTAGGACACCATCTCCAAAAATGACCTTGTAACGTAAATCATCAACTTCTTCAAGGAAGTAAATACGAGAATTTGAGTCTAGGTTAACTGAAGATGTCGCTCTGTTGTAAATATCGATTTCTGACGACTGCACAGAAGGAGAAACGTAGACAATCATTCTTTCAGTGTCTACATCTTCACTAGGAATGATGTATTCTTGCTTTTTCGTGTTATTAACAATAAACGAGTAAGTAAGAAGGTTACCTTGATACGCTGCAAGGCATTTGAAGGTCGCAATACCTGTAGATTGGTCAACAGGTGCTTGGACTTGGTTTAAGATTGTAAAAATATAGTCATCAAAGTTATTTTCAGCACTAAATGAGTCACCCTTGTTAATTGTAACCTGCTCAGGGTAAGTTAAACCATTTGCACCGACTAAAGTCTGTATCGATACTGTTACAAATGCTTTTGGAGACTTAATACTACGAGGAGTGTAGTTAAGTTGCTTAGCAACCTTAACAATATTGTCTCTAACAGTAGATGTTTCTAGAAATGCCTCATTAAGAGACATGTTTGCATTGAATGCAGTATAATATGTGTTGTATGCGAGAATATCAAGAAGATAAGACGCAGCAGATCCCTCAAAATCATAATCCGTAAACTCAGTCCGAGTCCTAAGGTATGATCTTATGGATTCCTTGATTTCAAAGAAATCTAAGGAGGTTAATTCTGATGGTACTGCAGGCATTACGTCCTCTCTAGTATGAAATCGATTACTTTAACGACCCTCTCACCTACGATTGTGTATTCAACGTTAACTTCTATTGAGTTAGTATCAAAACCGTCTCGTATGCTGACGGAGGTGACTCTGATGCGTGTTTCGTATCGAGCAAGGGTGCTTTGAATCTCGTCTTTGATTGCTTCGCCTGTAAAAACGTCGTAAGGCTCAAATAAGAGACCTGTTACTCTAGATCCAACTTCATATTGAAAGGGTTTCTCACCTGGTTGGGTCATGACCAGATTTAGCACTGCCTGCTTAATTGCATTTTCATTTTTGACAGCACCAAAGTCGCGATTATTAGGATTCGCTTTGAAAGACATTGCGAAATCCTTATAACCACGACTTATGTTTTTATCTGATCGAATTCTGTATGACACTATACATTAGCGTAAGATTTGCCATTACGAATTTTTTCCTTCTGATCTCTTAGTCTCAGAATCTCTTCAATTCCATAGTCGGTGATGAGCACCTTACCACTTCTAATGAATTCTTCTGATCGATCTACTCTAACCATGGGAAAACAAGCTAGTTAATTATATTTAGCCTTGTCCACGATACTTTTTGCGGGCACTATTTGAGGAGGTTGCAGAATACTTTGTATTCTTGCCTCTTCCTTGTCTAGTTTTCTTTGGAGTCTGCTTTTGGTACTGTGTGTTGTTATAAAGAGCCATTAATAATTTAGCAAAAGGTCAACCTGCCCAGACATTCATAGAGCCATAGGCAACTACAGATGAGCAGGGGTATGAGAAGCCAGGAAATCCAACTCCTAGCGGGTCTAACTGTCTAGCAACCAATCTCTTGAGTGCAAATACAGTTAGGGTTGTCGGGTAGACAGTCCTGTCATGTCCAACACCCTTATCCTCTGTCGTTAATATCGAGCAGGGGTATGGTGTGGGTTTAGGACATAGAGACTTTCCACACGGACACATATGGATAACTATGTTTGTGCATGTAGATGGGTGAGGGATAAATTTGTCACCCGCTAACATGATTGGGAATCCATTGACTAACACTGTAGCACGATTAGGTCCTAGTGGAGTCAAAGGTGTTAATGTTAGTGGTGGCCACCAACATGAATATTCTTTGATACGGATAGTCCTTGGTCTAGGAGGAGCACCGCATGCTTCTGTGCTATGCACAACAGGAGGTAGGCATAGACCATGCCCTGAGCATGGTAGTCCGTTGATAGCAGCAACTGGTTTAAGAAATCCAAATGCCATTATCCCTCACCTCTGAGCTGCCTTCCGTCCAGATATGGGTATTTATCTTGGCACTCATCAAAGAATGGGTTACCTAAATTCTTGATACTCCTTGCCAGTGCATTCGTGCCACCAGTAAGATAGTTAAGGATCTCCATGGTGCCACTGTAATCCCCCATCTTGATCCTCCAACGCGATGTTTCCATACGTTTGGGGTCAATGGATATAGAGCAGTCTGCGACGTGCTCTAGAGCGTTACAGGAGTGGCACAGACCACTACCACTACCAGGCCATGATGGACTTAGACCACCTCCATTCGCTCCTGTATTTGTTGCTGAAGGAGGAGTGATCTCATAGTAGGTTTGTCCTGCGAGTGGGTTACCCGAGTCGTCCCATCCGCAGTATACATCCAAGACGCCATTTGTGTTATTACCTTTTCTAACGTAACGATCCCAACAGTCATGAGGAATATTGGTAGGATCAGTTGCACAATTCCCGCCGTTGACTGTAAAAGCAACATAGCTCTGTGATCCTGGTATTGATGTTTGTGTGGCATTGCCTTCTTCGTCTACACCGTTAACAATCGTATTCCAAGTCGCAACTGTGTCTACTGGGTTTGCGTCTAGGTTATTTCCTAACCATAATCTAAACTGCTCTGCTCTAGAATAGTTACTACGGTTATAATCATATGTATTTTCCTCTAATCCGATTGGGACGTATTCTATACTATTGTTACTACCACGGTAACACCTACCAGGCACGTTACCTCTAGTGCATTTCCACGTTTTATACCCGCCTGATACATTTCTCTTCGGTGTAAGTTTAGGTTTAGGCAAAGAATTCAACCATTCCATGAATGCTTGCCCTTGAGGTCCTGTAGTTTTACCGTCAAAGGACAGTGATACGGTGAATTCTGCTCTTTCATCCGTTGGTGCACAGTATTTCCACGGCAAATATCCAAATGCCTTCCTAGATGCGGTCAATTTGTCCTGCACTTCGCCGTAAAAGTTTTCTCTAGGGTTATCTTCCGCTTCCATATACGCACATGGCATCTGAAACCACTTTTTGATGTTGTGAATTATTGGTTGATCCACAATTATACACCTACTACCGTCAAATGATCCGTACAGTCCGTTAAATGCTTCGCTATCTGCCTCAGTTTGCTGTAGATCTGACAAAATTTGTGAATATGCTCCGCTTGCAAAGTTTGCACCTGCAGGTTGTGACCTCTCACCCTCCGCTTTTAGGAATCTAGGGTCTTCTTGAGCGTTAAGATTCTCAAAAAAGTCTACAGGAGGCAACGCTTTGACCAAAGGTAGACCCATATTGATCTCAATACAGTCCGCAGGGAGGTTTTGACACAAAACTGTCTTACCTTCTGGGTCAACTTCTGCGTATTCCATGTATGTGATGGGCACATTAGTCGTATAACCTGCATTTATGGTAGACATTGACTCTGTAATCTTACTAGAAGCGTTAGGATTACCCTCTGCCTCAAAATCAAGCATGTCCGCAAGGTCATTTTGAGCATCATCTAGTGATTGCTCACTAAATTTAGTGTCTACATTGATTGAAATACCCTTTTCTGCGATGTAAACCATCGGTGGGTTTTGCGGATCGTAACCAGACCCACCCTCAACTACGTCAATCCGCTTAATAATGCCTGATTTAGTGATCCTACCGACCCTAACCTCTGCATTACGGAATTGTTGCACCGTATCAAACTCTCTTTCCTTCCTATTCTTGAGCACTTGTAGTTGTCTACGCTCAAATTTGTCCAAAGATATCTTCTGCTCACCAATTTCACCGCTCTGATTGTAGTCTGGAAACTTCTTTACAGGTTTATCGTAGTCTCTGAGGAAGGCACCACGCATCTGACGTGCTGTATCTGTGCTACTAAACTCCTCTAACTGACCTGGCTCACTAATAGTCACGATAGGATTCTTATATCCTACACCACCATTGATAATATCGATAGCAATGATCTTACCTTCTGTGTCTACAACCGCTTCTGCCTCTGCTAAATCCAGTGTGCGGGTCGGAATGAGTGCTTTTGGATCTACCTTTACCTTATAATACGCAATATTCTTCTCAAATTCATACACTCCGAAGAATGCTGCCTTGTCTTCAATGCCATATCCCGCTAAAACTTGGATAGTTGCCTGTGGTATAGGGGGATCTCCCTCGTCTGAAGGGTATGGATGACTCACAAACTGCTGTAAGTATGTAAATTTCTCTCCTTTGTTGCGTCCATCCTTGGTTAATTCCATATAACCCGCATTCATTTTCCCACCAAAGTAGAAAACACCCGCAATATTCCATCCGTTTATCTGCTCACCCTTGCGGAATGTGCCTGTAGTGGTCAAATACTTGAAAAAGATCCTGTGTGTATCTGTATCTGCAGTCCTAAATGACTCTTCTACACCAGATCCTGCAGGTCCTGTGACCTCTATTCGCGTTTTTGTCGTCTTCCATGAGTCTTCACGGATCTGATAGAAGTGAGAATACCACTCTTTACTCAAAATACACCCATCAACGTCGTCATCGTCTAGATGATTGGGGCAACATGTCGCATCAGAGAGCTCATATTGTATTCCGAAGACAGGTCCATTCCACGGATAGGACGTATCATACAGATAATACATGTATTGTGAGTCATATGCAGTCTGAAATCCAAGAAATCTTGGCACAGATCCTTTCACCGCACCGTTTAGACCATACAACCACTCAAAATTAGCGTCTCCATCTGCTTGCACACCGCCTACAATGCCTGCTGTGCCACTTTCACCGAATCCACTGACGCCAGGTGTGCCTATTGGTTGACCAAATGCATTAGTCCCGAAGGAATTCTTCCTATAATCACGATAACTAAACCCTGATCCTTCATTTCCCCATGTATACCAACCACTTTTATCAACACACTGACCAGTAGGACCTATTTTACCGACGTCCTTATACTCACTTTCGGGTGCATCTGGGTTATCACCTGTAAAAACATACCCAAAGATACCCTGATAGACGTATCTTTCGTCTCTGGGGTCTGCAGGAGGGATAGGACCGCCTTTCAGATTGACTTCATTAGCAGGATCAATGGTATAGAAGTCATCTTCTGGGTCATAGAAGTAGTGATATAGAGGCACAGGGGTCTCTCCTGTCCCCGCTTCTGCCTGTGCATCACTCAAACTAGTAAAAATGTATCCTAAAGTGCCAACAAGGTAGTAAGGTTTACCATTATTACTACTTGGTTGACTATTAGATGTAGTTAATTTTGTATTATCGTCTCTTTCTCCTCTATACCAGACGTATACAGGCACAGAATTTCCTACCTGTGTGCTCATTAAGTAGAAAACAGGGATCTGTCCCTGTCTAGGCTCTGGGTTATACCCTCTTAATACTTTTTGCCACGACTCATCGTCCCCAACAGCGTGCTCTTTTGTCAACTCTGGGGTCTTACTATACTTGTGATCGTCTTTACTACCTCTATAGAAGCGATAGATCGGGTTTCTGCCACCTGTGCAGTTACCGACACATAGTTTCTGCTCCTCTCCAATGTAATGCACTATATCTTTGCCTAGTGGCATAGTGCCAGGACCTTCGTCTACATACTCAATCGTATAGTTTTCGTCGTTGTCCTCATCATAAAAAGGTTTAATGTAGTCCTCACCCTCTATAGGGTTTGGAAACGATCGTTTAGTCGATAGGATATAACAAGCCAAATCAGCCTAGACGGTCTTCCAATTTATTTAGTCGGTCATACAGATCGTCTAGGATCTCTTTGATATTCAAATGCTTTTCATAACCTGGTGGTTTATACTGAATCATATCAGCACCAGGTGGAGGTAACTTAGCGATTGCCCCCTCTGTAATGGATACACGCTTCGCAAGATTCTCTAAACCTTGACCCACCTTTTCTAGGCAGAAAGCGATTTTTTCCATATCGTCCATACCCTGAGTAGGTAGCGATGGGTTGGGATTTGCGACATCCCCATAACTAATAGGACTAGTTGATTTAACTGGCATGTTTCACGCTCGCGATTTTTTTACTCTTCGATGGCTTTCAATATGATAGAGCCATCAGTTTCTTCGGTATACTCTAACTTAGTGCCTGCTCGCCATCCCATCTCCTCCATTAACTCAGTAGGAATAGTGATAAACAGATCACCATAGTCATCGTCTTCTACATCTAGGATGTATCGTTTGCTCATTAGTAGTTATCGTGGATACATTTTATGTAGACTTTCCCCGAATTGCACCAACACATGTTTCCATATAGAAACTATTGCCAGGTGCTCTTAGGTCTGTGATCTGACTCTGCCCCCTGTAAGGATGATGCAACATAAAACCATCACCAAGGTATATACCTCCATGGTTAGGTGCTTGCCCATGTCTTTTAGAATAACCCCCTTCCAGAGGCGTATACCACAGTCTGAAGAGGATTATGTCATCCTTCTGCAGATTGTCTAGAGATGCTTTCTCCCACATCTCAGACTTCATGACATACTCTCCCTGCTCTGTCTCTATCGCTCCGTCCGTGAATGCATATATCTGATCTAACTTCGTGAAATCTCTGAGGTCTCTATTACAGTAGAGTGCATAATATTTCCTCACACAGTGGTAGCACGACCAACTATGAATACTCTTCCACTCCTCTCCGAGTAAGTGTGAGTATTCCCTCTCTATCTCTTTTTGTTTCGTGCGTCTACCCATGCGACCTCTGTGGGGGGATTTTATATTGGAAAAATTTTTTATATTGCTTAGAATAAAACTCTCGCTTTGGGATACTTTTGTAGGTTAGGGAAGTAAGAGTTTTTATATATCAACATCCTAAGCATCAAGAATTATCACAAATTAACTGCGATTTGTAACAATAACTGTGACGCTCTCTAAGTGTTACATAGTGTCCCCAACTGCAACATCGTAACAGATACCCTCCAGGATGCAATACTCGCATAACTGTGTATACTGTGTGAGTGTCTCATTGAGACCCAAATCTATTAGAAACTGACACATGTCCCCGATTTCATCAGGTGGTAAGTTTCCCTCGTCATAGAGATCTAATAGTGATTCAAGTTTGGTGGGGATGCTCATACGCTCCTACTGTGTTTGTTTGCATCATCGAGTGCTAGGGATTGACTCCTAAATGGTCCATTCTTAGGGCACTCGGGATAATCATATTGCCAGAAGTATTTGCGTGACTTCTCCCATATTTTGATATTAACAGGTGGATGGGTAGGTAACTGAAAAACCTTACTCATTAGTCATGCCCTCCTCATGTGGTGCGGATAGATGCGGATCATCCTGGTAAATTGGTTTGTGTGTGGTTTGCTTATGCCATTGTCTTTTCTCTCTGATTGATTTAGGTTTGCGTGAATTGTGTGGGTCATTACGTTTGTATGTCCGTCCCATTCATTAATTCATTCAGTCATCCTAATTTGATTTACTTAATCATAATAAGCGATTTCGAGGAATAAGTCAACCCCTCTGTGCAGGTTGTCATAGTGGTCTGGCAATACTTGACAAAAAAATCTTCGTGTGTTACGCTCTTAGACTGCTAAAGATAAAGCACTTAACTATGTTTTTTAATACATTTTTAAAACTGGCATAAGTGGGCAAAAAGTGCTATTTATTAGGGATAAAATTGACTGTAAGGGTTACTCTATCGTCATAGGGGTTGCCCTCGTATCCGTGTGTCATACTTGATGGATAGATGATAAGATCTCCTTCATTCATAGGCACGGTTGCTTCAGTCATATTAAATGCTGTGTAATCCTTATTAGGGAATTGCATAACAGGGTAATAACTACCGTTTACTGCACGTCTAAACTTTAGGGGTGAATGTCCATCGATGTAGTTAATTAATAGGGTTGCCGAGTAGATACAATTAGAATGCTCATGTGGTGCATATAGTGCTCCCTTAGTTGCTAATTCTAGATAACAGTCAGATATCGCAAAATCTAGATCATAGTTATATGATTCAGTATTGTATTCTCTACACTTGTCTAGCAAAAAATCGGCGAGTGTCGCATTGTCTTCTAGTATGGTGTTACGTTTACCTATCTGTGAAACATTATGAGTAATTGCTAATCGCTCATGCTCTGGTCTTATATCCTGTGTTTCTATCCACTTAAATATCTGTTTTTTATGTGTGGGAAAATCTGGCATACTATACCGACCAACTGGTAAAGCAAAAAGTGCGTAAACCTCATTAACTGGTTGAGATGGTAAATTATCGCTTAGTGGTGATTGAGTCATAATTAACGATGAAAAGGGGCGATATGCCCCTGTAGTGGATTATTTAGTTGTTTGGGGTGGATTAGTCTATTGCTAACTCCATACCGCTTACAAAGTCCTCTGTGACATTCTTATAACCAACAAACCACTCAAATTGCTTTTGAAAAACTCTAGTGCCATAAGAGAATTCATCAAGTAATGCATTTAAACGTGACTTAGTGGTGTTTGACTGCCAACCGCCATCTTTGATGATGATTGAGTTAGATTTGACTGTAGCGATGTGATTGCCATGTAGATAAACATCACTTTCGCCTTCCCATCCCTGTCTAACCATTGTATTAGAAGAAGAGAAGTTAACTCCGTTTCTGATCGCTTGATTCATTTGTCTTTCGATCTTACGCATGTGGTGCTCCGTGTTTGTTTATACTATTATTATAGTGGTTAATCCGACGGTAGTGTGCGGATGTGTGCCACTTCCGCAAATGGCACAACGGTAGGTGCGGATGGTTGCGGAATTTGGTAGGGTTTAAATCCGTCGGGATAGGTGACTACAGTCAACTGATCAAGGGATTCAAAAATGTCTGTGAAAATGTCTTCCATGTTATTAATTATACTTGGATTCCTGTATCTTGTCAAATACTGATCTTTGCAAGTCAGTTAACTCAAAATCCATATCCCTAAGGATATCATATAATTTGATGATTTCATATTGCTCATCAAAAGACAATTTAATAGTGCTCATTGTGCCATGTCCCAAAAACGTGATTTAGCGATTGATTCCGCTCTTGATTCTATCTCTCTGATTGATAGATTTGGATGTGCTCTCTCTTGCTCTGCGATTGCTTCCTCAAAGAGTGCTTCGATTAGATCTGTGTTTGCTGCAAATGACATTGTTTAAAATCCTCCTTAGAATGGGTTTGACCAGTTATATGCCTGCCAGTCAGTTACACGTCCCTCTTTATTAAGTGAATCGACGTAATCATTAAATGCTTCACGTTTAGCGATAGCATCACCCCACCATTGTGTGCCTAGTGTCTCTTGTCTCCATGCTTCACGGAAGATAGCAACAACTTGCTTTTTAGTCATGTTTCTTGAAAGTGCCATGTGATTTGTGTCGTTAGTAATATTATAAAGGATTAAAGTGTGGTAGTGTAGGATTATGTGCCACTAATGAAAGTGGCACAAGATCGGTTGACTTACCTCATGTAGAGGTGACCGCCTGCCCAGTCAACTTTCTTAGGGTCAAGTAGAATTTTGATGTGCTCAGGATTCTGAAAAGTGTATCTTACATGCTTAGCAGGTGATTTCCATGATGCTGCTTTATACACGTCACCAGTATTTTTATCGATGAAAGTAACGACTGAGCGATCTCTATACTCTTGTCTCTTTTCATCCCACTCACATGAAACAACTTTGAAATACTTCTTACCTTCGATTGCTCTGAAAATGTCTAACTTTGCTGTGCCATTTTCGATTTCTGCAAGTCTGTCAAGTTGATACTGTGATGGTGTAGATCTCAACTCACCGCCGAATGTTGGTCTGTTATACATGTCAATAGTATAAAGTTTTAGATTCTCAGTAAGTGCATCACAATAACCTTCTGTGTAGTGCTTGATGAAAGTCTTGTTTGTTTGCTTGACTGATTCGCCGATTACTTTTGTTTGAGTCATGTTTGTTTGTTGTCTATACTATTATTATAATGGGTAAATGTGCGGTAGTGTATTCATGTGTGACACTAATCCAACTGTCACACAATGCCTTGCTCTACCATGTCAAAAATATCACCATAGTCAAATATGATTTCACCAGTAGAGTTTTCTCTCACACATGAGTAACCATACTCTTCACCCCATTCGATACAAGAATTTTCTGCTTTCTCTAAGTCTGAAGTGTAAACATCCCCATCTAATCCGTTAGGGGTTTCGATAGTGTATAAGAATTGATTCATGATAATAAAATGATAATGGTTTACTCTGGTAACTGATTGCAATATACTTGTCTCTTGAATCTAGCAACTATCTCATCAAGTGTTTTTAGATCAATGTCATCGATGTTGTCATTCTCTTCGCCAACATAGTAAAATGTGTTGTGAATGTCTTTGATTAGATCAAGTAGTGAGATCTCGTTTGCTGTGTAATCCATGAGTTGATTGATTAATTATATTCATATTATAGTCAATAAAAACACGGTAGTGCATTTATATGTGACACTAATACAACTGTCACATATCTGGGTATTCTTCTTGCACTTTGTGCTTAAAGTCAATTAGTCCCTCATGTATTTTAAACAATTCAAACATATCAACATCGCTGAAGTCATCCCACTCTCCAACATATCCCACTCCATTCAAATCTGGTTGCCCATTCTTAAATTGTGGTGCATAGCGAAAATCTCCATCGCTATCTAACCAAAAACACATACCGAATGCTTCGCTATTGAAAAATCCATATGGTGTTGGGGAATAGTTATGTTTTTCCCTTAGTGGTATTCTAGTAGGCATTACTTTCTCACCTCGTAGAATTCTCTAACTATCTTAGTTTGCTCACCAAATTGTCTAGTGATGAAGTTTCTATATCTTACTGCATTTGTGCCTAGGCATCTAGCGATCGCTCTCTCATTGAATACGATTTCATCTATATCCCATGAATCGTTACGGATAGCATCAATAAAATCGCCATTGCTGTGATCAAAATTATTATATGTCAATGTCCCACCATTGCTATTAAAGTTTAAATCGTCTATATCGTGAGTATAGTAAACTGTTGCAATGTGCTGATCATCAACAAATATATTACTAGTGAATTGGTTACCAGTTTGGTATGAGTTATGCACCATTACATTATTCTTTAATGATGTGCTTTCTCTTTGCTTGATTGCCTGTAATACTCTTGTCTGATAAATGTCCATGATCCTGAGTTGTAAATTTTGGATCAAGGTTAAAGGTATCCCTTAGCACTTGTGAATGTAAGCATTAACCTTGATGTATTTAATATAACTCATTTTCATACAGTAGTGCACATGTATGTGACACTAATCCAACTGTCACACACTATTAATACGTTTGTCGATTAACTCCTTATATTCAGAATGTAACTCACATCCAATATAATCACGTCCTAATTGCTTACTAACCATTGCCGTGGTGCCACTACCCATAAATGGGTCAAGTATTAGATCGCCTACTCTACTCCCTGCTAATATGCACGGTTGTATTAAGTCAGGTGGAAATACTGCAAAATGACTTCCTTTATATGGTTTATTAGTTACTGACCATACACTACGTTTATTTTTCTTTGGATAACTCTTTGATAGTCCAGTATGGGGTTGTAATCCTGTGCCTTTATTGTGATACTTTCCTTTAGTCCTATCTCTAGTGCCCCAGTCCTTAGCATCCTCTTTAATTGCTTCATTATCATAGAAGTATTTCTTACTCTTTGAGAATAGAAAAATATACTCATGTGCTTTAGTGCATCTATCTCTCACGGATTCGGGCATCGGGTTAGGTTTATGCCAAATAATATCTTGCCTTAGATACCATCCATCCTGACGTAATGCAAACGCTAACATCCACGGAATACCGATTAAATCCTTTTCTTTTAATCCTTCTAACTTATTACCACGTTTATTACATTTATCAGGCAAATCTTGTTTAGTCTTACTTACTGACTGTTTAGGATATGACTGACCTTTTCCTGGTCTATAATTATAATAACTATCCCCAATATTCAACCATAATGTGCCATCATCCTGTAAGTTATCTCTCACTAAGCGAAAGATCTCCACCATATTATTAATATATTCCTCTGGTGTTTCTTCCTGACCTACTTGTTTATCTTCCCCACCATAATCCCTTAGTCCATAATAGGGTGGACTAGTCACACACATTTGTGCCTTATATTGCCATAATTGTGGCAATGTTTCTCTAACATCACCATAATATATTTTGTTTCTCATTCTGATAACTTTGGAAAACCTGTAGGTGTGAATTCATCTAGTTTAACATTATAACCTATTACTCTAGGTGTTTCATATACATCCTTAGCACTATTATAATAAGATGCGTGACTATCAAGATATGCCTGTATCTCTTCTGCTAAGTGATACGGATTGATCTCTGCATCTTTGCCAGTTTGAATTTTGAAACAGTAAGTAATTTCTTTCATTAGTGGTGCGGGTTGTAAAAGTTGAGCATTAATAAGAGTATAAAGATTATGACTATTATAGTAATAATTAACATGCGATTGATTGAATAAGTTTTAATTCTTGATAGTTGTAAACAGTTTTACGATCTCCATTATCATCAATTAAAACTGTCCAGTTTTCAGTAGGTGTAAATCCTTTTCTGTCTGTATCATCCTTAATATAGTTGATTAATACAGTATAGGTTTTATTCTTGTATGATACAATATCACCTATAGATATGTGTTTGACTGAGTTATACATTATGCTAACTCCCTATCGTCAATAATCTCTAGCATTAATTGATATGCTTTAGAGGGGTCATCTTCCTCTACATATGCCTTGAGATCTTCATAGATGTATTCATCACAATTATCAAATGTGTATTTTTTAAATTGCTTACTGTCAAGTGATTCAATTTCATTGTTAACTTGATTTCTAGCAAGTGAGAGCAATTCTTCGTTACTCATAGTTGTGATAATATACTCTACATACTCCTCTTTGATCTCTTGTAAATCACCAGTTTTTACAGTCATGATAATCCCTCCCAGATTGAAATAAATGTTGTAATCCAGTCACGATTTGCAACTGACATTGATGCTAAATCTTGCTCATCAGCACTTAACATAGGTAGATTGTGATCTGTGCAATACTGCACATAAATGTCACTTAACCAGTTGATTTGATTATCATTCATGTTACTTAACTCCTATGATGTTGAGTGCATTGTTGTAAGCAACTGCTCTTGCTTCGATAACCTGATCTCTCACTCTCTCACGGTCTAGACTATCACCACCACCCCATGTTACATGAGTGCCTTCTTCACATAAATCTAAAACGTTGAGAGTTGCAAGTGCTAACTCTTGTCTTGTTAATCCATCGATAGGATATAAACAGTCAGGATGCTCAGGTGAATAGAATGATTCACAATAGTCAAGAAATTCTTTGAAGTTGTGCATGTGATTTGTTTAACTATTAATATAATAACAAAAAAGCACACGGTAGTGTGTTACCATGTGCCACTAATTAAACTGTCACTCTGACAATAGACTTTCTCTTTTACATAGGTAAGGATTACCATTAATTACTGCATCGATATAATTATCGTTTACAGTATGCTTTATCGATTGAGCATAATTGGTCAATCTTTTGATCTTGGATTGTGTTGATTTTTTGGATTGCATTGATTCCTATGTGTGTGGCAAATAAAAGTATGAATGAGATTAAAATGATTCTCATGATGCTAAGATTGTTTGAGTGATTGCTTCATTAATATATTTTTCAATAAACTCCTTACACTCGCAAACAGTATCATATCCACCTATCTTAGTGTAGATGAATACACCATTATCTAATTGCTTACGAGCATTTACTCTATACTTGTAAGCATTATAATCACCAACATGCTCACCACTAAGATCTTCAGTAATGGTAAATGCACTTAACTGGATACCGTGGTCATTCTCTACATAATCCTCGGATACATAAACATGCTCACTATATGTTGAGACGTTTAGATCAAGGTGTGAGTTGATGATCGCTAGTTGGTCTTCCATGTGTTTGTGTGTGATTACATACCATTATAGGGCATGAGTGGTCAAAATGCAATAGTATATGACAATAGTTTAAATGTCACACTCTACATGACCGACGTCTTCAATGTATGTTGTAATTATACTTTCCTCTTCTTCACTCAACTCCCATGATTTACCTTTAGGAAATAACTTATCGATTTTTCTCTTGACTCTGGTATTAGTTTCATCACGTCGATCATTATCAACAATATCGTGTAGATATCTCCACTCTTTGTTAGAGAAATATCTCTTAACCTCATCGTATTGTCTTTGTGTTAATGGTCTCATGATTAGTATGATGATTCAAGGTTTAAATCGTCAGGTTTATCTGTGACCTCTAGATATTTGATGTCATCCATATGATATGAGCGGTAAATCCGTCCCCATATAATTTTGAATTCATCTTCATCTAAATTTTTAAAGATTACCTGATTTTTAAAGTAAATGTGGTAAGTTGTTGTCTGTGTCTTCATTTAAGTCCTCTAGATACATCCATTCATAATGGTAGTCTGCTTCCTCGGGGTCTTTATTATTTAATATGTATTCGTGGAAAATAGCATCGCTATTACCAATGTTTTTTTCCTCTACATGACGCTCAATAGACCTCATGTATGTATGTCTCATTGATGAGAGTGCGAATTCAATGCTCATGATTTAGGAAATTACTTGTTAAGTGGACTATTGAAGTATGCTTTATTAACTGTGTAAACAGTAAACAATGCAACTGCAATACCCAAAAATCCTAACCATAGAATTGGTGAATGTGGAAAATCGTAAGTTGGAATTGTGGTCATGTGTTTCTCGTTTTGACTTCTATATTATATGGCACTAAGACGAGGTATGGTAGGGTCATGTGACACTACTTGATCTGTCTTACTGTAGATTGACCCGAGTGACACTCGTATGCCACTCTTGGGTGGTAGTCCCATGTGATACATGTGCGATGGGAAAATTAGAGTTTGTCCCATGTGAAAAGGCACTCTCTCCACTTCTTCATTCGCATTGTTATAGAAAACAGTATCACCTGATTCACCTGCTGCGTGATATACAACCGATACTAAGTTAGGCATGTCACCATCATTATGTATTTGCGATTGCATATTATCGAATTGCATATTAAGCAATGTCCTCATAGTCTTGGCACCTAATCGGTGCTCCATGAGTGAATTGAAATATTCGATAAACCACTCTCTCTCGTAACCAACATAGTGACCTTCTTGCACTATCATAGTCCCAAAGAATCGTGCATTATCATAACACGCATATGGTGAATTTGTCCATCTTACTGGATATTCGCTTAATCTATTTGCAACACTATCTACCATCCAGTCAGGAAATAGACCACTAACAACTTCAACCAAAACCACTCCCTCCTTTATGCGTAGGTTTGTCGATTACTTCAATTCTATCTATAAGTATCCTTTTATTCCACCATAACTCTTGCACTTCTTGCCATGATTCCAACACTTTTGTGCTATTATCTTTGCATATGATTTTATAGTGATGCCTATCATATGGGGCATTACTGGTCTCAGTAAAGAATGTCATAATCGATCATTAATTAGTTGGATTTGCCAGTCATCATCGCCACCTTCTAGTCTATCGACCCAAAACCAAAAGTCAGGATAATCAGGTGCCGATACAAATATTCTATTGCCCTTGATCGCTTCAACAATAACCTCATTCTTATTGTTTAAGTATTTGGCAAATATTTGTTGTGCCTTATTGCTTTTAGGCACAACTAGTGCTCTGTTTTTAAGCATAGTCTAGTCTTGTAAGTAGGTTATCTTTAAATGGTTTGAGTCTATCGATGCACATTTTATGATATGTTTCATCAATCTCAAATCCAATATATTGCCTATTCTCTTCTACTGCTACTTGTGCGGTTGTGCCTGCACCCATGAATGGGTCTAGGACTACATCATTACAGTCAGACCATGTTTTGATGTGTCCTCTTGCCAACTCCTCAGGCATCGTAGCAGGATGTTTATATGCTGCTTTAGATGACTGACCAAAACCACCACTATTTTTAATTCTCCATATGTTTGTCCTTACTCCCCACTCTTTGATAGCATTACTTTTACGATTAGGGTTATGTGTGCTACCATCCTTCTTGCGTGATGTAGCATCACCCCATGATGTAATCCCTGCCCACTTGTTTTTCTTATCTTGAATAAGATTAATAGTTTTTGGACGTCCCTTCGATAGTATGAAACAATACTCAAATACTTGAGTATATCTTACTGAGTGGACTCCACTAGCAAATGCTGTGCCTGTTTTCTCATAGATCATAGTGTCATGTAATCTCAAACCGAGATCCATGAAATATAAACATTGACGAAAACTAGATCCTGATTCAGATCCCTTGATAGTAGCGTCGTTAACATTCCACATGATAACACCACCATCCTTGAGCACTCTGACTAGACCAGTAGCAACATCCTTAAAGACATTAAAGTCCCACTTGCTACTATCATTATATGTGCGTAAATCGTCGTAAGGTGGTGACGTTACGACGAGATCAACACTTTCTTTATCCATGAGTTGCATACCATCGATACAACTCATGTGATATGTATCATTAAGAGATAGTTTCATAAACTGTGTGGACGTATTTTTGTGTTTTTCTCACTCTACCATAGATCGGTGTGATGCAAATAGCATCCTCATTATGGATTTTAAGAGTAGAGAAACCGTTGTTATTCTTACCAGTCTTTGTGACTGAATCTGACCATCCTGTATTAGGATTCATCTTAAGTGACAAATCAACTAAGCAAGCAAACACCTCAGGAAAACCGTTTGCTTTTTGTGTCAACTTAACACAAAAGATCTTATCAACTTTAGTTTTACTGTGGTTATTACCAGTAGCAAATGATGATGTGCTACTACCGAGTGACATTTTGTTTTCGATCTCTTCATCTAATAGAATAGCATCGTAACCAACTGTCTCCTCTGTGATATAGTCAACTCCTAGAGTCTTTGCTGCATCCTCTAGTGCAGGATTGAAAATGTTAGCAAGAAACTTAGTCTTGTCAACTGTATTATCCTCACCAAAGAATGTGTCTAGATCATTCTTCTTGCCACCACTACAAATCTGTAGTGCTTTAGCAACACGCTGCTCTGTAAGTGTAATTGCTTGGGGCACAATACGCTTGAGTGCTTCAGCAAGTTGGATGTTGTCTGTTTGTGGTCTGAGTTTCATTGTATTTGTCTGATTGATCTTATTATAGCGTTATTGAAGACGGTAGTGCAATGTAGTGGTCAGTTTCTCAAGTGTCCTACTCATGTGCCTGTAACCACTACCAACATATATCTGACCTGCTACAACCGAAAAGGTTGCTACACCCCAGAATATGTAATACCACTTAGATTTGATTTGATACCTTTTCATAATTAAACTACTGCTGTTGGTGCCATGCCTTTGACGAAAATCTCATCTACTACTCTTTGCAATCTCTTGACTACTGCATTACCATAATTGTTATGGATAGGCACGGTCAAGTAACCTGTTGGTTTCTTGTAAAACTGACATGCACCTGCAGGAATACGACCCTCAGCAATCGCTTGGGTGTCATCCTTATGCATACGAATTACACGTCCGATAGTCTGTGCCATTGATACAACATTGAGATTTCTCAATAGAATACAATGGGTAAGACCGTGGACGTTGATACCCTCGGAAAGAATAGAATAATGCATAACAATAAATTTCTTGTTAGCATCCTTACCCCAGTCAGATAGAGTTGTCATAAACTCTTCTCTGTTTACTTTCTTGTCATTGATGTATGCACCATACTTAGATGTAACATGTAGGTAGTCATAACCTCTGAGTCTCAACTGAGACAATAGAGTAGTATGTCCGATCATGTTACCTAGAATACGACTAGATGGGACTGCAATCAATACTTTAGATGCTGACTCATCGTCAAGTGTGTCTAGCACATCAATAACTGTTTTTGTTTGTGTCTCGTGCATAGTGTCTCTATCCAAATCCATATCAGTATTGAATGGGACGATAGTAGGTGACACAATGCTACCATTAGCAATCAACTCTGGTGCAGGGACTGACTCTAATACATCACCATAAACATATTTGTTATTCATTCCACGAGTAAAGATACCCTCATTCTTTCTTGCTGTGCGTGGTGTTGCTGTAAAGAAGTAACACTTACGAGCAATAGCACTTGCTGCCATTGCTTTAGGGAAAAACTGACGAGTGACACTATTGTGTGCTTCATCGAAATAGATAGCATCAATAGGTGCATCACTATCTAATACTTTGTGAAGTGAATGGTATGTAGTGAATGTAATTAGATTCTCAGATAACATCTTGCAACCCTCAAAGAAGTTAGCAATCTGTGCTGACTTAGTTGTGCTGTAATAATGTGTCTCACCTGAGTGAGCATGACATACACGTCCTTTAAGATGCTGCATGAAATCATCACACAACTGCTGAGCAAGTAAGATACGAGGTGCAACTACAACAATATGCTTAGGTCTGTCTAGATATCCATCGAATGTTTCTAACAACTGCTTAGCGTGCTGAATCATGATAAATGTCTTGCCACCACCTGTAGGGACGATGACCTGACCCTTGTCAGCACCTTGCATTGCGTCTAGTGCTCTTGCTTGGTGTGGGCGAAGTGTGATCAATGTATTTGTGTCGTTAGACGTATTATAACACAAAAATGGGGTGCTGTGCACCCCTAGGTCAGTTATTCAAGTGTCATAATAGTGGGACGAAACAAACATAATAAAGAATGTTGTTTCGCCAGAATTATAATATCACATATATTATCTCTTGTCAACCTCTGGTAACATATCATTTCCAGGATGATCATCTATCTTCCCTTTGTATGACTTACCATATTGCTTAATTGCCTCTACTTCTACATCACCCCATTGATTAGGATATACACACACGCAACATTTATTCATAGGTTGTCGTGACCCTTCGGGATTAGGTTTAGTGGATACACATATTGTGATGTATTCATCACTAACAAATTCAATAGTCCCTTCTAGACCATCAAATTTTGCTTTGCGTCCAACTTCTAGGTGTTTCATAATGTTTCGTAATTCAACCCTATCGGCATTACTTATGATAAGTGGGATAGTCATGTTTTAGATGCAACTTGTCAATGATGTTTGAAATAGCATCACGGTCACTTTCTGAGACACCGTTGTATTCTCTCCACATCTTAGACTGGTAGAGGAATAGGCATTTTCTGACGAGATTCTTCTCGTGATCTGTTAGTATTGCATCTTTAGCAAACACGTCGATCTCCATCGTTAATCTTATTTAGTATAACGAGTAAAAAACTACTTTGTCCAGAATAACAGCGTTTGCTCATACATTAACTCTTTAACCTTTTTAGGATTGAGTCCTGCTACTCCTAGATCATCCTCTGTGTATGGGTGCTTAAGTTTACTAGCAACATCTAATAACTCATTACGTTGCTCAATACCCATATACTTGAATGCCATCATATATCTATTCCATAAGAAATATGGTGTAGGTGTGCGTCCTGAGTGTGGTATTCTACCATCGAAAATGACCACTCTGCCAGGTTTTGGCACTACTGCGTGGACGATATCTAACTTGTCATCATAGAATATTGTCTCCCCTCCATAGTTGGGTATCCAATACTCATTGAAGTAAACAATCATAGTGCATTGATTATCACACCAGTATGGTGCATCACAATGTATGCGTGGTGCATCACCATGTTTCAATACATTCATATATGCTGAGTATAATGTCTCCCGTGGGGGCACGGGCACATGCGAGCAATTTTCGAGTCTATCTAACACCCATTGATATAGATGATGTCCTGAGCATTGATCAAAAGGTTTACTTCCATGATGATCTACACTATAGAAATCATGTGTGTAGTATGTCCCTCTAAGATCTACCTCTTCTAGATTAGTTTGTGGCAAATCTTGTCTGCCATGATAATAAGGTAACTCTATTGCCTGCCGACATATATCTGAGTCTAATATGTCTGTGTCATATATTTTAATTAATGGATGCTTCATTCGACAAACCCAATAGCATTATTAAACTCATCATATCCTCTATCGATGTTAGTCATACCATATGCTGTGACATTCATAGTCATTACATATCTATTGCTATCACTATTGTTTACCCCTGTCCTATGCTTTAACCAACCAGGAAAATATACTATATCATTTGTCTTTACTGGAATCTGGATCCAATGATCCTGTCTAGGCATTTCATATCCATCATCAACAGGTTCTGCATACTTATATGTAAGAAAAGGATTGAGAATCTCTAGGTTACCACTACCTTCTGGCACATCTAAGTATGCACAAATTGCAACGTTTACATTGTGATGATGATGCTCTAACGTTGTTGCATTCGGTGGATGTCTATTAATCCAACTCTCTGTCATGTTACGATAAACACCTTTAAGTGACCACATATCCCAAATTTTATCAACCACACTAGGGATATGATTATTAGTCATATCATCAAAACACTTCCAACCGTGTGGTGGGTCAACTCTACATCTACCCACGGATGATACTCCACCCTTCTCTAGTGCTGAGTTGAGATAGGTAGAGTCTGGACTCTCGATAAAGTCTAGAAATATATCTGTCTCTCTCTTGATATCTTTCCATATATCTGAGAGATTATATTGTGATCGAAAAAAGTATGGGTATGGATTAATTGAGTTTATACCATTTCCAATCGACTGGTCTTGTAATGCTGTGAGCATGATATAAAGAATAATGATGTAATGGAATACTTAATGATATTCTCTCTTCCGACGGTTGTGCTTGATGATAACAACGTGGTGGGATGTATAGGGCATCCCCTGCCTTTAGCACAACATCTATAGCAGGTGTGAAGTTATCATAATCTACCTGTGCATCGCCAGGATCTGCTTGTGCTACAAATGTTGCACGTCTCTCATTGAATACTCTCCAATGTGTCTCTCCTTTTAATTGGACGATGAAATTATTAGGCAAGTCCTCATGTATATAGAAACTATTTGACTTACCTTTTCCACAATATATCTGAAACTGACTATCACCTGAGAATATACTAGACCATTGATCTAGCATACCCATCACCTTCTCACTTCTGAATGAATAGTTATTAATAATGAATGTATGACCTTCCTTGAATAGTTGAAACAAGTCTGCCTTCTCCTCCCAAGGATGTGCTGCCCATGAGCGTGGATACTTAGGTGGATCTATTTTTTGAATAGCATGTTTACTGACCACATTGATGTCAAAAAATTGGGGCATGTTAAGGCAATATTCGACATCTTTCCATGAGCATATATCATTGCATTCTTTCTGGTCTATGACCTGCTCATAATAATATGGCACATCATAATCCCAGTTTCTATCCATTAATTTAAGGGGAAGTAAGAATGTCATCTGGCATCCCTCTGAAATTGAAATTCAATACAATTCTATACTGATTGATCTTTGGATTAGATGATGCATGAAATCTATTACCATCAAATAATACAAACTTATTCTTCTCTGGTTTGACTCTCTCTGCTATCGTGTAATCCTGTGTGAATATCTCATTGATACGTCTATTGACCTCACCATTTGGGTCATCACATTGATCGAATAGAATAGTATCTCCATCACTATCGTGGAAATAATATATACCAGTCATATGCTTACTGTCATGATCTGTGTGTGGTGTGTTGAAATCCTCCACAAAATGATTATGATGTAGCATTGCTAACCTGAGTCTAAACAACTCAAATGTCCCACGTCCTAACCTGTCCTGTATATGATCTACAATAGGAATAAAGAGATCATAATATTGTGAGACTGGTTGTCCATCATGAAACAACACATGTGTCCATCCAACACTTGTGCGTTTAGGTTCTGACTTCAGATCAACATCATCAGTATTGAGATTAATATTACCAAATTGATAATTATAACCACTCCCAAACGTGACATCATGTGGCAAAAAATACCAAGGGAAACCCCTCGATGTCATCGTATCAGTCAGACGATTCAGATACGTTGTCGTTAAAAGATTCGATAGACTTCTGGATACTACCATAATTAATATGCTTAGAGTATAATGTAATGTTGAATGAATAAGAAATTCTCTCTTCACTACTCCTATTTGTTTCGACCTTATGCAACATGTCTGCAGGAAATATAATTAACTGATCTGGTTGTGGGTCATATGCTGCAACTTCATAGTTTAATGGGTTGCTACCATTATCATAGTTGTGTCCTGTGCCCCATGATTTAAACTTATGTAACTCATCAAAAGGACGCATAAACGTGATACCACCTGACTTTGGGGGCACTTTTGAATAATATACTCCACCAAACATTGCACCAGGATGTGAATGTACATGATTGAGATCGCCAGGTCCATTTATGTTTAACCACCCATTTGTTAACAACATAGCGTAGTCTTTAAAACCTAGATCCTGACACGCAACATCTACCACATCATAAACAACTTCTGTTAGATGCTTGAGTGGTGCGAGAGTATGCATTCTTTCACTACCCCAGTCAAATGACTGGAAACCACCTTCATTTGATGCCACCCTTCCTGACATCGCTCCACGATGTATAGTGGCAAATTCATTAAAGTGATCTGTATCAAGTCCACAGTCTTCCTTGTGCCAAATGCCACGAGGAAACCAATAATCACATTTAATCATTAATCTTCAAAGGTAAAATCCTTATCTGTAATGGTGGGGTCAACATGCATTTTAAAGAGATAGAGTGCTTCTACCGCTCCTTGTAGTTTGTTGAGTTTATCTTTCTTCTCTTGCAATCCTTCAAGAGATACACGAGTAACAGTAGATGAATAAGACATATTGTCTAGTGCTTCGCTCATCTTCTTATACTCTGCAACTGCTTCTTGATGCTGATCACAAAAATCTTGCACCAGTTGATCATATGTGAGTTTTACAGGATTACCATCCTCATCACAATACAGACCTCGCTCCTCTTCACGAGATACTCCTGCCAATTCTTCTAGACTGACATCTTCAGTAGTGGGACTACTAAGGTTTTTGCTTTCCATTAATCAAACCTCTTTAGATTTTTATTTAGTGAGTTAATTTTCTTGTGATCTTTAATGCGATCATTTAATTTGGTATTCTCAATAAACGATTTCGTCTTGAGATAATCCATCATCTGCTCTGCTTTAAAGTCTTCATCATTGGCGGTCTCAATGATAACATCAAACTCCTTTGTGTCCAACCATTTCCGTGGAATAGGAATCCATTGACATAATGGTGTGCCCGCTTCAACAATGTGGTCTCCCTCCATTGCGTGCCAAAATAATTGCACATTAATCTCATATGAGTAAGACGGATCTACGATCCCAGTTGGTGCTGAGAAACGTTTGTCGTCACTATATGATACTGGAATCTGTAATAGCACAATATCAGGATGTGCCATAACTCTCCAAGGTGTCTCTAGTTTGACTACCTGCCCTAAGGTAGGTTGTGCTTTATTTACTAGATCACGCATACCTTCAGTCTGTCTCTCAATGTGAGACGTAACATACTTACCACCGACAAATAACTGTCTAGTTACCCATTGAAATGTCCCTTTCTCAGGGTCAGGTCTAATAGCAAAGTCGGCAGGTGCAGGCAAAATCCAACCACTATCCATGACAGCAGTGATAGCAGGGCATGTTGCTGCATGCTCCTTGATACCATTGTCTTTCATTTTTAGGTTGTCAAACGTCTCTTTTAGTGCCAATACAGGGCATTCACTTTTGTTTTTGTGCTGCTCTTTTAGTGTATTGATACGCCATTGACGCTTAAGTCTTTGTGATGGGTATAGTGGATAAAATTCAGCAACCCCTGCATCCATTGAATAAAAACGGATCCACGGTTTCTGAAACTTACCCTTAATTTTCTTCCACAAAGTCATTGCCATAAATGTATCCTCTAAGATATTCGTATTGAGTAGGTAGTTTCTTTACTGCATTATATATCGCTTGACGATCACGTTGCCAATCTTTATGCACTTGCTCCACCTCTCCTCTACGACGAGGGAAGATATAATGTGCTTCTTTAACACTATGCTCGTTAATAGGTCTGAATGCTTGACCTGCTGCAATATATACGAGACCATCAAACTTATCTGGACTCCAGAAATTCTTTCTCAATCCTTCATAGAGTTGGAAATATTCCCTTCGTGATTCTAGCATAGAATGCCATCCAAGGCAATCATTCATATACTGTGTCAGGTCATGATTACTGAATAGTGCAGTATTCTGAGTTGCATCCCTCCAATACTTCGTGTCGTCACGTTGTGATAGCACATAATGCATACCAATAAAGTATTTCATAGACTCGATCGCATGATCGACAGTATAGTTATAACTATCGATATCAATCTTAGTTACTTTGTTACGACGTTTGAGTGAGTCCACGAGATACAATAGATTCTCATGTGTAGTCATCAAACCAGTAGATTCTAGAGGTTCTAGGAAACCATATGCTAGTCCAATACCTACAACATTCTTGACCCATGCTTTCTCACGTTTACCATGTCTGATATTAATCAGGCGATAGTCAGCATTGTCGGCAACTTTGGGCGAATATCGTTTTGCCAGATACTCTACAAACTCCTCGTGTGCAATGTCAGGGTCAATATATTTTTTACTGAATACATATCCTGCTCCTACTCTATTCCATAGTGGGATGTTATAACACCATCCATTTGACATCGCTACACAATCTGTGTAACTATCCATCTGATTTTTACGATCCGAATAGTCAACCCTTGCTGTCATTGCTGTGTCATTGAATAACACATCATTGAATGAGATAAACTTGGATCCCATCATACCTTCTAGGATCAGAGATTTAAAACCTGTGCAATCAATGTATAGATCTGCTTCAATCATCAGACCTTCATCCCATCCCTCTGTGATATTTACTGACGTGATGTGTCCTGTTGCATCCTTGCTACAACTACCAACGATACCCTCATATGTTTTTACATCAGGAAATCTTTTTGCCAAAAACTCACCAAATTTCTCACTATCCATATGGTATGCAGTATCCTGCTCCATATTCCAAGTGTTATGCTCATTGCAAATATAATCATCAGTCAATCTATTCTCTTCTGCAAGAATAGTATTAGGGTTAAAGAAACGTGCAAACTCTTCGGGTGGATACAAGTGTGGATACTTGACTTGTAACTCAAAGAATGTCATGTAATCACTACGATAATCGTTGTGATCAATACGACCAAAAGGATATTGAAATCTCTCTCCCTTACCTTCTCTAAAATTCTTAAATGCAATAGATGTTTTATATGTGGCATTGCAGTATGACATCCACTCCTTGTCTTTGAGACCAAGGAATCTAAAAAACCTATTGATATGTCCTAGTGTAGATTCTCCTACACCAATGATATCTCTACCTTTAGGTTGTATAAGACTGACATCACACTCAGGGAATGCCTTCTTCATAGTTGCTGCTGCCATCCAACCAGATGACCCACCACCCACAATACAAAATGACTTATACTGCATACAATGTCCTATTATAATAATCTAGCGGATTGACTCCAAGTCTAGCATGATTCCACTGGTGTGTCCAACTGTTGAGGTGTGAGTCCTCAGGAATTCCACCATGAAATAGGATCTCACTTTCAATGACATCAGTAAATGGATTCCATCCATGACCTGCCATCACACAATAGAGTGAGTCTCCATCAGCATTTTGCCAATTTAGTTTAGTGCCAAAGTTGTGTGACTCTTCTAGCATTGTGATCTTCGCTGCCTCAATCATATTACCATCAGGATATCTTATTTGCGATACCGCTTTCCAGTAATCTGAGTCCTGACGTTGAGTAAGAGCATAATGAAGAGCAACAAAAGAAGCAAAACCATCGAATGCAAATGCGACTGCTTTGTTATATGTATCCCTCATCATTTGAGTGGTGCGTGGTTTCCACATCCTACAGAATTTGAGTAGGAATTCATGCACCGACAATAATCCATTAGATTCTAATGGTTCGATAAAACCACCAGACAATCCAATAGACACAACATTACCACACCATATCTCTTTCTTTCTTCCTGTCTTGAAATGTATCTTTCTAAACTCTTCAGTATCATATTTAAGGAAAGATGCAAACTCTTTTAGTGCACTTTGATGATCCTGATACTTACTAGAGAATACATATCCCGTCCCAATACGGGCAAATGTGGGCACTGTCCAGACCCAACCACTACTCAATGCTGTGCACTGTGTATATGATTTTAATTCCTCTTGTTTATCTTTATATTCTAAACGTGTGACCCATGCTGTATCATTTGGCAACCAGTCACTATAATCTAACCACTCAGAATTGTTGAGTAGAGATGTAAATCCTGTGCAATCAAAATATAAATCTGCTTCGTGTTGTTTCTCATCTATCCACAGATATTTTATATCGTCTCCTACCCTCTCAAAATCATCTACTGTGCCAATAATACGCTTGACACTCTGGCATTTATTGTCTCGTAACCACTCAGCGAATTTTACAGCATCAAAGTGAAATCCAGTATTCTTTTTGATTTTAAAATTAGGATCCTTGATAGGTAACAGGTTATGCTCTGCACATTCTGCTGCTATCCAATAATCTCTGGCAAATTTATCATTACTCCATCCTCTCTTATATTGATTCCAAAACCAGACATCAGGGTGTGCCAAATTATAATTTGGTGACCCAAATGGATATTGCCATGGTGTGTCGTCCACATCATGAAAATTACTAAACCTTACACTAATTTTATATGTGGCATCACATGCCACCATCCAGTCCTCATCTTTGAGTCCTACATAATCTGCCCAGATCCTAAAATACTGAGTCGTAGACTCTCCTACACCCACAGGGGGTTTACTAGGTGACTCTACGACTGTGATGTCTGCGTCTGGAAATTTTGTCAACATTGTGGTTGCCGTCATCCAACCAGATGACCCACCACCAATAATATAAATTTTCATACTATAAATTATAGCACATTAATTAGGATATGGCTCCCATGCCATGCGTCCTTGCACTTGTACTTTTTTAACATCCTCTGTGAATGCAGGTGCACTACTTGGACTAGGCACGTTTGCTTTTACTGCTGCAACGTGGTCTTTAAATGTTGTTGTGCCATTAATCTGATCTTTATAGATCATATCTAATTGCTCTCCCACAGAACCATAGGCAATCGTGCGTGCAACAAGATATGCTTCTTGTTGATTCTCTAGCTCTGATCTTTCGTAGATGACACCATTGACCATACGGTGCTCATTAGTTGTGTCATCAGGGACTTCCATCCACTTCATAGTAGCATCAGCACCATCGTAGATCTGAAATTCGTCTCCTATTTCACAGATGTCTGTGATCATTCCAGACTCTCCGTGGATAATTGCTTTTTTCATTGGTTTGTTGAAATAATCGTAGTTATTTAGCCATAATATTCGTGGACTACTACCACACCTTGTCTACCACTAGCACCTCTGTTACTGTGCTGTGATCCGTTACCACCTGCTCCCCAAGCTGAGTGTCCCTCATGTCTATGAGAATAGTTACTTTGTCTGTGTGAGCTGGGTTGTGATCCACCATAGTATGATCTACCACCTGCGTGGTTACCATATGAGTGATGAGATCCATGACCATTACCTCCACCTCCGTGGACGTTTAGGTTACCACCTGAGCCATTACCACCGTATCCACCTGCGTGTTGTTGTGAGCAGTTTGCACCAACACCACCACCTGCTGAGCAATAACCACCAAAACTAGATGAGTTGCCGTTGCCACCACATCCTGAGTAGTTTGTACCTCCACCAGGATTTCCTACTGTAACAGATACTGAGCTAACATTAGATACATCGATAACTCTCTGTGACATGCCACCTGCACCACCTGCTTCGGTATATCCTGACCCTCCACCACCTGCACCAACAACGGTGACCATGATAGATTTGCAGTTAGACGGTTTACTCCATGTCCCATTAGATGTCCAGACCTGCATAGATCTAAAACCAGAGACGGATGATGCCTCTACCCATGAGAGGTTTGTGCCATCAGTCTGTAGATATCTACCTGACTGACCCGACTGGTTAGGAATAATATATTTAGATGACCCTGACACATTACCATTGATAGTAATGTTGCCCACAATAAGAGTCGCATTGGCAGTAATACCACCAGTAGTAAGGGTAAAACCTGCAATACCTGCAAGGTCTTTTACATTTGTAACTCTAAGTGTGCTCATCTGAAATACAACTCCACCCTTGCTGATCTATTTATTCCGTTACGATTCTGGCAACAGTTGATACGGTCTCCTGCTGAGTAGTTACCAAAGTTACCAGTCATACCAATACCACCTGATACGTCATCAGAGTTCATATCCGCTTCTGGATATCCACCAGACCCACCACCGTTTTCATTCCATCCAAATCCCCAACGTGTGCGTGCCCAACCAGGATTATTTCTGTAGTTAAATCCGTAGAATCTAACGTGTGACTGACCAGAGAAATTACTGATACCACAGAATTCGTTGGCATTAGACTTATAGAATCTATCTACCTGATTCCAGAAGTTGATAGGCTCAATCCTACCACCTCTACCATATCCTGTGTTGAAATCTGTTTCAAACCATGTCCATCCTCTGTTACTACTAGGGACGCATCCTCCGTTACCAATATCTGGCCAAATTGCCATGATATCCTTGGCACGGAATCTATTCATAACCTCAAACTTAGCATCACCATCGTTAGTGTTTGTTGCTCCTGTGTTGAGAGTATTGTTAGATGTCCAGTAACTAGATCCCCAGTTAAATGTGGTGCCACGAGTTGCTTTCATGCCCATCATCCAACCACCACCTAACCATCTATTGTCCATCAAACAATAGATTTGTGTTGCTCCTACACCAGGTAAGTTAATCCAATAAACTCCATCACCTGCACCAGGATTTCTAATCTTGATTTCCTCTGCAGATTCTGCAGGGTTACCAGATGATTGACCATAAGAAGTATCGGGCGATGTTGGGCGTCCATAGTATTCATGGACTACAACTACACCTTCACGACCTCTTGCTCCACGGTTACCATGTTGTGATCCATTACCACCTGCACCCCATGCTGAGTGACCTTCATGTCTGTGACTATAATTACCTTGTCTGTGTGAAGAGGGCTGACTACCTCCGTAGTAACTTGCTCCTCCTGAGTGGTTTCCGTAGGAATGATGAGATCCGTGGGCGTTTCCTCCTCCACCAAATACGTTTAGTGTACCACCAATACCTTCTCCCCCTAAACCACCTTCGTGCTGCTGAATACAATTTGATCCTCCTCCACCTCCACCAGTTACATAGGATCCGAAACTTGAAGAGTTACCGTTTCCTCCACATCCTGCGTAGTTTGTACCTCCACCAGGATTTCCTACTGTAACAGATACAGATGAGATGTTGTTTACGTCGATGACACGTTGAGCCATACCTCCAGCTCCACCTGCCTCACAATACCCTGATCCACCACCGCCTGCTCCAACAGCAGTGACCATGATACTAGTGCAGTCAGACGGTTTATTCCATGTGCCGTTTCCTGTCCACACCTGCATACTTCTAATACCTGCAAGACCTGCTGCCTCTACCCATGAGAGTTGACTACCATCAGTCTGCAAGAGTTTACCTGCGTTACCCGCTTGTCTTGGAATAATATGATCGGAATTACCAGAGATAGCTCCGTTGATTACAATATTACCTACCACCAAAGGAAGTGTTGCTGTTACACCACCATTAGAAAGAGAAAATCCACCTGTATCGGTTAGATCATTAATTGAAGATACTTTTAATAGACTCATTGATTAACCCCAATACTCGTGCACAACAACAATACCCTCACGACCTCGGGCACCTCTATTACTATGTCGGGATCCATTTCCACCTGCACCCCATGCTGCGTGTAATTCATGTCTATGTGACCAGTTTACTTGGTTATGTCCTGCAGGTTGTCCTCCACCGTAGTAACTGACACCTGACGAATAGTTACCATAACTATGGTGAGATCCGTGACCATTGCCACCTCCACCATGGACGTTTAGTGATCCACCACTACCATTACCACCGTATCCACCTGCATGCTGCTGAGAGCAGTTAGCTCCGACACCACCAGATGCACTACAGTATCCACCAAAGGATGAAGTGTTTCCATTACCACCACAACCTGAGTAGTTAGTGCCACCACCAGGATTTCCTACTGTTACTGATACAGATGAAACGTTTGTCACATCAACTTGACGTTGCGACATACCGCCTGCACCACCTGATTCAGTATAACCTGATCCTCCACCACCTGCACCAACACATGTTACCATGATATTTTTGCAGAGATCTGGTCTAGTCCATGTGCCATTAGCAGTAAATACTGACATCGATCTGATACCAGATCTAGTTGTCAACGCTGCCCATGATGGAGAAGATCCATTGGTGGTCAAGAATTGTCCACCATTTCCTCCCTGTGACGGTACGATATAAGCGGATGATCCACTAATTGTACCATTGATCACGAGGTCACTAACAGTTAGTGTACCGTTGATTGAGATCGTGGTGTTGGTGATGCTGAAACCATTAACACCAGAGGTATCTTGAATTGTATTTACTCTAAGTAGTGCCATGGATTAACTCAAAAAGGGTTTTAGTGCTTCATAGAAAGACCCATCAGTATTTAGCTTACCTTCATCTATGTCTTTCCAAATCTTTTCGATTAACTGACTGGTAGATGGGCGATATTTGGCAACATCGTAAGTCAGGTCTTTGACTTTCTTAATGATTACTACTGGATCATATTCTCTGTTATCGTTAAATGTAATACGGTATGGATCAATATTTGTTAATACATATCCTACGCCAGGATGCACCTCTTCGATTGCTTGCTTAAGTACGCTCTCATCCTCAGGGATAGTTTGTTTATCCCTTACTCTTTCGCAAAACTTTTTCCAATCTGATTCAATCATTAGTTACCTCTGACCTCCAAAGCCATTAGTGTGCTGACACTTCTCATGTCATTGCTACCTCTATCATTTATATAGAGATCTCTTACTGACCCACCCCATGATGCAGAAGCACCAACAGTGTATGTAACAGCGTTTGTAGTGCCAGGTGTGTCATGATAATGCACTGGCCACGAATACATGTGGTCACTGGTGTCGTCACCAGTATATGTGGTAGCAACAGATCCACTACCAACGTTGGTGTTTCCGTTTAATCCACTAGTAATTAGGTTACCATCACGGAAGAAACCAAATGATGTAACGTGTCTAGCATTACCTGTAATCATTGCAATTAATACAATCTTAGAGTTTGTATGTGTAGGTGCAATGGATACCTCCAAGTCAGGTATCTGAGTTAAGTTGTTATCTCTCAAAAGATATCTATTCGGTGGTGTTGACGAAAACTTTGCCTGCACAACCTCACCCTCTTTTAGGTCATTCTCTTCTCCTCCGAGAATAAACCATGTTGCATTATTTTCAACAGTAACAGTATTACCACTAGCGATTTCCACAGGTCCTGCAGTAAAACCGTTAGTAAATTCTACCCCTCCGTTTGCAATAGGTCCTACAGTGATATTCTCACCGATTGTAGGTCCATTTGTACGAATGATAGAGTCTTCACCTACGGCAGGTCCTCCACCACCTACGTCGTCCCAACCTGGCACACCTGCTGCAGCATCTTGTAAGTAGATTTGTGCCATATCTTCGGTTGTGTTATAAACCAAAGTACCATAGGCAGGCGTCCCAAGACCATTAATTGCAGTTTGCGTAAGAGCAGGCAGGTTGATCTGCTCTGTCACAGTTAGAGCAGTAATAATTGCTCTTGTGGCAGCGTCAATCTGATTACCATTAATCTTTGTAGACATCTACAACCTCTTGATATTTTATTTAGATAACCAACTCTCTTACATGGATAGTGTCACCTGTTTGTGGCACTGTCCCGATAGAGAAATCAACTGAGTTTCCACTCACTTGATAGTCAACACCTGGCACTTGACATACTCCATTAAGGAATACTAAGAGTGAATATGAAGTATGTCCTGCAGATATAGCAAATGTAGCAGTAGCACCGTCACCAGAGTATGTGGTGCCGTTGTTTCCTGCAGCAATACCAGTAGCAAGAGTATACTTGTCAGCAGCACCATACAGTCCAGTAACATCTAAGTCACCGTCAACATATACGTTACCACCAATCTTCATTCTATTAGAAGCGTCTGGTGCAATGCCAATACCATAATGTGTGACGCCACTATAACGATTTGATGTGATTGGACCTGTATCACTCAAACCAAACTTATACCATGTGCCGTTATCATAGATCCATCCAAGTGGTTGACCTGGTTGCCAATCAATGTTATAACACATGTCTCCTGTGTTGAATGCTGCTCCTGCCTGCGTAACAGGTAGTCCTGATCCATCATCCTCAGCAAGGAATGTCTTCCTCAGCACCGTGCCATCGTCGTTAGAGAATGTAAACTCTAGTGACTGGATCTCATCCTGTGATGTAACTTTCTTTTGGAAAGTAACAGGACCTGAGAATACTGATTCCAACTGGTTAGATGCACCACCAATAACAGTTAGTTTATCAGTCAGCACCAATTCAGAGAATGTCTCAATCGTTGTGCCTTCCTCACCCAACACGTTAAGTTGTGCAATATCTTCGTTAGTGATCTGACCTGTAACAGGGTTGATAACCTGGTTACCAACAAACAACTCACCATCACTGTTAACACCTGAGTAGTATGCAACACCTGCTGATTCTTTGAGTGACTGTGACAATCTAACCTGAGCAGGTGACAACACTTCCACCTGTGTAGATGGGAATGCAGTTGAATAGTTACCTGGTCCGAAACCAAGGTATTCAAACGTGTGACCTGACGCTCTAAGAATAGAGTATCTTCTCAGCTCAACCAGTAGTGGTTGCACGCTGCTATCAGCGTTTAGTTTCAGAGGAATCTTTCTGTCCTCTGCATCACCTAGACGTGCAGTAACTGAGATACCATTCAACACGTTAGATGCTGTAGTGTATCCTAAGTTATTTTGTGACTCCTGTAGATAATACTGTGTAGTCTCTTTTGTGATAGAGAGCTGAGTATTCTCATTTGGTGTAGGAGATGCACCGTCGGTTGTCTTCACTAGACCCAACACTTCATTATCTGCAACAGAAATAGATGCTGCAGGGTCTGCAACAGGATTGTCTCTGTCAAATGCAGGGTAAAGATCAACTGTTTGTTGAGAGAAGTTGAATTCGTTGAAGTTAGTTGTTGTTGGGCTAACTGAAGCATTAAGAAGAGTCAGATAGTATATACCATCAGTGACACCTCTTACAAACTCTTGATATGTCTCGACTGCATAGATGTAATATGTCCGTGAGTATGCAGGAGAGTTAGTCTCGGAAGATCTGGGCTGAATAACGAAACCAGTAATCGGTGTCCTAGGCACTGGGAATGCGTCTTTATCAAGGACGTAACGATAACGATAGATTCTGTCAACAAGGTTTCTAGCATCAGGCACCCTACGGATAAATGTAGTAGGTGTGAATCCGAGGTTTTGATATGTTGTATTAGACTGTAGTGTAGTATAAATTGTATTCTGACTACCATCTACTTGGATATACCAGTTGCTTTGTGTAGTATCCCACTTAAGTGGAGAGTCGTCATCACCAGGTGATGTACCTGTTACAGTAGGACCTGAGGGTGTGATCTCTGCATAGTGTGTAGTTGGCTCAGATGCACCAGATGCGACCAGTAACACATAAACTCTATCTGGGGTGTTTACATCGTCTCTTCTAGCACCAACTGTATAGCCTTGGACTTTTGAAGGTGGTCTGCCAGTTTCTACTGAGTATCCATATAGGAATAGTTTTGTAGGATCTGCTGCTGCTCTAGTTTTATTAATGTCAATGGTCACCCAGTTAACTGAGATCTCATCAATATCTGATAGTGATTTGGGTGGGATAACGTGAGTTATCTGCCCAGCTTTGTCTTTCGTAAAACTTGCCTGCTTAAATCCTGTTGATCTAAGTGAAGTATTTCCGAAGTTACTGTTACTATTGGTAATAGACAAATCGCCACCGCTATTGCTAAAGAAATGATCGCCAAATCCCACAGCGAAAACAGAAACGACTTGAATGAAAGCATCGTTGGATGCTTTGATATGGCAATTACGCCATCCTTTACGATATTTTGCAAGACCATTGATGTGTGCTCCACTACCTGCTGCTTGTGCTTCATATTGTCCTGTTGTTGGATTGTATAAAACAAATGCTCGGTCGTCTTTTTGTAGAGAAATACCAGTAAACTGTGCCACAACCATTGATTTGAAACCAGTTGCTTCGGCACCATCAGCGTGCATACCATTAATACCCCACACTGATCGTAGAGAGCAGTTGAATACATATGGAGATGCAGAGTCTACAGTATCAATCTCAACCTTAACAAGGATGTTACTACCGATTGCGTTACCAGACGGCTCAGCACTCATCTGATAAGTAAACTGGTTACCTTGTGCAGACGTAACAAAGAATGATCCATTATAAAGTAACTGATCCTGCTCTGTAGGACCTGTTACACCAGAAATATTAACAGCAACACCAACAGAGAAACCGTGGTTTTTGGGGTTACCCAATTCATCCACGGTAAATGCAGTAGCAGTCTGTCCATTTCTAATGATTTGCGATACAGCAAATTCATCAGAGATCGGACCTACAATTCTGTTTTCCTCAACTCTTGCCTGTAACTGGTCTTGTGCGATAATACCAGATGAGTCGGGGATTGTAGCGTATGCTTTAGAGATCTTTTGATAGTAGAGGTTTAGATCATCTGTATTAGCATACTCAAAACATGTTAGTTTATGATGTGAGAAGTTAGGTGCGATCTGTGAGAGGTCGTCTCTATAGAATACACCATTGTTGTCCCCATCAAAGAAGGACATCTGCCAGAAATATGTTGCACCAGTTAACCTAAAGATCGCAGTAGGATCAGGTTCGTTAGCAGCAGTAATACCTAATGATCCTTGTACTGTGGGATACGGCACATATTTAGGTACAATCTTAGTTCTTCTGAGGTCGGATCCCACGACGGAACAACCTCTGGGTACAATAATGCCACCACGAGTTGAATTGAATTTGTAAAGCTCATTCGATGCAGAGGTTATATCAAAGTTAGTATTCTCGTTAAATGGTTGGATCTGGTTAAAATCTGCAAGACCTGGTCTATTGTCTAGCACATACTCGGAAGGATACAGATAGATCGAGAATGCATCAAATTCGTCATTACTAAGACCAACTCTATATGAAAATCTTGATACTTCAAGGAATGCACGTTGCAACGTCTTAAATGGACGCAATGCAGAGTTACCTCGGTTATCAAATGCGTCGGACGCATCAAAATCATCGGGGTTGACGTATATAATACGTCCAGTCCTCGATGTAATGATATTTTTAAGACGAGTAAGTGCCATTTACAGTTTCCCTATATGGTTATTTATTATGGGGTTGGAGCACCGCCACCTTCACCACCAGCTGAAGTCTTAGTCATATTCACGACGTCGTAGTCGGAAGATGCAGACTCAAAACCATTGACAATAAATGATACATTTGTATCTGCTGCACGACAGACTAGGTTTTGACCAGGTCCGACAATAATAGATGAATTCTTTTCAGTCACGTTTGCAGCGATTGCTTTATCATAAAATAGATAATCACTTACGCTATAAACTCCTGTAGTAGAAGTTTGAATACCAGATGAGATAGACGCTACATTGAAGGTTAAACTTGCAGCACCTCCACCACCTAGATCACTATCAAGGATAGTTACAGTATTACCAACAGTGTGATTTTTACCACCATTCAAGACAGTCACAGTTGCTGCACCTGTAGATGGTGCGACTACAACAGAGAATGATTGTCCAGTGCCACTACCGTTAGTAGATCCACTGACTGTGTATGTCCCTGCAGTCCTACTTGCATCGGCAGCACTGATAGTATCAATGGTAAGAATCTTACCATCTACGACTTCTGTCATAGATCTTGTGCCGTTGTTAAGAGTAGGAGAATCATAGAATTGATCACCCACAGAGAATGCACCTGAGTTTCTATCGATAGAAACTTTAAGATGATTAGTTGCAGGATCCCATTCGTGGACATAACCATATGCACCTGCATTCACACCACTTGCTAAAATGGTTTGAGTGATACCGCCGATAGTAAATGTATCAGCAGCAGCGAGTGCTTCACCTGCGATATTGTATATGTAAATTCTTGTATAAGTAGGAGTCAAACTAACGTTAGCAGTAAAACCACGACTACCAGTCTGTGAAGGATCAAGTCCATCCTCAGAATATACGTTAAGAAGGTTAGAGGTAGAATCTGTGATCTCGATAGTTACTGTGCAACCTGCTTGTCCTGCAGTACCTACCTTAGTAACACCTGTAGTATATTCAGTACCTGATCCGTTAGGACCTTCTGTGTCGTCATCTGAAAATCTAAATGCGTTACCTGCGTTTGTTGCGTTACTTTGATCAAAGATATATGTCCTGTCAAGGTCTAATTGCAATGCCTGATTAAAGATATGATCGGTTGCACTAGCACCTGTAAGTGACAGAATAAATTTAGTATCGATAAGCTGAGATGCAGTTGCACTGAATGAGACAGTTGCTGCAGATCCACCTGCGAAAGTAAGTCCTTCATCAGTTGTAAACCAGTTAAGAAGATACTGTCCGTTATTTGTTAGTAGTGTAACGTTGGATCCGTTGTTGTGGTTAACATCAGATGTACCATAAGATCCACGAGTAACAGTGATGTCATTACCTGCGACACCTGTGATCTCCATAATCTCGTTATCGACTAGGATGAATCCACCAGTCACGAAACCAGTAGCGTCTGCAACAGTCAGTGTAACATCTCCTGCAGCGTATGTGCCACCCTCATCAATAGTGGTGGTGGTTGCAGATGCTGACCATGCGACAGATAAACGTCCTGCAGGGATTGCAGCAGGAGTTGTGCTAAGTGCACCACGAGTAACAGTCAGGACGTTAGTCGTAGTGTTGATACCAGAGGCATCAATAGAAATAATTTCGTCTGTATTATCTGAGTTAGCAGGGTCACCGATAGTTAGATACATACCGTCAGCAAGACCAGTATTTCTATCAACGTTGACTGAAGTTGCATTGCTTGCTACATCTGCCACTTCAATAAATGCAGAAGTACCTCCTGCCTGCACACCACGGTTGGATGCAGTAAGACCAGAAGTTGCACCAGTAATAGTCTCACCATCGACAGGAGTACCAGTCAGAGAGTCAGCAGCGAAACTAAGTTGGATGATTTCAGCAACTTTTGTGTAGTAAGTTACAGCAGTTGTAGGTTTAAATACATCAAGAATAGTGCCAGTCGCACCATTGGTAGATGTAAAGTTAGTGCCAGGAATTGCAGCTGAATCTTGGAAACCTGGATTTAGATCCAAGTAATAAGATGTGATTGGATTACCTTTTTGAAACTTATATGCACTAGCATTCAAACCATCTAGGTGTAAGACCTGATCGTAATTTCTCAACGCCAATCTATATGTGCTACCAGAGCTATTCTGGTTACACACATTGACCACGGTCGATGCTGTGTCTGTAATATTCGCCTTATAAAGCGACGTATCTGTTGTTGCTGCGGGGGATACGGCAGCTAGTCTACCTGCTGTCATTTTTTAATTACCATCCTGACTGGAAATGTGATTGTAGTCTGAGTTGTCCACCTAAGACTGGGGCAGAAATCGGACCACCGAAACTAATACCCACCTCAGCGATGTTATTAGTTGAAAGTAACGTTGCATCAGCATTAGGAAACTGAATCGTTACTGCCTCAGTGATGTTTGAAACGTCTATCGTAACAATACCGTTAAGATCATTTGGGTTATTGATCTTAGTATCTTCAAAGGTCTTGTTAACAAGAGTTTGTGTCTTTAATTCTGTAACCAAAACTGAAGACTCAGATGTATTTAGGGGAGCAGCAGGGTCGTTATTTGGAAAACTGAAAGAATAATTTTGGTTGTCTTCAATGTTTGACAAGTCAAAAGTTACTTTCCTATTAATACCTACACCTGCAGTGGTATCTGCGAAGATAGCACCCTGATATACCTTATTACTTAGTGTCTGAGTTGAGTCTGTACCGACGAGAGTAGCATTAAGATCGTCAAATGTGATCGTGCGATCAGCAGTCAGACCAGAGGAATCAAAGATAACCTGTGCTGTTGGGTTTTGAGGATCACCAGAGGGAGTATTCGAGAATGTGGGGTTAACCATATTCTTGTTGAATATATTCTGCTCTGTAATGTCGTCGATCAGAGTTGATTGTGTTTGTGTTGCACCGAAATCAGGCAGTCTATAAATGTGTGTGCCTGGTGATTGCCATGCGTCACACTCTAACTTAGCAATCTTATCGGTAGATGTAGATCCAGTAATAGACAACTCATTATCTTTGATGATAAGAGTTTTATTCGTCAGTGTCTGGAATGTATCATTAGCAACTAGAGTTGTAGATGTGTTTGCACCTACATCAGGTAAGTCAAATCTCTTTGTACCTGACTGCGTAGAGATAGTATCTGCGTTAAAGAATGCTCTCTTAGCAGGGTTTTGGTCACCTGTAAGATAGAATTCAACGTCCTTTAGTTGAGTGATACCTTGTACAGTAAAATAACCACTACCCTGAGGAGTGATTTGCACGTTACTGTTTGCACTAGCAGTATCTATAGCAGTGATGTTGACCGTTGAAGATCCATCAGTGTTTGCTACTCTAGTGTTATAGATTGTCGCAGATCCAAAGGTAATACCAATCTCGTTAGGTTGTGCTTGGTAGAGTCCTGTGTCCCTGTCCAAATCGAAACATAGACCAGGCGTGGTTGCTGTACCTGCACTCACACCTCTATGCAACTGGTTAACTTTGGCTTTGCGGTTAGGTTGTAATGGGTCAGAGATAACTACAGGGAGAATCGACTCGCCAGTAACCTCTGCGTCCGTTATCGTACCTAATTGTGATATTCTTTTGGTTGCCACAACCGCTCGCTATTTAGTTACAACTTTATTTATACTACTCAAGAGTCAACCTTGACGCATATTCATTAGCGTAGGTGCCTCTAAGTCCGTATACACCCCAACCCAACCAATAATATGCAGGTTTCATATAATCAGAGATAGATCCTCCATCCTTTTTAAGGTCTGGAAGAATGTGTTGGAATTGATTTTCATTTATCATATAACGAGTCTGACACTTGAGAGTGCTAGGGTCGCAACCATATTTGTTTGCGAAGGATCCTAGTCCATCATACCTTGCTACGGTAGTCCACTGAATCAGACCATAACCACCTGTATAACAGTTTTCGTATTTTACTCTTGCTCCTCCCTCACAAATATCAGGGTGAAACAATGATTCTTGTTTAATATTGCCCATAACAGTTGCTAGGGCATTCTTGTCTGTAATTCCTATTTCTTGTAATTCTTGTAATACATGTTGCTCTGCTTTAGTTGCGTCTGGAAGACTATAGGTCATCAGACTAGCAATCAATGTAGCTTCAAGCATCGGGCACTTCCTCAAAATTAATAACGTATCCTTCCAAGTCCCACATTAATGGGTGGCACTCTTCCTCACAAAGGTAGCACGAATATTTGAATAAGTCTTCCATAGTGTATTCTGAAGACGTTTCTGCATCTAGAATAATCTCCTCGTCTTGTTGCATAAACTCTGGCAACTCATCAAAGGTGTATGGTATGCCATTGATTTTATAGCACTTGACGATTCGACGTCCTTGATCAGGTAATTCTAGATAACAATAGTTTTCGCTTACCTTGACCTGTAACATTTAAAAATCCTGTGTCATTTCTCTCATGGACTCTGCTACATATGCTCCAACAGCACCAGGATCTGGGACAAATTCCTCAGCGTCTGGGATGTTTACATCATCTGGAAGTTGAGTGTAACCCATGACTGGGGTCAACAAAACTGCCTTTTCATCTTTTGTAATAACTTTAATCGTATGACCCTTTGCACAAAGTTTCAAAGCAAAATCAAAGTTACTTTCAATCTCTTCTTGAGAGAGAGTAATAATAGTACTCATGGTGTGATTGTAAGTAGATCATTCGGGAGCACTGTTTTGAAGTTGAGAAGGGTTTCAGAGAAACCTTCACATCCTTCCTCGTCCCACTTGTATTTAACAACTTCTTCATAACCTGCCTCATCAAGAATGGTGATCTTGCGTTGGCTCATCTTCACGAAAACGTGAGCGACTGCATCTTCGTCCATAGTGTAGGGGTGAGTATCCCTACATCATACATCAATTCAACAAGACTGGCAAGCCATAGATCTGGGCGGGTCCTGAGGAGCACCCTGCAGCGAAGAATCCAGTATTCACACCGTATGATGCGATACCGTTGTTTACTTGGTTAATGATAGCACCACCTGCTGCGTTAACGATCTCAGCGATACCACCTGACGATGTGTTGACAAATGTGAAGTGTGCACCAGTTGTCCCTGTTACCACGTCTGCCATACCACCTACCATCGTGGTCGCATTAGCAATACGAATGTGTAGGGGTGGCATCAATGGTGGGATGCCTGGTTGATCAACACATGCATCAACGATAGATCCTTTAACCATCTGGAATACACCAGAGATCTTAGGCACAACGTCAAGACTAAACATATTAACATATGCCAACTCACCAGATCCTAGGAATTTACTGATCCAGTTTGCTTCCATGGTGATCTCACCATCAGCAACTAGGTCAATAGCGTTACCTTCAATCTTAGTTACTTGTGCTGCTACGTTGATCTTGTCGGCTGCTTGTAGTTTTATATCAGCACCTTGCATAGTGACAACACCACTATATGCAATAGTGTGGTCACCATGTTTCACTTCAACAGATGATTGCTCTTTATTACTACCTGACTTCGTAGGCACGGCTAGAGTTGCACCGCCAGGTCTACGTCCATACCTATCACTACCTGGCTCTTTAGGATACTCAGGATAAATTTCTTGGCTATGGATCTGTGTAGGTGGTTTATAGAAATTAGCAGGAGTTGCAGCAGCTTGCGGTTGCACTTTCTCAGACTGATTGCCCTTCTGAGGTTTAGATGACCCTGTTGTTTCAGTTGGATCACCATTACTCTGATTGACATTCATCGCTCCAACAACTTCGATATTGAAGTTACCCATAACCTTGAGGTGATAGTCGCCCTCTACAGTCAGTGTTTTATTACCTTTGACAGTTTCACATGAGTCCTTGGCAATGATTCGTGTGTCATTGTTAGGGACATTCTTATGCACGTTACCAAGTTTATCTTCAATGGTAGATACACCGCCAGGTCCTGAAACAATACGTTTCTCTCTCTTAGGTGTAGCATCTTCAATGATGCTCGTGCCGTTAAGATATGTTGTGGTCTGTTGTCGATATGGATCTATTTCACCATAGAAGTCATTAAAGAATCCTCGACCAGTCTTCTGTGTCTTACCCCAGTTACCTGCAGGTAATGGTGCACCACTTGCTTTGAGTGCCTCTCCAAAAGTTTCACATTGGGTGGTGCCCAATAGAGGAAACCACCCTTTCGTCTTCGTGACCTTCGTCGTTCGTCCGCAGTCCTTTGCGAATAATGCTTTTAATATACCTAAGATAATACCTAACAGAGATCCCCAGTCCAACTTAGAGAAGTCTGTAGTAAGAATAGATTTGATTTCACCTGCAAATGATTTGACTCCTCCACCTTGCGACACACCTAAGATGCCATTCATCACCGTGCCGATCATATTTGCGGTATCTGACATTGCATTCTGTGCACCTGTCAACATACGGTCGATGATTGAATCTACCTTACCTGCAACACCGTCAAGAGCAGTAGTAATCTTGTCTGTAATGGAGTTAGCAATACTGTTTGCAAAACTAGAGAGATCACCAAGTGCACTGTTAACCAGTCCCAACCATGCAGGCATTGGTAAACAGAAAATGTCTAGAATCTCATTCAAGTAAGACATCAACAGTTTAAGCACTGCCATTGGCACAAACTTAGATAGCACTTTAACCATCAAGTTTACTGCTTTGGAGATTGCCTCTGCGATTGCTTGCTTAAGTGGTGCAAGCATACCTGATAGACCACCACTTACAAAGTTTACAATCTTATCCAGTCTATCTTTAATCGGGTCGCCAGGTATAATTTTACCAGTAATGATAGAAGTATATGTGCCGTTTTTACCTCTAGCAAGTTGGTTTGCCATTGATCCCAACTCGTTTAACATACGAGATAGGTCAGTCTTAAATCCTTTTCCTGCTGATCCATTGACACCATCTGCAACACCTTGCATCTCAGATGGGACGATTGCAGGGTTAGTTGAAGCGTCACCATGTCCAGAGTTGGCTACTGCTGCTTTACCTAGTGCACCTCTAGATTCATCTTCTTTTCCTGCAGGATCTGCAGGTGGTGCAACAACAGCAGGAGCAGTATTACCTGAGTTAACTTTTCTACCAGTTAGATCTTCTGCCTGTGGTGGACTATCCTTATCTGACTTTGATTCTTTCGGGTTAGCAGCAAAAGTATCACCTTTCTGATCAGATCCTTTAACAGTATGGAATGCACCCATAACCATCGGGATCTGTCCCTCTTCTCCGTCCATGAAGAAACCAACGACCATTGCACCTTCTTGCAATGACGCTGTAGTACCGATTTGTTTTACTTGTGCTTTATCAGTAGGGACAAGACACATTGCCCATGGCAATGCTTCTGTTGGCATCTTTTTGAGGTAGTCCTCAGAATCATTACCACCAGTATGCCACCCATAGATTCTTACCTTGCAACGACCGAGTTGCATCGGGTCTTTATTAGACTCGACCTCCCCGACCCACCAAGTGAATCCATCTGATCCAGAATAGTCTGTTAGCATTATAATAGGGTATGGATATAATTTATTTAGGAAGCTTTAAGAAGTGGAATTCTCCATCCTTCTCTTCTTTTCCCCACACAAATGCACCTGACCTTAGTCTACGACCATTATCGAATGACCAGTAGTCGGTGCCATTAAATCTTGCGAGTGCAGTGATGTTAATATCATTGACAATACAAGGACCGTTGGTTTCTCCCCACCATGTCCCATCGTCCATTCTGACGAAAACAAAACCGCATCCTTTCTTGTTTCTTTTAAGGTCTAACGTATCACACTCAATGATATCATCATGGATACGTTTATACTTTGCTCTAAAATGTTTATAGGGTTTATCACGTCCCTCATACTCATACCAAGATCTACATTCTAGTATCTTGCCCTCTTTTATCTCAGTCCACTCAATATGTATGAGTGGCCACTTCTGTGGATCTGAATATGCTTGAGATTTATTTGAGTAATGTCCACACAGAGCCTCTTCAAAGCTACTCATCGTCTGAAACGCTACAAGCTAATTCTATTTGTTATTGTGTTTCTTGTCAAGCCCCTTTTGTGCTTGCTCTTTCATTAATCTAGCGTATAATATTTCTGCTTTAGACCAATGATCTGGGTCTTTAATAATTTTTTTTGCTGCCTTTTTTATTTCTTTTAGTCGCATGTGTCATATTTGTCAGAGTTTGCTAACTCTATTTATAACAAATACTTAACGTTTTACATCATGGGCACAACCGTCACCCTTGTAATTATCCGTGTCGTAATATCCACCTCTAGACCCAAAGTATAGAGTTGCCATCACAAACGGAAAAGCACCCCAAAAAAGTATGTTACCTAGCATCAATATACCTCGCTACACATACTCCCCAAAAAGTAAATGCTCCAAAAAATATTAGATATTCCATTAGTCTCTTTGCCTCCAATCATCAGGTCTATCTTGATGAAACCAATCAGCAATATCGTCTGGATTAATGAAACCCCTTTTGTGTTTACTTGAATCGGGGTCTCCAATATTCAAGTTATTCAGAAAAGAATCGTCTGGATTCGTTGCCAACCTCCTTGCAGTCTGCAACATGCCTCTAGCACTAGTGTTTCTTTTAGATAATTTTTCTGCCCATATCATATCTTCTAAACCTACTTCTTGTCCTGCTGCGATTGACTTGCATATTCCTTCAAGTCGAAGACGATACTGGGTTGATAACATACTTTAAGGTTGTTTCTTTAATTGTTCATAGAGAATTGCTTGCATAAAAGATTTAGGTCCTTTTTCAAGCAGATCTTCCTTCCACTTGATACTTTTCAGTGAAGGAGGATTTTTAAGTTTGTTTGTCCTTTTACGACGTGCCATTACTTTTTAAATACACCTGCCTTTGCAAGCAAGTATACAGAAAGGGACGTCCAAAAGATGATTTCAAGTCCTATATTATTCATTTAATCTTCATAAATTAGACACTCTGGCTCTTCTGGATGTTGGTCACAGAATAACTCTAATGCGTTTGGATCGTGGTGATCCCCTGCCTTGATCTCTTCTTTGTGATGAGATACATAGTCTTCCAACTCGTGCAATTCGACTTCAATATGCCGACGCATTTGTGGATTTGTGGTAGGATCGCTAAGGATTTCTTTATCCTTCTCGATGTGTGATTCAATACTTTTCATGTGATACCTGTGTGATTACTACTATTTATCCTCTCGGATGCTATCTTTGGTTAGATATAAAGTAGTGGTTATACCCTCTTTTCGGTAGACGTGTTTAAGACTTGCAATCAGATACTTGCCACTATATATCCGATCTTGTTTGACATCCTTTTTATTATCAGTTTTTGATGATGGGATGCTAACTTTAATAATCTCTCCGATAGTTAAGGCGGTATTGCCTGGCACGACAATGGTTAGTTGAATAGCATTTAGTAATGCATACCTAGCAGTAGCATACGATGAAACTGATAGCGTGTCAAGGTATGTCTTGGTTCCCCCTTCTGGATCACCACCACCTGCAGGTTGATGTATCCAAGTTGGCATAACTCTTAACTTAAATCTAGTAGCAGGTTGTTGATCAGAATCAAATCCTGTCTGTTGAAATGGTCTACCAGTATCAATAGTTGATGCTTTCTTAAATACCTGCTCGTATGTGACTTCAAAGTTTCTACGACTTACTTCTGTTTTATTTTCACCACTCCCTGATCCTGTAGGTAGTGCAGATACACTGAGAGCAGGGACTGATACTCCAATCACTGATGTCTTATATAATCCTGATCTTAGTTTCTCTAAGTGATTAACTTTATCTGGGAATGATATACTCTGGATCTTAAAATATTCTTTCTCATCTTCTACCTCTACACCTGACTGCATGTAGGTGTATGTATTGATTTCTTTGTTAGGTGACCCTTCACATAGTTTGTCAATAGATTTGAAATGGAATCCATGTTTATTCTCATAGAATAAGAAACCTGATTGCATTTTAGATCTTTGACCTGATCCTGCCTGCCTCAATACCTTGTCACTAAGATATGTAATGACATCATATGGTCGCCAGTTAGGACAACTGAAACATACTTTACTAGGTGTCTCAAAATTTTCTTTCTTTACCTTCTGTCCACCCTTTAGGAATTGTTTCGTAATATACTGAGGTATATTCTCCTTGTCCTTATGCTTCTCACAAGGTCCGAATGCACCAAATACTCTGTTTGCTTCGTTTAAGAATGTTTCATGTGACACACAATGCAAGATATACATCGCTGCTCTTTCATTCTTAATGAAACTACCCATCTTGAATACTCTGAAGATAACCTCTAGAGGATCATCCTTTGAGCTCTCTGAAGTAATCTTAAGCTTTACAATCTCTTTACCACGAATGTTTTTATATAAGTCAATAGCATCAACGATTGATATATCACACCTTAAGAATGGACTATCAATAGACTCATAGTATTCTACAGACGCAACAAGATCTCCAATATCATATACATCATCACCCTTTAGTCTTGTCTTAGGTGACAACGCTTCATTCCACACCATCTTACCTGTTTCACCAAAGGCAATGGATGCTTCATTCAGCTCTACAACTTTTGCTCTTCTATTTGCCATTACTTAAGTCTAGGTGTGTAATCAAGGTCTGCTTTCACCTCTCTAAATCTAGTAAATTTAGATAATAGGTATGGATCTGCCTCATTCCATTGCTCAAAGTTAGGTGTAACAACAGGTGTATTCTCAGGTTGTGATGCTTGACCTTCCCCTCCCTGAGACATCTTTGCTACTGCTTCATTCTGTGCTTCTACTGCAGCACCGATTGCTTGGTTTGCTTCTTCTTTTGCTCTTCTCCTGTCAGAATTTTCCTCTGTTTTGAATCCAAGTAATTTTTTACCAGTATCAACAACCTTATTAAAGACTTTTCCTGCCTTATCTAGGGTAAATTTAACTGCCATTACTGCAGGATCTCTCATCTCAGTCCTTGCTGCAGGATCCATTTTATTTTCTGGTTTGACCCTATTCTTAAATGCATACTCACCTCTTATATTCTTCTGCTGTTGTCCACTGAAGTTTCCACCTTCTCTACCTCTATCTTTAGCACCTGATCCTCTCATTCTCTTATCAGGTTTGATAACGTCACCACTGACAGTTGTAGTAGGTGTAACCTTACTCCATGAATCTGCCATCTTTAAGTTAACAAACTCTTCGGTAGTCATATTCAAACCTTCTGAGCTACCGAAGTTAAACACTCTTCTCTTCTCTCTTGTGCCTAGTCCTAAGAATCCTGACTTAACTTTATGAGGAGGATACATGATCTTAACTTGACGGAATCCACCAACATTACCAGTATCTTCTACCTTACCACCTGCCTTTATTAGTGTCTTATAATTGGTGATATTCTTATGCTCACCACCTTTACTGAATGTAGGTAGTGCATAACCTTTTGCTGATGCCTCTCTCATTCTCCTAGAGGTTAGACTAGGATTACCTTTTGTTTTAGGTGTATTGAATGGGACTATGAATGCTGATCCACCACTTGCTTTCTTAGGATATCCAACCCACTCCAAACCGTGACCAATGAATGATGTAGATTTACCACCATCTAGTGATACAGGGTAACCAGACATAGGACCATTGATCCATCCACCTGCTGCCATCTGAGGTAGACGTGAATACTCACCACCACCTGCAAACCATGTCATTGGGTTAAACAGATTACGCTTCTTACCACCCTTATTCAAAGGACTATCTTCATCGGTCAATGTCTTGACCAACTTACCCATCAATCCTAGGACAGATTCTTTTCCTTTACCTATTGCTTTGTTTAGATCTCGGACTTCATTACCTTCTTTCTCTTGCTCTGCATTATCTGCATCTGCATCCTCTCCACCAGACGTGCCCAAAATACCCATAGGTATACCAAATACATCTGCAAGAGGTCTCAAGAAGTTACCAAGCATGGACTTCAGAGGACCTGGCAAGAATTTAGCAAATAGTTGTCCTATCTTCGCAATGACAGACACAATAGCAATACCAACCGCCTTGATTGGCATAGTGAATAGTTTAGCGAGTGCCGTCACCTTCTTACCCATGATATTTCGGATGACATTTGCCATGCCAAACATGTCGTCTAACATGCTACTCTTAGGTGCTTCCCCACCTTCATCCATATTTGGGACTACTACAGCACCACCTGCTGCCTTTACCTCAACACCATACTTAGCAAGCTTTTCAGCTCGACTCATGTTGAAGTAAGCAACATATTCATCTGTTGAAACTTCTTTATCGTTAATATATGCCTGACCAGTATCCATATTGAATCGACCTGATACGGTCTTCTTCACAGTAGTCTTAACAGGTTTTTTCTTTGGTTTTTCTGGTTTTTGCTTCTTATCTTTGTCTTTTCCACCTGCAAAGAAACCTAACACGAAGGTCAATGCCTTCATCAATCCGATCAAAGGTGCGAATGCTACTGTGCCAAAGAATGCACCGACTTTCTTTATGAGTGGTAGAGAAGGCTCAATAAAGTCTAAGACCGCATTAAATGCACCACCAAGTGCCTTGAAGAATGATCCTGCTGCCTCTTGTATAGGTGTAAAGATTGCTGAGAATACACCACCAATCGCTGCAAAGAATTTCTGGAATGGCTCAATGATAGGCTCCATTGCCTTACCAATACCACCACCTACAGCACCACCAACAAATGCACCTGCTGCACCTGCCAACATGCCTGCACCAGGTATACCAGTTGCTGCTCCAAGTGTGCTACCGATTGCCGATCCTGCACCTGCACCAACACCTGTGCCTATTGCTTCAGCTTGATCTGCACCACTCAAACGTGCTGCTGCATATGCACCACCACCTATCAATGCAGTACGACCTAACGTGCTTCCAATTACACCCTGACCTACTTTCCTGAGCTTTCCTCCCAGTTTAGTTGCCTTCATCAAGTTGGTGACCATGCCAAACAGCATGCCAACCACTGCCTTGATACCTTTGATTGCAAGCATAGGATTCTTAAGAATCGCAAATGTTGCAAATATAGGTGCTACTCCTAATGCAAATTGCAATGCCCCAAAGAATCCTTGTAGTGATAGTGGATTCTCTAGAAACTTCAAAAGACCACCACCTGCAAAACCAATTAGTTTACTGGTGATTTCAAATGCCCATTTACCTATTGAGAACAGACCTTTCGCAAGACGCTGCACCTTATCTGGATTCTTTGCCATCCAATCAAAGATTGCAAACTTGACAATGCCTCCCATTATCCATGATGCAAGGCTGCCGAGTAATGCAAAGAAACCACCAAACGTCTTAGCAGTTGCTTCAACAAGACCACCAATAACTTTACTAGATGTGGTCTCTACCTGTGCTGCGTCGTCTCTCTTCTCTCTTTGTTTTTCTTTCTTATCTTCTATCTTCTGACGTGCTGCTGCTCTTGCTTCGTCAGCTTCTTTTTTCTTCTTATATCTGTCCTGTATACCTTTTTGTGAGATTTGGTATTGCACCATATCTCTCATGGTAGTAGTTTGTTTCTCTAGTGCCAGTGCAATGGAGTTTAGTGTGCCACCAAGACTATTCTGTGCAGAAAGATTAGCTTTCAACCCAGTTTGGATCTCTTTTGTTTCTTTACTAGCATTATCATCCACGCCCTTAAAAGATACCATCTTATAAAGGGCAGGTTTCTTAATAACTGTCTTGGGTTTGTCCATTAGCGTCTAAGAATACCTGGCGTTAAAGGCATAATAATTTGCTGTGGTGATCCTCCACCACCACTACCTCCACTATTTATTGGGACAGGAGTAGCTAATGGCACAACAGTTGGAGTCATGTCACCTTGTTTTAACTCCTCTTCTATTTGTGCACCTTCCCTCATAGCTTCTTGATCTTTTTCGTTATTGTTTTCTACTCGTTGATAATTGTCTATTGCATCAGTAACTGTCTGCTGTGGTTTAGGCTCTTTCTTACGTTTTACTTTTCGGAAGATATTAGCGATCTTAGTCATCAAGTCTTTGATAGTTGCCGTGGTTACAGGCTCATTTGCCTGTGATGCAGTCTCTGTGCCACCACCACCTGACCTATCTTCACCTGTATCAGAAACAGCTGATCCTGTGTCTCCTGTGAATGATTCGCCGAGCTCTCCACCTAAACGAATACCTGCAAACCAAGAAGTGCCACCACTTCTACCCCAGTGTGGACGATAGTGCCAACCTCTTCTAGGATTGTGATCATACTGATTCTTCAATCCATCATCAGCAGCAATACCAACGTGTGTGATAGCACCTTTATTAGTGCTACCACCTAAATCTCTATCAGCTTTCCATAATATAACATCTCCCATTTTAATTTGAGACCTCTTCCTTATCACAGTACCCATGTCAGTGCCACCAAAGGAAGCAGCATAGTTTCTACCACTATATGCTGTGCCTCTTGGTGTATCTAAGTCACCTTTTTTAGTCCTCTTCTCAGCATAACTATGTCCTGCTTTTGCAAGTGCTAATCTTGTAGTCCAAGCACACATGTCACTGACATTTTTCTTACTACCGATTATTTTTTTGGCACCTTCAATAATTGCTTTTCCCCCCATAGCAAGCTCAGGGAAAATCTTATTTCTTCCGTCACCACTAAATTTCTCTTTGTATTCTGGGTCTTTTGGATCTACTTTTGTTTCGCCACCCGCAGCAGCAAACTGAATACCAGCTCGCTTACTTTTACCAGATTCCATGACGCCTGCTTCATCATTACGACGCCAGTCATTTATGCCACCGTTATGACGAGATAACTTATTACGGTATGCAGCAATAACTGGACCGTAATCACCACTCTTCAGTGCCTCTTGCACAGTGCCTTTAATGCCAGCTCCACTTAAAGATCCATAGTTAAAGACTACAGACTCAAGAGCAGCTTTTACTCTATTAGGTGCATTGTTATAGACACCACCAACCTCATCAACGAGGCGTTTACGGTGCTCAATAATATGCTTTGATTTAATCCAATATGCTTCCTCTTCAGTGATCGTGTCACCTTTCTTGACCTTTCCTTCTAAACGGAATCCAGCTGGATAGTATGTTGCACCAATGCCAATGGTAGGAATTTTCCAACCGTGAGCTGGATCGGCATATGCCTCTGTCCTCAATCCCTCATAGCTGCCTAGAAGTGCTGCAAACTTCTCATCAAATCCACCAGGAATGTTTTGGACTGAAGTAGTGTCACCTCCACCTGTAGTGCCAGATCCACCTCTCATCTCTGTAGATGCATCAGTCTCTTGACTACCTCCACCACCTACTCTATTTTTTCTCTCCTCTAATTTCTTAATACCATCCTTGAGGATACCAATCATACTATATCTACCCTTCGCTATCATTGAGAAGGTAGTGCCTAGAGAGCTTCTAGGTTTTTGTCTCTCCTCTCTCATGGTGTCTACCTGTGGTGTAGGTAGTGCTCTTACTCCACTTGCTGCTGCTCCACTAGACCCTACACCTCTACCAAATGCCTGACTGACCTGTTGCATTTCAGGTCCTAATACTCTCTTTACAGGAGGTGAGAATACACCAAACATGTTGATACCACCAACAATAGCATTCTGTAGTGATATACCAACCATGTCAGTTGCTTTCAGCATCAGTGCAATATTAGGTGGCATAAAGTCCATACCACCTGCTGCCTGTATTACTCCACCTGCAGCCATCTGAGCTGGTTGCTCTATATTTGGTCTCTGTCTTATAATCTTAGGTTTTATTACCTTTTTCTTATCTACATCCCCACTAATTGTTTCGGGTTTGGTAAACTTTCCACCCTTATCAAACTGCTCAAGATCTGGTTTCTTGTCTGCACCTTTTGCATTTGCTACCTGATCTAACTCTATATCTCTGCCAGGATCCTTACGTCTTATAACATCCCATGCAAATCCTATGGGATTTAAGGTAAATGCGACGATATTCTTAATTAAATTGAAGGTAAACGACAATACTTTAAAGATTGTCTTAATGGCACCACCTAATACGAGACCCACAAACTTCATAATAGGAGTAATTGCCTTCATGATAGTGCCGACAATATTCCCCAGTGCCCTAAAGAATGTGCCGATCAACTCCTTCATCGGCTCAATCAATGGCATAAGAGGTGCTAAGAATACCTCTTTCATCATGTTGAATGTGCGTGCAATAGGCTCAAAGATAGGTTGAATAATAGGTCCTATCTTACTACCAATAAAATCACCTAAGAAGTCACCGATAGCAGCACCGATCATAGGTCCGAAAGGTCCTAAGAATGGTAAGAATGCTGCACCTGCTGCTGCACCCGCAATACCACCAACTGCTTTACCTACACCTGCACCTACTGCTGTGCCTGCTGCTTCACCTGGTCTATCTCCCCCAAACGCTCTAGCAAGTCCACCAACTGCAGATGTAGCACCTGCCAACATAGTGGCACCACCGCCAGGTATCCTTCCTTTGATTCCTTTGAATGCGTTACCCATACGTCTGGAAGCACCCATCTTGGCACCACTGATCTTAGACGTTGGTCTAACTCTATCGTTAAATGCTTTTATACCGCCAGGCTGCTTACGAGCTGCCTTACGCATCGTCTCATACTCTTGTTTTGTATAAAAACGATTAGTCTTTTTATCGTAATATCCGTCCTTTACTCTTGCTTGTGCTTGTTGTGTGCCTTGCTCTACTTGCTTAGCTTCACCAAAAATATTTGTTAGTCTACCTACATCACTAAACAACTTCCATGGCATTATGATGTATTGTGCACTTCGCAATACAGCGAGTCCTGTAAGTAGTTGCAGTGCACCCTTGAAAAATCTAAACGTGCGATTTATCTTTCCTTCGTTGAGATCACTATAATCTCCGAACATTCTAGTAAGACCGTCACCAATAAATCCCACACCCATTCGGGTGATTTTATATGCAAACTTAACTAGTGACGCTACTATCTTAAATACTGTCTTTATTGCCTCTCCATTCTGCTGCATCCATGAGAGACCACCAAAAAGGACAAATGCACCGAATATAGAGCTGAAGAAACCACCGATACTATTCATGATTTTCATGAATGGTCCTAATTCCCTCTTCTTATTCTCTTCCTGCTTTGTTATCTCTTTTCCTTCGTTAACCTTCTCAGCTATGTCTTCTGACATATCACGTTTAACACGCTGTTTCTCTCTCTTTTTCTGGACTTTAAGGCGTGACGCTATGAGTTTCTTCTTCTTATCCTGCTCTGCGTTATATTTGTTTTCCTCTTTCACCTCATCCATGAGGTAATCTTTCTGGAATTGAGTGATGATAGACATCTGCTCAATCGACTTACCAATACCCTCAGTGGTCATACCAAGTCTGTTCACACTCTTCCGAAGTCCATTCATGTTGGTGCCGACCGCAGTCGTGGACTTGAAAGGTTTAACAGTAACGAATGACCGTATTGCTGACATTAGAGATTAACACGATTCCTATTATTCTCTGCTGCACGGCGTCTTTCCTCTTCTTGGAGGAAGGCGAGTAACAAATTAACATAGACATCACGCTCCCATGGGATCATATTCTCTAACTCAGTCAAAGAATATTTGTGATGTTGCATCAACGCAAAGTTAGTCTTGTATAAGTTTTCAAGACTGTCATGCAACAGACTTATGCGAAAAAAGCCGCTAATCCCTCAAATGTGATGTCATTATCTTTTTTGGTCTTAGGATTCCGCACGCTCATGGTATAACTGAGTTTTGGAATAGTTTCAAAGAATTCTTGGATCTTCGCAAATTGGTCTGAATTTAGACTTTCTAGAAAATCAACTGCTTCTTTCTTAGTGAAACTATCATAAACCTCATCACCATCAAATGCTTGTCCAATACAACTTGCTGCAAGTTGGAAGACATCATCAATGGTTTGCTCACCTTCTGTCATATTCTGTTGGACGAAGATATCAAGTGAAGGATACTTCATGATAACTCCAACATCATCAGTAAACATGATTTTAGGGTCATGACCATCAGGCACTTGTAATTCAACCTCATTCAGTGGCACAGATACATCTACCTGTGTTTCACCGTCATCTGGCATTGTTACCTTGAATTCACTGACCTCACCGACCGCCTTCGATCTGATTTTGAGGAAAACATACTCAATTTCAAAAGTCGCGAGTTTTTCAACTTGCTTGTCCAAGAGAGACGTGCAGTTCTTAATGATAGTTTTAACTGCCTTAACCATCTCCTTCTCATCCTTCGATTCCATGGCGAGATAGAGTAGTTTCTCTTCTTTAACAAGGAAAGGACGGTAAGTAAGTTTCTTACCCGTGATCGGGATTTCAAGGTCATGCTCAGGTAATGCAATTTTGGGTAATGGCATAATATATCCAATATGTAATTTTATTTAGAGACCAAATCCAACGAAATTGTTGAGACCTGTGTCTATACTCAATGCATCTAGCACTCGTGTATTTTCCATGTCGATAACGACATCTTCAATAGCACCTTTAAACATTTTTGCATTGTTTGGTGTGTCCATACGATATCTCTCATAGTAGAAAGATATATCTAATTTGATTAGATCTGTAGGTCCATTATTTAGCGTGATCGCAGACATGTCAAATGGGAATGCCCCATACATTGTCCAACAAGCGGATACACCGTTAAATCTTTGTCTTGCAGTCGCATTCTCACCGTTGTCTTGTCGTTGCTTTCGTTTTCCAACATAATTAGATCCTAACTCCCACTTAATAATACGCACTTTACTGGTATATTGATCGTAGAATCCAACTCTGTTTTCTGAGTCAGATGCAGTATAATTCATCCATCTCTCGAAATACTCTCTATGATACATGTCTTTAGGTAGCAAGAATGATACTTGCATTTCACTAAAGGTAGTATCAGTAGCGAATCTTCTCATAGCACCTACGTCTCTTACTGTGCCAACAGTAATACGTCTGCCAGGTATACTTACAGTGTCAGCGTAGAAATTCATCATTTCGACGTGCTCACGGTATCTCTTCATTGTAGTTTGATCTTCAATACCTACAAGACCAAGCAACTTATCCAGAAACTCAATACCTGTTACATCTTTTGAATGAAACAGTCCACCAATCGATGACATCACAGGTGGTGGATCGATTGCTACTTGGAAGAGATTAGATCGTGCAGGTGATTTATTACCTGACCCGATCAATTCTCTCATACTATTGATAGAATTGGGTTGGCGATACATTAGACTCGGCTCCAGATTACGCTACTAGGCACTTCCACTTTGACTCCTGCTCTCGTAAACAGAAACTGCTCTAGAGGGAGTGGGACATAATCTGTAAATGCTGTAGGGGGCACTATGTATATATTAGATGCACTAGACATAAAGTATTTATGATAGCAACGTGAGGGATATGTAGTTGCACCTCCTGCCCACGATTTTCCTACTATTTGTCTAGCAGATGGGCGTAAATAGTGTATATTACCACCACTAAACTGTCCTAAAAAGTTATCTACGTCAGTTACAAGTGTTAATGGGTGCATGTCATACCAGTCTAATCGTGCTGACTGTGCTACATAGTCATAGAATAGTATGTCCCCTTCTTGTATAGGACGCCCTAAGGACTCTAGACCATATCTAACCTGTGAGCGATACCAGTCCTTTGACTGACTTCGCCCTGCTGCTAGATCTTTTACGTCTTTGAATAGACTCATACCTTAAGGTGTTTCTCGGTGAGTATCATAAATTCCATGTTTCGGTCAAGACAGTATTCAGTCGCTGCTTTCCATTTTGCCTGATTAATACCGTAAGTCTTGACTTCAGTGATATATTTCTTTGTTTGTCTCTTTGGTCGTTTTGGCACCATACATTGTTTCTCTGGTTTCACCTCAACGATGTATTTCTTAATTACATTGTTTCTTGTGCGTGCTTTTACATAGAAATCAGGAAAATACCTGTGCACACGACGATCTACAGGTGACACATAGGGTATAACGATCTCTTCACTACCCCATTGGAGCACATTTTCATTCTTATCACACCAGACCATAAACTTTCTTTCCCACAAACTCCTATAAATAATATTTGTAGGATCACCTTTATATTTTTTCGGTTGTGATGGTCTGTATCGTCCCGAATATGCCATGGCAAATAGACTATTAGTATTCCCCAGATCAAAACCTTATGGTGCGTCTCGCTCTGAGAGTAGAGGAGATGTATCGCATCATGACGCCTATCCTACACAGGTGATTGATTATCTAAAACTTGACATCTTTGATAGTCAAGAAGGTAACCCATACAACAATATAGGTGGAGATTCAACAGCGACAGTAAGTCACTCTATTTATTTATACCTTCCTCCCAAACTTTCCGAGCAGTTTAGTGCTAACTACACCAACCACAAACTAGGTCAGGTTGGTAGTCAGATGGTTGGTATCGGTGCAGAGGGTTTCCAAGACGAGGGATTTAAAGATAAGATCCAAACTGCTGCAGAAGGTGCAAAAGCACAACTTGGTTTTAAGATGGGTGCAGATGCCATCAATAAACTGGTTGGTATGACTGGTGGATCAAGTAGTCTTACTGCTAACAGTATTTCAGCATTAACCCAAAAACGTGTCTTCAACCCCTACGAGGAGACTACATTTGAGGGTATGAATTATAGAAGACATAACTTTAACTTCAAATTAGTGCCTAAGAGTGCGAAAGACGTAGAAATGATTGGTGAGATCATCAAAACTCTTCGTATCGCTATGTTGCCTGGCAGCAGTAAGAAGAAATGGTTGACTATACCTGATTACTTCAAAATCGGTATTGTTAGATATAGTGATGATGGCACAACAGAAAGAATTTCGACACCTGGCGATAAAGGTGGCGTATTACAAGATTTGTATCGTTTCCCAACAAAACTTGTGTTGACAGACATGGGAATTGACTATTCTCCTGACGGTAACTACGCAAGTCTGAAGTCATTCTTTGGTGAAACAGATAATTACTCTGACTATGATTATGGTCCTGTGAGTTATAATTTAGCACTTACATTCAGTGAGACTGCTCTTCCAATCAAAAACTTCTACGACTCTGAGTATCAGTATAACGAAGAGGGTGAGTGGAATTGGGATGACTGGTCAGGTAATGAAGACGAAAATGCAACAGAATCATGAGCACTTACTTTTCCTATCTACCTAACGTTAATATTAGAAAAACTGGTTATCGGGCAGATAGCACGTCTCCTTATATTAATGCAAAGAATATCTTTCGCAGGATCAAGATCCGTAGTGAGTTAGATGACATTATATTGGGATTTGAGAAGTATTATGTCAGAAACAACGAAAGACCAGATCAACTTGCCCAGAAGTTTTACAACGATACTAAGTATGACTGGGTTATCTTGTTATGCAACGAAATAACCAATCTATACAATGATTGGCCAATGAATGAATACGAGCTAACCGAGTATGTCATTAGAAAATACAATTTTAGCACTCCTAGCGATATTGGTAAAACAAGACACTGGGTCACTAGGGAAGTTAAGAAGGATGGTAGGGTGTTTCTACCTGCAGACTTGGAAGTGCCCGAAAACTTCGAGTTTACACTTCCTGGCGGAGAAGTAGTAGAAAAGGCAAATCTTGTAAGACCCATTTCTTACTATATGCACGAAATGAGGTTAAATGAGAGAAAACGTCTTATTTACATTTTACGTCCAGATTACCTAGATGACTTTGTAGAAGAATTCTTCAGTTTGGTCTCATATCTTCCAAATGACGAATTAGAGGCAGATGTCTTCGGAAAGGAAACAAAGACTACTTTCCGCACAGTCGAAGAAGTCTTCAAACCTACAAAACGGACATATTCAACAGAAATCGGAAAAACACCTTCTATCACATTCTTGGCACAACAGCAACTTACGTCCAGAGTGTATTCACCTCTTGGTGGTGTTACTGCGTCTGGGGCAAATGTTGCATCAACACTCAGTCCATTTGATCAAGCGGGGCAGTTTACAAATGAAAGTAATACGAGCACTAGTGATAATAACACCTATAGCAGTGGCAGCAGTAGTAGCAGCTCAAGCAGTAGCAGTAGTAACAGTTCTTCTTCATCTTCTAGCAGTAGCTCATCATCCTCATCCAGTGGCTCTTCGGGATCTTCTTCATCAGGATCATCAGGGTCTTCTGGATCCTCAGGAGGATATAGTGGAGGGTATGGAGGAGGTTACTAGGTATTAATACTTAACGCGACCCCCCAGACAAAAAAATACCCCGAATTTTTTTTCGGGGTATCTGTAACTAAGAAGTCGATTTTGGTTTTCGACTTAGATATCCTTTCTCTTTCAAATAATGTAGTGCATCCTTCAGACCACCTAGATGTTTACTACCTAATGTAATCTGAGGGAAGTGTGCGTCACATCCAAACTCCATCTGAAATTGTTGATAAGAAAATTCGTCGTTGACATAATATACTCTATACTTGGCACCCAAACTAGTAAGTAGTTGACATGCTCTCTCACACTCTTGCGAGTTATCACTATAGATAACTGCTATATTCATGTCTGTCCTACTCGATGGGCAGCAAACTTATCGTGGTTACCATCGCCAGGCATTTTACCATAGGCAACGTATTCGATTGCTTGCATTGATCCTTCTAATCTTTTTAGATCGGATTCGTTTTTAACATACTCATCGTATGCTGATTGTAACTCTGCGTTTCGTGAAGACAGTTGCATAGTCCTCTTTGTGAAACGTTGTATGAGTTGCTCGTAAGATTCTACTGGTTTCATTCACCTAATCTGTGGATAACAGGTTTTTCATGTTTCAATATATTATATAGTTTCATACACTCTGCACATGATACAGGGTAAAACTCTGCGTCAGGATTAAAACCATCATACCTCTTTGCTTGGTTGATAACGATGCTTCCTTCTTTTCCTGACTCTGATCTATGGAATGTGCCACGAGGTATAATCAACGCACCACTATGCACATCAAGATGCACAATATGGTATGGGAATTCCCATTGCTCGTTAACTAATTCAAACACTCTGGTGCCTGACACCACTCTGTTGTAGTCGTCTTGAAAGGAATGTATATAAAATTGCTTCCCTCCTACACAATCAGGTGGTGGTGATACAGCAGGTCCTGTGTGCACTACCAAGTCAGCAGCAGTAGATTCCTCTACTGATATGTCATAAAAAATAACACCGTCTGTTTCTCTAAACACACGGTGTTTCTTAAAATGTACGTCACTCATGTGACCGCCACTCCTTTCTCATCTGTTTATATGTATCATTCTTTGCAACAATATCTCTAACTTGTTTAAATATTTTAGCAGACTGAGCATATTGATTAGTCAAATGATCTGGATCTTGGGGTCTTACGTTACCTTCTTTATCATATTTCTTTCCTGTCTTGTGATTAGCGTATCGTCTTGACCTAGTAAAACCCATCTCCAAAAACTTACGACACATATCCATGCCTATAAAGTCTTCGCTATCTCTATAGTCTAGATACATAGCGAAGATTTTATTAGCAGACTTTACTGCAATCTCTGGAGTCTTAAATCTCCAATGAGCACATATGTCGTTAGTATAAGGGCGTACCAGTAAAACTCCTTGCTCCCCCCTTCCAATGCGATAAAGCATCCGAGTTTCTGCATCTGTAAAGTCAAGAGTTTTGTAATCGAGATCATAGTCAAACTCCTTCATCAACCACCGTCTGCTTCACAACCTACGATAGCACCGCTAACGATACCAAGAGGGATAGACCAGATATAAGCATCTGATTCAGAGATCCCACCTGCAATACCGCCACCAAGGATACCGCCTAAGACGGCACCTTGTGAGCAATCATTGTTGTCTTCCTGTGGTGCAGGATCAGGGACTGGAATGCCTCTGATAGGAGGGTTAGGTCTTGGTCTCCAATACCTATCTCCATAGCAAGGGACAGGGACAGTCTTGCGTTTGTAGTCAACGTAACCAGGACTCTGTGAGGTACCAGGAATATATACTTCCTTGTATCGTTGCTCATAGCATTTGCGAGAGCGAGATCCAGACCACCCACGATACTCACGCTCACCAGTATAAGGACTGATTGATCCGTTGTGGTGTGCGAGAGCAGCAGTTGGAGTGGAGATGACACTCAACAGTGTCATGGCAGTTAACATTGACTTCATTTAGTCTTCTTCCGCTAGTTTTGCAAAGTAGGAGAGATCTACATCCTCATCCTTCTGTAATGATTCTACCTTATCTCCAAACCCTGTGCGAAGATCAGGGACACTTTGTGAAGTGTCTTCTGCTTCGTAAGTCTCAGGGTCAGGACGCTTAGGTGTAACCTTCAGCACAGAATTGAGACGTGTCTCCAACTCTTCATAGGTCTTAAACTGTGACTGATTAGTGAAGTCCTTAAGACTATAAGATTGTTTCCAAACTGCTTCCAACTCATCGTCAGTCATCTTACCTAGAGTAGATGGGTTAGCAAACCCACTCTTATCATAATTCCAGAAACCTGCAACCTTACAGATCTTCAGACGGAAGTCAGCACCTTTCCAAAGATCAAATGGATTGATTGCTTGCTCGTCTTCAAACTCAGGTTGTGCAGCAGCGACGATCTTGTCATGAATCTTCTTACCATACTTGTAGAGGAAGACCTTGCCCTCATTCTCAGGATTCATTTCATCCTTAACAACATAGATGTTGCTGTAGTATGAGAGTTTACGCTTCTGCTTTCTAGCAATTTCTTTATCAGAATCGTTGCCACTATTCCACAACTCACGGTTGAGGTCAGAGACAGGATCCTTTTGTCCAAGTGTTGTCAAACTGTTTTCGATATACCATCCACCAGGACCTTGGAAGGCATGACTCCAAACCTGTGCCCAAGGAAGGTCTTCCCCATCAGGCTCTGGAAGGAATCGAATAACAGCATACCCATTACCGCTCTTGTCGAGAGTTGGTTTCCATAGACGCTCATCAACTTGAGCACTGCCTGCAGGTTTTTGTAGTTTTTCAATCTCCTTTGTAAGTTTTGCAAAGGATGACCCTGAGGCTTTCTTGAGTGATGCAAATGACATCTTGTATTCTCCGTGTTTGTATTTTGGCATTTGTTGCCACCATTTATGGTGACATACTATTTATCCCTTGTCAAGGGATTGTGTGCGATTCTTGATGATGATATCCTTACCGTTGTGACTAAAAATAATCTCGTCGTCAGGATCCCACATCAATTCCTCCATGACATCGTTGAGACGCTTCATGTCTTCCCATAGTTGCTCAGGATTCGGCATTCTTTAACTCCTTCTTCCAACCTAACAATTTATCTTCCATTACTTGTAGCACAGACATGAGATCCATGCCACCTGTGGTCTTCATGGACATCGTATCAACTCTATCTTTAATAAAATCGATTGCCTCATCAGCACCTTCTTCATGTGATGCTAGTGCTAATCGTGCATAGAATACTTTCTGTTTTGCGATTAGATCTAAGGTCTTATCTATATGCTCTACTCTTTTCTTGATGTCATACTCTGCAAATCCTGCAGACATCTTGAGCAATTCAGTATAGGTTGTTTGAATATCTTCAAGTGATTCTCTCACTTGATCGCTGTGGAAAAAATCTTCTGTCATAGGGGGAGGACACCTCTAGAGGTGCGTTTAACGTAGTTTAATTGTTGGGCATCCCATTTAATTTTATCTTTGAGTGGACGAGAGATCAATTTGTTAACAACTTCAATCTCTATACCATACTCTTCACATACTGTAGTGACTGCTTCAATATAATTTAGCAGTCCTTCACTTTCTTTGACAAGGGTCTCTACTAGTGAAGTAAATTTTCCTTGTGTCATAAATTCTTTTTCAATGTCATTCATTTGGTGACCTCCACATACATGCGTGAGACTCCACCAGATTCAATGAGACCTGAGGGAAATGCATTTGCTGCGATAGTCATGCGGGGTCCATTAGTGGTGTTAGGTTGTGCGTAGTGTCTTATAGTAGGAGGAAAACAGATAAACTTACCTGCTTCTGTTGGCTCCTCATGCACTAGATGATATTTTGGATCAGTATAATCTCCGAAAGGTGAGATGTTAGTATTACTATACCATGGATTTGGCAAAAGCCAAACCGTTTTGTCTTGTGGTAGACCAGACGCATAGTAATTACTGCTCAGAAAACAATTAGGATGCGTGTGATCAAAGAAATAATCTGTAGGATCATTCTTGTTTGCCCAAGACGATACAAACTTTAGAGAGGTAGCGTTAGGTGCAATCTCTTTTCTTACTTCCTCTAGACACTCATTCATCCATGCAAACAGATCAGCAAACTGTGGTAGGTCATGCAACTGCTCACCTGTGCCACGCTCATTAATGCCTGCCCAGATCCAGTTGAAATCATTACGTTTCCACTTTAAGTTTTCTAATTCGTATGCAACCTTCTCTACATCACCAGGATAATAGAAACGAAAGAATGGTATGCCTAGAAAAGTATCTTTCATTGACGAGATTCGATATACTCTCTGTATTCTTTAATGTAATCAAGAAGTTTGTTAACATACTTCTCTTTATCATATCTCTGCTCGACTTGCATCTCGCCAGACTCTGATACAGATATTGTAACAAGTTTGTCAACCTCTATGCCAGTGTGCTCGTAATACATGTAAGCATACGCACTACACTGCACGAAATAGTTTTCCAACCACTCAGGTTTCTTCAATTCCCTTGTGGTTTTGAAATCAATTACAGCAAGTTCGCCATCAAACTCAGCAAGGCAATCAACACGGCCAGCGAGATATAGATTGCGAGAAAATAAAGGGGCTTCAATAAGGTGAATATTAGTAATCCGATCAAGATCCTTACGAGCAGACCTAAAAAGGTACGAGGTAAGACCCTCGCCTTCCGTACGGTTTTCAACATCTTCATTGCGTAAATACTTTTCTACTAGGTTGTGATACTTGGTGCCTCTCCAAGAAGATTTCATACGAATCTTCTCTGCCTCGTGGAAACCCACACGTTTTTGCCACTCAAGAATACCTGCCTTAGATTGGTGACCGATAACTGTAGTAACAGATGGCACCCATACATCGTCAAGTTTATAGAATCTACCTCGCTCTAAGGTGCGTGACTCTAATTCACAGATCTCCTTGGGAGATCCCACATAATTAAACATACTAATTAATATCCGAGTTGTATTTTACTAACAAGATACTCTTTGACAAGACCTGACCTTACAATGTCATCAATTCCAAACTCTACACATGTAAAGGATGGCATTTGCTTGAGGATTCTAAGGAAGTCTAGGATACCTTCTCTCTCGTTAGATCTAGTCAAATCTGACTGAAAGTAATCACCACAAAAAATAATTTTGCAGTCCTCACCAACACGAGTGATGATTGAATCTAACTCGTGGAAGTTTAAGTTTGAAAACTCATCAACAAGAATGATAGAGTTGTCAAATGTGGTGCCTCTAATAAAAGAGGTTGACCAGAATGAAATAGTTTCTTGTGCTCTAAGGTTAGAATACAATGCTTCAAAACTATTGTCATCAGGCATCTCAAACATATACTTCACCATATTTTTGTATGGGATTTGGTATAGGTTTGATTTGTCTTCGTGATCACCTGGCAAGAAACCAATCTCCCTTGTGGGCACTAGTGATCTTACCATGTAAACCTTTTCATACTTTGATGCAGGGTCAAGGCATTGTTTCAGTGCAAGATACAATGAAATGAATGTCTTACCTGTCCCTGCTGCACCATGGAGCACTAGGTTTTGTCCCTCACCATATGCCTTCCAGATCTTCTCTTGATTCTCTGTGAGAGGATCTATGGTTTTAAGGTGCTCAAGATTGATTGGTTTCTTCCTTCGTAAGACCTTTGTTGGGATGTTTGCTAGTGACTTCTTTGCTCTTGGCATTAGGTGTATCTACTAAGGTTTGCTTTGGGGTGTGCTGCTTGGACTTTAGACATGACTTCTTTAAAACCATCAGACTGTTTAGGTTTGCCGTAGGTTGTGCCTGCGACACCTGCCTGCCAGTCCTTATCCCATTCGGGATTGTCCTCCCTCCACTTTGTATATTCTACCATAGTCATGTGAAATTCTTTCTTTTCACCTGTTTCTTTATTCACTACGTTGTAAGTTGGCATTAATCTATCCTCAAACATGGTTGGAGATCGTCCCATCCTTCGGGACACCCACAGTCTTCGCACCAGTCAAGTGCTTTAGAGACGATAGGGAATTGACACATGAATACTTTCTTACAAGCATTTGCAATGTCCATGTGCTCTTTTTGTGTGCCATGGGCAGACCTCAAATCAATATAATGAATCCATGATCGGACTGATCCAGTCATGTAAATTTTTGTTGGAGTTGCCAAAGGCAATACCATTCTAGCACATTCCTTAGCAATACCGTGTCTCAATAACTCATTGTATAAATCGAGACCTTCATTAAAATACTGTGCGATTCTACCTTGTAGGAAATACTTCTCCTCTTGTGGCACATCATCAATACTATTCTGTCTATTCTTATCGTCTTGTGACCTAAGATCAGGGACAGGGATCTCACCCTCAAACGATGCATACCGTTGTGAGAACTCTTGATATGTAAATGATCTATGCCTCAAGATTTGAGCTGCGATTGCCCTTGTAGTATTAATCTCAAGGGTCATGTGTGCCTGCTCAAATACAGACCAGTGTTGATGCTTCACACAATAAGATAGAAGTTTTTCTACCTTAGGATTATCTTGATTCTTAGGATTGCTTACTCGTGCAATATATCCCATGGTCTTTTCTGCGTCTGGTGTGACGCTGACCAAACATACTTTATTAGTCATGCTTAAAAATTAGACGTGCCATTACTAGTAATCCAAATGCTTTCAAGTAACTCAAGACAGGGAGACCAAACATCGCAGGCATGATCCAATTCCAAAAGAACATAAAAACAAGAGGAGATATAAACAATGCACCGAATCCTGCTACGATCTTACGACCTAGCTCTTCGTTGTCCATTCTTTGTACCTTCTCCATCCACTCCTCTGCTGTAGGAGTAGGTGCTGCTTTTTCTTCTACCTTCTTTGTTTTTCTTGGATCAATATAGACGCTCAAGATCTATTACCCCATTTGATTTCTGGAAATGCTTCTTTCACCACAGCTTCAGTGATGCGATACTTCTTATGTAGAGACTTATTAACTGCCTTTACAAATGCAACTGCGTCATCTTTATAGAGACCCTCCAACATTTGAATAAACATATTCTCTACCTTCATGTTAGGAAGTTTGTCTGCTCCCCCCTTGAAGAAATAATAAAACTTCTTTGCTTCTACAATCAGATTAGTATGCTCTGTCCCCAACGGTGCTTCGTTAGGAGTGTAAGGGACGTCTTCCCCCAGAGGCACACGAGGCACCACACTACTATCAAAGTTGATAATGAATAAGGTGCGTAGTGCCTGACTATTGTTATCACGAAGAATTTTAATCTTCTCTGCCTTTGTCTTAGCAGAGTGGGTCTTTTGTAAGACCTCACAAATCATAAGTTTTTGTGCCATGATTAATCATCAGTGTCAGTAATTGTATCATCTTCCTCAGTCAAACGCAAGTAAAAGAGATCATCCTCTACAAAGTTGCCGTCTGCATCATACATCTCAGGATGCATAACGATTCTAGCATAATCTGCTTTTTCTTGCCACTCATCAAACGCTGCTTTGATATTCCATGATACTAGGAAACCAACAAGAAAACTTCCGATCGTGAGGAAGAAGGCAACATAAAGAAAAGTAAATTCTGATCCCATTGGATTGCCTCCTTGACTGCTTAGCTTTATTTAGTAACTTTTTTTGTCTTCCTACCAGGTCTCCTGTCCCTCTCGTATTTCCATGCATCTTCAAGGATGCCATAGAGATACTTCCTGATCTTTCTTGCTTCTGGTTTAGGGATGTGTCCGTATGCTTCTCGCAATACTTTATCTCCTCCCTTGATATATGAATCCAGATCTAGGATGGTTTCATTAAGTGAGTTGGCAGTGGGTGATTCTATAAACTCAGTAACCTCTCGTCGAGTATACTTTGCTCCTTTTAGATACCCATACATGTTAAATAGGAAACGTCTTTTCTCGAATGCTTCATCAATCGATCTCTCGATCAATTCATACAATTCGTTAGCGTTTCTGAGTTTCATTAGAGGAATCGTCCTTCTCTCAAGTGTTTTACAGCATCGGTGCAACCACCGACTTTTTGCCCACCAATGATTACCTGTGGGAAGGTAGACCCCATACCAAACTCTGCATAGAATTGATTGCGGTCGAAGTTTACATCGAGTTTCATCTCGTTGTAACTCCATCGATTCATATTATACACTTCTTTGATCTTTGTGCAATAAGGACAACCATTTCTTGTATAGATTGTCGTTGATGGAGGAGTCTTTGCCATAGTTAATAAAAAAAGAAAGGGGTCAGAGACCCCTGTATGTTTTATATATCCTTCCTCAATTAGAAAGCATATTTTACACCCAACTTGCCACCATATCCATTGTCTGCATTGTCTGCAGAAAGGAATGAGACCTCGGAGTAGAGATCAACGGACTCAGAAAGTGGAAGTCCAAGACCTGCCTTACCAGAGAAGTCAGTTGAAGTGTCGCCACCGTCAGGTTTGACGATTGCTGGTCCCCCTTGGACGTAGTAAGATGCCACTCCTACTTGTCCTTCGTAACCAATATGAAGATCGGTTGTGGTGCCAGTGTAATTAGAACCAGTCCAAGCAGAGTTTGCCTCCACATTAATGTATGGTCCTGCAAAGGATGCAGATGGAGCCGCTACGGCTGCAGCAGCAGCAAGAGATGCGATTGCAGTTTTAATCATTTTTGTTTTTACCTTTATGTTTAACGTTGATTGTAACAGTTAGTTACAATGGGTATTTATACTATTCATAAATCACGATCCCCTGACAAACCTGCATAGAGTTGCTCCATGCAAGTGATACCAAAGATGTGGGTGTGATCTGGTGCATAGTAAAAGTCAGGATGCTGAGACAGGTCTCCCATACTCTTTTCCGCAACTGACTTGATGAGTCTACCATCATTCCACCACTTGTGTGCGACCCTTGTGACACTTTTTTTGCTGACCTTTTCCCAGTATCCAGAATTGTATGCACTACCGTATTGGTAGTGGAAAGCAAGGGCATCAATGTATGCCTCTACCATTCTGCGATACCAGAGATTGCCTAGCAATTTCTCTTCTGATGTCTGGCCATTAACCAAATAGTCGCAGATTCTTTTTGCGACCATATCATAATGTAAAAGCGAAAGTGCTTGTAATGGCTCAAAGAAAAGCAAAGCGTTACCGTTGAGTGCCAACCTATTGTTGACAATCATATCAGGTGCATACGATGGAGTCCATTCGTAGAGGTCTCCATGTGAGTATACAACCTCAGCATCTACATGTGATTGGTATTCCCTGTGATAAAGGTAACCAGTCCTAGAGATACGTTGGTTAGGAAATGGAAGACTAAACTTCCATCCATACTCGTGTGCTTTATGATAGGTATACTCTGGATGACCATGAATTTTATGATCATCGAAATATAATACACTATTGACACATGGTATGTCAATCTCTTTTCTATAATTATTGAGAGCACCTGAGCAGTTTATTACAAAATCATATTCATTACAAATAGTTTGAAGATCTCGAATACGTCTTCCAATAAACTTTACTCCTTTATACTTCTCTAGATTCTCTTGTAGAAATGGGTTGAGAGTTTTAGTGTAGAAGTGAATTGCATCTCTATGCAAAAACTTGTGAAAGAAATGCGGTGTGTTACCCCAATCAACAAACTCAATACCCTTCTTGTAGGAAGCAAGTCCCAAGGATATAAGATCATCGATGGTTAAACCCAACGTGCATTCAATCAGAGATGCAAACTGAGGTGTGGTTGACTCACCAACAGGTAGTTGGGAGGTCTCTGGGTCATAATATACATCAACTTTTAAGTTGTAGGTTAGCAGATTCATGGCGGTGATTAGACCACCACTTCCTCTGCCTATCACTGCGACCTTCATTCTCCCTCTAGATACTGACGAATTTCATCTGCTCTTTGCTCGGAGACTGCCTTCTCCTGTTTAGGTGAGTCGATTCCGACTTCCTTGCGGTAGTCATCCACGATCTTATCATAGGGGATTTCTCTCAGTTCGTCAACAATGTTTTTACCTGTCGGTTTCATATCGAGATCCTTGATAGTGTTGATGTTACTATTCCAATACCTTCTCATCTTCTTAAGCATCTTATGACGACCTTGTGGATCGTCCTTATACCTTTCGATGACTTCACGCAGAAGTTTCAACTCTTTGGTTGTCTTCTGTATTGTTTTGTCTGCCCAATCCTTATGTCTTTTACGACCAGGTTGGTCACCAAATCCATTCATTACTGTACTCCGTTGATCCTTACTTTAAAGGTTACTCGATCCCTGTATTCTTTCTTATCTATAAACCAATACATAGACTCTTTGTTATGTGATTCTTGGAAGAATGCATCATAGACAGGTCTCTTAGTGTCCCTATACCCTCTACCAGTAGGCTCGTATTTGATCTGCACCTCTGATGGTATCTTTTTACTTTGGGGATTGTATGTATTGGAGTTTGATCTATGAGATGAAATTACAGGAGAGTAAGGTGACACGTTATTGTCTGTAGAATAATCTAAGACACGATCAGTATACTTAGGTGGCCAGTAGAATGTAAATTCCTGACCCTCTCCATATCCGTCACCCCAGTCTAGGACTTCAAGCAATTCTATTGTAGCATAATAATTCGTAATCCGCTTGTTTCCTCTGCTACTATACCCTTCATTCTTTGCCCAGAAACTGATGCCGACTCTGATCTTAGCGGTGTTGGCACCGATACCATAGTCTTGGTTACCATCATCCTCTGGGACTAACCAATAGTCTTGAATGAAATAACCTGGCTCATAGTCTGTGGTCTGCTCAGGATTCTGTTGCATACCACTGTATAGATTGTCAATAATCCATTGGGTGTCTGATGAGTTGATGTCGCCAGACATATCTGGATCCCACCATGAGAATGCTGAGTCCGAATACTTAGACAGTCTAGCATAGTGTGTGTTGCTTTGTATATGCCTGCGTATCTCACTAGATGGACCTAGATTATTTTTATACATCGGACCTGTATTGCCATCCTTGAATAGCATTCTGGTGAGGAGTGAATTGTAGTGTTGTCCCTTATCATTCTCTTTAAATCCATAGGTATCAATGTATGCATACCTGTCACTACCATCCCATCCACGTTGTGATAATTCATTACGATAGTTAGATCCTCCTGATGATGTCCAGTGATGGTAACGTGGGTATTCACCATGATCATGTATCTCACTACCAGAATCCATGTTTACTGCATTCTGATTCTCCCATACCTTATACCATCTTTGGAATTCTTCGATCTCTGAATTCTTCTGCCTGTCTTCTAGGTTATACAAGTAGCACATGTCAAATCCTGTGATCTCACCACCGACACCCTTTGCTGCTTCCGCTTCTGGATTGACAGTCGAGGGGTATGGAATAGACCTAGAGTCTCCTGACTGCGTTTGTAGACGCATAGAGAAGGAGCTCTCAAAGAGATATGACTCCTCATCAAGGATACCAATCTTAGGTGTGACACTACCAAACGCAGGACCTCGTGTGATCTCAGCAACTTTGAATTTTATTTTGTCTCCCTTCTCTACAGCAAAGAAGTCTTCACTATGCAACTTGACACCAATCTCAGGCCAGTTACCTGCTTTAAACTTCTCTGACCAGATCTCTACATTATTCTTAAACAGTTTCAGTTTGAATACTGTGCAGTCACCTGCAAGACCCTGAGTGATACCACCCATGCTACGCAATGAGAATTTACCTGCGTTTTCTATTACAGTCTTCTGTGTCCTATTAACTTGGAATAGATACTCACCTACACACTTACCACATGTGACCGTAGCACTATCTCCTGTGACATCAATCACCTCAGATCCACAGTCAGATCTCATGAGTAAGACATCCTTGAGTGCATTCTTAAACAGTCTTGGATCACAACTATTCTTCTGCAGCAAAGGTTTAACTACAGGTGTAGGTCTATCTTCACCCCACACATAACATTCGATACCCTCATACTGTGTAGATCCACCTTGCCATAGGACTTCATGCCAGAATTTACAGTCATCAAAGTCACTATCACCATTAACTAAATCTTCCCACCACTGCCAGTGCTCACCCTTCCATACTGTATAGTCTCTACTGTTACTGATAGATCCTTCTGGGTTGAGTTGATCATTAGAGAATAAAACATAATTAGATTCTGAGGTTGACACACCGTTGATTCTGTATCCTATACCTTGCTCAACAAAGTTTGTAAATGTATCACCCACGCTATAACTATTGAGTTGAGCACCATTCGATACAAGCATGAATCCTATGTTGCCACCCTTATATTGTTGAAGGACAGTGAGAGGTATCACATGCTGTGATAGACCTGTCTCATTGGTTGCATCATAGATTAAAAGTTGTGCCCATCTTGGGACACCATCTGTTTCAATATATGCCATCAAGGTATTTCTATACCCTGCCTTACCTTTTTCCACGTCAATGTTGATGACCAACATATTCATGACGTCATGTGGAATCTGATAATAGTTTTTGTTTGAGTCCTTAGTAGGTGGCTCTTGCACTGTTTGCTTACGGATAGAATAGAAATGGTTATCCATCTCATTACCACCAGTGTTGGACTTATCCTCCCGTGAAATCTTGATCGTCCCGTTGCAATCAGGATGAGCACCATCTAACAAACAGATTGCCTTTCCATTATTATAAATCCTATCACTGAAGTTATTGTTACGAGGGTGTAGATTCGAGAAAGTAATATTATATGTGCCTGCTGCTACGTCAGTAAACCGTACAGTTTTTGATCCTCTTTCTCCAACACGAGTGAATGTCTCACCCAATATAGTAAAGGAATCACAGTGCACTCCTACACTACTAGGAGAGTCTTTCCAACTGTAGTAGATAGTAAAGTCTGCACTGCCACCAGTAACAACAATAGTCTGGCCATTGAATGTTACCTCGGCGGTTGAAAATAGCTTGTCATAGTATCTGTGTAACTTCCTTGCCTTTTCTTTCTTACCTAGGTGAGGTGCTACAGCAGCAGGATCCTCATATGCCCATCCTAAGATCTCTACAAATCCATACTCTCCTGCAGATAAGAATGCTCTCTCACCTTCACCATCAGTATCAGGTTGACCTGGTTTGATTGTTAGTAGTGTGTCTTTTCTTTTGTTGGAATAGTATTTGTATACTGCAACTGATCTGTCATCCTTCTTCTGCTCATGCAAATAGAATACAGGCTCAGATGATGTCAGTGTATATCCTGCAGGTGCTGTAGATTCAAATCCATAGTCATGGTTAGTGCCCTCTTTATTACCTTCTAGCACATAGAATCTAACATCAAAAGTATCAAGGTCACCAGTAAAGGTTACACCAACCTCCTGTCCTACAGCAGGTAACTCCCCAGTGTATGTGGCATACCATCTAGAATCAAACTCACCATTGTCATCGTATACTTCTATGTTGACAGTGATATCAGCACTACCAAATGTCGTAGAGAATGTCCTAGTGCCTGCACTATTAAATATCTTATTACCGCCAGGATTATCAATCTTTAATCCATTCCATGTCCCATCATAGTTTGTGGTTACACCTAGTAGATTGTGGAAACCACTACTGAATGGTTTGAATGCAAGTGCTTTACCCTTGGTAGTCACATACTCATAGATACCAACTCTTTTTGGATAACAGTTGGCAATACAAAACGTCTTGATGTTACCGTTGTATCCTCTAGGATAGAAGGTAACACAATCTTGTGAGGGTGGTTGCCATGCACCATCCACATATGGTTTGAATAAACATTCAAGTGCTTGCTCTACACACTTACCCCATCCACTATTAGTAGGCTCAGGTGGACAATAGAATACTTCCTTAGTGTCAGTCCTTTCCCATTGACCGTCACCAAGATCTCTTACTAGATTATCTCTCTGTAACTTCCAAAGTTTTGAGCAGTCCTTATCACCTGACCCGATTGTAGGTGGGGGTGGCTCATCTTCTGGGATGACAGGTAACTTGATAGGAAACTCTACACAAGTCCTAGGATCTTCAGCATATTTCTCACACTCTGGACAGAATGGTAGGTAAGGATATAACTCACACAAAAAGTCTACTCCTCCCTCAGCAGGAAGACTAGGGATATCAACCTCTGGTGCGTCTGGCACTACATCACTGATACCTGCATCTATTCCCCTTGGTGGGTAACATCTTCCGACTAGAGATCTAATGACTGCTCTAGGATCTATGTCCTGCTCAGTAGGTGCAGGTGGTGTAGGTGGTGTTGGTAGGTCAGGTGAGGTGCCTCGGTCTATCGAGTTAGGTAGAGGGACAGGACCGTAACATCTATTAGCAGGATTATCTGCAGGGTTATCATAGGTTGGAAGACCACTGCTAGGAGGTGGAGGTGGTGAGATCAGTGTAATCCTAACTGGATTAGAAGAATCTAATGGGTTAGGTTGTAGTGTTTCTGATCTATAAGGACCATAGCATCTACCGTCAGCACCAATAATAGGATCCGATGCCCGTACATTCAAACGAGGACCACTAGGAGTGTACTGCGTAACGTCTCTAGGGTTAGCAGCATCTAGTGCATTAGGCTGTAGTTGCGGGATGTCAGCAGAGTAACTACCTCCGTAACATCTTGGATCCGTTGCCATTAAATCTAGCTATCTTCTTTGTTATTTATTTCCTCTTCCATAGTCTTATATGCCCACTCATCTGTGTGTCCAACCGACCACCATTTAGGTAGTGTTTCTACAGCATAGTTTTGTGTGCAGACTTTGAAGTCAGGTTGCAGTAGTGCATCATTATTTACCAGACTATTGTCAAAGAATTGACATCTGTTGTTAGGTTGTGCAGCAAACTGTCCGTTGTCTAGTGCAATAATATTAAATGTCTTATGCTCTGGATCATGCTCTGAGAAATTAGTATCTAACACAGAGAAGTCAGGGTGTGCTGTGTCAATAGTAAACTCATACTCGCCAGGATGCATCTTCCTATCCTTGCCAAAGAAACTACAGCGACCAAGAATAGGTTTCTCGACCACTGTAATATTATAATCAAAGCAATCCCATAACTCTAATACATCCAATGGGAGTTGATTATCTTTATCATAATCCTCCTTCCATACAAATGCACTGAGTGGTAACTTGTCAAAGAGTGCACCATAGTCAGTCAATAGTGTCTCAAAATATAGTGCCTTCGCTTGGATACTCCTCACAGAAATCCAAATACCAGGTGTAATCTCACCATGACCTTTTTCTAGATCATAGAGATACTCTTTCTTTACCCACACCTTTCTAGGTGGTAAGGGATGTACTAGATAACTCATTCTTTAATGTAATTGTTTTCTTTCAACCATTTCTTAGTAAGTGGAGTAGGTTGATATACTTCCCACATGGGTTTGCCTGATGCACATACTTCAAGTGCTTTTTGTGTCATACCTTCAGTATGTCCTGCCCAGAATGCTTCCTTCTCCCATGGGATTGCCTTAGGATTCTGGAAGTATGTTTTAGTTGCCATGTCTGCCCAGAGATCTGGCACCTTTTCCTCATCCATAATAATAGCAAGGAATGTATTATCTAGCGTCCCTGCCATGCAGTCTTGTGCAGCATGCCAACCTTCATGTCTGACTACTGCCATCAATACATGAGGACGACTGACATATGCTTCATTCAAATAGAAATGATTACTGACAGTATGATATACACCTCTGTGACCTGGTGGGAAATACTTTGGACTTGCGATGTGGACATGGATCCCAAGTTTCTCTAGGGAATTGACCATGCTATCAAACTCATACTGGACAGGATCCCAAGACTGATATGGAAACCTCTTCTTAAGATCTCTGGTTGAGTATACCCTCTCGACGTCTTCAGTGCACTCCTTCAATAGCATACACCCCATTGCGTCATATGTAAAGAAACCTTTGGTGGGTTTTGCCATTGCACAAGTTGCGACACCAAGTGAGAGACCCACTGCTGTAGCAATAAACTTATTCATATTATGCTCACGCATTACCTACTAATTATAACATAAAAAAAGACCCTTGTGGAAGCAAGAGTCTTAACTTAAATTAGGTTTACTTGTTACGCTGTCTACTCCAACACCTCCTTACAGATTCGTTTGCACGCTGACCTCGTATCATTACACTCAATCATGCACTCGTAGTAATCGTCCTCGCGAGATACCCTGTTGTGATTGGGCTCAAAAGGATGCCATGCTTCTAATTGATTGTAAGAAAGTAGATTCTTCATATGCTACTCCATGTAGGATTTCATAATAAAGATGACTTAGGTTCATCTTTCTACCTCCAGATTCTACCATTATTTATTAAAAAAGGGGGCATTTCTGCCCCCGATCGTAATAAAAAGAAATGCCTAGTTTAAGTTAGGACTGGTCCTAAAGTGATACCTACTGCAACAAAGAATAAGAATTCAAAGATGGGTAGATAACCTGCATTCTTTAATAGAAATTGAGTCATTTGACCTTGTGCTCCTCAGGTAACCATTAACCGATTGATGGTGCAGTAAGAGCAACCTGAGTTGTCTCTGCAGCAGCAAGGTCAAGTGGGAAGTTGTGAGCGTTACGCTCGTGCATTACTTCCATACCTAGGTTAGCACGGTTAAGGATATCTCCCCATGTAGGAATCACTCTACCGCCATTGTCTAGGACAGACTGGTTGAAGTTGAAACCGTTAAGGTTGAATGCCATTGTGCAAACACCCATTGCAGTAAACCAGATGCAAACAACTGGGAATGCTGCAAGGAAGAAGTGAAGACTTCTTGAGTTATTGAAAGATGCATACTGGAAGATAAGACGACCAAAGTAACCGTGTGCAGCTACAATGTTGTATGTCTCTTCTTCTTGTCCGAATTTGTAACCGTAGTTTTGTGATTCGTTTTCGGTTGTCTCTCTAACAAGTGAAGAAGTAACAAGACTTCCGTGCATTGCTGAGAAAAGAGATCCACCAAACACACCTGCTACTCCAAGCATATGGAATGGGTGCATTAGAATGTTGTGCTCTGCTTGGAATACAAACATAAAGTTGAATGTACCTGAAATGCCAAGAGGCATACCATCAGAGAAAGATCCTTGACCGAATGGATAGACGAGGAAAACTGCCATCGCTGCAGATACTGGTGCAGAGTATGCAACACAGATCCAAGGACGCATGCCTAGTCTGTAACTAAGTTCCCATTGGCGTCCCATGTAAGCTGAGATACCGATAAGGAAGTGGAATACAACGAGTTGGTATGGTCCTCCGTTGTAGAGCCATTCGTCAACTGTTGCTGCTTCCCAGATTGGGTAGAAGTGTAGTCCGATTGCGTTTGAGCTTGGGACGACTGCTCCTGAGATGATGTTGTTTCCATAGAGTAGAGATCCTGCTACTGGTTCGCGGATACCGTCGATATCGACAGGTGGTGCTGCAATAAATGCAACGATAAAACATGCTGCAGCAGTGAGCAGACATGGAATCATGAGCACACCAAACCAACCAACGTAAATTCTGTTGTTTGTATTGGTGACCCACTGGCAAAACTGCTCCCATCCTTGGAGCAACTCGCCACTATTGCGACGTGAAAGTGTAGTCATTGAAAAAAGGGTATAGTAATAGTGCAGGGGACACTGTTAGATTATTCCTCTACCACCCTCAGGTAAAGGTATTAGAGACTTGCTTAACCTCCCCACAGGTCTCGGTTAAAGGGAGGAGTATGTGTAACGAAACCGTTACATGGTGTTGGGATCAACACGCTTCTTAGTATATAGGCTTTTGGTGGATTCTGTCAAGTATCAAATGAGAGGGTCGGGCATGCCTAAAAATTCCTGACCATACTTATGATAACAAGTTAAAATTTCATCGTGGATTGCCTTTTCATGAAACCCCCCACCCTCCTTCATGGAGTCGAGGTGTTTTTGAAAAAGTCCTTGACTAATATACAGAGCACAGAATTCATAGACGTCTCTGGTCAAGGGAATCTTAGCATAGACAAATGCGTTCAAACAAAACTGGCGAGCATGCATGTTTCCATCATTGTATCGCCAGTCGGAGGAGAAGTCGTTAGTCATCTTCTGCAATTCTTACGGTAAAGGAAATATCTCTACCTAGTTTAACGCACATCAGTTGACTTAGGTAGTAGAGAAAGTTTGCTTTTGCTTTAGAAAGGTGTCGATAGTTGTTTAGAGGTAACCATTCGCTACCATCATAGATTTCTAACTTAAAAAGTTTCACCAGTCCTGATCCAGTTGACAACATTTTCTGGATAGGATACCTCGTAAGGATCCTCATCCGTGTCATCTACTTTACCAGGCTCTTCAAACATTTTGGTAATCACACCGTCTTCGATGACACATGCGTATCTCCATGAGCGGAGTCCAAAACCCTTGTCATTTTTGGTGACCAGTTGATTCATTAGTCCAGTCCACATGGCATTGCCATCGGGAATCAACTTCACCTTCTCAATACCTAACTCTTTCTGCCATGCATTCATTACGAATCCATCGTTCACAGAAATACACCAAACTTCATCTACACCTTCTTCTTTGAAGTTGTTATAACTTGCTTCGTAAGAAGGGAGTTGGAATTGGGTGCATGTGGGAGTGAAAGCACCAGGTAGAGCAAACACTACATGCTTGCCCTTACCTAGTAAGTCCACCGAGTTTACTTTGTCAAAACCAAATGCTTTATCGTTACAGTCCTTTTGACGGACGAAGATAAATTCGACACTCGGGATATTCATAATTATTAGTTACGCTATTGTATATAGTATCATGCATATGCAACTTGTGAAAGTCCCACCGCAAACAAGAATGTAGATCCCCACGCTGCGAAGCGTAGGACGTTAGGGATAACCTTAACGGACATGGGTTGCTTGTAGACTTCCATTACATCATGATACGTTTGGGACATTGCATCAGACATTAGAAGATACCGAAAAACATATGTCCTGTAAGAATGTCAGATGTTGCTGCTGCGATTAGACCGAGCATAGCAAGTCTTCCATTCCATGTCTCTGCCACTTTTTTCTGTGGTTCGATTGCTGCTACTTTATTTGTCATTAGAAAATACCAGGAATAATTTGTCCTGTAAATGTGTAAGCACCAACTGCTGCGATAAATCCAAGCATTGCTGCCCATCCGTTAAATCTTTCTGCTTCTGGGGTCATGAGAATTGCTCCTATAGTGTTGTTAGTTGTTGAGGTTAGATGCCGAAAGCACCAAAAAAGAAAATGCTTCCAGAGAATGCATATGAAATTACTGCTGAGAGGATGCCAAGCATAGCAAGACGACCATTCAACAATTCTGCTTTCTCGTTGTGTGTGACGGAAACATCCATGACTTGCATAGGTGGTTCCTTTGCAAACATGTTTTGGCGACCACGGTCTTCAGTAATAACAGTCATAAAACTTTACTTTATTAAGTTATGTTACATAATTATATAGGAAAGATTAAATTTCTGTCAAGCCCCAAATGTGATGACATCCGAACCTGCTCCTCCTTGGATCGGCACAGTGCCTGCTGCACCGTAGTAATCGCTATCGATCCCGACGTTTAGGTCACCGAAATCTACTCCAAAAGTTTCTACTGGTTTCTGTGAAGCAGAGATTGTCTTCAATCCCTGATAATGTCTCCACAACTCACCAGTAGTCTGGTCATCGACATCATTATCGAGTGCCCACTTGAAGGCAGTTTTAACTGCTGCCACAGCGTCATGAAATTCGTTTGCGTATGCCATTAAATGTAAGGTGATACAACATGATCCCCTTTAAGTCCACCGTATGCAGCGACCTCAGGGTCTGGGTCTAACCACTTGGTGTATTCGGGATCCTCGATACAATAGTCTAACTGTATCGAATTGTCAAGGTAATACATGGTCTGATAACGACCAGTGATCTCATTGTATTTGAGAATGCGATAATCAGGCATGCCATTGATTTCTAGTTTACCGCACTCAACGTAACGGTATGGAAATCTGTCTAGGATTACCTTTGCTTCAGTCATAGGGTCATGTGTCATTGTATAGGTATTCTACCGTTAATGATGCCACTTTCCCATATAGCCATGGACACTAATATAAGTGTCACAATGAGTGTGATGCCTGCAAACCTCATCTTCTTAGAGTCCGACAGTAATCAATCATATATTGTCTGATCCACATCAACTCATTAAAACATTTCTGATTGTGTGCACACCCTCTAAGTTTAGGATCAGGCTCATGGAGAGACTCAATAAAGAGATCGAGTCCCCTATTCCATTTTTCATCTTGTGTGTCGAAGTCTGGTTGATACATTAGTTTTATTGAAAAGAAAACCATCCTGTAATAATCATCTTCTCCTTCGTGTCTGACACTCTACCTCTATGGAAGTGTGTCCAATCACTAGGCCAGATGACTGTGTATCCCTTCTGTGCAGGGACATACTTGTCTTGGTGAAACCACTCGGTGCCACCGTCGGGCACATCGTTTAGGTATGTCATGAAGACAAGGTGTCTATACACATTGCTTGGTAGGCAGTTAGATCTCTCAGTGTGCCAGAGTTTAAAACCACCACCCTTAGGATACCATTGTATAGAGAGTGGCTCGTTGATACGGAAGTCAGATAACTCACAGAAAGGAAACCTATCCATGTATAACTCTAAAATCCTTTGCAATTCAACGAGATACTTCTCACAATGCATGACTGCTGCTTGGAATGGCACATGCAGGTCACGAGAATCTTTAAATTCTTTGTTTGTTTTTACCTGTCCTTCCTCCATGAGTTGACCTTCAATGTAAGGTAGGAATTGTTGATGCCTGTAGAAGTTTACAATCTCTGAGACTGCTTCATCACTGATGAAGTCACCCCAGATAAAATCACTATCTTTGGTGCAGATTTTATTCTTGTATGTTGTTATCTCAGGCTTTAACATCTACTCTATAACTAAAGATTGCTCTAGGAGATTTGGGGGATGCCTCATGATACATCCCTTTGGGTATGTATAGAGCATCGCCAGGATTAATTGTAACGATATCTGCTAGGCATGTTTCGCATGCGTTAGTATCGAATCTATATGATGTCCTTCCTTTGACACCAATGATGAGGACATTCTCCTGATCATTATGCCTGCCGAATGTATCAGCAGGTGCGAAGTATGACACATAGACATCCATGTTTTGACACTCGTGTCCTGCCCATTCTTCAAACTCTCTACGAGCCATAGTAAAAGAAGGAGGAGCAGCACTCCCCCTTCTCCATTTAGACATATAAGAAGGCGGTCCTCCGTCACTTATACAATGACAATAACCTGTAGGGTCATTGAGTGTGGCATTTACATACATCAATACTGCTTCCCAGTCCACAGCAACGTGCTTAGGAAACAAATCTCTGTATACAATATACCTCTCGTCATCCATAAATCAAATCATCATTAAGGTGGTCAATTAAAATTGCATAATCTTCTTCAACGTCAATACCCCAGAAATGGACGTGGCGTTTATCGGCATAAAACCGACATAGTGCTTGGAAAAGAGATGGATACTCCGTGTCCAATTCTACCTCACCGTTTACTGCTGACCTAAGGACGGACAAACAATCGGCGAAACGCTTCTGTACAGTCATAAGTAGACTCCTATTCTGTTGTAACATGGGCATAAAGCCCAACGACTCAGGTTGGATTCGAACCAACGACCGACTGTTTAGAAGACAGTTGCTCTATCCACTGAGCTACTGAATCAATAAGTGAGGAAATGTACCTCAGTAAACCGTGGTCTGTCTATGAAGGTGTTACCTACCAGTCTCATGGAATGATAGATGTCTCCATTGAAAAAGACAGCACAGTTATATCGATCTAGTATACAGTGGGTTTCATCTGCATCGTCACACCATGGGTTGAAGTGCTCACCTCCTCCGTTGTAGTTGAAGGAATTGTAGAAAGATGTGCCTGGTCCATAATCGTTACACTTGTTGAGATAAACTAGTCCGTTGATGCAGTGGGGGTCAGTATGGGGAAACCAATGACCCTTAGGCAAGGAGTTTAACATGGTCATATTAAACATGCAACCTCCTTGAAAGTATGTATTCTGTGAGATGCCTAGTAAGGTGGAGGCTTCCCTGTGTATGTCAAACCATTGTCGATCATATGCTTCTGTAATTGCTTGTCTACCATCAAAAAACTCAACACCATTTGCTGCCTGAGGATCTTGTGGTTTGTGTGAAATAATAGGACAGTTTTGTAGATACTCTACCACCCTGTCTGGATTTTTATATATGTTATCAATGTAAACGATCGGTCTACCGTTTACTTCTTCTTTGATAAATTCTAAGTTTGTATTTAATTGAAAGTCATCACCTGTAAAGAATTTCATATTACCTTTTTAGTTTTGTCTACATGTCCTTTGATGTTAAAAGATATGATTGTCCGTTTGACTGGTGATCTATTCGGTGGTGCCTCATGATGTAGTGCAGCAGGAAAGAACACAATAGACCCTTCCTTAACTGGTGGCACATAGGACATCAAGTTGCCATCCCTAAAGTCGTGGAAGGGTGAATAGAAAGTAGTAGGTTGATGAATGTTTGGATCGAAGTCATAGTATAAAACAGATGACCATCCATACATACCATGATTGTGGACACGATGTTTGTGTGATGCAAACTGAGACTCAAACCACATGGATGAGATCTCCATCATATGATTGCGTCCCATACAACCACTCTTTTTAAATTTGTTAATAGGTATCGCTGCTGCATCAAATACTGAGTCAGCATATGGTGGTAGGATACCCGCATGATCCCACTCAAAAAAATCTGTATAGACCTCCACACCCTGATCCAAATGTTTTTCGTTAGGGTCTGGTAGTTTGATAGTTTCTTTCTTCTCTGTCCAGTCTTCAATCTCATAGGTGCAGATCGGGACTCGGAATGGGAATTCCATCATGCTTCTTCAAGCTCTCGGATCTGCTTTGCTACCGTCTCTGCCTCCTCGGTTTTGCCTTCCTCAATAAGGTAGTGCAATTTATCAATAAGAAACTCAACTGAGTCTACGAATTCGATGGGTGCCATGATTCGGTAGTGTAACTCTCGTAAGTATATATGGTCTCTGTCCATCTGTCAAGGGTTAAAATGCTTAATAAACCACTCGGCATCCAACACGACTAGTGCCTTCTTCCTATTTTTCTTCATAAAAAGAGCAGGTGTGTGGTCACCTGCGTTTGCACACGCTTGATCGTATGCATCATATACATTAAGTTTCTCTACATTTTTACATTCAATAGAGAAGGGAAACTTTTCTCTTGCTGCTCTTGCCATGATAAGATCTTCGCCACCTGCACCCATACTTCTAGACTCAATGTCCTCAGGGTGGACGTCACGATGCTCAATGAGCATTTCTCTTACCCACTTTTGAAAGTTTCTTCCTTTTGCTTTAGCACTCTGGGGTTTCAATCAGGGTCACCATCATCATCTCCATTGTATCTATACGACATACCTTCCTTGAGTGTGTAGTGATCGGAGACAATAGGTTTATATGCATCAACATCTTCCTTAATAGCATCTTCCAAACTCTCTGCGAGGAGTTTAAGATTGTGTGCAATAAGTTTTACCTTATCGTAATTCATGATAGTTTGTCTTGTAAGGTTGCCCAGTCAGAATTAAATTGCTCCAAACCTTTATCAGTCAACACATGATTATACATCTTGTTGAAGACTGTAGGTGGAATAGTGCAGATGTTTGCACCAACTGCAAAGCATCTACCAACTTGATGCACGTCCCTAATGGATGCAGCAAGGATCTCTGTGTTTACATCATGTCGTCTGTATACATCAGAGATTGCTCTAATCAACTCAACACCTGACACAGAATTATCATTCAGTCTACCAACGAAAGGTGACACATAAGTAGCACCTGCCTTCGCAGCAAGGATTGCTTGTGAGACTGAGAAACAAAGAGTCACGTTAGTGGAGATACCATCCTCCGACAACTCTTTGCATGCCTTAAGACCCTCGGGTGTGAGGGGTAGTTTAATAGTTACACTGGGGTGGATGTCAATATAATCATCTGCCATATTAAGCATCTCTTCTGCTGTCTCTCCGACTACTTCTGCAGAAACAGATGCTGTCCATCCAAACATATTACAAATCTGCAAGATAACATCCCTTGGATCCTTACCTTCTTTCATCATCAACGAAGGGTTGGTAGTTACACCATCAATCAATCCAGTTGCAACTGCGTCATGCACAACTTCAGTATTGCTACTGTCTAAAAATAGTTTCATGACTCTCCTCATAGTTATCGTTATTTATTGTAGGGTGGGAGGTTGGATTACTTCATACCAACAAGTGTGAGGAATCGCTAAAGCGAAATTAGGATCACACTGTCTGACTTCCCTTGGTCGGGGTTCTGTTGTTCCCAACAGCGAGCACCACCTCTAAGCCATCACTTTACCCCGCCTATTTCCAACAGGGTTATTCAGTCACTCCCTTGTTGCTGATCAGGCAACAGATATATAATGGCATAAAAAAAGGAGGGTGTCAACCCCTCCTTTGAAATATCAGCAGATGCTTACGCAACCGTAAGTTTTTTGCTCACCTTGATACCACGATACATGAGCTCGTGATTTCTTTTTTGGTCAGCCTCTGCAAGGATCTTAGCCTTGTACTGCTCAGCGTCATACTTGACGCCACGATATGTGATGATAGTCATAAGTTTACTCCTAAAGTAGTTGGATTTTTAGGCCCGTTCCTTTAGTCGTTTGCGTCCCATGAGCATGCGAGACCTAGGGTCTCAGTCAGATGTACCTCATAGATTTCTATGATCTCTACCCTTTGTAAGGGAGTAAGATCTGGGTGTGTCCTAACTCGGTCAAGCTTTTCAGCAATGTCCGCACAGGTTACACTTGCTACAAGGATTCCAACTAGATGTATCATAGGATGAACGATCCGTTCCGCGACTTACTTGCGTCCCCTAAGGGATGAACGATACTGATATGTTACCATATCCTGATCTATTTAGCAAGGTTAGTGATTTAACTTAACCTTTTTCTTTACGTTGCCTCTTCCCACGGATCGGGGTATTCGGCAATCTCCTGTGTCTTTTGAGATGGGATTTGACTTGTCTCAAAAACTTCAAGTGGTCCTGTATACCATTGGTCAGGGGGTGGCCAAGATGTGATTCTGAGATTGTCAAGTCCTGCGACTTCTGATGGTGTTCTTTCCACGATGGTTTGTTTCTTTTCTTCCTCATTCCATTGATCAACAAGGTTTTCGATTTGTTGATCAGCATCATGCATAGTCTTATCGACTTTAAATTCTAACCACCATTTTGCATACCAAGGTAGGCAAAAATTCAGAAGGATAAATCTAAAAATACCCTTCTGTTTCTTACTCCAATCCTCAAATTGTTGCACTGCTGATGGGACACCGCCCCATCTGTGCTGAAATTCAAAGTGAAAATCCTGCGAAGGTTTCTTTTCCAACATCTTGTTTGATACCGCCTACTATGTAGGACTCAATCTCAGTCTCTTGTGGAGCATTTTGCTGACCCTTACTATTCAACCAATGGTTTGTCCATGGCAATGGGTTAGTGCTCAAAGGTTGATCGAAGACTGGTGTCAATCCAATCGCTTTCATACGACGGTTTGCAGTCCACTCAACATACTGAGTAAGTAGTCTTTCATTTAGACCGATGATGCTGCCCTGAGAAAACAGATAGGTTGCCCAATCTTTCTCTTCTTCTACAGCATCAATAAACATTTGTGTGATGTTTTCTCTTTCTTCTCTTGCAATCTCTTGCATCTCTGGATCGTCACCCTGATCCCATCTCTTGAGAATTTTTTGGGTGATGTTTAGATGTTGTGATTCATCTCTAGCAATCAATGCAATGATCTTTGCTGACCCTTCCATGAGTTTTAACTCACCGAAAGCGAAAGAGCATGCGAATGAAACATAGAAACGAATACCTTCTAGGATGTTGACGTTAGCAACTGCCCTATAAAGTTTTCTCTTGAGGTCGTGCAATGTCCACTGGGTTGTTGGACTGTCTTTCCAACTTGGTTTCCAGAAGTTACTGTCTGCATACTGTCCTGCTGCTTCGAGGAATTCGTCGTATGCACCTGTAACAGATTTGGCACGAGCTAAAATCTTTTCGTCATCTAAAACTGTATCAAATACTTCTGATGGATCAGCGTATACATTCTTGATGATGTGTGTATAGGATCTTGAATGAATCTGCTCCATGAAATTCCATACACCAATACAACCTTCCAATTCTGGAAGACTACAGTAAGGTGCGAATGCCATGCCAGGACCTCTGCCCTGCACACTGTCAAGTAAGATTTGATACTTAAGGTTAGAAGTATAGATATGCTTCTGTTGATCGTTTAGTGTTTTGTAATCTGATCGATCCTTCTGTAGAGATACCTCCTCAGGTCTCCAAAAGAATCCTAGTTGTGATTGTGTTAGTCTTTCAAAGTCTGGATACTTATAATCCACATACTGTTGCATCCCTAAGGGTGCTCCGAAAAACATTGGTTGTTTTGTTGTGTCGATTTTGTTGCTATTAAAAACAGTTACAGACATCCGTTCTCTCTTAGGGTTAGGTTTATACATTGCAAGCGTCACATTCTGCCTCATCACCAGACAGTATATCATTAACTAGGTCTTCTACTTTAGCAGAAGTTTCGTCTTCATCTTTCTTATTGTCGTATGTATTTTGATAATAGGATGTTTTCCAACCATATTTGTAAGTAGTGAGCAAGTCGTTTGCCATTACGGACATAGGCACGTCTTGATTAGCATAGTTTTGTGGATTATAACTCCAATTACCACTGATTGCTTGGTCAAAGAACTTCTGCATGACCGCAACAACCTTAATATATCCCTCATTGGATTTCATATCCCACAAGAGAGTGTAGTTATTCTTTAGTGTGTTGTATTGCGGAACAATCTGCTTAAGAGGTCCTTTCTTCGATTTCTTAATGGACAAGTAGTCTCTAGGTGGCTCGATTCCATTGGTTGCGTTAGACACAACGGAGCTGCTCTCCGAAGGCATCTGTGCGGACAGAGTGCTGTGCCTGAGTCCGAATTTCTGTATGTCATCCCTAAGAGAATTCCAATCATGTTGGTATGCTACCGAGGTAATCTGATCTACGTCCTTCTTATATGTATCGATAGGAAGAATTCCATCATGATACTTTGTGACCGAGAAATTACCACAAGGTCCTCTCTCTTTTGAGAGAGCATTTGATGCCCTCAAAAGATAGTATTGGAATGATTCTGTCAACTCATGGACAAGATCATAAGCACCTTGATCGTCATACTTGACACCTTGCTTAGCAAGGTAATGTGCTAGTCCGATGTAACCAATACCAAGTGAGCGACGTGCAACAGTAGACTCTTCTGCTGCCTTAACAGGATACTCTTGATAGTCAATCAACTCTTCAAGACCACGGACTGCAAGGTCACATAGATTCTCCAACTCCTCTACTCTATTGATCTTACCTACATTGATAGCAGACAAGATGCACAATGCGATCTCACCCTGACCTTGAATAGATTGAATAGGATCTGTAGGTAGGGTGATCTCTTGACAAAGGTTACTCATGTTAACCTTGTCTTTGAAAGAAGAGTGAGAGTTACAGTGATCGATATTCATAATGTAAATACGACCTGTCTCTGCTCTCTCCTTTAGCAATGCAAGGATTATCTCCTGAGCCTTAACTGTAACTCTAGGGATGGATTTCTGTGCCTCGTACTTGGTGTATAAAGAATCAAAGTCAGGAGTCCCAAAAGCATCGTATAAATTAGGCACATCGTGAGGACTGAATAGACTGATTGTCTCATCTGCAATAAGCCTCTTATAGAATAACTCAGAAATCTGGATACTGTAGTCTAACTTTCTGACTCTGTTGTCTTCCGTGCCCTTGTTGTTTTTGAGGACGAGGATGTCTTCGATTTCTTGGTGCCAAATGGGAAAATGGACTGTCGCTGATCCACCTCTGATGCCATTTTGAGTGCAGCATCTGACAGTTGCCTCAAATTTTTTGAGAAAAGGGACGACCCCTGTGTGTTGTACTTCTCCACCCCTGATTTTGCTGTTGATACCACGGATTCTACCTGCGTTGATACCGATACCAGCCCTTTGAGCAACGTAGTAACCAATAGCCATGTCAGAGCTAAAGATGCTATCGAGGGTGTCATCAATATCAACAAGAACACAGCTAGCAAATTGCCTAAGGGGAGTCCGCACACCTCCCATGATAGGGGTTGGGATGTTGATTTTGTGTCGCGAGATCGCGTCGTAGTATTTTTTGACATATGATAGTCTGCTATCCTGAGGATAGCGTTGAAACAATGTAGCAGCGATCATGATATACATCTGCTGAGGTGTCTCGTATACCTCGCCAGTGCTGCGATCCTGTACGAGATATTTATCTACGACTTGTCGAATACCTGCGTATGTAAACAAATAGTCTCGGTCGTAATCAATCATGCCGTTGATATCGCACCACTCCTCCTCGCTGTAAGCGTCTAGAAGGGCAGGGTCATACAGTCCATGATCAATACAGTCCTTGATATGGTTATACAAATGAGGATGTTTGTCTGGATGGGCGTCGTAGACTGCTTTCCTAAGAGAAAACAGGAGCAAACGTGCTGCCACAAACTGATAGTTTGGTGCGTCTAAAGAGATCAAATCATTAGCAGATTTAATAAGGATCTCTTGGATGTCGTCGGTCTTAATACCGTCAAAGATTTGAAGATTGGCATTCATTTCAATGGCAGACTCGGAGACACCTCCGATTCCTTCACATGCCATCTCGACCATCTTATGAATTTTATCTAAGTTAAGTGCTTCAACACTGCCATTACGCTTGACGACGTTGGTGCTCATACCTTTTTCCAGAATGTTAGTTTTACTTTTGCCTCGGCACCTTTAAAGGTGTTGCTTTTTACGATCTCTTTTACATCATGCCCTGCTAAGTGCATGTCATTAAGATCTTTTTCTTTGATTGATTTAGGGAATATTACTACGGAGTGTCCGTTGTTAATTGTCTTTGCAATTCTATCGACAATCTCTCTATTTCGTGGTTCGTTGTCGAAGACGAATGTGAATCGATAATCCATAGTGCTGTAGTCAACATCGCTACCACACATAGCAATAGCATTTCTAAGGAAATAACTGTCGAATGGTCCTTCCGTGACATAGACTACCTCATCTTTCTTAATACGATCCATACCAAAGAGTTTAGTTTTCTCTTTGTCAAAGATACATGTGATATATCTTAGCACACTTTTAGGTGCTAGTGAGCGTCCTTGAATACCAAACCACTTACCATCCTCATCAATCAAAGGGATGATGATTCTGGGTTGATCATTCTTTAGACTCTCAAAGTAGTTTGGACTCTGGGAGTTAACCCATCGCTTGAATTTATCCGTATAATAAAGAGTATCAAATGCCTCAGTAGGTAGTTGCCTCTTCTCTAGATACTCTCTTGCGGGATGCCCATTATTTAGACTTGCAATAGATTCCAAACCTGTAGGTCTAGCAGCAAAATATGGTTTCGCTGACAGGTCAGGTAGGACTTCTTTCTTCTTAGGTTTCTTATACTTTTCTAAGAGATATTCTGAGTATAAATCAGTCGCATGATCCTTTAAGAATGTGGATAAGGACTTAGAGATACCACAGTTGTGACATTTATAAACGTAATCATTATTACGCATAAAAAAATACCCCCTCGCTTTACTCTTATAGCGTTGGGAGTCACCACAATAGGGACACCTAAAATTGTAGGTGCGTCCTTGGTTTTTAAATTTTTCTAATCGGACACCAACACGGTCAATGTATTGGCTATCGATGAAACTCATCCAGTGCGGTGCATCTCTCCGACTATCATACTGGATTGTTGGTTGGGTGTCAAGTTCCTAATCAGTGCTTGACCTGGCACACTGACCATAAATGAAATTACTGTGAGAGCACCTGCAATAGTCCACATCTTCTTCTCCATCATGCGGAGTCTATCATCTACCAAACGAATGTCTCTCTCACATCCTTGTTTGATTGCTGCTGTCTCTCTTTGAATATCTGCGTGGATTCTGTCAACCTTTTCAAACAAAACTTGGTCAATCTTGTCTTGCTTGTCCAGTTTTTCATTGTGTACAGCAAGAAGTTGACCCATCTTTACAGAGTTTTCCTGTAGAGAGTCAACTACTTTTTCTAATCTTTCTAAAATTGCTGAGTTGATGTCACTCATGATACACCAAGTGCTGTTTGTCTCTTGTCCCAGTAGAATTTAATTACTTGATTAGGATACAAACGTGTGATTTTAATCTTATTATGCACCTCAGGTCGATAGATCTTTCTGAGTTGTATTTTTATTTCCGACGGTGACTTACCGTACAAAACATATGAATCAATACCATCAAAATGAATTAGATAAGGGATGATGCTACTATCTTTTTGATAGTGACTTGCTTCCTCTCCTATTCCTACGTTGGTTACAACGTGTCCTTTGGGTTTATACTTTCTCTTCTTAACTTTCTTACCACCTAACATAGGATCAAACCCTGCAACAGGTCCTGTAGCAGCAGCACTACCAGAGAAACCGCCGTTACCTGCACTCATTGTTGGGGCATCTTCGTTGATCATTGTCAGTTTATAGATGTCAGTGTATCGTAAACGTCCATGTCTAAGTCTACCTCATTGAATGAGCCAGGATTAAACTCTGGATATCTATCTAAGAATATAAGAAAGGTCTTGAGTATAGACCAATATTCTCGCTCTAGTTTATACATTAGCAACGGTATGGTTGCTTCACCAAACACATTGAATAGTATAACCAAATGGTTAATGATTAAATTTGTACGCAATGTCCCAGTCTTTAGATACCTTTTAAGCAGTCGCTTAAGGTATTTGAATTTCTTCATGTCTTCCATGAAGTCATCAACGGTAACCGATTGAGGATTACTATAGTGTTTGATAGCAAACAGTAAGTGATTCTTATCGGTCAGACTTTCAAAACGCATTACGAATCAGGATTTTCCTGATTTTATTTATCAGCTTCCAAAGGTAAGGGTTGCGGATCCGTTAGTGATCACTTCAGCTGCACCTTTAGATGTATTTACAACGCATCTATATTTGTATCCATCCAACGCATCACTTGCTAGTCCACTATATGCAAGAGTTGCAGTGGTGAAGTTTGCGTATGTAATTCCTGTGTCTGTGTCTGCAGCGACATCAACCCATCTAACAGTAGCACTTGCAGTTTGTCTTTGCCACTTGTAAGTGATTGTGCCAGACTGATCAACTGTAGCAGCAACTGCGAATGTCCCTGCTCCACTAGATGAAGTAGAGTTTGCAGGTTGTGTGCCAATAGTAATTGTTTCTTGGACGTCTGCTACCACTGTATCGTCTGCATCATCACCAGCCGCGGCTGCGGTGGCGTGAGTAAATGCTAAACACTCTGCCTTATGACGTGTGTCACCATTGTGTGTAGTGTATGTGCGATACAACCACCAACCAGGACCAGAGATACCTCTAGATTCGTTTGCTGCTTTTGTCCTCTCAGTCTCGTCAACAAATACGAGCTGATAGTCAGAGATGCTATCCCCACCCTTGATAACGTACTCTGCTACTGCCTTAGGAGGTGTCCTTCTAACGGCATTTGCTGCGGTGATTGTTGCAGTAGATCCTGCATACACCTTATGAAGCTCTAGAGCAGTTGCTGACGTTACTTGTTTTACAATGTAAGCGACACCAGAGATCTCCAACACGTCACCTACTTTGACAAGGTTGTCAGAAGCGTCCGTGAAGTCTCCAGAAGTTGTTACGGTGGCATCACCATTGGTTACACCAATGTTTGTGCCCATTGCTTTCGCATCGAGTAGTCCAAATACAGCCATTTTTCTCTAGTAGCGGGGTGGTATCATCTATATTTTATTTATACAAATTAGTCTCTGGCTGCGAGTGCCTCTTTGACTTTCTCAAAAAGTGCGTCGTCAGCAGTAGTCTTTGTAAGTTTTACTGCCTTTCCGATGATAAGAAGACAGATATCGATTAGTTTATCGCCTAACTCTGCGTCGTCAGGAATTTTTGCAACAGCAGAATCAATTACCTTATAAGCAAGGGGCATTAAAAAGCTCAACATGATTTTATAAACAAGGGTACCTTATTTATAGCTTTTTATATTCAGTTGGCTCTAGTCCTGCTTGCTGTGCATCATGTGCTTGTGTCAAAGAGATCATTCTTTGTCTCATTCTCTCTTTAATTACACTCTTCACTTCAGCATCCTTCTCATCATCGTGAGGAATAACATTACCCTCAGCGTCAGTCTCGTGATGCTCATTAGTTTTTTTCACTTCATGTGGTTCGTATCCGATGCCATCTCCATCGTCATCCCACCATCTTTTTACTTTGCCTTTCTTTGCTTTGGCATTTTTCTTCGCAGCTTCCTTAAGACTATCAAGAGATGTCTGTATGCTACGTTTAAAAGTTTCTTTCATAAGGTCTTCCTTTTTTGGATTAACTGTAATACCTTTCTTAGTAACAGTCTTTAGAGATGACTTCCTATCTGGTGTTTTACTAGTAGGTTGCATTACATGTCTCCTTTAATGTTACTTCTCCAATCGTATCTGGACTGCTCTCCCAAACGTTTTGCGAGTTTGCCAGCTCCCTTGGAGACTAAACGAGATCCTTTACCAACAACTTTCTTCAATCCTTTCTTAAGAGCTGATCCGAATTTCTTCAGATTTTCTTTGGTCTTTTGACCACTACGCTCTTGTCCAGAAGGACCGCCAGAAGCTGATGATCCACCTGATGTAGAAGATGATCCTGCATCTTTAGGTGGTGTGTCACTCATTGTAGAAGAGGTAGATTTGCTAGATCCAGAAGAGGACTGTCCTTTCTGGGTCGATTTGTAACCGTCTTTAGCAGAAGACGCCATGTCTTTTGCTGTATTCTTTGCCATGCCTGCAGCTTTACCTGCATACTTAGCACCCTTGACGGCACCTTTAGCAACTACTTTAGCAGCAGTTTTGAGTCCTGCTTTAATACGATCCTTCATGGATGGTTTAGCAGGTGCTGCTTCCTTCTTTTTCTGAGGTGCCTGCACTGCAATATTAGGATTTGCAGAGTGCTGACTTGGTGCCTCAGTAAGAAGCTCCATTGAATCAATAAGATCAAGTGCCTCATTGAGCAATGGTTGATCCAACTCAAGAAGAGTCTCTACACAGATGTCATGGATCTCATCAAACGTTAGATCCTCATACTCTGGTAGACACAATGCTTCTATCATTGCATCAAAACTTTGGTTACTTTCTACGTTAAGTGTCTTGGGGTAATCTTTATCACCAGGTTTTGCAGGTTTCTCGCCTCTCTTTCTCTTGGCGTGAATGTTATCCCACAATCCTTTCTTACCCTCAGCGACCTCATCTTCTTTAACGCAGTTAGGGACTACCTTTCCTCCCTTTTTCTTGGTGCCTTTAGCCTTGTATCCATCCCAACAAGTAGACGCACCAACATTCTTACGAGCCTGTTTCATTGACTCATGCAGGTCATCGAGATCAACACCCACTACCTGCTCTTTAGCAACGACACCGATATCAACTGCATCCTTTGCAGTCTTACGACCGTCCTTACCCATAACAACATAGCGTCCGTCTGCCTTACGACCAGTGACTAGCATCTGATCTCCACCAGAGGTGACGACTCTACCTACATTCTTGTCACGTTTAAACTCCATCTTCTTTTTAGCAACTGCTTCCTTTTCAATAGGAAACCCGCCATAACCTTCAACGATAGGCTCCCATGAGTCCATCACATCGATTGCTTTCTCAGCACCTTCTTGTAGATGCTTAGTCAATTTGTCTACAGTGCCAGTCTCTAGTGCATTGAGAATTTTTCTCTGCTCATAGAAGTTATACTTCATGAGTGCAGCAGACACTTTGATATCTAAAGTCATTGCTTTACGAGGTTACGCGGTCAAGAATGTATTATTATTTAGTCTTCGACTTCTTTCTAAAGTCACTAAATTTGATAGTTGCCTGTCCAGGTGTCATGTCTTGGACTGCTTTTCTATATTCATCAGTGCCTACTTTCCATGTGTTACCACTACCATCATCAGCAGAGTAATTAGATTGATCTTCTCTTTCAGTGATGTGTTGTAACCAAGCACGATGCTCATTGCCATCAGGCATTTTAAATATTACATAGTTTGTGCCACGATGCACGACATGTCCTGTAAGACCTGTGTCATCATGCTCTACTAGTGCACCCACCTTGAAGATGTGGTTAAGCATATAGTAGTCACGGAAGTTTTCAAAGTCTAGTTTAGGTGCATATTCCCATACGGATTCATTCAACCACTCATGTAGTCCTTCACCCTTCTTAGGTTTCTTACCCTTAGGTGGTGGGGTCATACCCTTGAGGACATCTGCCATCAGTTGTGCACTGTGTTTCTTGCTGATACCCTTTGGCATTCCACCATGGAATGAATCATGATCATTACCTTGTGCATGTGCACGCATCTTAGATGCTGACATGGTTTCGATAGGATCGTCGGACTTGTCGTCCCTAGCACCTGCTGATTTAATATTGATAGATTTGAAGTCGTAATGGACTCCGTTGTATTTGTTTGCTAGATTTTCAAATTCTTTTACTCGGTCATCACCGACAACCATAGTGACATGAGAATGACCTTCATCATTCAAATCTCTAAGGATGTCAAAAATATTACGGTGTGCCTCGTTATTTTGGATCTTGTCTTTGTGATGTGGAAACATCTTTCTCATGTGACCTACTTTTTGGTCTGCTGAGAGGGGGTTTTTCTTGTGGTCTTGGGATCTTGATGGGTAGATTCTATAGTTTCCAGAGTCTCCTCCGTAAGATCTAACAGCATCGAGTAACTTACCATGGCCAGCATGAGGAGGGTTAAACCTGCCAAAAGTAATTGCAACGTGGGGGTCATCTGGTTGTTGTTTCTTTGCACTAGAAGATTGACCCTTAGCAGATGGCGAGGGTTTCTTTGTCTTAGTTTCTTTTGCTTCTTTTATGAAATCTAGAAAACGCATTTAGCCCCAATCTTTAGCAACAGTGAAGTTAGCACGACTGAATTCCAGTCTATCAACGAGTTTAAGAGCGGTGCCATCTTTGATAGCAACGAATCCTTCTGGACTTGTTACACGATAACCCGACTCGTCTTCGAGGAAGGTGCCAACACCTTCAATCTTTTTGAGTTTATTTATAATCATATTCTTTGCATCCATAAGGTTACGGAAACCAGATAGAGCAGCAAATAATGATGTCTTGTTACTATTTAGGAATGCAACAGAGTCTGCACGACGTTTCTCCCATGCCTGCTGTGTTTTCTCAGTCTTCTTCTTGATAATTTCCTTCTTATACCTGTCATTTAGGAAGGTTTCAAACCCTTTTGCCATACCTTGAGCAGTAGGAGGAATCTTTCCTGCACGAATGACTTGGTTAAAGTAGATCTTAAACAGAGAAGCAGGAGACATGCTACCTTTGTCCTGCACAATTAGGTCTAGAAACTTAGCACCAGACCTTAGGTTGCTCTTTGCTTGTCTAATAGTATTGTTGATCTGATTCTTCTCACTAATTGACAGATTAGCAATACCATTCACGTTTTGGAAGGTAGAGGAGAATACAGCGATGTCTTTAACACCTTGCAACTTTGATACATCTGCACCAAATGATGCAGACAAACTACTTATATCACCACCAGTGTAGCGTGTGTGAAATACGATACCAAGTTTAGACTTTGAAACCTTGGCACCCATCTCACTCTTCTGATCTACAAGGTAAGTGATTGTATTTGGTTTAAATCTATAACCTCGCTTGCCACTAATGGTAACAAGAGGAGGGGTAGAAGTATAGAGGAGATCACCTTGGAGGATACCCTCGATGGGAAGTTTTGATAACTCCCTGTAGCATTGTTTGAGGATGCCATTGATAGCACCTTCGTAGTGGAAGTCGATGAATTCTTCATTGTAACCTATTTTTGGTGTCGTCTTATTAAAGACTGACTTTGTGCCAACAAAAAACTGACCTGTCTGTGGGTCTTTACCGCAGATCACAGCAGGTGCACCATCCCATTTAACAGTCACCTTTGTATTGCCACCACCTGACCCTGCTGTAAGCATGTCACGAAGAGACTCTAGAAAGTTGACCGCATTCTTAGCACCTACTGATCCTTGATTAAAGATATCATCTTCAAGGTGCTCTAGGTGGGTGTTTTTTGCCATGTCTTTATTATACTAGGTTACGATGTGGTGTGGGGATGTAGTGTGCCACTTATAAACCTGGCCTGAGCAGGAAATCCGTGTCGCCATCTAGATCCATGCTGCTCTTTCTTAGTCCAGAAATCTTGAGTGCCATCAGAAACGACCACCTCGCATTCGACTTAGAGTTAGTCTTGATACGAATTCTGATACTGCTTTTTCCTACAGAGGTAGAGAATTGTGGGCATCCATATCCCTCAACGTCTCTCCCCATATAATATAGTCCCTTTCCTTTGACCTGTATATAATAAGTATTCTTTGAGTTGTAATATTTCTCTACCTCTCTTGCTGCTGACTGACCCTCTGCTAGAAACTTATCTGGGAATCTCTTAAGATCTAGTGAGTGTGCTGACTTACGTTGTGCGAGTGTTGCACTATCTCCTAACGTAAACTTAGCAGGTATATTTCTTTTAGGTTTCCAATGAGAGTTTGCTTCCTTAATAATATTATAGGACTCAGCAATACCAATCATTGTCCTTGCTGCTTCTTTCTGAGCAGATGCTTTATTCTTGTCAATGGTAAACTGCATTGACCCAGTATCAAAATCAAAATTCATTTGAGCGAAGTCGGCAGACAACTTCTCCTTTAACTCAAACTTAATTACCTGTGACTTATATGTGGGTGTCAATTCCAAGTCTGCCTTGGCACTGTCTGCTCCCGCAGGATCAGATACATTAAACCCTTTGCCTCTCAATTTCTTGATGAGATCCAATTCATATTGAAAGCCAGCATTAATCTTGATGGGTTTGTTATCCTCATCAAGTAAAGGTTCGTTGTCCTTTTTCTGTGCCATACTCCTTCGCAGGTATCACCTTATATTTAGGATCATCGTTAGGCACGTTATTCCAGTGTCTTACGACACCAGAAATGATAAAACAATTAGTAACCAGATAAGAAACGAAAATGATAGTGCGTACGATAGCAACATAGTTGTCATAGTTTTTAGTTTTATCATCACTAAAACTACCTAAACTATACTTCCACACCTTACCCACGTTAGATATCACCTGGTTTCCTGTTTTCGGAATAGTACTCATCAAATTTCATTTTAGGGTAGCGTGCTGCTAGTTTAAGAGTATTGATATAGATAACCTCATCCATACGGAGATCAAGGGCAGCACATGCATTCTGAGCATACCAAAGGATGTCACCCAACTCTTTGATAAGGTGATCTTTAGTGTCCTCATTCCATGGTTTACCTTGATACTTTAGTTTCTTCACAATTTCCATAAACTCACCGCCTTCTGCAGACATTCCTGAGGCAGCAGTGTCAAGACGATTAATGTTACAACCTTGTTTGGTCAAGTCATCCATCCTTGCCTTAAAAACATTATAGTCTTTACTAGGGTTAGAGCATGTGCCTTCTACGAATTCAGCATACCTATCAAAGTTAATCTTGACAGGTCCTTCCTTCGTCTGCTTCTTGGAAGCAGCTTCATCCATCTTCTGCTTTGCTTTCTTCTTACTCTTGTAGGCAGTGTTAAAACGGTTATCGTTGATAACGTCCTCAGGAGTCTTAGGTGCTTCTGCTGCTGCTTCTTTTGCTGCTGCTTCAAAGTTTTCTGCAGCGTCCGTTGCAGCGTTAGAAAACTTTTCTGCTGTCTGTTGGATGTCGTCTCCACTTCCAGTCTCAGGACTAGGGGCAAAACCGCCTTGGTTGACTTTCATATTTTAAAACCTTGGAATTTAGATTTGGTATCGGTAGTAAATTCTTCTTGATTACTATCAAGAATATTGTCTTGAGCAGACTGCTCACAATCATACAGCCTCATCTTCGCTCTGTCAATACCTAACACAAAACGTTTGTTGACTGTAGGATCATTATATCTATTCTTCAACTGCTTGACCATGATCTGATTCATTGCCTCTAGATCTTCAGTTGCAATAAGTGCAAACATAAGATCAGCAGTTGCAGGCAAACCGAAAGACTCGCTAGTATCAGTAAGCTCCACGTCACTATTACCGTAACCTGAGCGAGTGGTTTGCGTAGCGGACACGATCGGGACTTTGAATTCTCCTGCGAGTCCTCGTAACTCTTCAGCGACTGATTTGACATAGGTATAGGAATTCACAATGTTGTTTTTATACCGTGACGATGCACAGATATTAAGATAGTCAACAAAGATAATGTCAGGATGAAAACCTTTCTTCAATGACAACTCATTGAGTAGAGACTTGAAGTGGTTAACATGTGCAGATGCAGTGGGATACTCCTTGATAACAAGGCGACCCTGTGTCTTCTCTGACAACTTCTCTATCTTAGATTGATACTTACCCTTACTGAATAAGGGATCACTTAGTTGTTGAATCGGGACGTCGAGGAGGTTGGCATCAATTCGCTCAGCAATCTTCTCCTCTGCCATTTCAAGTGTAATGTAGAGAACGTTCCTCCCTTGCAAGAGGCAGGCACTAGCGACGTGGCACATGAATAGACTCTTGCCGACACCTGTACCAGCAAGTGCGATATTGAGAGTCTTATTAGGTAACCCACCTTTTGTAATTTTGTTGAAGAAGTCGAGATCGAATGGAATCTTTTCTTCTTTTCTATGATAGAAGTCATATCTTGACTCTGAATCCTCTAAGTAATCGTGTCCTACATGGTCATCAAAGCACACACTAAGTGCGTCCGACATAATTGACGGAATTGCATCCTGATTACGAGTCTTGTCCTGACCATCTGCAATTTGGACAGACTCCATTAGAGCATTATAAATCGCTCGCTCTTTACACCACTTCTCAGTAGTGTCTAGCAACCACTCTTCATTATACTCCGTCCTATCTAGTCCTCTAAGTATTTCTAAAACTCTATTGACAGCATCCTCTGTTAAATCTTTACGTTTCTCTACCTCAAGAGCAATAGCATTAGGCTCTGGAAGGTTATCATACTCATTAACAAATTCAGATATCTCTTTGAAGACTACCTTTTGTGATAGGTCATCAAAGTATTCTTCTTTCACGAAAGGTAAAACCTTTCTCATGTAATCTGGATTGCAGATCAGATTACTAATAACAATTTCTTCTATACCTGGCATTATTGATAGTGTAGATATGTGCCAACAATGTATTTGTCATTGCTGATTGGTTGCTTACCTAGGTGAGGATACATCCATACTGGTGGAAAGCATAGCACACTACCTTGCTTTGGTTTGATATCTAATTCAATAGCAGGGAAAGATGTCTCTCCTCCCTCCTCTACATCATTAAGATAGAAAAACATAACAAGAAAGCGACGTGCTGTAGCATAGTCACCAACATCAATGTGGAGATCAAACCTATCTCCTGTCTCTGCCGTATACTTTTTCATACGGATCTGCTCAATACTATTCTTAGGTGGCCAGAATGGTGAGCACCCTGTATCTTTCATATAATATTCAGATACTGTTTGTATTGAAGCAATAATATTATTGTGGATTACACCCCACTTAGGATCACGTTGCTGCTCAGATAGCATCGTGATATTCATTTGTGTAAACTGAGGTTTGTGTTGGTTATCCCAACGATCCTGTGCATCAGGTGTCTCATCAAACAACTTGATAGCATTGTTGCACAAGTTAGGGTCTAAGACACCATCATATACACGGATAAAATCCTTTAGATCACTCGCCATAACAGAATTCTTTCTTAGCGGCTTCGTCCAATTCATGCATTACTTCTTCTGTGAAGTATTTCTCGGGCGAAGCGAGAATAGACTTAGGATAAACAGAAGATTCACCAATACGATACCGATTCCCGATCCGTTGGAAGACTCCATACTTCTCACCCAATTCCAGTAACCCATAATACTTGTCCAGTCCGCGTTCGTCATAGAATAACCTCGTCTCTACTTGTGAATTTTCTTTTGTAAGTCGAGACTTGACTGCCTTGACCTTGATAATATTACCGACAACATCTGTGCCATCTTTCTCTTTCTTCTTGGAAAGATATACGATAGTGGAAGCAGAATACTTAAGACCACTACCGCCACCCATTTCTTTTGTGGGCACATAACTACCGACAACATCATAGGTATGATTAGTTACGATCATAGGTACATTAGCAAGACCTAGTTTCAAAGTCAAGACCCTAAAGGCACCTTTAAGGACTTGTGCTCTAGTCATATCTCGTGTGTCTTTACCTGCTGCAGTATCTTCCATCTCCTTAGAGGTGGACAGATTGCCCAATGAATCCAATACAAACATCAACGGTTTGCGATCTGATTCCTTCTGAGTTAAGTATTTATCAACAATCTTAACTGCCTGTGTGCGGAATTCCTGCACGGTGGTGACAGGCACAATGATCATACGTTTAGAATCAATGCCTCTCTCCTCAATCATCTGTTTAGAAATAGCAGACTCTGACTCAAAATAAATGACACCTGCATCAGGGTCAGTGTTTAGAAAGTGACGGACAACAGACAAGGCATAGAATGTCTTACCTGTGCTACTCTCACCTGCTAGTGCTGTGATCTTATTAGAAGGCAGACCACCATAGATACTACCACTCAACAGAGCGTTAAGAATATAAGATCCAGTATCTACATATTGATCAATGTCACCTGCAGCGATGCCTTCAGAGGCAACCGTTGCATACTCATTGTCAATCTCCTTTACAATTTCAGTGAAAAAACTACTTGTCATAATTAACCAAACATGGCTTCTAGTGTGGCACGTTTCTTGGCAGACCATCCGATCTGATCAAGAATCACGGTGAGTGGATCAAGAAATGCTTTAGAAAATTGCATATCATAATCAATGTATTCCTCTAGTTTAAACTCAGAGGGGAGTGTCCTAAAGAAAGAGATGACATTTTGGAAGTCACCCTTAGACCCATGACGACCAAGTTTATTAGGTGTCTTTAGGAAGACATACTTGATCTTTTCTCCCTCTTGAATCAAGGGATACTTGTGGGTAAGATTCTTTTCTTTGATAGAGTTATTATATAGTAGCACACCTCGGACGTGAATGGGGCAATGTGCTCCATACAACTCCTTAGGGTGGTGATACTTCTTGAGATTGTTGCATGACCGTGGAAATGCAATCTCATCTGTAGGTAGTGACTTAAACTTTTTCTCAAAATCTTTGACAAACTGCTGCACCTTCCTCTCATCAGTATTCATCATGAGTTTTAGGACGTCACGGAGTGCTCCACGACATGATGATGGGGTGGAGGATTTGACTGCCTCAATACCCATGATCTTTAGTGAAGGCTCATTGTATCTGACACCCTCACTGTCCCATACGTTTAGAATATATCTCTTCTTAGCAGTCCAGACACCACGATTAGCGATGTTTTCTCGCTTCATAAACATCTTCTGCTCGTAGGCATTTACATAGGTTGCCAATTCTTGATAAGAATTCTGTATATACTTTTCAAATTCCACATCACACACCTTCGCAAGGAACCGCAATACGCTTTGATCGCTCTCCTCTCTGCCCTTGAATATCTTTTTAACCAGAGGATCCATATGCAAATAAATGGAATCGGTATCAGAAGCAATAACATAATCTTTGTTGTCTGTCTCTAATAGTTTATTAAGAAATTTGTTTATCTTATTTTCAATCCATCGGATAGAGACCTGACCAGATAGAGTGATTGCCTCAGCATTTGCTAAGTTATAATAGCGGAAGTATTGATTACCAATAGCACCATAGGCACTATTGAGTTGAATCTTCCTTGCCATTTGGATGTTGTTGAAGGTGGAGATATCATTCTTTAGTTTAGGATCACCAGTCTTCTCAAACTCCTGCTTGGCAGCGAGCATTTTCTTCTTGAAGATCTTTCTTTCATCGTAGATGCGTTGCATCATCTCAGGAAGAAATCCATGTATATCCTTACGATACTGAGCACCATTAGCACAGACAGCGTAATCAGGATGAGCAGTAAATTCTTCATCGAGGATCTTGTCCACAGAAACTCTAGGATGTCTCTCATCGACAAGCGTCTCAGGAGAGATGTTATACTGCATTATAAGGTGTGGATACAGAGAATTCAAGTCAAAACTACATACCCAGTCATAAACACCAGGCACAGGCTCTTTGACATATGCACCCGCATACTTGTCATCTTTCTCGGATGTCTGCTTAGGGGGCACAACAATATTCTTCTGATACAAATCATTATAGATGAGAGTATCCCACATCTTTACCTGTGAAAACACATCATCAATGTTTACCTTGGCATCGTATGCCATAGTGACTGCCAACTCAACAAGTTTCATCTTGCCTTCTAGTTGATCAACCAGTTGCACGTCATGGATGTTGTAGTCTACAAACTTCTGCCAGTCAGATGTATAGAAGTCTTTAAAGTTTTCATACATGCTATGGTCAAGTTTGTGCTCACCCAATTCAACAGTAGAGATATGCTCTAGACTGTAGGATTCTTGTGCGGAATAGGTAAACTTCTTGTATAGATCAAGGTAGTCAAGGATAGTAACACCTAGAATATCGTAAACAATATTTGCTCGGCCTTGCACATTTATGGTGCGATCTTTTACTACATTCCAAGGTGAGAGACTCTTCATCCACTTCTCTCCTAGGATCTTCTCAATCCTACGACAGATATAAGGCATGTCATAGAAGTTATTATTCCACCCTGTGATGATATCAGGGGTGTCATGCACCCAATGCTTATGGAAATCCTGCAGCATTTCATGCTCAGTATTGAAGATACGATACTCCACATCCTTTGGAGGATCATACTCTCTCGTGCCCCATGTGATGATCTTCTTGGTCATCATATTCTTCATGGTGATGCACAACATATCCTCCTGACATGCTTCTACATCAGGGAATCCATTTTCACATGCAACCTCAATATCGATTGTCCATATACTCATCAAATTCATGTCATAGTGGACACGAGTAGGGTGTTTCTGGGCGATGTGTTGGAAAACAAATCGCTCATACCCATGCACTTCCATTCCTTCTACGTCGGAATACTTCTGCAGGAAGTCTCGTGCCTCACGGACACCATCAAACTTTTTCTTATGTGCATACCTGCCATCCAGAGTCTTATACTTGGAGGTCTTTGATTGATTTGCAGGCACCAAATAAAGAGAAGGGGATGTCTTCTCACGGTATTGCACACGCTCACCGTTACGATATCCCCTTACCAACGCAGTGTCACCAAAGATGATTACGTTAGTATAAAAATCACTCATTCTTGCCTTTCTTCTCTTTGGATTCTAGCATCACTAGATATTGTTTGGCAACCTTTGCCGAGGGATCCACCACAGTTAATACATCAGTACTCTCGATGAATAGGTCTTCCTGATCACTGTAGTATGGAAACTTTTTAAGTCCTTCCTCTGTTACTTCATGGCAGTTTTGGATAAGGAAACTAGGCTCCTCATCCATCTCTACTAGGTCACCCAATAACGAGACCTGAGGGTGGTATTTCAGAATAATCAACTTTAACATCATCTTTTCGTGACTTTTTAATGGTTTGCAATGCCTCTTCGTATCGCTTGAGGACTTCCCAATGTGGATCAGCGATACTTACGACGTGTTGAAGTGAAATGAAATTAGACCCAACAGTCAAAGGGAAGAATGGATAGAATCGCATACGAATATTACCAAGTGGATTCTCTTTACCTGCTTCTTCAACCAAGAATTCTTGGTCATTCATTTCCAGTTGAATGGAAAAGGAATCAATAAATTCGTATGCAAGAACACGAGCATCATCGCCCTCAGAGTTTCTAACCTCTTTGATATCAGCGATTACGTCCTCGCCGTTTGCCATTCTTGCTACCTTTACGCTCATAGTTTTTCTCCAATAGGGATAGCACCTCATCTAGTTTATCAGATGGCACGTCCAAAGTCAACATACTTAGATCTTTGCAGTGAGGTGGTGCCAGATTTACATACATGTTCATAGTCAGTGTCTCCAAACAAAAAGAGACCCCTGTGTTAAGAGTCTCATTTCTTGTGTAGTATATAGTATACCACAGTATATGTCCATGAAATTGTTGTCGGTGCTTAAGCACCCAGTGACCCAATTCAATTTGATTGTCCTAGGAGTGCTAGGACTCATTCAGATCATACACACCCATGCCCACTATAAAATGGAGATGGATGTGCATGCATACTGTAAACAGAATGCAGAGTGGGTAGAGTCCCAGTCTACTGAATATTAAATACCTTTCTCTTCTGATGCTCTGGGACAATTTTTGTTAGTGTCACAGAGAGTAATCCATTATTAAATGATACGTCCCCTACCTCTACGTCATCGCTTAGATTAAATCCTCTAGCAAATGTCCTTGCTGCTACACCTCTATGGATGTATTCTTGCTTGTCTGTGTCATCCTTGTCAACGGATCTGATCGTTAGCACGTTTGTTTCTGTAGCTACTTCAATCTGGTCTCGATCCCAACCTGCTAGTGCTAATTCGATTCTCCATGTAGTGTCAGACTCTTTTACAATATTATATGGAGGGTATTGTGTCTGTGGAGACCCAATTCCATACGCATGTAGTCTATAAAATAGATCGTCAAACCCTACACTGTAGCGATTTGCTGCATCAAAAATTGCATCGACATCCTTAGATGTCCACTTTGTTAGTCCTGTCATAATTCTCCTTTAAAAGCGAGTTTTGTTGTGTGATCCCCGAAGGCAATCACCTATATTTAGCGTCTATCACTACGTTTTGTATAGGGTAATACCCGAAAGAATATTTGGTAACAACCGTCTAAAAATAAAATGCCTAAATAGAGCTAGCACATCCCTCGCGAGGATAAAATGAAAAAAATTTCAGCAGTGCTTTTCGGAATGTTTATGTTGACCGCACCCGCACAGGCGGATATTACGCATCGCTTGTCCAGTAGTGTACAACTCACTGTGGATGCAGCTGCAACAAATGTACAGAGAGTCGGTAGCTCATATGCTGTTACAGGTAACAATGTTACCACACAATATACACCTTCTGGTGGTAGTGCAACAAGCTCCATTGGTGCCCTTACTATCTCCTCAGGCGTTGGAGCGATTCCTTCATTGTCAGCGACCCAAGCAACTGCAGGGGAAAGTTTCAGCTTCTCTCAAACCTTCTATCAAGGTGATGCTCTAGGTTCTAGTGCACCGACAGTTGGTCAAGTACATAACTTCAGTAACCAGACAAGTACTGCTGCAGGTACTGCAGGCGATCTAGCTGGTACTATTGATTCATCATCAACGATGGGTCTAACAGCTGGAGGAGCAGGCACATCTGCGACTGGACAATTCACTAGCGAGATCCTAATCAAGTAGGATGATAAAGAGGTTTACTATAGGCATGTTGTTACTGTGTAGCAGTGCTGCACAGGCAGTGCCTGTAGTACCTAATTTTCAGCAAGGCCAGATGACTAGCCACACAGAAACTACTTCTGAAGTGACAGAAATTATAAATTCGATGGATTATTCCACAGGATATACATATAGTGTATCAGGCCATGGCGTAAAACCTAGCGATAATAGTGCTATTACGCCCCAGAATTCAACAAGCATAGGTGTCACTGCTCCCCAAACATCTACATCTAGTAATGGAATTAATTCGACATGGACAGGATTGAATCTCGACCCAAGCAACAGACCCACATGGGTACAGTCCACACCTGGTGGAAACTTCAGTTTCATGGAGACGTATCACGGACCAGGTCTTCAAAATCACACGATCATAGAAAGAACAACAAAAATTCAAAGCGTAACAGATACCACAAGTATCTTTACCCAGTAATAGCAGCTCTCTTTGCTGCTCCTGTTAACGCTGAAACAGTAGGTGGTGTGTCTGCGACAGCAAATCCAGTCGCGAATAGTTCTGGCTCAGTGACCAACCAGGCAATTCAAGTTTTACAAGGTCCGTATATACAAAATGGTTATGGTGATGGCATTGTGTGTCAGGGACCTACCGCCAATATCACACCATATGTCACAAGAAATACTTCATGGAATTTTCCATATGAATCGCATTATGATGATCCAGTGTACAACATGCTTGACCTTGTTGGTGACTTTGATGACAGTGGCAACCCGATACCAGATGGAATACCAGACAAACCTGGTGAAATTCTCTACCATCGCAGGATCAGGACAGGTCAGAAAGATAACTACAACTGGAATGCAGGTTTCTCTGCCACTATTTCGTGGCCACTAGATAGAAAAGCACAAGAGTTGTGTAAGGAAGCTGCAAAAAATCACAACGAATTGCGTGAGCAAATCCTTGCTAACCGTAGATTAGAATTTGAGCTTACAAGACTCACCAAATGTGGTCAGTTAGCTCAGGATGGTATTACTTTCGCTAGTTGGAGTCCTTACTTTAATCTATGTAAGGATGTGGTAGTGCAACCTAAGGTTATCCAAGGTGTGCCACATACACATAGTATTAATTCTTCCTCTTCAAAGGTGGTAAACCCCTCTGGGAACGGTAACGATCCGTCCTCCGTTCTGAAAGAGATAAGTATCGGGAATTCTTCCCAGAAGTAAGTTTTTTCATTACCTTCTTAACAGCAGGTTTCACAACCTTTAGTAGTAAATCTGCTAAAGGTTTTGCTAATAGAGCAGAAGTTGTTGCAACTACAGCAATGGATGTTGTAGCCATTACTGCTCCTGCAGTAGGAATATTACCAACAATCTGATCAGGTACAGATACCTTGATCTTTATGGGGACACATTCAACCGTGTCTCCATTTTTTATGAGTTTATACTCGACAATCTTTTGATCACCAATTACTGTGCCCACTGGCTCCTTCGCTGCTTGAATCTCAGTAGGACATTCTTGCTGTACAGTCTCTGGTTTGGATATGTTTTTAGGCACCTCTGCAGGAGGCACGTCTGCTACAGGAGGCTCCTTATATACAGGCACAGGTGCCTTGTATTCATACTGTATTTTACTAGCATCATAGTCTATAGGTGTGAAAGACGGTGTGCCTGAGTCACATAGGACTCTGGTGCCTTTAGTATCGTCTTGTCTTAGTTGATCCTGTAACTTACCAGTGGTTGATTGCTCCTTATGATAGGTAACACAACCAGGTATATTAATAATTGGCGTGCCAATCTGTGAGGTTATGGGGTGCAGGTTAGGTAAAACCGTAGGCACCTCCCTTAACCACTCAGGAGTATAAATTTGAGGAATATTTCTTACTCCTACGTCTCTAATCTGTAGATTCGGTATCGACATCTTCTTGACATGCCTCACTAAATGATGTTGCCATCTCACCACCAATCTTTGCACCTTGGTCGGCACCGCCTAACGCAACCAACCCCGCCAATACAGGTCCGACAAATGGTATACCAGAAACAACAGGGGCTGCTGCAGCACCCATACTAGCTCCCACCACACGACCTGTTTGTGCTCCACCGCCCTCCGACTTGATGCATTCGACCGCACGGTCGTCGAGCTTTTTTGCCGAGAAACCTGCTACACTCCCATCTTGCCAAGATCTATGGTTGGAAACTGCACCACCTTGGTTAGTCTTACCATCCATTACATACTCCTCAACAATCTGATGCTTGGATTTACCAAATCCTAAGAAACCACTCGGCTTAGTGATGTCCTTAGTGATGTGCATCGTCTTTGGATCGTTAGCAGTGTAACTCATTTTGTATCCATCCTTGGATGCTGATACAACATATGAGCTATATGGTCCTGTAGGTGGTTGGATTACAGGTATGTTGTTTTGCTTAGAGATCATCCCAATCATACCGATATGTCCAATGCCAATCAAAGCACCGAGACCACCCGCAAACCATTTAAGAGGACTATTCATCTTCCTGGTAGGGTAGGAATAGCAGGTCCAGTTGCCTTAGGAATCTTTGGCACCTCTGCATCAATAGCAACAGGAAGTGCATCAGACAATAGCTCCGTAATAGCACCTGTAACACGAGACTTTACATTCTCTTTGATTGCTTCTCTCTGTAGATAAGCATATCCACCTGTGCCTACAATGGCAAGAGAAACAACACCTGCGAAGAGAGCAAGTCCGTCAATAATTTTTCTCATAATTTACTCCTTTTCTTTTTTGGCAACGTATTCCACAGTGTATGTGGTCTTAGCACCTGCACTTGGTTTCTGATTGTCACCATTCTTTTTGGTCGTGGCGACTCCAAAAGTAGCTAGTGTTCCTGTGAAGACTGAAGCTATAAAAGTTGGATCAATATTGGTCTTTGCTAGACCTGGCACCTGTAAATAATTAATTGTCAGGATAGCCGCGGACCACCCAAGGATAGTAAGACGCACCAAAGTGGCGACACCTTCATCCAGTAAGTCAAACTTTTTTTCTTTGTTTGGCTTAGAGGTTTCAGCCATGAATCTAAGTGTAAGTACTCTATTTAGCTACTTAGAGATTCCACTGGTTGTTTTTTCTTTCCGATATTATATTTCGACTCTAAAGACCATTCCCCTTTGTCCTTATATGACAAAACTTTGATCTGATTAAGGGGTGCTAACTCTACATCATCGACTGGTGCGACAACTCCAATGAGTCCCCAGTCAGATAACAGTCTAGCGATACGATGTCTTCTCTGTACATCATTCTTAGTCATGTTTGACGGTTTACCATCTAGTGCAAACAATTCTTTGAAGTGTACTATGTAATACTTGCCCTTCTTATGAAGGATATGGCACGATTGATATAGTTTTTTCTCTTTACGAGAAGCTACACCGATCCTAGTAAGGGTTTCTCTAACTTTTAGGAAGTCATCTGGTTCTTTTAATGTAACCTCAACCATCATGCTAGGAGACCAAGAGATCTCATCACTCATTTCATTCCTCCGCTATTCAATTTAGACCTAATAACTTGGATTTCTTCCTTGTTTAGCAGTTTCAGTGCTGCCTCTGCCTTCTCCGTAGAATAGTTATAGTACTTTTTAACTAGGTCAAGATCTGGATGAGTGGACTTCTTTGCCCAAGGGGAAAACCTTTTAGATTTCCTAACACTATGTATAAAAAAGTTATATTGCATGTCCTTATCCAGTGTGCTACCAAGGCGATTCATCTCATTGGAATGCATGATAGTGTCAATAAAATATGACAGTGCTTTGTTGACCATGAATGCAGGATAATGTCTCATATACCCCTCATCTTGGGTATAATCTGCATTCTTTAGGTTGATTGAGTTAACGTAGTCAAAGGGATTGTAGTCTGCGGACATTTGGTTTATCAAATAAAATTTCATTAATGTAGTTGTCTGCCCATGCCTCATCAAACCACTGTGATAAGACCGCTTTCGTCTTTTTATTCTTTCTTTGTGAATTACAGTAGTGACACTGGTCATCTATCCTATGCATGATAGGCACCCATTCTCCTAGTGTGCCATTGTCATCATCATACTCTGCATTTTTGATGCAATCAGTCATTACTTTGAGGTATTCACCAGTTACACCTAGAAAATCCTCTCTTGCCTCAGGGGTTTTTAACCTAGCAAATTTACAGAAAGGAGAGAAGACATCCTCTGCCCACAGTGGTAGCATTCGCCAGTCATCAAACGTATATCTTGATGAAATTGGTGCTAATTTAGCACCTAAATCGACACCTGTGACAGGTGATATGTCAACTATAGCAGCAGTAACTTGTGTTGGTGTTTCTATTATATCACATCCAAAGATAGGGATGCGATACTTAGGAATAGGGTAGAAAACACAGTGCACAATCTTTAATTTCTCACCTAGAGATGCTCTCTCGATGTGCAACTTTCTCATGCCTCTACACTTCCACATCTCATTGCGGATAGTGATATCATCCTTCCGAATTAGCTTGTGTTTTGACTCTAATATCTCAATAGCAGGTAATGAAACCAGACTTTGACGTAAGAGATCTGCTAATTCATCCTGCATACATGACCTCTAGAGGAGACGCAACTTTTGCTTCGTAATTTCTGATCAATAACTCTTGTTGGTTACGATTCTTACTTCCTCTGTGCTTCATGCCGTATGTTAACTGGAAATATTCTTGCTTATATGTATCAAACCACTCTTCAATCTCTTCGTCAATATTATATGTGATCATCCACTTATGAGGACACACCTGACAGTTATCATAGAAGATTTTATGGTCAAAATCCTTGTGCAATTCAGCGTTTGTGCCATACAAATATGATTTGATTTTGTATGGAGGATCTAGAAATACAAACACGTCACCACTATGATCATGATCATCATTCATGACCTCTGAATAGTCCATATTAGTGATATTCCAGTGTCCTATGAGGGATCCAACTGCCTTTAGATTCTCTGCTCCACGCACAGTAAAATTCTGTTTGGATGCAGTCTTAGAGAAGGATGAATTCTCTGTCAACCCAGAATAAGAACACTTATTAAGAATCCAAAAAAGACAAGCTTGCTCAAAAGAGTCTGCTTCCGAGATATCTTCTTTGCACTGAAGAAATAAATCTTTTGCCAATAATTCATCATGATGTTGTTGCTTATAATCTATCAGTTTATCTGATAATTCTTTGTAATCCGACTGTAATACCTTCCAAAAGTTATACAAGTATCCATACAGGTCATTGACCCATACATCTGCAGTAGGATTGTCTTGAGTGAAGCGTAGTGCAACGCTACCACCACCCAAGAATGGCTCTCTAAACTCCTTACACTTAGGTGCCAACTTCAGTAATCGCTCTGCTGCTCTGGATTTGCCACCAGGATAACGGAGCGGTGTCTTAATATACTTCATAATATTTTGATGTTTGCCATCGGATAATCAAAAGGACCAGGATTTATTTTACCTGCAGGAAAAGCATTAAAACTAATGGTCATCCTGTCATAATCAAAAAAATGGCGATCAGATTCATGGACTAACCATGAAGGAAACAGAATTAGTTTACCTGCATCTGCCGAGATCTTTTCAATAGGACCTCCACGGACTTTGAGGTTGTCAGATATGACCTCCATACAGTCCATAACACGAGGATATACAGGATCATGGAAGACAGTTGCTACTCCTTTAGTGAGATAAAAAACTGCTGACACTAGAGACATATTATGTCTGTGTCGTGGGTGACCAACCCCTGATTCTGCAGGTGCAATGTTACCCCACATGAGAGAGATGTCTAGTCTCTCACATTGCAGGGCATTTGCAAGTCTATATTCTTCAAGGCACTCCTTAAACCAATCTACGAGCGGACGGAATCTCTCATTTTTGTGAAGGTTTCCACACGTCGTTTCAACTCCCTCTGGGAAATTAAACTGTTCTCGTTTCTCGGATCTAAGAGCGTCTTTAATTTCTTGAAGATCTCCTTCATAAGAAAACTCTGGGACAATAACAGGAAACAGTTGATTTATTTTCATCTAACCTCTTTTCTCTCAAGATTCATCATGGGGACATCCCATGCACCTAAATTTTGATTACCAAATGGAAAGAGATTTGCTGAGACAGTAAACCTATCTGCCATTCTATCATTAGGTTGTGACCCATGCATCAGATAACTGGGAAAAATCAACAAAGTACCAGGATCTGGACGGTAATTATATCTTGTCTCCGAGTAAGGACCTCCATCTAAATGTAATTGTGCCCACTCTCGCTGTGCTAGAGGGTCAATAAACGTGGTGGGAGTGCCACCAGTTAGATAGTATACACAACTCCAATATGACATGGGATGTCTGTGTGGAGTGTGATGATGTCCAGTCTGTTTATTCGCTCTATTTGCCCACATAGAGGTGATTTCCATCCTTTCAGCAAGGAATTTGTTATCCTTGAGGATTTCATTAGCACATTGCTCAATCCACATCTTCAACTCAGTCCACATAGGACGTTGCTCAAGGTGAGGATAGGACGTGCCAACACCACCATCTAGATTATATGCTCTATACTCCTCTTTTTCTGCTGAAAAGAGTGAGTTTCTCAACAAGTGACTACTACTGGTAAACTCCCATACTCTTACAGGAAACCATAGTTTCTCAGTATAGTTTTTATTCGGCATTTTGCACCTCTTCTTGTTGAGATACCCCCATCCATACACTTATAACTGGGACTGCAATGATACACAACCTTGCAAACCCAGTTAATGCGAGAATAATGAAGACACGTTTAGAAGATTTCCACCTGCTATTCATTTGAATTCACACCTCATCATGATCTCAGTCAAGAAAGCAACAGAGTTGATCTCCAAGTCCGCAACAAACGCTGCTTTATACTGATATTCACCAATAATAAGCACCGCCTCAGGGATAGACTGTGGCTGAAGATAATCATATAACTTATCATATATAGCACGAAACAGTAACTTGTAATCGTTATCCATATTCGTGACAATCCACTTACGCATGTTGGTAAACTCCTTGTTTTTAAGGTAACCAACAAGTTTATCGATGTTTTGGTTGCCAGATCTACCTAGAATACCAACATCAATTTTTCCTGTAGAAGAGTATGCCTGCAACTCATTAAGAGTGCGACGGAAGTCTGGGAAATACTTACCAACAACCTCTGCTACAACTTTTGCATCGTAGTCAATACCTTCTTTAGTAAGGATATCCATAACTCTTTTATGGAATGCTGTAGCAAGCACAGCACGATCCTTACCTTTAGTAGACATATCAACAACAGAGCACCGAGACTTGATAGGATCGATGATCTTGTTGATATAGTTACAAGTGAAGATAAAACGACAGTTATTCTGAAATTCCTCGATGACAGCACGGAGTAGTAACTGCACATCGGGTGTAGAATTGTCTGCCTCATCAATAATAACCACCTTATGCTTGCCACCGACAAGCGAGGAGGAAGATGCAAAGGACTTACATTTTGTGCGGACAGTATCTAAGTAACGACCTTCATCAGATCCATTAATTAGATAGTAATCCGCACCCATTTCTTCACACAGTGCCTTGGCAAGAGTAGTCTTACCAATACCTGCGGTGCCAGGCAACAGAAGATTAGGGATCTCCCCATTGTCAACGTATCCTTGGAAGACCGCACGATTGACATCTGTTAGGATACAATCAGAAACTGTCTTTGGACGATACTTTTCAACCCAAAGAAACAGTTTACTCATTAGTCTTGATCAGGCTCCAGTGCGATAAAGTAATTGAGAGATGACTCAGACAAAGAGTTGAAATTAATCACATTCTTGTCAGAGATACACACATGATATGTGCCATCAAGAATCTTAAGATTCTCAATCTTCAAGCAGTAACAGAAGTTACGCTCATGCTGAGGTTTAGTGCCCCAGAATTCTGATTCCCAGATAACTTTATCAACTGGGACAGAGAATACATGACTGTTGTCAGTCTTCTTGTCTCTAACAGAGATAGAAAGATTACCTTGGAATGAATTGACACAGAAATCAGTCACACCAAAATTGTATGCTGCTTCCTTGAGGAGTTTAAGATTCCTCATTGTCAACTCAAAGTTTACGACCTTCTCAGGAAGATTAGGATCGTAGGTCTTAGGAGGTTGGACGATAATATCAGGGTCAGACTTGACATAAGTTGCCTTACCCTTGGTTGCTTTGTCCGCAATATAAACTTTATTCTTTCCTAGGAATACTAGATGCGGTTGCTCAAACATGGAGCAAGTCTTGACAAACAAAGGCAGGTCATAGATAGGAAGATCCTCAGGAAGATCCTCTGCCATCGATGAGAAGGCAAGGATATTCTTGTTGACTGCCATTGTTGCTAGTGTCTTCTCCGAAGCTTTAATAACAATAGATTTATTAATCTCACTAAAGTTTTTTAGCAGACCAATGGTCTTTTTAGAGAGACGAATTTCAGATGCTTCATTCATGGAGTGTTGATTCAATTTGATTGTCGAGGCGAACGCGATTGCGATCGTTAAAACACATTAGAAGTATACAATAATGCATTGCCTTCATAATGTCAACCCTTGCGGTGCCTTTCTTGTCATAACGAGACAAGTATTTGATTGCGTTGGATCGGCAGAATGCTTCAGCATCACCAACTGCCTCAATCAGATCCAGTGTTTGCACACCTTCACCGTTATCTGAGGAGTAGTGTTGCTGATATGTGCCACTAATATAGGATGAGACCTCCTTCAAGATCCCATCCTCATTGTATTTGTATGCCATTACGAATTAAACAGAGTTTCTACTTGAGACATGTCTACCTCACCATCAATCTTATCATAAAGATCGAGGAATGACTGCTTTGTTTCGTCATCGAAACGGTTGAGGCAAACCTTGATTGCCTTTGCACGATCAGAGAAGATCGCATATGCACGAATGATGTGCACAAGACGACGAGTAGAGATGACTTCATCAACACCACCTTCTCTGAATGTCCTACGGATCATGTCTGCCCATGTCACAAGGTTAGCAATATATTTGTCGTCGCATGCATCCAACTCTTTGCAGTAGTTGTTAAGCATTTTTGTTTCGATAGCAGGAGTAGGATACTCTTGCTCAAATGTGAGAGGGAATCTCTCAAGGAATGCTTCGTTGAGCACGTTAGTGCCGATAAAACGACCATCGTCGCTACCTTTACCCTTCGTGTTTGCAGTAGCAATCACTGTGAATCCTTTTGCAGGTTTCACATACCTACCGATCTTCTTGAGGAAGACTCCACTACCTTCAAGAATAGACTGAAGACAGAGGATTTTGTTGGACGCAAGGTCAATCTCGTCTAGAAGGAGGACAGCTCCCCTCTCCAAAGCTTCGATGACAGGACCGTTGTGCCAAACTGTATTGCCATCCACAAGACGAAACCCACCAATAAGATCATCTTCGTCTGTTTCAATGGTAATGTTTACACGAATCAACTCTCTATTTAGAGCAGCACATGCTTGCTCTACACCCATAGTCTTACCGTTTCCTGACAAACCTGTGATGAATGCAGGATAGAATACTTTGGACTTGATGATCTTTTTGAGATCAGAGAAGTTGCCGAAGGGGACAAAGTTGGTATCTTTAGTTGGAATCAAGCGATCTTGGACTGGTGTTGCTTTGTATGACTTCTCAAGAGTTTCCTTCTTCTCAGTAAGAGTAAGATCCCACTTGCCAATACCTTTCTTGTATTGCTTCAAGCGTTTTTTGACAGTCGCAACGGAGCAGTCAAAGTGATCTGCTGCAGCAACAAGTTGTTGGAAGGTAACTTCGTTACCGTGCTTACCAGAAAGATAAGTCTTGAGGTCTTCAGTGGTCACAGGGACAGGAGCGAATGGCATGTTTTGTATTTGTGTCTATACAGATATTATACAAGTAAAAAGTCGGCAATGCCACTCCGAGTGGACAGTATCCAATCTGGTCTACGGTCTGGTTTGCGAAGGTAATTATCGGGTGCCCATGGTTTACTAGCAACATAGCGTTTGTATGCTGTTACTGTAGAGATAGTGGTATCGTATTTAAACTCGTCAGGACCTGCAAAGACAAAAGGTGTGTGCCTAGCACTACAACCTTCGGGTGCAATATGTGCTGCGAATCGTATAGACTTTTCGCAACCATGCTCTTTATTATATCTATATGTGTATTCCTCACAAAGTGCAATACCATGCTCTAGCAACCAAGCAATATTATGTGGAGATTCTGCTACCCACTTGGTGCAAGGGTGATTACGAAAGGCACCCTTCTCTGTTTTGTATGGATCGCCATTAGACTTGAAAACCTGACCGATATTGTGATACCAGTCAGAGTAAACAATGGATAACATTTGGCATGTTTCTAATGGCATCTTAACAACGTGCTTATCTGGCAGTTGGTATGCTGCCAGATAGGGATCGTTATTAACTGCGAAGATATTCATGCAATCTGTGTGATAAAGGAAGATAGAATCTTCTTGTTGTTTGCTTTAGCACCGAGGGACTTCTTGAATGCAGTCCTGATCTGTGCATTTGTTGCATCTTCTTGGACTTCAAAGTCAGTGTTAGTCTCTAGAGATTTTTGACTGATAAGATACAACTCTTGGTAACCGTTTGTGTTAGGCATGCAAAGAGACTTTTGCTTTTTCCATGATTTGATAATGGATTCTGTTTCATGGTAGTCATAACCACAACCCCAACGGATGAAATGACCTGCATCTGATCCGTTGATTACACGGAAACCAATGAAATTGGTAGATGGGAATGCATACTTGAGATATTCAAGGAGTCCTTTAGTCAATCCTGAGTGAGTATCGTTGGTTACCTTACCATGATAACCGATCTTTCTGTCTCTGACAACTACTCGTCCGTGAAGACTTCCTCTCCAAAGAGAATTTGACTCGTGCCTAGGTTTCTGAATGATACCGATAGTGTTTGACTCACCGTCAGTCAAGGTAACAACGTGTAGTTTCTCAACACCATGTTGTTTCTTGAATGTTGGGATAAGAGTCCTGAGTGAAAGCAAGCAATCATTAAGAGGTGTGCCACCAAGATTTAGTTGGTTAGGAATAGGATAGTTGTAACCGTAGTAGTTGTAACGATTTTGGAAGTGACCGCTTAGACGGAATAGGTAGTGAGCAAGTCTCTCAAACTTCTGGTTGTTGACGTCACTAGTCAAGAATTCAATCAAACGCATTGACTGATAGATAGCAAACTGACCTGCAACTGGTGCTTTAGCGTATGCGTTGAAGTCTTCGTGGTCATGACCTCTACTATATCCGTTAGGATCACTGTCGTCACGATACTCCCAGTATTGATCACTGAATGCATATGCTACGAATGGAATCTTTGCTTTACGGCAGAAGAATGCGAGAGAAAGAAGTTGCTTCACAGTCTGATGAATCTGTTGATGCATAGATCCAGACCAGTCAAGAGTAAAGATTAGACCGTGATTCTTACCGTCAGGTGTGGTTGTAATCTTTCTGAAGATATCGTCGTTGTATTTGTATTGGAAAAGTTTTGTAGTATCTAGGACACCAGTCTTGGAAACTGAAGCACGAGCATATGCTGCTGCAGATTTCTTACACTCAAACTCTTTAACCATGTAGTTGACTTCTTTGTTGATTGACTTACGAAACTCTCTGTAATCTTCGTCAATTTTAGTGAAGTCAATAGGAGCATAGCAATCATGATTAGGATCTGTATAGCAATCATTTGCCCAGAATCTATCACAATCATTTGTCCACTTGTCATGTGGCACAACGATGTGCTTAAGGTTTACCTCAGGGACATCAGCATATGTTGGGTGTGCATACTCATGAGTCTCTGCAAGATCTTGTAGATTCTCTGCAAAATTCTTGTCAGTTACACCGTCGCTGTAGTCATAACCACCTTCCTTTGTAGAAGTGTCACCTTCATCCCACTCTGACTCTTCACCTTGGTCACCTCTCTCAGACTGATTCTGAGGAGAAGGATCATCACCTTGACCTGACTCATCAGATTCTTGTGGTTTATCCTGCTTTTCTTGGATAACATCCATCTCTTGACTGTCACCTTGCTCATCACTAGAAGAAGGCATGTTGTCAACCTTTTCCATCTCCTTCTCTTGATCTTGAGACCAGTCATAGATCTCTTTAGCAAGTGCACATACATCTTCAAAAGACTTACATGTGTCTGCCTTAGCAACCCACTCATGCTCACCTTCAACAAAAGGAATAGGTTTAGTGTGATCAACAACACCGACCTTGTAGTGTAGATTGATACGGTCGATTAGTTTTAGTTTAGGAAGATCCATTACATTGACACCGAAGAAGTCTTTGTCATTCAACTCACGGTATCCTGCAAAGAAATCTTTGCGAAGACCTGGAAACTTATCCTTCATCAACTTCTCGATACGCACATCCTCAAGGATATTGACGTAAGACTTAGGGATATCATAGGTATTTTCCCACTCATCTGCAGGTGTATATAGAGCATGACCTACTTCATGACCCACAAGCATGTCGTAAACGCTCTCAGAAGCGATCCAGAGGGGCAGAGAGAGGACACGATTCTTCACATCGAAGGATGCTGTCTCGCACTTACAATGCTCAACAGTTAGATTCTCAGTAGCGAGGAGTTTAGCGAGTGTGCCTTTGATGTCGTTTGTGTCCATGTGTCGTTGTCTTGTATATACACAGTATAATAAAAAACCCTCCACTTGGAAGGGTTATGCGACCACTTTGTCAACTGTCCACTAAGGGTTATCCCTATACTTAAGGGATGAGAAGTCACTCTCCTTGACAAATTCAATACTAGACTCAAATGCGTCAACTAAGATATCAATCATTTTGTGAGAGATAACGTATATATTTGTGTTATCGCTCATTCTTCGCAAGATTTTGAGTAAATCAGTAGTAGCGTTAGCATCAAGACTAGAATCAAAGACTTCATCCAGTAGCAACAGATTAGTTGCTGTAGAATTCTTCATCCTAGCAATGTCTCTCCATGTAAACAGGAGTGCTAGGTCAATCTTCTGCTTTTCTCCTTCAGAGAATGATGCATATGAAAAGATGTCTCTATGTCTACTCTTAATTACCTCATTGAATTCCTCGTCAAGAGTAAAATTGACATAGAAATCCATATCCTGCAGGTATTTATTGATATGTTGGTTAATAATAGGGATAAACTTCTTAATAATCTTACTCTTGATACCATTATCACGCAACAAGGTGCTGACCACTTTGTGATGTGACTCCTGTGCATTGACATCAGCACAATCTGCCACCGTTTTATCCAATTCTTCCTTGTATTGTGCTAATTTATCCTGCTCACACTCAAATTCTACTGTATTTGTCTTCTTTCCTTTGATTGCATTGAGTCTAGATGCAATAGTTTTCTTCTCTTTGTTGTATGCTTTGAGGTCTCCTTTGAGTCTTTGGTAAGATTCTGCCATCTTAGTGTCTTCCTTGACCTTTTTATCAAGTTTTGACAAGACTGTTTCCATTTCTTCCAGTTTTTTCTGGTAGTCTTCGTCTTTTACAGTAAATGCCTCTACCTTTTCCTGTTTAATAGTCTCACTAATGGTCTGTGTGCAGGTAGGACAACTATCATTCTTAAGGAAAAAGTCTAGATCAGACAAATTCCTAGTAACTTTTGTCTTTACGGACGTAATATACTCTCTCATCTTGCCATATTGTGCCTGTGATGAGGCAGAGGAGGCAAGTTTGTCAGTCAGATCACGCAATGATGTTTCTGTGTCTGCGATATTTTTTTCTACAGTAAAGTTTTCCTCCTTCAATGCCATAAGTTGTGATGCAAGATCCTCTTTATGGGACTTCATCATGCTTTCCATGCGTTGCACTGTAGCATTCTGCATGTCATATGTCTTTTGATGGAGTGAAACTGTATGCTCACACTCTTTTACTTCATTTCTAATGTCTCTCAAGCGATCCTTGAGCAACAAATTCATGCGTGAGAATACTTTGATGTCGAGGAGGTCTTCAATAACATCTCTTCGATGTGGAGCACTAAGTTGCATGAATGGAACAAAAGTGCTACTCCCAAGAATAACAACCTGTGTGAAAGATTTAAAATTAAACTTGAGTATCTTTTGCTCAAGATACTTTTGGTAGTCATTGTTTGCTGCAGTCTGGTCAATAAGAGTGCCGTTACGATAAATTTCAAAGACATTTGGTTTGATTCCCCTAATTACTTTGTATTTCGCTTGACCAACTCTAAACTCACACTCAACCACACACTCACGCTCGTTGATTGTATTCACCAACTGAGACTTAGTAATCTTTCTGAATGGTTTATTAAACAATACGAAGCACAGAGCATCAAGCATTGTAGATTTGCCTGCTCCATTCGCACCATATACGACTGTTGATCTGAATTCTTCCAGATTTAATTCAGTGAATCCATTTCCAGTAGATAGGAAATTTTTCCACTTCACTTTTTCAAAAATAATCATTCTATAACGGAAGGGGGAGGCACAACAAAATCATTCTCGGTAATTATACTATACCGATACCCATGCTGTCTACAGTTAGCAATCACATCTTTACGAGCAACCTCTGCTACTTCTAGATCTCTGGGAAAATCGACAGACATAAGCATCTCATGATACCTATCAGCATCGTCCTCTAGCTGAAAAATCTGCACGATACGCTCATGGGACTTATCATCCTTAACAGCGTATACACCGCCAGTTTTCTTTTCGACTAGGACATACATCATACTTCTACCGATTCAACATATAGATTCTTTAAGATAGCAAAGATCTCTTCTTTATGTGGAAGCTCTTGGACACACGTTTCCAATATGGTTAGCGTATCTTCTACTTCTACATCAGTTACATCTTCAAGGATGTAAGTATTGTCTTCAATAATTTTCAAGTCTGCTACACCCGCACATTGGATGTAACGAATGGTCTGGTCAAATTTAGCTTGGTCAGTCCTCTGGTCTACGATAAGTTTAACGTAGGTGTTAGTAAAATCAAGTCCTTTGATTTCTTCCAGAGTATCTTCATTGTAGTAGATCTTGTGGAAGATCTCATATGGATTCTTATAAAATTTCAGTGCCAGAGTATCTGTATTTATGAGATGAAACCCTTTTTTCTGACCGTAATCATTCCAGTAAATTTGATTCGGGTTACCGAGATACTGGACATTCTTCTTCTTACTCTTTAAATGGAAGTGTCCTGATAAAACTTTATCAAACTTGGAGTATTGGTCGGCATCATCCCCATGTGACATAATAACGCCAGGTATAGCTTCAAAACCAGTAAGCTCGAGATGACCCACACAGAGAGCAGCCTCACTAGTCTCGATCGCTCTTGCGGTAGCATCTCTGTTTTCATCACAGACCCAAGGAATACAACATACAGGCACACCGCCGATATTGTAGTCACCAGGTACGTCAATAATATTAATGTTGTCATAGTCTTTTAGGAGAAGACTAGGTGCATTGACCTTGAGAGTATTCTTAAAATAAATATCATGATTACCAATAAGCATATGCATAGTGACACCACGATCACGGAGTGGATTAAACCACATCTCCTTTGCTGCGTCCAGACTATTGTAGTTAATAGTCTTTCGCTTATCGAATGTGTCACCGAGACAAAGAATCTCAGTGATGCCCTCCTTATCAATTAGAGGGAGGACAACCTGAGTATAAAATAATCTATATTTCTCTAGGAAAACTAAACTGTCATTGCGAACACCAAAGTGTTGATCGGTTATGACCAATACTTTCATAATTAACCTCGCATAGTTGTTTCAATTCTAGCTTTGATTGAATTCATCTGAGCATGATCATCTTTATTATCAGTTGAGAATACCTCATCGTATCCGCTCTTCTCAATCAACTTGTCTTTGATATCCATCTGTCGCTTTTCTTTTGCGATACGACGGAGAAATGCATAATACACTATCTGTGTAAAATATGCAAATGGATTCGTAGACTTTGCAGGATCAAAGTTATCAATATACTGTACACAATTCTCAATCCCATCACAGATCATGTCATCCTTATACATGTAATTAATAAAGTTAGGACGATATGATAGATGAGTGGCAATCTTTAAGAAGCACTCTCCAATATAGTTTGGGATTCTTGGTTTAGGTAGATCAAATTCAGCAGCATGCTTGACGTCCTTGCGGTATACCACGAGCTCGTCTAGAAACTTCTTATTATCTACATAGTGTTGTTTTTTCGCTTTCCGTGGCATCTATTGCTTCCGAATATCTTAAGTATACACTAGTACATACTTAACGTCAACCTGTGTTACGCCATTGCTTCTCTAATTTCTTACGGAAGTCATCTACCCTACCAATGAGTCCCATGGATTCATTGACTGGTGCCTTATAACCTTCTTCAGGACCTCCATATTCTCTTCGTAACCACATGCGATACATGGCAATAGAGTCATCACTCATAGGAGCAACACATATCACATCAGGCTCACGAATCAAATAAAAATCTTCTTCACTAAACATCATCCATTTAGTAAATCCTACAGCGAGACCTTGTGCTTTACCATCACTAACAGGTGTTGCATGTGGTTTAGCAGGATTGGATACAAAAATTAGTGTATCTCCATGATCATCAGTTGCGATCATAGGACCGAGCAACTCTTCCCCAGACGTCAACTTAATGACACCGTAGAATTCTTGATCGTGTTGGATGTAGTTAATCATTTTTGAATCTTACTTTGGTGATTTCATAGTCAAACTCTTCAGACTCGTATATTTTCATCCTTTCTATAAGATGTCTGAAGGTGTAGTTATGATATGACCCCTTAGTGCAATCGTCGGCAATGTCGTAAAGAGTTGCTTGTGATTTGTTTTTTCCTTTCCTCAAAACTCTACCGATTGACTGTAGGTTTCGGACTCTAGATTTAGAGGGACTGGCAAATATCACATTATGCAAGTTGCGGATATTAATACCAGTAGAGAAGGTGCCATAGCTTGCTACTATTATAGCATCCTTTTCATTTTCGGTTATCCGTCTTGCCTCTTCACGGTCTTCAGTATCGATACCTCCGTGTATAAAGAAGATTCGACGTGTAGTATTGTAACTATTTATCAGATTATGAAGAGGCTCACCATGCTTTTCAACGTAATTGAATAGAATTAAGGTGTTGCCAACCGTATCTAATGCCAGTTTAGCGATAAATTTATTACGTCTCTCGTGCATGCATAGGTATTCTATCTCCTGTTGATAGTAATCAAACGGCACCCATCCATGTTTAAGTAATATAACATTTACTTTGAGTGGTGTAAGGTGTCCTTTCTTTTGTAGATCCTTAGTCTTTGTGACTTGATCCACGCTACCAAAGAGACCTTCCAATACTAGTTGGTGTGTTTGTAAACCATCTAGTGTCCCTGTCAGACCAACACGGTATTTTGTATCAACCATCTTAGTGAGGATACCTGACAATGATTTTGCTTTGTATAGATGTGCTTCGTCTCCTATAACAGCATCAAACCTATCAAAGAATTTTTTACCTTCCTTGTATATACTCTGCCATGTAGATATAACTACAGGACTGTCAACATATTTCTCTTTCCCTGCTCTAATCTTATGGCAGTAAGCACTTGCTTTCCAACCATAAGTCTCAAAATCTTTATACAACTGCTCTACCAGTGATGTGGTAGGCACAATAATTAATACCTCTAGTCCTTTCTGCAGATACCAACGGACTAGTGCATATATGATCAGGGATTTTCCTGATCCTGTGGGGGATAATAGTAACTTCCGACGCGACTTAAGTGCTGAATATATGCCTCGTAGTTGGTAGTCCCTTGCTTTGAAAGGGAGACCCAGAGACCCAACAAAAGTCTTTGTGCTTTCAGGTGTGACATAATCCTCGGTTTCTTCTGGGATACCGTAATGATCATCTAGTTTGATCGTATACTGATAACCCTTGTTAATAAAAAATTGTTGTAGGTAATCATATAGTCCTACATAGATTTCACCAGTGCCAGGTGAATATAATCTTATCTTACCATCCCATACACGCTTCTTGTAGTGAGGCATAAACTTTGCATTAGGGACATCAAAGCAAAAATACTCTGATAACTCCTTGTGTATATGCTGCTCAGTCTCAACCTTTAAATATACTTCATTCTTTTTCTTAACGTATGTCATAGTATTTGATGATGTCAAATGCATTCTTTATCGAGAAACCTCTAGAGTCAATCTGTTTAAGAATCCTCTCACAACAATTTATACACGTTTCAAGGTAGTGTATCTTTGCTGTAAGTCTGCATAAATCATCATCACCGTCCATGTATACAGACAGATCTCCTTTCATAACCTTGTAAGGAAATGCTTTGCCATCCTCGTCGGTTTTTTTACCAGAATAATATTGCCACTTCTCCAACCGCATTACTTTTATATCTCTTTCTGCCTCGGATAACATGAGACGAAATTGATTTAACCATCGTAAATACTTGGAGTGCAACTTAGCAGTCTCCAAAGAGTCGTTAGCAAGAAGCTCAGGCAACTCCCTATGGAGCTCAGAGTCCTTCTCCCACATCTCTTCAATTTTATTAAGATTCACTATTCGTAACTAGCAGAGCGTACGTTAGTTTCACCACTCTGAATCTCATACAAGAGGTATTTAAAGGTGGCGGTCGCTGTTGCGTACTGTGTGCCATCTATTGTAGCATTAAAATCCAATCCTTGCAATGATACAGGGAATAAACCTTTAAATACTACGTTAAAATTAGCGTTGAAGTTTGAATTCAAGACCGTCATAGACGCATCTGCAGAAATAAGATCCCAGTCTCTTCCATCATACTGGAATCTATCTTTCATGAATTTAATAAACTCTGTCCTTTCTGCACCTTTCTCAGGGACACCGAGAGCACGCAACCAGTTGTGTAAGAGAAGATAGTTTTCCATATCCTCATCTATAATGAAAGACATTTCAAAGTCTTCATACTGGAATGTGCCTTCCAAAGGTAACTGACGTCCATACCTTGTGGATTGCATTGGTTGTGTGATTGTGACGGCAGGAATAGCAGCAGACTGAGAAAAGTACACTACCTTAGGAAACTTAGGCATCACCATCTTGAATCCTATTGGTGATAGAAAGTTTCTATTCTCGATCTGTTTATTCCAAGTCGTCATTACATTGGTGCGTATGCAGGAACCATGATACCGCCTTCGGGATCATCGTCGTCGTCATCATTATTTATATCGAATAGGTCAAATACAACTTTAAGCACGAAGTGTGCGAATAGTCCTACTGTAAACCCTTGTATAATTTTTATTAAAATAATACTATTATCGTAATCCATATCTGGTGATTGGTGCGAGATCATGCTTGACCGCATCCACCACCTTATCTAAGATATCGATATCAATCCCCATGAATGGAGGTATGATACCCAACAACCTCAGAGTGCCGTCGAGGAATAGAGCTAAGCAAGTAAAACCTAAAATCATACTAATAACGGTTGCATCACGATTATGCTTTTTCATTGATTCTTCATCAATTCTGCGTGCCTCTTCCACGGCAGCAGCAATCATCGCGTCAACTTCTCCCTTTGTGTATGCAACCTGTCTAATTTTTTCTTCAGTCATTGTGGAGAAGTCTAATATTTCTGTATTAGGAAATTCTTTAATCAGTTTGTTGATCATTGATGTCCTTTGAATTGTACCAAAAATCTTCCCAGTCTTTAGGAGAGTCAGTGACATCCGTGATTCTGGGATGAATTTTGTTTTTCATCTTTTCGATATCCTCTAGGAGGTCATCGATGTTGTCTAAATCTTTTCTTGGCATACTATGCAATGTATTCTTGGAGCATGTCTAGGACATCGTTGAATGCTTTGTGAGCAGCATCCTTCTGCTCTTCAGTATACTCGCAATGATACGATCCGTCAAATAAGCCTTTCTTATACTTGTAAACACGAGACAGCATATCAACTTTAGTGATAATTCCTCGGGACATTACTTCATTCCTCATGCTGATATTCTCAAAAGATACAGTGCGAATAAACAGATGATCAAACCAACCATAACTGTGTAAACGAAGTCAAATGCTACCATACTCTTTGTGAGTTTTCAATATTTAGGAATATCCTAATGAAAAAGGGCGGCTTTCGCCACCCTTTGTTTCTGTATCGTGACAGTATTTTACATAAGATTGTCAACAAGGACACGTCTGTAGTAGCGGTTCTTGTTAGGATCAAGATCGCCATTACCTTGGTCTGTGCCTTCAGCGAATGGGTTTGCAACCATGCCATAACGAGTCTTAAACCCGATTTTTGGCTGGAAGGTGTCTTGACCCACAGCTCTGACCATTTGTAGGGGCACATATGGGCAGTAGAAGAGTCCTGCATCATATGCAGAGCTACCTTTGTATCCTGCGACGTAGAAGTGTCTGTCACTTACGTTTGCAGAATATGGATCAACATAAACCTTGATTCTACCGTTAAGAGTACCAGCAAGAGTGCTGCTGTTATCATCTGGGAGAAGGTTGCTGTTACCAGAAAGTGCAGGAGTGTAATCAAGCACACCAGCCATTGAAAGTGCAGATGCCACATCAGCAGAGCAGATGAGGATGTTGCCCTTCCCACGACGAGTTTCATGCCCGATAGCATTCATGTCTCTTTCGATCTGGAATAGAAGACCTTTGAATTTCTCAACAGACCATCTACCGTTGGAGTCAACGTCGAGGTCGAAAACACCTGCAGTTGCTGTGTTATTCTGTGCACCAGGTCTTGCGACTTTGTATACAGATCTCACAACTTCACGGTTGATTTCAGCCAAAACTTCAGTTGACAGAATGTTTGCCAACTCAGACTCAGCATCAAGTCCGTGAACTGCCTTAAGGTCTTGAGCCAATTCAAGAGAATACTCTGCCTTGAGTGCTCTGGACTTCGCAGTCACAGTAACTTTCTCAATGCTGAAGTTCATCTCAGCGAATTGGTTACCAGCCGCATCACCCAATGCTTCAGACTCAGCAGTTGGCATACCACCTGAGAAGGTGTATGTGCCAGAGTCGTTAAGAAGACCTGGGTTGCTTCCTGATTGAGCAGTCCTTCCAAGATCAGACGCTGCGTTTTCTGCTGAAAACTCTGAATCTGCTTCGTTGAAGAATGCTTCTGTACCGCCTGTGCGGTTAGTGCCGTAGCGTGATCTCATCGCAAAGATCAGTCCAGTAGGACCAGTCATTGGTTGTACACCTGCGATGTCGTAAGCAATCAGCTTAGGCATGGATCTCCTGATTAGGGAGATAAGTACTGGGTCGAAACCTGCGACAGGACCTGTAGCGGTGCTACTACCACTGAAACCTGCAGTGCCTGCAGACATGGTAGGAGCGGCTTCAGTCAATACGCCAGCTTCTTCCTTGATAAATCTTTCTTGGTTCTCGAGAAGAACTGCGGTAACCGCCTTTCTGTAGTTATCACCGATATCAGGGATATCGTTATGATTTAGAATGGGGTTCCACTTCTCCTGCAAGTGCTCGGAATTAAACATTTTCTGTTTTACCTAGGGATAGTGGGGTTAATTACTTTGACCAACGGGATAGAGCCTTAACATAGGCATCCATTCCTTCATTGATTGGCTCAGGATTCGCTACTTCGTTGTCCTCGGAAGGTGCAGATGCAGCTTCAGCAGACTTAGTAGAGAAATAAGACTCTCTTAGGGTATGGATCTTTTCCTTGTATGACTCAACATCATCAAACTCAACAGCCTCTGCGAGAGCAGACAGTTTTTCGCGTTGCGAAAGGGTCAGACCCTCAGACGCTTCATTCACAATCCCATTCTTAATATAGCCGCCAATCTCCTTGGTCAGAGAAACATTCTCTTCGATTGACTGGTTGAGTTTATCTTCCATTTGATCGAGTTGTGAGGTCATCTCATCAACAAGATCAAGCTTCTCGTCAGGAATCTCAATGTGATTCTCAACGAAAACTTTTTTGATTCCGTCTAAGACATTTTCTGCCATCTCATTCTTGATACCGTGCTCAATAGCAAGGGAATTGGTATCCATCCAGTTTTTAACTGAATAAGAGAGATAGTCATCAACCTTTTCTGCAAGGTCTTTCTTGACAGTTTCAATTTCTTCTTCAAGGACTTTAGCGTATTCCTCGTGCATACGATCCAACTCTTCATTGAGTCTGGATACTACCGCAGCTTCAAAGATAGTCTTTGCTTTCTCTTTGAATTCTTCGCTTAGGTTTTCGCCCTCGGTAAGTGCTTGTACGTCAGCTGAAAGATCAACTTCGATCACTTCATTCTGCACTTCGTCCTCTGCAATTACTTCACCTTCAGGTTCGTGCCCCGCCTTGACGTCACCCTTTGCTGAAAATTCCGCTTTCTGACCACTAGCATCAGACGGTTTAGTCTGAGGAGGAGTCGCACCTTTATTGACTTTGATATTAAACTTGTTACTATCATCATCAGGTTTGGAATTCATTGGTGTAGGACCACCAAGGTCTTGGATGCCACCAAGCTCAGGAGTGCCACCTTCCGTTTTAGGCATGGGGTCACCAGGTTTTGCGTTCTTGGTTACGGCGTTTTCATCCAGAGTTTTTTCTTCAATTTTAGACATCGGGGTCTCCTAAGTGTACAAAGGGCGGTAATTGCTATAGTTATTTATATATTAGAAACTTTGAAGATACTGAGCAAACGCGGAAAGTTTCCTTTCTTCCATTTGATTGCGTGTAGCGTTGTCAATTCTACGCTTAATTGTCTCAATGGTTTGCTCGTGAATTGCTCCACCTGCATATACCCATTCCTTACCTTCCATGATACCATCTACAAAGGCATCAGGTGCGGAAGGATCGGCAACAATATCTGCTGCAGTTGCAAGCATAAAGTCATCCATGACGACTTTCATGCCATTTTCTTCCTTGATTGTCCCCAGTCCTCTAGAGGAAACGCCGAGTTTTACACCTTCATCAAGAAGATTCTTGGCAATGTTACCCATAGGAGTGTCGAGGATTCTCGCTTTTCCAATAAAATTGTTTCCCTCATTAGTAAGGGATGTGATTAGGTGTGACACACGGTCGAGATTAATCGTAGGACCATCAGGATGACCCAACTCTCCGAGTGCACGTCCTTTCTTAATGTATGATTCGTTGTATTTATCAACCTCTCTTGAAAGAGTTGAGACAGGATACATCCTACCGTTACGGTTTTTGATGGCACCTTGAAGGAACACGCCCTCAATAAAGTGACGCTTCTTTCCATCCTTGCCTTCGGTAATAGTTACCTTAGCGGATTCAATTTCCTCCCTGATCAGTTTCATCGGGTGTCTCCTCTGGTTGTTCTTCTGTTTCAGTTGATGCTTCTGGTTGCTCTACCTCTACCTCTTCCTCCTCGGGAGGCTCAGGTGCAAGAATAGTCTTACCAACCTCTGCTTTTCTCGCATCGATTGCATCGACGGCAGCATCTTTCATTCCAGTAGCAACGTAATCACTCACGTCCTTCTGTCCTGCAAAAAGTGCATTAACAATATCTAAGGCTGCTTGAGTAGGCATAATTTAATGAATCAATAATAGTATTTATATATTTCCTTGCTCATAGTCTGCGGGATCGATACCTTGCTCCGCAGGATCAGGCTCAGGAGGTTGTAAAGACATCTCCATTTGTGCCAATTCCAGTTGTTGCATTGCCATTGGGTCGATCAACTGTCCGCTATCTATTTCTTTCTTCATTTGCTTATCAATTTCGTTGAATTCTGCCTCAGTTTGACGTAGAATTTGACGTCTTAGATATTCTAATGAGAAATATTTACCCGCATATGGATCCATTTGCTGCAGCAAAGCAAGTCTTTCATTAAGAATTTCTTGTTGCTTAAGCTCGGAGAAGTAGTTATCTGCAACGTAATCGTATTGGATATGCTCCTTCATCACATCCCAATCTTCCAGTGTAATTACACCTTTAAGGACTAATTGGGTCTTCAGTAGATCATTAAAAAGATCACTGAAACGTTTGCGGAGTCGGACTATAAACTTTTGGAATTTAACTTCGTCTCTGGTAATCTCTGCAGATCTACCAATGTTAAAGCTGTTGTCTGATTCCAATCTGGACTCAGGGACGTTGAGTGCACGGTATAATTTCTTTTGGAAATACTTGACATCCTCCAACTCACCTAGGTTTTGACCACCTGGCAATGTAGAGATTTCTGTGCCTCTTCCTCCTTCACGTCTCGGTAGCCAGAAATCTTCTAGCATAGACATGAATTTCTTATCGTCACGAATCTCACCAGTATCCGCATTGTATACCAGTTTGTTTCTATATCGACTCATCACCTCGCGGAGATATTGCTCAGCTTTCTGCTTAGGCAGATTACCAACGTCAATGTAGAAGATTCGTCTTTCGGGTGCTCTGGATAGACGATAGATAACCAGAGAATCCTCAATCATTCTTAGTTGATTGAGTGCTTTGATTGCCTTATGTAGGTGAGATAAGACAATGTTTCTATTCATGTCCCTCTTACCAGAGTGGACATAACAGATTGCGTCAGGTGCAATCTTTACACCTTTATTCTCAAATCCACGGAGTCCCTTAGGAGCATAGATGTAATACTCTAAACTCTTAGGCACTAGTGATTCGCCAGTAGGATCGCCAGGTCCGTTTGCTAAACCTGATCCCCCTTTACCTCTGTCAAATTCAACAACCTTCTTGATTTTGCGAGGGTCGATGTATCTTAATTCCGTGATACCCTCTGCAGGATTATCAGGATTAATCATCTTATGGTAGAAAAGTCTACCATCGATATACCATCTACGGAAAATATCGTATGCTCTTCTATCAAAATCTAAAAGAGAGAGGACGTTTTCAAACTCTTCTCTAATTCTTTTCTTCATAGAATCGGAGACTTGGAGGTTAGAAAGCTCGATATCTATAGGATGATCGTCTAACTCACCTGCGATTGCCTCATTAACAACATCGTTGATAGCAGCATCCGCTTCTGGATGCAAACTCATCTCACGATATCTACCAATGAGATCCATCTCCGTGCCTTTCGATGACTCTTTGTCACCAAAATCCACATACTGTCCGAAATAACCACCCGCTACAATAGGTTCGGCAGCGTCCTCACTATCTTTACGCACGAAAGAAGGACCCTTCGCTTGCGAGGAGCCCTTCTTCTTGCGATCAAGAGAATAACCAAATAATTGTGCCATTCAAAAATGTAACTAGGTTGTAGTTATTTAGCGACTTCCAAAAACCTACTTTTGCTGATGGTGTGCTGCGTTAACGTCTGACGCATATGTCCAGTACTGAACCTGGAACTCTACAGTGTATTCTTCTGGTGTGTCGTTACTATCCCATGCAAGATCGATTGCTGAGATGTTACTTGGCCAGATACCCTCAAACTTGTATGCTCTGGTTTGCTCAGACTGTCTGTCATATTGACGGACAATAGCATTAGTTTGATATTGTTGAGGTGCGTCGAATGATTGGAAATTCTGCTGAAGTGCTTGGATCTGTGTAGACCAATTTTCCAGTTGACTTCTAATCACGAAGTTAGCGTCGTTGAGTACTGTAACAGTCCATGGTTCGAATGTCCTGTCACCTGCAATTTTAATAGTACGTCCTCTATATGGGACTTCAATTACACCGACGGTAGACGCGGGGATGTTTGCTGCTTTGACAAGCAACGTTGCAAGTGTAGAATCAGTATTAGTTTCACCTGCAGCGGCTTCTGCAGCATCACCTGCTCCACCTGATCCTCCGATTCCTGCTCCTTCCAATCCCGCACTTGGGAAAGTTAATTCGACTTGAAACAGATTGGGGCGGGCAAGATCCCCAATCTTATTTCTAAAATCAAATATAGGAGAGTTAATTGCCCCTCCCTCTATATTATTTGCCATGAGTTTAATCTCCTAAAATTTGAAATTGACTACGAAGTCGTAGCACGGTTTACTTAGGTTGCAACTTCAGAGAAGCTAGCTCCAGTCCTTGTTGCAGTAAAGGTTAGAGTAATGAAGTTAATAGATCTAGTAGGTTTGATGAAGATCTCAGCATAAAACTCTCCTCTGTCAATAGACTCAGGTGGGTTGTTAGTGCTGTCGCAGACAACCAAGAAATCAGTAACGCCACGTCGTGACTGTACGGATCTCATGAAAGGTTCTACGATATTCTTGAAACCTTGGCGAGTAAACTCGTCATTCAATTCAAAGAGTTGTGTCTTAGCAGCTTGTGCAATCGCACCTTCCAAGACAAGGAATAGACGTCTTACGTTGATTCTATCGAATGCAGACTGATAAGCGAGAGCGGTCTTGTCTCCGAAGAGGACGATACCTTCGCCAGGGAATGCAACGATTGGGTTAACTCTAGCAGCGTAAAGTCTATCTCTGTGATCTTTAAGAGGAGAGTAAGCAAGTTTAACTGCGTTACGGAGTTGTCCTCTATTGAAACCTGCAGGTGAGAACCAAGGTTCCTGATTCAGAGTTGTGCTAAGTGTAAGACCTGCAATGTCTGCGTTACATGGAATGTAACGATAAACATCGTTGTAACGGTCATAGATGTATTTGTAGTTATTGTCAAATACTGCGTATGAGGAAGATGAAAGTTGATCAAAGAAACTGATAGTCTTGTCAACAATGTCTGTCACGTTAGGAATACCGATGACGTCTGCTCTGTATGGAGAAACAAATGCCATGCAATCCTTACGAGTGCTTGCAATGTCGATTACCTTCTGTGCCTTAGCGATTGTGTCACTCATGTTGCTCATTGAAGGTCCCATAAGGACGTAATCAACTTCTTGAGTTTCAGCATCACTAAAGAGATCGTAACCTGCAAGTAGTGAAGGTCTGTCAACAGTGTATCCATCAACTCCACCTTGGAGGTGATACTTAACTGATCCGTTATTCTTAGTGCCGATAACAGGAATGCTGTTAGGGTCAAGACCAGAAGTGTCGTCTCCACCGTAGAGAGCACCGTCTGACTTAAGGAGGTCAAAGTCTCTGTTGACTACGCTACCACCCCATGATCCGTCGGCAGTGCCAGAGCGATCAAAGATGTTAGCAGTTTCGTGTGATCCCCAGTAGATATACTGAGACTTATTCATCAACACGTCAACATAGTAAAGTGACTCACCTTGAGGTGACTTAGCGTCAGATCCTTTAGACAAGTTAGTAAACTTCTCAAGCAATGCACCAGGTGTGCCTGTAAGTGCTCCGTCTCCATCAAGGACAAGGACGTGCAACAGGTCTCTGTATCCACCACGCTCATCTGCCCATGCTGATGTGCCTGGTCTTGGAGCAATGTTGATCCACTTCTCTCCTTGACCATAAGGTCTAGACTCATAGTCACTAGCAACTGCAACAGCAGATACTGTAGCAGCGTTTCCGTCTACAACAGTTTGGTTTGCTTGGAAGAGAGGAGAAGTCTTGTTAAGAGAAACTCTCAATTCTCTAGAGATTGACAAGATCTTACCAGATGTGCCAGTAGCAGATCCAGGTGATCCTGCGTTGTTTGCCAACTCAGTAATAGTGTCGCCAACTTCCCAGTAGTCAGATGCAGTGCTGTCTACGCTAATCTCAAGTTTCTGAGTTTCCTTATCGTATGCAACAAGGCGTCCAGAAATGTTTCCAGAAAGACCATTGTAGAAGTTGTCAGCAACAAAGTTACCAACCAAAGTGCTATTCTCTTCAAGAGTAAGGACTACAGTATAAGAATAAACCTTACCGAAGATGTTAGCAGGAGAGTAAGAGATCTCTGCACCAGATGCAAATTCCCACTCAGCAGAAGATGGTTGTGCAAGGTAAAGGACTTGATCCGCACCTGCGTCGGTGATCACAACTCTTAGAGAGTTACCGTGAGTACCAGCAGTTTTACCTGCCCACTTCCAGTTGTTAGAAGCATCCTTAATAGTTGACTCGTATGCATCAAGATTCTTAATCAGAGGAGCAGTAATACCAGTAGAGGTTTGCTCGTTAATTGTAGTCTTGTTGGTTGAGACAGTTAGGAGAGATACAGCAGATCCGTCAGTGTGTGCTGCAGCAGTTGTGCTGAGTGCACCACGAGTAACTGTAAGATCATTACCTGCGACACCTGAGACTTGAAGAATCTCGTCGTCAATTCTAATATAGGAGTTAGTACCTGCTCCGAGAGTTGCTACAGAAGCAACAGAAAGAGTGGTATCAGCATCAGTGAAAGTAGACCCTTCGTTAATAGTAGAAGCAGATCCTGCACCCTCGATGAGAGTAACTTGTGATCCTGCTGCGTGAGATACAGCTGCAGTTGCAAGTTGACCACGAGTAACAACAACGTCGTTACCAGAAACAGATCCGATTGAGACGATTTCAGCGTCGATCAAAAGAAGATCAGTTACATCGAAGTCAGTAGTAGACTGCACTGTAAGTGTAGTGTCGTTTGCACTAAAAACAGTATTGGTGAATTGTGCTGTGTCAATAGCATTCTTCAAAGAATTGCTCATTGCACGGACAATCTTCATGGTGCCACCATAAAGAAGATATTGTGCTGCACTAAACCAATACTCAAAATTCGAGTTAGTTGGTCTACCAAAAATTGCGAGAAGCTCCTTCTCACTAGTTACCGAGACGATTTGCTCTACTGGTCCTTTTTCAAAACTACCAACGATTGCGGCTACATTATCTACTGTAGCGTTAACAACGTTAGTTAGATCTCTTTCCAGTACAACAACACCTGGTGAAAGTTGCGTTGATGCCATGTTTGTATACTCCTAAAACGGGTCTAACAGATGCTATGAATATTTATTGTTTTAGGTATTTCAAAGGGGTGATCATGACGTGAGCATACTACCAGTCAGGATAGTCAGACCATTTTACTCTTCTCTTTCGGGATTTATTTACTCTTCTTATCGTGCATTCTTTACATGTATATGCATAGGCAGATGGGACGTTGCCTCGGTCTTTCTTTGTCATGTAAAAACCATCTATCAAGTCAAACGTCCTTAGACACCGCCTGCATTGTCTCTCTACAAATAGTAGATTTTCTAAACTAAATTCATCTTCAAGATTCATCTTCGGACTTCCTTGCCCAATATCCAAATGTCACACCTGCAGTAAAGATTACAAGGACAAACAGAATGTTTGCCATTGATACTAGGTTGCCTTCAATAATACTCATTTTATAAAGTTATGTTTAGATGTGCTACTCTTTGTCCTATTGTGGATGACAATAAATCTATCTGCTGCAAACGTCCCTGCAAGACAAACATCGATCTCGTCACCATCTTCCCAGTTTACATCACCATTCTTTTTGGTATGAAGCATTGCTTCCTGTATCTGGTCAATTACTTCTTTCGTTAATTTCATACTCAATTTCAATAACTTTTGATGACCTCCCTACGGAGTTTGCTCTAGTCAGTCTCTTCATATTACCACCTAATGACTTAGCGATGTGCTCTAATTCTTCTAGACATTGTGCTTCGAGATCCTCGTATGGATCGTAATACCTGTCAACTTTCATGAGATTCCGTATTGAGATAGGTCGTACTCTGGTATAGTTAGGGGAGCACCCTCACGAGGTTTTGGATCTCCTATCTTCTGTAGGATATCACCAGGTATTTTTTTAAGAGTGATGTCATAGGGTATGGGTGCGTTTGCTACGCATACCCTAATGCACTCAAGCTCTTCTTCAGTAAAGGTCATTTTTTCTTTGGATAAAGAGATTCAATTCTCTTCTTACGAAGTTCCTCCTTCTTTCTTCTTGCCTCCACCTGCTCATCCCACCATTTAACTGGCCAACGATTCATTTTCAGAGCAGCAATCCACAACTTCTTTTTAGGAAGTAGTAGATACTTTCTCATTAATGATTGCAGGGTTGGGACTTTCATTAATCGTCGTGGTCGTCAAAAGGATCTTCCAATCCTTTATTATTAAAGAATGCCTTATTGATTCCGTAGAAAATAAACAACACAGTAATGACTGCAATAGAGATCATCAGTGTGACATTAGGATCATAGTTGGCATGCGGGATAACCGCATTACATTTTGTCCAAGTACCTGGTAAAGTATAGACTGGTGGACAGGATAAAAAAATCATCTAAATTCCCACATGTAAGATCGGTCTCCGTATTCATCAGTATGCCATCGATCGCCATCTTTGTCAACAAACGTCTCCTCTTCAAATCCATCATCGATGAAACCAAAGGGTGCCATGTCTGCTTCAATCTGCTCTTTCTGCTCTTGATACAGACGTGCTCTAACGTCATTGTCATGCAACTCTCTGAAGTAATCAGATGTTGCTAACCAACTAAAGATAACTATACACATGGCGAGGTCGTCATTGCAACCTTCTTCTGCTTCCCACGCTTGACCTTTCTGTATAAAAGTAGTTAACTCTGCAATTATATCATAATCTTGGAAGGTTAGTTTATCTGTCTCAATTAATGTTTTCATATTAGAACATCCAGTCTTCTTGACTGTGGTGCTCATCTTGACACCTAGTTGTGTCTTACTACCTGAGAATCCTTGTCCCACAACCTGTCCTGCACGTCCCCGCATAGCACACATCAATAGATTGTCATACTCAAGATCATACTGCAGGATATCCGCAACCTGACCGCCGATATCATTTACCTCTGCCATGATATACGCATGGTTATAACTGCATGCAACCTGATGAATTACATTAGGAAATAGCATAGGTTTAATTACATTATTCCTATACTTTGCTACGATGCGATATGGGATAGTGGTAGTGTCAAATACAATAAATGCTGAGTAATCCTTTGTAATACCTCTTGCTACGTCAACTGTCATCACATATGTATTGTCCGCAACAGGCTCTTCATATATGTCAAGTCCCGCATTCCTAGTCAAAGGATCATCATATGTGAGGATCTTTAACTTACTTGATGTAATCAGTGTATTGACAGATCCTAGAAACTCACACTCAAACTCTTGGTTAAACTGCTCTTCAGATGTGTTGGCAATAGTTTGCTCTCGCCAGTTTTCATCTCGACCTGGCACCTCAGACCAGTGCACTTCTGTAGTTACATACTCATTTCTCTTTAACTCTGCGTCATGCCAGAGTTTATAAAACATATTCATACCCTTAGGGGTAGAGATGATTATAACCTTAGTTGACTTACCTGAGGATATAGTAGGATACACAGAGCTAAAAAACTCATCAGCGATATGAGTCGGAATAAAGGCGAATTCGTCAAGAAATATAATGTTAAATGACATACCCCTGACAGCAGAAGCGGAAGTAGAAGCAGCCATGATTTTACTTCCATTCTCCAATTCCAGTGATCCTCTATTCCAGTTGACGACTCCTTGTTGGAGCCACTTGGGGAGATTTTCATATGATAATTGTAGACGTTGCAACATCTCACGAGCAGTCGCTGCCTTGTTAGCAAGGATTGCTACGTTTACGTTGTCATTGAAAATAGAATACCACAACAGATAGGCAGTAACAACTGTTGACTTACCTGACTGTCGTGGTAGTTTTGCAATATTAAATCTGTTTTCGTGAAACTTCTCAACCATATCCGCTTGAAACGGATATAATTCAAACGGCACAAGTCCTTCATCAAGAGAAATAATCTTGATGTAGTTAGTAATAAAATAAACAGGATCTTTACTACACTTGACAAACTCCTGCACCTCTTCTGCGGTAAAGTTTTGTGCAACGTTTGCCCGCTTGAGGTTAGGATTACCTAGGTAGATGTCCTGTTGACTCATAATTCTGTAAATGCGTATTCTGTCATCATCGCAAAGAGTCTAGACTTCATGATCATTAACCATTCCTGCTCCTCTGGTGGACGAGCAGGAGATCCTGGCCATGTTTCTAGTGCAAAAGATATATGTTGATAGGCAAGTCTTACCTCATCTATTCCCATATTCATAGAACAATACCAATCACCTTCTTCTAAATCTAAATCAGGTCTATCGGGATTATCTATAGACATTTGTTAGTCGTTAAAGTAATTAGAGATTACCTCAATCTGCTCATGATACTTTCCGATTGCCTGTATTTCTTTCTCGATTGCATCCATTACATCTGGATGCTGTCCGATACCTACAGGTTGGTTGAGATAAATCTCAACATTCATTTTATGTTTGATGATTTGACCCTTTGCATGTTGGATCAAGGCATCAATCATTCTTTCTCTGATTGGGTTTCTCATACAAGTGTGCCTAATTGTTTTCTAATTTCACGAAGCTCGTCAAAATTCTTTTGCTTCGTGCCACCATCATACTCCCATGCGTATCCTTCGTCAATCATTTGTTCGTTGAGTGAAACTTCGGAGTCCCCGATGTAACACCACCCCAGTAACCGTCCGTATTTTCCGACACCGCCATCCAACTCAGTACGGATAACAAGATCGTCATCGCCATCAATAGCTCCTTCCAGTTTATCTTTAAGCCAATTCGTCGCATCAATTCCAAGTGCTTTTTCCTCTAGATCACGAGTCCTCTTCTCAGGAGTGTCAACACCTGCAATACGGACTCTTTCTTTTTTGTAAAGGTCAAACCCAAGATCGATTGTAACATCAATAGTGTCACCGTCAACTACTCTGTTGATCTCGATCACTCGGAAGTTGTAACAACTCTTCCTGCTTGGTGGGGTCATCGCTCCCATCATTCATCTCCTCAAACGCATACTTAAATATATAGGCGATAACAACAGTAACTGATATCACCAATATAAGTATCATTATGTTGACTGAATGGACTACTGGCATAGTGATTCCAGATAGTCAATCCACCACTGTGGATTTTTATTTGACTTCCATTGTGGGACAGGCATCCCTCTCTCTACGACATAATACTGATGAAGGATCTCATCTATAGTCTGTGCGATCTGTAAATTCCTCTTCCTCTTCATCAACGTCCGCATATGGATTTTCCACATAGGGTCCTCGTTTTCTAAATGGCTCTCTGCTGACATAATTGGATTCGTTATTTACGGCAGTCATCCATACAGCAAGTTTCATTACTATGTAGATAATAGCAAGTGGTAGAAAGCATGCAACTAGGATAAACTCAGATTTCATGTAATTAGTCTAATCGCTTGGGATAATTCCTGAGCATGATGGATTTCATCTTGCATTATAGCAGAAATCTTTTCATCCTGTGGATCTATTTCCAAGTATTTAGAATATGTATCTGCTGCATGCCACTCTATCTTCTCGGATAGGTCGTATGCATTGATAGGATCAACCATATAATAGATGACGTTTACCCAGTAATAGAATAAAACTAGGTGACGTGCAAAGAATCTATCTATCCAATACTTATTACCTTCTCTTCTTTCCATCTCCTCTAGATGCTCTGTCTCATTCAAGGTCTGAGCAAAGTGCTCTTTCATTAGATCTATGTGCACCTGACCCCTTAGACCTAAAGATTCTCTGAGATGTAATACACTTATAAAAGCAAAATAGGGTGCCCGAGCAATCTCTTCAAGCACCCAAAATCTCTGAAAATGTCTTCCCTTATAAAGGGTGTCAAGGATTGCTACCGATACACTGAGGAATAAAGTGTTGAGTAACTTCATGTTTATTGTTTCTTTTATTTATAGCAGATCATCCGTATTTTTACCTAGTCGTGTTAGGGTTGCCTTACTTCCCGCAATCATACCATCAATTACACCACGACGATATTCCCATGTTTGACCAGATTCAATGCCTCGTTTGGGATTAATACACTGGTGGTCACCCAGATTATTACATACCAATCCTGCCAAGTCTTCCTCTTTACCTTCCTTTCCTGTCCCCCATCTTAGTTGTCCGTTTAACCATACTGCTCCACACTTACCACACTCCTCTCTTCTGAGTGAATCCATATCTTAGCAATTCCATGCACGCAACGACTTGTTAATTCTACTATCTGGATCAGATGCTGTCTTCTTAGACGTTAACTTCTTTTTCATGCCACTCATTCTCGCACAAAAACTTGCTCGACGAGGGTTGCCAACTTTCTTTGAAGGTCTCTTAAGATCGCTTCCTGGGTTTTCACGCTCATACGACTTTCTACCTTTTTCATTAAGTCCACCTGATTCATTTTTACCTGACTTCTTCTGCCAGTCTTCTTCTATGTATTGGGCAAAGTTTTTCATCGTGGTTTACTGGGACAATTTTCTTCATGCTTTTCGATATAAGTCTTAGGTCTCCAATGTCCTTTCGGAGCAGTGAAGTTACAATACTGGCATTGCCAAATACCGTATCCCTCTTTGTCAGTTTTATGAATAGGCATGATTAACTATAGTGATAGGATGATTTGTTAGTTTTCTTAGGAAGTTTACCACTTCTGACTTTAGTGCCAGAAGTTTCACCATACCCTGCGGGATGCTTGCCTGCCTTAGTCTTTCCAATAGTCTCAGACTTTTGCTTGCTTCCTTTCTCGGTAGTGTGTAACTTTGCGGGTTTATCCTTGTCTTTAGTAATCACAGACTCTTGTCCATGTTTACGTCCAAGACGTCGCATAACTTTACCAAAACGACGTTTAGACATCTTATCAGGTTTTGAGGTCTGATAGGAAACTTCACGACCAGTTTCTCCACTGTCATACTTGTATTCACCCACACCTTTTTTGTGACCGATACCGTGTTTCTTCAAGTCTTTTTCAAGACCCTTACGACCCTCACGATTTTTCTTCTCGTCAGATCCACGGTCAGCACTGATATGTCCAGTAACCTGAGTCTTTGACTTTTGCATCATACGACCTGTGCGGTTACCTTCGTTTAAGAAATCGCTGAATGATTCATGCTTACAACCACAGTCCTCATTCTTCTTTTTCTTTTGGTCTTTATAGTATTTTGTCTTCTTAGGATCTTTACCTAGGAAGTAATCCATAGAAGATCCTTTACTATCATACTTGATTTTTTCCGAAATTGCAACTTCTTCTTTCTTTAAGGACTTTACTTTCTTCTCTAGTTTCTTAGCAGCAGTGTCTGCTCTGAGTCTTTCACCTACCTTATTAAGTTTATCAACACTCTTCTGTGTTTTCTTCATCTCAGTATCTAACTCATGATCATCACCATGAGTGCCCTTTCTTTGATGATCAACTGCCTTCTTTGCTCTGTTTCTAACCTTATCTACACCATCACCTTTGTAGATACCGTATGCACTACCCTCTTCTACTTTCTTTTTCTTGTCAAACTTCTTACCGATAGCACCACCAATCTTAGAGCCAGCAACAGTGCCTGCAATCTCACCTGCAACCATTGCAGGACCATCAGGCACTAGGAATCCTGCAGCACCACCTACAGCACCACCTATTGCAGCACCTCTCTTTTCATTTTTACCTGCACCTGGTTTACCTTTTACTGCATCTTTTGCTACTTCTTTGCCTACTTCAGTGGTGGCAGTGGTTACTTTCTTAACTGCTTTACCGCCTT
>NZ_RMVE01000005.1 GCF_003865345.1 Nonlabens xiamenensis | reverse complement strand
CCAGGTTCCATTGGTATCTTGGGTACCATCCAGTAAGTTGAACAAGTCATAAGGCGAATTTGCCGCAGCTTGATCCTCACATACTTGGAATGGTGTTCCGACGTAATTACCTGATTCTGGAGCTGGCAAGACCTCAATCGTAATGGTTTCCATATCAGTACAGGAGCCGTTATCAACGGTATAGGTAAAAGAATACGGACTTCCAGCCACCGTAAACCCTGTAATGTCTACTGTATTGGGGATCGGATTATTCATCGCATCTGTCCACACACCCATATTATTATCCTGAGACCCATCTAAAGAATTAAATAAGTCATACGGAGAGTTGGCAGCCAAATCATTTTCACAAAACTCTGTCGGTACCGCCGTACCAGCATTAGGATCGGCCAAAATTACCACTTGAACGCTCGTTGATTCTTCTGGACAAGGGTTTGGATTGAGGTTCTGAAAATAAGTATAATCGTAGGTGCCAGGGGTAAGCCCGCTTAAATCTACAGTCGAAGGAACAACAGGGTCAGTAGAAGCGGTTCCCATAGTCCATACACCACCAGTATCCTCATTATCTAATAAACTAAACAGATCAAAAGCAGCTGGTGCTTGAGACTCGCAAAAGCTAGCTGGGTTAGTCGCAGCAACCGTTCCTGAACTCAAGATAGGAACTATGTCAATAATTACATTGGACGTCGCATCCGGACAACCTCCCATTCCAATCAAGGTATATGTAAAGGTATAAGTGCCGACCATTTGGCCGGAAAGATTAACGGTCCCCTGATCTCCATTAGATGTGGGTAAAGGACCAGTCCAGGTACCACCAGACTCTGGCGTTCCCATTAGTAAACTAAATAAGTCTATGTCGGTGGCGGGAATACCGTCCTCACAATATTCTACTGCGCCATCGGTTCCAGGATCTCTAGGATCGTCAATTTGAACCACTACGCTGGCGATATCGCTATCACAGAAAAAGTTATCCGTTTGTACATAATAGGTCATTCCGTCCACTAAGGCTTCGGTGGGCGATAATGCTGGCGGAATAGGCTCATTGGAAGAATCCAAGGCCTCATACCAATTGAAATTGTCCGTGGTTCCCGGATCTAAATCCGCTACGGTAGGATTAGTATCACTACAAAACTCCTGAGTCGCTGGTGGAGTAGGAGCTGCTGGGGATTGAAAAACGGCTGAACTTCCAGTTTCAATTTGACTGCGACAAGTACCATCGGAAAATACAATAAAATAATTATCGTTCCCCACCAGTGCAGTACCTGGCATCACTTGCATGCTCAGTCCAAAATCTTCATAGATTTCGACGTTTCCGCCCATGGGTATGTTATTGGCCAATACTTCATCGATATAAGTTTGAACCGTCGGATTTTCATTGGAACAGAAAATTCCATCTAAGGTTTGTCCAGTAGGAGGAACCGTAAAGGTGACCGTAAGCGAAGGACGCATTGCACAGTCCCCTGAGTCGTTATCCGCATAATAAGTTCCTGGTTGAACAAGTTGTGTTCCCGGTATTGGGGTTCCACCCATGCTGTTCAGATACCAACGTATTCCGTCGCCATTGTCTGTGGCAAATGCCTCCAGGTCGTTAAAATTAAAGCCTGCCGCATCACAAACGTTCTGAGGAGAAATTGGAACATCGGGACATTGGGCAAATTGGCTCATCGGAAAAAGAAGGGCTACCCAAAAAATGGCGCATAACCTTCCCATCAGTTTTACGCGTAAAAGTGTATTCATATGATAAAGAATTGATCAGTTGTATTCTGCTGCAAAACTAGTCTTTAGCTTTGTGCGAATACAAACATCTTACATTCTAATTACTTTTAATTAAGAAACATTAGATAAAAGTTAAGTTTTTACCGTTAATCGACGTTTTGATGTTGATTTAGGTCAGATAATGATAAAAATGAATGGTGGGTATTGTCATGTATAGTATTATATTTTGACCATGAAAGAGAAGATTTATCTGTTTTTATGCCTGTTGATGGTGTCCGCTTTCGCGAAAGCGCAATTGGGATTCTGTACCGGACAGAGTGGAGATGCCATATTTCAGGAAACATTCGGACAAGGATCTACTAATGGTCCAGCTTTACCTAATACTGTCACTACGTATAGATATGTGAATAGTGCTGTCCAGGATGGAGAATATACCATTTCCAGTAACATGCAGCAGTTAAATTCTTTTTGGAATGCTCCAGATCATACGGGTGATCAGGAGGGACGCATGTTGCTTGTCAATGCTGATTTCAATGCTGGTATTTTTTACCAAATACCCATCAACGGATTGTGTGAGAACACACCTTATGAGTTCAGTAGTTGGGTAATCAATGTTTTAGGGGCCAATAATCCTTGCGGTAACACGGAAATCCCCATCCAGGTAAGGTTTCAAATTTGGGACATCACAGACACTAACCTGTTGGCAGACGGAGTCATGATGGAACGCCTGGCAGATCCCTCGCCCACCTGGGTACAATACGGTTTGACTTTTACCACCGCTCCTGGACAAAATGGTTGTATACTAAAACTGATTAATGAAGGTGCAGGTGGTTGTGGGAATGATCTGGCTATAGATGACATTGAATTTAGAACCTGTGGTGATGCCATCGATGTATCCGAACCAGGTGGAGCCGACACAGTATTTCTTTGTGAAAATGAGCAGGGGCAAGCTTATACATTGATGACCACTACCACTACTAGTGTATATGCTTCGCCAGCCTATCAATGGCAGGAAAGTAGCGATGGCGTCAATTATACAGATATCCCAGGCGCAACCAATCCCAACTATATAACGCCTGTACTTAATTCGACAAGTTTTTACAGGGTAAAGGTCGCCGAGGATGCTATCAATCTCAACAATTCGCAATGTGTCAATTTTTCTAACGCATTCGAATTCAGAAGGGTAGTGGTAGCAGAACCAACGCCTATACAAGATCGCGTAGTTGCCTGTGATGGTGAAAATTTATCCCTAGAAGTAGCTAATACCAACGGGATATCTATAAATTGGTATGACTCAACTACTGGAGGAACGATTTTGGCCAGTGATACGAATGCCTATTCCCCAAATGCAGCTGGAGTGTACTACGCAGAGAGTGTGGACGAAGCGAGTGGTTGTGTGAGTTCCTCCAGAACAGCTTTGACCTATGAAGTAAATAGTTCTCCTTCTGTCACAGGGGCAGATATTGAAATATGTCCAGGTGAATCCGTTGTTTTGAACCCAGGAGCCAGTGGGTTTTCTTATGCTTGGAGCACTGGTGCAAATACGCAGACCATTGAAGTTTCTAGCGCTGGAAACTTTACCTGTACGGTAACTAATGCAGAAGGTTGTAGTAGCACCGCTGTTTTCAATGTGGAAATCATAGAAATACCTATGATTGAAAATTTGGAATTGACAGGAGACATGTTAACCGTGGTGACTGCTAATGATGATGGAAGTTTTCTATACAGTATTGATGGTTTTAATTACACCCGTAGTAACGTTTTTGACATCAGTACATTTCTACAAGTCACAACTTACGTAAGGGATACCTCGGGATGTGAGATCGTTACAAGACAGTTTAATCGTATCGAAATTCCAAAATTTTTCACTCCAAACCAAGATGGATTTCACGATACATTTGAGGTGTATAATATTGAAGCATTTCCTGGGGCAAAAATGGAAATCTTTGATCGGTATGGTAAGTTATTGATTCAAATCAATGAATTGGTAGTGGGGTGGGATGGCACCTATCGCAATCAACCTATGCCCAGTAGTGATTATTGGTATAAACTTTACTACAATGACCAAATAATCACCGGTCACGTGGCACTCAAACGATGACGACGGCATTGTTCAATTAAATCATCAGATTTTTACTCCTAATATTCTGTTAATCAGTAGCCAATAAGGATGTAAATTAAGAGGAATACTTCTACAAATTGCTTAAATTCCAAACAAAAAGCGATGAGAAAAATAGGCTCTTATATAAGTTGTTTAGTGGTATTGATGACTTTGGTGCAATGTAAATCCAGCTATTCAAATGCTCAAAGTAGCAGTGAACGCCTAGCATTAAAAAATGCCTTGTCAAACGAGGGCATTCGATTTGACGCGGTAAGTGCGAGTCCGCAGAATACAGCAGCTTATAACAGCGTAGCCAATGATATCTTGATCCAACGTGGTGATAATGCCAATCGCATCAACCTGCAAGGCCAGGGATATTCTTTACGAATTAAGGACGACGAAGTTCAAATGGCATTACCCTTTTATGGTGAACGACGTTTGGGCGGTGGAGGATATAACCAAATCAATGGCCCATTTAATTTTACAGGTCCGGTTAAAAACTTGCAAGTGGTCACCGACGAAGAAAACAACGTACTGGTGGTTGAGCTGACCACACAAAACAATACAGAAAGCATGGATATTGATTTGAAAATCTATTCAGGCGATTTTGCCACGGTATACATCAATAGTGCAGCACATAGTTTTATCCGCTATACAGGCATAGTTGATAAAATTAAGGAAGAGGAATAATATATAGAACATTGCGTCCCAAGCTATTTGAATATTTTCTATTTGACATAATATGCATTATGGTTCAAATGTTGACTATAGCAAATTGATGGAGACTTGCATTTTACATAATTGCAGATCTAACAACACGCCAGTGTATTAAATCGCTAGCAATGCTATAAAAGTCAATTTGCGACACGTTCAGTATTTCAGTATCAATAATGGTATACTATATAAAATATCCCATCATATTTATTTCTTTGTTAGAAACTTAGGTACTGTTGTCATCAAATATTTGCTGCTCGAGTTTAATCCTCAATAAGAAACATCTCGCTTTTTGTAATACAATTAGACGCTATCCAAAATTGACGATACCAATTCTTTCATTTCCACACCATACCCAACCATATAACTCACGCAAAAAAACAAGCATTTTTTGGTAACTCATTCAACGCGTATTTGATTATTTGCAACTAAAGAAGGTTTTTATCGCATTCTGGAGAAAGTTCGCTCTCGCATAATAATTGTCCTTACTTGATAAATCTTCTAAAACGCAAACGATGACCAGTATTTATTACTGATCAATTTGTTGGACCATTGAACTTTTCATTTCAGCAGCTTTCAATTCGTAAAACAATACGTAAAATACTGTTTAAAAATCGTTTACAATAAGAAAAGCAATAGCTTATTCTTCAGGAAGTGGTATGGTTTGGGCGTTTTGCGGCATGGTAAAATCTACGGTAGATGCCGATACAAATTTGATGTTTTCAAGATTAACTTCCCCAATTGGCTCTGTGTATCCGTCTTCTTCATTCCACATGTGAAAGCTCCAGCGGGTTGACAATGGAACACCATCTACAAGCTCATAATCTTCATATTTGATCGCATGCGGCTCCTCCTCTGCTTCCTCCAGGCTTTTTCCATAAGTTACGATATAGGCCATCCCTAGTAGTTGGCCGCTGGACTCATCTTTATACACAATATACCAATCGTCTGGTGCATCTCCTGTTCCTGATTTGAACTGTAATTTGGCTGTAGGAACTTCGGACTCACCCCAGGCTAATTTTTTCTCATTACTCCACTGTGTTCCTGGATCATTGAATTTAAAAGGAGCAGTTAGAAAATAAGACCAGGTCAGGATATGAAATCTCGCCATGGGATCAATAGCTTCTGGCGAACTACCATATACGTTGCCCTCTTTATAAAAAATCTGGCTACCATCTTTTTTGTCAATACGTATTTGCGAACCATCTGTGCGCATGGTAGTGGTTCCCTCCAGCAAGGTATTCCCCCCAAAAACTACCTTGAGGTCATAGACTAAGGCATCTTTTTGCATAAAATCCATTTTTTTATGCGCCTTTTCAATAGCTGCTGTAAACTCATAAATTGGTGGCTGTTCGCTCATCTCGGTTGAGATTGACTCTTCGGTCGGCATCGATGATTCCTTTTCAGGCGATGTTTCTTCTTCTCGTTTACACGAAAAAACAAACACCAGGCAAAGGCACAGTAATAGTATTTTCTTCATTTCCATAATTAATTTAGTCCGTTTAAATTTTAGATCATATAGCTGCTATAATTGGCTTTAGTTGTCATGGTGGTCGTTACTTTTTGGCACTTCCCTCCTACCATCTGAATGAAGCGCAAACCTGGGGCTTTTTCTGTCATGAACTTGCTCTTGTTCAGGCCAAGGCCATCCACCGAATTGGGTGCGTTGATAGTCAGAAAAAGCTTCCTGAATTTCTTGCTGGGTATTCATGACAAAGGGACCGTGTTGGGCCACCGGTTCATTGATAGGTTTACCCTGAAGCACCAATATCTCAGAAGCTTCTGCCCCATTTTTGATGATCAAATCTTGACTAGGTTCCACACTAATGCTTAGCCCTGACTTTAAGGATTTGTCGTCGATAATTAACTCCTGACCTTTATAAAAATACAACGTACGATGAACTTCAGGTAAGTCGACTTTTGGAAGTAATAGTTCGGCCTGCGGTTCCATTTCAACCACCAGTACCATTACACCGTTCTTAGGATCAGCAGCCCAAGAATCTGGTGTTGGATCGGGTGAGTGATGATCGCCAAATTGTCCTGCCACCAGTTGGATTATGGAACTGTGGCCGTTTTGGTCCTTTTGTTCTAAAGAGGGAATGTCATTTTTCCACAGCATTTTAAAATGTGGATCTACCATTTTCGCGGAAGCGGGCAAATTGAGCCAAATCTGAAAAATCTCCAGTGTATTTTCACGATCCTCATGTACCAAAGGAAACATCTCAGAGTGCAATATCCCCTTCCCTGCCGTCATCCACTGGACATCTCCACTACCAAATCTACCTGCCCCTCCTAGGGAGTCACTGTGGTCCACGATCCCCTGACGATTTATCGTGATCGTTTCAAAACCCCTATGCGGATGGTATGGGAATCCAGGGAAAGATTTGCCGTGATACATACGGAAATCATGCTGAGGACTAAAATCCTGACCTAAAATTCTTCCCTGTCTAGTTTCCTCAGGCGGTTGCATGTTGGAGTCACCTGATGGATAGTGGTCTAGATGATGAACGCAAAAAAGAAATGGATCACGAGTGGGCCAGGGAAAACCCAATAATTCTGTTTGAAGTACTAAAGGCATAAATGAAGTTGTTTGGCAACTAGGTCTACCAATTACACCCTTAAAATTAAGCAATCGTACAGGAAGGAAATGTTACTTTCATCTAAAAAAACCATCTGGAAAAACAACGACGCCTGTGATTTGATCTTCTGAACTTGACACCAGCACCTGTGTCTCATTTTTCAAATTCAGAAAAGTAAGCTAAAGCTTTTTTATGAACGCAATGCCCATTCTACTGCGTCCTGCATATGATTAAAATACTTGAATCTTTTGGAAATATTCTGCTTTTCATAAATAGCGACATCAAGGGATCTTTCGTGGCTGGAGACAAAGGCATAATCTGTATCTTCTCTACTGGACATCTGTCTTAACGCCTCTACGGACATGATTGTCTCATGTTCACGATGTATGATCATGGATACAGGCTTGCCTTGATAGTAGTTATCCACTACGGTCAGGATACGTTCAAACATGGGGCCGCCGCACATCATCACATCTTTCATCTCAAAAATCAAAAAATCTTTGTAAAATATACAGTGACCAAATTCAAAATTTTCACGCGCAATAACCTCTCCATAACAATCCTGATAAGGCATAGATGGAGTTTCTGGTCGAAAGACTTTTAAAAAATTAAACAACTGAATGATTCTAGGAAAACTAATTTTTCCTCTCGGGTATTTGGTAGATCTAGGGACTGACATAAATTTGTAGGGTTTGATGTACAAAAATAGACCAGCTTTTGTAAGATTTTTAACACATTAGGGTTATTCCTTAGTTCAAACCACATAATTTTTAATACAAATACAATTTTTTGTAACACATATCAACATTTTACTGAATTTGATGAGAATCTATTAAATTTGAAACGATCAACTTACCCCATGAATATACTTGAATCAGGAACTTTTATTGAAGAACTCAAAGCATTAAGCCAATTATTAGGAGGCAGTTTTCAGTCCTATGATAAAAGCGCAGTGATGAAATTGGACAATGAGAAAGGCTATGGAGAGGTTAAAGCCTATGAGTTTCTTCCTGGATTTCAACTTAAAGTTTATGATATTGAACTGACGGAGGAGCTAAGGTTTATTAAAGATGACCCGTCGCATCAACCCTTGTACTTGCTGTACAGTCTTAAAGGTCAAGTTGAACATCAGTTCCAAAGTGAAGAGGAAACTAATTTAATCAAGCCCATGCACAATGTGATTCTATCTACTTCAGAATCAGATAAAAGTGAGGTTACCATCCCGTCGGACACACCGATTAAACTTAGCGTGATCTTTATTGATCAAAAACAACTTCAACGCACACAACAAGGGGAGTCAATTAGATTGGCCATTAAACGTATCACCGATGAACTCGATGAGAAAGCATCGTTTAAATACATTGGTGATTTTACTCCAGAGACTTCCGTCTTTGCTACCCAGCTATTGAATCTTAAGAGAAATGATATCATCGGCAGGTTGATGTTAGAGGCCAACGTCTACAATATCATCGCATCTCAATTGGATGATCATTTACGCAATCAAGACAATCCCGATCAAAATGAGAGTCCGCTCAGTAAAGATGAATTATACGAAATCATTAATCTCTACGACTATATCCGTGAGAACCTTGAACTAGAACATACCATCAAAGAGTTGGCGCTGGAATCTGGATTAACTGCTAAAAAACTACAAATAGGTTTCGGATACCTATACGGCAGTAGTGTGAACAATTTTGTACAATACTTGCGATTAGAACGGGCCAAAACTCTATTGATTGAAGATGAGCTTAGCATTTCTGAAATTGTTTACGAGATTGGATTCTCCAGTAAGAGTTATCTCTCCAAGCTATTTAGGGAGCGATACCAAATGTCACCTTCAGACTATCGATCACAATACAAAAGGAAAAAGCTGATTTTTGAACTTAATTATACAAGTAGAGCCAATAAGACAATGGATGAAAAAGCGATCAATGAAATTGTCGAAAAAAGCAGGGAAAACAATGCTAAATTTGGAATTACTGGTTGTCTAGTATACTATCAGGACAGTTTCTATCAAATTCTGGAAGGTGAACGACGCGATATTCTTCAATTATATGACAACATTCTGAAAGATGAAAGGCATAATCAAGTCAGTTTACTTTGGAAAGGTGATAAGTCGGTACGACTTTTTAAAGACTGGAGTTTAGGATATATCTCACCTACTGGTAGCTTTAGAAACAAATTAATAGACTATGATCTCGATTTAGACGTCAATGAGCTGTTGAGTTATGATCTGACTTCATCAAAATCTACCAAGGTTTTCTGGTTGCAAATACGACGCATGATCAAAGCAGCTAAGAAAGAGGACAAAAAATAAGTTCAAGCCTTTTTCGGCTGACTTTGGCCCTTATTTCATTCCTTCTCATCATTTCACCACATTGCGAGCTTGATTTTTGAAGAGCTAATCAATTCCAAAGACGAGATGCATTCTTCTATTGAACATGGCTAAAATCTAACGGTGATACGGATAAAAATTCACAATTGATAATGAACCTCCCCCTGGGCTGTCGGGAAGATGGAGACAAATGAGCGGTTATTTTTACCTGTCATCTATACTTTTTCTGATGTAATGCAATGCATAATAAATCGATTATCAGTTATAACACTTGCTATTAAATTGATTTACGGATAATTATGTGATCGCTTAGGAATCTCAGTTGTGAAATCATGTATTTATAACAGTATTGCTTAACAAATCCCTAAAATAGTCCCAAAAAATTGATAATTTCAGAACATCAATTAAAACCCTTATAACATGAAAAAAATATCTCTTTTACTTATGGGACTATTTTTGGTTGTGGCTTGTACACATGAAGAAGCCCAATTGACCGAGCAAGATAGTTCGACAGACCAGAAACTTCTCAGTGTAACCGAAGTCAATGCTTTTATCAAAACTCAATTAACAGAAACAGGCGATGTAGATTGGACGCATGCGCCCAGCAATGTATTGTATAGTGCTATTATGCACGGTGATGGTATTCTAAGTTTAGGCTATGGACAACCTGAAGAATATTTCTCTGAAAAAAGATCAGATCGCTTGATCCAGGCCAGAGAAAACGCAATTGCAGTGGCTATGGACAATGAAGGTACTACAGATAAAAAGGAGATTCTCCTCCAGCAAGATCCATTATTCAATGTAGTAGAACTTAAAATATCTCAATTGTCTACCATTGAAGAATTACAATCCACAGCTGGTATTCGGTATTTAGAGCCGATCGGATACGCACAGTTTAAGGATCCAGATCTAGCTTTTCAAAAATCTAGTTCAGGTTGTGACCAGAGCGGTCAGTCCATCAATTCAGCCGATTACACTGTAATCTCCCCTAACGCCTGGAGGCCTTGGAATTATGATCTGCACAACATCGATGACGCTTGGGCCTACTCTACTGGAGCTGGCATTACCGTTGGTTTGATCGATACTGGAATCTCTGCCAACCAGCCGTTGTTAGGAAGCCGATTCAACGATGGAGCTTCCAACGGACGCAGTATCCAAAAGCACGGAACTTTTATTGATTCAAGTTGGTGGTGGAGCAATAATCTAGACGGACCCAACGATCGTTGCGGGCACGGAACTACCATGGCTTCTGCTATCGCGAGTCCGCGTAATGATGAAGCCATGCCTGTGGGGGTAGCCTACAATTCAAATATGGTTGCTTTTAGAGGGACAGAAGATGTATTATTAGATGATTATCATGAACGCAAAGGCGTGAGCGATGCCTTGCGACAATTGGGTGACCGCAGTGATGTACGGGTCATTTCTATGTCCATAGGTTACCTGTGGAGTATCGGAAATATCAAAGATGCTGTTAAATACGCCTATTCCAGAAATAAATTGATCATTGCTGCCGGTGGGACTTCTACAACATTTACCAATTGGTATGGAGTGATTTTCCCTGCCAGTATGAGTGAAACGGTGGCTGTAACCGGAGTAAAGGACAATGGTTACAATCGATGCGATATCTGCCATGAGGGAGATGCGATAGATTTTACCATCGTGATGCAGCGGGCTAGCGATGCTTCTCGTACGGTTCCTACCTTAGGATTCAATGCTGGTGATCGCAAATACGTAGGTGGTAGTTCAGTAGCCACAGCAACTACGGCAGGTATCGCTGCCTTGGTTTGGAGTCGTCACCCCAATTGGAGCCGTTCGCAGGTGTTGGAAAAATTAAAGCAGTCCAGTGAGTTCTATCCTTATCGTAATTCCAATTTTGGATACGGAAATATCGATGCCCTTCAAGCGGTTCAATAATATAAAGATGTGCTTTAGTTAACTTAATATAAACAACTGATAACTAAAGTTTTTGAAAAATTAAAAACCCTGATATAGAGAAAATCTATACCAGGGTTTTTTATGGATAAAGATGAGTTGGTCATCGCCTTAACTCATCCATACCTTACTTGTTTTTTCTACGTGCTTTACGCGCCTTTTTTTCTTTGTATTCCTGGATGCGTTTCGCACGTGCAGCCAGATTGATACTGTCATAATCTTCAGGAAGTGAGGCTTCATAAGTCTTCCATTGCTCCCTCGCTTTAAAATAATCAAAACTAATGGCTGGTGGCTGCTCTTCGAGTTGATCTTCTATGATTTGGTTGAGAATAATATCTTCAATATAAAAGTCTTCGATCACGTGTTCTGGATCGTATTTTTCCTTTAATGAGATATCAAACAGACTGGCCGTCTTATCAAACCAAAAAGCACTCCAACCGCTACGTAGCCTTTTCAACAAATCGTAGGCCGTGTCACCAGTTTGTCGGTGAATCAGCTTGATCAGGATCTGTCCTTCGGTTCTGCTCAATTTCTTTAGTTCGGCCGTAAATTCCTTTTCGATGTATTCTTCCACCATCTTAGAATATCGCTTACGGTCGTTCACAGTTTCTAGAGAAGCTAAACGTTCATCCAGCACCTGCAATCGCTCTGCCGCCATCTTGGCATAGGGCCAAACTTTTTTGGTCTTTCGTTTTAAAATCAAATACTTGATACGCTCGTACTTGCTGGTAAATTTCAAGTCTTGCAACAACATCACATCATCCAGCTCGATAGCTTTGATCGAGTCGCCATCAAGGTAAAAATATTCAGGATCGACGACTTTAAGAGAATCCTTAGGTACTGGAACTTGTGGGCTTTGCGCTTTCGCGAAAGCGACGACCACCAACAAGAGAAACACAATTGACTTTTTCATACCTATTTAGCTTACCAAAAGCGTTCCAAAAATAAGAAAGCTTCCCCTACCTAAGCGATTTTCAGGTCGTATTATTATCTTCACCGATAAAATTTGAACAATGGCAGATAAGCATATTTTAAACCAACAATCTCTTGATTTTTTAGAATCCTATCTCAATACCGCCTCTCCGACTGGCTATGAGTGGAACGGGCAGAAGTTATGGATGGATTACCTCAAACCTTATGTGGATGAATTTATCACGGATGACTACGGTAGTGCCGTGGGAGTCATCAATCCTGACGCCAAGTTTAAAGTGGTCATTGAGGGTCATGCAGACGAGATCTCTTGGTATGTCAACTATATTACAGACGATGGGTTGATCTATGTGGTGCGTAATGGTGGTTCTGATCATCAGATCGCCCCTTCCAAACGTGTGGACATCCATACAGACAAAGGAATAGTTACCGGGGTATTTGGTTGGCCGGCGATCCATATACGCAATAAAAATAAAGAGGAAGCTCCCAAACAGGATAATATATTTATTGATGTGGGTGCAGAAGATAAAGCGGGTGTTGAGGCACTAGGAGTGCATGTAGGTTGCGTTATTACTTATCCTGACCAATTCTTTATTCTCAACGAGAATAAGTTTGTGTGTCGGGCCCTGGACAATAGAATGGGCGGATTTATGATTGCAGAAGTGGCTCGTTTGCTCAAAGAAAACAACAAACAACTGGATTTTGGGCTATATGTGACCAATTCGGTGCAGGAAGAAATCGGACTGAGAGGTGCCGAAATGATCACACAAACTATCAAACCTGATGTAGCCATAGTTACTGATGTGACGCATGACACGACTACACCTATGATTGACAAAAAATCCAATGGTGATGCTGCCATCGGCAAAGGGCCTGTCATCGCCTACGCGCCAGCCATACAAAACCGACTGCGCAACTTGATCATTGAAGCTGCACAGGACAATGATATTCCGTTTCAGCGACGTGCTACATCGCGGTCAACTGGAACAGATACAGATGCTTTTGCTTATTCCAATGGGGGTGTGCCTAGCGCCTTGATTTCATTGCCTTTGCGTTATATGCATACGACCGTAGAAATGGTACACAGAGATGATGTAGAGAATGTCATCCGAATGATCTATCAAAGCTTGTTACGCATCCAGAATAATCATGATTTCTCTTATTTCAAAGGAGATGGGTCTAAATTGATCTGATCGATCAACCACTATTCAAATGAGGCTGTCCAAGTAAAAACTTGACCATAATAATGTTCAGGAACTTTTTTGGACAGCCTTTTTTTTATTTTGATAGATGCAAAGCAGCATCTTATTTAATTTTACGCCTGGAGTACACTCGCTTTTCGCGAAAATATGCAGTGATCGCCAGAGCAGCGATAACCAATAAGGATATACCTATGAATTTGTAACTGATGATCTGATCTCCGCTGGCATAGCTGTGTAGGCCTGATAAATAAAAATTGACTCCAAAATAGGTCATCAAAACGCTATAAAAAGCGAGGATAGACCATAAGTTGAAAGTCCACCGACCTTTCAGTCCGGGTACCAACCTCAAGTGTAAGACAAAGGCATAAATAAATATGGTGATCAGGGCCCAGGTTTCTTTTGGATCCCAACCCCAGTAACGCCCCCAAGATTCATTGGCCCACATACCGCCCAGGAAATTCCCAATGGTCAACATGATCAAACCAATAGTTAGAGCCACTTCATTAATATAGGTAAGTTCCTTGATGTTCAAATCCATAATTTTGGCATTGGAACGGTTGGAAAATATCATTAAAATAAAGCTCACCAAACCTAAGATCATACCCAGGGCAAAGGGGCCATAACTTCCCACAATCACCGCCACATGTATCATCAGCCAGTAGGAATCCAATACGGGCTGTAGGTTTCCGATGGCTGGATCCAACCAATTTAACTGTGCTACCCATAAAATGATAGACACCACAAAAGCAGTAGCCGCTATGGTCATTTCGCTCTTTCGTCCAAGCATCAATCCAACAGCCATGGTGGCCCACGCTACATAAATCAGGGATTCATAAGCATCAGACCAGGGTGCATGTCCACTGAGGTACCACCGCATGATCAATGCCGCTGTATGCACGAGAAACAAGCCTACAATCACCCACTTATGAAAGACGATGATCCATTTCATTTGCTTGATGGGACGTATGATTTCCACTATGATGAGGATCAACATGATCACCCCAAACCAGTCGTACCATTTAAACAGGTTTTTAAATATATTGTATTTGTTGTATAATATTTCTGCTTCTATTTTTTCTTTGCTAGGAATAACCTCTGCTCCATAATTACGTTGAAATTCAAATAGGCTGTTCAACGCTGCATTAGCATTTACATAATCATCTGTGGCATTCCCTCTGATCAATAAGGTACTGTAGGCTGGGATAAAATCTCTCACGAAATTGCGATCCATCTCTCGCTCGTAATTCGCTTCCTCAAATTCCAATGGGGAAAACCAACGATTATTCTCAGCTCCTGGCTTAGGGAAAATCTTGAAAATAGATCCAGAAATCACTTGATCTAATAAACCTACACTGTAATTGATATCTATAAATCCTTGCTGAATACTGGTCTTGACATCAGCTGTGTTGGCTTCATCCAGATAGGGGCTGATTTTATAGCTTCCCAACGTACTGTCTGCCCTCCTCCAAAAATCCATACCTCTCGCATATTTGGTGCTTTTATCGACACCCAAAATGGTTTTAAGCGAATCATTCTTGTAATTCAATTTTATAAGGGGTACATCAAACCATAAGTCCCTGAACTGCATCATACTAATTATGGTTTGTTCAGGTGTTAGTTGAACAACGCTATCACCTACTTTAGCCTCATAATAATCCCTTTCAGAGAGTCTTCTCAATATCTCGCTGGACAAAGTGGACATGGGTTTCATCCTTCCTTCATCCTGGACGACTACTCTACCAAATTGTTCGGCCTGAGCGAGTGGTACCATATTAGCAACGATGATACTGTCCGCAAATGCTCTTGGAATCGGTGGCATTTTTTGGGTAGAAAAATCAATTTCACCAGGATCAGTTGCAGGCTGTTCCAAGGTTGCTGCATCTTGATTAGTGCTCACTGACTCCCGATTGTCGATGGCTGTGGAGTGTGCCTCTTGCTGGGAATGATCATGGCCAGAGTGATCGGTTGACAATTCCTCTTGAGCAATCCCTATGCTACAACTTAAAAATATGGCTAAACTTAGAACAACTTGCTTGGCCTTACGGCTTTCTACACGATCAATCAGGCGCTTAAGTTCGCCGAATCTTGTATTGGGGTCAAACAGAAGCGCCATGAGCCCGAGATACAATAAGAAATAACCGGTATAGGTAACCGTCTTTCCCCAAAAGTCGTGATTCACAGAGAGGTGCGTACCCAACTCATCTGGATCAAACCCTGCCTGAAAAAAACGATATCCTTCTTTATCCAAAACATGATTCATATAAATATGCTCGTCCTTCTCTTGCCCGTCATCAATCACGGTGACTTTACTTTCAAAGGCTGCATAGGCTTTCTCAGTTCCAGGATATTTTTTGGCAATAAAGTCGTTCAAGCGGATATCAAAAGGCAACTCTCTGGCAATAGACCCATACTTCAAGTAAATTTTCAGTCCATTTATTTCCAGATCGGTAAAGTCTGAAATAATCCCTTTTCCACCCAGAAGTTCGATTTGTTTTTCTTCTCCTCCACTGCGTATGGTGGCCAGGATTCCATGTGCTTGGGCTTTTGTGGGTTCAGGACTTTTGACAATCCCTACTTCACCTTGTTTAATAGGTTCTGGTATAACAAACTGCATTCCTGCCAGCGTGTATAGGGATCGCAATTGCAGGGGTTGAATACTGTCCTTAGTGACCTCACCTTTCATTTGGTCGGCCATACGTAAAAACTCCCCTTCATAAGGCGTTTGTATGGTATACCCATTCCAATTCTCAGTAATATTGATCAATCCTTTTTGCGCAGCGACTTCTGGATCGATATTGACGCCAAATAGTACATTGTGAATACTGGCTTCTTCTCCATCTTTGATCAAGTGATCATGTCGGGTACCACTGCCTGCTTCAACGATTTTGAGATATCGACCAGCTTGATCACCTTCTGAAGGCTTCAGGCCTTCTACTGCATCAAAGATTAAACTATCCACGGTGACTTCAACTTGCTGATCGTAAAAATCAAAGCTCAAGTCTCGTTCGTAATCATATTGGGATAACAGGACTGGTGTTTTCACCTTGCGCTGCATGGGTCTGCCATTAGGGTCTTCGCCCTGAATCACAGCGCTGAAATAGGTTTCTTCGCTTAAAAAGCTGTTTTCGGTTTGACCTTCTCTGATCAACATCATCCCTTCAAACGAAATATATCTGGTGATTCCTGCGCCAATAATGATTAGAATCCATGAAAGGTGCAAGGTAAGCGTAGCCCATTTTTTCCATTGCAGCAGTTGGTAACGTTTGATATTGCCTATAAAATTCAGCATGAGCCACAACATCAACAGGGAAAACCACCAAGTATTGTAGATCCAGATCTTCGATGTGGGCGTATCGTATTTATCTTCGATAATAGTTCCTGCAGCCATACTGGCGGCAAAAACCAGTAATAAAACCGCCATGGTTCTCGTACCAAAAAGCAGGTCAACAATACGTTGTTTCATAGGTCTTTTTTACAGGTTGCAAAGATACTTCACAAAAGCCGTACAGCCATAGCTTGTGAGTCGGCCTTCAATGTGTATTTTTACACGATGATCAAGATAGTTGTCATAGGCACCGGTAATCTGGGAACCCATCTTTGCAGGGCGTTTGACGCCTCTGGAATTCCGGAAAGTTCAAAGGCTGATGTGTCCGAAGTGGAATTAGTAGGTTACTACAACCGATCTGGTCGTCCATTGGAGTTCGTATCTGCCCCTTTGATCAAAAACCTGGATCAACTACCGGACGCGGATCTTATTTTATTATGCGTTCCTGACGATCAGGTTCCCGCTGTATCAAGCAGTTTAAGTCATCAAAACAGTATAATTGCTCATACCAGTGGTAGCGTAGCTATGCAAGCGCTTTCCGATCACGAAAATCATGGAGTCTTTTATATACCCCAGAGCTTTAGCAAAAAGCGTTCGGTGGATTTCAGTCAATTGGCCCTATGTTTAGAAGCCAGTGATTCATCTACCATGAAAATATTGGAACGAGTGGCCAGTTCGCTTTCGCGAAAGCGATTCCACCTGGATTCACTTCAACGACGTCAATTACACCTGGCTGCAGTCTATGTGAATAATTTTGTCAATCATTGCTACACCAAAGCAGAAACTATTTTACAAGAGGCTGAGATTCCCAGCGGACTCCTGCAACCGTTGATGGAAGAAACTTTGCAAAAAGCCTTGAATTTAGGGGCCAAAAATGCACAAACTGGACCGGCACTGCGCCAAGATCAATCCACCATCTTGGCCCATTTGGCATTATTACCACCTTCTGACCACCCTATGTACAAAACTATTACCCAATCCATACAAGAAACCCATGCCCAAAAGCTATAAAGAATTACTGCACGACATCAGCACTTTTATTTTTGATGTGGATGGCGTGCTGACGGATGGTCGCCTGCTCATTTCTGAGAGTGGCGAACTCCTACGTACAATGAATGCAAAAGATGGCTATGCGATAAAAGCAGCTTTGCACCAAGGCTACAAGGTTTGTATCATCACTGGTGGACGCAACGATGGGGTTAAATCAAGATTGATGGGGTTGGGTGTTACAGATGTATTTCTCAATGCTCATGACAAGATGGTACAACTGACGGAGTACGTCACCAAATATGATCTAAAACCTGAGGAAATTGTTTATATGGGCGATGATATGCCAGACGTACCTGCCCTGCGCTATGCCGGTTTGGGCTGTTGCCCGCAGGATGCTATTCCCGAAATTAAGGCCGTAAGCCAGTATATTTCCCACCGTAAAGGAGGTGATTGCTGTGTCAGGGATATCATCGAACAAGTACTTAAAGTGCAAGGCAAGTGGAATCCACAAGATGGGAACAAGCTTCCCTCGATATAAAAGAATCACAAACGCATGAAGAAGTATCTCAATATCATACGCTGGCCCAATGTGCTTATGACCATTCTTACACAATTGGTCGTGGTGTATGGTTTATTGGTGCCTTCTGGTATCCAATTAGGCTTAGCGGACTGGCAACTCTTTATGCTCATTGCATCTACTGCCCTACTGACGGCCAGTGGAAATATCATCAATGATATTTATGATGTGGAGATTGATCAAGTCAATAAACCTGAAAAAATTATTGTCGGACGCCATATGAGCGAGCGTCATGCTTTTGGATTGTACATTGTATTCACTAGTCTGGCTGTAGTTTTAGGTTTTGTTTTGGCCAATAGTTTGGGGAAACCTGTATTGGCTAGCGTATTCATTGTGGTGGCTTTCCTGCTTTATACGTATGCGAGTAGCCTGAAGGCAATGTTGTTGATTGGCAATATTTTGATTTCCTTATTGGTGGGGTTGGTCGTTGTCATTACTGGAGTGTTTGAGCTCTACCCAGTTATATCACCTGAAACCCAAGGCTTATTTCAATTTTTATTGGCCAGATTGCTGGAATTTGCCGTATTGGCCTTTTTGATCAACCTGATCAGGGAATGGGTCAAAGATTGTGAGGATGTTAATGGGGACAATAAAGGAGGTCGAACAACCATTGCGATTGTATTAGGGAGAACCAGAGCTGCGCAGTGGATCGCTGTCTTTACATTTCTGGTCGTTATTCTGCTGGCATTTTTTGTCTATGAATTCTTGTACGAGAATCAGTGGGCCACCCATTACTTTATTTTTCTAATTATTGGTCCGTTGTTATTTGTGGGGATCAAACTATTGAGTGCGTCCCAGGTAAGAGATTTTAAGATCTTATCAGTGGTGCTGAAAGTGATATTGCTTTTGGGTATTCTGTCAATGGGAATTTTTAGAATCAAATATTACTTATAGATGCTGGCAGAGAAATTTAAAAATATAGAAATTATTCTAGCGTCTCAATCCCCCAGGCGTCAGGAATTGCTGAAAGGTTTAGATCTCACATTCAGGATTGAAACAAGACCAGTGGAGGAATTATATAGCCACAAATTAACAGGCCATGAGATCACCGATTATCTGGCCAAATTAAAAGCCGATGCTTTTCATGACTTGAGAGAAAATCAATTGTTGATCACTAGCGATACCATAGTGTGGATGGACGGTCGAGCACTGGAAAAACCTACATCTGCTGAGCATGCCGCCGAAATGTTGTCAACGATGAGTGGCGCGCAACACCAGGTATTTACTTCGGTGTGCTTTACCAGCACAAAACATCAGGAGACCATTCACGACATGACCAGAGTTTATTTTGGCGATCTTTCTTCTGATGAAATTCAATATTATATCCAACAATACAAACCCTTTGATAAGGCTGGTGCTTACGGAGTGCAGGATTGGCTGGGTTATACTAGCGTTGAGCGACTAGAAGGCTGTTACTATAATGTGATGGGGCTACCGCTGCCTAAGGTCTATCATTACCTCAAAAATTATCAGATTTAAACTGGTAGATAAGGTCTAGGCATTCTTGGATGGCGGGTGACCCATCTTAAACACCTGCTTATTATTTCAAATAATACAAGTCTTGTATTTCACACAACACTATACTTCAGTTTTTTGCGAAAATCACAAATCGATTTTACGATTATCGATTTATCTTTGAAAAATGCAAGAACTACTCATAGGTAAAATACGTCAAATACTTCCACCTACACTTTCAGTGATCGATGAGATCTCGCACGTGTTGGACATCAGTTATGATGCCGCCTATCGAAGAGTCAATGGCAAAACTGTTTTGAGTTTGGAGGAAAGCGTACATCTGGCCAAACATTTTAAACTTTCGTTGAATAAGTTATACGAGGTAGGCGAGCAAAACTCCATCTTGGCAGATGTCTCCCCTCCTATTCAAGATGTAGACGGGCTTGAGGCCTATTTTAGGAATTCGCTTGAGCAACTACAGCCCTTAACTAAACTCAGCAGTTCCAGCATCACGTATTCAGCCAAAGATATTCCCTTGTTTTACACTTTATCCGATTCTCATTTGACAAAGTATAAATGTTATGTCTGGCTCAAATTTTTGGACGATGATGGAAAGATGTCCAAAATGAGTTTTCAAGAGTTTACAGAGCAAGCCCCTACTTCTCTCTTTGAAAGTGCAAGAGCCCTGGGTGATGTTTACAACAATATTGATATCATAGAATTCTGGAATGACAATACCATCAATGGAAATTTACAACAGGTTTTTTACTTTTATGAAGCTGGATTGTTGAGCAGGGAAATGGCCCTAACCATCTGCGAGGATTTGAGACAAATTATTCATCGTGTAGAAAGACAAAGTATTGAGCAGAGCATCACTGGCACTCAAAATCAAACCCAATACCTCTTGTATAAAAGCGATTTATTGACGATGAGCAATACGGTAATGATCAAAACTAAAAATCAAAAGCTGTTCTTCTGCCCTTTTACTGTGTTGACTTATCTTAAAGTCGAACATATCCCTACTTGCGAGCGACTGGACAAATTTTTCGCAAAACAAATGAAAAATTCAAAGTTATTGATCAATGCTGGAGAAAGGGATCGCACTCAATTTTTTAATAAAATGCACCTAAAGATCAAAACCATTGAAGACCGTCTAAAGGTGAACGAAGATTTGATTTATTTTTAAAGAAAGTTGGAGCTTTAATTTTATTCAGTCAATGGCTCCCCTATTCCCTGCTATGGGACACAGAGAGCTGGGTCACGCCAAATAGTTACATTTATGGAACTTAAGAAATCAATTCAAATCGATCGTAGCCAGGATCAAGTATTTGAACTATTCGTTGGAAATATGATGGATTGGTGGCCAAAGGAATATTCTTGGTCCCAGCATCACTTGCAGCAAATGTTTATTGACCCGGTCACCAATGGTTTCTGTACTGAAATTGGCCCACATGGCTTTAGATGTGATTGGGGTAGGGTGTTGGAAGTTAACACCCCCAGCTCAATTCATTTTACCTGGCAGATCAGTCCGCAGCGTGAACCTGTACCTGATGCTGATCAGGCAAGTGTAGTGCATATTCGATTTTCAAGTGTGGATGAGCATTGCTTAATGGACTTGGAACACGCCAACTTTGAAAACCACGGAAAAGGATACGAAAATTACCATAAGATGATGGACAGTCCAGAGGGATGGCAGTATATACTCGATTGCTTTAAAAATTACTGTGAAAATGGCTGAAGCAGATCTGGTAAACACAGGACGAATTCCTTGGTGGTACAATAATCAATTCCAACAACCCAACATATCAATAAAAATAAATTGTCCGTCTGAGCTTGCCAGATAAGCACTGAAGACCGATAAGTTTAGAACTTTGACAGGTCGAATTGGACAATAGAACATTGCTTTCTAGACGGCAATTTGATCGTATGGCCATCATTTTGACTCAATAGTTCAACTAGAAATAAAAAAACCCACCTGAACACAGATGGGCTTTTGTTGTAAGTTAGTTCGATTGAATTTAGAACATCTCACGTCCTGAAAAGTGAAACGAACTTTCAATTGCGGCATTTTCATCGCTATCGCTACCGTGTACGGCATTTTCACCAACACTTTTAGCAAAGAGTTTTCTAATGGTGCCATCGGCTGCCTCAGCAGGATTGGTAGCGCCGATCAGCGTACGGAAGTCGGCTACAGCGTTTTCTTTTTCCAATACCGCCGCCACAATTGGTCCACGGGTCATGAATTCCACCAATTCGCCAAAAAACGGACGCTCACTGTGGATGGCGTAAAACTCCTGGGCATCAGCCACAGTCATCTGTGTTTTTTTCAAAGCAACGATTCTAAAACCGCTGGCTGTGATTTTTTCAAGTATAGCACCTGTGTGTCCGTCTTCTACGGCATCAGGCTTGATCATTGTAAATGTTCTATTGCTAGCCATTCTTGTTTGTCTTTTTTAAATGCGCTGCAAAAATACAGCTTTATATATGATAAATGTAACTCTGTAATCTTTCTTTTTCAGCAATCAAGAGTATAAACAATGAACTGGATTGATTTTCATTTCAGTCAGCGATCAAATTCACTGATCCATGTTGCATTCTAAATTCCTCCCTATCTTGCAGGCTATAAATTGAACAGCATGGAAAAAATTGCACTGGCCCCAGAGCTTGTCATCTCTAGAATGGTGTTGGGCCTTTGGAGGTTGATGGATTGGAAAATGACCGACCAGGAGCTTTTATCTTATGTAAAAGAGGTAATGGAAGCTGGAATCACCACTTTTGACCACGCAGATATTTATGGCAATCATGCCTGTGAAGCCGCTTTCGGCAAAGCTTTAGCCTTGCAACCCAGTCTAAGAGACCAAATGCAGCTGGTCACCAAATGCGGAATCAAACTGGCCACCGATAAGTTTCCTGATCGCCGAGTCAAATATTATGATTATAGTGCTGACTATATTGTTCAACAAGCAGAAGACTCCTTAAGACAGCTACAAACCGATCGCATCGATTTATTGCTATTGCATAGACCTTCACCCTTTTTCCAGCCAGAAGAAGTCGCCAAAGCTTTTGACCAACTTAAATCCAGCGGAAAAGTATTGCATTTTGGGGTGTCCAACTTTCTTCCGTTGCAGGTACAAGCCCTGGAGTCGGCATGCGACGAACCAGTGGTGACCAATCAAATTGAGATATCGCCTTTGGAACTGGAACATTTTGAAAACCAGAATATTGATTATCTCATCAGCAAGAACATACCACCGATGGCCTGGTCGCCATTGGCAGGAGGAAAACTATTTAACCCCTCTACTGAAAAAGAAAAACGCATTCATCAAAGTCTTCAAGCCTTAGGGGAGCAAATTGGCATAGAGGCATTGGATCAGCTGCTCTTACAATGGTTATTGATGCACCCATCCCAGATTATTCCGGTTTTGGGTACAGGCAAAATCGAGCGCATCAGATCAGCTGTCAAATCCTTTGAGGTAGATATGAGTCTGCAGCAATGGTTTGAGATCTACATTGCCTCCCGCGGTAAGGATATGCCATAAAAAAGCCCCTGAAGGATGATCAGAGGCTCTTCTATCAGTTTATGTGTGACTTAAAATTGATCTTTCAAATCAAATCTGTCCAGGTGCATCACTTTGGACCATGCTGAAACAAAGTCCTTTACAAATTTTTCCTGGGCATCATCGCTGGCATATACTTCAGCGATCGCACGCAATTCAGAATTAGATCCAAAAATCAGATCGGCACGGGTTCCTGTCCATTTGTGAGCGCCTGTAGCTCTGTCTTTCCCTTCAAACAATAGTTCTGCCGAAGATTTAGACTTCCAAACGGTACTCAGATCCGTGATATTGACAAAAAAGTCATTGGTCAATTGACCAGGTCGATCGGTAAAGATTCCGTAGTCTGAACCATCATAATTGGCATTCATTGCACGCATCCCTCCTACCAAAACCGTCATTTCTGGTACCGATAAGGTGAGGAGGTTGGCTTTGTCCACCAACAAATCTTCTCCTTTGGCCTTTTGCTCGTCACCCAAAAAGTTTCTAAATCCGTCAGCTCTGGGTTCTAAATAGCCAAACGACTCTACATCGGTCATTTCCTTGGTGGCATCCATTCTTCCGGGTGTAAAAGGTACGTTGATATGGTGTCCGGCATCGGCAGCTGCTTTCTCAACCCCCACGCTTCCGGCAAGGACAATAAGATCTGCCATAGACACCTTTTTGTTACCGCCTAAGGAGTCATTGTACTCTTTTTGTATGTCTTTGAGCTTATTCAGCACTGGGTGTAATAGTTCTGGGTGATTGACTTCCCAATGGCTTTGTGGTGCCAGACGGATTCTACTTCCATTGGCGCCACCTCGTTTGTCCGATCCTCTGAAAGTAGAAGCACTTGCCCATGCAGTAGTTACCATTTCTTCTACACTCAGCCCGCTCTCAGCAATTTTCTCCTTAAGGTCTTCAATCTCACTTTCATGGATCAAGTCATGATCTAATTCAGGTATCGGATCTTGCCATAACTCCTGCTTTTCAGGAATCTCATCACCCAAATATCTCGAAATCGGACCTAAATCTCTGTGGGTAAGTTTGAACCACGCTTTCGCGAAAGCGTCTTCAAATTCCGCTGGGTTTTCCCTAAAATGCTTGGAAATCTTAAGGTAATTAGGGTCCTTTTTTAGTGCCATATCTGCGGTGGACATCATCAAATCTTGTGTTTTTGATGGGTCTCCAGCCATCGGCGCCTTATCTGGATTGGAAGCATCCGTCGGTCTCCACTGATGTGCACCAGCTGGACTTTTGGTTAATTCCCATTCATAATCCAACAACACCCTGAAATAATCATGATCCCATTTGTTGGGGTGAGGCGTCCATGCACCTTCAAGTCCGCTGGTAATGGTATGATCTCCACGGCCAGATTCATAGGTGTTTTTCCAACCCATGCTCATTTCTTCCATAGTGGCACCGGCTGGTTCAGCACCTACATATTGATCCCCATCGGCAGCTCCATGTGCTTTTCCAAAAGTATGACCTCCAGCAACCAAAGCAACGGTTTCGTAATCATTCATTGCCATTCTACCGAAGGTTTCTCTGATATTTTTGGCTGAACCAAGCGGATCAGGATGGCCATTGGGACCTTCAGGGTTCACGTAAATCAACCCCATGTGGGTAGCACCCAACATTCCCTCGAGCTCACTATCACTATATCTAGCCTCATTGCCCATCCATTCGGTTTCACTTCCCCAATAAATATCTTGTTCTGGTTCAAAAGCATCTACTCTACCTCCAGCAAAACCTAATTTTGGGAAGCCCATGGACTCAATGGCCACATTCCCAGCCAATATCATTAAATCAGCCCAAGAGATATGTTTACCATATTTCTTTTTGATTGGCCACAAAAGCAGTCGTGCCTTGTCCAGGTTACCATTGTCTGGCCAGCTGTTTAAAGGTGCAAATCGCTGATTACCAATACTGGCTCCTCCTCTTCCATCACCTACGCGATAAGTACCAGCACTATGCCAGGCCATACGTATAAACAAACCACCATAATGACCATAATCTGCTGGCCACCAATCTTGTGAATCAGTCATCAGATCGGTTAGGTCTTTTCGCAGCGCCGACATATCTAATTGTTGGAAAGCGGCCTCGTAATCAAAATCCGGATCCATAGGGTCGGACTTAGGTGCATTTTGACGTAAGACATTTAATTTTAAGCTGTTAGGCCACCAGTCTCTGTTGCGCGTGCCTTTACCAGCTGTATTGCTGGCAGGTCCACCCATAAAAGGGCATTTGGCTGCTGCTTCGGAATCATTGATATCCCAAACATTTCCGTCTGTTTCTGAAGATCTGTTCATATGCGTATTTTAATAAAGTTTGTGGGGTCTATTATTTCCTTAAAATTAATAAGCTTTTGTCTGCCTTTGTCTTGAATATTATAGATAAAAACTATCGTATTATTATTTAGTAAAGCTGTTGTCGATGATAAAACCAATCCATTTACCACTAAAGTCCGACCTGAGATCTTATAAAAACAAACAGAATACGTATACTCATTCTTTTTGTCCTTAAAATTTAAGCTTCAATAATTACTTCAATAAAACTATCTAAAATACTTTATAACAATTAGTTGTAACACCTCTTCGAACAAAGTAATTATAACCAAACTCAAACGTTTTCGTGTTTTGGCACGCTGATTGATTCGTATTTAGTGTTAGACAATGATGTCTTGCATAAATACCTTAATTATGAAAAAGCTATCTACCTTACTGGTTGTCTTTTTGATTGGACTAAGCACCAGTTATGCAGAGACACCAACTGAAGAAACACGATTCCGCGGTTATACTAAGAATTTTATTTTTACCGAAGGCGGAATTGAGTTTGCCGTATTCCCTGATGGGCAGTTTGACTTTAACTACCTACAGAATGGACCTGATTTTGGCGTGTCAATCAATACGCCCAATGTGCAGTTATCCTTTAATACGGGCTATGATTATGATCCTTACGTTCAATATGATACCTATGGAGCTGTTATTCAAGTAGAAGAAGTACCTATCTACTATGATGCTTATGGTAGGGTCAACCAGATTGGTAACGTAAATATCAATTATAGAAATGGTTATGTTCACCGATTGGGTGATTTGAGAGTCTTTTACAGATCTCCTGGATATATTGATTACTGTGTAGGTTACATAAACCCTTTTAACAGGGTTTATGTGTACAGACCATGGCATGTGTACTACAATCCACCTGTATTTAATCGTTGTGTAGTTTATACTACGCCTTACCGACAGTTCTATAATCCGATTAGATATTCATGGTCTTACCACCGAGTTTACTGGAATAGACCTACCTATTATAATGGATGTTATACATCTGTAGGACGCAGAAATTTCTACCGTCCCTATGACAGGGTACAGTACCGTAGTTTTGAAAGAGGTCGTCGTAACTCAAGAGGTCGTGCTATTGCAGCGAACAACTCTGTCAGAAATAACCGCAGAGCCATCTCTAGAGGTAGACAAAGCCTTACCCGAAACAACAGTGGAAGAAGTAGTGTGAGTAATAGGTCAGCTTTGGCCAGTAGAAATACCAGTGCCAGGTCCAATGCCGGACGTAGCAACAACCGAATGGGGCGTGCTACCAGTAGCAGAAATGAGAATGCAACTCGATCTACTCGTACGAATAGTAACAGGACCAGTGTCGGAAACAATAATCTTACGGCGAACAGAAATAATGTGGCACGTACCTCTAGAAGTTCTAGAATGACCAATGATCGTGGTAACGCTGCACAGTCCAACAGAACGGTGCGTCAGCCTAGAGCCAATACGACCAGAGGAAGTGAAGTCTATAAACCATCTGCCAGAACCTCAAGAGATAATTCTCGTAGTCGGGTAGAATCCAGACCGAACCGCACCAGTAGAAATACCACAGCGCGGACAGTTAACAGATCTTCCAGAGCGCCTAAAGCTACCAATAGGACTAGTTCCAGGAATACGCAAAGGGCGACCAGAACCAATAGTTCCAGAAATACCCAAAGGGCGTCAAGAAATACTAACCCTAGAGGAAATACAAGAGCTACTAGTTCGCAAAGAGGGTCACGCAGTAAAGCCAGCAGTGGTTCGAGAGGTTCTTCTAATAGAACAGAACGCAGCAGCAGACGCCGTGGATAAACTATCAAGTAGTCAAATTATAAAGCCGATTTCGCTAAAGAAATCGGCTTTTTTTATGCCATAGCTGTAAAATGATGGCGTTAATTTCGGTAGAGAGATTGAAATAGTACATCAGTATCCCGTAGTACAAACAGATGAGTAAACTTTTTGCTCCAATGTTGATATATGGATTCCATGGAAAGTCCCAAAAATAAAAGGTTCCTAAGCTGATCAGAATCAATAACACCGAAGCAGTGGTTTTGGAAGTCCATGGATGCATCCCCAGTTTATAATTAACATAACCAATCTTGGCTGCGGCATAACCCACATAAGCCGCACAAGTTGCAACGGCTGCACCAATGATTCCATATAGCGGGATCAACCATAGATTGAGCAGGAAAGCCAGCAAGGCCAACCCCAATCCCATCCAAAGCGTTACTCTGTATAAATCGGTATTGTAAAGAATGGCATTATTGCTTCCCAATAGATTTTCAGTGTATTTGACTACGCTAATTAAGAATAGCACAGGTATGCCGACCTCAAATGCTGGTGGTAGTAACTGGTAAAACTCTTGCGCGTTACATAAAATGATCACCATCAAAAAGCCTGAAATGATACTCAAGTTGAGCGAACTGCGTTTATAAAGATCTTCCATCGCAGCTCTATCATTGTTATTGTAGTGCGTTGCAGTCAATGGATGTGTAATCTGGGCCATTCCCCTGGCTGGAACTGCAATAACGGTGGCAACAAACACCGCTACATTGAAGTAACTAATCAATTCGATGTCTCTGAATTGGTTGATCATATTTTTATCCAAATCCAGTAAGGCTGTCGCCACAGAACCAGCCACGATCATCAACATGGAATAAGTCAAAATATCCTTTCTCGCCTGTAGCCTACCCCAACGCCATTGGGGTCGATAAGTCTTTAAAGCCAACCACATCATCAAAAGCATACGCAACAAGTAGATCAAGGCTAGCGCATATATAAATTGCACCTGGGTAATTTGTTCCCACATGACTAATAAAAGCAGGATCGTTGCCCCAAATCTATAGAAAACCTCCTTGAGAAAATTACCGCCAATGGTTTTCATATGTACCTTGACCCAGGCATAAAAAATCTCAAAATACGCTTGTAAGAATCCGATCACCACAATCAACCATAAGTAATCACCTACCATCTGGTTGCGGGAAGATATAAACAGTTGCAGCTCAGTTTGAAATATCCAAATCAGCCCCACTATAAAGAGGACAACCCCTAATGGCCAACACAACATTTGGGTCAAGAAAACATCACGTTCTTCCTTGGTTGGATATTTTGAGTAGTACTTGATAATAGTATTATGTATCCCAAAGGACATCAACGGAAAAATCAGAAACGCCGTAGATAAAATATAGCCCCACAGTCCATAATATTCATCATCTAAGTAAGTGGTGGCAAGAACAAGCACATTGATCGCTCCCAATACAAAGCCTACGGCAGTGATCACAAGATTCCAGGCGCTATGCTTCATCACTATTCCCATGTTTGCTGGATGCTTTGACTGAGTTGTTGGGTCAAGTTCTTTCGGTGGAAAGGTGCTAAAGAAGAAGCCGTTACAGGATCATTTTTTCCCTTCTTGTAGGCTTTATATATATCAATAAGGAAGGCTTTTAACCCCTGTTTATTCTCATAGCCAAAATACTGACCGCTGCTTGTGTTCTTTATCATTGCTTGCATATCTGACTGTGCAGGACCAATTGCAATGATGGGCCTTCTACTCGCCAAATATTCAAATATTTTACCTGGAATAATGGCTTTGGTATCTTCAGAATCGATTTCTATCAGTAATAAAGCCTGTGATTCAAACATCAGTCGCACTGAGTCGGTATGGGGCAGGTAGCCCAGTAAATCTGCGTATTTAAACAATCCATGTTGACCTATACTATCAATAACTGTATCACTCAGATTACCGGCCAGTTTCAATTTAAAATCTGAAGCAAAATCCTCATTTTCTGCTGTCAATTCGCTGAGGCATTCCCATAACACTTCTGGATTGCGTTCAGAAAGCAGGGTGCCCACGTGTGAAAGAACAAAATCACCTTCAGGTTGAGCACTGGCGGTATTGATGGGGATATCAAATCCATTGGTAATCACATCCACCGGAGTACTGGTTTTGGAAGCAAACTCTCTGGCCGTGTGTGTGCTCGTGACAATCAATCGGTCTGTTTGGTCCAATACCTGCTGTTCAAGACGCAAGTGTTTCTTACGTGCAGTTGTACCCAATTTGAGTTGTTTATGATATCCAATCGTCGTCCACGGATCCCTAAAATCTGCCAGCCATTTGATATCCTGATGTTTGTGTTTGAGCGTTAAACCAATCAAGTGCAAAGAATGCGGCGGACCAGTAGTAATCACGGTGGCAGATGGATGCTGCTCAACGTAAGATTCAGTAGCTTTAATCACTGCCTTTTTCCAGCCTACACGTGCATCTGGAATAAAGAAGTTTCCCCTGATCCATAAGGATAAGCGTTCTATGGCTCCTTGCTTTTTTTGGATCAAACCGCGTTGCAGGTCTTTGGTCCGCTTTCGCGAAAGCGAACTCAACCAACGGCTGGGTTCCATAATGGGAACTTGTATGATCTTGATATCAGTCGGCACTTCACTGTTTAAACTAAGATCGGTGATCGGGTAATCAGGATTCTTTGGTATGACCAAGGTGAGTCGATAGCCCAAATCAGGAAGGTATTTACAAAAGTTCAGCCAGCGCTGCACACCAGGCCCACCAGCAGGAGGCCAATAATAGGCAACAACCAGCAGGTCCTTTTTCATATCAAGATACTTTTGGCGATGAACTTTTCTTAAACAACCAAATCACACCTCCCAATATCACCAACAGCAGTAAAATATTACTCAATAACATCACCAGGCTACCAGTAGCAACAACTTCTGGTTCAAAGCTAAAGGTAACTTCGTGCGTACCGGCTGGCACATTCAATCCGCGTAGGGCATAATTGACTCTGGCAATTGGTACTTCTTGACCGTCAATCGTTGCTTTCCAACCGTGTGGGTAGTACATTTCTGAAAATACCGCCAAGCCTGGCTGGGAGTTCTGTGTCTTATATACCAAGCGCTCGGGATCATAAGAAGTCAATTGTATCTGGGCAGTGCTGTCCTTACTGACCTGCTTTAATCCCAACTTTTCCTTTTGTTGGCGAGTAATGACCGCCAGCGAATCCCCTGAAAGTTGTTCTAAAGCCTGTATCTCGGCATTTTGGTCTGGCACCTCTTTTACTTTATTTACAAACCAGGCGTTGCCCATGGCTTGTGGATTGGTTTGCGCAATGGTGCCCTGCTCATTGGCTCCTAAAAAATACTTGACGTTGAACATGCTTAACACCTCAATGTTTCTTGCATTTACTCCGGCAGATCGTCCTTGCGGATCCAACATGTAAAAATCAAAAATATCCTGGAAGCGGTGTGGTTTTGCACCGTGATACCCGCCGAATGCATTGTGGAAATAGGAAGCACGACCGCTGTTGACAGGATCAGCCAGTTGGTCGTAAACCCTAAAATGTCCATCATCTTTCAACGCGATATCGTCCGCGGATGTTTTTTGATATGGAAAAGCATATTCTCTGGCAGTGACATAATCTTCCTCATTGACATAATTCAGATTAAAACCTACCAGGTCGACCAGAATTACTACCCCAACCAATAAGAGCGTCCACTCTTGAGCAAATTTACCTTTAAGATATAGCCATAACCCCAGGCAGATACCTCCTATAAACAATAAAGCTTTAAAGACATCCTCCTGCATCATATTGAATCGATCCCTGCGCAACTCATCCACAAAGGGACTACCCAGTTGTTCATCGTTCAACAGGTAAGCATCAATTGGTCCCGCAAAATCAAAGAAAAGTTGGCCGCCAACAGCTAATATCAATAAGAAGGCACAGAAGCTACCTGCAGCCAGCATCAGGGCCTTGGCTTTTTTACGGTCATCCTTACGTTCATTAAAAAACTGATACAGTCCTACCGCAGCAAGTATAGGAACACAGAGTTCGATCAATACCTGAATGGAGGTCACCGCTCTGAATTTGTTATAAAACGGAATGTTATTGATAAAAAACTTGGTCAGCCAGGCCAGGTTGTCACCATATGAAAGCAATAAAGCCAAAACGATCGTGCCTAAGGTCCACCACTTCAGCCGACCTCGTAACAGAAATAAGGAAAGGAAAGCTAAAAATACTACACTGACGCCCAGGTAGGCTGGTGCTTCTACTATAGGTTGCGCGCCCCAATAGGTTGGAATTTGGCTGGCAAAGTCAACGGCATCCGCTTTGGGCAGCCCCATCTTTTGCAAATACTCCACGGTTTGGGAATCTTCACCTGGGGTTTCACCACTTCCTCCACCGGCAAATCTAGGAATCATAAGATTAAGACTTTCTGAAAGGCCATAGCTATATTGGGTGATGTAATCGTATTCTAATCCAGGTGTAGGGGTTAGATTTTCGCCTTGAGCGTTGATACTAATGGGAGAAGGGCCACGCGTGCTTTCTTTGGAATACTCGCTAGTAGCCATCAGGTTAGCCGCATTGGTGCCTAAGGCAAGTACCACTGCTACCACCATGATTCCGATAGACGTAAAATAATGTGGCAACCATTTTTTCTTGATGGCGTCCACCAGATAAGCAAGGCCTAGAATAACAACGCCAATGAGCAAATAATAAGTCATTTGCGGATGATTGGCCTGTAGTTCTAGCGCCATGGCCAGGGCAGTCACCACAAAACCGAGCAGGTAGCGTTTCTGAAATACGAGAATGATACCACTAAGCACTAAGGGGAAATAAGCGATGGCATGGGCTTTGGCATTGTGGCCGACACCGAGAATAATGATCAGATAGGTAGAGAATCCAAAGGCAAAGGCTCCCAATAAACCAATTTTCCAATCCACGCGCATGACCAACATCAGGACATAAAAGGAAAAAAAGTAAAGAAAAAGGTAGTCTGCCGGTCTGGGCAGGAACCTCAGACCACGGTCCAGCTGGTCAATCCAATCATAATCATACCTGGCGCCTAATTGATAGGTAGGCATCCCACCGAATACGGCATCCGTCCAATAAGTTTCCTCACCAGTTTGTTCCCGATGATCGATCAACTGGCGGGCGTTTCCTTTGTACTGAACGATATCATTTTGAAATAATTTCTTTCCGCTGAGAACGGGATGGAAATAAGCAAGGGATGCAATGATAAATACCACGAACACGGCAAGGTGTGGCAGTAATTTTTTGACATTAAAACTCATGAAAGATTGGAATCGATGAAACCCGAAAATTAATCAATTTCCTCAAAGTCGATGTACTCTCCCACCTTTTTCTTTTCACGTGGACGCGACTTCATCCTTGGAGCAGGCTCTGCCGAAGAAGAGGCTTGGCCTTGATCAGAAAATCCAGAAAATCCAGTACGCTTTTCAAAACTTTTTTGAACGCGTTGTATGGCCTTCATTCCCAACCACCTGAGGATTTGTTTGCCAAAAGCTTTCCAGAGTAAGCGTAGACCAACCAATACGATGAGAATGATAAGTAATGTTCTAAGAAACTGCAATTGTCAATAGTTTTGGTAAAAATACTAAGTTGCTTCAAGGTTACTCTATAAGAAATACTAAATTTGGTTCATATTCAGTGATTATGGAAATAGCGATTAAACGCATCAGTCTTCTGGTTATATTGTTGGTATCAGCCCAATGGTCTGTGGCTCAATATACAGAAACCATCAATACCAATAACCCTGGTAGATCTCAAGGTGCTTTTGCAGTAGGTAAAAATGTAGCCCAAGTAGAAGGTTCGCTTTTTTACCGTGCCGAGGAACACGATTTACAGTTGTACGAAAGAGATATTGCAGGATTTAGCTTTCAATTGCGTTACGGCGCTTTAAACGAAAGGCTGGAGTTTTCCTATATAGGGAGTTTTGATGCAGCTACCCAAACGGATCAGTTGGGATCCTTAAACACAGAAACCTCATTTTCAAATTTTTCCAGTAGTACGCTGGGTGCCAAGTACCTCGTTTTTGACCCGCTGGTATTTTTTGGAGAAAAAGAAGTGAATCTACTGAGTTGGAAAGCCAATCACAGCCTGGATTGGCGTGATCTTATTCCGGCAGTGTCCGTTTATGCTGGTGCCAACCTCAATTTCAGTGAAAACAACCCATTCACGCCACCTCTGGATCCGACCATATCGCCAAAGTTTGCTTTGATCACGCAGAACAATTGGGGCCGATGGGTATTTGTCATGAATTTTATAGTCGATAGGGTGACCACTGATTTTCCCTCCTATGAATGGATCCTGACCATGACCCATAGTATCAACGGGAAATGGGCCATTTTTGGAGAGTACCAAGGCTTTAAATCCGATTTTTACAGTGATGACCTGGGTCGTGGCGGTGTTGCCTATCTGATCAATAAAGACTGGCAAGTGGATGTGAGCGGTACGCTTAATTTTAAAGATACACCCAGTCTATTTCAGGTCAATGCGGGTATGTCTTATCGCCTGGACTTTCACAAAGATGAAGAGATCAAGCAAACAAAAGATTGGGATGGTACAGGTGAACCCAAGAAAAAGAAAAAGAAGAAAAACAAATTGAATACAGAAGGTGACGATGGTCGCGGACTTTAAGACATGATAGAAGTAAAACAAATTTCCTCTTCAAAGGATATCAAAAAGTTTGTCCAGTTTCAAATGGACCTTTACCGGGACAACGCATATTTTGTCCCTCCTATTATCAAAGATGAATTGGCTGTTTTTGATCCGTCCAAAAATCAGGTATTTAAAAACGCCGAATGTTGGTTGTTTTTGGCCTATAAGGACGGTAAAATCGTCGGTCGCGTGGCGGGTTTGATCAACCACATCGAAATCAATGAGCAACAGAAACCAAAAATGCGATTTGGTTGGCTGGATATGATCGATGACATTGAGGTAACCCGAGCACTATTGGAGGAAGTACACCGTATAGGTAAAGAGAAAGGCCTGGAATATGTTGAAGGTCCCGTAGGATTTTCCAATATGGATAAAGCCGGCATGCTCGTAGAAGGTTTTGATGAATTAAGCACCATGATTACCTGGTATAATTATCCTTACTACAAAGAGCATCTGACAGAATTAGGCTATACTAAAAGTGCAGATTGGGTAGAGTTTAAATTCTCCACACCGGATCCAATACCTCCCAAAATCAACAAGTTTGCGGATTTGATCGCTAAGCGATACGAATTGAGAACCTTAGAATTCAATTCCACCAAGGACATCCTTCCGTATGTAGATGAGATGTTTGAATTACTGAACAAAACCTACTCTAGCTTAGTGACTTTTGTTCCTATTCAACCTTATCAAATCGAATTATACAAGGAAAAATACTTGCCCTTTATCAATCCGGACTTTTTAGAATGTGTGGTCGACAAAGAAGGTAAGTTGGTCGCCTTTGCGATTACCATGCCCTCCTTCTCCAAAGCCTTACAACAGGCCAAGGGAAGGATGTTTCCCTTTGGTTTTATGCACTTGTTAAAAGCAAAAAAGAAAAATGATCGAGCCGCTTTTTATCTGATCGGGATAGACCCTAAATTACAAGGAAAAGGGGTGACTGCCATGATGTTCAGGAATGTCAGTCTGAATTTCAAGAGATATGGGATCAAATTGGCCGAGACCAATCCAGAATTAGAAGATAATACAGCCGTGCAGGCCTTGTGGAAGGATTATGACCCTGTCTTACATAAACGTCGCCGTATATATCGCAAAGATATTTAAATATGAAATTGACCCTAAGAATTGCCGCAATCTACAATGTGTTGTGGGGAGCCTGGGTGGTCATCTTTCCCCATCACTTTTTTGAATGGGTAGGAATGGAACCATTACAGCATCCTATGATCTGGCAAGGAATGGGAATGGTAATAGGTGTCTATGGCCTGGGATACTGGTGGGCCAGTTATGACCCGATGAGACACTGGCCGATTGTAGCTGTAGGTTTTTTAGGGAAGATTTTTGGTCCGCTGGGTTTTGTTTTTAATTATCTACAAGGAGACGTTCCCTTTGAGTTTTTCTACACCTTGATCACCAATGATTTTATTTGGTGGATACCCTTTGGTTTTATCCTGTATAAAGTCCATACCGAATATCACTGGCGATTGACATGAAAAAGTGGCTCCTACTCTACCCTTTTGTGGCATTGTATAGCATTGCCGGGCTGATGCACTTTCTTACCCCAGCGGTTTATTTAGAAGTCATCCCAACTGCCATTCCTTATCCTTATTTTATCAATTGGCTGGCTGGTGGGTTAGAATTACTGGTCGCTGTTTTGGTCTTGTTTCCCGCTTCCCTTTGGTCGCGAAAGGGGTCAGAACATGTGTTATATCGCTACATTCCTACCTACAGACGCCTGGGGAGCTGGTTATGTATCCTGATGTTGGCAGCTTTTACTTGGTCACATATTTATTTTATTCAACAAGGTCATTGTGCGGGAGAGATGTGTATACCCGCCTGGATAGGATGGGTAAGATTGGTTTTGATTCACCCATTGCTGATCTGGTGGGCTTATGCGGTGGGGCGTTTGGAATAAGCTGAACATTTATTCAGATGGATCGCACTGAAGAATAATTAGTAAAGTCGCAGCACCTCCAAAATTCTTGTCGTATCATTACTTAAAATCCGATGTAAAAAAACAGCATTTTACGGAATAATAATTTTTCAATTAACTTCCCAAAAATAATCTTGTAATGATTGTAAGTCCACATCATCTCAGCGAACTCCTACAATTGTTGGTCGATTTTGGATTGTTGGTATTGATATGGATGGTCCAATTGCTGATTTACCCCAGTTTTCTTCATTTTGAACGTGAAGGTTTGAGACATTGGCACGTCATCTACACCAAAAAAATAACTGTGATCGTTGCACCAATGATGATCATTCAAATCGTCCTAGCGGCTTATAACATCATTGTAATGGATCATTTTGAAACGATCAAAATTATTCATGGACTGTTGGTGTTGTCCACCTGGTTATTGACGATGATGGTTTTCGTTCCTTTACACCAACGCATTGATGCCCAAGAGGACAATACGAGTGAATGTCTAAACCTGGTGAAGCAGAATTGGTGGCGGGTGCTCCAATGGAATCTCGTTTTTTTCCTACAACTCGTTTATTTTTTGAGCCTTTAAACGATAAAAGTGGTGCGGAAATCCTTATCCACGATAATTAGCGAGTTTTCTTACTTTTTCTTTTCTATCATTGCACAATGGTTTGGACCCTGATCGATCATATCAAGCTTGCATTGGACGGTAGCCTATTTGTTATCGTCATCATCTTTCAATATGGTGTTTATCCCGGATTTAAATATTTCGAAAGAGAAGCCTTGATCGAATGGCACAGTCAGTACAGTGTGAACATGGCTTATATAGGTGTTCCATTGATGATTGCGCAAATTATATGCAGCATCCTTTTATTCAGCGTTCATGCCGATGCATTGATCTATAATCTGGTCAACATGATTTTGGTGCTGACCACCTGGGCCATGTTGCTCACCATCGTTATTCCTTTACATTCAGAGATGGAGACTGCCCAAAACCTGGAGGCGCACATCCGGAAAATCAAGTTTTATAATTTTCTGCGCATCATCGTTTATGCGATGATCTTACTGGGCAACTTTATTGCCGGGTATACCGCCTGGTTGTGAGAACGTTGATGATCTGGCTGGCTTAAGATGATTTAGCATTCGGATTTTTGAGAATTTGTAATTCATGCTTTCTTTGAAGTCAAATGCTGGAAGATTCACGAAGGCACCATGGGTTATAGCTTATGAAAAGCAGTCAGGACCAGTTGGCCTTTGCTGATGTTTGGTGTAACCTCTCGCATATAACCCAATTGAAATTTAAGTGCCTTATTGAGTTGATAGCCCAAGCCGCCAAAAGCCCAATTACGGTCAAAATACTGAACTTGTCCTTGTCCGGTACTGGTTTCTCCATTGATAAACACCTCATTCCACAACGCCAGGTACCAGGTCTTATCGGTAATGGTTTTTTGGTTCAATGGTATATTCAAAAATAGCGTATAGCGGAATCGGCTTCTAAAATCCTGGTCCTCCACAAAACGCTCTTCAATACGAATCCTGTGTTTGAGTTCGAAACAAGTCGCCACATTGCTCGCCCACCAGATATCCTGGTGAAAACGATGTTCGCCACTGGTCGTTTCGCTTTCCCCAAACGGGCCGCTGAGAAAATAGGCATAGCCCGCCACCAAATCCAGTTGCGTGTTTTTGGGACGATAACCCACTCCTGCCCTGGCGATAAACTGTTGAAAGTCTGAGGTAAGTTCGTAGGTACGATATTGCAAATCACCAGTGATGAACCATTGGTTTTTTAAAGACTTGGTAAAAATATATTGAGACCACAATCCAGTGTCAGATATCCCGGTTTGAGACTGACAGAAGTGAACTGACATCATGAGGACAAGGTACAGGGTCAGATAACGCATAAATTATTTTTTGGTCAGCCGAAAATACTTTATAAATATTAAATCTGCCGATAGAGCCAGGTTCTGAGCCATTTTTTTTCATTTTTTTTGATGGGGAGCTATAACGTTGTATTACTGGGCATTGGGGGTATTTTCGCTTTCGCGAAAGCGATATCACCAGGCATCCAGTTGTAACGATAATGTACTTTTCCCGACTAATAAATCGTAGCGAATCTCGCAGTATTACTAGCCTGAATAGGTGTCAGCTTATAAGTGTTTGGTATGATTTTTGCTATGTGCTAAACTGTCTGACAAGAGCTGTCAGATGCAAATTTTAATCTTAACTTATTAGATGAGACAACTCAAAATCACCAAACAGGTTACAAACCGTGAATCGAAGTCGCTGGACAAATACCTTCAGGACATTTCAAAGATCGACCTGATTACCGCAGAGGAAGAGGTAGAACTAGCACAACGAATCAAAAAAGGTGATCAACGAGCCCTGGAAAGACTGACAACTGCCAACTTAAGGTTTGTGGTGTCTGTTGCCAAGCAATACCAAAACCAAGGGCTTAAGCTTCCAGATCTTATCAATGAAGGAAACGCCGGACTCGTAAAGGCTGCCAAAAGATTTGATGAAACTCGCGGATTTAAATTCATATCCTATGCGGTATGGTGGATACGCCAGTCGATTCTACAAGCACTAGCAGAGCAGTCACGCATTGTGCGACTTCCATTGAACAAGATCGGATCCATTAACAAGATTAATAAGGCATTTTCACATCTTGAGCAATTGCATGAGCGTCCGCCATCACCAGAAGAACTGGCCAAAGAGCTAGATATGACGGTGAGTGATGTTAAGCAATCCTTGAAAAACGCTGGGAGACATGTATCCATGGATGCACCTTTGAAGGAAGGAGAAACCTCTAACCTTTATGACGTAGTGCGCAGTGGAGAGTCCCCTAACCCAGACAAAGATCTATTGCATGAATCTCTAACCCTTGAGATCACCCGTGCATTGGAAACACTTTCTCAGAAAGAAGCTGATGTTATTTCGTTGTACTTCGGTATAGGAAATCAGCAGCCCATGAGTCTGGAAGAAATCGGCGAAACCTTTGACCTGACCCGTGAGCGCGTGCGCCAGATCAAGGAAAAAGGAATTAAAAGATTGCGTCAAAACTCAAGAAGCAAGATCCTTAAATCATATTTGGGATAATCAAAACCCCCAACATGTATATCAACCCTGCCTTGCGCAGGGTTTTTTTATGCGCAGGATTGAGCGCAGACCCATAAGCATGGGCAGCTCATCCTGGTAGAGCTTCCTCCCTATCACCAAAAAATGATACGTACAAAAAGATGGTTCAACTGCTTTTTATCGAATTTTTAAAATACAATGATCCATCTCTAAAATGCGTATTATTCATGATCGCATGTCTAACTATTCCTGAGCTAATCCCCTACCCATCACCCATTCACCGATCTAAAAATCCAATTTGGAGAAGTGGACACCAAAGAGAAATATAGTAACTTGTAGGGGTATATAATTGTTGGGCTTAATTATCAAGAAAAATGAGTGACATTAAAAACATTGGAAAAGCATTATTTAATTTGCAGAGATTTCAGATTTTACAAACTAAACTGAACCCGAACACTTCTCATTTATTACCAAATGACTATGTATATGCTTGGTATGAAAAACTGTATCCGATTGTAGACGAAAACGATTTACACGAAGATTTAGAGCCATATTTTTCAATAACTAGAGAGCAAGTAGACGAAATTACTAGTTATACAGATACAGAATGGCTTGAAAAAAGGTATTATACATTTTATGAATATGAAGATTACTATAAATGTAGAATTGAACCTGTTAAAGGTATCTCAAGGCATACGTTAATTGCAGTTTTTAGATATATGTTTTTGAGAAATGCATTTGATGATAAATTTTGGAACACTCTTTTGGAACCTATGAAATATCCTGTTGAAGCAGGAGGAATAACATCTGATTTTAAGAGTGAATATTTATATCTGATTTAATAATGGATATACTAAATATTACAACTTCGATTGTTTCCATTCTTGGTGCGCTTTGGACACTGTATAATTGGAATGAAATTAAGAAAGCCAAAGAACAAATATTTTCTGCAATTAAGATAGTTAAATATTCAGAAGTCAGTAACAATTTCGAAACTACAATAAAGCAAATAAAAAAAATAGCTTTCAAAACAAAAATACCATCAGGTACAAATATTGACGATATTTTGAATAGTCTGACTAACTATTTTGAGAAAACAGTTAGAACTAGTTCTGATTTGGAAAAAGATGGCTTTAGAAATTTTTCAGAACATAAAGACGAATTGAAAACAAGCATAAATAATATTTCAAAACTTGATAGGAAATCGCCAAATAATTTAATAGAAGAGTATAATAAAGTCTATTACATAATTATTGAAATGGATAAGGAAATCGATAATTATAGAAAGAAACTAGTGCAAAAATAACTATGTACAACAATGGTTATAAGTAATTGCTTGTTCTCGCCTACTTCTGAATCCCGATAGCTATCGGGACGCGGATTTTCAGTCTGGTGTGTACTTGTAAAGTTAAGTGATAAACCACGCAACTACTCATAGCCGAGAACGTTGGCATTCATTAAAAAAAGCTCCGAACATAAAATCTAGAAAATATGAACTTATCGAAAGTTAAAATAAAAGGATTTAGAAACTTTAAGAATATAACAGTTAATGTAAATCCTAAAACATTAGTAATTGGAGCGAATGATATCGGAAAAACTAATTTAATTTGGGCTATAAGGCTTTTATTAGATAGAAGCCTGAATGACTATCAGATTGAGCCTAAGGATTCTGATTTTTATGCTTTCGAAGAAACTAATTCTTTTAGTATTAAGCTATTTTTTGAAAATGTTGTTGAAGATTGTGTCGTTTCAAAACTTAAAGGACGTATTAGTAATGATGATAAGTTAGTATTAGCATATGAAGCGTTTAGAGATCAATCTTCAGGTGTAAAATCTTTCGAACTTTATGCAGGTCAATCAAATGACAAATTAGAGGAAATAGAAGATAGGTTTTATAGAAAAGTTTTAAACCTGAGATATATAAGTAGTCGCAGAGACTTTCATAGCTTTATTAATCGGGAGAAACGAAATTTGTTTGAAGTTGCCAAGGATAATCGAAGCGAAGATGAATTAAAAAAAGATGAAGAACTTTATTCTGAAATAAAAGGTGATTTAGAATCTATTGATACTAAAATACCTAAGTTGAATTTCATATCAGACGCAACTGTTGCAATAAATGAAGAGTTAAAGAAACTTTCACTTCATCACACAAAAGAAAAAGTCGTATTTGATACAAGTACGTCAAATATTGACAGTTTTATCAACAATGTGTCTATAGCGTCAAATAATAATGATGAAAATGTAGTTATTGGAGGTGATGGTAGACTGAATCAGATTTATCTAGCCTTATGGGCATCTAAGAATGAACTTTCAAAGGAGAATTTAAAAGAAGTTAGCATTGTTTGTATTGAGGAGCCTGAAGCCCATTTACACCCACATCAACAAAGAAAATTAGCTGAATACTTAAATTCAAAAATATTAGGACAAGTTATACTAACATCACACTCCCCTCAGATTGCTTGCGAATATAATCCTAATTCAATTGTTCGACTCTACTCAAAAGATAAGCAAACGAATGTAGCTTCAAATGGTTGTTCTAAGATAATCGACGATGCATTTGAAGACTTTGGCTATCGCTTAAGTATTATTCCTGCTGAAGCATTTTTCTCAGATGTTGTACTTCTTATAGAAGGGCCTTCTGAAGATTTATTTTATAAAACTTTATCAAAGCAAATAGGAATAGATTTAGATAAACTTAATATAAGTGTGCTAATGGTCGATGGCATAGGATTCTCGACATATGTCCAGATACTTAATGCCTTGGAGATTGATTGGGTACTTAGAACTGATAACGATATCATTAAAATACCGAGAAATGATGAATATAGATTTGCTGGTGTTCAAAGGTGTATTAGTTTGTATAAAATGTATTTCAATAGTGACGATGAAACAGAAGAAATTTTAAAAGAGAACGAAGCTCTATTAAAAGGTTTTGAAGCTCAAAGCCCTCCTGAGGAAAACGTAAAAGGAAGTGAAAAAATCATAGCTGACTTAGAAGCATACAATATGTTCATTTCTTCTGTTGATTTGGAAAATGATATATTCAACAGTGAATTAAAGCAAGACTTAATTGATTATTTTGTTGATTTAGAATCTCATGAGATTATTCCTGCAATGCAAAAAAGGAAAGCTTCATTTATGTATTCCTTCTTAAAATCAAGAAAAGAAAAATTAGGCATTTTGAAAGATAAAGATATTGCAAAACCACTTGTTGCTTGTCAGGAAATTGCGTTAAAGAAAATTTATGGAACCAACTAAACAGCAAGAAGCAATTTTGAATTACACTGGAAACAGTGTCGTAATTGCTACTCCTGGTAGTGGGAAAACATTTATTCTTTCTCATATGATTAAAGCAAACTTGACTTGCTTGAGCGAGCATCAAGGATTAATTGCAATATCCTATACGAATAAAGCAAGTAATGAATTAAGAAACAGAAGCCTTTCGAATGGTGAAAATCCATTATCTTCATTCTTTGGAACTATTGATAGATTCTACATTTCAGAAATAATAATACCTTTTGGTAAGCATATATTTGGAATACCTAAAAAAGATTTTGAAGTTATAACTATAGATAAATTACCTAAAGAAGACCAAAATAATTTCAGTTGGTTTAATCGAGATTTAACGCTTGACAAACTAACCTCTGAAAACATTGATATACTTGGTTACTACTTTAAAAAAGGGATAGTTTTATTGGAAACAACTGGAGTTTTCGCAAATTATATTTTCGATAATTCATTAGCATGCCAAAAATATTTAAAAGCTAGATATAGGTATTTATACATTGATGAATACCAAGATTCTGGTTATGCTCAACATGACTTATTTTTAAAAATATCTAAGCTTGGAATTACTTCTGTTGCTGTTGGCGATTTAAATCAATCTATTTATGCTTTTTCAGGTAAAAGTTCAAAATACCTCGACGAATTAAATAAAAGTGAAAACTTTAAAAGCTTTACCTTAAGTAAGAACCATCGATGTCACTCTTCAATTATTAATTACTCGAATTATTTTTTAAATACGAATACTAACCTTCTTGAAACGGAAGAAAATAATGTTGGCTTTTTTAGAATTGAGGGTAATGAAATCAGTATATCAAAGTGGATAGACCAAAATATTGATGCTCTAATTAATGAATTTAAGATATCAAAAAAAAATAAAATAGCACTTTTAGTAAGGGGCGAAAGAACTGGGAATATTCTAAATGATAATTTGACTATTCCCCACAAATACTCAACAACTAATGAGCTTGATTCTAATCTTAATATCTGGTCTGGAATATTCTCTAATCTCTTATTTTTTGTGCATGACACTAAAATAAGATTTATTGAGGTGGTAGAGGCATTTAAACTATATGATAGCTTTAAGAAAAAAGAATTAGAGACATTGAATAAACGTAAAAAAGAACTTATACAAGAATTTAACTCTTCATCATTTAATTCAAGTAAGCTTGTACAGTGTTTTATAAAAATTGCTGAAATCATTGCTCCAAATTCAAAGAGTCAGGAATCTATTGATTTGTTAAATAGAGTTGTCTCAAATACTTCATTGTTAGAAACCTACAAACCTGCTGCCGACGATGAAGTACAGATAATGACATTGCATAAATCCAAAGGATTAGAGTTTGAATTAGTCTTACATCTTGATTTATATAAGTGGATATTACCAAATGAATACAATGAAGACCCAGCTCAAGATATTAATTTGCATTATGTTGGTATTACTCGTGCAATTAAAGCTTGTATTTTAATATCGAGTACATGCAGAACTAGAATTAGAGATGGCAAAGCAGAGCAACTAGATGGTGCTGATTCTCCGTTTATTTGGAATAATGATATAGAAAAATTGAGAAGATTTTCATGTAAAGGAGAAGTAAAGGATGAATAACAACGAAATGCCATCAAAGAACTGAGGTAAAAAACAAGCAATTAATCAATTTTAAGTTACCCAATAGTTTGCCAGCCCAAGATTGATCCAACCAAGGTTCTTCAATTCCTTATTCTCACTATGTTTTAGGCTGCCCAGATCTTTTTAAATTCTGGGTCCCAGAGTATACCACTCTTGCCCACTGCAAAGCACTGTCTGAGGAGCTTGTTGCTAACGGCTATCAGCGGCATTTGTGGACCCGCTAATCAGCAAGCGAACAAAACGAACCAAGACAAACAATTAAACGTTAATAGCGAATACAAATCCAGTGTTTATGCATCTGCGGACTTTAGAGTTGGCAACGAATCTGTCAACTCATGTGAAGAGTACGCGGCACTCAAAAAGACGTCCTGAATGTCGTCGCGGGCGTTGCAGATGGTAACAAGGCCTATGATTCATTGTTGCAGAATTTTCTGCCGAAAATTCCTATCTTGCCAGCAAAGGCTTGGTGATGAGCGAAAATCCTGGCGGATTTTCATCGCAACGAAATCATGGCTTGGATCGTTGTGGTGCATTTACCACTCAAACTCGAATTGAATTAAAACCAACTCAATTAAATGGATTTAACCAGACATTGCGAATTGTGCGATAACCAAAAAACTGACTTAAAAATTGGCACAACTTGCGGATTGACTGACCGAAAACCTGAATTCAATAAAACTTGTGCTAAAATTGAACTGAATGAAAAATTTGAGAACAAGCTAAAAAAAGTCAATATTGAATACCAAAACTTTAAGCGGAAAAAAGGGCTGACTTATACGTACTTCGTAGTTTTCCTGGTAATCGGAATAGCGGTAATTGTAGGAGGATATTTATTGGGAAAATATGCATTGGATAGCGGTGTGATTTCAACTGTTCCTATAATAATTATGGCAGTAGGACTTGCACCACTCGGAATGGCTTTTGGAACACTAAACAAACATCGACAAGACCTGTCGTTAGCGAAAAACAAAAAAGATAAAATTGACGAAGTGCTTAATGAGTACCGAATTGAATATGATATTGACATTTCGTTCGGAAAAGAAATTCACGGGACCCAAGAAGTTTATGCTGAATTGAAAACCAAAGGAATCAGATAAAAAACGGCACCACAACAACGGCTATAAGTAATGCGGGATTAGGTGCTTAACCCGAAAATAATCGCTAATTTGCAATGACCACCAAAACCTTGTTTTGGCTTTTTGAAATATTAAAATTAAAAACCAGAAAACAAGGTTTTGGCTCTGTGCTCAACCGAATGAAAGTGCGTGTTTGCGCCCGCACTACTTATAGCCACGACCGTTAGCCCCAATAAAACACTATGAAAATAAAATCCGTCATTCTAGAAAATTTTCGTGCATATCGCACAAGAACTCAAATTGAATTTAAAGACTTCAACGTCATCGTTGGAAAGAATGATATTGGGAAATCTACAGTTTTAGAAGCCATTGATATTTTTATAAATGATAAAAAAGCTGTCAGTTCGTATGAAAAGGCTGACTTAAATGTCAATGGCGGAAATGATTGTAAAATATCTCTCGTGTTTTCAGATTTACCAGAAGAACTTATTGTAGATGCTGCCGCAACAACAACCCTAGCATCCGAGTACCTACTTCGAGAAGATGGTTTCTTAGAAATTAGAAAAACTTTCGGAGCAACTGGTGTCAAACTAATAGACGTTTACGCAAATCATCCATCAATTGAAAATGGCAACGACTTATTAAAACTCAAGATAGCGGAATTACGAGCGAGAGCGGAAGAATTAAATATACCTGAAGATAATTATAATGGTACAAGATCATCATCAATCCGAGAGGCTATTTGGAACTCGTTCGGAGATGAATTAAATCTTCAAGCAAATTTTATAACAATATTCAAAACATCCGATAAAACACAAAATCCAGCAAAAGAGATTTGGACACAGATACTTAATTATTTCCCAGTTTATTCCTTATTCCAATCAGACAGAAAGAATGAAGAAAAAGATTCGGAAGTTCAGAATCCAATGAATACGGTAATTTCTAGCATTCTAAAAGAACAGGATTTACAGGAGAGTTTAAACGAGATTAAAACTCATGTTGAAACGGCTTCAAATGCGGTTGCGCGTAGAACTTTGGACAAGTTAAGAGAAATGAATCCCGAAATTGCTGATTCACTTACTCCTCGATTCTCTGACCCAAAATGGGACAGTGTATTTAAGTTCAATTTATTTAGTGACAATGACATCCCATTAAACAAACGAGGCAGTGGAGTCAGGAGACTAATTCTGCTCAATTTCTTCAGGGCAGAAGCAGAAAGAGTTAGAGATAGTCGTAATGTACCTCATGTTATTTATGCACTTGAAGAACCAGAAACATCCCAACACCCAAATCATCAAAAAATGCTCATAGAAGCGTTTAAAGAATTGGCTTTACAGCCCAATAATCAAATTATCTTAACAACTCATAGTCCAGGAATAGCAAAACAAATCGCTCCTGAAAAGATTATTTTCCTTGATAAGCAAGATGGAAACATTAGTATACCTGACTCCAATGATGAAATTCTAAGAAGAATTGCAGACGAACTTGGTGTTCTCCCAACGATTGAATTGGAAGATGTTAGTAAAGTCAAACTTGCAATTTGTTTAGAGGGTAAAAACGACATCAATTTTCTTAAAGGAATAAGCAGAAACATACCTGAACTAAGAGACATAATCAATTTGGAGGAAGAAGAATCCATTATATTCCTACCAATGGGTGGTAGCACCCTTCAATTTTGGGTAAACAGTGATTATCTCGCCAAATTGAATTTAAATCAAGTACATATTTATGACAGTGATATAGGTTCAGAAAATCCAAATAAATATTCAAGTTATGCCGACATAATAAATGCCAAAGGAGAGGGAAATGTTGCTTTCGAAACGAATTTAAGAGAAATGGAAAACATCTATCCACCTTCATTAATAACTCATTTGTATGGCGTTCAAATTCCTGAAGATATTGATTGGCCGACAACTGATGTGCCCGAATTAGTAGCGCGCCATAATCATGCAAATTCGGATAGTCCCAAAGCTTGGGAGGATTTAGATAAAGAGAACATAAAAAGGAAAACGGGTAACATCAAAAACCAACTTAATAATACTCATATTGATTCTGTTGAAATGCATCATTTAGTCGAATCAAATACAAGAGACGAAGTTATAGGTTGGTTGAACACGATAAATGAATTAAAATAACTGGGGCTAACAATTTGTATAGTGCATAGCACCCTGCGGGATGCTACGACACCATACACGTAACGTTAGCTACCATTTAAAACAAACCGTTAAAGAGAAATAATTGAATGAATGAATACAATTTCTTAAATCTATCATCATTTGAATTCGAAAATTTTTCGAGAGATATTCTACAGGAAAAGTTAGAATTGTTTTTTGAGAGTTTTACAAGCGGACAAGATGGTGGAGTTGATTTACGAGCAAGTTTGAATTTAGATGAAAATATTATTGTACAGGCTAAACGATATACTCGTTTCAATGATTTAAAATCTACTTTAAATACGGAAATAGATAAAGTAAAGGAATTAAATCCAGTACGTTATATTTTAATTACTAGTGTTGGTCTGACACCAGACAATAAAGACGTCATTCTACAATTATTTCAACCTTATATTCACTCTACAGAAGATATTCTTGGTCGAGACGATTTAAATAACTTATTAGGGTTATATCCAAAAATCGAAGAGAAATACTATAAACTTTGGCTTTCTAGTACAAACATTCTGAATAAACTAATAAATAGTACAGTTTACAATCAATCAAAGTTTGAACTTGATGAAATAAAAGAATCATTAAAAGTATATGTCCAAAATGAAAGTTTTAATGAAGCAATTGGCATTTTAAAAAAGAACAATTATGTGATAATTTCAGGAATTCCTGGAATTGGAAAAACCACATTATCAAGAATGTTAGTATATAGATTACTAGCAGAAGACTTTGATGATTTTGTTTATGTAGCGGACAGTATTAATGATGCCTATTCCTACTTTGAAGATGGCAAAAAGCAAGTATTTTTCTTTGATGATTTTCTAGGTAAAAATTTCTTGGAAACTGGCTTGAAAGTAAATGAAGATAGTAAGCTTATTAAATTTATAGACAGAATAAAGAACTCTAAAAATAAGATATTCATTTTAGCAACTAGAGAATACATTCTTAAACAGGCTAAAAATTCTTTTGAATCTCTAAACACACCTTCTTTAGACCTTGTTAAATGTACACTCGATTTATCAAAGTACACAAAAACCATAAGAGCTGAAATCTTATTTAATCATTTATTTTTCGCAAATATTCCATTACAACATTTACGAAATTTAATAGAAACTAAAAGCTACACAAGACTGATTGACCATAAAAGTTACAACCCAAGAATAATTGAAACGTTTGTTAAAAATCAATTTTGGGAAAACTGTGAGCCAAAAGAATTTTCGAAAAAGCTTATTTCTTTTTTCGATAATCCAGAAAGTGTATGGCTTCACGCATTTGAAAACACCATCTCTAAAGGCTCTCAAATAACTCTATTAGTGCTTTCAACACTTGGAACACCAGTATTACTAGAAGATTTAAAGATTTCAATTAATTCATTTATTACAGCTAATATTGAAAAATACCCTTTAACTATTGACTCTATTGAGTTTAGAAAGATTATTAAAGAACTTGAAAGTACTTTTATTTCGACTAAAATGGACTCAAATAGAAAAATTGCTGTAGAATTTCAAAACCCTTCAATTCAAGATTTTTTAATCAACTACATTGATGGAAAATATGATCTCATAATTGACTTAATCAAATCTTTTTCTTTTGTAAGCCAATTTTTTAGAATTTTCACATTTGACCAAGTAAAAAAGGAATATAACAAACGAATTATTCTCGATAAAAAAATTCTGAAAGAATATGTATCAAAAATTTTAATTGATTTTGACCTCTTTAAAACATCTTACATTTTTAGATTAAATTATTCTGAATCAAATACATTCACTTGGTGGAAAAATGAGGAGTTTTTTTACGGTTTTCTAAATCAGATTTTAATAGAACTGGAAAATGCTTCTAATGAAGAACTAAAAAACTTTGTTGTTGAAAAATTCAATCAGAATATTCAGCCTAAAAGAATGGGATACTCAGAAAGAAGAGCTTATGTAGATTTAATAGGCAAAATTGGAGAAAGTCAAATAGATTATGACGGAGCCAAATTAATCTCTGATTTTGCAGAACACGTTGATACAATTGATTCTTTAAAAGATTTTTCAAAATTTAAAGACGTGTTTTCAACTCAATATGAAGAATACACAATTACAGATGATTTCAATCAAAAATTTGAGTCAGTGATTCATAATGAAATAGAAAATACTGCGATTGAAAAATATAAAAGTCTAATTGAAGAATTAAAGGAAATCGAATTGGATTTTGATTATATGCTAGATGATGAAATCAGCGAATTAACCCAAAAGCACGATGCATACGAAGCAAAAATAGATGCGAAGTTTGATATGTCAGACTATGAATATGAAGCAAGAGAATATGAACAAGAAATGGAAAGAGAAGAGCAATATATCTCGGACTTATTCGATGGTTTAATGGATAAATAAAAACGGTAGCTAACAAAGAACTGAGGTAAAAAACAAGCAATTAATCAATCTTAAGTTGCCCAATAGGTTGCCAGCCCTGGATTGATCCAACCAAGGTTCTTCAATTCCTTATTCTCACTATATTTTAGGCTACCCAGGTATTTTTAAATTCTGGGTCCCAGGGTATACCGCTTTTGCCCACTGCAAAGCACTGTCTGAGCAGCTTGTTGCTTACGGCTATCAGCGCCAGCTTCGTAAGCAGTGCTTATTACGTAATCCTTAAAGTGTTTATCCACATCACCCTTGAGCATCTCTGGCTTGGGTTTTATAGAAAATGTCTTGCCAGAAAACAACTCGCTGGTATAATGAACTTTACAGTTGCGCTTGTGTATGTTGATTCCTATGTATAATTTAGGTGTAGCAGTTGGTTGATCTATCATATCTATAAGTTTTAGTGAACTTTAGAGATACTCGGCAGGCTGCTTTTACATAGATGCTATAAGTAATGGCGCCGTACTCACCTACTTACGAATCCCGATAGCTATCTGGACGCGGATTTTCTATTCGGTTTGTATTTGCTAAATTAGGTGCTTAAACCACGCAACTAATCTTATACAAGCACGTTGTGCAACATTATGAAAAAACAGTTTCTAACAATAATTTTACTTCTGATTTCAAGTCTAATTTTTGCTTGTGATTGTAAATGGGGTGGGAATTTCATAAAATCTTCTAAATATTCTGAAGTAATAATTAAAGCCAAGGTTGTTGAAATGTTATGGCATTTTGAAGATGGAAAAACATTAAGTAGTGAAGAAAGTTATGGAGATTATTTAATCAAGACCGACAAAGAATACTATCAATCAATAAAAGTTCATGTTATTGAATTAATAAAAGGAAAAGAAGAACGAAAAACTTTTGAAATTTATGGTAGTGACGGAGTTGATTGTCGCGAAAGTATTCACCTATTTGAAATTGATAAAGTCTATATTTTCGGAATTTACAAAACTCGAAAAACTGAATATAGTCAACCTAATGAAGATGAAAATGATTATGCAATTGGTGGATGTTCTGAAAAGTGGTTAGAATACTTTCCTGAAACGAATGAAGTAAAAGGTTATATAAAAGGAAAAAACAGAAGAACAAAAAGAAAATATTGTTACGAAAAACTTCTGAAAAAAATAACGTAGCACAACAAAGAACTGAGGTAAAAAACAAGCAATTAATCAATTTTAAGTTGCCCAATAGTTTGCCAGCCCTGGATTGATCCAACCAAGGTTCTTCAATTCCTTAATCTCACTATGTTTTAGGCTGCCCAGATCTTTTTAAATTCTGGGTCCCAGGGTATACCGCTCTTGCCCACTGCAAAGCACTGTCTGAGCAGCTTGTTGCTTACGGCTATCAGCGCCAGTTTCGTAAGCAGTGCTTATTACGTAATCCTTAAAGTGTTTATCCACATCACCCTTGGGCATCTCTGGCTTGGGTTTGATAGAAAATGTCTTGCCAGAAAACAATTCGCTAGCACAATGAACTTTCCAGTTGCGCTTGTGTATGTCGATTCCTATTTATAACTTAGGTGAAGCAGTTTGTTGATCTATCATAGCTGTAAATTTTTGTGAACTTTAAAGATACCCGGCAGGCTGCTTTTACATAGATGCTATAAGTAATGGCGCCTTTCTCGCCTACTTCTGAATGCCGATAGCTATCGGGACGCGGATTTTCTATTCGGTTTGTATTTGCTAAATTAGTTGCTATAAAAACGCAACTATTCTTATACAATCACCTTAGCACCAATTAGAGAAAATGAGTTACGACTTAAACTTTTATAAAAGAAAAACTGATTCGATTTCAAAAACTGATATTGAACAATACTTGAATGATTTACCAAATATGACAAATGAAGGTGGCAAACATTGGTTCTACCAGAATGAGGAAACAGGAGTTTACTGTTCTTTTGAATACTATAAATTTGAAGATCACGATGATGAAGTAGAAGAAGGATATCTCAAAGAGTTCGATGATACTAATTTTACTTTTAACATCAATTTCATACGACCTCAGTTCTTTGGTAAAGAGTGTTTTCCAATTGTAGATGAATTTGTCGATAAACTAAATTTATATATTCTCAATCCACAAGGTATAGGTGAGCCCACGAAATACGAAAAAGGTGTTCTCGAGAAAGAATGGGCGGAGTCAAATAATAGATTTTCTAAGTCAAATTTTGATGAACTTGGTTTAAGCTATCTTGAACTAGAAAAATCAAATTACTCTTGGGAATTTTGCTTCAGGAGAAATCAACTTCAGTCCCAATTAGGAGACGAATACTTCGTTCCTAGAATATATTATGTTAAGAAGAAGGATAGTACGGAAGTGTTTACCTTATCAGTTTGGCCCGAACACATCCCTTTTATTCTGCCAAAAGTGGATTACATTTTAATTCAGAAAAAAATCAAAAAACTCTTAAAGACCAAAAAAGAAGATGGACTTATTACATATAAGGATTTAACATCTCGACTCGGACAGTTTTTTGAAGAGAATGAAACCTATAAAATAATGCATCCCGAAAATTCAAAAAAAGCATCCAAAATATTTAATGATTTAAATTTGATTGGAAGCTTTGAGGACTTTGGAGAAGGAGTGACAGTTGATAAATTTGTAAACGTTAAATAATAAAAGGTGCTATCACTATATGTGAAATCATAGCTCCCTTTGAGTCGCTACGCTTCATATACTAATCATTTTAGTGCATTTGAAGAAGTTTTCTGTAAATCAAGATTATGTATCGAAAGGACAAACTAAAAATATGAAAGACGCTTTAATTCATTTTATTTCACAGTTCGATAAATTCACCCGAGAGGAAATCAATGCTATTGTGGAAAACACTGAATTGGAGAATTTCAAAAAAGGCACTACAATTTTAAGAGAAGGTCAAATTTGTAATAAATGCTTTTTTGTTATAAAGGGATGTCTCCGGCAATATCAAATAGTCAACGGAGAAGAAAAGACGACAGCATTTTTTTGTGAAAGTGAAGCTGCAGTTCTATATTCCAGTTATTTAGAAAAAAAGCCTTCAAAATATTATTTATCAACCATTGAAAACTCCATTTTAACTACAGGAACAAGAACAGCAGAAAAGGAATTACATAAAATATATCCAAAACTTGAAAATTTGATAAACATTTTAATGCCTAACGATTATGTCAAATCTCAAGAACATATCGAATTACTTAGCCATTATAGTCCTGAAGAAAGATACAAGACAATTTTAAAAAACCGTCCTGAACTTCTCAATAGAATTCCTTTGCATTTAATTGCGAGTTATATTGGAGTTACCCCTGAATCACTTAGCAGAATAAGAAAAAGGATTTTGACAAAGCAAAAATCCTAATAAATTCAATGAGGCGCTTATCTCAGTTTAATTCTTTCTTGTAAAATCCTAAGAGGGCAAACAGACATAACAATCCAACTAGAAGTTCTACAAACAAAGCGATTTGAAGTGGTTCGCTTGGAAATCCATCAAATATAATACTAATTATACGAGACAATCCATACGATAGATATATTAAGCAAGATAATTGAATGGAATAAATTGTCAATTTAGAAAAAAAGGCTCCTAAAATAATTATTATTCCACTAACTAGTAATAGTCCACTTGGAGCCCTTATTTCGCTCAGTAAATTAATGTCCTCTCCGAGGTTGATGCCTGCAGACGCTTCAAAAGTTACTGGAGAAAATAAGAGAGAATATCCAATCCAAATTCCAATGATTCCAGAGATTATTAAAAGTACTTTTACAAATATGTTCTTTTCCATTTTTAAATTGTTTATTCATGCAAATATCGTTGCGGAAAACAAAAATTACCTTGACTTAAGATAAGAAAACTAAAAATGCACTACAACAACATATCCTACGAAGAGCCCTTCTAGATCTCTAAAATTGACTGCTCATATTTTAATCATCTCATAAGATTTTATTTGCAGTGTTTAAATACCATCTAACTCGCTCAGCATCCTATAGGTGAAACACCTCGGTCAGGGTTCACCGCTGGCGATTGCTCACCATAACTCTCAAAACATCGGTGGGCCTAATAACCACAGCAACCAGCTTCGTAAGCAGTGCTTATTACGTAATCCTTAAAGTGTTTATCCACATCACCCTTGAGCATCTCTGGCTTGGGTTTTATAGAAAATGTCTTGCCAGGAAACAACTCGCTAGCACAATGAACTATCCAGTTGCGCTTGTGTATGTCGATTCCTATGTATAAATTAGGTGGAGCAGTTTGTTGATCTATCATATCTATAAGTTTTAGTGAACTTTAAGGATACCCGGCAGGCTGCTTTTACATAGATGCTATAAGTAATGGCGCCTTTATCGCCTATTTTGGTGTGTACTTGTAAAGTTAAGTGCTAACCCACGCAACTACTCAAAGACGTAGACTTTGTGGTTAATTAGATAAAATGAAATTATTCGGATACAATAAGAAAACAAAAGAGCCAAAGTTTCGAATAACGGAACCTGATAGAGATTGGGTCGAGGATAATTTTAAATGGCTGATTAAAGTTTATGGCTACCCTAGTAGACAAAGTGAACAAATTCTAATTACCAATAAATTCTTTCCAAAGACCTTTTCTACTAGTCATTTAATAGTCCAAAACCTGATTGATGACCTATGCAACTTGCTAGGCTTAGACTCTAGTAAAATTGCGTTTGGGTTACATGAGGATTTACGAGATGTATATGGAATGCCATTTGAAATCCAAGGCAAGGCATTTGAAACTGAAACAGAAGTGACCGAGAATCATTACAAAATACACATTGCTAAAAGCATTTCTAAACGACCAAACCGACTCATATTCAGCCTTATTTATGAATTCATTAAAATTCGTCTAATTGAAAACAAGTTGCAATACGACACAGGAGATGATACTTCCCTGTTCATATTTATCGCAGGAATCTATTTCGGCTTTGGAATCCCGCTTTCTCAAAACTTAACTGATAGAGGAAGAATTGATGATGGTTTTTGGGAAACCAAATGGAACTACGTTTCTGAAATGCCGTATGAAGTAATGACTTTTGGATTGGCGACCTTTTCAAAACTAATTGAACAAGAAAATCCAGATTGGAAATATGAATTACCCCAAGAGCTTAGACTTCAATTTGAAGGAGCTATTGCATTTCTAAATGATTCGCCTTCGACAGTATTCAGCAAAGCTGAATTAGACGCAAACGATTTATTCAATCAAGCAGATAAGGAATACCAAAATGGTGACTTCGATTCTGCCATTACCACTCTTCAAAAAATCTTGTTTTTAACTGAAGATGAAATGCTAAAAGCTGACGTCTACAACAATATTGGATATTATGAATTGAGAAGTGGCGAATATGAAAAGAGCATTCAAAATTTTCATAAAGCATTTCAAATAAACCCAAATTATGGGTTTGCTCATGACAATTTAGGATATTCCTTAATCCAAACGGGACAATTGGAAGAAGGGAAGCTACAACTTCAAAAAGCTTTGAAAATGGAAAATAATGATAATGCCTATACATACAGAAACTTAGCCTTGTATTATCTAGCCAAAAGAGAATTAGAACAAGCTGAATTAAACTTCCAATTGGCTTTTGAAAACGAAACCGTTCCAGTTGACCTTTTGGAATTACATTATGCTAATTTCCTTATACATCAAGGTAAAACTGAAATGGGAATGAAATACTTGGAGAACGCTGTGGAAAAAGGTGAGCCAGAAGCGATAATACGAATGAATGAAATAAAGAAAAACTAACCACAACACGTTGCATTGTGAACAAGCTGAAAAAAATTAAAATACTGATATTAATAGTTGGAATTACTCTTTTCGGATGTTCTTGGACATCTAAAATAGAAAAGAAATCGACCGCATCTGAAAATGATACTTCCAAGTATGCTACAAAAATAATAAGAGAAATCATAGAGACTAATATTGATTCAACTCTGATTTTTAACCAACAAAAACTTGGAGAAAGACAATTGTTTACTGGGGGATTAAAAACAGATAATGGAAAAACGAAAACAAATGGAATATATGTTAAGAAAATAGCTGATAACGAAATTGAATATTCATACACTCAACTAATCAATTGGAAAAAAGAATTTGAAAAAGATGGAATAGCTGAATTGATAAGCACTACGGATTCAATTTTTACAGTTAAAAATTTGAAAGAACCAGCTTATAAATTTGTAGACGCTAAAAGTAATATTGTGATTTATGTGACGAAAAATGATAGAGTGAATGGAACACGAGCAAAAGTTTTCAATGAAAAGGGAGAACAAATTTCAGCTTTGATGTATAACAAATAGATAATACCAGCTCACAACACGGTAAATAAAACATAGCTAGTAAGTGCTTTACCGAAAGGTTTGAGTATATTGATAAAGTCCGCCAAATCTTTTCATTTGGCTTATTTACAAAAAATTAAAAATTAAAAAACTGGTACTAACAGCATATAAAAAAATTGCTAGTTTAAGCTAAACCAAAGTTAGTTGCTTGTTTGCTAGCTTTTGATTTTACTTCGGAAAATCCTCGCACACAAACACGCAACTTTTCTTGTACAATCACGTTACCATCCATAACCCTATTACTTCAGAGATTTGAACTTTTACGCCGATTTTAAGCTGGAAATATTTTTTAAGTACTCTCTCCTACCCCACCCTTCTCCAAATCAACTCTTGAGCAGGTTGAGTAGCGGAAAACAGTTGCAGCGCCATTTGTAAACCCGCTAATCAGTAAGCGAACAAAACGAGCCGAGACAAACAATTAAACGTTTATAGCGAATGTATCTACTCCAGTGTTTATGCAACTGCGGACTTTGAAGTTGGCAGCAAATCTGTCAACTCATGTGAAGAGTACGCGGCGGCCAAAAAGACATCCTGAATATCATGGCGGGCGTTACAAATGGTGATAAGGGCTATGATTCATTGCTGCGGAATTTTCTACTGAAAATTCCTATCTTGCCAGCAAAGGCTTGGTCATGGGCGAAAATCCTAGTGGATTTTCACCGCAACGCTATCTTAGCATGGACTGTTCTACGCAATTTGAGCAACCACTGAACGGAATTACATACTTTGAATTGGAAAAAAGAATTGAAATTTCAGACTATAAACTAATAATTAAGAATAACATATGGAACCAAGTCTTTTGACTTCAATTATCGGAATTACCTTTTTTGCGGTAATTATATATTTAGGATTTAAATATGCAGATGGAAAATGGAAAGTATCTGAATCTAAAAAAACTAAATACGTGAATTGGTCAAATGAACACGGAAAAACAATAAAAAAAGGAATAATTATAATATCAATAATTTACGGCATTTTGATGATAATTCAAATTTCAAATATGATTTAGGTGAATAAAAACTACGTAGAATAACGTGTCCGATGAAAAGACAGAAGGAATTTTGACGGACAAGTACTTGATAACTGATAAGACATTACTTCCAATTAATGTTCCTGACAGAAATATGGAACCAACAGAAACAATGAAAATTGAAATAATAAACTAGCCACAACAACACCTATACGCAATCCCCTGCGGGACACCGCGCATAGCCAAAACGTTGTGGTGCATTTGAAAAACTCAGGCAACCATATGACAAAATTATACGTCTATTAAATAAAGGGAATTCAAATCATCTTTAAAATGGGCAAACCACAATATTTCATTTCGTTATTATTTATTGTTATACATCTAAAAACTTACTCTCAATCCATTACAAGAATTGATAATTCTACAATATCTACAGTAGCTCTAGATAATGATATTAAGCGTTTGATGGAATCGGGAAATGTTCACGGACTTACGGTATCTGTAGTTACTCAGGACAGCGTATTATTTCAAAAGGCCTATGGCTCTAAAAACCTTAAAGAGAAACAATCTCTTGAAACCTCAAATAACTTTTATGCAGCTTCTCTTTGTAAACCTGTTTTTGCATTTATTGTAATGAAATTAGTTGAGGAAGAAAAGATTGATCTAGACAAACCTTTAGTGGCATATCTTGAAAATCCCATATATTCTTATGAATTCCAACACGATTATGAAAACTATAAGGACTTAAAAACCGACAAAAGATATGAGAAGATCACAGCGAGAATGTGTTTATCTCATACAACTGGATTTCCAAATTGGAGATATATTGGAAAATCTGGTATTAATATGGAAAAACCACTAGAAATAGCATTTGAACCTGGAACTTTTTATAGTTATTCTGGAGAGGGTATTCAATTGTTGCAGTTTGTTGTTGAACAAATAACTAAAAAAGGGCTGGAAGAACTCGCGCAAGAATATGTATTCAAACCGTATGAAATGAATATGACTAGTTTTCTTTGGCAAGAAAGATTTGATACAAACTTTGCCGTTGGACATTACAAAAAAAGAAAAACAATAAAAAGAAGAAAAAGGAATAAAGAATATGCTGCAGGCAGTATGGACACCACACCTGAAGATTATGTAAAATTCATCCAAGCGATGTTAGCCCAAAAAGGCTTGAGCGGGAATTTATATGAAGAATTTTTCAAACCGCAAATAAGAATTGATTCTAAGCAACAGTTTGGTAAAAACAGACTGGTAAAAACTACAGATAATGATGATATAGAATTAAGCTATGCATTAGGTTTTGGTACCTACAAAACACCTTTCGGCAAAGCAATTTTTAAAGAAGGTCATATTCAAGGTTGGGAACATTACACTATATTTTATCCTTCGCAAAATCTAGGAATTGTGATAATGTCTAATAGTTCTAATGGAGAAAGTATTTTTAAAGAACTACTAGAAATTTCAATGAGTGATAAATGGATGCCTTGGTATTGGGAGAATTTTATACCATATGGCAAGTAATAATACTAAGCACAACAATGGCTCCTATCAAAAGCCCTAGTCCAATTCTTTAACTTTACTGTTTTAATTTTTAATCAACTCATACTATTGTTTTTGAGGTGTTTAAATGTTGGCAAAACTTTCTTTATGTTTCTGTCAACAATTATAACCCTTCCTAAAAATATCTGAGGGGTTAACAACCAATGACTCCCATCCATAACCCTTAAAACAACGATGAGCGCAATATCCACAGCAACCAGCCTCATAAGCCGCGGTGACCTTATAACCTAAATAGTGCTTCGCTACATAAGAACAAAGTTGCTACGGGTCTGGAGGCATTGAAAAAGACTTACCTCCTGATCAATCAGTAGCACAATGAACCTTCCAACCTCGCTTGTGTATGTCAATACCAATAAATAACTTAGCAATAGCAGTTTGTTCGAATTTAATATCTTTTGATTTTAGTATATCCTAAAGATGCTAGACAAGCAGTTTTTACATAGATGCGTTAAGTAATGGCGCCGTTCTCACCTACTTACGAATCCCGATAGCTATCGCGACGCGGATTTTCAATTTGGTGTGTTCCGCGGCGGAGGTGGATAAGTGCCAAACCACGTAACTACTCATAGCCGGAGACCTTGTGCTTCACTAAAAGAATCTCGAAATTGAAATGGTTATCTGACATATTTAAAATCAAAAAGTAATCTAAAAGGAGGATGGACTATTTTAAAATTACAAGTGATTGGAATGCTGACCCTGTATCACCAGACGTTCAGTTAGAAATTGATGAAGATAACCTGACCATTGAAATATTTGTCAATCACTTACTATTTGATCATTTTGAAGAAGGAGATAAAGCCAAGATTACATTTCAAAACTGTTCAATGTATTCACTCAATCATTGCAATGATGAAGGATACTATACCGGCCAATATCGGACAAATCCAAAAGAATTGCCTTGGGGAGAATTCTACGAAATTAAAAGTGGACTGAACAGAAATTTCCCAGAACCAGTAACAATAGTAAACAAAGAACTAGAAGGAAAAAGACACTATATCTTCTTCTTCAAAGATGAAACTTTTGAATGTTTAGCAAACGATTTTAAACTTGAGCTTCTTGACAAGAAGGGTAATCGAAAAAGGCTGAATTATAGCTACAAATTAAGACCTGCTTATAACTCAAGTGAACAACTCATTGAATTTGTCAAAATCGGAGATGCGGACAGATTCATTGAAAAATTACTTGACTTGTTATCTAGGAACGGATTTTCATATAATGGTCTACCTGATGTTTGGATGAATGAAGAGGTTTGGCTTCATCTGAAGTCTTCAAATGGTAAAACGACAATTACCAAAGACATTTGGGATATGATTTTCATTCTTGGAAAACAAAATCAGACTGACATTAAAAAAATAGATCAAATATTAATCGACTCTGGAGAATTTGAAAAGATAGAAGTCAATCCAGAGGATTACAAAACAAAAGAAGAAGAAAGCACTACAAGAGCCAAAAAATCATAGCTGCCCTTGGGGACGCCAACGCTTTTTAGCTGAACGATTGGACAAAATTAATGAGCAATGATATTGAATGAACATCGAAAAATGGAATTACTGTTTCAAAATCTTTGTCAAGTATTGAAACCTAAACTGCCATTGATAGAAGATTCAATGCAATATGTTCAGGTGGGAGAATATAGTTTAGCCCTAGAGTTTATAAGCGACTGGTGTGTTGATGCAAATCCAGAAGTAAGGTTAACATCAAGTGAACTAATGAAAATTAAAGAGGTCGGTCATGAGGTGAATAGAACAGATATATGGATAGAATTGTTACCCCTTTTAATTGATTCGGAAGAAGAAGTATTTCCGTTAATTGAGCTTGATAATGCACAAGCCTATGTTGAGGCGCAACTTATTAGTAATCCAGTTAGAGCAAAATGGTTGTCAAGGGTAAAGAAGAAAATTGAAACGATAAAAAAATCTGAATAACAGTAGGTAAAAAAAATTAAAACGCATTTTAAACTAAACGATTGTAGATAATTCATCCCAAATTAAACCTATAACAATACGCTAAGTCTAAAATTGAAATTCAACCTAATTAATTATGATTAAACCAACCTTTATCATTATTTCTTTTATTCTATTTTATGGATTAGTTGCTTGTAGCGATGATGAAAGCTATGGTCCGATTGAAAATAATGTTATTAATCTTACAGAAGAGCCGTTCGATTACATTAATTTAAACTTACCAAGTCATTTTACTACTGATGTGCCTGGACAACCTTTACCAACATCTATTAATGGATTAGACAATTCGCCAAGCGACAATCCTATCACCAATGAAGGTGCAACTTTAGGTCGAGTACTGTTTTATGATAAAGGTTTAAGTGCCAACGGTACTATAGCTTGTGCTTCCTGCCATAAACAGGACAAAGGTTTTTCAGATGAAGCTATCTTGAGTGTTGGCTTTGATGGTGGGCTTACAGGACGCCATTCAATGACTTTGATAAATTCGAGGTTTTATCAACGAGGTCGTTTTTTTTGGGACGAAAGAGCAAGTACTTTAGAAGAACAAGTTCTACAACCTTTTCAAGACCCGGTAGAAATGGGAATGACTTTAGAACAAGTAGTAAGTGCAGTACAAGAGAAGGATTTTTATCCCGCATTATTTGAAAACGCATTTGGGTCACAAGATATTAACAGTGATAGAATCTCAAGAGCTTTATCCCAATTCGTAAGGAGTATTGTCAGTTATTCGAGTAGATACGATGAAGGAAGAGCTTTATCTGCTTCACCTGGAGCTAATTTCCCAAACTTCACGAATGAAGAAAATTTAGGAAAAAATTTATTTTTTCAAACCATCCCAAATGGTGGTGGAGCGTGTTTTGGATGCCATACGACAGAAGCTTTTGTGAGTGCAAATCCGGGCCCACAAAACAATGGCCTTGATCTAGCAACAACAGACGAAGGTGCAGGAGCAGTTTTCAATAACCCAATCTTTGAAAGTCGCTTCAAAACCACAACCTTGCGAAACATTGAACTCACAGCACCTTATATGCACGATGGCAGATTTGCAACTTTAGATGAAGTCGTGGAGCATTACAATAGTGGAATTCAAGCTCACCCTACTCTATCACCAGCGTTAACAGATGACAATGGAAATCCTGTACAACTGAATTTCTCAGCTGCCGAAAAAGCAGCGTTAGTAGCCTTTCTAAAAACGCTGACAGATATGAGCTTAAGTTCTGAGGAAAAATGGAGCGACCCATTTGAATAAAGAACTGGCGACAATAACGTCCCCTATGAATAGCCCTTTTAGAGCTCAAAAATTTACTGGTTATATTTTAATGATCTCAAAAGGTTTTATTTTTAGTGTTTCAATGTTTTACAATTCGCTCAGCATACTATTCGCGAAACACCTCAGTAAAGGTTCACCAGCATCTGTATGATTATGAGTTGAAAACCTGCCCACTTGCTATAAGATGTCATCTAATTCTAAGTTGAGTTACCCACGTTTTTCTTGTATCAGGTTTTGGTTTTATTTGAGCAGCGTTATTGTTGAACCTCGAGGCGAATAAAACAAGCCGATTCAACCAAATCCACCTTTGCAGCGAATAAAGCTCTAGTTTTTAAACAGCTGCAGCATCCTATACTCCTTCGTAGATGTATCAGCATTCGAAAGGAGGTAATGAATATCGTTGTGGACCTAACAGCTGATAACAAGGGCTAGGATGCGCTGCATGAGTTGGCTGTTGCCAAAAGGATGCGATTCCCTAGATGGTAACAACAGTAATTTAGAAAACCAGGGTAAGGCACTGGCTGCAGTTGTAGCTTCAAAATTTTGGGTGTATTTTCCATGCAGTTAAACCATAACCTAGGCCTTGAGCATAATATAAACGAAATGAGAAAAATATTGATCTTATTATTAATGGGACTTTCCCATATTACATTTTCACAAACAATAACAGAAATTGATTCTGTTTCTTATGTCATGTGTGATTACCTGAAAAATTTGGAAATTAAAAATGATACACTGAAAATAAATGCATTATACAAAAATCAACTTTATCCATATTTAGGAAAGATTAAGCCATCACAAACCGAAAAAATTGGACAAAAAGTTTATTATAGACTTCAAAGGAATTGTGTAGAATTTCGAAATTTATTAGACAGATTAGAGCAGCCAAAAGAAGCGGTAACGAGATTAACGAAAAAGCCAAAACCTGAAATTTCGAAAAAGCATATTAAGGAATTTAAAAATCAGAAAGAATTTTATTATTATGAAGTTACTGGCGAAACAACAAGAGTAAAAATGGAAAACGGAAAATGGACGGACTCATTTCCTAATAAAACATCTTCAAATCTGACATATAAATGGATTAACGAAACAGAATTTGAGTTAGTCTTTGTGGAAAGCGACAATGAAACAAGGTCAAATTTTAGTGTAAAAGGAGATAAATTTATTTATCAAATTTTATCAAAAGAAGATGGATATTATCTAATGACAGTTAATATTCCAGGGCAAGAAACTTTTGAGAAATTTAAATTCTACTACGAATAAAAAACTATGCCCTATACTATAGAAATTAATTGCTAGTTCTAGCTTACTTACAAATCCTTATAGCTATTGGGATGCGGACTTTCTATCTGTGCTTTGTTTGATAACTTTAGTGATCAAACACGCAAGAAAATCATACATTAGACAATTCTAAACCATCAGACTAACATTGTGAAAAATAAAATAACCATTTTAATATTTCTGATATCTATCGGAATAACATTTGCGCAAAACGAAAAACCGAATAGAGAACCTTTTGTTTTAAGATTGGCCGTAGATAGTGAGAATTACTATCAACAAGAAATTCCAAATTCGCCCTATTTTGTTAAAGATTACATCCTTCAAATATTTCCTTCCGAGAAAATAAATATTGAAGTAGAAATTGACAATGACAGTATCGTTTCTATGAAAACGGTTGAAAAATTAGAATTTCCTGAAAAGACAATAACTATTGATTTTAAACAAGAAGTTAAAGATGGAAAAAGCGAGATGATGATGCTGACCGTAAAAAATCCTTTTAACAAAATTATGACTTATGATGCACGAATGTTCATCGTAGGACGTGACGAATTATTAAAAACAAGTATCATCCCGATTAGACCAAAACTAACTAATTTTGAGATGTGGAATGATGTGATTATAACTCTAATATTAGACAATTGGAAATGGACTTCGGAATGAAAAACATTTTACTACAACCTATATAATTCATTGCTGACTAATTTTTCCCTCGACAAAATCATCGGACAACTTCAATCGGGATCCTCTTTCTTGCTAACTTAGAGCAAACTAAATCGCAACATATCATACGCGAGACCGTTAGAATTTATTATATGACCCTTCATGCGGGAAAGCTACTCTTGCTGCACGAACCGTCGTATGTAAACAATAAGATCATTCAAGAATGGAACTGGACAAAAAAATACTATCTTTTCTTCAACCTGGTTTGGTCGAAAAAATACGCTCAGAATCGAGCATCAAGGAAATCCCAAAAGGAACTGAAATTTTAAGGGAGCAACAGTATGTCAAAGTTTTACCGATTGTTGTTAGCGGCCTTATAAAAGTATATTCAAGATTTGATGAAAAAGAACTGCTACTCTACTATATCGAATCAGCACAAAGTTGCGTAATGTCTTTTTATGCGGCCTTAAAAAATACACCGAGTAAAGTATTTGCTAAAACAGAACAGGATTCAACTGTACTGTTGTTACCCGTTCATTTGATACCTAATTGGTTGAAAGAATACCCAGACTTCAATGAACTTTTTTATAATCAGTTCAATTTGAGATATTCGGAGCTGTTAGATACCATCAGTAGCTTGTTATTAGATAGAATGGACAAAAGACTATACGACCATTTGAAAAAGAAAACTGAATTGAATCATAACAAAGCTGTTCATATGAGTCATTCACAACTAGCGAATGAATTAGGAACTGCTCGTGAAGTCGTTACCAGAGTTTTAAAAAAGCTTGAAACGTATGGGAAAGTTGAACAAGTATCAGGTGAAATAAGAATTATTGACGAGTGGTGACTACAGTCACTGCATAGCTATGAACAACTATTTACCTTTGACAGGTAATCTTTCAATAATTTCAAATATCCAATTATGACAACAAATATGGGTTCAGCAGACAAAATTATTAGAATTATAATCGCTGCTATAATTGCTTTTCTTTATTTCACTGGAACGATATCAGGTACACTAGGTATCATTTTAATGGTGCTTGCAGGAGTTTTCGTTATCACTAGTTTCATTAGCTTTTGTCCACTTTATGCACCGTTCGGAATCAAAACATGCAAAGTCAAAGAAAAATAAACAACTGCACACCACAAAGAACTGTGGTAAAAACTAAGCCTTTCTAGATGTATTTCGTTGCATCATGCAGGTCTTAGCAAATAGTTGGTTAGGCTGTGGCGCATGCCTGTCTAATCCACTTGTTAAAAATTGATATCCGCGTCAGGAAGTGATGGTAACAGCTGGTAGCTTCCATGACGCAAAACGCCTCCTAGTGAAGACAGGTTGAGAACGATATAATTACGTTGGAAATATTGGAATGATGATCGTGACACCTGGATTTGATGTTAAAGTCAAAAACATTCTTAGTGAAGTCATTATCAAAAGCTGTTGTTCATAAGCCATTAATTGAACTAGCAGGCTACTCTGGGCACCATATTCCATGACAAGCGCTCAAAAGACCTTAAAAACGCATAATCATCAGACTAGTTTGGGTGAATGAGTCAGCGTTATTAACATAATTACGGAGTCCTGCGGTGGCTGCAAATGTGTTCTAATCCCAATCTGAATCTTCCAAAGTAAATATTTCGCTCATTTCAACTTCGAAAATTTGAGCTAATCTTAAAGCTAAAACTGTCGACGGAACATATTTCCCTAGTTCCATGGCATTAATTGTTTGTCTACTAACTTTTGCCAATTTTGCTAATTCAGCTTGAGTAATATTCTTTTTTGCTCTTTCAACTTTAATACTATTCTTCATAATTAGCTGATTTTTTAAACTTGGAAAGTTGCCAGTTAAATCTGATGATAAAAAACAATAAAAGTGTGAACATATTGAATATCATAACCCACAGAAAGGAGAAATTAAAAATAAATAGAAACGAAAATAAAAGAATTCCGTAGTTACAGTAAACTGCCCAAACCAAGGACTCTAATCTTATTTTAGAGATATACTCATCTTCTGTTTTTTCTTTAGAAAAGGCGACAATCAAGGAACTGATAATAATTAAAACTCCGAAAATTTCATTGAGTATATTGTTTTCGTCCGTTGTAAAAAAGGGTTCATCAATTATAATAGCAGGAACCTTGAAATCTAAAAAGCTTGGTTCATACTCATACATAATGGTTACCAAACCGAAAATTGCTGATGGAATTAAAATCAGCCAACCTATTCTCTTGAACTGATTGGGAAATAAATAGTTTGTTCTCATAATAGTCGAATTTAAATCTGACCAAATGTAAAACAAATAAATCTATTTGACAAACAAACTTTACATTTAGTAAAATAGGTTGCGCTTTTTATATCCTATATGATTATCATCTAAATACACATCTAGCTGTACATTTGATCCCTTTTATATTGTTCTTTCTGATTGATCAGCAAATCAATAGAAAAGCCAACTGAAGCTGTCTATAACTCATTGCTCATTCTGTGAATATCCAGAAAATGTTCCTATGGTTATTTTTCTTTTACTACATTAGTAATTGCCAAAGCAACTAACGATCATCAAATACTTTATTTTAATAGACTAAGCCATATGAAAAGAATAAGCATAATATTTTTGTTTTTACTTCTAATCCCTTCTTTTGGTTTCAATTCCATTCACTCAGGAGATGATCATGCTACATCAAATGATGAGTTGAAAAAGAATCAACCAACAAAGGAGTTGATGATATCGACCTTGACAGATTTATTCACGGCCTTAGAAAAGGAAGATTATGCTTCCGCGAAAGAATACTTACTATTTCCTGAGAATGTACCTGACGAAGTACTAATTCCAGCGATGTCAAAATTGATTGAAAGGAAAGAAATTTCCCTGGAAGGAATTCACATTTTGGATACCATGGGCACTTTTGGAAAGGTGGTAGACTTATACGGTGACAGCGGACAAACAAAAATTGAGGCCCAGAATTTAGACCCTGACTCTTGTTATGGCTTATATATTGAATCATCCAGTGTCGTAGTTATGGCGCAATGGGATGAAAAAAGTTTCAAATTTTTTCAAGTTGATAACATAGGGAAACTTGAACAATAAAAAAGTAGATCGCACTTCAACATAAGCACTCGAACGTTGTTCTTTATGTAGCTATCTAACTCCATTGAACCAGCATTGAAATTCCTCAAAATGCTAAGCAAATTCCCTATTTGGGACAGATCTGGCCAGTTGATTGTTGAAACACCTACCGAAATAATCCATGAATTGGTTTGAGGGAACAGAAAATAGCCCCATAACCGCTATAAGCCTTATACAAACTGTCGAAAGCATTACCATAATTAAGTGCATGAAAGAAAAATTCTTAAGTCTAATTGAAAGATATTCAAGTGATAAAGATTATAAAGTCGAATGCTGGAATGAGTTGAATAAAAAATATTCTTCCAAATCGCGACACTATCATAACCTGGATCATTTAGACCATATGTTTTCAGAATTAGAAAAAGTAAAATCAGAGATCAACAGGCTGGACGCGATTGAGTTTTCGATTTTCTATCATGACCTGATATACAATCCACGTAAAAGCGATAGTGAATACCAGAGCGCTTTGGTTTTCAAAAAGAGACTATCCAATACCTCCTTTACCCCTATCGATTACTGCGTGGAGCAAATTGTTGCCACGAAAGAACATAAGCTATCGGATGACAGTGATACTAATTTGTTATTGGATATGGATCTGTCTATTTTGGGTAGTGAACCTGATCGTTATCAGGGCTACGCAAAAAAGATTAGAAAGGAATATGCTATATACCCAGGTTGGATGTATCGGAAAGGAAGGAAAAAGGTATTGCAACACTTTCTCTCTCTTGACAGTATTTTTAAGACTGAGTTTTTTAGAAATGAATATGAAGAGAAAGCGAGAGAAAACTTAGAGAATGAATTAAGAGAATTAGGTGAATTAAAAGCCTAGTGTTTGCAACCATCTATTTTGATGATGAGTTATCCATCTGATCATTTGTTGTTAGCAGCCCTTGAAAACCAGACGTTTGGCATCGCAGTCAAAATTGTTTATGTTTAAGCACTTAACCACCAATATATGTTTGTAAAAATGAAAATGAACTTTTTGGTATTTAGCGTGGTTGTCATGTCACAGCTATTGCCTGCCCAGGAAATAGATTGGAAAACCTTTCACGACTATTCCCCATTTTTCATTGCCCATGAAAATAAAAATGATTTAACCGAGATACTTCCTCGATGGGCATCTGACTTACAGTTGAAAGGACGGGTAAAAAAAATAGAGACGGGAGTGGGTAACGTCTTATTATTCAACCAAGAAGGCTGGATACTCAACAGAAATTTCTACAACCAGAGCAAAAACCCCTCTGGATTAATTGAACGCATTACAGAATATCAGTATCCGGACACTGGATCAATTGTTGGTGACCTGGATAAAATCTACACCACCTCCACGCGTAAAAACAGTACCACTGGAGCGCTTAAAAAATCGTCTGAAACCATACAATATAATTATAACGTCATCAATGACAGAGGAGAAACGGCTTGGTCTTCTGGTAATATACTGGAACTGACTGTTCAGGTAGACGATAAATTAAAGATTCAAAGACTGTATCATCGAGAAAGCGGCCAACTATTTAAAGAAAAAAGATACCGTAACAGCGCTCAAGGCTCAAAAAATAAACAGGGCTATATCTTAAACCAAGTCACTTCATTTCTCTATGACAAACAAGGTAGATTGATTAAAAAAAACACTTCATTTAAACGTAAGGATGGATCAGCTGGAGGATATCAGATGAATGAATACAATTACAAAACAATTAATAATCAATTACATGTCACTATCACTGAAGATACCAATGCAAGTACCATAACCTACGATAATGTATATAATGCTGAAGGCAGAATTATATCATCCCAAAGCACTTACACAACAAAAGGTGCCTATCCGCGTACCACTGTGGATTCTTATACTTTTACCTACGAATTGGACCCACAGGGGAATTGGATAAAGAAATCCAGCTATCGGAAAAATAGAAAAGGTGAGCCTGTCATACAGCAGATACAGACAAGACAAATCACCTATTTTGGTCGTTGATTACTCAGATTCCTAAAGTTTCTTCCGGCTTTCCCAAACTACATTGCATTCAACCCGCTTCATTCCATGGTGGATTGTCCGAATCTTTTTCAATTTAACAAGAATTGTGTTGACTGCGCTTTCGCGAAAGCGAACCCATTACACCCCAACACAACTGGGAAGTTCTTATACCTACCCTTGTCGTCAAAAACCTGATTACGTAATATTTGATCAATGGATCATTCCCGGTTCAATCCGCATCAAGTTCTTCAATTTTACATCCAATAGCCTATTCTCTTGGGTCGCTTCAAAGTTCAGGTCAAACTCGGCAATATTCCACTCATCGTCTAATTTAATGATCGTAGGTAATTGAATTTGACCTAACTTTTTTAACAATCGTTTCCCTCTATTTTGGGTGGTGGTCAAATGAAAACCTGCAATGCTATTGTTGAGGAAAAAGTCCTTATAAAAACTTTTATAATCATCAGTTCCAATTCCAATGGAATAAAACTTTGCATTCTCGCGATGATTAACGTAGAATCGATTCCATGCTACAAACATATTTGATGACAGGTTTTTTTTTCCATCGTAGATCAAAACATAAGAGGTTTGTTTTGGGGCTTTGTCCAATCTGACACGTTTACCGAAATGATCCCAAACCTTAGGTACTGGAAATTCTATACCTATTTTTCTTTCGCGATTTTCATTCAATATGCGCAATTCGCTATTAAAGTTTTGATCTGATTCGTCATCCAGGATTTCCAGCCACCAGTTGGTCTTGGGGTGATCTGCTCCCACCTGCCAGAGCAATAATTGATCAAGCAAATCCCTGACTTCATCTGATTGAATTGAATTGTACAGCGACTTGGCGCTGTCAATGGATCGCGACGATTCCAATAGTTTAAAGTAATGACTGTAAGCCAACCGCCTGTAATCGATAAATTGACGGGCTTTTGTAGGGTCGTTGTAATCAAATGCCGGTTCAGAAGGCATATCTAGGTATAAAGTTTGCTGGTTGGAGCGCAAATCATCAAAAGCTATTTCCTGCAAGTAGAGGAAGTAATTCCAAAATTGCTTCTCATCTGCTAAGAATTTTTCAGAAAGCAACAATTGTTCGCCGACTTTTACTAAACTGTCTTTTTTTGACTGGATCAGATCCAAATATTCCGTTTTCTCTTGTTGGACTACTGAGGAGTCATTTAAAATAGCCTGAATTTCGCGGTGGCGATCAAGGATATAATTATTTCTTACGGCCCCTTTGCCTTCACCGTAATGTAAATATTTAAGATCTTTATCCAAGAAAATAACAAAGTTATCTTGAGACTCCAGATAAATAGGTATCTCTTGATTGTTATAAAAAATATATTGATACCCTGAAGAAGTATAGTACGGGGCATTGTAAAGGTTGTAAGTATGTCGATCCTTGTCGTAAAGCCCACCAATTTCAATGCCTTTGACAGCTTCGACATCCGTTGGGAACTCCACAATAATATCAGTGGGGATCAAATTTTGCGAAAGCAGGCTGTTTGATCCTAGAATGAGGCACAGTATACTTAGTATATAGTTGGGCATGATATATAGTTTTTAATTTTGCAATCGCAAAAATTACCAGGTTACAATCACATCAAAAACCTATCCACATCACGTATGAAAATTTATTTTAGGTGATTCAGTACAAACTCAACCCTGGAGTCTTTATTGAGGCAGTGATCAAATGACAATGACCGGTGTTTTGCTGGTTGAGCAATACCAAGTTTTTTCATGTGACTTACTACCTCCCTATATTCCAAAGAGCATTTGCCTAAAAATATTTCGTCAAGTGATTGGTTATTCTGATAATTATCATAGACTTTTTTGAGTCCTGAGAGGTATAAAGCATCTTTTGTAAAACCGCCTCCGCGATGAATGCGCAAGGTGATATTGAAGGCCCGATTCTGATCCATCTTGTACTGGTTATGGATAAGATCAAAGGTATCAGCAAAAGAATAACCTTTAATCAAAGAATCGGTAGCTATAACTCTGTAAGCTAATTCTTTTAATCTGGTCATGGTCAGGCTACCACTCATGTATTCAGACATCACAGCCAGACCTTCTTGTGTTTCCACATTATTGGGGAAACCATTGGAAAAAATGTGTAAGGGCTGTTCAACCGCATTAAAGGTAGTCACCAGGTGAACACCTATCTCATGATGAGCGAGAACATTCAAATCATGTTGAGAAAATTTGTGATTTTTTTTGAGGATCAAGCTACGGTCATTATTGGACACCATAGCTGAGGCACTCATCGCACTGCTGGTTTTGATAGCGAAATCAAAATTATATTGACGCCGATAATTCTTAAAAAATGCCTCAGCCTCAGCAGTAGTAAGTCGCGGTTCAAACTTCTCATTGTCCAAGTCATCTTCATCAAAATGAAGGATGAATCTGGCGTTCTCTACCATTTTCTCTGTAGGGGTGCCGAAAAACCTTAAACTATTGAAATAAAATTTACTATTGGGTTCTGCAATCGTCTCGATGCATTGCACCAGACCACTGTAGGTATAAATAATGTCTTTGTAAAGGCTTTTGATGGTTTCATCCTCTATACGTTCTAGGCGCTGACTGTAAAATAGACGGTGTAACTTATAGGGATTGAATTTTACCTTTCGATATTTAAATTGTGGCTCATAGTTAAATTTCTCACGAAAGAATTGTTTCCTTTCTTGAGCAATATTTAGAGGATTGATAAACGCCAGAAGTTCAAGATTCCGCACAAATCGATGAATATTGGCATCAATTTCAAAGAGTGACTTGTATTCTTGCTGGATATTAAATTGTGGCATTGCTGTGTCTATCGTAGAATCTATGGGCGTGTGCTTTGATGTAATAGGTTAAAAGATCCTTGGCGGTATGTACCACTTCTGGATATATCTGACCCGTGTGCTCATTGCAATAAACTTTAGAAATTTCGGTAGCTAGCACCAAGGTATTTAAAGAATTAGCCGTTACATATTTTAAAAAGTAACCATTCCCTTCAAATACATCATTTACTTCGCAAGTCACTTTCTGACGTATAGGTAATTCCACATTGTGCAGAATCTCCTGCCACTGTTCAATAGCGGTTCGATATTTTTGAGCATCTACATTGGCAGTACCAATATTAAATACAGGTACTTCCCTATCCCATCGTTTATAGTTATAGGAATGCATATCGTAAAAAACGGTACTACCAAAGATCTCCTCTAATTTTACGATAAGGGTAAGCACCACCTTATAGAAATTGTCGTGTTTTTTAAGTGCTCTATTTTTCAAGAGTTCAGGCAGCGGTTTTTTCCATAATTCTTTGCCCCAGGCTTCTTCGTACACCGCGGTATCAGGATGGCGATTTAAGTCGTATTCAAATCTGCTGTCATGAGCAATTAATGTAATAGGAAGTCCCGAGATCATATTTCCGGTTTGCGGATCCTCCTCGTACCAACGCTCATATTCAGAATGTGTACAGTTATCCCACAAATCCTTGGGAAAATGGTGCCCGTCATGCACCGCTGCACACACATAAGGTACATAATCCTCAACCTTGATGGAAAAGGAATAATCTTCTACAACGGCATGAAAGTGTTCTTCTCTTTCAATGCGTTCAATAATTTCCCGTATGGAAAGTTTAAGCATCAATGATGGTGTTTTTAAGTTTGGTTTTACGATCCAGTGCTTTGACTCGCTCTTCTACTACTTCTTCAAAGAAGTCGATGATCTTTTCTTGTATTTTGGTTTTGGAAACCTTGTTGATGTAAGTGATACCGCCTGGTGACATCACATTGACTTCAACGAGCATACCATTAATCACGTCTATACCCACAAAATAGAGCCCGTCCTTGACCAATTTTGGACCGATTTTCTTACACAACTTTTTCTCAGCTGGTGAAAGCACATGCTTTTCAAAACTACCACCAGCGCTGATGTTGGAACGGTGGTCGTCACCTCCAGGTACTCTTCTTACCGCGCCTATAGGTTTACCATTCAATAACAAAATTCTGGCATCTCCTTTTTCTGCGCCTTCTATATAATCCTGAAGAATTACATAATTGGTCGTTCCATCTTTGTTATCGATATAGAAATCTAATAGCGAATTCACATTACCCATCGCCGTTTTCTCAATCATGATCACACCGCTCCCACCGTATCCATTTAACGGCTTCATGATCATGCGATCACGCGGGTTTTCTTTGATGACGCTTTTTAAATATTTTTTGTTTTTAGAAACGTGGGTTACAGGAATAATCTCGTTATCTGGATCGTCAAAACATGCCGTGTACAATTTGTTATTGGCCTCTCTCAAACCTTCAATATCGTTTACAATAAATACATCGTCTTTCACCGAATCCAAAAAGTTGAGGGCAATGGGATCCAATGGCGGATTAGCTCTCATCATGATTACATCAAACCCAGCCAATGGCAGCATTTTTTCCTTCAGTACTGCTTTTTTGTGGAAGGATTTCAGTTGGGCTGGTACCTTATCCATTTTTCCGATGATTTTGGAAAAAGCATAGGCAATACTATTTCTAATCGTGAGGTTGGCTGGAGTAGCAATGGCCACACGATGTCCTCTTTTTACACACTCATGAATAATGGCGAGGGTGGAATCATTTTCAGTATTGATCTCCTCCCAGGGATACATGATAAAGCAAACATTCATAAATCAGATTTTTTGATTGGTATCGCAAACTAAGAAGTTTTTTCATGCCCTCACGTTAAGGTTTTGTAAGAAAATCAATCAAATAGTAATATGCTCACTTATTTCTCAAGAAAATGAGGAAGTTGATGCCATAGAATTGACTATCTCGATCCCAGACCGCTGACATCATTATTGGGAAAAGCAGTCCATTCCAGCGGATTCCAAGCAGGATTAGGCGTTTGAATCGATGCATTTCGACGGATGGTCGCGTTTTCTGTAATTACACCATCTACGGCATAGCCGTTTCCAGGATCTATGCCTGGGATACCGATGACATCAATGATATTGTTTGACAAATCCACCAAGAGAACTGGATCATCACCACCGAAATCAAAGTTAAGTCCATTCAGAACCAAGTCCAGAGGTCCTACTAGAAGGGTTTGCAAAGAATTAGCTAAAACAAATGTAGACATAGGAGCTACCGTGCCTGAAAGGAAAATTTCTCGATCAGTACCACCAATCGGAAAATCACCGCCATTTCTAAATATTAAAATTTTGTAACTCGATAAATCAATTGGATTCGAGGTTGGGTTGTACAGTTCGATAAACTTATTGCTCTGATCAGCCTCAACATATTCTGATATCAGTAATTTAGTGGGTATTTGAAGGCAATTGATCTTTTGCCAAAGAGATTGTTGTCCGTCATAAATTTCTAGACAGCGTTGATCAGGATACTGAACCCAGAGTAATACTCCTTCTGAAGCGGGAGAAACAGCGAGGTGATTTTTATCACTTTCCGTAAGTGTCGGTATGGTCATTCCGCCATAAGTGCCTGAATTGGTCTGGGCATTGATATCTAAAACGGTGGCAGGATCTGGAGATAATGTATTTAGACCTACTTGTCCGCTTGCTATGTATCCTAAAAACAATAACAGAATCAATTCACGCATATCAATTCACCATAAAATTATCAATAGCAATGTCCTCGTCACCAGCGTCCAGGCTCATCTTTAGTCTAAATTGGATACTAGTGGTACCGGCAGCGCTAAAACTTCCTGTGAAAGTTGTAAAATTATCGGTCAAAACATCTCCTGTTTGTGTTCCTCCTGTGTTGAGGACAACACTAGGTTCTGCATTCGTTCCGGCACCTGCAACTTCAAAAAGATCAATCCAGGTACCACTCCCATCCAAACTATATTGAATGATAAAATAATCTGCAGCATCCCAGTCCTGATTGGTCCCGTCGTCATCCTCGGCCAAATCAATCGAATAATTAAAGGTGTTGGTTCCAGCAATCGATATCGGGTTAAAAATGATGGATTGGGTAGGCGAACTAGCTACTGCGTCGATATCCTGAGCAGCAAAGAAGTAACCAGTTGCGTGATTATAAGTTCCAGACACTCCGCTGTCATTTGTACGTGAAAAATAATCTGTCCCACTGATGGATTCTGCGGTACTCGTGGTGTAACGTATACCATTTCCATCTGTTTCAAAATCCTCATTGATGTAGTAGCTGGGAATCGTCTCGTCGTCCAGAATGGTCCAGGTATCTTGAAATACGGCGCCTATGGAATTGGCTCCTAAACCTCCATACACAGCGTCAATGCTAAATATGATATCCAGATTCCCATCCGTCAAAGCATTGTCTGCGGTATGAAAAACGCTAGTTCTGAACGGCGATGTCTGCTGGGCTGGTATGGTAACAGTTACGGTTCCAGATTCGGCCAACCTGGTGTAATCTGATGCCACAAGCTCGATCTGAACTGGCGTCGAACTCACATAAGGGAAAGAAAATTCAAGTTCAATAGCGTTGGGAGATTGTGCCTCGGATACCGTTTGACTTTGTGGTACCATTGATATTTTGGTGGGAGCAAAAGTTACTTGATGGCTGTAAGAAGAATAATCCGCCACTCCCGGGCTAGCACCAGTTGTGGCTGTAGGCGTGACTGCCAAACGTATAAACTTCTGATCGTCAGCTGTAGTCAAAGTATAATCTGCAGCGGTAGCTCCGCTAATGGGAACTTCATTGAGGCCGTTCGTATCATCTGCTCGGAACCATTGGTATAAACGTGCGCCTGGCGGGTCGGCCTCGGCATCAGTTTGTGTAAAACTACCGGCATCAAAACTCATCATTTCACCTACAAAGGCATCTGTATAGGAGATTGATGTTCCACTGGCTACCGGGGCAGCATTCATACAATAAAAATTCACCCAGTTGGCAGCTTGCGCATCATAAAGTTGAACACATCTGTTACCTGCCTCGCGGTAGTAAATCATCATTCCGTCAGGGATCGGAGTTGCAATAAGGTCCCTTTGGGCCGAATTAACGGTAGGTAATTTGAGACCTCCAAAATGTCCAGGGGAAATTTCTGCATGAATATCCAGTACAGCTGCTGGATCAGGGTTGGTAGTTCCAATGCCAATTTGGGCCGATAGCTGACAGGTGACTAAGCAGACCAACAAGCATAATAGGCGATACATCTAATAATGATTAGAGGCGCGCAAAATACTTGAAATCCTTAAATATTTCTTAAAATAAAGGAAGAGAAATGAGCATAAATATGCACAAAACTTAAACACAGTAATTTATGAAGTCACTTCGTCGAGATGATCATCCCAATCCTGCACGTCGGGATTCCCAAACTTGCCTAATGACTTGGCTACTACAGAAGCTACGGTAGCATCTCCAGTGACATTAACTGTTGTACGCAACATATCCAAAGGACGATCTACTGCAAATATCAAAGCAAGCGCAACTGGCAACAGATCACTGGGGAAATCTATTGATTCCAACACAATAACCAGCATCACCATTCCCGCTCCAGGAACCGCAGCTGAACCTATAGAGGCCAATAAAGCAGTAAGTACGATGGTCAATTGAGCGCTCAGAGAAACATCAATTCCCAAAGCCTGGCAAACAAATACAGCGGCTACAGCTTGGTACAGGCTGGTTCCATCCATATTGATGGTCGCTCCTACAGGAAGAACAAAGCTGGCCACGTCCTTTTCCACACCCATATGTTCCTCTACCCTTTCCATAGTTACTGGCAAGGTTGCAGCACTTGAACTGGTGGAGAAAGCTAACAATTGGGCTGGGGCGATTTGTGATAAGAACCAGAACGGAGATTTTTTCACGTAGAGTGAAAAGATGAGGCAGTACACAACGATCATCAATATGAGTCCGCCCACTACTGTTAGCGCATAATACAATAAAGCCAGTAATACCTCCGGATCATCAGAAGTTACTACCACGGTGGCCAACAACGCAAATACAGCATATGGAGCAGTCAGCATGATCAGGTCGACCATCTTTAAAACTACATCGTTCAGGCTATCAAAAAACTTTTTCAGCGGTTTAGCTGCCTTTTCCCCAATCAACAACATAGAAATGCCCAGAAAGATGGCAAAAAATATGACCTGTAACATCAGGCTGTTATCCGACATGGCTTCTACAGCATTGCTTGGAACCATGTCTACCAAAGCTTGCAAAGGACCGGCATCTTTCTGTTGTGCTGCGGTATTGAGCTTGCCTTGTATATTTTCATTCCCACTATAAGTAGCACTTAAGTTATCGATGGTTTCCTGAGAGATACCAGAACCAGGTTCAAAAGCATTTACCATCAATAAACCTATAGTGATGGCAATTATAGTGGTAGCAATATAAATGACGATGGTACGCAAACCCATATTACGGAATTTGGCGATATCCTTTAGATCGGATATTCCTTTGATCAGTGAAGCCAGAATTAAAGGTACCGCAATAAGTTTCAACAAATTGACAAATATTTTACCGAACGGCTCAATCCAACGACTCACAAAGTGTCTGGCTTTGGTCATATAAACCTCCTGTTCCGGCTGAACTTGTTCTACAGCAACTAATTGGCCGTCTACATTTTCATGTACGATGCGTGTTGACTCCTTGATAGTTTTGACCAGCACCTCTTCACTTCCCCAAGCGGTTTGTATCAGAATAAAGCCAAAGACTATTCCTCCTACCATACCAATCAATATCTGCCAGTGCAATGCTAATTTCTTCATAATTAAAAACTATATGCTATTATGTGTATTCCTTCTTTTTCTTTGATAGGCATGATCTATACATCAATCCTGGAGGTCCTGGATCTTAAAAAATGATCAGCCAAAACCAAAGCAGCCATCGCCTCTACGATAGGAACCGCCCTGGGTACCACACAAGGGTCATGTCTACCTTTGCCTTTCATTTCTACGGCTTCTCCTTTTTTGTTGATGGTGGGTTGGGATTGCATAATGGTCGCTACAGGCTTAAAAGCCACTTGAAAATAGATGTCTTCTCCGTTTGAAATCCCCCCCTGAATACCACCACTTAAATTGGTCTGGGTAGAACCGTCATCATTATACAAATCATTATGATCGCTACCTTTCATTTTGGAACCACTAAATCCGCTGCCATATTCAAATCCTTTGACTGCATTGATGGATAACATAGCCTTGGCCAGATCGGCGTGTAATTTGTCAAATACTGGTTCGCCCCACCCTGAAGGAACACCCTGGATCACACAGGTCACAGTTCCTCCAATAGTATCTCCTTGTTTTCTAATGTCGAGAATTTTCTGTTCCATCGCTTTCGCGAAAGCGGGATCAGGGCAACGCACCGGATTCTGTTCGATATAACTAAAATCGACTTCATGATAAGGTTTTTCCATCAATACCTCTCCTACACTACTAGTAAAAGCGGTGATGCTCACTTGCTGAAGCAACTGCTTGGCGATAGAACCTGCCACCACTCTGCAGACGGTCTCTCTGGCGCTGCTCCGGCCTCCACCCCTGTAATCTCTAATACCATATTTTTCTTGGTAAACCTTATCGGCATGACTGGGCCTGAAGCTGTCTTTGATATGGGAGTAATCCCTAGACTTTTGGTTTTCATTGATGATTTGGAATCCAATGGGCATTCCAGTGGTCACACCTTCAAAGATTCCAGAGTAAAACTTTACCGTATCACTTTCCTTGCGTTGGGTAACGATTTTGCTTTGCCCAGGCTTGCGTCGATCTAGTTCTCGTTGAACGAAATCCAAATCAATCTCGATTCCTGCAGGACATCCGTCAATCACGCCCCCAAGTGCTGCACCATGCGACTCTCCATAAGTCGTTAAGGTAAATTGTTTTCCAAAGGTATTTCCTGCCATACGAGCAAATATAAGTCATGGGAATTGATATGGCTAATGTTAATCACAAGTGTAAATGGATCAGTTAGTTCAGTCAATGTATACTTGACAAACCTTGACTCAACAGGCTACCTAAAAGCAAAATAGAACCGCCCTTCAACCAAAGTAGATTCGACTTGTCTATATTTGTTTAAAATTGTTAGAAATGAAACTCAAAAATCTAATTCCATTTGTTTTAATTCTTAGCCTTTCGATTGGATGCGAGAGCGACGATGGAAATGCGCCAACAACCGATTTTAGTTATATGCCTTTGCAGCTTCAAAATAATTGGAGGTATGATGTAACTACAGGTAGCAATACAGAAAATGATGATTTGGAGGTAACTGCCCAAACTGGTCAATCCTATGAGCTGAGCTCTACACCTGATCCTGCCAATACGCTAATGAGTACCATCCTGACCAGTGGAAGTCTGCGTGAGACTGAAGGTAAATTAATAGGGTCTGGGAGTGTGGATTTCTCAATAGAGGGATTTGAAGGTCTATCATTTACCATTGATAATGGTGTGCTATTTGACCAAAACGCTCGAGCTGGAATAGAACTTTTTTCTATAGCTGAAATGACCACTCAGACCGTTCAAGGCTACGACCTGGATATCAATTATACCGTACGTAGTGTTCAACAAGCAGATGTTTCCATGATGACAGTGAACGGCGTTTCCTATACCGATGTGATTCACAGTCAGGTGATCATCAATGCTAGTATATCAACTGAAGTGAGCGTCGGCGGGTTTACTACAAATGTTAACTTATTAAATCCGCAAGATATTATCACCATTGATAATTACTGGGCCAGAGACACAGGTTTAATCAAATCAGACAACCAATTGGATTATGAGCTGGAGGATTTCTCTGCTTTCGGACTGGCATTACCGGTACCGCAAAGTGGTGATGTTTTGACCGTTCAATCTCTGACCGCATTTATGTTGCAGTCTTAATGCACAATCTGCATGTAGTATAGGTTGTATTCTACTGGAAATAGATTTCTTAGTAATGGATTGAACATTTTACGAAGCAACAAAATCCGGTAAACTAGATCCACCTAGTTCGAACTCAACTTTTCTGAAGTCCAGTCATTTCTTAAATGCGTGGTGATGTAGCTTTTGATCTTAGCAGGCGATTGAAGCATGTTGTGATGCATACCTAGTAAGCTTAACGTCTATGGGCGGAATTACGACCCAGCTGATCTATCCCACAAACATGAACCAAAACAAAAAACCACACTTTTAAAAGTGTGGTTTTCAGTATCTTAAAATGTTGTGATCGCGACAGGATTCGAACCTGTGACCGTCTGCTTAGAAGGCAGATGCTCTATCCAGCTGAGCTACGCGACCTATGAGTGCCTATTTCTAAGCGGTTGCAAATATAATACTATTTTGGAAAGTCAACGATTAAAAATAAATTAAGTCAAGTTAATCTTAAACCCCAACTCACAACTGGCTGAATTGATTAATTTTGCCGTTAGAATTAGATTTATGCGTTACCTGTTTTTACTCCTTTTCTTACCTACTTTTTTTCTAGCCTCTGCCCAAAACTTCAAAGCCGACTCGTTTTCTAGCCAGCAAGTATCCGAAATGAACACCTGGCAATTATTGAAATACGATGGTTTAAATACTTTCAATGGAGTGGCCTATGCTTACTCCCGCCCCTTTCACTGGAAAAAAAGAGATTTTTTTAGAGCCGGGGCAACAGCAGCATTGGTTGGCGGACTCTATATAGTGGATGATGAGACGGCAGACTACTTTGGAAGACAAGAAGACAATGTTCCAGAGTTAATCCGGGATTTTGGGTGGTACTTTGGTAGCCCGCAGAACAATTATGGTGTGACTACCGGAATTTATGCCTATGGCTTGATCGCCAAAGATCCAGAATGGAGACGTACTGGCGTATTGATGATCTCCAGCGCTACTGCTGGCGGTGTTCTACAACAGCTCCTGAAAGCCATCACTGGTAGAGCCAGACCGCAAACAGGGGTAGGAAAAGATGTGTTTCGACCATTTTCTGGAGAATCAGGTTATAGGTCGTTTCCTTCTGGACATACCATTCTCTCATTTACCACCGCCTACGCATTGGCCAAGCATTTTGATAACCCTTGGGTAAAAGGTGGTATTTACGCGGTTGGATTGATCTCACCAGTATCCAGACTCTGGTCGGGAGCGCACTTTTTAACCGATGTAGTGCTAAGTCTAGCTATTGTAGTCGCCACAGTGGAGGGTGTTGACCGATACCTGGACACCAGAAATGGCTACGGTGAAAAACGATATGGCGACAGAAAGAGAAAAGACAGGAACCCTACGACACAAATACACTTTTCTGCCGGAATCAATCAAATTGGACTCTCCCTTTCTTTTTAAATCCTATCTTTTAAAAATGTTTAACTTTTGAGTTAAAATTATAAACACTTATATTGTATTTTTGATATCACTTATTTACCCACTATGGCACCATACCGAGTTTTTGAAGAATACAACATTGAGATAACCGACGAAATCAAGGATAAATACAAAGAAGTGATTACTGAGCTGGGAGAAGATGTTCAAAGGGAAGGACTGGTTAAGACCCCTGAACGCGCTGCTAAAGCCATGCAATTTCTAACCTCTGGATATAATTCTGATCCCGTCGAGATTCTTAAAGGAGCGATGTTTGCCGAAGACTACAACGACATGGTTATTATCAAAGACATCGAATTATATAGTCTGTGTGAGCACCATATGTTACCCTTTTTTGGAAAGGCACACGTGGCCTACATTCCCAATGGTCATATTGTTGGGCTATCAAAAATTCCGCGAGTTGTTGACGTTTTTGCTCGCAGACTGCAAGTTCAGGAGCGATTGACCCATGATATTTTAGAATGTTTACATCAAACCTTAAAGCCCAAAGGTGTGGCTGTGGTCATTGAGGCTGCACATATGTGTATGATGATGCGCGGTGTTCAAAAACAGAACAGTACAACAACCACCAGTGGATTCAGAGGTCAATTTGAAAAAGTTGAAACTCGTACGGAATTTTTAAATTTAATATCTGCCAACCTGCACTAAACCTCGTTTTTGGAACGTTATTTGACAGGTTTACAATAAAAAACTATGTTGACTTCTAAACGTTCCAAATTATTTGCCGGACTGGTATTTGATGCTATTGGTATGGCTTCCTATCTGGTTCCTGGCTGGGGAGAACTCACGGATGTAGCCTGGGCTCCCATCGCTGGTTATCTGATGACCAAACTTTATCCTTCCAAAACCGGTGTGGCGGCTGGTGTTTTTACCGCTATCGAAGAAATGATTCCAGGCTTAGATATCATTCCTTCCTTTACAATTATGTGGTTTTATTCGTATGTCATCAAGTCAAAATCCGTGGATGAAAAAGATAAGCAAGTGATCGACGTCACACCTGAATAGAGGATTTATTTCACTTCACCCTTGACTAGGTCGCTATAGGAATTCATCAATTTCCGCACTTTCGGATCGATAATCACCTGACAATAGCCTTGCTCCCGATTGTTGTTGTAATAATTGTGATGTGCCTCTTCAGCTGGGTAAAATTCAGTGGCGGGAGATATTTCTGTTACGATAGGATCTGTATATTCACCCGTAGATTCTAGTGAACGGACATAAGCGGTCGCCACTTCACGTTGCTGCTCGCTCAGATAAAAAATGGCGCTTCGATAATGTGAACCTACGTCATACCCTTGCCTATTTAAGGTCGTTGGATCATGGGTAGCCATAAATATCTCCAGTAATTCTTTATAACTGATGATGGATGGATCAAAAGTGATTTCAATAGCTTCAGCATGACCAGTACGTCCTTGAACAACTTCCCGATACGGCGGATTTTTGATTTGGCCTCCACAAAATCCTGACCGAACTTCTTCCACGCCTTTGACTCTCTGAAAAACCGCTTCGGTACACCAAAAACAGCCTCCTGCAACGATTGCTTTTTCCTTTTCCATATTGCAATGTAGCTTCCATGCCCATAGCCATATACCATATTAACAAGTCTTTAATGAAAGAAATTGTTAAACCTTTTATTTTTGCGCTTTGCTCCAATCAGAATGTCTTTGAAATCTTTTTATTTCCTGTTTTTTCTATTCGCTTTCGCGAAAGCGGCCACTGCACAAACGCCAACCAAGTCCAATGAAATATCCTCTGATTCTTTAAATATTTCCAGAAAATCTTATGTAGCCACCAGGGTGAATGACAAACCAAATATTGATGGGAAGCCCTTTGAAGCCTTTTGGGAGGGACTTCCTGTTGCGAAAGATTTTGTCATGATAGAGCCTACAAATGGCCAGGCAGAAAGACCAACCCATCGCACCGAGGTGAAAATTGCTTACGATGATACCGCCTTGTACGTGGCTGGCTACCTCTATGACGATGACCCGGGCAGTATCCCTACTCAGTTTTCTCAGCGTGACCAGATTGGTGTACAAGCTGATAATTTCGGCTTTTATATCAATACTTACAACAATCAGATCAATCAAACCAGGTTTTTTGCTACCAGTGCTAATGCCCTGGCAGATGCCATTGTTGAAGGAGGTCGTGAAGACTTTAGCTATAATGTGGTTTTTACTTCAGAAACCAGCATTGATGATAAAGGCTGGTATGTGGAAATGAAGATTCCTTACCGAACCCTTAGATTTCCTAAGCGTAACGTTCAAGATTGGAGTTTTCAAGTCACTCGCCGGATCGTAAAATTAAACGAATTTTATTCTTATAACTATATTGATATTACCAAAGGTAATGACACTCAATACGATGCTTTGCTAAAAGGAGTGGCCGAGATCAATCCACCCCTGCGTCTCAATCTATATCCTTATACCAGTGTTGTTCACAATAGGTTTGCAGGAGAAAACACTACCGATTACAGCGCCGGGCTGGACCTGAAATACGGAATTAATGAGGCCTTTACCTTGGATGCAACTTTGATTCCTGATTTTGGACAAGTGGCCTTTGATCAGGTAAGGCTTAATCTGGGACCTTTTGAACAAACCTTTGGGGAGAACCGAGCGTTCTTTAATGAGGGTACCGATTTATTGAATAAAGGTGGTATATTTTTCTCGAGACGTATTGGACAAACACCATCTGGTTTTAGCAATATCGAACTCTTTGAAAATGAGGATATCATTGACAATCCATCCAGCGCCCAATTGCTCAATGCCGTTAAAGTCACAGGGCGCACCAAGAACCGACTGGGTGTAGGAGTGCTCAATGCCATCACTGAAAAAACAGAAGCCACCGTAGAGAATTCAGCTGATGGTTTCCGAAGATTGGTGGTCACCGAACCTTTTACCAATTACAACATGTTTGTTCTGGACCAGCAATTTGGTAAAAACAGCTCTGCCTCTATCGCCAATGCCAATACCTTGCGTAACGGCAGTTTTACCGATGCCAACGTTACTGCCTTGATCGTTGATCTGAACGATTCCCAAGCGGCCAACAATTATCATACGGAAGTGAAAATGAGTAACAGATTTACACCTACAGGGACTGATTCTGGCTACCAAACTGAAATACAATGGCGACGTACAACAGGAAAATGGCGCCCCAGATTGGGCCACTTTCTCACCGGAGAAAATTGGAATCCGAACGATTTAGGTCAAAACTTCAGTACTAATTTTCAGACCTTTGCGGCTGACTTACAATACAATCAGTTTACCCAACAAGGTATTTTTAATCGGTACAATATTGAATTGAGAATGAGGCACGAGCGACAGCTCAATCCAGACATTATCACCAAAACAGATGTCACCCTCAACCCTTTTTTTATCACCAGAGAGCGATTGGCTTTTGGGATGGATGTGGTCTATTCTACCCGCAACCTCAATCAGTTTGAAAGCCGCATTCCTCGGCAAGTGGTGCGTTATAATCCAGCAACTTTTGTGGGCGGGTTCATTTCTACCGACTACAGGAAAAAGCTTGCCCTGGACATCAATGCCGGGTATTTTCAACGATTTGATGACCCAGAATTAAGTTATGACTACAACGTGAGTCCGCGGTTTAGGTTTTCAGATAAATTTTTGTTGATTTATAGGTATAGCTGGTCCAGGACCGATGACCGCATCAGTTATGTCACTAGAATAAATGAAGGAGCAACCGCTATTTTAAGTAACAGGAACACCCATACCGTAGAAAATCAAATATCTGGAACCTATAATTTCAACAACCGACAGGCACTGAGCATTGCTTTTAGAAATTTTTGGTCCAGAGCAAGTTTTAGTAGAAACTTTGAGGAATTACAAGATGATGGTACAACCATTCCCAGTGATTATGCGCTAGAGGACGGACAAAATCCAGACGCTAATTTTAATATTTGGAACCTTGACCTTTCCTACCGATGGCGCTTTGCGCCGGGTAGTGAGGCTACCCTACTCTACCGCAACAGTATTTTTAACCAAGACGATCAGGGCGAAATCAGCTATCAGGACAGTCTGCAGAACCTTTTTCAACAAGACCAACGGCACAATATTTCTCTGCGTGTGACTTATTTCTTGGATTTCAATGATGCCAGGAGATTGTTCAAAGCTTAGTATCACCTACCTTTATGCTATGATAGAAGCGACCCATATTAATAAAAGCTTTGGAGACCTACAGGTGCTGAATGACGTAAATTTGCATATTCAACCTGGTGAGGTAGTAAGTGTAGTAGGAAGTTCGGGCGCTGGTAAGACCACCTTATTGCACATACTAGGAACCTTAGAAACACCAGATTCAAGACCTGAGACTCGGTTGAGTATTAATGGAACAGACTTGATGTCATTGAAGCCTAAAGCCTTAAGTCGATTCCGCAATGAGTCCTTAGGTTTTGTGTTTCAATTTCACCAGTTATTACCTGAATTTAGTGCCCTAGAAAATGTTTGTCTTCCTGCCTACATCGGTAATAAGGACAAATCAAGCACAGAAAAACGCGCCAAAGAACTCCTGGATTACCTTAAACTTTCAGACAGGTTTGAACATAAACCCGGTGCCTTGTCTGGAGGTGAACAGCAACGGGTGGCAGTGGCGCGGGCATTGATCAATAATCCTAAAGTCATTTTTGCCGATGAGCCTACAGGAAATTTAGATTCCAGTACCGCCGAAGATTTGCACCAGCTCATTTTTAAACTCAGAGATGAAATGCAACAAACTTTTGTGATCGTTACCCACAATGAAGAACTAGCAGAGTTGGCCGACCGCAAACTCATCATGTCGGACGGGTCGTTCCTATGAAAATGAATCGTAAAGAGCTTAAGGAATTTCTGGAAGCCAAAGTGATCCAGTATAATACCTCGGATTTTATCCCACACGATCCGATTCAAATTCCGCACCGATTTGATGATAAAGAAGATATTGAAATCTCAGGCTTTTTGGTCGCTACTATCGCTTGGGGAAATAGAAAAAGTATCATCAACAACGCCAACCGGCTAATGGAATTGATGGATCATGCCCCCTCAGATTTTATTAAAAACTTTGAAGAAAAAGATCTAGCGCGTTTTGAAGGTTTCGTACACCGGACCTTTAACAGCCAGGACGCCCAAAGCTTTATGAGGTCGTTGCAGCATATCTATGCACATCATGACGGGTTGGAATCCGCTTTCGCGAAAGCGTACCATACAGAAGCCAACTTACAAGAAGGAATATCGGCTTTTAAAAAAGTGTTTTTTGAAATCAAACACCCTGCGAGAACTGAGAAGCACGTGAGCGATCCAGTAAAAAATAGCAGTGCCAAGCGCATCAACATGTATTTGAGATGGATGGTGAGAAAAGATCAGGCTGGCGTTGATTTCGGAATCTGGGATAAAATTCCGTCAAGCTCCCTTTCTTTGCCACTGGATGTGCATACCGGCAATATTGCCAGAAAGTTAGGGCTACTAAAACGTAAGCAGAATGATGCAAAGGCCGTTGGCGAACTCGACCTTCAACTCAGGAAGTTTGACCCAGATGATCCTGTTAAGTATGATTACGCCTTGTTCGGGTTGGGTGCTTTTAAAGAATTGTAAAGCCAAGTTATAGCGCAGTTTGATAAGCAATCGATAGGATTTTAAAACAGAGGACAATAAGGATTGAACGATTCAAACACTGATCAACCCGTGCTCCACTTTAAGTGTTGTTAAAACTCAAGTTGGCGCATAGCCTTCCATTTCCCCATGAAAAAGAACGGCGTTGAGTATATGTAAAATATTATGGTGGCTACAGTCAAAGTGATTATCTTTGACCTTAGGTAACAGAACCAAATGCTATTTAAGAATCCTGCTCTTCTTTACGGTCTATTCTTTCTGCTCATACCTATTTTAGTGCATTTGTTTCAACTGAGGCGATTTAAAAAAGTGGCCTTTACCAATGTTGCCTTTCTAAAGCCACTGATCAATCAAACTAGAAAAAGTCGCCAATTAAAGAAATGGTTGAGCTTGCTCGCGCGGATGCTAGCGATCAGCTGTTTGGTGTTGGCTTTTGCTCAGCCCTATTGGCCTGGCAGCGATACAGCCACCAGCGAAAAGGAAACCTTGATCTACCTGGATAATTCATACTCCATGCAGGCCAAAGGAGCCAAATCCACCTTGTATAATACGGCAGTGACAGATTTGCTGCGATTCTTATCCCCAGATAAGGTGTTCTCCCTATTTACCAACGATCAGGTATTTACAGCCACCAATAAACAACAACTTTCCAATGCACTATTGAATAGTGGTTTTACTGGCAGCGCACTTACTCCCGAACAAATTCAATTAAAGGCCCAGTCGCTTTTCAACAATGATGCGGCGGTCAAAGAGCTGATCCTGATATCGGATTTTCAGAAAAACGGATCTGGTTCATTTACAGACTCCTTACCTGGAATCAAACTCGAATTTGTCAAATTGGAACCGCAAAACCTAAATAATATTTCCATAGACACAGTTTTTGTGGCCAGTCAGAACGGAAGAAAACTTAAGCTCGAGGTTGATCTGTCAGCCAATTATGAGGTAGAAACACCAATCACCATTAGCCTGGACAATGCAGGTATCCTGATGGCCAAGACCAGTGTTAAGCTAGAAAATCAGGAGGGAACAGCAGAGTTTGACCTGGAATTAACCGAGCCACTTCAAGCGAGTGTTAGTATTGAAGATGAAGGCCTGACCTTTGACAATAGCATGTATATCAGCACTAATAATCTGCAAAAGATAAAGGTATTGAGCGTTAACGGAGCCAATGGTAATTTCCTTAATCGATTATATGATGGCCCTGAGTTTGAATATCTAGCGGTGAATGAGCGTGATTTAAATTACAATCTGGTAGCATCACAACAACTTGTCATCTTGAATGAACTGACTGATATTCCCGCAGGTTTGCGATTAGAACTCAATAAATTAATGGCCAATGGAGGGAGTCTTGTCATTATCCCTTCTTTGCAAATGTCTGAACTAGAAATTGCCGGCATACCGACACTGCAGCCGAATGATTTTGAAAAACGCATTACTCAGATCCACTTTTCGCATCCACTGCTGGAAGGTGTTTTCAATAACCGAGTAACCAATTTTCAGTACCCCAGAATCAACACCAGTCTGCTTACAACGAACGCCCTCTCTCCTATTCTTTCGCTGGAAGATGGGTCAAGCTTCCTGTTTCAGAAAGGTAAGATGTACATTTTTACCGCTCCTATCAATCAGGAGAACTCCAACTTTCAAAATTCGCCACTCATTGTACCCATATTTTATAATATGGCCATCAGCGCCTTGCCAGTGCCAGAGTTATATTACAGCTTGGGAACCGACAATCAAATAGCGGTTCCTGCCATCATGGAACAGGATGAAGTCCTAAAACTTGAACTTGATTCGCAGGAATGGATCCCAGCCCAGCAAGCCTTTGATAGCTATGTCATGTTGTCTAGCGGGCAAGAACTCAAACTACCCGGCAGCTACAACGTATTGCAATCTGATAAAAAAATGGCTACGTTGAGCTATAATTTGGACCGCTCAGAAAATAAAATGACCTATTATCAAGATGCTGATTTAGGTCCTGATGTATTTAATGAGGTAAGCGATGTGTTGGACAAGATCAGTCAAGAAGAAAATATACTGAGCCTTTGGAAATATTTTGTGCTGGGTGCCTTGTTTTTTTTAATTTGTGAACTGTTGATCCTAAAGTACTTGAAATGATTCTGATCAAAAATGCTGTCATCGTTGATGCCGATTCGTCACTCCACCTCAAGAAAAGGGATATCCTGATCAAAAATGGTAAAATTCAAAAAATTCAGTCCAAGATCGAGGAACCGAAAGCTAAGTTGATTGAACACCAAAACCTCCATGTTTCTATAGGGTGGTTGGACTCCAGTGTAAGTTTTGGCGAACCGGGCTTTGAGGAGCGCCAAACATTGGAAAATGGACTGAAGGCAGCGGCAGCCGGCGGATTTACTGGTATCATGCTCAACCCTAACAATCAACCCAATCCACAGGACCAATCTGGAATACACTACCTGTTGCAAGCCACGGCAGGAAATGTGGTCAATGTTTTTCCGGTAGGTAACTTAAGCCTGCAACAGGAAGGAGAACATCTGGCAGAATTGTACGATATGAAAAAGGCAGGTGCGGTTTCATTTTACGATTACAAAAAAAGTGTACAGAATGCAAATTTGCTCAAGGTGGGATTGCAATACGCATCGGCTTTTAATGCTGTGATCCAATCCTTTCCTCAAGATAGAAATATCGCAGGAAAAGGCATGATCAATGAAGATGAGAACAGTATACATTTGGGAATAAAATCTATGCCAGGACTGGCCGAGGAAATACAAATTGCTAGAGACATCCGATTGGCCCAATACGCTGGAGGAAGATTACACATCCCTACCGTTTCCACGGTTGAAGGCTTAAAACTCATCAAAAGTGCTAAAGATTCAGGTAGTACCGTAACCAGCAGCGTTAGTATTCACCATTTGACTTTAACCAGTGCTGTACTTACCGACTTTGATACGCGTTTCAAGCTCAATCCTCCGTTGCGGGACAGTAACGAACAAAAAGCCCTGAGAAAATATTTAAACACCAATGCAGTGGACCTGGTGACCAGTGATCACACCCCATTGACCATCGAGCAAAAGGCAGTGGAATTTGATCATGCTGCAGCGGGAACAGTTGGATTAGAATCTTGTTTTGGGGCACTCAATCATATTGTCAGTACCGAAAGAGCTATTGCTTTATTGACCAACGCCTACCAGGTTTTCGGAATAAGCAGACCAAAGATAAAAGAAGATACACTCGCCAATCTGACCTTGTTTGACCCTATTCATGAATATGAATTTGGCGAGGAACATATCATATCCACCAGCAAGAATTCTGCTTTTCTGGGACGTCCAATGAAAGGGAAGATACTTGGTGTGGTCAACAATAAAAAATCTACCTTTTATGTCTAGTCTAGCAGGTAAAAATCTGGCCATTCTGGCTTATGCCAGTAGTCTTTTTTTATACATTCACCTTTTACTGTTTATCGGAGTTTTTGGGATAGCCGTAATTATGAATCAGAATAAAGGGCAGCAATTTGCCGCCTTCCATATACGCCAAATGTTTGGCATTGCTATAATTGCGATTCTTATCAGCGTTTTTGCGGAATTGATACCGACTTGGTATATCGCGTTGCTGATCATCACTTTGATGGTTTTGATTGCCTTATTGGGAATGCTTTCTGCTTTGAGGGATCAAAAAGACCCGCTACCCGTTTTAGGGAGTTATTTTCAAACCTGGTTTAGTTTTATCAAATAATGTCACAACAACTCAGTCTTCAACACCTTACCCGACCTTCCAAGCTGGAAAAAGCCCCCCTTCTTATCTTGTTACACGGATATGGCAGTAATGAGGAAGATCTATTTTCTTTTGCTCCTGAATTGGACGAGCGATTATTCATTATTTCTGTTAGAGCGCCTTATGAATTACCGCCGTATGGTGCCGCATGGTATGCCATCAACTTTGATCCACATGGTGAAAAATTCAGTGACGACGACCAGGCCCGGGAAAGCATGCAAAAATTGATGAGCTTTATAGAGGAAGTCAAACAAACCTATCCCATAGATCCAGCACAGATCAGTCTATTAGGTTTTAGTCAGGGAGCCATACTTTCCTATGGACTTAGTCTTTCGCATCCAAGAGAATTTCAAAATGTAGTAGCCATGAGCGGTTATATCAATGAGGAGTTGATCGCTGGAAAAGAAAATTTGGCGTCTCGCTTTCGCGAAAGCGCAAACACCACGCACTTTTTTATCTCCCACGGCAACATGGATCAAGTGGTGCCCTTTGCTTGGGGAAGCAAGGCGCCTGAGCTATTAAAGGAATGGGGAATTCCACATGTTTTCAATGATTATCCTGTAGGTCATGGGGTAGCCAGGGAAAACTTTTACGACATGAAAAAATGGTTGGAATCACGTCTTTTTTCTTAACAGCTTAGAATCAGTACAATACAACCAGTAAACAGATCAGGGTCAACAAGCCAATCAAGGTCGTGATTCTACCCAGTCGTTTTGATCGGGTCCATCCGGATAGGGAAATGACTGAAATCAACGAAAATATCCCAAGAAAAAAAGAGCAGCTACCAACAATGCGTGGAAAAAACAGGTCGTCATTGACCACGGGAAAAGGATAGCCCTGGGTGGTGAGCAACAGCAGTTTAGTCATCGCAAACACACTGATCAGTAAAAAACCAGCGGCACAGGTAGAAAGAACTAAAATGTAATTGGTCAAACGACTCCGCAGGCTAGCTACCAGAAAATTGGCCAAAATAGCGATGGAGAAACCACAGAGCAGCGAACTAATCAATATGGTTTGATCGGCCAGGCGATTCCAGTATTCAAAACTTATTTCCATGTTCGGTTGGTGATCAGCAGGTATTAGTTTGGATAAAGTACTGTTCCAACTTCGGTAAGTTCTAGTTCATTATTTTCATCAAAAAAATACTGGATAAGTATTTCTCCCCAACGTTGACCGTCGGTAAAATTGGCCAATACCCAGCGGTGATTGATAAACTGAGTATCAATGATATGATAGCCCTTACCAGCGCCTACATAAGGGATCAATGGATTTCCACCAGTTTGAATGTTTAGTTCTAACAATTCGTCGGTTATCAGTGACTTTACTATGTCGGCAGAAGTGCCCAAGGAGTCAAAATAACTCTCGGCTTCAGGATTGCCTTCTAAAGAAAAAGTTGAGCGTTGCTCCCACTCCAACTGTTGGCGTTGCAAATCCTTTCTTGACTCATCACTTTTACTGAGTTCATTCCTAAGTTGGGAAACGTTTTGTTCCAAATCTTCTTGGTATTTCCTACCGTTCACATAAACAATTAAAGCAATGAGTGCGGCAAAAATAAATAGGTATAAATAAATGTTCTTTTTCATCATTTTGAAATAATTTCTAGATTATCATAGCCCAAATACACATTCTCGGGCAAGGTTTGTTGTACTTCTTCGTGGAACCCTAAATGGTGGCTTATGTGGGTAAAATAGGTGCGGTTAGGTTGTAATTCTTCAATCAACACCATCGCCTCTTCCATGTTTAGGTGGGTAGGATGCGGCTCTTTTCTCAACATATTGAGCACGAGCACATCTAGTCCTCTTAGTTTTTGTTTTTCTGAATCGGCAATAGTTTTTACGTCAGTCATATAGGCAAAATTACCTATCCGGAATCCGTGAACAGGTATATATCCATGATCTGCCAGTACCGGAGTGATTTTTACCCCATCTGCGATAAAGCTCTCGTTGCCAAATTCGTGCACATTGAGGGTCGCTACACCTGGATATTTATTCTCAGTAGTAAAGATATAATGGAATCGTTCTTGCAAGGCCTTATGTACTCTAGGGGTCATAAAACACTCCAGATCACCTTGCCGAAAATAAAACGGGCGCAAGTCGTCGAGCCCTGCTGTGTGGTCGGCATGTTCGTGCGTAAAAAAAACGGCGTCCAACCTTGTGATCTTATGTCGCAGCATCTGTTGTCTGAAATCTGGCCCACAGTCGATGACAAAGCGTTTTCCCTGGACCTCAATAAGTGCACTTACGCGCAGTCTTTTATCCTTGGGATCCTGACTCAAACATACTGGATGTGTGCTACCTATAATGGGAATTCCCTGGGATGTTCCAGTTCCCAAGAGCGTGATTTTTACTTCCATAATTGTTTCATAAAAGTATTGATATTTTTTTATAAAGCTAAGGGCTTTGCTACCTTTGTGTAAACAGCAAATAAGCACCAATGGGTATATCCTTGCCTGGCGACCACGATTTTGAATCGGTCCCCTCTCTCAAAAACAAAGCTTTACGAATTAATCTGAACAGAAACATCTACGGTACTTTTGCCGAGATCGGGGCTGGACAGGAAACCGTGAGACATTTTTTTAGAGCAGGTGGCGCCTCTGGAACTATTGCCAAGGCCATGAGCGCTTACGACAAAGATTTCTCTGATGCTGTTTACGGTATACAGGGTGATGGTAGATACGTGACTGAGTCCCGATTGGTGAAAATGCTACAGCACGAGACAGATCTTATCGAGCAAAGACTCTCCAGAGAAAAGCACCCTGAAAAACTCTTTTTTACTTATGCCAATACTGTAGCGACCATTGATTTTGCCAAGCGCTATCTAGGTCACGGTTGGGTGGGTATACGCTTTCAAGCCTCGCCAGAAGAGGATTATTCAGAAATCATATTGCACGTGCGTTTTAAGGAACGTGACGCAAGACTGCAACAAATTACCTTAGGAACATTGGGAACCAATTTGATTTACGGCGCTTTTTATAAGCACGATCAACCCAAGAAATTGCTGCAATACCTATATGACCATATTGATCAAGATAAGATCGAAATTGATATGATCAATTTTTCTGGTCCTCGATTCAAGCAAGTCGACAACCGCCTGATGAGTTTACAGCTGTTAAAAAATGGAATGACGGAGGCGGTCATGTTTGGTCCTGACGGAAACAACATCCTTTCTGCGCGCATATTGTACAAAAAGAATGTATTGGCCTTGCGTGGAAGCTTTAGACCAGTGACCAAAGTGAATATGGATATGTATGAAACTGCCAGGAGAAGGTTTCTAAAATCAGGTACGGTTAAGGAAGAAAAACTAGAAACCATATTTGAAATTACCTTATCCAATTTAAGGGCCAGTGGTGAAATTGACGAGGAAGATTTTATGCATCGAGCTGAGCTTTTATGCTCTCTCGGACAAACAGTTATGATATCCAACTTCAAGGAATACTATAAGTTGGTTGAGTACCTGAATAACTACACGAAAGAACGTATAGGGCTGGTGATGGGAGTCAACAACCTGGTTGATATCTTTGACACCAAATACTATACGCACCTCAGTGGAGGTATTCTGGAAGCCTTTGGTAAACTCTTCTTTAAAGATTTACGCGTTTATCTGTATCCGCTTCTTGACAAAGAGACTGGCGAATTGACCACCAGTGAAAACCTTAAAGTACATCCACGTATGAAGGAATTGTATAAATTCTTCAAGTACAATGGAAAACTTAAGGATATTGAGGATTACAATCCAGATATTCTGCACATTTTCTCCAGGGATGTATTGCGCAAGATTGAACAAGGTGAATCAGGTTGGGAAGAAATGCTGCCAGAAGGTATTGCTGATTTGATGAAAGCGCAAAATTTGTTCGGCTGTAACGAGGAATGTAGCACAGAGTCTGAACCAGAAACCTCGGTAGAGGATGCTCCTTTATAGAATCTGCTCAGCGTGTTCTTTGGTTTTTACCTTTTGGATAACTTCGCTGATGATCCCCTTTTCATCGATCACAAAAGTTGTACGGTGTATCCCATCATATTCTCGGCCCATAAACTTTTTAGGTCCCCAAACCTGATAGGCATTGAGTAGCTCATGGTCTTCATCGGCCAGTAAATCATAAGGTAAATCGTATTTATTTTTAAAATTCTGTTGACGCTTCTGACTGTCGGCACTCGCCCCTAGAATTTCGTATCCGCTTTCGCGAAAGCGGTCAATATTGTCTCTTAAATTACAGGCTTCAGCGGTGCAACCTGGTGTGCTGGCTTTCGGATAAAAGAAAAGCACCAACTTTTTACCTTTAAAGTCAGAGAGGGAAATGGTTTGACCATCCTGGTTGGGGATGCTAAAATCTGGGGCTGGATCACCCGCTTTTAATGAAGTCATAATCGTATTTTTGGGTTTCAAAGCATAAAGATACTAATGAACAAAGCAGAAAAGGTTGCATTTATCATAAATAAGCTAGAAGAGCTCTACCCTACTATTCCTGTTCCTTTAGACCATAAAGACCCTTACACTTTATTGATTGCCGTACTCATGAGTGCACAGAGTACAGACGTCAGGGTCAATCAGATTACCCCTTTACTTTTTGAACGCGCAGACAATCCTTACGACATGGTGAGGCTGAGTGTAGATGAGATCAGGGAAATCATTAAACCGGTGGGTCTCAGCCCAATGAAATCTAAGGGTATTCACGGTTTATCCCAAATTTTAATCGATAAACATAAAGGTCAGGTCCCGCAGACCTATGAAGAATTAGAAGAATTACCGGCCGTCGGACACAAAACCGCGGCGGTGGTATTATCGCAAGCTTTTGGAATACCTGCTTTTCCAGTAGATACGCACATTCATCGCTTGATGTATCGTTGGAACCTCACCAACGGAAAAAATGTAGTTCAAACTGAAAAAGATGCCAAACGGCTTTTTCCCAGAGAAAAATGGAATGACTTACACTTGCAAATCATCTGGTACGGTAGAGAGTATAGTCCTGCCAGAGGTTGGGATCTGGAAAAAGACATCATTACTAAAACAGTAGGTAGAAAAAGCGTGCTCAACCAATATGCCGCCACAAAAAGTAAGAAGAACTGAGGAAGAACTGACCGTCTGGTATTATTTTAAATATCGCGAAAGATGGATGATATACACCTTAAAAAAGCCCATTTCATTTCAAAATGGGCTTTTTTCGAAAACAAAAATTAATTTTTAATTATTGAGTATCTCAAAAGTCATGTTTTTATAATGAGATATACTCAAAGCTTTTGAAAAGCTGAGCAACAGCTTGATGGTATCCTCTTTCGGTCCAAGGGGTTTCACGGATTCTGGTAATGATTCTTTGTAAAGTTTTGCCATTTGGAATTGGGTTTAGTTTTGAATTAAACGCAACTTTCAAGGCTTTATTATAAGAATCGGCCAAAAAACACTAATTATCTTGTCAATACAATATTGTGCTTGTCAATCACCTTGCGCAGGTTGATCAAGGCATAACGCATTCTTCCGAGCGCCGTGTTGATACTAACATCAGTAGCAGCAGCTATTTCTTTGAAGGACATCTCTTTATAGATACGCATCACCAATACTTCTTTTTGATCTTCAGGCAGCTCTTCTACCAATCGTTTAACATCATCGTGCAACTGACTGGTGATCATCTCATATTCCATACTTTCCTCACCATCACTGATCACGTCAAAAATATCAAAATCATTTCTAGACTGGAATTTAGGCATGCGTTTGTTGCGACGGAAATGATCAATCACCAAGTTGTGGGCTATACGCATGACCCAAGGTAGAAACTTACCCTCTTCATTGTATTTGCCGCGTTTAAGGGTTTTGATAACTTTAATGAAGGTATCCTGGAAAACATCTTCAGTGATGTCCCGATCCATAACCTTTGAAAAAATAAAACTGTAGATTCTTTGTTTGTGACGACGGATAAGAATTTCTAGTGATCCTTCATCCCCTTCAATATACTGTCGGACCAGTACTGAGTCTTTAACATTTTCCATAAGCATAGTATAACAACTTTGTTGATCCTCCAGATGTTCCTTGTAGATCGATTTTTAAAGTAATGTTATCCTATACGCGTAGTGTTTAAAAAATGTTAACGGGCTAAATATAGCAACTTTTATTCCAGAATAACAAAATCATGTAACATTATTTAACATTTTTCTTACAATAATGCGGGAAACTGGGACGATCACCGATCTTATATTTGTGCATATGCCCAAAAAAAGCCTTTTTGCCGATATCGATCAGCTAAGCCCTAAAAAGAATATTTTAATTAAGGGAGCCGAGCTACACAACCTTAAACACCTCAATGCCGCGATTCCTAGAAATAAACTGGTGGTCATCACCGGCCTATCAGGAAGTGGTAAGTCTTCCCTGGCCTTTGATACACTTTATGCCGAGGGTCAACGCAGGTACGTAGAAAGTCTATCTTCCTATGCGCGACAATTTCTGGGCCGACTCAATAAACCCAAGGTAGAATATATCAAAGGTATTGCTCCCGCCATTGCGATCGAGCAAAAAGTCAACTCTACCAATCCGCGGTCTACCGTTGGAACCAGTACAGAAATTTACGATTACCTAAAATTGCTTTTTGCCCGCATCGGTCGTACCTACTCTCCTATTTCCGGGAATGAGGTCAAAAAGGATACGGTTACCGATGTCATTAATTATGTAAAATCCCAAGAAGATGGTACCAAGCTACTGTTGACGACTCGATTGATTGTCAAGGGTAAAAGAGAAATCAAGGATCAACTCCAAGTCCTATTGCAACAAGGATACACGAGGATCAAGATCAATGATGATATACATCGCATCGATGAAGAAGGGCTTGAATACAGTAAAAAAGACGAGGTGCGAATTGTAGTAGATCGTATCATTAAAAGAGATGATGAAGATTTTTACAATCGCCTGGCCGACGCTGTGGACACCGCGTTTTTTGAAGGTAAAGGATTAGCCTATATCGAGCATATGAACGGAAGTGCCGTTCGAGAATTTAGCAATAAGTTTGAAATGGATGGAATGGAGTTTTTAGCGCCTAATCCACACTTGTTTAGCTTTAATAACCCATATGGTGCCTGTCCGAAATGTGAGGGATATGGTGATGTGATAGGTATTGACGAGGATCTGGTCATTCCCAACACTGCTTTGTCTATATATGAAAAAGCAGTATTCCCCTGGAGAGGAGATAGTATGTCTTACTACAATGACCAACTGATTAAGCATGCAGCAAAATTTGATTTTCCGATCCACCGGCCTTGGTTTGAATTAACTCAGAAGGAAAAGGATCTGGTTTGGAATGGGAATAAACATTTTCAAGGAATCAATGCCTTTTTTGAGGAACTGGAAGCAAAAGCTTATAAAATTCAAAATAGGGTGATGTTGTCCCGATACAGAGGCAAAACACGTTGCAGTAATTGCGGTGGTGCACGCTTGCGCAAAGAGGCTTCCTACGTAAAGATCAACGATACTACGATAACTGATCTTGTGGTGATGCCCATTAAGGAACTAGTGGAGTTCTTTAAGGAACTCGAACTCAACGAACACGATAGTCAGGTCGCTAAGCGTTTGTTGGTCGAAATCAACAACAGGTTAGGTTTTTTGGCCGATGTAGGGTTAAGTTATCTAACACTCAACCGAAAATCAAATAGCCTTTCTGGAGGAGAGAGTCAGCGCATCAATCTAGCCACTTCTTTGGGAAGCAGTTTGGTGGGCAGCATGTATATACTGGACGAACCCAGCATCGGCTTGCACCCCAGAGATACCCAACGCTTGATAAAAGTATTAAAAAACCTGAGGGATTTGGGTAACACGGTGATCGTGGTTGAACATGATGAGGAAATCATGCAAGCGGCTGATGAAATCATAGATATTGGACCCAAAGCCGGAACTCATGGCGGCGAAGTGGTGGCTGCGGGAAGTCTGGAGAAAATATTAGCTTCAGATAGTCTTACGGCTCAATACCTTAATGGAAGTATGGAGATTCCGCTTCCGCGAAAGCGAAGAAATCATAAATACCATATTGACATCGTAGGCGCCCGTCAAAACAACCTAAAAAATATTGACGTGCGTTTTCCTTTGGGTGTACTAACTATGGTTACAGGAGTGTCTGGTAGTGGAAAATCTACACTGGTCAAACAAATTTTATACCCAGCCTTACTTAAGAGATTGGGAGGTTATGGTAAAAAAGCGGGCCAATTTACTGATATCAAAGGCAAGTTTGAAAACCTCAAGACGGTCGAATTTATTGACCAAAATCCTATTGGTCGGAGTTCGCGATCAAATCCGGTGACCTACGTCAAAGCCTACGACGATATCAGGAATATTTATGCCAATCAGAAATTGTCCATAATTCGTAACTATAAGGCTAAACACTTTTCATTTAACGTGGATGGTGGTAGATGCGAAACCTGTAAAGGAGATGGTGAAGTCACCATCGAAATGCAGTTTATGGCAGATGTTACATTGACTTGCGAAACCTGTAAAGGGAAGCGATTTAAAAAAGAGGTCCTGGAAGTAACTTATCACGGTAAAAATATCGATGATCTCTTAAATATGACAATCGATGACGCCATTGCTTTTTTTGAGAAACACGAAGAAAGAAAAGTCATCAAAAAACTCCAACCACTTCAAGATGTAGGTCTAGGCTATGTCACTTTAGGACAAAGCTCCTCAACCTTATCTGGTGGTGAAGCACAACGTATTAAATTGGCCAGTTTTCTGGTCAAAGGAACAACTAACGATAAGACCCTGTTTATTTTTGATGAACCCACAACAGGACTACATTTTCACGATATCAACAAACTATTAGACAGTTTTAATGCCTTGATTGATAAAGGTCATTCGGTGATCGTGATCGAGCATAATATGGATCTGATCAAATGCGCCGACTATGTAATCGATTTAGGACCTGAAGGTGGTCAGGAAGGAGGACGACTTGTAGCCACCGGTACACCAGAAGAGGTAGCCAAGGTCAAAGAGAGCTATACCGCTCCTTATATTGCAGAAAAGCTATCTTAGCATTAGTATTACAAGCCTATGAAGACCCCAAAGCTAAGACTTAGACGCAAGGCGACCCCAAAGTCAAAAAGTACCGTGTTTCAGCCACCTGGAACTATTTCGTATGTAGGAGAAGAGCGCGATGGAGAAGTCACAGCAGAAACGATTTTATACGATAAAGATCATTATTCTAAGCAGTATGGGATTTTCCTGGATCAGCTCAAGGAAGACCGGGTAAACTGGTTCAATATAGACGGTGTACACGATATAGACTTATTGGAAAAAGTTGGATCCAAATTCCACTTACATCATTTGTTACTGGAAGATATTGCCAATACCACCCAACGTCCTAAAACCGAGTTTTATGGAGAATATATTTATCAATGTATAAAAATGATTTCCTATGATACAGAAAACAACGAACTCAATGAAGAGCAGGTAAGTATTATCCTGACACAGGATGCCGTTATCACTTTTCAGGAAAAAACAGGGGATGTTTTTGAGAACATAAGAGACCGGATTGAAAACAGTAAAGGGAGAATACGTTCCGTTAAAAATGATTATTTGTTTTATGCGTTGATCGATAGTGTTATCGACCATTATTTTATCGCCGTGGAACAGATTGGGGATTACCTGGACCAATTAGAAGATGAAATATTTGAGGAACCACAAAAGGATAGCCTCAATAAGGCCCAACGCAATAAGCGGTTGTTGCTCAGTTTAAGAAGAGCCATTTATCCGCTGCGGGAGTCCATCAGCAGATTATTAAAAGAGGATAGCACTTTGATCGATTCAAGGACACATGCTTACTTTCAAGATGCCTATGATCACTGTATACAGATTATAGAAACGGTGGAATCGTATCGCGAAATCAATGCAGGACTAAGGGATATGTATTTGTCCAGTGTAAGCCATAAAATGAATCAAGTCATGCAGGTATTGACTATTGTGAGTTCGTTATTTATCCCTATGACTTTTGTGGCTGGTATTTACGGGATGAATTTTGAACATATACCAGAACTGACCTGGGAGCATGGCTATCAATACTTCTGGATTCTAAACGCCATTATATTTGTAAGCTTGCTTGGATTCTTCAGATGGAAAAAATGGCTCTGATTTGCCGTTTATCGAATAAATAACAAAGAATACTTGCCAATCCCGATATACTATGTATTTTTGCACGCTCATTTGAAGAAAATCATACTCAATGTATTGTTTTTCAGATAAATGTGATTTTGAAGAGTATTTTTTCATAAAGTTTTTTTGGTTGGTTAGTAGGAAATCCTGAGAGGTCGCTCGATCACTCGGGATTTCTTTATTCTGCAACCACCATGATATTCTTCGGTATTTTATTATGCGCGCATAATAGTTTGGCATGGGAATTGAATAATATGGTAGGAAGGTTATTAAGAGTAATTTTCGTAAAGTTTTTTGGTTGGTTAGTGAGAAATCCCGGAGGTTTGCAAGAGCGTTCGGGATTTCCTTTTCAAGGCAGTTAAATCAAAGAATGAGTAATAATTTTATTATGTACGCATAATACTTTGGCACGGGAATTGAAACATACTATAAGAAGGTTATTAAGAGTAATTTTCATAAAGTTTTTTGGTTGGTTAGTGGGAAATCCCGAGAAGTCTATATGGACGACTCGGGATTTCTTTTTAATACCTATTTTCGCTCCATGAAAAAATGGATAGCATTTCTGATCTTGCCTTTGTTTCTGGCCTGTAAAGAGGCCAAAGAGTTTGAGTCCACCACGGCTGAAGAAACACCCGCTGACGTAAAAAAGGCATTCGACTTTCCCAACGATTATTTAGGTGTGTATAAAGGTGATCTGGAAATCACTACCAGTAACGGTGTCAATTCCATTCCCATGGAATTTCATTTACTATCTACTGCCGATAGCACACGTTTTGATTATAAAATATTTTACGGTGAAGAGCGGTCTGAAAGAGCTTACACCCTCATTAGCACGCCGAATCCGAATGTCTTTGAGTTGGATGAGAATAACGGTATCATACTTCCTGTTGCTTATGCAGATGGTACGCTCTTTAGTACTTATCAGGTAGCGGGTAACCTTTTGAATAGTACCGAAAAGTTTTATCCGGACCACATGGATTTTATGATCACCATGTCCAGCCTACAGGATTCAACGACCGCAGGAAAGGCCGAAGGCTATAAAGTAGATACCTACCCGATCAGCGTGATACAACAAGCTTACCTGAAAAAAAATAAGGACAGCCTGTAACAGAAATATTGAAAATAAACAAGAGGCGGCCCCAACAGAAGATTTATATGATCAAACTGAGCTTGTCGAAGTTTTTAGTTTCTTCATCTTCAAACGATCTTCGACAAGCTTAGACTGACAACATTTTACAATGTATGTTTTTTAGGCAACCTCTCTTAATGGATCAAAACGCATTACTTAGGACATCGCCTCAGCAACTTTTGCGCTTAGTCTTTTATACACACCGCCTTCTAATCGGTCTCTGATCGCAGAGAACGCATCCAGCGTCTCTTCTACATCTTCCAGTGTATGCGATGCTGTTGGGATCAATCTCAATAATATCATTCCCTTCGGAATCACTGGATAAACTACGATCGAACAGAAAATTCCAAAATTTTCTCGCAAGTCTTTGACCAAAGCCATAGCTTCTGGTATACTCCCTTTTAAATAAACTGGAGTCACACAGGATTGCGTAGTACCGATGTCAAAACCTCTGTCTTTGAGTCCGTTTTGAAGAGCATTAACGTTCTCCCAAAGCTTTTCTTTTAGTTCTGGCATGGTGCGTAACATATCCAAACGTTTTAAAGCACCTTTGACCAATTGCATTTGAAGTGATTTGGCAAACATCTGCGAACGCAAATTGTATTTCAGGTAATCAATAATCTCTTTATCCGCTGCAATGAAAGCTCCTGTACTGGCCAGTGATTTGGCAAATGTGGCAAAATACACATCAATTTGATCTTGTACGCCTTGCTCCTGCCCTGCTCCGGCTCCAGTTTTACCTAGTGTTCCAAAACCATGTGCATCATCCACAAATAGTCGGAAGTTATACTTTTCCTTCAAGGCAACAATCTCCTTCAAACGCCCTTGCTCACCTCGCATACCGAAAACTCCTTCCGAAATCACCAGAATACCACCACCAGTCTGTTCGGCGATTTTGGTAGCACGCTGTAAATTTTTCTCTATACTTTCAATATCGTTGTGCTTATAGGTAAATCTTTTACCATGATGCAATCGTACACCATCAATGATACAGGCATGAGCATCTACATCATAGACTATGACATCATCCTTGGATACCAGTGCATCTACAGTGGAAACCATACCTTGATACCCAAAATTCAACAAATAGGCGGCTTCTTTTTCAACAAATTCGGCCAATTCGTCTTGTAATTGTTCATGCAAATCGGTATGACCAGACATCATTCGGGCACCCATAGGATAGGCACTTCCATATTCAGCACCAGCCTCTGCATCTACCTTCCTTACCTCTGGATGATTAGCCAGTCCTAAGTAGTCATTGACACTCCAGGTGATGACCTCTCGACCATTGAAACGCATTCGGTTGGCAATAGGTCCTTCCAATTTCGGAAATACAAAATATCCTTCAGCTACACTTGCCCATTTACCTAATGGTCCCTTGTCCTTATAAATTTTGTCAAATAAGTCCTTCATATCATTTATTAAGCAGGCAAATATACAAAGTATGAAGGATTATACATATACTATGCATGCATAGTAATAAGAATTTTACGCACAATTGGGTGATAAGTCATTGATATAACAATGGCTTACATACAACCTACGATATATTCTAAATTTCAGATAATACTGGTAAGGAGAACAACCTTAATAACTTCCAGCTACTCCTTCAATAAACAGAAGCTATTTTTTACAAAAAATCCATTCCCATTAGCAGCTGCATAGGATAACCGAATGCATTGATGAAACTGGCCTCTGCTCCAACAAGCAAGCTTCAATCTACTTGATATACTCGATATGCTGCTGGTCGGCTGTAGATTTGGAATCAAAAAAGCCTTGGTCCTGCATCCACTGATCATTATAAATCTTGCTCATGTAACGAGAACCGTGGTCAGGAAATATAACAACCACCTTAGAGTCCTTGTCAAATACACCTTGGCTTGCCAGTTGTTTCACCGCCTGCATGGCCGCTCCACTGGTATAACCAACGAATAGACCTTCAGTTTGAGAAATCAACCTCGCCATATGGGCGGCATCTTCGTCCTTTACCTTGGTAAAACTGTCAATAGTATCAAAATCTGTAGCTGTTGGAATCAGATTTTTCCCCAGTCCTTCAATACGGTATGGGTATATTTCATCCTTGTCAAATTCTTGGGTCTCATGGTATTTTTTCAGTACACTACCATAAGCATCTACCCCCAAAATCTTGATGTTGGGATTTTGCTCTTTAAGAAACCTCGCCGTACCAGAGATCGTTCCTCCGGTTCCACTACAAGCTACCAGATGTGTGATCTCACCAGCCGTTTGTTCCCAGATTTCAGGGCCCGTGGTGTTGTAATGAGCATCTATGTTCAGTTCATTAAAATATTGATTGATATAGATACTGTCTTTGATTTCTTCATGTAATCTTTTCGCAACTTGGTAATAACTGCGTGGATCATCTGCACTGACATGTGCGGGACAAACATATACTTTGGCCCCCATGGACTTCAGCATATCAATCTTGTCTGCACTTGATTTAGAGCTCACGGCTAGTATGCAGTCATAACCTTTAATCCTGCTCACCATGGCGATGCTGAATCCGGTATTTCCAGAAGTGGTCTCAATGATGGTATGGCCTGGTTGAAGTATTCCTTTGCGTTCTGCTTCTTCTATAATGTGAAGGGCGATGCGATCTTTAGACGAATGGCCAGGGTTAAACGCTTCTACTTTGGCGTAATAGCTTCCCGGAAAATCTTGAACCGTTTTGGAAAGTTGAATCAATGGGGTCTCTCCTATCAGTTCAAGTACGCTATGGTACGCTTTAATGTTGTCGCTCATATATTGGGTTTTGAGTCTGCACAAAAAATCTGCACAAAAACGTGGCAAATTTACACAAAAAATTCTCTAGGTAGTGATCTTTTCCAGATCCAGCAGAAAGGCAAAGTCCTGCGCCACTTCTTTTAATGCTTCATACCGGCCGGAGGCGCCACTGTGACCGCTACTCATGTCGGTTTTAAACAACAACAAATGATTGTCTTTTTTTAATTCCCTTAGTTTCGCAACCCATTTGGCAGGCTCCCAATATTGCACCTGTGAATCATGATAACCGGTCGTACAGAATATATGTGGATAATCTTGTTCCTTAATTTGGTCATAGGGCGAATAACCAAGCATATACTCATAACTATCTTTTTGGTGCGGATTCCCCCATTCGTCATATTCTCCAGTAGTAAGTGGTATACTATCATCCAGCATGGTCGTCACCACATCTACAAATGGGACAGCGCTCAAAATACCATTATACAGCCTGGGTGCCATATTTATGATCGCTCCCATTAATAAACCTCCAGCCGAACCGCCCGAGGCATATAAATGAGGTGCAGTGGTATAGCCCTGGGTAATTAAGTGCCGACTACAGGCAATAAAATCGGTGAATGTGTTGCGTTTGTGAAACATTTTCCCATGTTCGTACCATTCCCTTCCCAGGTATTCTCCACCCCTCACATGCGCAATGGCAAATATGAATCCGCGATCCAGCAGACTTAACCTCGAAATGGAAAAATAAGGATCTATCGTACTTCCATAACTACCATAACCATATTGTAAGAGTGGGTTGCCACCTTCCACCCTTCTATCCTTTCGGTAAACCAGACTGATCGGTATTTTGGCACCATCTTCAGCTGTTGCCCAGACCCGTTCAGAATGGTAATTATCTGGATCAAAGTCAGGGTCTTCTATAGGTTGTGTTTTTAAAATTATTTCCTCTCGCGTCTCCATGTCAAATTCGATCACCGATGGAGGCAATGTCATGGAATTATAACTATACCTAAGCTTATTGGTTTTGAACTGAAAATTGGCACTGGTATAAGCGGTATAGGTTTCGTTGCTGAAGGGCAAGAAATAGTCTACGGTACCATCCCAAGCCTTGATTCGGATTCGATTGAGCCCATTGAACCTATCTGAAACCACAAAATATTTCTCAAAAATGTCAAAATCCTCCAGCAACACCTCTGGATCATGAGCGATCACTTCTTCCCAATTTTCCATTTCTGGTGTACTGCAAAGTGTACGCATGATTTTAAAGTTGGTCGCCCCATCTTTATTGGTCATCAGGTAAAAATGATCCTGATAATGAGATACACTATATTCAATTTCTGGCTGCCGCTCCTGAACCAATTGAAATGCCGCACCAGGCTGATCAGCTTTGATAAATCTGACTTCATCTGAAAGCGTAGCTGAGGACTTGATCATGATATATTCCTCCGAAAGCGTTTTATATATAAAGCAGTTAAAGGTCTCATCCTTTTCCTCATAGATCAACTCATTGGTTTCGGCTGGTCGATGTATTTGATATCTAAAAATCTGATTAGCTCGCAAAGTTTGAGGGTCCTTGCGGGTAAAGAACAGCGTTTTGTTGTCATTAGCCCATACAGATCCTCCAGTTGTACCTTTCAGTGAATGTGGCAAGATATCACCAGTGGTTAGGTCCTTAACAAAAAGTTGATATTCTCGTCTCCCGATTTGATCGATACCAAATGCTACCATTTTATTATCGGGCGAAACATTCATACCGGTAAGCTTATAGTAATCATGACCCTGAGCCATCTCATTGACATTGAACAACAATTCTTCGTGCTGGGTTCCGTCCTGGCGTCTATAATAATAGGGATAGCTTTCCCCTATTTCCATCCTGCTGAAATACCAATATCCATTGAGTAGATAGGGAACCGATTGATCATCTTCCTTTAAACGACCCTTGATTTCTTCAAACAGCTTATTTTTTAAGTCGGCTGTATGTGCGGTCATGGCCTCATAGTACTCATTTTCGTTTTCTAAGTGGCGGATAACTTCTGGGGCATCACGCTCACTCATCCAGTGATAATAATCGATGCGTTGGTGGTCGTGGGCATCGTGAACATGAGCAATCTTTTTGGCAATTGGAGCTTGGTGGGCCATAAAACTTAGTTTTTCAGCGGTGCAAGATATAAAATAGGTAGTCTATTTGCCGTCATTGTCCTAAGAGACTTATTTTTGTTTCGCTTTCGCGAAAGCGGACACAGAAATGGCATTTAGGTAGCGGAGCAACTCAAAGTTTCCTGCCCCTGATTGCCGAACACATGAATGATAAACAAAAAAACGAAAGATATGTTTGGAGATATGATGGGTATGATGGGAAAACTCAAGGAGACACAGGAAAAGGTTGAAGCCACCAAGAAGCGCATGGATACGGTAATGGTGCAAGAGCAAAGTAGCGATGGCTTGCTTAAAATCACCCTCACAGCCAATCGCCAGGTAAAAAATGTAGAAATAGATGATAGCCTATTGGAAGACAAAGATCAGTTGGAAGATTATTTGATCAGTGTGATGAACAAAGCACTGGATCGAGCCGAAAACATACATGATACGGAAGTGGCTGCCGTAGCCAAAGACGGTATGCCTAACATTCCTGGTATGGATCTTTTTAAATAGACTACAGCCAGGTTGATTTGAAAAAAGGGAGGCTGCCTAGAAAGCAACTTTCTAATGACCGAGAGACCAGAATTGTTATTTCTAGCTCTTTAAATAACCTGATGACTTACCAATAAAAAATCCGCCATTACGGCGGATTTTATTTTAGACGTTTTAGTTTGGGTTGATATTAGTCCTCGGCATAGATATTCACACCGTGCTCGTGCATATCCAGACCTTCTTCCTCTTCTTTGGCACTTACTCGCAGACCAATGGTCTTTTTCAGCACAAACAATAGCACGAAACTTGTAACCACTGCCCAACCGATGTAGGACAAAGATCCTAAGGCTTGCACTCCTAAGAGTTTGAAACCATCACCAGAGATCAATCCGCCTTCCAGCGCAAATACTCCTACTAGTACGGTTCCAAGGAATCCGCAGGTTCCATGAACAGAGATCGCTCCTACTGGATCGTCGATTCGTAATTTTTTATCGAGGAATTCAATAGACATCACGACCACGATACCGCAAATCAGACCAATACAAATAGCGCCGATCGCGCTGACTGCGCCACATCCAGCGGTGATACCCACCAACCCGGCAAGACCACCATTCAAGGTCATGGACAAATCAGCCTGCCCATATCTCAACCAGGTATAAGCCAGTGCTGCCATTGCTCCAATAGCTGCGGCAAGATTAGTGTTGATGATCACGCTACCAGCAGCGATGGTATCATCGCCTCCCCAGGCCAATTGAGATCCACCATTGAATCCAAACCAGCCCAACCAAAGTATTAAGACTCCCAAGGCACCGTAAAGCATATTGTGTCCAGGGATTACATTTACCTTTCCGTCTACGTACTTGCCGATTCTAGGGCCAACTAGTTTTGCAGCCACCAACGCGGCTCCACCACCTACTGCATGTACCACTGAAGAACCTGCAAAATCTATAAAGCCTAATTCATTTAACCAAGCATTTTCATCGAAGGGCCAATACCAACTTCCTGATATGGGATAGATGATGGTGGTCAGTACCGCTGAAAAGATCAGGTAGGTTGAAAATTTTGTACGTCCGGCTACAGCACCAGATACAATGGTAGCTGCGGTGGCACAGAATACTGTTTGAAAGAACAAGTTATACCAATCGGTTGCGTGAAAGAGAAAATAGCCCTGTTCTTCACTGCTGAATCTCATAAACCCACCTGCCACAACAATGTCGCCATACATAAATGCATAACCAACGGTAAAAAACATGATGGAGCCAATAGCTAAGTCCATGACGTTTTTCATAATAATATTCCCAGCGTTTTTGGCCCTGGTAAATCCAACCTCTACAAGGGTGAATCCAGCCTGCATAAAAAATACCAGGATGGCACAAAGCGTGATCCATAAGGCACCCATGTCTCCTTTCAAGGCAAGGGCAGCATCCAGTGCTTCTTTTTGTACTTCATTCATAATGATAATAGTTTTCTAGGTTGATAAAGATTGATTGAATTGAGGTGTAGGTTATTTGAGGGTGTCTTTGCCTTTTTCGCCAGTTCTTATTCTGTAGCTTTCCTCGATAGTAGAGACAAATATTTTTCCATCACCCACATCTCCTGTACGCGCAGATTCAAGAATGGCGTTGACAGTTTGTTCCTCAAATTCATCTGTCACCACAATGGATAGGTATCTGCGTTGAATATCGCTTGTACTATAGGATACGCCTCTGTACACTGAGCCTTTTTTTTCATTTCCCAAACCGGTAACATCCCAATAGGAAAAGAAATTCACGTCAACGGCATGCAGGGCTTTCTTTACTGCCGAAAACTTAGATTTTCTGATAATGGCTTCGATTTTTTTCATTTTTACATTGGTTTAATTAAAATTTATAGATGGCTGCCACCAGAAAAGAAGCGAGCGAATCGGCAGGTTCCAGATCAGCGTCTAGGAAGGTATCCTCACTCGTGCTGTCAATTCTTATTTCTGGTTTAATGGTAAAGTCTTCGATTTCATAGCTTCCAGTAAGGGTTAAAGCAATCACCGAGGCATCTCCTGATTCATCATAGCCACCGATGGCGAGTACGCCTTCCTCAGTCTCGGCAAAGTACTCTCCTCTAAGACCTAATTTAAAAGCATCACTTAACGCGTACTGTGGATATAAAGCAACTCCGTAAAAAGCGGCATCATCAGTTGTATTGTAAGTGGCATTGAGTCCTAAATAAAAGCTGTCACTCAAGTCATACCCAGTGGTAAGGTCTACCTGGAAAGTAGCCTCAGTATTTCCTCCTTGTTTACCGTAAAGAAAATTGAGAAAAGTACTCTTGTAAGCCAATTGTGTTCCGACTGTGTAATCATTATCAGGATTGAACTCGGTGGCATCGGTATTATTAAAAATTCCTGCCATGATAGCAAAATCATCTGATAAACTGAAATCGGCTTTTATTCCTGTATGGGAAAATGGACCAAAAGAAAACATATAGGAAGTGCTATAATTGAAATTTCCGGTCGGTGAAATGACTTCATAACCTAAGAAGGTATTGAAATTACCAAAGGTAAGCGTGGTCGTTTCACTAACATTCCAGTATACATATAGTTGGTTTAAAATATTTGAACTACCACCAGGTCGCAACTCAGGAGACAAAAAGGTAGCATCCTCTCCCCTTGGGCCAAAGACCAGATCGGCAACGGCACCAACTTTACCATTTTTGCTTTCAAATGAACCAACAACGTTAGCCATGCCTAAGGCAAAGCCATTCAAATTGGCAAATGAGGTATTGGGGGCAATGGCATCTTCACCATTAGGTCCTGTGAGATTCTGTCTAGCGTAGACATCGACACTACCCGACAAGGTGAATGTTTTCTTTTCAGTGTTTTCTTCTTGTTGTGCAAATGCAGTCATGGCCAAAAGAATCATACAGAAGGAAAATAGAGTTTTCATAAAATAGGTTTTTGATTGATTTGATGATGTAAACCTATCAAAAAATAAATCACACCCCTATTTTATTAAGGTCAAATATATCATTTTTATGTTATTATCAAAATGACCCCTATAAAAAATAGGGGTCTGTAAAAAATATATGCTTTTTTTAATTTTAACTTAACATTTAGAATACGAGATTATCAGTTCATCGAGGAAAATTTGGTTGTTTAGTCAGTAGAAAAGGCTTTTTTTCATGATTATATTGAAGGAAAAATTCATTTTATTGCATTATTAACATTTCTGATTGTTTTGAATTTCGCAATTGAGATCGTGTATTTTCAGAATCTGGCAATGATAACCACATTAAAATTGGATACTCGTAAAAATGATCCGCGCATTTGGAATGGGAATAATAGAAAAGTATATTTAGTACAAACCAAGCCATTATTATATCCTAAATCATGCTGCCATGACATTAAAAAAACAGGGTCTTTACTTACCAGAATTTGAACATGACAACTGCGGTGCAGGTTTCATATGTAGCCTCAACGGTGTCAAGTCCAATGATATCATTCACAAAGCGCTCCAGATATTAGAAAAACTGGAACATAGAGGCGCCGTGAGCGCCGATGGACGCACTGGAGATGGTGCCGGGATTCTAATTGATATTCCTCACAGCTTTTTTCAAAGCAAGTGCGAATTTGACCTACCTGAAGCTGGAGCTTATGCCGTTAGTAATGTATTTCTGCCGCTCAAAGAAAACCAGCGCAAATATTGCATTCAAGTCTTTGAAGAACAATTACAACTTCAAGGAATCGAACTCTTGGGATGGCGTGATGTACCTATAGATGAATCCGTGTTAGGTGACATTGCCAAAGTTTCCCAACCCTTTGTGAAACAAATCTTTGTGACCGGCCCCGATGTACATAAAAATCAAATCGATTTTGATCGTAAGTTATTTATGGCCAGAAAGAGCGCCGAGCACTTGATTTATTCTTCCAAACTCTCTGAAAGCTCATTTTTTTACCTGCCTAGCTTTTCTACCAAGGTCATTATATATAAAGGTCTGCTCAGACCTAAAGATATTAAACTATTTTATAGAGACTTGCTGGATGACCGTTTGGTGACTCGTCTGGCTCTAGTCCACCAGCGTTTTTCAACCAATACCTTCCCTACTTGGGACCTCGCACAACCCTTCAGGTATATGTGTCATAATGGAGAAATCAACACGTTGAGAGGTAATGTAGCCAGAATGTATTCTCGGGAAGAGTTGATGCAAAGCGATTGGTTGGGTGATGACCTTAAAAAGGTGTTGCCTATCGTTTTACCTCACAAGTCAGATTCTGCTAGCATGGATATGGTAGTCGAACTCTTATTGATGACAGGTCGTAGTTTGCCTGAGGTGATGATGATGCTGGTGCCCGAAGCCTGGGAAAAGAATTCAGACATGACAGCGGCAAAGAAAGCTTTTTACGAATACAACAGTTGTTTGATGGAACCATGGGATGGACCTGCATCTATTCCGTTTACGGATGGGGATTATATAGGCGCTGTTCTCGACAGAAATGGACTACGACCCTCGCGCTATACGGTGACAAAAAAGGGCTATGTTATCATGTCTTCTGAAACCGGTGTCGTAGAAATCGACCCTGCGGATGTAGAGTTTCACGGCCGATTAGAACCAGGTAAAATGTTTCTCGTGGACATGGTTGAAGGACGAATTGTGAACGATGAAGAAATAAAAAACAGAATTGCCGCTGGGCATCCTTACCAGGAATGGCTTGAGGAAAACATGGTTCATTTAAAGAATATCCCTTATAATGAGTGTCCGGTTTTTTACAATCAGGAATCACTGATCGCCCGTCAGATGATGTTTGGCTATACGCAGGAAGAAATTGATCGTATCATTCTACCTATGGCTCAACAAGGAAAGGAACCTATAGGATCAATGGGAAATGATGCACCGATCGCAGCCATTTCAGACCGAACCCAGCTCGTTTATAATTACTTCAAACAGCTATTTGCCCAAGTGACCAATCCGCCTCTAGATGGAATCCGGGAAAAATTAATTACTGACATCAGTCTGACCTTAGGTAGCGATCATAATATATTTAAAATGCTTCCTGAGCATTGTCGCAAGCTGAAGATTCAAAACCCTGTCATTTCAAAGCAGGACCTGGACAAGATCAAGAATTTTGATCATCCCCACTTCAACATTTCAACCGTATCAATGGTCTATCCAATTGATAAAGGACATAACGGATTGGAAAATGCATTAGATAGCTTACTTACTGAAGCGGCAAAAGCTGTGGATGCAGGAACTAACATCATCATTCTCACCGACAGAGAAGCCAATAGAAATATGGCACCTATTCCAGCATTGCTGGCCTGCTCTTATGTCAGCAACGGACTGCTCAAATTAGGAAAACGATCTCAATTCAGTATCATTATTGAGAGCGCAGAACCTAGGGAGGTACATCATTTTGCTTTATTATTTGGCTACGGAGCTAGCGCTATCAACCCTTACATGGTCAACGAAATCATTGAAGAACGCTTTAGTGATCTGGAGGTTGACGAGGTGGAATCCGCCATTCAAAACTTTAATGCCGCAATTGGAAAAGGTGTGCTAAAAGTCATGAATAAAATCGGTATCTCTACCTTAAACTCCTACCGAAGTTCGCAATTGTTTGAATGTATAGGTATCAATTCCAAAGTGGTGGACAAGTATTTCCCTCGAACGGTCACTAGACTTGAAGGCATAGGTCTTCATGAAATAGAGCAAGATATCAACAAGAGATACCATAAAGCTTTCGCGAAAGCGACACCACCAACAAATGTAAAAGAAGATTCGAGTATCGCTGCTACTGAACCCTCTGCCATGGATCTCGAAATAGGCGGTGAGTATCGCTGGAGGAGAAATGGTGCTGGTCACCTCTTTAACCCTTTGAGTATTGCCAAATTACAGGAGTCCGTGCGTTCCAATAAACCTGTAGTTTATAAAGAGTATGCGCAAATGGTTAATGAGCAGCAAAAGCAACTCATGACCATCAGAGGATTGTTTGAATTTACCAATTTTGACCCCATCGATATTGAGGAGGTAGAACCCTGGACCGAAATTGTTAAAAGATTTAAAACCGGTGCAATGTCGTATGGATCGATCTCCCAAGAAGCCCATGAAAATCTCGCCATCGCTATGAATAGAATCGGCGGGAAGAGTAATTCTGGAGAAGGTGGTGAGAATCAGCAACGTTTTTATAAGGATGTTAACGGAGACTGGAAAAACAGTTCGATCAAACAAGTTGCCTCTGGCCGATTTGGGGTGACCTCCAATTATCTGACCAATGCCTCCGAAATACAAATAAAAATGGCCCAAGGCGCCAAGCCGGGTGAAGGCGGACACCTTCCAGGACCGAAAGTAAATCCGGAAATTGCCAAGACACGAAACTCAACTCCTTATGTTGGTTTGATCTCTCCCCCACCGCATCACGACATCTACAGTATAGAAGACTTGTCACAGTTGATCTATGATTTGAAATCTGCCAATAGAGAGGCGCGTATCAACGTCAAGTTGGTATCAGAAGTAGGTGTAGGAACGGTGGCCGCTGGGGTCGCCAAAGCCAAAGCCGATGTCATCTTGATTTCAGGACATGATGGAGGTACTGGAGCCGCTCCACTAACCAGTTTAAAACATACAGGTTTGCCCTGGGAACTTGGTCTGGCAGAAGCCCAGCAAACTTTAGTCATGAACGATTTAAGGGATCGCGTGGTCCTTGAATGTGATGGTCAACTCAAAACAGGAAGAGATGTCGCAGTGGCTGCCTTGTTGGGAGCAGAAGAATTTGGTTTTGCAACGGCGCCTCTGGTAGCTTCTGGGTGTATCATGATGCGAGTGTGTCATTTGAATACTTGTCCAGTAGGTATAGCTACCCAAAACCCTGAATTACGTAAAAAATTCAAAGGTAAGCCCGAACATGTAGTCAACTTTATGTACTTCGTGGCGCAAGAAGTTCGTGAGATCATGGCACAATTAGGTTTCAGGACTATGGACGAGATGATTGGTCAGGTACAAAAGCTGGATCGCAGCCAAAGCATCAAGCAATACAAAGCGATGGGATTGGATTTGAGTCCCATCCTTCATCAAGTCAAGGCACCTCAAGGCGTATCCATAAGAAACACAACCAAGCAAAATCACGATCTTGAAAAATCCCTGGACTTTAAAATAATTTCCAAAGCACATCCAGCGCTCTTTAGAAAAGAAAAGACCAGTCTCGACTTTAAAATCACCAATGAGGATCGTGCAGTAGGTACCATACTAAGCAATGAAATCTCTAAAATTTATGGCGCGAATGGTTTACCTGAGAACACGCTTAAATTGAATTTCACCGGTAGTGCTGGACAAAGTTTTGGAGCTTTTGCAGCCAAGGGATTGACCTTAAGTGTTTCAGGAAATACTAATGATTATTTAGGTAAAGGTTTATCTGGAGCCAAAATCATTGTTAAGGTTCCTATGGAATCCACTTTTGTTCCAGAGGAAAATGTTATTATAGGTAACGTTGCCTTATATGGTGCTACCAGCGGAAAAGCCTTTATCAACGGTAAGGCTGGCGAGCGCTTTTGTGTGCGTAATTCAGGAGCACAGGCTGTGGTAGAAGGAATTGGTGATCATGGATGTGAATATATGACTGGAGGCACAGTTGTTATCTTAGGTAGTGTTGGTCGCAATTTCGGCGCAGGGATGAGTGGTGGTATAGCTTATGTATATGACCCTTCCTCTGAATTACAACGCAAGTCAAATAGCGAAGGGCTCAATTTTGGCCCAGTTCAGCAAGAAGAAGACTTGCAATTATTAAAAGAAATGGTGGAAGAACATTATAACGCTACCTACAGTAAATTGGCGCAACGCTTACTGGAAAATTGGGAACGTGAAGTCCATCATTTTATCAAAGTTTTACCAGAAGAATACCGACAAGCTTTGTTAAAACTAGCTGAAGAACAAACCGTATAATCCAAAATCAAAACAGAAATGGGAAAAACAACAGGCTTTTTGGAATATAAAAGAAAAGATGAGTCCTACTTACCCGTAGCAGAAAGACTTCAACATTATAAAGAATTTACCGTACCCTTAGAGGAGAGCGAACTCAAAAAGCAGGGCGGTCGATGTATGGATTGTGGAATCCCGTTTTGCCATAGTGGATGCCCACTGGGAAATTTGATTCCAGACTTTAACGATATGGTGTACCGAGGAAAATGGAAAGAAGCTGCCCAAATTCTCCATCGCACTAATAATTTCCCTGAATTTACGGGTAGACTATGTCCTGCCCCTTGTGAAGAATCATGTGTGCTGGGCATCAATGAGGATCCCGTCAGCATTGAGAACATAGAAAAAAATATTGCCGAGAAAGCTTTTGAAGAGGGATGGATACAGCCTGAGCCGCCTATCCAACGGACTGGCAAATCCGTTGGAATTATTGGTTCAGGACCAGCTGGTCTAGCGGCCGCACAACAGCTGAATCGGGCCGGTCATTTAGTAACCGTATATGAGAGAGATGAAAAGATAGGTGGTTTACTTCGCTACGGCATCCCTGATTTTAAATTGCAAAAAGACATCATTGACAGAAGGCTAGACATTCTAACAAAAGAAGGAATTGTTTTTAAAACAAATACTCACGTCGGTAAAAACGTCAGTATAGAAAGACTGCGTACAGAACACGACGCCTTGCTACTCTGTGGCGGCTCCACGCAACGCCGATCCATTCCCATCAAAGGATCCCACCTTAAAGGGATTTATCAAGCCATGGACTTCTTGAAGCAAAACAATGAACGAGTAGATGGTAAAAAAGCCTGGGAGGAATTGATTGAAGCCACTGGTAAAAAAGTCATCGTGATCGGTGGAGGTGACACTGGTTCAGACTGTATAGGAACCTCAAACCGACAAGGTGCTGCAAGTGTTTACAATTTTGAAATTCTATCCCGACCGGGGACGGAGCGCCCTGAAGATCAGCCCTGGCCCTATTGGCCTATGAGATTGCGCACGAGCAGTTCGCATCAGGAGGGTGTAGACCGAGTATTTGGTATCAGCACCAAAGAATTTATTGGGGATGATAAAGGCAATCTGACAGGGTTGGTGACTTGTGAAGTAGAATGGGTAGACCAACCTGGAAGCAACCGCAAACAACTCAAAGAAATTCCCCATACTGAGAAAACCTGGGAATGTGATATGGCCTTATTGGCCCTTGGTTTTACAGGTCCTGACGCTACTCTGGTCGATCAGTTAGGCTTACAAAAAGACCCAAGAGGAAATGTCAAAGCAAGTGTAAACGATCACAAGACAAATATGGAAGGCATATTTAGCGCAGGAGATATGAGAAGAGGACAATCGCTAATCGTTTGGGCTATTTCTGAGGGTCGACAGGCGGCTCACCATGTAGATGAATACCTGACAGGTTCATCATCACTCCCGCTTAAGAACCTGCAAGACGACTTGCCGAGAAGATAAAATCATTAAAAGAAAACGGGTCCCATGAGGACCCGTTTTTATAATAGAACAATTGCTAAATCTTATCGGACGATCAATTGTTGGGTTTCACTTCCTAAGTCAGTGACTACTCTGATAAAGTAATTCCCCGTAGCCACACCCTGTGGTAAACGATAGCTCCATGAATCAACTGCATTTTGAACTTTGGTCGTTCCGATCAATTGTCCGGAACTGTGGAATAGTTCAATGCGTTGTATGGTAGTTTGCTGACCAAATCCTAATTGCACCACCCCATCCTCAACAGGGTTTGGATACAATGTAAAGCCACTAACTACAGGTTCATTTACGCTCAAGGTAGAATTGGTATAAAGAATACTAAAACGCTCAGGATCGTTGCTTCCTGCCTGCTGTGGATCTACAGTAAATGAGTAATTGTTAACACCTTCATTGAGTTGGGTATAGTTTTGTGTATGTGCATCGTATAGTTGTGCTCCAATACCCAATTGGTTCAATTGAAGCTGTAACACGTACTGCATACCGCGGTAACGCACAAAGTTTAATCCTGTACTCTCACCATCTGCAGGTGGTTGTCTTTTTTCAATACTCAAATGATCTGTGCCATTGACTAATGCCATGGTCTCGTCCAAATTGTTGAATTTTATCGCATCTTCTGCGGTAACGGCATTGGAATACTGTCCACCATATTTCATTACCACACCATCTCTAGGACCACTACCGTTTTGGAACTCACTGTCTTCATATAGAGAAACAATCAATGAGCTAACACTAGCAGTTCGTGCTGTATTTAGGATTCCTTGATCTGTGGATTTATGCGCTTCCGCGAAAGCGATAGAAGCAGCAGCATCGGTCAACGTCTGGGTAAAGAAAGAAGTTCCTGGTTGCACATATTTGTTCAATAAACTTCCTATATTATTGGAGGTGTTATCCGTAACATCAACAGTGACATAGGCTCCTCTCGCGTTCAAGGCTGGATCCCATAAATAGATAAACGAAGTATTTTGATTTGTTGAACCCGCCAATACCAATTGCATGTCAATCGGTGCCTGATACGGATTTCCAACAAAGTTGAATCCGCTGGCGGTATTACTCAAGTTGGAAACAATCTGAGGACCGGTAAGAATAGTACCAGTTGCATTGAGCGTTGTAGCTACTGGGGTAGCATTATTATCATTCACATTAATGCTGCGGTCTCCCCTTACCATCAGACGGTAGGCCTTACCAGCTTCTAAAATAGTAGCATCCGTGTTGGCAACGGCAGTCCAGTTTCCGTTTAGGTTGTCAAAACCAAACATCGAGGCATTTCCTGTTCCAGTGGCATCAAAACCATTGGCTCCTGTATTCGATCCAGTAATGTGGGTATCCTGTTGCCAGTTATCAGAAATAAAATCAGAAGTGGTGACCGATGGAGTCAAAAATCTAAATGCTCTCCTTGCAGGAACATATTGCTCAACCCTAAAATTACCTGTCACATTACCTGCCGAAATTTCAGAGATATAAGCGGTGCCCTGATCATTACTTTTCAGAACAATATTATGAGCTGGATCAACGCTAAGGTCGGCGCTTATAGTAAGCAGCTCATATAAGCTGATCGTTGAATTCACCGTAACTGCATTACGTACTTCAAGCGTAGCCAACCCAAAATCGTTACCAGATAAGTTTTGTGCAGTAACTCCATCCACCACGAGTATGGCATCCAATGCCTGGATATCACCGTTATTGGTCAAGTTCCCTGCCAAGGTCATTTGTTGACCTGCAAAGTTCAAGGTAGCTCCGGCGTCAATAGTTAGGTCATTGATTTCCATGGCACCAGTCAATGTCGCTGTTCCGTTCATCACTTGTGCATTATCCACCAGCAAACTCAAACCATTGGGATCAAAAGGAGACCAGTTTCCGGCATCATATACAAAAGAATAAGTTTCCGGAGTTTTGGGTGTGGTTTCAGCAGCAGCTGCAATAGTTATGATATCCCATTCTGATGCAGTCCAAACCACATTGCCCTGGCTTACCTCCCTGCGGCGTACCGCTCTGGAATCAGTATATTCCCAGGCTTCTCCCGTCCCATCTACACCTATCTCTCCATAAATATCCAGCGTAAGGTGACCGCCAGACACAAAACTGCCTACGGTCAATATGTATGGATCATCACCATCTCCTCCAAAAAGATCATCCGTCCCTTCGGCATCTGGATTCATTCCATATACAGAACTGAACTGGGCATTACTGCGCCCGGCAACAAAATATTGTCCTGGCTGGATTGTTCCGGTCAAGGCCACATCAAATTGGTTTCCGCCTGCACGTTCTCTCCCCAAATAAATGTTGTTGGCAGCCAAATCCAATGGCTGGGAACCAAAGTTATAGATTTCAACAAAAGCACGGTCTGCAGTTGCACCAGTGCTGACCACTTCTGTGATGAACAGTTTTGGCGACTCTTCAGTAACTGCGTTAGCCTGAGGAGCTGGAGTACCAGTCAAATAATCTACATCAGTACCAAAGTTGGCATAAGCCGTAATTTCAAAATAATAGGTGGTAGCTTCATCTAGGTTCTGAAGCAAATAGCTTTCCACTCCGTTTTTGATATTGATCACCCCATTCCCGTCCGTCAAATCGAGGTCGTCTGACAGTGATGTTCCATCAATCAAAGTAGGGAAATTCCCTGGAGTTGTGCTGACGGCGATCAAATAACCATCTGCTTGATTGGTTCCACTGGCATCGGTCCAGCTCAAGTTTACTGAGGCTGCGCCACCAGTAGCGGTAAAAGCGGTAACTTGATTAGATGGTTCTGGGAAACTTTGGTATTCAATTTTAAATACAGCTCCTGGATTGCTCACACCTACGTTTGTGGTTCCTGATGGACCAGAGGTAGATCCTCCACTGTCTGTTACCGCATAAATTGTACTTCCATCTGGTGAAAATGCCACATCTCTATACCGGTCATTGGACGAATGAAATTCGATCAACTCACTGGCCACAGAGTTCCCATCTGTGCTCAGTTCGTAACGGTATAATGTTCCTTTTTTCAAGGTTGGGACAATGATGTTTTTATTCCAAGGAATGATACCGGATTCATAAACATCAATACTGGAGGGAGCCACTGTAGGCCAAGTTAAAAAGTCACCCGTAGGCACACTGGCAGGTAAGTCTACGTAAGTGGCAATGGGGCCTTGAAAATCAACTGGTTCTGGAAAAGCATCTTCCTGATGTATGGTAGAACCCGCTGGACATTCATTGCTGCCGGTCGTACAACCATTTGGGTCCGAAGCCTTAATACAGTAACTGTAAGCCTGGGCATCACGTTGTCCCACAATAAGCGGCCATCCATAATTTTTTCCTGGAGTAATAATATTTACTTCATCATCCACTCGGTCACCGTGTTCAGAAGAATATAGTTTTCCGGCAGAATCAAATATGATACCCTGAGCATTTCTATGCCCGTAGGTATAAATATGACTACGTACCTTTTCATTATCAGGGCGATTGGTATCCGCGTTGTCCGGTATTGGGTTGGCATCCGTTACGGTAAATGGATAAAATACTGGATTATCTGCGGGAATGGATCCATCCAGATTCATTCTTAAAATTTTGCCTTTATACGAATACCAATTTTGGTTATTCACATCATTTTGAGTGGGAAGTGCCTGGGCCTGGATACGCTGACATTTGTTGGCAAATTGGTTCCAACCTAAATCTCCTACCGTGTAATAGATTTTTAGGTCTGGCCCTATTTTCATACGACCAGAATTATGATCGTTACTTCCATCTATATTGTCAATCAACACAAACTCAGAGTTGGGATCCAAGTTATTATTTGCGTTGTCATAGGTATATCTCGCAATACGAAGCTTTCTGGCTACATTACCACCCGGTGCATCATCATAAGTGTAGGCCAGATAAACATAATTGTTGGTGGTGGTGGTCACATCGGCATATAAATCAGGGTGAATGGCCATACCCATCAACCCATCTTGTCCTGCTGCACTATAAACATCATTGTGCAGGTCCAACATTTCTGTTTTATTACCATTAGTAGGATCGACCCTTACCACACGCTCACCATTGTTGTTTTCATTATTGTTGTGGGAAGCACGTTCTGTTATCCACAACCAACCATCGGGACCGTATGTAATTTCATTAGGGTAAGAAACCAACTGATCAGCATTGGCCAGTTTTGTTACTGACCAGTTTCGGCTATTGGTTTCAGGATCCTGCGCCCACGCAAGCATCAGGGTAAACATAAAAAGGAATAGGGTAATTTTCTTCATTATTGTTGGTTTAGATTGAAGTAGAAAAGATAAAAACCCTGCCAGTACAAGCATACTTGGCAGAGTCAAATTTATTCATATTTATTTTATATGCTATGGCTTGATAATTTTTTGGGTAGTTGACTGCCCGTCTACATGAACTTCCACAAGATAGATACCACTACTGATCGTAGGCAACCTCATACCGTTGGAGCTGTTTTGGATGTCACTTTCGCGAAAGCGGTACAACAACTTACCCGACAGATCATACAACTGAACTTTTTCTAAAGTTCCTTCCACATGGTCAACAAATAGTAATTCCTGCTGGCTGGCATAATAAATTTGTAATCCGTCGACTATGTAATCATCGTTGGATAAAGTAGAGGGTTGTTCAAACACGACCTCAAACCTATTCTCAAACCTTCCATCTGTGGGCACTTGAAATAAATAATCACCTTGCCTTAAGTCGTGGTAAACATTCAAATCCTTATCATGAAGTAACACTATCTGTCCTGCATCGATCTGAGCTATTTCAGTAGCCCGAAGTATATACTGATATTGCTGTTCTGCATGAATGATCAAGGGAACCTGAGCATTGGGTTGAATTTCAGGTAATGCGTTGATCACATAGTTACGTCCACCAAACTGGGTGTATAGGTCCCAGCTTCTGGGATTATCGTACATACGCCCATCAAAGCCATAATCCTCACCCATTGTAAATCTTTGGTCAAAACCGAGCACAATTTCCTTACTCTCTCCAACTTCTGATTCCAATTCCAATCTTATGATAGTGGCCTCTTGATCTTGGTAGTCTGAGCGATCCACTTGAGCTTGCGAACTTCCTGGTGCACCTGTAAATATACTTTCTCCAGCAGCTTCCAACTTAAATACGCGCTGACCATTGTTGAATTCCAAATTTCCTGTTCCAGTATGGTTGACAAAAAATCCCTGGGACACTGGCAAAAAGAAGGTTGGAGTTACTGTCCCAAGTGTAGGACCGCCTAATGCTCCACCTGTAGCGATTTGCGAACCTCTAGTCGTCGCCAGTTGGGTAATGGTCGCATAACCCCCTTCATAGTTGGCACGAACATGATCCGTTCCTCGGAATTGATCCCATAAATAAACCGCTCCATCAATGAGTCCTGCATTATCAACAATGAATTGTCTGGCATCGATGGCACTAGGGTAAGGGTTACCTACCAAAGAATAGGCGTCTGTAGTCACCGGAATTTGGATCACTCCGTTGTTGGGTTTTCCTTCAAAAATATATTGTTGGTTCGGACTTCCTCCAGCACCTTTTTGGGTCCAACCTGTTCCTGGACTCAAGGGTGTATTTTGGTCTATTGGTAACCAATCGAAGTAGGAGTTTCCGCTGACAAATTGATACAACCACCTACCGCTTATCGTGGCTGGCTGTGTCACTGGAGGAGTAATGACTCCCCTACTGGTAAACTGCACATTTCCAAATGGATCTTTGAGCATTCCTAAGTGAAAGTCTGTATTGTTATTTAAAGTTGATAATTCACCTACAGGAGAGGCCCAATAGTTGTAACTATACACATCACCTTTCCCTTCCTGTCTTCTCAATATTTTTCCAACACTCACGACATCCAGTTCACTAGCTTCCGTTTGGGTAATTTGTGCATCGCCCAACAGGTCAATTGTTCCATTGAGTAGTAAATACCACTTACTGTTACCTTCATTCCCGTCCAGAATGGTAAGGGTCGCTCCAGCATCAATAATTAATCCTGAGGACTGGGCACTCACCGGAAGAGTGACATCGTGTTTAACATGAAGTATACCGTAAGGATAGGCAGCTAGATCAGAAGGATGCCATACGACTGGTTCCACATAGGTACTAGGATCAGACAAAAGACCTGGCTGTGCTGTTTCATAGGGTAAAGGAGCCGATTGAGACTTAATACTCTTGATGTTGTACATGATCGCATCTATACCTGCAGCACTTTGGTCAAAAACCTGATCGTATACATTTTTCCGGAAATCGTAGTGCAATATGAGATCGGTCCAGGCCACTCCTTGAAAAGTTCTATTGATCAGCTTTCCTTTGAGGTCGCCTGCATAAAGGCCAACTTCCTGATACATCATTTGGGTCATTGATTGGTGCTCGATGGCTTTGGAAAATAGTCTCACCTCATCGATCGAACCATGGAAATATTCATTGGATCCATCGGCTAAATTACCGATCGTAAGGACTTGTCCGCCGATGGATTGAACTGGCAGTCCAGAGGTCACGGCGGTAGCTTCCTCTACACCATTGATATATAGGTTTACCTCGTTGTTATTGCTATCGTAAATCACAGCGATATTAAACCATTTATTGATCGTCAATGCCGCCAAACTCTCTAGCGTATAAGTATTGTTGGCGTTATCCGTCAAAACCAATTGAACGGTTTGAGAAGGTGTAATTTTCAACTCAAATCCAGAATCACTTAGGAAAGTTCCTGTGTTGGAAAAGGAAGCATCCAACTTGACCCAAGCCATGGCGGTAAAGGATGATAATCCTGCCAACCTACTGATACTGGCTTGAACGTAGTCATTACGCCCGTCAAAATTCATATGAAGATCGGTATCCAGGTCAATCGGCGCACCAAACAATCCAGTATCGAAATCGGAGGTTCCATCCGTAACGCCGTCCATATCTACATCGGTACCAATATCTATTCTACCGTCATGATCTAAATCCAAGTGAGCATAGTAGGAATTGTCTATATCGCTTCCATTGGTAAGGTCATCGGCAGCATCATTGCTATCAATATCCAGGTAATCTGGAATACCGTCTCCATCAGAATCCTGGGGTAAAACAAATCCAGCAGTTCCATGATCATCGTTGTCCGAGTCATTATCGTTTAAATCATACATGGCTAGAATCCCATCGCCATCTGATTCATCGGTGGCACTGTTGGTGTAAAGATCTGTCCCATCACCGCATCCGTCACCTCTGATATCGAGATCACCATAGCCATCATATTCCAACACATCAAAGATTCCGTCATTATCACTATCAAGGTCCAAATAATCAGCCACGCCATCTCCATCAGAGTCTAAAGCTGCAAATGACTCATAGGCATCATGCATACCGTTAACATTAGTATCAACCCAGCCACTATCATTGAAAGAAGTGGCATCACGATTATCATCGATTGAAGTCACTGAGGCAGGTTGACCGATCTCGTAAATATTGGGGATCCCGTCATTATCATTGTCTAAATCTACAACGTCAGCCACACCGTCAAGGTCAAGGTCACAAAGCTGTTGTGTAATTTTTATGTCATCTAGTGCCAAGTCATTTCCAAAACCTCCAGGAGCATTGTTGACCAACTGAATGATAAAATCACTTGAGGGTAGGACTACCGTGGTATTTTTATTGATCCAATCCGACTGAATACAGGAATTGGTAGGATCTCCATCACATCGTGGAATATCTCCCGCATTGAAGGTATGATAGGTGATAGTTTTATCAAGGCTTAAGAAGTTGACGGTCACATTCGGAAGTATACGCGGTAATTCGCTGGGATCAAATTCGCTATCCGCACGGTCAATATTGATTGCCCAAAATTCATAATATATGGGTGCTCCGGGCACTGTTCCGACGATTTCAGTTTCATAAAAGGTACCAGGTTCAAAGCTTGCATTAAAGATGGCCATTCTTCCATCTGTATCGCCCACGGTATGATCTTGCCCGTCATACCACAATCGCTCTGCCCATGCAGAAATATCGGCAGTATTTGCTCCTACTACGGTGTTCCCATCGTTGTCGGTGATGGAATAGTGAACAGCATACTTACCATCACCTAAGTTTTGATCATTGTCGCATTCATCTGCAGCCCTAGCTGTGGTACCATCTTCATAACAATAAGTCGTACTTACTCCTGGAGTAACATCGTCAATTCTCACTTTATTGGTACCTGCACCGAAGGTTTCATTAAGGAAAATGATATCTGCTGTGCTGCTCAGCGGATTAGCGAGACATAAATTTTGTTCTTCGGTATCGGTAATACCATCATTATCATCATCTATATCCACGTTGTCAGAAACATCATCTCCATCGGTATCTGGATAAATTTCGGCGCCTTCTCCACTGATAGCAAAATCATAATTATTGGTTCCACTAGGAGATGAATTGGACCTCACCCTAACGGTTGTAGTAAAGAAAGTCGCAGCGGATGGATTGAATTCAATCGTAAAACTCTCCGAACCACCTGATGGAATGACGGTCCCACTAGCAGGGGCGGCAATAATTGTGAATTCTGGAATACCTCCACCAGCAAAGATGACTGGATTGGTTCCCAATGTAAGGTCAGCCCCTCCAATGTTAGTTATCGTAAACGTACGTTGACGGGTACCAGAACTCGTATCTGTTGCCCCAAAGTCAGTAAAATTCGTAAATGATGTAGTGGTATCTCCGTCGTTAATGGTATTTAGATTCCCAGTTACAGAAGCTGTTCGCGGAGTTGATGGATCAAGTGCAACTTCAACGATATAATCTTCAAACTCTTCAGGATGCCCACTGGTGGTACCACAGGGTTCATTGGAAGACCAGTACCGTCTGGAACCTACCCTTAAAATTCTATTACCAAAGGAGAGGCCTGTAGGTACTGTAAAAGAACGTGGAGCATAAGGAGTAGCCTCTTCTCCATTGGTTGCATAGATTTGCTCTCCGGGATCACCAAAATCACCATTCCTGTTGTAATCAATATAGGCCGCCCAACCCGACCTGTCACCTTGGGTGTCTAAGTCCATGGTATAGGTTCCTCCTGTGTAAACATCAGCAGGCGTAACGCCGGTGAAATTAGCATATCCACCATCATCTCCTGATGAATTATCAATACTGGTAGTTTCACCGCCCAATTGAAATCTAGTAATGTAATGCGTACCACCAGAGTTAGATGATGGAGTACAAGCTCCGAAATCAACTAGCAGATATACGGTAGCGCTCGCACAATTCCCTCCAGAATCGCAGAATGTATAGGCAAAAGTATCCATACCTACAAAGTTTGCACCTGGGGTATATTCAAATACCCCGTCGGTAGTCTCTACGACTGATCCACCATTTGCTGTGGTCAACGGACTTGAAGCTATGGAATAGTCATCTCCATCACTACCATGAGTAGGCCCGAATGAATCATTTGCAGAAACATCCAACGTGTTGTCTGATCCATTGGAATTAGCTGTTGCACTAAAGTTATCATCTATCGCACTGGGCCCACTTGCGCTCGTTACACCAATAAGGTAATCTTCCGTTTCAGATCGACGCTCGTCAGCGCAAGAATCACCCAGGTAGCTGGTAGCTGCCCTGAATCTAACCCTATAATTGTTACCTGAAACCATGCTCGCCGGTAGTGTATAAGTATAAGCATATGATTCACCTCCCAAAGGGGTAATAACAAGGGTTTCATCCGTATCTGTAAAGTCGCCATCGCTGTTTAAATCGATGAATATACCAAATACGGTTTCTCCAACTTGCCATGCATTTAAGGGGATAGCAGTGAGTTGAAAAGTAACTGTGCCATTTTCCTGCACATAGCCGATATGAGCGGTATGATCTTGATAACCCAGAGCGTATCCAGTCCCTGAATTAATCATACCTGCAAATTCAACCTGATTGATATAGAGATCTGCTTCATCCCTAGCCTCTGGCTCACAATAGGTCTGAGCTTGCAGACCAAACGCGAAGAATAAAAACAAGGTTTGGCAAAAGAAGCCAGCGCTATGTTTAGAAGAACGTGAGATAAATTGGTTTAAGTAGTTTGTATTCATGACATTCTGGTTGATATGAATGATAGACCATACAAAACTACTTGGATGCTATGGTTACTAGAGGTTTAAATCACCTATTCATCGGTAAATCGATGAAATACACTTATTTACGATTAAACAATAGACTTCAACCATACCAACTACGCATTTCATCGATAAAGCCACAGTTGGACTACGTTAAAACAATGGGTCTATTGGTATTTTTTCAATAAATACTTTACCAATTTTATCATACACTGGTAAGCTTATGACGTCAGTAGCACGTAATATTGCTGTTAGTTAAACAATTACCACTTTGACTCACATGTATACAATTAAAAAGCCGTTGCAGAAAATTCTGAAACGGCCTTGATAAGATATTATAATTTTTATTATTTATTTGGAATGATCAATTCTTGACCTGGATGTATCAAATCCGGATTTTTTAGTTGGTCAGTATTGGCCTGAAATATTTGCTTGTATTTCATTGGGTCACCATAATACTTTTTGGCGATTAAACTTAGGGATTCGCCACTATCCACAGTGTGCTTGGTATAGTAAGCATCATTTTCAACTTTTATATCCGCCATGAGGTCTGACGGATTCTCGCCACCTACTCTTTTGATTTCATCCCACAACAAATCTTTTTCATATTGTGTATGGGCCGTACCCTTTATTTCCAGCCTGTCTCCTTTTACCTGAACATCACCTTCTTTGATATTTAACTTTTCACCCAGATCAAGGACACTTTGATATTTTTGTTTTACCATGATATAAATTTTTTATGATTAGCATTTAAAGTTAAGACTAAATCCAGAATTGATGCTTAAAATTTTTACAAGATGCATTTATTAATCGTCCTTCATGGTTGTATAAACATTATTGACATCATCATCCTCATCCAATTTTTCAATCAATTTTTCTACATCTTCCCTTTGCTCCTCATTTAATTCCTTTTGAACGGTAGGTATATATTCAAAATCACTACTTAAGATTTCGATACCCATTTCTTCTAGGCCTTTTTGCAGTGCTCCGTAATTTTGGAATTCAGCATAAATCATGATACCATCCACTGAATTATCGTCCTCTTCATCCCGTTCATCCAGAAAAAGTTCCTCGGCCCCAAAATCAATCAATTCCAATTCCAACTCTTCCAAATCATGATCACCAGCAGGAATACGGAAATGACATTTATGGTCAAACATGAATTCTACGGATCCAGAGGTTCCTAGACTTCCATCACATTTGTTAAAGTAACTACGCACATTGGCCACTGTCCGATTGTTGTTATCGGTGGATGTTTCAACCAGTACGGCAATTCCGTGTGGTGCATATCCTTCAAACAATACGGTTTCATAATTGGCCGTGTTTTTATCTGTTGCTCTTTTAATCGCACGTTCCACATTGGCCTTGGGCATGTTGACCGATTTGGCATTTTGGATCACCGCTCTCAATCTTGCATTCGCGTCTGGATCAGGACCTCCCTCCTTTACTGCAATCACGATGTCTTTACCAATTCTTGTAAAGGCTTTGGACATGGCGCTCCAGCGTTTCATCTTCCTGGCCTTTCTGAATTCAAATGCTCTACCCATAAGTTGTGGTTCAAATATTAATTAAGAAGCGTAAAGATAAAATCTTGACCCAATCAATGCAACCCTATCAAATAAAAAGCCGCTCCTGATGGAACGGCCTTAAAAAATGACTTATATCAAAATTAGTTATCCATTTTTTCATTGGTAGTTTGTAATCTACTCACTGTAATCAAGGGGTCGGTAACTGGACGTATTTCTCTGTATACCTGCATCTGTGGCTCAGTCAAAATATCATCCATTTCTTGATATTGTTCTTTGTAAAAAGCTCTTAATAATTTATTGGCTTCATCTGGCGTTCTATCACTATTGATGACGGCATCATTTTTAGCAATAAATTCTGTTTGCTTTTCGTGAAACAACATGTACTGCTTTTCAGTTAATGACAGTTGGTCATTAAGTTTTGTAACGATTAAATGTGCTCTGTCCTTTTGACTCTTACTGGCCTCAATTAAATCAAGATCTTGTGCCTGGAGATTCTGAAAACCCAGAAAGACTACAATTAAACTTAAATACGATATTATAGATTTCATAATTTTTATTTTAAAGATAACTCCTTCATTTAATGAATTGACTTAAAATTAAAATAAAGTCTGTTAAAGGGAGATCAATGAAGAGATTTTTCTACGCAAAAATTCCTTACTTTCTACCTTCCACCGTTCATAAAGCTTCTTTCTAGTTCTGTTTGCCCAGTGAATGCTCTGATTATAAGCATCCGTCTGAGCCGTCAGATTTCCCGGAGTAGCATTTTTAATCACTCGGATCGGATCAAGTCCTCCCTGAACTTGCTTTGTCAAAAACTGATGATATTCCTCTAACACTATACCCATCCTACCATCCCCTTCATACGCCAACAGAGCGCTGTCAACCTTTACAGATGCCAAATGTGCTTTTAATTCTTGGATGGATTGGTCATAAGAAACCAAGCTCTTATTATTCATGTCCTGCCAGAAATTGTATTCCTCTTGCTGTAATCCTTTGAAAACCAACTGCAGCTGATTGTAATAATCATAAATTCGTATAGTGGCTGCCATATTTTGTGCCAGTCGGGAGTCATTCTCAGTTAAATTCAAACCATACTTCTGCCCGTAGTCAATGACCGCTTGGTCATAATTCTGTCTGATTTGTTGGATGCGCTTGCGCAATTGTTGTAAAATTTGAAGCTGATTAATCGTTATATCTCCAGCATTTTTGTCCTTCAGCAAACTTTTAAGATCGCCTTCTACCAAATCTAAATTTCCCTGAACATACGTCATTGCCTGATTGGTAAACTCCTTATCTGGTGTTCTAGAACGACTGATTTTGGACAAGGAAGCTTTGAGTTGGTTTTCCAATTGTTTACGTGCTCCTTTTAACGCATTCGGGTTGACATCTAAACTGTATTCCTGCATATAATTCCAGGTAGACCGATGAATCAGTTCATTTTGCGCGTCAATAAACTTTAAGTATTCTGCCGGATCGGATTGTGCTAAAGAAATAACACCAGACAACACTATCAGTACCGACAGTCTGTATTTATTACTATAGCGTCGGAGCTTCTTGCCTATCTGAGTAAGGTCAATAGCTAACCAGATGACCGCGTTGTACCACATAAGATTTCCGGTGTGATGAATACCTATACTTTTTTTCTTTTCCGGATCACTCCTTCCATTCCACCTGCACTTCGGACGCAGGATGGTTGCTTACTACCAACATACCCGGCGAAGTCATAACCGTGGTCACTAGACTATCGGGCGCAGGGGACACCGCTTCAAAAACATAACGTATACCGTCTTCAGTGTATACTTCATATTTTTCGTTGATGGAGAAGCCCCCACTGGTTTTAGTGCCTAAAAAGGTGGCGATCACACATTGATGATCAAAATCTACAGTTGGCAATGTTAAGGACGGACTCCTTCCCTCATTGATCCTATCGTAGATTTTCTCGAGGTCTGTTTGGTTGTCAATGACCAAAATTTCCTTGGTCTCGTGACCTGTATGTTGATCCGTTAGTACTATCATTTCTCCTTGATCAATCTTAGACACTTGAGCGTTGGCTCCCTTTTGGCTACAACATGATGCCAGGCTAATGAGCAAGATCAAGCATGTCGGTATAAAGTTTTTCATATTGAGGTATTATGTGTTTGATGTCATATTGTTCCGCTTTCGCGAAAGCGGCATTCTTGAACTTATTTAAATTTTTATCTTCCTTTAAGATGTCGATCGCATATCGTGCCATTTCTTCAATGGCCCCTACTTGGCTAGTATAACCAGACACACCGTCTTCATTCACCTCTGGAAGTCCGCCAGTGTTGGTGGAAACAACAGGAGTACGATTGGCCATGGCTTCCAGTGCAGCCAGTCCAAAACTCTCCTTTTCAGAAGGCAATAGGAAAAGGTCAGAAAAACAAAGAATACGATCAATTTCATTACTGTTCCCTACCCATTTTATCTTTTGCCTCAATCCAACTTTATTTCCGTATTCCTCGGCAGCAGCGCGTTCTGGCCCATCTCCGACCATGATTAAAATAGACGGCACTTCCTTTTCCACCAATTCAAAAATTTTGACCACATCCATAATGCGCTTTACAGGTCGCATATTACTGATATGAGCAATGATACGCTCTTGTGGAAATGCCATGACAGAACGGTCACAATCTTTAAATTCCGACTGATAAGTAGACATATCAATAAAGTTGGGCACTACATCGATGTGTTTTTTAATATCAAAAAGCTTTAAAGTATCCTGCTTAAGACTTTCAGATACTGAGGTGACCACATCACTGTTGTTGATACTGAAAGTCACAGAAGGCTTATATACTGGGTGATTTCCTACCAGTGTAATATCTGTTCCGTGTAGAGTTGTAACCATAGGAAGATGAATTCCTAAGTCTTTGAGCATTTGCTGGGCCATATAACCTGCATAGGCATGCGGAATGGCATAGTGGACATGCAGGAGTTCGATGCCATGTTCCTGTACCACATTGACCAGCATGCTGGAAAGTGCAAGATCATAAGGCTGGTAGTGAAAGAGTGGGTATTCTTCCACATTCACTTCATGAAAATAAATATTTCTTGACAGTAGCTCCAATCGGACGGGCTGGCTGTAGGTAACAAAGTGTACTTCATGACCGCGTTCTGCAAGGGCAGTCCCCAACATCGTAGCCACTACTCCACTTCCACCAAAGGTAGGATAACAAACAATGGCTAACTTCATAATTGGGAGTTCTTAATCAATAATTGCGTCATAAATCACTTGTTGAATATTGGTTCTAATGTTTTCTTGGATCAGGAATCGATTGCTGGCTTCTGGATACACACGATTAGAAAGAAAAACATAAACGATGTCTTCTTCCGGATCTACCCAGGTTAAGGTACCTGTGAATCCACTGTGACCGTAACTGGTCATGCTTACACAGCCACAAGTTGGTCCAGGCTCCTCAAGTTGAGGCTTGTCAAAACCAACTCCCCTGCGCACTTCATTCTCGCAATAAAAACAAGTATTAAAGGTATCCAAGGTTTCTCGCTTAAAGTATTGACGGCCACCGTAAGTCCCACCTTGAAGGTACATTTGCATCATCTTGGCCACGTCATTGGCATTGGAGAAAACACCAGCATGTCCACCTATTCCACCTTGCATTGCAGCTCCTTGATCGTGAACAAAGCCATGCAATTGCTGTTTTCTAAATAAGGTATCGTTTTCAGTAGGTATGATCTCCGACTTTGGGAAACGATTCAGCGGCAAATACCCTGTACGATGCATTCCCATAGACTCGTAAAAATGAGTTTGGGTGAGTTCGTTCAGGTCTTTTTTAGATCGATCTTCCAGGTATTTTTTAAAGATATAGTAGGGCAGGTCGCTGTACTTATATTCAAGTTCATCCAGCAACTCTGAGTTTTTTATTCTTCCAAAAATTGTATCATTGAGCACTTTGCTGCCGTAGAGTCCATCAGCCACTTTGATATGATAACCTGCTTGAGGGCCTTTACTGTAGAATTGGCTCAACGGTTGCTGGTCTACAGAATCCAACGTATGTATATAAAACGGAATCCATGGTTTAAGTCTGCCGTAATGAGACAACATCTGTTTTAGGCTGATGTTTTCCTTGTTAGATGCACGTAATTCAGGTACATATAGAGACACTGGGCTATCCAGGTCCAATACATGTCTTTCCTGCAGCTCCATCAACAGAGGCAAGGTGGCCATAATTTTGGTCATAGAAGCTACATCATAGATATCACTGGCCTTTACCTCCTGTTTTTTATCATAGGTATGATACCCGTAATTTTTGTTCCAAACCACTTTACCTTTGCGTGCTACCAGCACTTGCATTCCTGGTGCTCCTTGATGATCTATTGTGTATTGAGCGATGCTGTCAATTTTTTCTAAAACAGCTGTATTTAATCCCACACTACTGGGCGTATCCCCATAGGACAATCTTCCAATCGCGGTAAGATTTGAACCATCCCCTACCGTAAACTGACCTGCACTGACGGGCAATCTACCAACCGCTTCCCTTGCGCCAAATATGATTTGTGCACTGAGCTGCTGACTCCATTTACTATTCTGGTAGGACATAAGTACAGCCTCAAAATTGGCTGTAGTTTTCAATTGGTTCAACACATAAGGGCGGACAAAAGCGTCAAAAACCACCTCATGCTTGCGGGCAATCTCATATAACCATGTTAGTTCTTTTCCTTTGATTTGATAGGACTTCCAGGGATTCTCATCACTGCGGTGAAATCCAACGATCACCGTGTTATAAGGCGACAGGGCTTGGAGCAGTCCGTCGAGACGATCTGCAATGATCTTATCTACCCTTGCGTATTTATTCAGCTCCTGATAGAAAACATCACCACTATCATCCCCCAACTCGACATAGGCAATTTTTTTAGTCTCTAAATTTTTAAGGGGCAACAGGTCATTTTCATTTTTTAAAACAGTGATGGCTTTTGACATCGCTCGTTCATAGGTTACTTCATCCTGTTCTGTATTGAGTTGTTGTACCAAGTTTGTCTCATCTATTGGCTGATATTGGTGAAGTCCGGCGACGTATTTGGCTTGCAGTATTTTTTTGACTGAATGGGCCAGTCGGTCTTCGGTAATACTTCCAGTGGCGATAGCTGCATCAATTTTGGCGATGGCTTTTGGAACGTTTTCAGAAATCAGCAACACGTCGTTACCAGCATTGAACGCAGCCAAATCTATGTCGCCAGGTTCGCTAAAATTACTAGCTCCTTTCATATTCAAGGCATCTGTAAAAATCAAGCCTTGAAAACCCAGACGCTTCTTTAATAAATCTGTAACTACCTTTTTACTGATACTGGTTGGGTAACCCGACTTGGGTTCCAGGCTGGGAATATTTAAGTGGGCAACCATGACACTAGCCATGCCTTTATCAATCAATTGTTTGTAAGGATATAATTCTACACTATCGATACGGGCAGCGGAAAAATCTACGGTAGGCAAGGTTTTATGGCTGTCTTGATCGGTATCACCGTGACCAGGAAAATGTTTAGCGCAAGCCAAGGTTCCGGTACTTTGCATCCCCTTCATAAATGCCTCTGCTTTTTGGGTCACATTGAATTTATCCTCACCAAAACTGCGATTACCGATAATAGGGTTATCTGGATTGGTATTGATATCCACGTCTGGCGCAAAATTGATGTGGACCCCTAATCGACGGCAATGTTCACCTATACGTTGACCTACTTCATAACTAGATTGTGTTCCTGGAGTGGCTCCCAAAGTCATATTCCATGGAAAAGCATAGGTATTTTCTAACCGCATCGCCAGTCCCCATTCTGCATCCATGGCAATAAGCATAGGAATCTTTGCTTGAGCCTGCAATTGATTGGTCAACCGGGCTTGTGTGACAGGATCTCCTTTAGAAAATATGATACCACCGATGCCATATTCCTTTACCAAGCGTTTGATCTGATTTTCATGGGCAGCACCTTTGTTGGAAAACATATCCACCATAAAGAGCTGGCCGATGCGTTCTTTTTGGGAAAGACTTTGATAGACACTATCCACCCAAATGTTTTGAGCTACAGCGTCTTTCGCAATAAGCGGTTGATTATTATTTAATTGGGCTTGTGTGGTGTACGCTTTCGCGAAAGCGAACAAACAAACAGTCAATTTGACCAAATTCAATTTCATAGAAGTTACCGAGGTTTTTCAGTAGGAAACAATAATCATTCCCTTCAACGAAAGATATTGAATTAACTGGGGAAAGCTGATAAATTTAAGTCAAAAATTGAGCGTGTTTTACACGGGTTATCCCACCGATAAATATTAGAATAATCAAAATGAAATACGCCCTGGGCCTTTAGAAAGTATCAGATCAAAAAAATCTGGAATGCCAACTCTCACTGGCAGGAACTTCCCAATGTTCCTTGTACTCCCCTACCGTCTGAACTAAGTTGTTGAATACGATAGTTTTAGGCGAAACAGATTTGGCCTTGGCCATTTTTTTAAAGTCAGCTAATTCTTTATGTGCCACATAAGGACCGTTCTTAAAAGTCACGTTCATCTTGTCCATCAAATCAACCCCAAAGGCTTTTTCAATAGACTGGATAAAATGTACACTAGCATCAATGGAACATCCGGTTGCACCGGCATGAGACTGATCTAGGCCTATCACGATAAAACGGTTATACGGATACTCTACTCCAGCTTTTAAATCTTTGCCGTGTGCGGTCCATTGCTGTAGAAAATTGTCCATCTGCGGCTTGAGCTCATTGAGTTCGTCTGTAGTAAAAGGCCTATTGGCCTGATAAATCCATACCCGGGCATCATCCGGTAGGTCTTTAAAATTTGCTCTCATTATTATGCTTTCTTTCTATGGTAACGAAAAGAATACGCCATCAATCCGCCAAAAATCAGGGTGTTCATTATAAATTTGATCCAATAAAAATCTCCACTATCCCACAGATCAAAACCTGCCATCCCGCAGGCATAAAATAGCCCCATCAGTAAACCAATCCTGATCAAGGATCCTATAGGGCGTTTTTTTATGAGGCATGGATCAGACATCTTTCTTTCCCGGGTTATAATCAACTCGTTATTTACCATTCTTGATCTGTAAAGTTAAGGATTTGCCATGAGTTTGATAAAAGGAGTAAAAGGTTTCCTGCGTTGCATACGAGATCACCAATACAGCCAACCTGAATGATTCATCAGCACGGGCTTTTGTTGATGTTTGTCAATTGATCACCCCACTATTGGAATGTAAAAGTCAACGATGGCTTTCTTCTGTGGATGTTCATTGAAATTATTGTGATGGATCTCAAAAGGTTCTTTATCTGCCATTTGATAACCTTGTTCATTCATCCATACAAATAATCCTGTCCACGCTTGTTCAAACTCATTTACCCCTATTGTATAAGCAGACTTGATATACTTACCTTCAGGAATTGTACGCCTCCCTATTTGACCTTCTGGTGCCATGGGTTCGTCAAGTAATATACAAGCACTGATACGGACCTTTTCAGGGGAAGTAAATTTAAAACTGTCGTGATATACGGTGACCATTTTGGAATGATCGTTCATCAATCCTTTGCTTATCGCCCATTGTACCAGGTTATGATAGGCCTGCGGAAGATTGCTTACTCCTAAACTGGAAATGTAGGCCAGCTCCATGGAAGGAATGTTGGTAATTGTAATAGTTGCATTCATCTGTATCCATTTTTTTAGTTTGTCGATGGTACAAATGTATTTTTCGTGAGTTAGATTGTCTTGTCCATTCTTGCGGTCCAGTTGTCCGATCTTGCTAAATCTCTGGTAATTTTGATCCTTGAACTGCGTAGGACTGATATTAAAATAATTTTTGAAAGCCTTGGAAAACGAAGTACTATCGGCAAAGCCATAGGTATGGGCTAATTCTCCTACAGGTGTATCTCTATGCAGCAAATCCGCAGCCGATTTCTCCATGCGCCTTTTGGTCACATAGTCATTCAACGTCATATCAGTCATGAATTTAAAAATACGGTGAAAATGATACGGCGAGAAGTAGGCCTGACCCGCTAAAACCTCAAGGTTTAAATCTTCCCCAAGATTTTCATCGATATATTCAAAAACACGTTGGATACGTTGCTGATAATTGGCTTGTTGTTGTTTATCACGCATGACTGGCTTTAAAAGAAGGTGTAAGCATGTCTAACATTGTACCAACTCAAATGTTACCACCAGTTGGCTATTTCTCCTTGTTTTTCCCCCTCATAGACCACCAGATGATTCCAGCGATCAACAGTCCAAACATGAAAAAGTCAATGACAAACTTCAATATACTAAAGGGCTCCTCATTGACAAATTGGTACCAGACTGACATCAATATTGCATAAATCATCCCGCCGAAAGCTGCGGACAATACAATGCTTTTATAATCAAATTTATTTTCTGACAAACCAGTTAATCTATGCGATCTAATACATACATGTTTCGGTACTCCTCAATGCGTGGATCATAGATGTCCAGCTCGCGAACCCTAAATGTATAGGTTTTTTTGTCTTCAATGGCCTGTCTCAGCAAGTCACCATTGTCTACATAAGTCAGCCAAAGGACTTTATGCTGCCTTCCGTTGTCGTCCTTGATCGTCAAAACACTGAATGAATCAGAGGTGAGTTTCTGAACGCTGCCAGTGATTTCCTCAAAGGTTTCATAGCTATCTCCAGTTTCTTCATCATCATAATCCATGTTTATGAAAATTTCAAGAAAGCTAGGGCAATTCGCTACCATATTTAAACCTACAGCTTCACCAAACTCTTCCAAAATGGCCTCGTTCATAAAATCAAGACCTTGACTGTTATAGTACTTTACATCTTTACCGTAGGCAGCGGCCATGCATTTACCTAATTCTAACTCGGCTTGGGCTTCGGTTTTAATGTTATCTATTTTCTCGATACACGTGCAGGTATCTGTTGATAATTTACTAATAGCTTCTTCGCTCGGTTGTTGTGCATAGGTGCCTGTAAACACGAGCAAACAAATAAAAAGGGTAATAAAATTTCTCATAATCAATTATAAATCTTCAGCTGAGGCGATCATCTCTGCAATATCAAGAACCTCAACTTGTCCTTCTTTTTCTGCAGCTTTGATTCCATCACTCATCATTGTATTACAGAACGGACAAGCTGCTGCAATGACATCTGCCCCTGTTTCCAGTGCTTCTTCCGTACGCTCGATATTAATATCTTTTTTTCCTTCTTCAGGTTCTTTGAACATTTGGGCACCACCTGCTCCACAGCACAGACCATTGCGACGGCTACGCTTCATCTCCAATAATGCAGCATCCAGTTTTTCGATCAATTCCCTGGGTGCCTCATAAATTTCGTTGGCTCGTCCTAGATAGCAGGGGTCATGGTAAGTTATTTTCTTACCCTTGAATTTGCCTCCTTCGATGGTAAGTTTTTCATCAGCGATCAAACTTTTAAGGAAAGAGGTGTGATGAATCACTTCATAATTCCCTCCTAGTTCAGGGTATTCATTTTTCAGCGTATTAAAACAGTGAGGACAAGCCGTAACGATCTTTTTGATTTCGTATCCATTCAGGGTTTCTATATTCATCATCGCCTGCATCTGGAATAGAAATTCGTTTCCAGCACGTTTAGCAGGATCCCCTGTACAACTCTCTTCTGCTCCTAATACCGCAAACTCTACGCCCGCCTTGTTCAATAATTTGACAAAGGCTTTGGTAATTTTTTTGGACCTGTCGTCAAAGCTTCCGCTGCACCCTACCCAGAATAAAACTTCGGGTTGTTTTCCTTGTGCAATAAACTCTGCTACGGTTGGTACTGTTAAATTGTTGCTCATAGGTTCTTATTCTATACGTCAATCAGGAACCAAATTTGTTTCCCAATGCAAATTTGACAAAACTTCCTGGCTCAAAAGAAAGGAAGCCAATGTGTATGTTTACTTATTATTTTGAAAGACCTCAATGGTTACTTCCTTTTCTACCAAATGAGTAAACTGACCTTTATAGCGAGTAGCGCGTACCATGTGGTTGTCAATCCAGTGGTAGTTTCCTCCTCTAGGTTTACCCATCAATAAACTGTGGTATTTGAAACCATGCTTGTCCAACCAGGCTTCTGTTACTTCTCTGTGTTCTTCGGTTCTTGAGGTAAAGAAACAAATGATATGTCCATCATCGTACCATTCATTCAGGGTTTTCAAGGCATCTGGGAATGGTAAGCAAGTTGCCATGCGCTCTGGTTCCTCATTAGGAACATCTTCTGTTATAGTTCCGTCAATATCAATCAAGTAGTTTTTGACACCTTCCGGCAATACAGGACTTGCCAAGGAACCATCCTCATTTAATGCTTCTTTAAATTGTTCACTCATAATGTTATTCGTTTGCCCAGTTCAGGCGATCCATTTGGTTATAAGGCCATGGTGCTCCATTGTTTTCAATATTACCCATGGTGACATTTAATTCATTAGGCGCCGCACTATTCTCCAGCACAAGGTATCTTCTCATTTCCATGATGATGCTCAATGGATCGATACCAATCGGGCATGCCTCAACACAGGCATTACACGTGGTACAAGCCCATAACTCTTCGGTCAAAATGTAATCGTTTAACAACGTCTTACCATCATCCTTCCATTCCCCTTCTTTATCAATCACTTTTCCTACATCTTCCAAGCGATCTCGGGTATCCATCATGATTTTACGCGGACTTAACTTCTTACCGGTCAGATTGGCCGGACACTCGGCCGTACACCTCCCACATTCGGTACAGGTGTAAGCATTTAATAATTGTACCTGGTTCAGATCAAAAATATCCTGAGCACCCAGACTGGCAGGCTCTTCTTCTGCAGCAGCAGGGTCCGGAGCCGCAAACGGATCTGCATTGGGATCCATCATCATTTTTACCTCCTTGGTCACCGCCTCCATATTGGTGAATTGACCTTTTGGCGTAAGCTTTGCCAGATAAACGTTAGGGAAAGCCAACATGATGTGCAGATGCTTGGACCAGTATAGATAATTCAAAAAGATCAAAATACCTACAATGTGTAACCACCAGCAAGTACGCTCGATCCAGAACAAAGTTTTGAACTCCATTCCTTCAAACAGTGGTGAAATAAATTGGCTTACAGGAAAAGAACCAGCAGCGATATAATGTGTAGCGGCCTCACTGGTAAATCTACCAGCGGCGACACCTTGTTGAATGGCCAGGTCGGCAGCATTCATCGTAAGGAAAAGCGCCATTAATACTACCTCAAAATACAAAATGTAATTGGCGTCATTTTTAGGCCAACCTTTGAGTTCGCGAGCCAAGAAACGACGGATATTCATCACATTCCTTCTTACCAGGAACACAATGACCGACACCAATACCAATAAGGCAAGAATTTCAAAGGTAGCAATCAGAAAGTCATATACTCCACCTAAGTAAGGCGCAAAAATGCGGTGCTGCCCTGTCAGACCATCGATAATGATTTCGAGGACTTCAATATTGATAATGACAAATCCTATATACACAATAATGTGTAGAAGTCCAGCGATAGGACGACGTACCATTTTAGATTGACCTAAAGCTATACGAGCCATTTGTGCAAAGCGTTCCCCTTTACGGTCAGAACGATCTACCTCTTTTCCCAATTTGATGTTGCGAATCATTTTTTTGATGTTGCTCGCAAAATATCCCACACCTCCCACGAGGATCAGGGCAAAAATGATAATAGGTAAGTACTCCATAATTGATTATTGGTCTCGGGATTCTGGTTCTTCATATTCTCCAGGCTTCTTACCGAATACTGAAAAATGTACGTATCGTTTGGGGTTAAGTTTGATATCCTGCAACAGCATCTCAGCCTGACGTGTTGTGCGCTCAAGGTTGGTATATAATTTATCGTCAGTCATCAACTTTCCTAAACTGCCTTTTCCTGAAGCTACATCATCCAAAACTACGTTGAATTTGGATACTGCCATTTCCAGTTCTTTTACCGTTCCAGCTATTTCAACTTGTGCCAAGGTATCAGAGATGGCCGCAAAATTCTTGGTAGTGGTGTCCAGATTGGCAATCGTGCGATCTAGATTCTGGCGGTTATCTTCCAAAAAGCTATTGGCACTTCTAGACAAGCCTCGGATTTCGACCAATGTTCTGTTGACCTCACCCAAACTACTGACAATAGCTGCTCGTGTTTTTGGATTCAAGGTTTTATTCACAGCGGTAAGTACTGAATCAGCACTCACAATCATATGCTCAATTTTATCTTTGAGAGGTAAGAACTCATCCATGACTTGACCTTGAATACCAGAATCGATCTTAGATTTTAAAGTATCACCTGGTTGAGCGGGACGCGCGTTACTCTCAAAATTGGGGACGATGGCCAAGGCTTTTCCACCAATAAGACTAGTGCTATACACAGAAGCTGTACTTTCCGAAGAAAAACTAAAAGACTCATCTACGTGAAATTTTACCAATAACCTTCCAGAAGAATCCAAAAAGTCAATATTGTCAATATTTCCAACCCGTAAACCGTTGATGGTCACAGGAGCAGACTGGGTAAGTCCTTCCACGTTATTATAAACGGCATAAAAAGATCGGTCATCTTTGAGTAGGTTCCGACCTTTGAGATACTGGTATCCAAAAATGAACAACGCAACGGCTGAAACTGTGAGGATACCGACTTTGATTTCTTTGGAGAGCTTCATGAATATAGCCTTTCTGCGAATGTAAAGATAAGGCAAGCCGCATAGATATGAAGTAACAATTTTTTATGAGTTGTTACAACCTTCGACGCACACCGTTCTCGTAAACGACTATAAAGGCTGATTTATAACCTTTTGCCACCGCTTGCTTCTTCAATTCTACAGCGTCTGCCAGGTTAGAAAAATTACCCGTAAAATATCGGTAAATAGACCCATCTTGCTCTCTGGAGATTTCTGGCAATTTCTGAAAATTGTAAGATTTGGGAGCTAATTTATTGCCACTTGCACTAATTTGGACCTTATAAATAGCATTATCTGCCGCCGTTTGAAAGGGCACAGCACCATCTACACTACCAGTATCTACCTGATCTAATATAAAAAGATTGATATCCCTGTTCTTTTGATATTCTAAAATAGCGTCATAAATAGAATGAGCTACCTTCTTTTGACCCGCGCTACTTTTAAGAAAAGCTCGTTCCTCGGCATTAGTGATAAACCCAGTTTCAATTAAAACACTAGGCATATAAGACAATCGCAAAACAGCAAATCCTGCCTGTTTGACTCCGCGATTTTTACGCTTAAGATCTGCTGAAAATCGGGTCTGTACATTGCTGGCCATTTCAATAGAATTATCCAAATATTCCTCCTGGATCATCAGGTTGGTGGCAAAGCTAGAAGGGTCGTTTGGATTAAAGCCTGCATATTTCTCTTCGTAATCTTCTTCCAATAGAATTACAGAATTTTCTCGTTGTACCACCTCGAGATTGTCTGCATTTCGATGGATCCCAAGTACCCACGTTTCATTTCCTTTGGCACTTGTGGCTGCCGCTGCATTACAGTGAACGGATACAAATAAATCGGCCTTGGCATTATTGGCGATGTCAGCCCTCTGGTAGAGTTCGAGAAACTTATCAGTTGTTCTGGTGTAAACCACTTTGATATCTCGATGCGCCTCCAATTCTTTGCCTAACATCTTGACTACGCTCAGTGCAATATCCTTCTCTGCAGTGCGTGCGATATATTTTCCTGAATCCTTACCTCCATGACCTGCGTCCAATACCACTGTAAAAACTTTGTTATTGCTGGTTTTTGTAGAATCGATCGGTATATTTGCCAGCATAAAAACAGGCAGTAACATTTGGGCAATAATGAAGATTTCCTTCGTTTTCATATAGAGAATAAAGCTTATAGCATTGTTTTTTATTAAGTCCGCTTTCGCGAAAGCGAAATGACAAAACAGCTGTAATATTATACGTAGTTTTGACATTTCAAAAACCAGGCCATTCCAATAACGAAAATAGTACAGTCAAGATTGCATACCTACTATAAGCATATCATTTTTATCCTTTTGTTCTTAACAGGTGGTGCAGAACTTATCGCGCAGGAATTACCGCAATCTGGGGAGAAGATTCCTGCACGTGAAAATCAGAAAAACGATTCGCTTATCAATGCCAGGCTAAGGGAATTGAGACAGCAGGAAGTAGACACATCAATTCAGGGGACTGACGCGGCTTTAATGAATTTAAACGGTGTGGTCGTAGATACCAACGATCGTTCTAAAAAAGATACTATTGCGCAAGACAGCGTAAAGAAGAAAAGTTTTCTAGAATACAAAATTGAGTCCAGTGCTACCGATTACAAGCGCATCGATAGACGTGACAATACCATCACTTTGTACAACCAGGCCGAAATCACTTACGGTGATATCAACATCAAAGCCGGAAAAATTGTTATTGATAATAATACCGGCAATATTTACGCCTATGGTATCGTCGAGGATTCAACAGGTGTTTACACCCAAAAACCGGAATTTACTCAAGGCACCAACACGGTAAAGCCTGACTCCATCGTATTCAACAAAGACAGTAAAAAAGCGCTAACCTATAATTCAGTCACCAAGCAAGGCGAATTCAACGTGATTGCCGAAGTAGTCAAAAAAGTCAATGATTCGGTTTTCTTTATGCGCAATGCAAGATTTACTACCTCAAAGGATCCTGAAAATCCTGAGTATTATTTTCTCGCTCGACGTATTAAGATGGTACCAAAGAAAAAGATTGTCACCGGCTTGGTCAATATGTACATTGCCGATGTGCCTACCCCATTGGGATTACCCTTTGCCTTTTTCCCCATGACCAGTGAGCGCAAGAGTGGAATTATATTGCCCTCCTTTGGAAATAACAATACGCAGGGGTATTTTTTACAGAATGGTGGCTATTACTTTGCCGTCAATGATTATTTTGACTTGACCCTGTTGGGAGATTACTTTACCAATGGAAGTTATGGAGCTCGTGTAGAGAGTAGTTATAGAAAGCGGTATAGATTTTCTGGAAATTTGAGGTTCCTGTATGAAAACCAAATCCAAAGTGAGCGCGGATTCTCTGATTTTTCTAAATCTACACGTTATAACTTGAACTGGCAACATTCACAGGATCCGAAATCCAACCCAAATTCCCGATTTAGCGCTAGCGTTAACCTGGGGAGCAGCGAGTTTTTTAGACAGTCCTTTAATCAAATCAATCAGAGCGCAACACTGAACAATACCTTGGCCAGCTCAATTTCGTATAACAAGACCTTTCCAGGAGAACCACAAGTCAATTTGAGTTCGACAGTAAGTGTGCGACAAAATGTCAACCAAGGAACCGTGAATCTGACGTTGCCAACACTACAGGGAAGTGTATCCAGGGTGTACCCCTTTGCTGGTAAGAACGGTTCCAAAAAAGGAATCATCCAAAATGTCAACCTGCAGTATAACGTTCGTGCAGAAAATACCATCAATACCAATGATGAAGACTTTCTTACAGGTCGTATGTTTGACAATGCGGTGATGGGCGTGCGACATAGTGTACCTCTCGCGACCAACTTTAAAATCAGTTATTTCAGTATTAGTGCCAATGCCAATTATGATGAGAACTGGGTGTTTGAAACCATCGATCAGACCTTGGTAGCCAACGACACAGGCGGATTTGCAGTAAGAAGGGATACCATCAATGGGTTTGATTCCTACCGCACCTACAGTTACGGTGCCAGCGTCGGGACTCAGATATTTGGAAACTGGAAATCCGATAACCCTGATGCTAAAATCAAAGCCATCAGACATGTGATCAGACCCAGTATTAGTTATTCCGCCAACCCAAGTTTTGATCAATACTATGAAAGATTACTAGACGAGCGCGGACTTGAGGTGTCAGAGGAAGAGCGTTTTTACAGTAGATTTGAAGGAACTTATGCCGGTGCGCCAGGACGAAATTTCTCCAGCAGTATAGGTATCAGCGTTCAAAATAACATTGAGGCCAAAGTTAGGGATAAGGATAGTACCGCCACCGAACCTAAGAAAATTCAACTACTAAAAACACTCACATTCAACACTGCCTATAACTTGGCAGGAGATAGCTTGAACTGGAGTCCGCTGCAGGTCCGTGGCGTCATCCCTTTAACCAAGAAGATCGATTTGAACTTGGATGCCAATTTTGATCCTTATGCCCTGGACAATAATAATCAACGCATCAATACTTTTAATATCAACAATGGTGGTAGCCTGTTCCGTTTGACCAGAGCTGGTGCAAGGGTTTCTTTTTCATTAAGTGACAAAGACTTCTCCAAAGAGGCCACAGAAGAAGAGAAAAACCCAACAAAATTAAATGATCGTACACTGGCCAACGGTGGTCGGGAGGATGACCTTTTCGGCCAGGCGGTAGACCCCAATGCCGACCTGAATGCTGAACCAGAACAACAGGATGTAAACATAGATGAGCAGCGGTACCGATTTAAGATTCCATGGAATTTGAACTTTGCTTATACCATGACCTACAACAATGCCCAACGGCAGAGTGAGATCAATAATCAAAGTTTAATGGTAAGCGGCGATGTTGAGCTATCCCCCAGATGGTCTGTAGGCGGTAATACGGGATATGATTTTGTGGGTAAAGGAATTTCATTCACAACCTTGCGCTTTCAGCGGGATCTGGAAAGTTTTAGGATGAGTTTTAACTGGACTCCTATAGGTCCTAGAAACAGCTGGTTCTTCTTTATTGGTATCAAAGCCAGTGCTTTGAGTGACATTAAATGGGACCAAAGAAAACAACCTGACCCGCAGTTCTGACCTTTCGTCGCGCTGTATGTTGTTGTTAAGCTTATGCCCCAAGGATAGCAACTCATCCGCCCTATCCGTGTTTCATTCCTATCAATTGTCAACAGGACTTCCCTTTAAAGCAGGGTTTTATGTACCCACTAATGGACATTTCATCACCAAAGGGTATCTCATTATTTTGGAAATCATTTCAATCGAGACGGTCAGCAACTCTACTCATATTTTAATTTTATTGACATTGGGCTGGATTGTGCCCAACTCCAGCTCCTTTCTTCTATACATAAATCTTATATTTCTCCCACAGGAAGTTATACAATCAACAATGGCTAGGAGTGTGCTTGTAAGCTGTTAGTCATTTCTATAGGCATCTTTTACTTCTATATTGATAGCCATATGGTTGGACAGCAACAGAGATAGTCCTGTGTCTATGGTGCTAATAACAAGTCGATATCCATCATAGCAGATTCGTCCAACTTTCAAACCAATCAATTTGGAGTTGTTCGACCGCGAGCTGCTTACCCAGAACGCAGCAGTTTAATATAACAGTTTAAGGGTCAACTGTTTTGGAATAACCCATTGACTTAATTGTACATGACGGAAGTGTGTATACACCATTCAATGAGCCAAAAGGATTTGATTATTCCTCACCATCCTACCCTGTCTTTATTTGCCAAATTATAAAGCTTGTGTTTTTCGGCGCTTTTGTTGTCGTATTTCTTTCACTTATTTTTGGAAGCAAGCATCAACACAAATCCTAACGAATATGCGCCAGCTTCCGTTTGCAGGAATTATTCTTTTGAACCTACTTATAGGTGGTCTGGCTCAAGGCCAGGAAATGCACCTCTACGGGGGTGAAAATCATCAAGTTTACTTGGGTTGTTTGACATGTGAAAGATTTCAGACCAATTCTATATGGAATGCCTTTGGCGAGTACGGTAGCAGTTTTAGTTCGACTTCCATCTGGAATGACCTTAATATTTACGGAGACCCCAATAAGAACTATTCACCTTGGAACCCGCTGAGTACCAACCCGCCGAAAATACTGAACCAACACGGTAAGTTCCTGGGTTACCTTACCGCTATTAAAAATCACAAAGACCGCGCAGTCTTTCCGCTGGCTATACAATTGGTAGAAAACCATCAAAAGATAGCCGCCAATCTAGGTAAATGGTATCAACACCTGATTGTCGAGAAACGCACCTCTATCTTGTTAGATCTGGACGGCAAATAATAAATCCTGACAAAAAATTTATCCTATCAATTCTTTAGGGTTTTTGACTTTTTGTTTGGTCAACGCCAATTCCAAAACTTTGCTCATATCACTCACATAATGGAAAGTCAGACCTTTCAAATACTCAGGTTTGATCTCTTCAATATCCCTGCGGTTTTGTTCACAAAGCAATATTTCCTTGATGCGTGCACGTTTGGCAGCCAGGATTTTTTCCTTGATTCCGCCTACAGGCAATACCTTACCCCTCAAGGTAATCTCTCCGGTCATGGCGATACTCTTTTTGACCTTGCGTTGGGTGAACAAGGATACCAGTGAGGTAAGCATCGTTACACCAGCACTAGGGCCATCCTTGGGTGTGGCCCCTTCAGGTACGTGGATATGCACATTGTATTTTTCAAAAACCACGTGGTCAATACCCAGTTGTTCCGCATTGGCCTTGATGTACTCCATCGCAATGGTTGCACTTTCCTTCATCACCTTACCCAAATTACCGGTAATGGTCAGGTTCCCTTTTCCTTTACTCAGAATAGACTCTATAAAAAGAATGTCCCCTCCCACCTTGGTCCAGGCTAGGCCAGTAACTACACCGGCTACTTCATTGTTTTCATATTTGTCACGTTGCATTTTGGGCGATCCTAACACCTTCAAGATGGTATCATTGGTCGCCTTGACATCGTATTCTTCTTCCATGGCGATGCTTTTGGCTGCATAACGTACCATTTTAGCAATTTGCTTATCCAGCGCTCGCACTCCGCTTTCTCGGGTATATCCTTCAACGATTCTTTCTAATTGAGGTTTACCAATTTTAAGGTGGCTTTTGTTTAGACCATGTTCCTTGAGTTGTTTAGGTAACAAATGCTGTTTAGCGATTTCAACTTTTTCCTCGATGGTATATCCTGTAACATTGATGATTTCCATTCTATCCCTGAGTGCAGGCTGTATGGTCTGTAAACTGTTACAAGTGGCGACAAACATGACTTTGCTCAAGTCAAAGCCCATTTCTAGGAAATTATCATAAAATGCATTGTTCTGTTCAGGATCAAGTACTTCCAACATCGCACTAGAAGGATCCCCATTATGCGACGAGTTACTCAATTTGTCGATCTCATCCAATACGAAGACGGGATTTGAAGTTTTGGCTTTTTTAATACTTTGTATGATTCGTCCTGGCATGGCACCAATGTAGGTTTTACGGTGACCACGAATCTCGGCTTCATCGCGCAACCCACCCAATGAGATACGCACATATTCACGACCCAGTGCCTCGGCCACAGATTTACCTAAAGAAGTTTTTCCTACCCCTGGAGGACCATATAAACATAAAATTGGCGACTTCATATCATTGCGCAGTTTGAGCACAGCCAGATATTCAATAATGCGCTTTTTGACCTCATCCAGTCCATAATGGTCTCGATCGAGGATGCGCATCGCACGTTTTAAATCAAAATTATCCTTGGAATATTCATTCCAGGGAAGGTCCAGGAAGAGGTCCAGGTAATTGCGTTGTATACTGTATTCTGCAACCTGAGGATTCATGCGTTGCATCTTTGCCAGTTCCTTCTCAAAATGCTCCTTCACCTTGTCGTCCCATTTTTTCTTTTTGGCACGTTGGCGCATCTCGTCAACCTCCTGCATGGAAGAAACTCCGCCACCCAATTCGTCCTGGATGGTTTTCATTTGTTGGTGCAAGAAATACTCCCGCTGTTGCTTATTAATGTCCGTTTGAACTTTGGATTGGATGTCGTTTTTGAGTTCGAGTTTTTGGCGCTCGATATTCATGTACCTCAAAGTTTCTAGCGCTCTTTCCTTCAAGCTATTGATTTCCAGAATTTTTTGCTTTTCGGCAACCTTTAAATTCATATTGGAAGCCACGAAATTCACCAAGAAGGAATCCGACTCGATATTTTTAATAGCAAATGAAGCCTCGCTAGGGATATTTGGGCTTTCTTTAATAATTTCAAGGGCCAGATCTTTGATATTTTCAATAATCGTAGCAAACTCCACGTTCTCTCTGGCAGGACGAGCTTCCTGAACTGGTTTTGCCACAGCAGTGATATAGGGATGTTCACTGACGATCTCACCCATTTCAAAACGTTTTTTACCTTGAATAATGACCGTGGTATTTCCATCGGGCATCTTAAAGGTTTTGAGAATCTTGGCGACCACACCAGTTTTGTGGAGATCTTCATAACTAGGTTCCTCAATCTCTTCATCAGTCTGTGCTACCACTCCGATGGCAGAATTGTTTTTATGTGCTTCTTGTAGCAACTTGATGGACCTGTCCCGACCCGCAGTAATGGGTATAACCACTCCTGGAAACAAGACCATATTACGCAAAGGCAGAATAGGAAGGGTATCCGGAACGCTTTCATTGTTCATTTCTTCTTCATCCTCACTGCTCAATAATGGAATAAATTCGGCATCTTGATCCAATTCCTGAAGTGACAAGTTGTCTATATTAAATTTCTTAGTCTTAAACATATCTTCTTTCCTCGCCACAATGTCATTCACTATTGTGACTTATTTTATTTGTTGTTGATTAAATTTTGGTGGGTGATGATGATATCGCTTTCGCGAAAGCGAAAACACCACAAACAATCAACTGTAAATCAATCTACTGCAGCCTCATTAAATTATAATTAATAAAGCCTCATCAATCCGACCACCACACATTATAACGGGAAAATTCAAATTCCTTGCCACGAACTGTAACATGCTAGTTTAATTTGCATCTTTAAGACGTAACACTGACCAAGTGACTTTAACTGCCACCGAAATAGAACTATACCAGCTCTGTGAAAATGGAGATCGCCGTGCCCAAATGCAGGTGTATGATCAGTACGCAAAAGGAATGTACCACGTTGCCCTGCGTATTGTACGAGACACTTCTCAGGCAGAAGATATCATGCAAGAGAGTATGATCACTGCTTTTGCCAAAATGAAGCAGTGGAATCGTGAGGCTACTTTCGGTAGTTGGTTAAAGCGAATCGTGGTCAACAATAGTCTGACCCATTTGAGAAATGAAAAACGAATGCCGACAACAGATTATGAAGAGGTCGCTTACCAAATGGAACAAGTACCCGACCAGCAAATTGACATGGAAGCTGCAGGAATGACTGCCAAAAAAGTATTGAAAGTCATGGATACACTCAAAGAAAGTTACCGTCAGATACTGACATTGAGCCTGATTGAAGGAATGGATAATGAAGAAATATGTGAGATCTTAAATATCTCTAACGCCATGTGCAGAACGACAATCTCACGGGCAAAATCGAGTTTGCGAACTAAAATGGAATGTTATGGGTAAAGGAATGGAAGACTGGTTTTCTAAACAAGATTTTGATCTTGAAAAATTACCAGAAGGACATAGAACCAGGTTTATGGATCGGCTGGATAGCATTTGTGCAGAGCAGGATTCCCTGGAAGAGGATACCGCAATAGCATTGCGCGTGGAACATCGTCAGAATCAGAAGATCAGGACCTTGAACACCACTACGATCATTAAGTGGTCGTTGGTAGCTGGTTTGGCAATTTTGATGGGCTTAACCGTGTTTAATATGGGCGCAACGCCAGAAACTGACCTTGAATTATCCAGCGTTTCTCCTGAGATGGCGCAGGCTCAAGACTTCTTTAAGCGTACCATTGATGCAGAACTAGAGCGGTTGAATAAAGAACAATCACCAGAAACTGAACGTATTATAGCAGATACTAAAGCAGCACTGGACAAGTTGGAAACAGATTATCAAAGCATCAAAAAAGACTTTCAAGTCAATCAAGACAGTAAAGCGGTGATCGCTGCCATGATTACCAATTTCCAAATGAGAATTGATTTATTGGAAACCGCATTAGAACAAATAGAACAACTGAAAACTTATAAAGAAAATGAAAATGAAATATTTATATAAAATCAGCCTCCTCCTGCTGATGCTATTGCCAACCCTGGCTATGGCTACGGATCCCGGCACCGGCAAGTATACCAAGTCTAAAAAACTGAGCAAAAGCTTTACTGTCAACAAAACCTGCATGGTTCATATCGAAAATGAATTTGGTAGTGTTACCATAACCACTTGGAATGAGCCCAGGGTTGCTATGGATATCATGGTAGAAGTGAGTGGTGATGATGAAGAAAACGTAGATCGACAGCTCAGGGAAATCGACGTCAATTTTGAAGCCAGTGCTTCCAGAGTGAGCGCCGAAACAGATACCGACTACAGCACGAGTAGAAACAACAGTTGGACCAGCTGGTTCAGTGGTGCTAAGAACGAAGTGTCTAAAATCAAAATTGATTATATCGTTAAAATGCCAGCTACCTCCTCTCTTGATGTATCCAACGATTATGGCGCTATTGTGTTAGATCGATTGGAAGGTCAAGCCAAGATCAAATGCGATTTTGGACGTTTGGATATCGGACAACTCCTGGCGGAAAACAACGAACTGCGATTTGATTATACCAAGAGTTCGCACATAGATTATATGAAGTCTGGAACCATACGTGCTGATTTCAGTAGTTTTGATCTACATGGGTGTGAGCGAGTCGAATTTAAAGGAGACTACACCAAGGGGAATTTCCACAACACCAACGATCTGAATTTCAACGGCGACTTTTCTACACTGGAATCAGAAGAGGTGAACAGGCTAGTATGCAGGGGTGATTACAGTACCATTAGATTGGGTAAGGTCCATGAAAGCGTTAACTTGAATACAGATTTTGGTTCTATTAACATCGCAGCCTTGCAACCAGGGTTCAAAGAAGCTATCGTGCGCTCAGATTATACGGGTGTGACAATCAGTTATCACCCAGATGCCGAATTCAGTTTTGAAATCGATACTGAATTTGCAGGAATCAAACTTTCTGAAGATCTCAACGTAACCCGATCTGAAAAGGATTCTACCGACAAAAGGAAGTCAGGGTATGCGGGTGGTAATGGTTCAGGAGGAATCATCAACATCAAATCCAGTTTTGGGGGAGTCAGTCTCAAAAGCAACTAATCATTTTAAACCTTCTAAATTTTGAATATCATGAAAAAAATCGTTTATATCTGTGTACTCTTTATGGCGGCTCAAACTGCCCAAGCCCAATGGTGGAGCAACGGCAAGCGGGTGAAAGGCAATGGAGAAGTTATTACTAAAACCTTCAATACTTCTGACTACGAGGGTATTTCTGCCAGAAGCAGTTTTGATATCACCATAATGGAAGGAGAAGAAGGTGAAATCAGGGTTGAAGCAGAATCCAATATCATGGAATATATTGAGATCGAGGTGAATCGTGGAATTTTGAAAATAGGACTGGAAGACCGTATCAACATTACCACCCGAGAAGGAGTAAAAGTTTGGGTTCCCGTAAGACGTATTAGCAGTTTAAGCATGGCTGGAAGTGGTGATATCAGCAGTGAGATCAAACTTAAATCCAGAAACATGGAAATCTCTGTAGCTGGGAGCGGTGATATAGAAACTGAGGTAGAGTGCGCGCAACTTGAGGTGAATATAGCAGGAAGTGGTGATGTAAAACTTACTGGTCGTACAGAGTCACTCAATGCCAGTGTTGCTGGTAGTGGCGATATATCTGCTTTTGGTTTAAAAGCTAACAATGTAGAAGCATCTATCGCTGGAAGCGGTGATGTGTCAGTTTACTGTAATGGTGGCAAACTATCTGCCAGCATTGTTGGTTCTGGAGACCTCAGGTATAAAGGCTCTGCCGACAAAGTAAAAAAGAGTGTTTTGGGCAGTGGAGATATTACGCACATGTAGTCTAAAAGCTGCGCAGTCCAATGACCCCAAATCCAATGATTTGGGGTTTTATGTTTTTGGTCTCGCCACCGTAGCATATTGTGGATAGCGTATATCCATATGTTTAAAAAGCACCGGGATATTATATAAAATAGGTTTGATGGACCTGCTTTTATTCAAACCTTCTTGGCGGATCACTTCATAACCAGCCTCTTCGTACATTCTTTTAATACTTTTTCCTGTAAAAAACCTTAGGTGGGTCTTATCCATCACTCCATGGTCATGATATTTCCAATCCTTTTGAAATATAACTCTCATAAATGTATTGTGGTACCTCACGTTGGGTATTGAACTAACCAAGATACCATCTGGTGCAATTTTAGACTTGAGATGATCAAGTACCTCATACGGATCAACCAGGTGCTCTAGAACATCATTACAGAAAATAACATCAAAATAAGCATCAGGTAGTTTAGATATATGTTTTTCACAAGGTCCAGAAAACACCTTGTCAAGTTTTTTTGCTGCCTGGTTGGCTTGTTCAGGCATATACTCTATACCCCAAATTTCAGCTTTTGTTTTTTCCTTTACCATCCAACCAAATGATCCATCTGCACAACCAATGTCCAATATCCTCGATGGATTATCTGGAAGGTATTTCAGCATTTCGGGTCGTACATTGGCGTAGTAGACTTCTGATTTGTTCTGATAATCCATTTAAATGATTTGGTTAAATTCTAAAGGCTAATGGCTGGCGTGATTAACAGTATTTCCATTTAAATAAGTAAGCTCTTAAAATGAATATCATCATACACGGATCTCGATCAAAAAGATAGGACCATAAACCTTTAAATTGGTGGGTCATCAGCTTTTTTGGGTGTTGCGGAAGTTTGGATTTTTGGTACCCGATATAACAGGATCACACCAATGATAAAGAACACAACCAGAAAAAGTATGGGGCCTCTCATACCACCTGTCCCCTGGCCTACTACGGCAAAAATGACCATTCCAATAACGATACCTATTTTTTCAGCGACATCGTAAAAACTAAAATAAGAGGCTGTATCAACGGTATCAGAAGGAATCATTTTGGAATAAGTACTTCTGGATAAAGACTGTATAGAACCCATAACTAAGCCCACGCAACCTGCCGTAATATAAAACTGCAATGGCGTGATGACAAAGTAACCGTAAATACATATGGCCGCCCAGCATACATTGATCAAGATGAGGGTTTTGATGTTTCCTACCTTTCGCGAAAGCAAACTGGCCAGCCACGCACCACCTATGGCCACTAGTTGGATCAGTAAAATACTAATAATTAAACCAGTGGTTGCATTAGATTCTCCGGTCTCTGGATCTATCGGCCAAGCGACTTCTTCTGTTCCAAAGTAAGTGGCAACAAGCATGACGGTTTGAACAGCCATGCTGTAAATAAAAAATGCGCCCAAGTATCGCTTCATTTGCAGGTTGTCGCCTAGACCGAGCCATATTTTTTTAAGTTCTCTAAAGCCATTGGTAAAAATATTCCTAACTTGTTCCGTATTTTTTTTGGTCCCCATAGGTAGAAATGCATAAGTATACTGTGCAAATCCTATCCACCACAGTCCCACCAATACAAACGACAATTGTACAGCTGTTAAACGCATCCATTCTGATTCAGGGAACAAGCCTTTCTCTGGATAAAAGCCACCTTGAATGAGAACCAAACAAAGAATCAATAAAATGACACTACCTATATAACCGAGGGAGAAACCTTTGGCGCTGGCCGCATCCTGTTGTTCGGTAAAAGCAATATCGGGAAGGTAGGAATTATAAAATACCAGGCTACCCCAGAAACCGATTAAGGCCAACATATAGATCAAAAGACTTGTCCATAAATAATCAAAAGAAAAAGTAGCCAACCCGATACAACTCAAGGCCCCTAAATAGCAAAAGAACTGCAAGAATCGCTTTTTGCGTCCGCTGTAATCCGCTATTCCGGATAGTATTGGAGAAATCAAACTAACAATGAGAAAAGCTATAGCCGTGACTACAATAATTATATTTTCATTGTTGACATCTTTTAACAGCTCAGGTACTCGTCCTTGATCGAAAGCTTTCTTACTTACTGCAGCATAAAAGATAGGAAAGATGGCACTAGTGATCACAAGGGAGTACACTGAATTGGCCCAATCGTAAAAGGCCCAGGCATGAATCAGTTTTTTGTGACCTTTGGGTAAGTTGGTTTGCATAAAAAAAGGGTTCGCGATTGAACCCTTTAAAAGTATGTATTTTTTGATTAGCTGAAGGTCTAACTGCTAGATTCACCTCCAAACATTGATGAGTGCTTTACTTAAAGCTAGTTACACCGTATTTTCTGGCTTCCGCTTTTGCCTTTGGCGCCAAGTCTCTTAGATTAGCGATTCGCGTATCGGGCGATGGGTGTGTGCTTAAAAATTCAGGCGGTGCTTGCCCCCCACTGTTAGCTTTCATGCGTTGCCACAATCTGGCACCTTCTTCAGGATTATATCCAGCAATAGCGGCCAAATACAGACCAATCTTATCGGCCTCATTCTCATGACTTCTGGAAAAAGGCAGTATTCCCAAGGTGGTACTTCCCAAACCATAGGCTTGATTCAATATTTGCTGCGTACTTTGACTACGCCCGCTACCTGCAACAGCCACCCCTACTTGCCCTAGAGCTTGTAATTGGCCAGCACGCATACGTTGCCCACCGTGATTTGCCAAAGCATGTGCTACCTCATGTCCCATAACTATCGCTACACCGGTTTCATCTTGACAAATAGGAAGAATTCCGGTATAAAAAACAATTTTACCTCCTGGCATACACCAAGCATTGACCTGGTCATCTTGAACAAGATTGTATTCCCAAGCGTATCCATCTAAATATTCTGGATGTCCAATAGCATTAAGCCACCGCTGGGCAGCTGTTTTAATTTTACCCCCTACCGTCTTGATCATTTGGGATTCAGCGGTACCAGTGACTACTTTGTTTTCACTCAAAAACTCATCATACTGCGCATAGGCAGCCGGAAATATTTGTTCGTTGGCTACTGGTTTTAGCGTTCTTTCTCCAGTAAAAACATTGGTGGCACAAGAGGCTAAAAAAAGGCTGATGGCAACCAGGGTAATTCTAAAGCTTTTCATTTTCTATTGATTTTGATGTATGATTTCCTGAACTTTCTTGATGTCAATGCCATGATGGGACTCATTGTGTAGCACTTTATTATTGCGCAAGACAATGACTTGGGGTGACTGATGGGTGACGTTTAACTTTTCGGCGATGGCGTTACTTACGTCTCTATAGTTCAAAAGATCTAAGAAATAGTAGGTCACATCATCTTGGTTTTGGGTATACCCCTTTTCAAATTGACTAAGTACCATACGTGAAATACCACAACGTGTACTGTGCTTGAAGATCACCTTTGGCTTGATCTCAGAATTTTTGATCAAATTATCTAATTGATCGATGGATTCCAATTGATCCCATTGGATCCCTTGAATTTCTTCCTTAGCGATCTCACGTTGTGATTTAAAAAGTTTGTCAAACAGTCCCATAATAGTAAAATTAGTAGCCTTATGTGATAGAATCGCCTGTTGTCTTATACCAATCAAGTAATTCTACCGCCTTACTACTAAGTTACAAAGATAGACGTGATGGCTGCCAATATTCCCAAAGCATTTATAAACACGTCATAATGTCTGTTAAATCTCAGAAAATATCTGACTAAATGACAAATTTTGTTATGGTATAAGAATTGACCTGAGATCGGAAAAAGAAATAGATATGAATCCCAATAAATTAACTATAAAATCACAAGAGGTTCTGCAGCAGGCCCAACAGCTTACGCAGGAACTAGGACAACAACAAATAGAAAATGCCCATTTGTTCAAAGCCATCACTTTGGTTGATCAGAACGTCGTCCCCTTTATTTTCAAAAAACTGAATGTAAACTTAAACTTGATTGATCAATTGATTGATAGTCAGCTTCAATCCTTACCCAAAGTGGAGGGCGGCGAGTTACAATTATCCAGGGAAACCAACAGGGTCCTGAATAATGCAATGAGTCTGGCCACTAAGATGAAGGACGAATATGTAAGTATCGAACACTTGCTTCTTTCAATTTTTGACGGTAATTCAAAAACTGCACAAATTTTAAAGGACCAAGGTATTTCGAGAAAATCATTGGAAAAAGCGGTAGAAGAACTGCGTCAGGGAGAACGGGTGACTTCACAAAGTGCTGAAGAAACCTACAATAGCTTGAATAAATATGCCAAAAATCTCAATCAATTGGCTGACCAGGGTAAATTGGATCCCGTTATAGGTAGAGATGAGGAAATCAGAAGAATTCTCCAGATATTATCCAGGAGGACCAAAAATAACCCCATGCTGGTAGGCGAACCCGGAGTTGGTAAAACTGCAATCGCAGAAGGATTGGCGCATAGAATCGTAGGTGGTGATGTACCTGAGAATCTCAAAAACAAGCAAATTTTCTCTTTGGACATGGGAGCGCTGATCGCCGGAGCCAAATACAAAGGAGAGTTTGAAGAGCGACTCAAGGCAGTGGTCAAGGAAGTGACGACCAGCGCCGGAGATATTGTCTTATTTATTGATGAGATACACACCTTGGTAGGTGCTGGCGGTGGCGAGGGTGCCATGGATGCAGCCAACATATTAAAACCAGCACTGGCCAGAGGAGAGTTACGCGCCATCGGTGCTACCACACTGGACGAATACCAGAAGTATTTTGAAAAGGACAAGGCTCTGGAGCGTCGTTTCCAAAAAGTCACAGTGGATGAACCTGATACTGAAAGTGCCATTTCTATACTCAGGGGTATCAAAGATAAATACGAGACCCACCACAAGGTGCAAATCAAGGACGATGCGATCATTGGTGCAGTAGAGCTCTCCCAGCGTTATATCACCAATCGCTTCCTTCCAGACAAGGCCATAGATCTTATGGACGAAGCCGCTTCCAAACTGCGCATGGAAATCAATTCAAAGCCCGAAGAACTGGACGTTCTGGATCGCAAGATCATGCAATTGGAGATTGAGATTGAGGCCATCAAAAGAGAACAGGATGAAGCTAAACTAAAGACACTTAGATCTGAATTGGCTAACCTTAAGGAGTCTAGAAACGAATTAAACGCGCAGTGGGAGAATGAAAAAAGCGTGGTGGATAATATCCAAAATGCCAAAACAGATATAGAAAACTACAAACTGGAAGCCGAACGTGCAGAACGTGAAGGGGATTATGGAAAAGTGGCTGAATTGAGATATGGTAAAATCAAAGAAGCTCAAGAAAAGCTTGAGCAGCTACAAGCAGAAATGGAAGCCACTGATAGCAGTCAGTCCCTGATTCAAGAAGAGGTTACTTATGACGATATCGCTGAAGTGGTCGCCAAATGGACTGGAATTCCTGTTACCAAAATGCTACAGAGTGAGCGCGAGAAATTGCTGCGATTGGAAGATGAACTTCACCACAGGGTCGTCGGACAAAAAGAGGCTATTCAAGCGGTAAGCGATGCCGTGCGCAGAAGCAGGGCCGGACTACAGGATCAGAAAAAACCAGTGGGCTCATTCCTTTTTCTGGGTACAACTGGTGTAGGTAAAACAGAGCTGGCCAAAGCCTTGGCCGAGTTCCTATTCAATGATGAGAATTCGATGACGCGCATCGATATGAGTGAATATCAGGAAAGGCACAGTGTGAGCAGACTAGTAGGTGCTCCCCCAGGATATGTAGGTTATGATGAAGGAGGCCAACTCACCGAAGCGGTGCGCAGAAAGCCTTATAGCGTAGTCCTACTGGATGAGATTGAAAAGGCCCATCCCGACACTTTCAACATACTCTTACAGGTACTGGATGAAGGTAGGTTGACTGATAATAAAGGGCGTGTTGCGGATTTTAAAAACACCATTATAATCATGACTTCCAATATGGGAGCCGATGTGATACAAGAAAGATTCGAGAACTTTAACGGACAGCTTGATGGTCTGATTGATTCGACCAAACAAGAAGTTCTTACCGCTTTAAAACAGCGAGTTCGCCCAGAATTCATCAATAGAATTGACGACATTGTGATGTTCACTCCTTTGAATAAGGATGAAATCAAAGAGATTGTTAGCTTACAATTACGTGGAATTTCAAAGATGCTAGCTCAGCAAGGAATCACCATCGATGCTACCGATGAGGCGATCGCTTTGTTGGCACAAAAAGGTTTTGATCCTCAATATGGAGCTCGTCCAGTGAAACGTGTCATCCAGAAGGAAATCCTGAATAGATTATCCAAGGAAATCTTGGCGGGATCCATTACTACAGACAGTATTGTGTTAGTCGATGCCTTTGAAGATGAACTGGTCTTTAGAAATCAGAATGAAGAAGTTGAAGTGTAAAAAAAGATGAAAGACCTTGAATGTTATCGCTTTCGCGAAAGCGAATCCTGATTAAAACCCCAAATTTTAAAAAGGGTAATAAAAAAGCTGTTTCTTATTACGGAGACAGCTTTCTTTTTTATACTAGTTTGTATTGAATAATGTCCTGGACCTTGTAGTGATGAGATGAAAATGACCAAAACACTAGCTGAGTTAATAGATGAAAAAATCTGATGTGAACAAGTTGAAGTTGTGGTATCTACAATGAAAAAATCATCTAAATATTGGAGAATAAAAGACTGGAAAGGCTGCACTCCGATCATGCTCATAGTCTATTCATCGATGAAAGCCAATAACTCTGGGAAGTAAAGGAAAATTTATCAACAATGGTTTCCTGGATATAGAAGTTTACAAAGATCAAAGCACTCAAACGTATAGATAGCTGTTTTTCAGAGTTTTGACCAGTAGATAATAGAAAATGTGTAATACCTGTGCGGCCCGTTAACCATCAACCTTATATCTTCAAATATTTCTGCAAATGTTGGTTTCAGGATGATAAACGTGGTCTGTATATGTCTTGTTTATAAACACTTATACAGGTAATATTTTGTTTAAGAATGGTTAAAACATCGATGAATAAAGACCATTTGGAGGTTAACTTCTATTTTTCACTTTGAACGAAATTTTTATAGTTTCACGCCGACCTTTGAACAGAACCAACCCAAGTGCTACCACCAACCCTTGTGAAAAACTTTTATTATTTACCGTTTGCATCATGAGCATCACTGTTTATACCCAGGATGGTGAGGAAAGTACCTCAGGATTGTATTTGGTGTTAAGTCCGCAGACAACGATTTCTCTTGGATTGGGAATTACTTTTCGGGCCTCTTCGGAAATAAACAACCAATCAAATGTATGTGGCCATTTAGGGTCTGACTTTTATCATCATGAAGAATCCCCTGAAGATTTTGAATTAGACAAGAACTTCATTCTTTTAGGACATGAACCTGCTACGCCACATAGTCATCTATTTTATTATTCCCATATAAGAGCAAACGCAGCAAACACCTTCAACAATAGTGCAGATGAAGGTGAAGTTGTAAGAATTATTCCATGCATTGGAGATTCATTTGAAAAAATTAATTTAAAAGTGAATTGTCAGTGTTCGACTACAAATATTTTGAATGCAACGGAATTTACATAAGAACTATATTTTAATTATTACTCATGAGAAATTTAATTCTAATTATTATCGGGCTATTTAGCCTCAGCGTACAAGGCCAGTACGATCCTGTTGAGAATATTCAGCTGGGTGCCGAATTTAAGGGCAAAGGAAAATGGAATGATATCGTCTTTAACATACCAAGTAAAGATGGAAAGATTTATTCTGTTTCTAAAAGGTCTGGTCGAGGTAACAAGATGGTGATCGATGTATTTGACAGCAATATGAATCATCAATCCCAATACTATATCAAGGGCGAAAAAGATGAGGAGTATGTAGCTGGCAAATTTATCGATGGGCAATTAAAGTTTGTTGCCATCGACTCAGACCAAGGCATCGGAACCTTGTACAAAGTCGATTTTAAAAATGAAGCATTTGTTAAAGATCGTATCATCTTTGATTACTCAGACCAAAATATTCAAAAACCAGCCTGGGGACCAATAATCTTTAATTATGGAGTGGAAAAGAAAGATCTTGATACGGGAGGATATTTTAAAGCATCCACCTCAAATAATTACTACCTCTACTCTACAGCCATCAAAGTGGGTGACCATGAAGGTGAAGAGCATCAAATGGTCGTATTAGATTCAGATTTTAATATTCTGTATACCCATACGCTTAAAAAGGAGTTGAAAGATTATTTATACGTGGTCAAATCCATAGATATAAATGACTCCAATGGAAGTGTTTTTTTAACCTCTAAGGTTTATGAAGGAAATAAAAGAAAAGAATCCAAAAGAAATAAAGCTAAGGATAAGGAGGCCAACTTTCACTTGGAAATAAGCTTAGTAAATGCTCAAGGGGATTTTGCCTATAGCTTTGGAAATGAGAAATTTTTTATCCAAGAAATCGCCTCAGATGTCCTAGATGGAAAATTAGTGGTTGGCGGCTATTATGGAGAGAAAAAAACAGACGGTATCAAAGGTGTCTACATGGGATTATTTGATGGACAAACATTAGAGAAAAGAAACTCAAATCTCACTCCTTTTACCGATGGTATAGTTAGTGAAATTCACGATGCCAACGAACGTAGAACAAAAAGACTCAAGCGAAGTGAGAGTTCGGAGTTGAAGGCTAAGGATATCTTTATTTCACAAGATGGATACATATATCTTATAGGAGAGGAAGACTATGTCAGAGTTGTGGAGCGGCAATCTTTTCAAAACGGTATGATGAGAAAGCATTATACTCATCATTTTAATGATATAGCCCTTAGTCAATTTTCTCCAGAAGGAAAATATATGACCACAAAGTTGATTCTAAAGGAACAAGCACAGAGTTCAGCCCCTGCTGATTTTCACAGCTATTATGCCTTTGTTTCTGAAAACAACCTGAATATTTTTTTAAACGCCAAAGAACAAGAAGATGAAACAGACCTCTCATTGGCATTTAAAGGAGGGCATGAAAAGAGATTATCACTTTTTCATATTCAAATGGATACCTCGGGTACATTGCACCATAAAGAAGTTATTTCGGCGAAGAAAACTGGTTCTTATGCGATGTCTATTCGCAATGCCTGTAAACTTGACCTTAGGTCATTTATCGTAGATGGTAATGATGGTCGCACTAAAAGATTTGTAAAGATTAAGTTATAAAAACTTAACTCATAAAAACTGCTTCATTCAAGAAGCAGTTTTTTTTGACCTCTATTTTACCCCATATTTACACAAACGGAGATTTATAGCTATTTTTATAGAACAATATATGTACCCGCGCTGAGTAGTGATTGGGAATTATATGAAATACGCAATAGGTCAATAAGATATAAGGCTTGATCGATGTATTATTCTTATTAATTATACATATTTTCTGATTTGACCATACTATAACGTTTGAAAACTGATGATATATCATTAATTTGCCATACTGAAAAAATAGACCATGCAATACAAAAGACTTTTTGATTTTCCTCAATACCAGCTGGACACGTATCCGCGTGAGGATGCCTTAGTCACCAAGAAGAACGGCACCTGGGTAAAAACATCCACCCAATCCTTTGTGGACCAGGCCAGCGCCATTTCTCGAGGTTTACTGAGAATGGGGGTTCAAAAGAATGACAAGATCGCCCTTATCTCGACTGTTAACCGCACGGAATGGAATATCATGGACATCGGGATCATGCAGACGGGTGCCCAAGACGTCCCCATCTACCCTACAATCTCTGAAGAAGATTATGCCTATGTGATGAACCACAGTGAGTCTAAATACGTTTTTGTTTCAGACAAAGAGGTGTACGATAAGGTAATGAGCATCAAAAAGGACGTCCCTAGCTTAAAAGAAGTATTCTCCTTTGACGATATAACCGGTTGCAAGAGTTGGAAAGATGTTTTGCAAATGGGAGAAGATACCAGCAATCAAGGCGAGCTAGACGAGATCAAAGCAAGCATTGACATTGAAGATCTAGCCACACTGATTTACACTTCGGGAACTACAGGTCGCCCTAAGGGAGTCATGCTTTCACATAAAAATATTGCTAGTAATGCCATGCATTGTGACGAAAGGCTGCCGATAGTTAAAGGAGAATCTACCGCCCTGAGCTTTCTTCCTGTTTGTCATATTTACGAGCGAATGCTGCAGTATTTATACGTTTATACAGGAACGGGAATCTACTTTGCAGAATCTCTGGAAACCATTTCAGAAAACTTAAAAGAAGTCAAGCCTGATGTGATGAGCGCAGTACCTCGATTGCTCGAAAAAGTCTACGATAAGATTATTGCCAAAGGAACTGACCTGACAGGGGTAAAAAAGAAACTGTTCTTCTGGGCAGTTGAACTGGGCTTGGAATGGGAACCTTATGGTGCTAACGGATGGTGGTATGAGCAGAAACTTAAACTGGCCAAAAAACTTATTTTCTCCAAATGGCAAGAAGCCCTGGGGGGCAACTTAAAAGCTATTGCCAGTGGAAGCGCGGCTTTACAACCAAGGTTAGCACGAGTATTTAATGCGGCTGGTGTTCCAGTAATGGAAGGTTACGGGTTGACAGAAACCAGTCCAGTGATTTCAGTCAACGACATGCGCAACGGCGGATTTAAAATTGGTACCGTAGGTAAAATGTTGAAAGAAACTGACGTGCAAATTGCCGAGGATGGTGAAATCATCATCAACGGGCCGCAGCGCATGATCGGTTATTACAAAGACCAAGAAAAAACAGATGAAGCCATTGACGCCCAAGGTTATTTCCATACCGGAGATATTGGAGAAATCGACAGCGAAGGATTCTTAAAAATTACAGATCGTAAAAAGGAAATGTTTAAAACCTCAGGAGGAAAATATGTTGCTCCACAGGTAATTGAGAATACCATGAAACAAAGCCGTTTTATCGAGCAAATCATGGTTATCGGTGAAGGAGAAAAAATGCCTGCCGCCTTAATCCAACCCAACTTTGAATTTTTACATGATTGGGCCAAGCGCAAGGGAATCTCCTTTACAGACAACAAGGACTTATGTGCAAACGAACGAGTAATTGAACGTTATCAGCGAGAGATTGATGAGCACAACGAGAAATTTGGTAAATGGGAGCGTGTCAAAGCCTTTGAATTGACCCCAGAAGAATGGACCATAGAGGACGAGCACCTCACTCCTACCATGAAACTCAAGCGACGGAACATTAAATCCAGATACCAGGATCTATACGATAAGATTTACGGTACCAAATTATAATACCTCCTGATTAAAATAAAATAGCCGTGTCTATCAAACACGGCTTTTTTTATTAGTTTAGGCGAGCGAATGGAATGAACACCACCTTTAAATTAATTGGTGAGACGCATCGGCCGACTTTTGAAGGATAAAAGCGATCGGCAGTTTTCAAATCCCATTCCTTATTTTAGACTGGTAATTGCAGCGGCCAGGTTTATTGAGATAGAAATTACAAGCCGCTCTGACTTAAAATTAAACTATTGTACGCAATACTGGACGTAGAATCTACTGGAGGGAAATATAATGAAGAAGGCATTACAGAGATTGCCATCTATAGGTTTGATGGTCATGAAGTAGTAGACCAATTTGCTAGCCTGATTAATCCAGAGCGCCCCATACAGCCATTTGTAGTGAAACTTACTGGTATCAGCAATAAAATGTTGGTCAAAGCCCCAAAGTTTTATGAAGTAGCCAAACGCATTTTGGAAATCATGGATGGGGCCATTCTTGTAGCCCATAATGCGGCTTTTGACTTTAGGATGTTAAGACTTGAGTTTGACCGCTTGGGCTATGACTTCTCCAAACAGAGCCTCTGTACAGTGGAGTTGGCCGAAAAGCTTTTACCAGAGGAGACTACCTACAATTTAGGTAAACTCTGTAAGTCGTTGGGAATACCGATTCCTAGCAGGCATCGTGCCACTGGGGATGCCCAGGCAACAGTAAAACTTTTTAAGATGCTCCTGAATAAGGACCACGCTAAAGAAATCATCTCAAAAAGCCTGAAAACCATTGAGCGAGTAAAAATGATTCCTAACCTTAAGGAATTGGTTGAGTTAACGCCTTCTACAATTGGCGTCTTTTACTTGTTTGACGCCAAGGAACGCATCATTTATATTGGTAAAGGTAAAAACATCAAAAAAAAACTGATCCAACTCTTTACCAACGATAACAAGCGATCAAAAGAATTACAACAAGTTGTTCAGGATGTTAAGTTTGAGCGAACCGGTAGCGAACTGATTGCCTCTTTAAAGGAGTTGGTAGAAATTAAAAAGCATAAACCCAGGTTCAATAAACACCCGAGAAAACCGAGATTCTCAGCGGGCTTGTACATGAAAACTGATCAGAATGGGTATCAGATGCTCAAGATTCAAAGAGCTACGCACCCCAACAAAGCCCTGACTACTTTTTCCAGCATACGCAGTGGCTATCAATTTTTAGAGCGCGCACAACAGGAATATACCTTATGTCTTCAAAAGCTAAATTTAGAAAAAGTAGATGATGGTTGTTCCGCTTTCGCGAAAGCGAACTGTGAAGGTGCGTGTCTCCAAAAAGAGGAGGCTCAGCATTACAATCAAAAAGTTCAGAATCTCATCGATGATTATAGTTTAAATGGCAAAAACAAGTTATTGATAGACAAGGGACGGGAAACTGGAGAACGCAGTGTAGTCTGGATTAAGGATGGTATCGTTGCAGGATATGGGTTTACAGAGCTGCGCATACAAACGACTGATCTGGAAATGCTTGATAAAATTATAACCCGATTGAAACCCAGTCGAGACCACCGGCATATCGTGGATGGTTGGTTGAGGCATAGAAAAGTAGGTCAAATTATCGATCTGGATGAGGTGAAGGAAGTGTCGTAAGCCTCATGATTGGACTTGCACCTTGTATCTCGATCCATTAATAGAATTGAATGTTATGGACATAAAATCTTATGGTCGTCTCTTTCTTATACCTGTCACTCTTGGCGAAGTGAACCCGCTTGAGGTACTTCCGCTGAGCGTGCGCAAAGTTGTGGAGATGGTAGATCATTATATTGTGGAAAATGAAAAAACAGCCCGCAGATTTATTAAAAGCATCAATCCGGGAAAATCTCAGCCTTCTCTGCATTTTTCCAGTATCAATAAATTCACTCAGGTAGCAGAAATACCAGGTTTTTTGGACCCATGTTTGGAAGGCAAAGATATGGGATTGATGAGCGAGGCAGGCGTTCCTGGGATTGCCGATCCCGGTGCAGAAATTGTGGGTATTGCCCATCAAAAAAACATTAGGGTGCAACCACTCGTAGGTCCAAGTTCGATCTTAATGGCGATGATGTCCAGTGGTTTAAACGGTCAAAATTTTGCGTTTAATGGTTATCTCCCCATCGATAAAGCTGGACGTCGATCAAAAATAAGGGAGTTAGAAGCCCACTCTAGGCAAACTGGTCAATCGCAGGCATTTATCGAAACGCCTTATAGAAATAACAAATTGCTGGACGAATTGGTCTCTACATTGAATAGTGGTACGCAACTATGTGTAGCTTGTGATATCAGCCTACCCAGCGAATTCATCAAAACCTTAACGGTAAGTCAATGGAAAATGATCAGAGAAGATTTTCACAAGCGACCAGCCATTTTCATCATTCAGGGGTAAATCTTAAATAAATGTGAACCAATTTCTTTCATTATCTGATGAATCAACCAGTTCATCGAATAATTAGGGAGAATTAAAGAATTGCTCAAAATAGCTTATTTTAAGCCCACCAAAACTTAATTTGCTATGAAAAAAATTTGCCTCCTATTTGTCTTGTTTATTCCATTGTTGGGGAGCGCTCAATTGGAAGCAGCTTGGTGGTTCTTTGGAAATACTGCTAGCGTAGATTTTAATTCCGGAAGCCCATTGCCAGCACCATCAGGGAGTTTGGATACCATAGAGGGCTGTAGTTCTATTTCGGACGAATGTGGTAACCTACAATTCTATTCTGATGGTAGTACTGTTTGGGATAGAAATGGGGCCATTATGATGAACGGTACGGGATTGTTGGGTGATTCTTCTAGTGCTCAATCTGCTATCATCATACCTGATTTAGGGATATCCGATCGATATTTTGTGATCACTATTGATAATGCCAGAGGACCAGACGGATTGCGTTACAGTGTAGTAGACATGAATGGTAATGGTGGATTGGGTGAAGTTGTGGCCAATCGAAAAAATGCTTTGATTCAAGCCCGTTCTCAAGAAAAAATTACGGCTGCACTGAACGCTGATGGAAGTTTCTATTGGATTGTTACTTTTGATAACGCGACTTATTCAGCCTACCCAGCGGTAGGTGGTACTATTTTTCCATCCTTAGGCGTTAATTCAAGCCTTCCAGTGACCGGATCACTAGCCGATAATAGGGGTTATTTGCGCTTATCACCAGATGGTTCAAAAATCGCCAATACATCCGTAGGGAATGCAAATACAGCATGGATTGCAGACTTTGATAATGCCACGGGTATAGTTTCCAATCCGATCGAATTGACTACACCAACAGGAGAAAACCGATTTTACGGTGTGGAATTTTCACAAAATTCTGAATTGCTGTACTTAAATGCAAACAGCACGGATACTGGAAATAGTTGTGGTACATCTAACACTCGTAAGATTTTACAATACAATATTGGTAGTGGTGCCGGATGGAACAATAATCCATTTGTAATCGATGCAACTGGCGCAAATTCAGGTAGAGGAGCCTTACAGCTAGGAGTTGATGGAAAAATTTATCACGCCAGAACCTGTCAACCTTGGTTGGGAGTCATTAATGATCCTGACAGAATTGGAGCCGCCGCTAATTATGTGGATGATGGATTGGCTCTGAACAACAACTGCCGGGAAGGTCTCCCTCCATTTATTACTTCCTTTTTTGAACCGACCTTTAGATCATTCCCTTCTGCCGCCTCGGGAGGAGCCAATGGATCGATCGACCAGACTGAATATTGTGACGGAACAGAGGTTGAATTTAGTTCTGCCAGTAATCGTTTTTGTAGCACTTCTATCGTGTCATGGAATTTTGGTGATGGTACCAGCAGTAACCAATTCAATCCAACTCATACCTTTCCCGGTCCAGGGGTCTACACTGTATCCCTTACGATAAGAAATGGCGGATTCCGTTTTGGGGTAAGCGATGATATCACGATATATGCCAACCCGATTGCCAATCCTGTAAGCGATGTATTTCTTTGTGACACGAACGGTGACGGTGTTGAAAGTAGAGACCTAAGCTTGGTTGAAACTCCTCAAGTTTTGGGAGGACAAACGGACCCTAACTTTCAAGTTACTTATCATTTATCCCAAGCCCAAGCTATCAACGGCGCCAGCGCGATAACTTTGCCTTATGATTTTCCACTTGGAGCCACAACGGTATATGTAAGAATAACCAACGCTGCCAACGCAGAATCTTCGATGTGTTTTGATACTACAAGTTTTGTAGTCAATGTTTCCAGTGGAAGTGGAGCAACCAGACCAAACGATGTTATCATGTGTGATGATGATAATGATGGTTTTTCCACTTTTGACTTAACAGCATTGGATGGTCAGGTATTGAATGGCCTTTCCCCAATGGGTTATACTATTACTTATCACACTACCGCCGCGGGTGCATCAAATGGGATGGGAATGGACGAAATCGCTACACCTAACTCCTATACCAATTCAACTCCAAACAATGAGCGGGTATTTATTAGACTGGAAGATAATAGCCCGAGTGGTTGTGTGTCTACAACTGAGGTTGACTTGTTTATCTACGATACGCCAACTGCCAATCCAGTGATGGACGAAGCTATTTGTGACAGCGGCAATGATGGTACTGAAGATATTGACTTGAGCCAATTTGATACCGCCGTATTGGGTGCCCAAACAAACACAAATTATCAAATCACCTACCACCTATCGCAGGCCGAAGCAGATGCTGATACAAATGCCCAATCCTCGCCGTATACACTCGCCGGCACGACTAGAATCTATGCGCGCATAGATAATGGAGAGAACACCGACAGCAATGATTGTTACGACACCACGGATTTTGAACTTCGCCTGGATGTATTACCTGTAGCGAATACAGTCATGACCTATAGACTTTGTGATGATATATCTAATAACAATTCTGAAGTATTTGATTTAGCTTCTAGAAACACAGAAGTTCTGGGGATGAGTCAAAATCCAGCAGACTTTAATATCGAATATTTTACGAGTCAACCTGAGGCGGATCAAGGTTCTGTTGGTGGAGCAACCCCAGTAAATATGATGTACAGTAGCGGAGGACAAACAATGTACGTGAGGATTGAAAATGTCCTCAACCCTGATTGTTATGACACAACATCTTTTGACCTGATTGTAGATGACCTTCCTTTAGCTAGTTCGCCCGTCAACCTAATTTTATGCGATAATGATACCAACGACGGTGTGGAAGACATCGACCTCAGCCAATTTGATGCTGCAGTACTGAATGGACAAACCAATCCGCTTTTTGTTGTTACTTACCACAGTACACAAGCAGATGCCACCAGTGGTACTGCTGACCTGAGTTCGCCTTACACCGTGAGTCTGGGAACCAACACAATTTACGCTCGTGTAGACAATTCTGACAACATGACTTGTGCCAGTACTGCTCCAGTAGTAATTGAATTGTTTGAACAGGCAATTGCAAATCCAGTGACCGAGTATCGTTTGTGTGATGACCTGAGCAATGATGGTGTTGCCGACTTTGATCTTTCTACTAAAGATCCAGAGGTGCTAGGTATGCAAAGTGCAGCTGATTTTAGTATTGAATATTTCACGTCTCAAGCAGATGCTGATCTGGGAAGTACAGGTGGGGCTACTCCACTTGCAACTACATACACCAGTTCTGGAGAAACGATATACGTAAGAATTGAGAACAACGCAGAAACTTCATGTTATAAAACTGAAATGTTTCAGTTGTTTGTGGATCCTTTGCCCTTGGCTAGTTCGCCCGTCAACCTAATTTTATGTGATGATGATACCAACGACGGTGTGGAAGACATCGACCTCAGCCAATTTGATGCTGCAGTACTGAATGGACAAACCAACCCGCTCTTTGTTGTTACATACCACAGTACACAAGCAGACGCCACTAGTGGTACTGCTGACCTGAGTTCTCCGTACACCGTGAGTCTGGGAACCAACACAATTTATGCTCGTGTAGACAATTCTGACAACATGACTTGTGCCAATACTGCTCCAGTAGTGATTGAATTGTTTGAGCAGGCAGTCGCAAATCCAGTAACCGAGTATCGTTTATGTGATGACCTTAGCAATGATGGTTTTGCCGACTTTGATCTTTCTACAAAAGATCCAGAGGTGCTAGGTATGCAAAGTGCAGCTGATTTTAATATTGAATATTTCACGTCTCAAGCAGATGCTGATCTGGGAAGTACAGGTGGGGCTACTCCACTTCCAACTACTTACACCAGTTCTGGAGAAACGATATATGTAAGAATTGAGAACAACGCAGAAACTTCATGTTATAAAACTGAAATGTTTCAGTTGTTTGTGGATCCTTTGCCTTTGGCAGGAACACAAGCTGATATAATTGTTTGTGACGATCCATCCAATGACGGAAGTGAAGATGTAGATCTTTCCCAATTTGACGCCACTATTTTGAATGGACAAACCAATCCAGCATTTAATGTGTCTTATCACCCGACTCTAAATGATGCTGAAATGAATACTGGAACCTTGTCTAGTCCTTATACGGTAACCTCTTCAACACCTGAGATCTTTGCACGTATTGACAATGCAGATAACGAGAGTTGCTTTACGACTACAAGTTTTAATTTTATCATTAGCCCTACTCCTACCGCCAATCCAGTTGCTGATATGATCACTTGTGATGATCCAGGCAATGATGGCTCAGAATTATTTGATTTGAGCATGGCTGATTCGCAGGTACTATCTGGTCAAAATGCAGCTGATTTTGAGATTACGTATCACTTATCACAGGCTGACGCTAATGACGGACTTATGGATTTGCCGACAATGTACCCAAGCAGCAATGCAACACCAGAAGTAATATATGTGCGTATTGAGGCCGTAGCTAACCCTATTTGCGCTGATTTTACTTCATTTCAGTTGATTGTGAGTGAGCAGCCTACCGCAGGAACAGCTAGCGACATTGTGGGTTGTGATGATACCAGCAATGACGGATTCGAAGAGTTTGATTTCAGTGTTCAAGATAGTGATATATTAAATGGATTGAATCCTTCAGAGTTTAGAGTTAGTTATCATGCCACCCGTACTAATGCGGAAAACGATACAGCGGCGTTAGGTTCATTATATACTAATACTTCTAGAACTGAAACCATTTTTGCGCGTGTAGAAAACGTGGCAAATGAGGACTGTTTTGATGTCTCCTCATTCGTGATCGAGGTATTTGAGAGACCTACCATTGCAGATCAAGGTCCAATTACCATATGCGCAGGTGTTCCCGAAACCCTGGATGCAGGCCCTGGTTATACTTCTTACTTGTGGTCTACTGGTGATATGACACAGACAATTGAAGTTGCATCTGGTGGAGATTATACAGTAACTGTTACCAATGCCAATGGATGTGATACCACAGCTACAATACGGGTGTTGGAATCCGATGTAGCGGTTATAGAACGTATCGATGTTGGACAATTTGAGGTTAATACGAATTCGCTTACCGCAATCGTTACTGGTAGTGGGGATTATGAATTTTCATTGGATGATTTTGTATATCAAGACAGCCCTAGATTCTCAGATCTTGTCCCTGGATTTTACACCGTTTATGTAAAAGATAAAAATGGATGTGGAACGGTATCGATGGATGCTGTGATAATAGGTGGCCCGCCGTATTTTACACCCAACCAAGATGGTTACCATGACACCTGGCAGGTTATTGCGGTAGAAACCATACCAGATGCCAATATCTATATTTTTGACCGACATGGAAAGTTACTGAAGCAGATAAGTCCTACTGGTGCCGGATGGGATGGAACCTATAATGGCAACCCGATGCCTTCCAGTGATTACTGGTACATGGTAGAGCTAGCTGATGGAAGAAGTTTCAGGGGGCATTTTGCCTTGAAGCGATAAGGTTCAAACATTTTAATAAAAAAGCGGGCTCCTGTAATGGGCCCGCTTTTTCTTTGATACAACTTGAAGTGAGCTGTGATATTAGAATCAACCTACTGATCTTCTAGAATCGCTTTAAAATTGGGCTTAAAGTAATGTGGCCCCTTGAGTACTTTGCCGTCCTCTCTGTAAATAGGAAGTCCATCTGCTCCTAACTTAGACATGTTTGAGCGTTGGATTTCATCAAAAACATCTTCTATCACATCAGTCATTCCGTGTTCGATAATCGTTCCACAAAGAATGTACAGCATATCTCCCAATGCGTCTGCGACTTCTACTAAGTCATCATTTTGAGCAGCCTCAAGGTATTCTTCATTTTCCTCTTTCATCAACTCATACCTGAGTTTGATACGACGGTCTGTGATATCTGCTTTGGGACGATCTTCTATTCCCAAGCCGAATGCAGTGTGGAAATCGTGTACAGCCTTGATTTGTTTTTTCATAAGTCGATGATTTAAATCTGTGGTTTGTAATTTTGTAAAAATACTACAGTAGGATGGCAATAGCATTAATTAAGGATCCCATGTTCACCGAAGGTCAAATTGGTTTTGCCCTTATCTTTTTTATTGCTTTTGTGGTTATTGTCGCCTTGATGTACAGGAAGGACAAAAAATTGCATCAACGCAATTATAAAGGTGTTGTTTGGATTCTGCTGGGCTTTATTAGCTTTATAGTTCTCTTGGTACTGATTAAATTTGGCCTTCAATCATAGCTTTTTCACAGGCTAACCTAGTTGATTACTCACATTAACATTTTGAAAGGCAACTGAAATAGCGCCAGATATTATCTTTGTAAGGCAGCCAGACCTTTGACTTACAGACATTCTTTCGAATACGTTTGACAATCTGCAAGAATTGGAATTACTCCAACAATATAAGATTTGCGTCCTGCACCCAACGATATATTTGAATGGATCCACAAAAGCAGCAAAAAACAGAAGAAGATCTAAAGATCATTAAAAGTACCTTTGAGAACCATCAGGAATTATCTTATCAGGTATTTGAACACATGCCACTGGGCATTTGCGTCACTAATGAAAATGGCATTTTTACTGATGTCAATGCGACTTACTGTGATATTTATGGTTATACAAGAAATGAGCTAATTGGAAAAAGCTTTACGACCGTAGTTCCGGCAGCGAGCCAGCAGGAATTGACTAGACTTCATGATGAGTTTTTGGATAACAAATATGAGCTCAAGGGCAAGTGGACGGTTAAAAGCAAGCAGGGTGAATTCTTTGAGATTATTACCAATGCGGCATACCTCTACGACAAAGATCAGGACGAGCGTCGCAAAATGACCTTGGTGGTCAAGGCCCAAGAAATGGAAGAAACCATCAAGCGACTGGCAACAACCATTGAAATTCTAGAAAACAAGATCAAAACCCAGGATATTGCAAACAGGTTGGCTGAACACGATATGCGTAACCGTATCAGTTCCATGGTTTCCATTGCAGAAATCCTTAAGGAAACAAAGTTATCACCTGATCAATTGAAGTGGGTAAATATGCTCAAGAATATTGGGAATGATACGTTAAGACTCCTCAGCAGCGCTAAAGACTATGCCAAAATGGAACGCGGTGAGTACCAGCCTAAAATTTCTGAATTTGATCTCGTCAGCATCATTGTGAATGAAACAGGTGATTTGAAAGATCTTATCAATTTGCGCCAGGTAGATATCAATGTGCATATCGATGGTCAGCAGATTGATCCTACCGATCATGAAATTTTGTTTAAAGGAGATGAGTTCTATATCCAACATCTTTTCCAAAACCTATTGAGTAACGCCATTGAAGCCTCTCCTGAAAAAGAGACCGTGGATATTTATTTAGAATCTTCTAAAAACCGATTAGAAGTCAAAGTCCATAACCAAGGAATGATTCCTGTAGATATACAAGATACTTTTTTTGAAAAATACACCAGTTCTGGTAAGGAACAAGGAACAGGACTAGGTACTTATATTGCAAAAATGATTGCAGAATTGCACGGTGGTAGCATATCATTTATCACGAGTAAAGCCTCTGGGACCACAATTGTCGTGCAGTTACCCCAACTTATCGAGAAGGCCTAAAATCCTTCCTCAATGATTTGGCGGGCGTGATATTCACAGCTGCTTAAGGTTTCCTCGACGTGATTGAAGGTGGTGCGCGGATTAATCAAACACATGCGTAAAACTACCTGCTTCATCAACACTGTAGTAACCAGTAACGCTTCCTTGGATGCTATGACTCTTCTAGAAACCTCTTGATTAAGTTGATCCAATTGGTCTTCGTTATAGTCCTTATCGATGGGATTACACCTGAAATTGATGACTGCCAAAGTAGCTGGGGAAACCACTTCCCACATTGAACTACCACGAAGATGAGCTTCCAGGTCTTCAGCGATTTTGATGTTATAAGTCACCGCTTTCGCGAAAGCGTCCAAACCAAAAGTCTTTATAGACATGTAGAATTTTAAAGCTCTAAATCTTCTAGTTAATTGGATACCATGATCGTAAAAATTAATTTCAGAAGTATTGCCTTCTATGTCACGCAGATATTCGGGTCGCTCTACAAAAGTATCACGGAGCCATTTGTGATTGCGCACCAATAAGCACCCCATTTCATAGGGTTGGTATAACCATTTGTGGGGGTCAATAGTAAGGGAATCAGCTTTATTGATGCCCTTGAGTTGTTTCTTACCTTTTTTTGAAAGAATAGCAGCACCGCCGTAGGCTCCGTCAATATGAAACCAAAGATCCTCTGCCCTACAAATCTCACTGATGTCATTTAATGGATCAACAGTTCCTGTGTTGGTGGTACCTGCTGAAGCGATGATACAAAATGGCTGAAGCCCAGAAAGCCGATCCCTAGCGATAGCATTTTGTAATTTATTGATCGCAATTTTGAATTCGCCGTCGGTAGGGATAATCCTGATTTGCTCTTTTTTAAAACCAATCACCCTAATGGCTTTTACATTGGATGAATGAGCCTGATCCGACATATAAATAACGGCTTTGGAGAAGTCGGCCCCACATTTAATTCTTCTGGCTGTAACCAATGCGGTGAGGTTAGCCATTGAACCACCACTAGTAAAAATACCACCTCCTTTTTTCTTGGGAAAACCAAAAAGCTTCAGTAACCAGTTCATCGTTACGATCTCCAGTTCGGCTGCAGCTGGTGAGGCAGCCCAACCGCCAGAAAAGATATTGTACCCGGTAGCAAGCGTATCAGCCATTACACTTATATAATTACTGGGACCAGGCACAAAAGAATAGGATTTGGGGTGAGAGACAATATTGGAATGTGGTAAGACGTCTTGCACAACTTTGCGTAATACTTCATCTGGTGCCGTGGGAAGAAGGGGAATCTCTTCTTGAAATAAGGCATCCATTTCTTTTCGACTGGCAAGAGCTACTGGACTTTTAGTGTCCTGTTGGTCAAAATGCTCTACAATGGCATCAATGACTTTATAGCCATAGCTGCGCATTTCTTCTTTATCCAATGTCAATAAGTGAGCATCCTTCTTCATTACAACCCGATTTTAAGCTGCAAAACTACTGAAAGTTCAATGGTTCACCTTACAAATAGAGAGATTTGAGAAGCAAGATATGACGTCCGTAGGTGATCATCATAATAACACGTCTACGATATCAGCTGGGCTGGGTATCGCAATAATCACAAAACAAAGAATAAGAAACAATCCTGCAGGTGCAGATTTGATAAAGTCATCTCCAACACTGATATGCATATAGATCGCTCCCAGCATCATAATCCCCATACCTATAGCTGCCGGCCATTCTACGATGGGAAGAAGAATCGACATAATCAGCAATGCTGCCAGTAACACCTTGATTGTACCCACAATATACATGGTGGTCTTTGAAAGGCCATAAAGACCAAATTCGTCCTCCAGGGTATCGGCGTTTCCTCCACGCCAGCGCGAGACATCGTCCTTGTTGAAAACCCAAACGTTGACAATACTTCCGGCAATAAAAAGTTTAATGATGATTTCAAGAATCTCTAGAACTCCCATATTGATTGATTTTAGCGTAATTAATGATAATATTAATTAAAAAATCGATGAGTATAAGGCATCACTCAATCTTTTAACAATTATCAAGGAGTGATTCTATTTTTTAAAGGTTCTCGGTAACCTATTCCAGTAATGTTAAAAATGACAAAATAATTCGTTCATGCCCTGGATTTTGAACTTTATTTGTTTCAGAAATTCTCCTATGATTCCTGCACCTGTTCCACAGAATGAATCTAAACGCCTTGAGGCGGTCCAGAAATACGATTTACTGGATACCATGCCTGAAGAAAGTTACGACAACATTACGTCTATCGTGGCTTCTATCTGCAATGCTCCTATTGCACTGATTACCCTCATGGACCGTGAAAGGAACTTTATTAAATCTGGTCACGGTACCAGAGATTTAAGGGAGTCTCCCAGAGATATTTCTTTTTGCGGGCACACGATTGCCAGTGAAGAAGACATCGTTATTGTAGAGGATGCTCGAGAGGACGAGCGTTTTAAGGACAATCCGCTGATTGAAGACTTTGCTACCATTTTTTATGCTGGTGTTCCTTTGGTTGATCAAAATGGCTATAAATTAGGTACATTATGTGTCTATGACCATGAGCCCAGAACCCTCAACGACAATCAGATAGATTCACTAAAGGCAATGGCCAAACAAGTGATGCAACTTTTTGAACAACGCTACCAGAACATGGTCCTGCTGAAAACACAACGACAGTTGCATGAGAGAAATCAAGAGCTAAAGGTTTTTGCTGGAATTGTTACTCACGACCTGAAAGCCCCACTTTCCAATATCATGATGGTGGCCGATTTATTGAATGATACAGAAAGCGGGCTAAGCGAGAAAGGCAAGGGATACCTTTCCCATTTAAAACAGAGTTCAGCCAGCCTGAATCGCTATATTGACGGAATGCTGATGTTCTATAGAAGTGACGAAATGGTCACGGAAGAATATGATGAAGTAAGTTATATCGACTTAATTGAAGATGTCATAGCTATGACAGTGTTGGAGGATCAGATCCAAGTAATCTATCGACCTACTCAGGAAACTTCCATTATTACCAATGAAATAGCCTTACAACAGGTCATGGTAAATCTGGTCACAAACGCAATTAAGTATTCTGACAAAGAAAAAACCTTGATACAGATCAGTTTGGAGCAGACAGATACACATTACGAAATATCTGTTAAAGATAATGGACAAGGCATTGCGCCCGATAAGATTGATCAGGTGTTTAAACTGTTTTATGTCGCTTCTGAGCACGACAAGCACGGCAAACAAGGTACAGGTATTGGATTGGCTACTGTGGCAAGACTATTAGAACATATGAATGGGAAAATCTCTGTCAGCTCTGAATTAGGCAAATGGACAGAGTTCAAGGTGAGTTTACCAGTGATTGAATGGTCTTAAACTTTGGAACCATCGGCGCGGTACTCCACATCCATGTTTTTCCCTTTTTGTTTGAATTCCACGTCATAAAATTCGCCTTTAGATGCGCTCATCACATGCTCTACTTCTGAAATTTCTCTGTCGGGAAATTCGCGTTCAATGGCTAGTTGAATAGCTTTGGGTAAATTTTTATACTTGATATCGTTCTCGGTCTCTACCCAACTTCCATCAGCATTGTAATCTGCCCGATAGCGCTCTCCATCAATTTTGAAATGGGCCTCCCAGTACCCGTGATCATCCTGTTTGAAATCTGGATCATTTTCTCCTGGATACTTTTTCTGGAAATTGGCTAAAACAACTGCAGGCACCTGTTCTTTGGACTCCTGACAACTACATATGCCGATTAAAAATAAACTGAAACAAATCGAAAAAAGAATTTCATAATTTTCTGACAATATTTAATTGCAATATAATTTAAGTATTGTAGAAGGCTTCCTAAGGAAATAATAAGTTTTATAGCGGCCATCAAAGGCAGTGCCTACCACGCTATGGGTTGCATTCCATTTTCTTGCAAATATCTGTTGGCACGGGAAAAATGTTGATTTCCAAACCAATACCCTCGATTAGCACTTAAGGGCGATGGATGACCCGATTCCAAAATGAAGTGGCGCTTGGAATCTATTAATTTTGACTTCCCTTTGGCAAATCCACCCCATAACATAAACACGACTTTACTGCGTTCGTCAGAAATCTTCTTGATCACGGCATCCGTAAATCGCTCCCAACCTTTCTTTTGATGACTTCCTGCCAAACCTCCCCTTACGGTAAGCACGGTATTCAGCAAGAGTACACCTTGATCGGCCCAACGTTCCAGGTTGCCGGATTGAGGATAAGGCTGGGATAGGTCCTTGCTTATCTCCTTAAATATGTTGACCAATGAAGGGGGATGTGGAATTCCATCAGCAACAGAAAAGCATAACCCATTGGCCTGTCCAGGTCCATGATAAGGATCCTGCCCGATGATGACTACTTTGACCTGCTCAAAAGGGGTGCGATCAAAGGCCGCAAAGATTTTCTTACCAGGCGGGTAACAGGTGCCATTGGCATATTCATACTTTATAAAATCAATCAACTGATCAAAATACTCTTGACTAAATTCCTCTCTTAATATCTCTTTCCAGCTGGCTTCAATTTGTACAGACATATGCTTTTTGTGTAAAATTAGGCTTTAAATGATACTAATTACATCATCCGCTGGCCAAGTTTTCTATAAAATATAAGCAGAAAAAGACGTTGATTAGTTAGCTTACCTCCCATGTGAATACCGACCCAAAACCGTATTTTTGCAAAAACAATTAGATTGATATGTTGATATTGGGCATTGCAGGAGGTACCGGAAGTGGCAAAACTACCGTAGTCGAACAAATGGTACACGAGTACCCTGACCATGAAGTCAACGTCATTTCCCAGGATTCCTACTACAAAGATACCAGCGATCTTACTTATGAAGAACGTACAAAAATCAACTTTGACCACCCAGAGAGTATTGATTTTGATTTGCTCGAACAACACTTGCTGGAATTAAAGAAAGGGAATGCCATCGACCAACCAGTGTATAGTTTTAAAGAACATAACCGCACTGGAGAAACCATTAAAACTGCTCCCAGCAAGGTGGTGATCGTAGAGGGAATATTAATCTTGACCATGCCTCGCATTAGGAATCTGTTTGACATTAAGGTATATATAGACTGTGATAGTGATGAACGGCTTATACGTCGTTTGAAGAGAGATATTGCTGATCGTGGCAGAGATTTGAACGAAGTACTTGAACGTTATCAAACTACCCTAAAACCAATGCATCAGCAATTTATCGAACCTACCAAGGCTTATGCAGATGTAATTATCCCTACTAACCGATTCAACACTGTAGGTGTTAAAATCTTAAGAGGAATTATAGATCAGAGGTTGTCATAATTGTTTAAATTTCGATTTATGGGAATCAAACGATTGAGGACACATCCTTTTTGGAAATATGCCCTGAACAAATATGTCATTATCCTGGTGCTTTTTGCGGTCTGGATCTTATTTCTAGATGCCAATGCCTGGCTTACTACCCAACGCGACATCGATCAACAATTGAGGGAAAGTGAACAAAATGCCGAGTTTTATATGCGGGGCATCGCCAGGGACAGCGCACGTATCGCTAGACTTAATGATAGTTTGGGTTTGGAAAAATTTGCGCGCGAACGCTATTTAATGAAACGCGAAAACGAAGAAGTTTACATCATCCAACATCCAGATTCCGTTAAAAATGAGGAAAATGACTGATAATTTATTTTCAGATTTTGAGCCGGTATCAGCCGCAGCATGGAAACAAAAAATCCAATACGACCTGAAAGGTGCAGACTACAATAACCTGATCACCGCTACCCGCGAAAACATTCATATCAAGCCTTTCTATCACCGGGAGTCTACACCAGTGACCAACATACCATTCAGTGCAACCCAAACTCAGGATTGGTACATTTCACAACGTATATATGCGGGTAATGCCCACGCAGCGCGTAAAAAGGCCTTGGATGTACTGGAACGTGGTGCAGAAGGCGTCATCTTAGAAATACCCCACAAAAACATTGATCCGTCAGAGTTATTGAAAGGTTTGCCCGAAGTAGGTATCCAAATACACCCACACTTTTTGGACCTGGATTACTTCAATAAGATCCATGATATCTGCCCAAAAGCCTATGTACATATAGATATCATCCATCAGCTGGTCACAGACGGGAACTGGTTTACCAATAAGGATCAGGATCATCAGTTATGGAGAAACTTTCTGGGTAATTATCAGGGATATTTTTCTAACATCACTATCAATACCAGCACTTATCAGCAAGCTGGTGCAAATATCACGCAGGAGCTGTCTTATTTTACCGCTCAACTGAATGAATACTTGAACCATCTGGATCAGGAAGGTGCACTTCCCGCTTTCGCGAAAGCGAACAAACGCATCAACATCGATACAAGAATTGGCCACCACTACTTTTTTGAAATCGCTAAATACAGAGCCTATCGCGTTCTCACCAAATCCCTTGGAAATCTGTACGGTCTGGACCTACAATGTTATATCACCGCCACCCCTAGCCTACGCAACAAAAGTTTGTTTGACTACAACGTCAATATGTTGCGCACGACAACAGAATGCATGAGCGCCATCCTGGGAGGAGCCGACACAATTTGCAATCTACCTTACGATAGTTTTTTCAATAAAGAAAATGAATTTGGGGACCGTATCGCCCGCAATCAATTGTGCATTTTAAAAGATGAAGCCTATCTCAACGAAATAGGAAATGCTGCACAAGGCGCCTATTACATTGAACGCATCACTCAGCAATTGGTAGAACAAGCGTTAGAGATCTTTAAAAACATAGAAAAAGCTGGCGGAATTGTACAGTCACTTTTTGAAGGTACCATCCAAAGAAAAATCAAGGAAAGTGCCCAACAGGAGCTAGCCGACTTTAAAGATGGAAAAAAAATACTGGTGGGCGCTAATAAGTATCCCAATCCAGACCTGCCCTTGCAAGCCAACTACGAAATTCTTCCATTTAAAAAAATAGAACCGCGTAAGACATTGATTGAACCCATCGTTCCCCATAGGATCACTGAATCTCTGGAAAAGGATACCATAAAAGAACTATCGTCATGAGTAGAAAGGATATATCCAATATCAAGGCAGATTATGATTTTGGGAAACAAACATCTGCGGCTGAAAGTTTTGAGACTTCTGAAGGGATCAAGATCAAAAAAGTATATACCCAAGAAGATATATCGGGATTAGAACACCTTGATTTTGCTGCCGGTATAGCACCAAACCTACGTGGACCTTACTCTACCATGTACGTGCGCCGCCCGTGGACAGTAAGACAATATGCTGGTTTTTCCAGTGCGACCGAATCCAATGCTTTTTACCGCAGGAATCTGGCAGCGGGACAAAAAGGACTGTCAGTAGCTTTTGACTTGGCCACCCACAGAGGATATGATTCAGATCACGAGCGTGTAATAGGCGATGTCGGAAAGGCTGGTGTAGCCATCGATAGCGTTGAAGACATGAAGATCTTGTTTGATTCCATTCCCTTGGATCAGATGTCGGTATCTATGACCATGAACGGTGCTGTGTTGCCCATCATGGCTTTTTATATCGTTGCAGCCATGGAACAGGGCGTAAATCCACAACAATTAAGTGGAACCATACAAAACGATATCCTCAAGGAGTTTATGGTGCGCAATACTTACATCTACCCGCCCACCCCTAGCATGCAGATCATCTCAGATATTTTTGAATACACGAGTAAGTCCATGCCCAAATTCAACAGTATTTCTATTTCAGGTTATCACATGTACGAGGCGGGAGCCACCAGCGATATCGAATTGGCCTACACCTTGGCTGATGGACTTGAATATGTACGCAAGGGGCTTGAAGCAGGAATGGACATTGACAGTTTTGCTCCAAGATTGTCCTTTTTCTGGGCCATAGGTATGAACCACTTCATGGAGATTGCCAAAATGCGGGCCGCCAGGATGCTCTGGGCCAAACTGATCAAGCAATTCAACCCAAAAAACGCAAAATCGCTGGCCTTAAGAACACATTGTCAAACCAGTGGATGGTCACTGACAGAACAAGACCCCTTCAACAATGTGGCCCGTACCTGTATTGAGGCGGCAGCTGCTGCTTTTGGTGGGACGCAATCTTTACATACCAATGCCTTGGATGAGGCCATCGCACTTCCTACAGACTTCAGCGCGCGCATTGCTAGAAACACGCAATTATTCTTACAGGAAGAAACTGGTATCACTAAAACTGTTGACCCTTGGGCTGGTTCCTATTATGTAGAATCTCTTACTGATCAGATTGCACATAAGGCTTGGGAATTGATCCAGGAAGTGGAAGAACTAGGAGGAATGACCAAAGCTATCGAGGCTGGAATACCCAAGATGCGTATTGAAGAAGCCGCTGCCAAAAAACAGGCACGAATTGACTCTGGTATAGACGTGATCGTGGGTGTAAATAAATACCCTAGCCCAGATGAAGACCTGATTGACACCCTGGAAGTAGATAATGCCAGTGTGCGTCGTGAGCAAATTGAGCGGCTGGAACAAATCAAAGCTAAACGCAACAATTCTGCTGTTGAAAATGCCCTTAGGGCCTTGACAGAATGTGCCCGCACCAAGGAAGGAAATTTACTGGAAAAGGCGGTAATTGCCGCACAGGAAAGAGCTACATTAGGCGAGATCTCTTCTGCGTTGGAAGAAGTCTATGGGCGTTATCGCGCAGAGGTCAAAAGTGTCCAAGGTGTATATAAAAAGGAAATGATGAATGATTCCGCTTTCGCGAAAGCGCAACAAATGGCACATGATTTTGCCGAAATGGAAGGAAGAAGACCACGTATTATGATCGCCAAAATGGGCCAAGACGGTCATGATCGCGGCGCTAAAGTGGTGGCTACTGGATATGCTGATGTTGGTTTTGATGTGGACATTGGTCCGCTGTTTCAAACCCCAGCCGAGGCCGCCAAGCAAGCAGTTGAAAATGATGTGCACGTACTCGGCGTCTCCTCGCTGGCGGCAGGTCACAAAACACTGGTACCACAAGTCATGGAAGAACTCAAAAAATACGGTCGTGAAGATATCATGATCATCGTTGGTGGTGTGATTCCCAGAAAGGATTACGAATTTCTATTCGATGCAGGAGTTGCAGCTGTGTTCGGTCCGGGAACCAAAATCAGCCAGGCTGCCATAGATATCCTGACCTTATTACAGGAATAAGCCCTTTTTGGCTCCAACTTGGATATCAAGCATCGAAGTTTGAAAATCCAATAGGAATACATTTGGATGGATGTCAGCCTCCTCGTCTGGCTTCACGGCGTTGACGGCGACGTTCTTTTTTCTCCAGGAAAAATAAGGCTCTTTTTTCCTTGATCGTCATTTCATCCTCATCCATGGACTGGAGCTCTTCTAGACTCTTATCAACGGCTTTAATCTCCCGGTTATTGAAATCATACCAGTTGAACCTGACCCCTAGTCCGATATTGAGGTAATCACCTGAAGCGAACTGTTGCTCTCGGGCTTGTGGCACTCTGATGTCATAAAAGACTTTTTCATAACTGGGGGTAAGCACTACAGAAACGCCTTCGGTAAACTCGTATTCCAGATTTGTTGTCAATCGCAGTACGTTTCCAGCATCCCTGAACTTCCCTCCTCCATTGCCTGAATCGAGCCTATTTTTATTTTGGCTATAACCATAGCCCAGGTCCGCTTGAACACGCCATATATCATTCAGCTTATAATCATATCCAGCATACAGATAGGCGTTGAATTTTGTCGTGCGGTCAAAAAGTCCAGTTGCCGCGGGGTTTTTTACATCAAAATAGTCTTGCGTCAACGCACCACCAACATATATATCTTTATACACATAAAACTGAATGCGGCTTCCAAATCCAATACCTGGTTCAAAACCATTACCCACAAAATTATCTCCAGTGGGAAATCCTCGTTGAAGATATATATCGAAAGCTACAAGCCTGAATGGTTCGTCTGCAACATCAATGGAATCCTTTACTTGGGCGTTGCTAATGACTGCCCAACCCATTGTCAGAAGAAACAATAGGTATCTAATATTGAATTTCATAACGTTGGTTGGTTTGGGTAACAGCAAAACTCTGGGTCATTTCGACTCCACTAGGACTGGTATAGCTCACTTCAATAACTGATGGAAATAGGACTTCAAATTCGAATAAGCCATCATCGGTACTTTGATTGAAAAAATTAGATCGATTTAAAGGCTCTTCACAACCTGGATCTGTAATAACCTCTCCATCGATATATACGCGATTACAATAAACAGATTCCAACTTAAAATCTGTGGTAAAAATCTGGTTAGTTCCAGAGGTATTGACAAATTCTACCTGTACATTGGCAAGTTGTTTGAGTCTGATTTCAGGAATCTGAACTGCGAGATTGTTTTCTAGTTGGCTTCTGGGAATAAATAGGTTGTTCAGGCGATCAGATTCAGTAAAATTGATGTAACAACCACCATCCACCAGCATCAAAAAAGAAACCTCTCCATTGTCGTCGGTGATACCTTCACCTAAAATAAAATCATCATCAATACTGAATTTGTGAAGCCTACTTCCAGATATTGTTCTAACGTAATTGTAGTTGGCTGCAGTAACTTGCGCTCCTTGGACTGGGTCGCCATTAATATCTAACAGTCGCGTGCTGAAACTTGCTCTGATATCATCCTCCAGTCGCGCTTCACAAGAGCAAATTAAAATCATTAGAAGCAATAAAGTAAATCTGATCATTAGGTAAGTTTTTTAGTAGATGCAAATTCCACCAAAGGTTGCTTACATGAAGGTTAAGAAATTATCACCTATTCTCTGGTGATGGAATCAGTTCCCAAAAAGGCATCATTCTTATTGTAGTACCACTTTCTGATTTTCGGCATATTGATACCGCCGATCTTACTTTCCTCTGACAACAGGATATATTCCCCAGAATCTGGAATGGGTTGGCCATCTTGGTCTCGTTTAAAAAACTGATAAATTTCCATACGATGGGACTTAGGATCAAAATAAAAATACCAAAGATCTGAACCGACTTCCTTTTCATACGAAACCTCCAATACGTCATAGCTTTTTCCTTTAAAGCTCCTTCTGACAACCTTCTCAGTGATTTGGGTTCCGGGATCCTTCAGTTTCATCGGTAAACCATAGAGATAAGTATAATAATCTCGCATAAGGAAAATGCGTTTACGATCTTGATCGGTGATTTGGATACTTGAATCCGGGCTTTTTAAATTGATTTTGACTACAGAGGCATCGTTGGGGGAAATTCTATATTCGGTTAACAGACTGTCTCTGACAGCAATTAATTCAAAGGACTCTCCTGGTAGATTAATGTCCAGCTGGCTCACTCGATCTGAACGACCCGGACTGGTCATGGTCACTTCAAAGTTAGCGATGAATGTTGGCCAACTTCCATTCGGATCGTGATATGCGATTGCCTGCTCCAGAAGTTCCGGGCCAGTTAGTTGCTGGGCGTTGAGAGGCATTGCACAGAGCAGGACACTCATCAAAAAAAGATATTTCATCGGGCTTGTATTTCAATTAAGGGTAAAAAAAATCCCCAGGTCTGGCCAGGGGATCTTTTTATAATTAAATATTGAATAAAGATTAAGCGAGTACCGCTTGTACTTTATCAGCGGCCTCTTGGAATTCAACTGCACTTTGCACATCTAGACCTGAGTTGTCGATCAGTTCCTTGGCGATTTCAGCATTGGTTCCTTGAAGTCTAACGATAATAGGCACTTTGATGGCATCACCCATGTTTTTGTAGGCATCTACAATCCCTTGGGCTACACGGTCACAACGTACGATTCCGCCGAAGATATTCACAAGAATAGCTTCTACGGCCTCATCTTTTAAAATAATGCGGAAAGCTTCTTCTACACGTTTGGCATCGGCTGTCCCTCCTACATCCAGGAAGTTGGCTGGCTCACCACCTGCTTGTTTGATCAAATCCATGGTGGCCATGGCCAAACCAGCACCGTTTACCATACAACCTACGTTACCATCGAGATCCACGTAGTTCAGCCCTACAGCTTTGGCTTCTACCTCAGTTGGATTTTCTTCACGTGTATCTCTCAGCTCAGCCAGGTCTTTGTGACGGAACAAGGCATTTTCATCCAAAGTAATCTTACAATCTACGGCAATAATGCGCTCATCACTGGCTTTCAATACTGGATTAATTTCAAATAAAGCCGAATCAGATCCTAGGTAAGCATTGTACAGCGCGTTTACAAATTTGGTCATTTCCTTAAAAGCCTTTCCGCTCAAGCCTAAATTAAAGGCAATACGTCTGGCTTGAAATGCCTGGAGGCCGTGTGCTGGATCGATGGTCTCGGTAAAGATCAAGTGTGGCGTTTCTTCAGCCACGGTTTCAATATCCATCCCACCTTCAGTGGAATACATGATCATGTTTTTACCTTGGGCTCTATCCAATAGAACAGACATATAGAATTCTTCCGTTTCTACTTCTCCTGGCTCATATACGTCTTCGGCTACCAGTACTTGATGTACTTTTTTACCTTCTGCGCTTGTTTGAGGAGTTACCAGTTGCATCCCTATAATGTCATTGGAAATGGACTTCACATCGTCAAGGTTTTTGGCAAGTTTCACACCGCCTCCTTTACCACGGCCACCGGCGTGTACCTGTGCTTTGATCACATGCCATCCTGTACCTGTTTCTTCGGTCAGGGCTTTGGCCGCTTCAACCGCCTCTTCAGGAGTGGTTGCTATTTTACCTCGTTGTACCGTTACACCGTAACTCGCAAGTATTTCTTTTCCTTGATATTCGTGAAGGTTCATAAATGTTCTTTAAGTTCAATTTAAGTACAGCAAAAATAAGTAAAGAGAAGTTGATTTCCATGGATTGTCTTGGTTTTAGACAATTCATGACCACGGCTGAACACCATTAAACATCCTTTATTCCTACCCAAAATAGTTGTAGCCTAAAATTTTATCATTTTATTCACATTTCTTCCCTGTGCTCTACTACTTTTGTAGGCTTAATTTTTAATCATGAACAATCAAGATTTATTGAACATAGCCCAGGAACACGGTAGTCCGGTCTATGTCTACAATGGAGAGACCATTGTGTCGCAGTATGAACGTCTGGTATCCGCTTTCGCGAAAGCGAAAAACCTGCGCATCCATTATGCTGTAAAAGCACTTTCCAACCTGTCCATCTTGAAACTGTTTAAACAGCTAGGCGCTGGACTCGATACCGTGAGTCTACAGGAGGTTGAATTGGGTCTGGCTGCGGGAGTAGATCCCAAAAAGATCATCTTTACACCCAATGGTGTGTCTTTGGAGGAAATTGAAAAAGTAGCTACCAAAGGTGTTCAAATCAATATTGATAATCTCTCTATTTTAGAACAATTTGGATCCAAGCATCCTGAAATACCGGTCTGCGTGCGTATCAATCCGCATGTGATGGCTGGTGGAAATGCTAACATTTCTGTAGGCCATATCGATAGTAAATTTGGTATTTCCATTCACCAGATTCCCCACATTTTACGTATTGTGGAGAATACAGGAATGCGGGTCAATGGTGTGCATATGCATACTGGGAGTGATATCTTGGACATTGGGGTATTTCTGTATGCTACGGAGATCCTATTTGAAACCGCGGCCAAGTTCAAGGATCTGGAATTTATAGACTTCGGTAGCGGATTTAAGGTTGCCTACAAAGAAGGAGATGTGGCTACAGACATTGAAGATCTGGGAGATCAGTTAAGCGATCGATTCAACAAGTTCTGCAAAGATTACGGGAGAGATATCACTATGGCTTTTGAGCCTGGTAAGTTCTTGGTGAGCGAGGCGGGTTACTTCCTTGCTCAAGTTAATGTGGTGAAGCAAACCACTTCTACGGTCTTTGCCGGAGTTGATTCTGGGTTTAATCATTTGATCAGACCAATGTTATATGGTTCCTATCACGGTATTGAAAATATTTCCAACTCCGAAGGGAGAAAGCGTTTTTACAGCGTAGTAGGTTATATCTGTGAGACGGACACCTTTGCTAACAACCGTCAAATTGCCGAGATTACAGAAGGTGACATTCTAGCTTTTTCCAACGCAGGAGCTTATTGCTTTTCGATGGCCAGTAATTACAACTCCAGGTATCGTCCGGCAGAAGTGCTCTGGTACCAGGGAGAAGCACACCTGATCAGAGAAAGAGAAACTATGAAAGATATCCTGAGAGGTCAAAAAGAAGTAGAATTGGAAATCGCAATGCCTGCTTAGTTGTAATGCCGAAACTGAATATATAAACCCAATGGTTAAGTCCATTGGGCTTTTTTATAGTCATCCATTAAGATTTGGTAAGTGCAGCCTTAAGCATCTGCATCATATCTGGCGACAAAAAAACCACTGTCGTTACTGACAGTGGTTTTAAAGGTTTTGGATCAATTTTATTTAATCCATAATGATCTTACGGGTGTAGGTATCGGATCCGGCCTGCATTATGACAATGTAGTTTCCAGAAGCGACGCCATAGGCATCCACAATGATGGTACCTGCCTGCTCTGTTACATCCCACGACTGTACCAGTTGGCCCAGCATATTGTACAGACTTACTTGTTCGATGCGAACTTCATTCGTAGTTCTGATGCGTATTTCGTCTGTATCTGCCGGAGTAAATACGATGAGACTATTTTCGTCAATCAACTCATCTCCAGTTCCCAAGGTAGAAGGGTTATCAAATACGATGGAGAACCTACCTTGATATCTTCCTGGCGTCAATTGCGGACTAGTATAAGTTCCCTGCATTAAATCGGTATAAGTGTTCAAGACAGCATCTTTCAAAAAGATTTTCTGTGTGTTATCCACATTGGACAAGCCATCCAATTTGATATCAAAGCTGCCGTTGCTGCCCATTTTGATAATAAGTGGTAGCTCAGTGTAGGCATCGATCTGGTCGATTCCTTGTATAGCATATTTCTCTCCACTGATATCCCAAGACATGTCATCCCTGTTCTCATCCAACAATAAGGCATCATATCCTCTGTCCACACCAGTGGTAGCTGCAATATCTTCAGTTACTAGTAGTTGTCTGTGAATCACACTAGGCGAATCAAAGCCTAATCGGATTTTCCTACGTGGGTCCTGAGGTGTGTTGATCAAATCATAAGCACTCACCTGCCCAGTACTTCCTGGTGCTCTGACAAATAAACTCTGACCGCCAGATTCTTTTTCAAAGATTCGTTGAGAATTGTTGAAGTTAATACTTCCACCATCATAGATTCCGACAACAAAGAATCCTTGACCTACAGGCACATATCGACCTGGTACTTTGGTAGCAATACCGCCTTGATTGACATCTGGGTGAGAAGTTCCGATGGTAGCGTTACCCAAACCTCCAGACAGGTTATAAGTAGCATAGCCTCCCTGATACTCACGATAGACGTGTGAGTTACCACCCCAATGTTCCCAGAAATATAGTGTTCCATCAAGGTCTGGATTATCACTGATAAATTGGTGAATGTCCAGTGCACTTGGATAAGGGTTACCGGTGAGGTAGTCATTACCATCATCAATCGGTAACGAAATATCTCCATTGTTTGGCTTACCAACAAAGGTATAATTCTGTTCTGTTGTACTGGCGCCTGTACCCTTCATCGTCCATCCTTCTGCGGGTGAATGGAAACCATCAGGACCTGAATATTCCCAGTTGGCATAACTTCCACTGAGCAGGTTACCATAGGTATAGATCCATCGGCTAGATACTGTAGCTGCGTTTGATGCATTTCCTGGAGCTCCATTATACACGCCATAGGCCGTAAAGTTAAGATCCCTGACATTATCTACATCTGTTCCATCTTTAAGAACCTCGCGAACACTGAAACCATTATTATTGGTTGAATTACTGACTATGCTTACGGGTGATGACCAATAATTATAGTTATATAAATCTGAAGTTCCCTGTTGGTCAACTTCAATATTTCCAGTAGTAGAAGAAATAAGGTCACTGTCTTCATTCTGCACCAATTGGCTTTCTCCCTTCAAATCTATGGTTCCATCCAGGTGCAAGCTATGAGTCACGGTGATTCCTATGTCTCCGCCTACATTCAGCAAGGCTCCATTTACAACTTCTAGACCTAACAAAGTATGATTTTTGTCATCGACGATAACTTCATCTTCGATTACAGCAATATTCCAGTCAATATCATAATTGGTGCCGTTAATATTTCTAACTGAACCTGGAACAAACATTTGAGTACCATCTTTCCATGCACCAGCAGTATTCCAATCGCCATCGGCTTGACTTACATAAGGCAGTGGTGCTGTCTGCTCTTGAATATTAAAGTTATCCGGCTGGATCAAACTACCACGGTGGCCATTTCCTGAAGCGTCATTCAAATGCGTACCTATATAGGTATTCATATTAAAATAAGCTTCCAGATTGGTCCAATCTAATGCAGAAATATCGTTTTTTGTAACGGATTGCGGGATCACTGCTCCTGCAATACCTGAGACTCCCACCTTGTTCAATTCCTGATTCATCATGAATCGGATTTGAGGTACCGTAAGCACAGTATTAAAGAGTCGGATCTCATCCAGATGACCACGGAAGTTGTCCGTAATATTGGTTTTATCAACAAATCTGGAACCAATACAGAAGCTCTCGTCGTTGAGTATGGGATTAGGCATAGTGCTGGTTCGGTCCAGAACGCCATCTATATACATTGCCCCCTCGCCAGAAGAAGCATCATAAGTAAAAGTGACATAACGCCACACATCGTTAGATAATGAAGTATTACTAATCAATGCATCCGTGTTATTGTGTTGCATCACTACATTATTGGTAGCGTCAATATAGAATTGGAAACCATCGTTGGCACCTCCGCGATTACTTACAATGGTTCTGTTGGTATTTGTGCTGTTATTGCCTTCAATATTGATCCATGCAGAAACAGAATAGTCTCCAGCAAATTCGATTTCGTCATTAATAGCGACATAATCATTAGTCCCATCAAAATCAATATCTTTTGAGGCAATGACTTCATGGGCTACACCAAACTTGACAAATTTAGTCCCATCAAAATCAAAATAAGCCTCTTGATTGGTACCAACAGTTTTTAAAAATACGGTTTCAATTCCCGTGGTAAAGTTTTCATCGTCAGCCACGATCATCACATAGGCATCGTTACCGACCAAGGCTGGTAGCGAACTCAACCCAGCAGTAGAAACAGAAAGTTTAACTTCTGGAATATCGTTACCTACTTGAGAAATTTCTTTGAATTTCCAGGTACGTTCAGTAACCTCAGTAAAGGTGGTCACTAGACTTGGACCTAAAGTGACCTCTAATGGATTTGGTAAGGCGGTCAAGGTAGATAACGTACTACCCCACATCAGGAAGTCACCACTGTCTTGAAAGCTGTTGGGGTTGGCACTATTGGTATCATAAATATCACCTAATCCTACTGTAATAAATGTGAACGGATCAACGCTTTTGGCTTGTTTCTGGTTCAATAATGAACAGTCATCGTAACCAATTCCAGCTACATTATAAGTAAATCCGTTATCCGTTACAGCATTCCAAAGTGGATTGGCATCAGAATCATAATACGTACCCGGTACGTGAGGTAGACTTAAGGCAGGTACTGGGAACAATCCAAGGGTAATCCCGTATTTTACGGCAAGATAAGATTCTAAACGTGTGCGATCAGCATTTGATTTACGCTCAGAAAAGGACATGATCTCCATGATATCTCCAGTAAAACTAGAACCAAAATATTCTGATCTCCCCAACCAGTATCTCGAATTGAGAATATCAGTAAAGGTAGAAGCATTAGCTTCCTGCATCAAGCTAGGATCTAAGGTAAGTCCAAGGTCAACACCATCCAGGTACAAATCCATACCATCACCTGCTGCATTCAATCTTGCATTGAAAATAACAGGTCGATCATATACCAGTGTTGGATGTATGATGGCACGACCATAGGCAGTCTGAGAACCTTGATTATAAGCAGCGATATCAGGATATGGACCGTATCTCGCGGAAGTATCATTAATGGATATTCCAGTCACATCCTGCGATCCAGCGACAGTCGTATAGTCATCACCCAAAAATACATCTTCAGTTGGCCTAGATGCGCTAATGGTTAAGGTAGGATTGATTACGATAAAAATGTCTCGGTTATAAAATCCAGACTTTCCAAACATAGATTTTGTACCATCAAATGAAACCACAGGATTAAAGTTTACATTGTTTGTAGGATTGTCATAATAGATAGGACGATCAGTACCGCTAGCTATGGCACTGGTGGCTCCAGTATCAATTGTTGGGTTTCCGATGGAAGAAATATTAGCCCACATATCAATAGGATCTCCATCGCTCAATCCGGTGAGTGTACGTGTATTTAACCAGAGTTCGAGATTTTGACCAATACCTAAACCACAGTCAGGATAAACTTTAGTTACCTTAGGGTATCCAGTAATAACCACATTATCAAAAGCTACTCCTACATCATTGGTGTTAGAATCATTTGAATAAAATTCAACCTTGAATCGAATACCTGATCTATCATCAAATCCCTGAGAGGGCAAATCAATACTGGCGGTGTACCAATTTCTATCATACGACCAATTCCCGAAACCCATGGCCGTTGTACCTGTCAATTGGCCTGTATTATACCAATTTGTAGCCTCATCATTCTGTTTACCTAATGTATACCAGGTAACTCCATTGTCATTGGAAAATGCAATATTAAAGCCATCATATGCATTGCGAATTTCATGATCCAAATCGATGGAAAAAGTCATACGCTCATATCCTGTAAGATCAATGGTAGGACTTATAACTGCCGAGAGCGTGTTACGCTGATATCTTCCACTAGACTTAGATGTAAATAAATAATCACCACTGCTATTACCAGTATGATAAGCAGTTTGACCTATCAACCAATTTGATCCTCGGGTGTGAGAAGTTGTCCATGCGTTGTCACCTGCGGTATTAGAAAAATTTGCATTATAGATGGTAACCTGAGCAAACGAAATTATACCTGTCATACAGGCCAAGAAGAAAATTGAAAAACGGTTCAAGTGTAAATTTATAGTCATGTGTAAAATCTTATAAATGAGTGTCACAAGAATACAAGTACACCTTAATTGATCCAAGAGATTTGCTATGCATGGAATAATAATACTATGCACGCATAGTATAAACCGCTGATTTTCAATAGGGATTGTTAATTAACATTTTTTTAATTTTTTAAAAATCATGGTATTTGATCGATTTTGGGTTGTTTCTACCATTGTAATTTATCGAGCAACACAGCAATATCAAGGGTTTTGATTTAACTATGGTAAAGTTTTTAATTAGGGAAAGTCAATTCATAAGTTTTTAAAACCCATTATCGATGAAGTGCACAGGACACCTCAGGATGAAAATTCTGATTTTTAGAACGAAATGAGTTTAGCCTTCTGAAATCCAAATCTTACACGGGCATTTTAAACTTCACTGATTCTTCAATGTAATCCAGCGACTCATATATTTAAAGCTGGCTCTAGAGCTATCCACCAACATCTTTTCCTTGAACGTGGACAGATTCGTAGGTGGGGTCGCAAGCTTTTTTTTAGCCTTGATCACAGCTAGCAGTTGAGGCTTGAACGAACTGATCTCAAATCGCTCTCGGAGTATGTTATGGTTGGTCGTATGTATGTTGTACCAATCATTCTCATATTGGTATAATTTTACGGCTTGATCAACAAAGGCTTCGGGATCTTCTTCCACGAAGCCATAAACGCTTTTGTCGAACATTGCCTCGGCAGCGATAGCAGTCATCGCGACTGGAGTACCGGCTTGTAAAGCGTCAAAAATCTTCCCCTTCAATCCAGCTCCAAATCGCAAAGGTGCCAATAGCAGTCTATAATTTGACATGGTGTTTATTGCTTCCTCTGCGCGTCCTTTGATCAAAAAACCCGTTTTGGGATTGTGAAATTGTTGCGTCTTTTGACTTTGATAACTACCGTAAACATGTAATTCTGCCTGAGGCAACTGCCGTCTGATCAGCGGCCAGATGACATTTTTGGTATAAATAACAGCATCTCGATTGGGCGCATGCATCTCATTGCCAATCATCATAAAATGCTTTCTATCCTCATAAGTTCGCAATTCCCGATCAAAAATATCACTGCTAGTATCAATTAGAAATGGGATATAGACCAGTTTTTCCTCCGATATTTCAAATATGTTTTGCAACAGCTCCATTTCCATTTCAGAAATAATCAAACTGTAATCACACCTTAATATGGATGTAATTTCTCTTTGAGCCAAATCGGTAAATAAGAGGGTATCAGACCAATTTATCTGTTTGGCCAAGGCTGTCCTTCTGGCTTCCCTCAAAAAATGCAGGTCTTCCGTATCCAATATCGTGATTGCATTTGGGCAAGTCTGAACCACACGCCATCCGTAGTGCTCTTCCGTTACGAAACGATCAAAAATCACCACATCTGGCTGGAGCATTTTAATATACTCATCAAAACTGTCATCATTGAGTTTGATTTGCTTTTCTGTAATCCCCATATCAGCAAGCTTTGCAGAATACTCATTACTTACCGCCGCAGTCGCAAAATGAATTGTATTATTCATGGGATCCAACAGTTGCAATAATTGTAGTATGCGAGTACCAGCAGCCGTACTTTGAGGTTCAGGCCATTGATGACCAATGATCAATATTTGTTTCATGCAAACAATATACACAGGTTTCATCATTCCAGATGAATGGATGGTCAATGCTCATGTGTATCTAAGACTAAGAATCAAAGGAATACCACCCAATAGACAGTCTATATTCACAATTGTTGGCAAGCTATTGGATGAATAGCATTCAATTACCAGCTAAAATAATTACTTTAGCAGCTTAAATCGATCATCTATTTATGGGTAAAATTATAGCCATAGCTAATCAAAAAGGCGGTGTGGGTAAGACTACTACCGCGGTCAACCTAGCTGCTTCCCTTGGTGTGCTAGAGAAAAAGGTTCTATTGATCGACGCCGACCCTCAAGCCAATGCTACTTCAGGATTGGGCCATGATGTTGAAACAGTAGAACAGGGTACTTATCAATTGCTGGAACATAGTGTCGGCGCAGAGGAATTGGTCATTGAAACCGACTCCCCTAATGTGGATATTATACCTGCTCATATTGATCTGGTGGCCATTGAAATAGAACTCGTGGATATGGAAAACAGGGAGTATATGTTGAAAAAGGCCCTGGGAACCATCAAAGAACAATACGATTATGTCATTATCGACTGTGCCCCTTCACTGGGCTTATTGACATTAAACGCTTTGACGGCAAGTGATTCTGTTTTGATTCCTATACAATGTGAATATTTTGCACTGGAAGGACTGGGCAAACTGCTGAATACGATCAAGAGTGTTCAAAAAATCCATAACCCTGATTTGGATATAGAAGGATTGCTATTGACTATGTATGATAGCAGGCTCCGACTTTCTAATCAGGTAGTAGAAGAGGTCAATCAGCATTTTGAAGGACTGACTTTTAAAACAATCATTCAACGTAATGTGCGTTTGAGTGAGGCGCCTTCCTATGGAGAGAGTATAATTAACTATGACGCCGCTAGCAAGGGATCTGAAAATTATTTGAGCTTGGCAAACGAGCTGATCCAGAAAAACGCCTAAGTATTATGGCCAAAGCAACAAAAAAACAAGCACTGGGACGCGGCCTTTCGGCCTTGTTGAAGGATCCCAGCAACGATATTAATTCTGCCAAAGACAAGAACGCAGATAAAATTGTGGGTAATGTAGTCGACCTTGCTCTGGTGGATATTGACATGAACCCCCATCAACCACGTACCAGTTTTAATGAAGAACAATTAAGGGAACTGGCCTCCTCTATTAGAGAACTAGGTGTTATTCAACCTATCACTGTTCGCAAGAAAGGTTTTGGAAAATATGAGTTGGTTTCTGGAGAACGCCGTTGTCGCGCCTCAAAATTGTTGGGGCTGGAAACCATTCCCGCCTATGTGCGTATAGCCAACGATCAGGAATCTTTGGAAATGGCTTTGGTGGAGAATATACAACGCCAAGATCTGGATCCGATCGAGATTGCCTTATCCTATCAGCGACTGATTGAGGAAATAGACCTCACTCAAGAACAAATGAGTGAGCGTGTGGGTAAGTCCCGTAGTGCGATCGCCAATTACCTGCGTTTACTGAAGTTGGACCCCATCATTCAGACAGGTATGCGTGACGGCTTTATCAGTATGGGACATGGACGTGCCTTGATTAATTTGGAGAATCTGGACCAACAATTGGATGTTTACCAAAAAATTCTGAGCGATGGTCTTTCGGTGAGAGCCACAGAGCAAATGGTAAAGGAGTTAAAAAATGGTTCGCTTTCGCGAAAGCAGACCAGCAAAAAGAAATCTCTTCCGGATCAGGTGGTTTCATCAACTGAGAAATTGAACGACTATCTGGACACAAAGGTGGCAACGACCATGTCAAGTAGCGGCAAGGGAAAGATTACGATTTCTTATGCCTCAAAGGCCGATTTTGAGCGTATCATCAAATTGATCCATGCGGGATAAGCTGTTGTACATAGCATTTTTTTTGTGGGGAGTGGCTAATGTTTCTGGCCAAACTACGCCTTCTGATCCAGCACCTAATTTTGATGAATTGTTGGTTGCTCAGGATACAGTAGTGGACTATGATGCCAACCGGCCATCAAAGGCCGCTTTTTACAGTGCCGTCGTACCTGGATTAGGGCAGATCTATAACAAAAAATACTGGAAGGCCCCACTGGCTGTTGCTGCGGTAGGTATTCCGATTTACATTTATACCATCAACGACAAGGAATACAACCGCATCCGAGATGCCTTTAAAATTCGCCTCGCTGGCGGTACAGACGACGAATTCTCTAATCCGGACGGCAGTCCTATTATCACAACACAAGGATTAGAAAGGGCACAACGTCGATCCCAACGCAATAAGGAATTGAGTATACTCTTTACGGCAGTACTATACGCCGTACAGATCATCGATGCCAATGTGGATGGTCACCTGAGCCAATTCAGCGTGGACAGAAACTTGAGCCTCAATCCGTACATGGATTACAATAACCTTACCTTGGGACAAGCCTATGGTTTTAACCTTACTTATAAATTTTAGTATGAAAATTGCACTGTTGGGTTATGGGAAAATGGGAAAGGCGATCGAAAATGTGGCCTTAGAAAGAGGACACACTGTGGTTACCAAAGTAGGACGTAACGACTCCATGGAAGATATTAGCAAGGCTGATGTGATCATTGAGTTCACAAGCCCAGATAGTGTCATTAACAACCTTAAACATCTTATACCACTACAGATACCCGTGGTTTGCGGAACCACTGGATGGAATGATTCTCTGGAAGAAATTGAAGAGTTAGTACAACAACACAAGAGTGCACTGGTTCACGCTTCCAACTTTTCACTAGGTGTTAACCTGTTTTTTGAATTGAACCGGCAATTGGCTGAAGTGATGTCAAAATTTGAAGAACAATACGAAGTGAGTTTACAAGAAATTCACCATACCCAGAAAAAAGATGCCCCCAGTGGTACCGCTTTAAGCTTGTTTGAGGGCTTACATAATTTTGCTGGCAATAAAAGCTGGCACTTAGGTACCCAGCAAAAGCCAGACTCTGTTCCCATTGAAGCCATTAGAGAAGATGATGTCAAAGGAACCCATACAGTCACCTACAAAAGCGGAATAGACAGCATACACATTACACATGAAGCGTACACCAGAGAAGGTTTTGCGATGGGAGCCGTCATTGCCGCTGAATGGATTAATAATAAAAAAGGAATGTACACCATGAAGGACGTATTGGGGCTATAGGCCTCCTGATCCTTCAGCTATAGAAGAAAATAATGAGTTGGACGAGTTGGTTGATATTTTTTATCCTATTACAGGTCATACACGGTTTAGGGACTTGGAAAATGTATGCAGCTGCTGGATTTAAGGCATGGCAGGCTTTTGTACCAGTACTGAACGCGGTCATTTTGATGAAGATCATCAACAGGCCCTGGTATTGGACCATACTCCTGTTTCTACCAGTAGTTAATCTCATCATGTTTATTGTAGTATGGGTGGAAACTATCAGGGCTTTTGGCTACAATTCTGCCAAAGACACGGCCTTGGTGGTGCTTACATTGGGATTGTACATTTATTATATCAACTACACCCAACCGCTGAACCACATTGAAGAACGCAGCTTACAACCCAGGACAACCGCTGGCGAATGGACCAGTTCCATTTTATTTGCCGTAGTTGCTGCAACCATTGTTCATACCTATGTAATGCAGCCTTTTATTATTCCAACTTCATCGTTGGAAAAGACGTTGCTAACTGGTGATTTCCTTTTTGTAAGTAAGTTCCATTATGGAGCCAGATTACCCATGACCCCCATAGCAGCTCCCATGGTACACGATACCATTCCAATCTTGGGTGTAAAGAGTTATCTGGCCAGACCTCAATTGCCTTATACAAGACTTCCTGGTTTTACCGATATTGAGCGAGGTGATATTGTGGTGTTTAATTGGCCAGTGGATACGATTGACCAATATCCTCCTAAGCAGCGAAAATATTTCTATAAGCCTATCGACAAAAAATCTAACTACGTCAAGCGTTGTGTGGCTATTGCCGGTGATACCATGTCCATGAAAAATGGTAAAGTTTTTATCAATGGAAACCCGCTGAAATTACCTGGAAGTGCACGTATACAGCGTACTTATGAGATTGAAACCGATGGTTACCAGTTTTCTGACGAGGACTTGATTTTTACTTATGATATTACCGATGGTTATCAGCAAGGACAACGCAGGGATAATGGCAAAAATGTATTGATCGTCAAAGCGGCTACCGAAGAAGCCATTGAGAAACTTAAAGCTACCGGACATGTACTTAACGTTAACGTACAAGATCAGGAATTAGGCACCCCATATAGAGCTGAACTTACAGACGCATCCGATATGGGAAGCATGATTTCAGTTCCTTTTGTATTTCCCTATGACGGTAGATATACCAACAACAATGATGATCGCGACCCATTCCTCATTCCAGCAGAAGGAATGACGGTAAATATTGATTATAAGAACATATCTTATTTTGAGCGAATTATTGAAGTTTATGAAGGCTATGAAATGGGGATTTTCAATGAAGTCACGCTATCTGGTAATCAGGTGCTACTCAACGGGACTCCACTCAATCAATACACTTTTAAACAGGATTATTACTGGTTGATGGGAGACAACAGAGATAATAGTCTGGACAGCAGGTTTTGGGGATATGTACCAGCCACACACGTTGTTGGAAAACCTGTATTTGTTTGGATGAGTTACGATACACGTAAGTCTTTCCCTTCAGGTTTTAGATTTGACCGTATGTTTACCACCATCAATTCTGATGGTAAGCCTACCTCCTACTTGATCTACTTTTTGATCTTGTTAATCGGATATTTTGTAGTCCGCAAGATTTTAAAGAATCGTAAATCCAATCAAAAGAAGTCTTAGGTTGTGAACAATGACCAGCAGTCAGGATTGAAACTTCATCCCACCTATTTTACGGATGTTCAAAGCCTGGTGAGAGTATATCATTCTTCTCATTTATTGTTGGAACGCCATGGTAGCTATGTCAAACAAACGCATAGGAACCGATGCTATATTGCAGCAGCCAACGGCAGACTGGCCCTGAATATTCCTGTTATTCATCAAGGTAAAGGACATTCTGTACCTTACAACACTATTCAGATCGATCAATCTCAAAATTGGTCCAGCAATCATTTGAAAAGCATCACCAGCGCCTACAGAAGCAGTCCGTTTTTTGAATACTATGAAAAGGAATTGAAACAGCTCTTTTCAGAGATACCTCCGCTGTTATTTGATTGGAATATCAAGACCCATAATTTTCTTCTAGATCAAATGGGAATTGCTAAAGATCATCATTTTACAGTCGTGTTTCAGAAAGACGTTCTAGCGGAACGATTGGTGGATGCCAAAGCCAAACCCTTGTCTGAAATCGATCCATACATTCAAGTGTTTCAGGAAAAACACGGGTTTATGCAAGGCCTATGCGGACTAGATCTTTTGTTTAATCTGGGGCCGGCATGTACAGCATACCTCAAGGAGCAGACCATTTGATTCAAATGCACTAAATTGCTACAATGAGTAATAGCTTTGAGCGCTTTAAAGCATTCTATCGAACGGCTCCGCTGTGGCAAGGCAAGCTCATGGACCTGCGCCAATTTCCATTATCTAATTTTAGCTTTGCGAGCCTGGATGAGTCGGCTGCCCTTGAATTACCCAACATTCCGCAAGGGACGGTTCTTGGTAAGCGAGCAGAATATTATTTTAAATTCTGTGTGGAGCAATCAGATAATTTTGAATTATTGGTGGCCAACCTTCAGGTGTTCAAGAATAAAACGACCTTGGGAGAGTTGGATTTTATCCTACGTGAGAAATCCAGCGGACAAGTTTATCACGTAGAATTGGTGTACAAATTCTACAGCTATGATTCCACTGTACAGCCAGGAGATTCAGACCCAGTACGCAGCGAGTTATCAAATTACTTAGGACCCAATGGCAGGGACCATTTATTGCGCAAAATGGATCGCCTTAAGGAGCACCAATTGCCCCTGTTGTATCATCCTATTACAACAAAATTGCTAGAAACTAAATACGGACTGAATGTTTCCAACATCAAGCAAAGCGTATGTTTTTTAGGTCACGTATTTATTCCTAGACAACTTTGGAATGTGTCCTTTCCATTGATCAATAAAAATGCAATTTCTGGTTATTATATGTCATACTCCGCTTTCGCGAAAGCGCCAAGTTCACAAGCCTACTATTTACCCCATAAGCATGCTTGGAAAATGAAACCCTATGCCTTGCACGAAGAGCTCACACATCATGAAACACAAGAACGAGTCTACCAAGGACTTGAACGAGGTTTTGCCAGTATGGTTTGGTTGCAATGGGCTCCTGGAAAATGGGAAAGGTTTTTTGTAGTCAAAGATGCTTGATGACACTCTTTATGAAGGATACTTGAACATTCTCTACTGATTTAAGAATATAAAAACAGCTTTTAACGCAAAATTGTCAAGCTTAGCCCTTTCTCAAACTATCTTTAACAAAAAAGATGATGGAACGCAAATTCAAAAGATCAGAAAGCAATAAGCCTTTGGGCGAATTCGGAGATAGAGATACCAAAAACAAGGATTTTGATCTGACCTCTGATACTTTAAACGATAAACAAGAAGAAAAGAATAAAAAAACGAAGAAGTAAATGAATTACCTCAACTTTGATTTAGACAAAGCCAAAAAGACCAGTAAAGAACTGAACGTGCTACTGGCAGATTATCACCTTTATTATCAGAAACTACGCAATTACCATTGGAATATTGTCGGACGTTCCTTTTTTGATCTACACGAGAAATTTGAGGAAATGTACGATGACGCCGTGTTAAAAATTGACGAAATTGCAGAGCGTATTCTCACTTTACGGTACCAACCTACTTCTAACTACAGCGATTATTTAAAGATTTCCAATATCAAGGAAACCAAGTCCGAATTGAGTGATGTAGAAATGGTAAATCACCTGTTGGAAGATCACGGACATATTCTGTCCCAGATGTCCAAAGTTGTGGAGGCTGCTGGCGAGTGTGAAGACGAAGGAACTATTGATCTAATCGGTGCCTACATACGCGAGCTGGAAACTACAAGTTGGATGCTAGACGCTTGGCGCATGAATACAGAAGATACTCGTAAAGCTATTTAGAACTACCTTCTCCTAAAAACAAAAGCCTTTCTTGAGACAAGAAAGGCTTTTTTATTTTATAAGATTGGATTTAATTACGTCTTCTCCTATTGTTATTGTTGCGATTGTTCTTTTTGCCAGTATGACGTTTTTTGGATCTATTAGTGTTGGTATTGCGATAAATCAGAGCTTTTGATTCCAACAAATCTTCGTCCTTGGCAGCAAGGTTGATCTGGCCATCACTCATTTCATGCAAGTGTCTAAAGATCACCGCATCGTCCACAGAATCCTTATTCCAATTGAGGAAGGATTTCTTCATATGATTGGCAATGATAAAAGTCAATGCCTCACGTTTTTCACCTTTTTCCCACCCTAAGGCCACATTAATCATGCTCTGGATATTATTTCCATAGAAACGGTACCTGGGCTGCTTTTGCGGGTAAGCCATTTTGGGCGGTCTGGCCTGAAGTTCCTCTCGATCTGGTTTTGGAAAGGGAGAATCTACATCCAGATCAAAGTCGGCGATGATAAACAATTGATCCCAAAGTTTGTGCTGGAAATCGGCCACATCCCTCAGGTGCGGATTAAGATTACCCATGACTCCGACAATTGCATGAGCCATTTTATTGCGTTCTTCTTTGGTTTCCAGTGTTTTACAATGCTCTACCAATTTTTGGATATGCCTGCCGTATTCAGGGATGTTGAGCGTGTTGCGCTCAGTATTATACTCTAAGGATGATATCAAAATGAATTCTTATTACTTTATTGAAGTAGTGCAAAGTACGTAAATTCCTAGACATAGTGGTGCTTAAAGCGAAATTACGCCCTCAATTTTACTTACCTCTTTGTATTTGGCAATCACAGCGTCAGGATTTTTCATATTGACCAAAATAGAAACGCTGGTGTAGGTGCCTTTACTAGATTCCTTGGTCTTGATCACTGCACCCGTATTATCAAATATATCCTCAATCGCCTTAATCTTCTTACCTTCACTAGGTACGATAAACTTATATAGATATTTAGAAGGCCACAGGGTTGTATCTGATAATTGGGCTTTCAACCGCTGGTAAAACTCGTCTGATTTATTATTGTCCATACTCTTCTTAGATTACAAATATAATCCATGTCTATGGTGTCCACTATGTCTATAATTAGTTATTTTGTGATCGTATGAAAAAGATACAAAGAATATTGATCATGGGTGGCCCTGGTTCAGGCAAAACCACTTTGTTAAAGGCCATAGAGTCTGCTGGCCATCACGTGCACCACGAGATATCCCGTGAGGTCACGGCACGAGCGCAGGAAAAAGGAATACAGCAATTGTTTTTGGAAGATCCTATGGCTTTCAGCAATGAATTGCTGGCCGGACGTATTGAGCAATTTAAGAACCCTGTACCTGGATTGAATTTTTATGATCGTGGGATTCCAGACGTACCCGCCTATCATTTGTTTACGGGAGACGACATACCGCAGGAATATGTAAATGCCTGTATGCTGTACACATACGACCAGGTATTTTTTCTTCCTCCCTGGGAAGAAATATATCAGAGCGATGCCGAACGCTACGAGGATTGCGAACAAGCGGTAGAATTGGGCGATATACTAGTGCGCTATTATACTGATTTAGGATATAAGCCTATAACAGTACCTAAAACCAATGTGGAACAACGCCTGACGTTTATAAAAGAGCAATTAGATTATTGATATCTCATTCCCTAAATATTCTACGCCGTTTTTTCGGCTATGATAATTTCCGCCCGAACCAGGCCGAAATTATTCAAAGTCTCCTCGAAGGCCGGGATACTCTCGCCTTGCTTCCCACAGGGGGTGGTAAATCCATTTGTTATCAAATTCCAGGTATTCAGTTGCCAGGTATTTGCATCGTCGTTTCACCCCTTATCGCTCTGATCAAAGATCAGGTAGAGCAATTAAAAAACAGAAATATCAAAGCCATAGGGATCGTGGGAGGCATGTCTTCCAAAGATTTGGACGATGCGCTAGACAATTGCATATATGGCAACTATGACTTTTTGTACTTGAGTCCAGAGCGATTACAGCAAGATCTTGTAAAGGAACGTTTACTGAAAATGAATGTCAACCTGATTGCCATAGACGAGGCACATTGTATCAGTGAATGGGGACATGATTTCAGACCCGCCTATCGCCAATTGAACTTCCTCAGAGAACTACATCCTACAGTTCCTATGCTGGCGCTAACGGCTACAGCTACTCCTAAAGTTCAAGAGGACCTAGTACAAGTATTGGAGATGAAGGACCCAAAAGTGTTTAAATCCAGTTTTGAACGCCCTAACATTGCCTATCAAATTAAAAAAACGTCGAGCAAAAGTCAGGCTTTGATTGATTTTTACCATAAATATCCAGGACCAAGTATCAGTTATGTGCGCAGCCGAAAGAACGCCATAGAGTTTGCTCGGTTGTTGCAGGAGCATCAGTTGTCTGCTACCTATTATCACGGTGGCTTGACTGCGACGCAAAGGGAAAAAGCCTCTAATGGTTGGATGAAGGGTACGCCAGAGATCATGGTAGCTACCAATGCTTTTGGAATGGGTATTGACAAATCCAATGTGCGCAGCGTGGTGCATTTGCAATTGCCGGATAGTGTAGAGAGTTATTATCAGGAAACCGGTCGTGCAGGAAGAGACGGCCAAAACAGCGTCGCCAGGTTGATCTACAATGTCAATGACCTTGAACACGCCTACAACCAGTTTGTCAAAAGTCAGCCAACGGTAGATGATTTGAAGAAGGTTTACCGCAAGTTGTCCAATTATCTCAACATTGCGCTGGGAGAGGGCGGCCAGCAAACTTATCCCTTGTCATTCTCTGAATTTTGTGGGACTTATGGGTTTAACGGTTTACAGTGTTATAATGCTCTTCTTGCCTTGGACCGTTATAGCATTATTAGTTTATCCCAAAGCTATCGCCGCAGATCAGTGGTAAGCTTTCGCGAAAGCGGAAACCGCATAACTGATTTCACCCAAACACGGCCATTGGAACACGCCATCGTACAATCCGTATTGCGCACCTATGGTTCCAGTCGACATCAAAGTATTGAAGTCAACACAGCGCTGGTGGCGGCACGCAGTAAATGCAAGGAAGAAGAGGTGATTGACGCCTTGAGGTTACTGGAACGTCACGAACTCATCGATGCACAGATTCTGGACTGTGACACTCAAATCACCTATCTGGAACCCAGGGATGATGATCGTACCATCAATAGGTTTGCTGGAATATTGAAACAGCAAAACCAACTTAAGATGGATAAGCTACAACAGCTGATTGGAATATTAACACAGGAAAAGCAGTGTATTAACCGATTGTTATTGGCTTACTTTGGCGAATCGATCAGGCAAGACTGTGGCCGATGTTCTGTATGCAAAAAGTCTAAGGGAACGACTCGCCTAATGCATGATAAGGTCTTACATTTGTTACAAAAAGAATCCAAAAGTCTGCAATCCATCAGCAACGAGTTGGAGGTAGATATACAGGACTTGGTGCCGATGATCAGAAGTTTGCTTGAACAAAGACTAATCCGAATAACCACAGAGAATAAATACCAAGTAATATGAGTAAGAGTTTGAAGATCGCTTTTTTTGGCACACCTGAATTTGCCACCGGCGTGTTACAGGAACTACATCACTCCCGCCATGAAGTAGTTGTGGTGATTACAGCGCCTGACAAACCTGCTGGAAGGGGACGTCGCATACATGAAAGCGATGTCAAACAATACGCCGTGCAAAATGAAATACCAGTCCTTCAACCCACCAATCTAAAATCTGAAGATTTTGTGGCAGAGCTAAAGACTTTTGGTGCGGACTTACAGGTGATCGTAGCTTTTAGAATGCTTCCTAAAATCGTTTGGTCCTTACCTCCAATGGGAACTTTCAATCTTCATGCTAGCTTACTGCCACAGTACCGAGGTGCGGCTCCTATTAACTGGGCTATTATTAACGGAGAATCTAAAACAGGAGTCACCACATTTTTTATCGATGAAAAGATAGATACAGGGGCGATCATCCAGCAGCGGGAAATACCCATAGAAAAAGATGAAAATGTAGGGAGTTTGTATAAAAAACTGATGGAACTGGGAGCAAAACTAAGTTTGGAAACCGTCGATGCTATTGCAGACGGGCAAGTAGAAACCATATCACAACAGGAACATCAAAATCTTCAACCCGCACCTAAGCTCAACCCTACCAATACTACATTAGATTTCAGTCTTACGGCACGAGAAGTTGATGCGATGGTAAGGGGGTTATATCCTTATCCTGTCGCCAAGGCCTGTTTAATTAATGGGGAGAGGACACAAGTAAAGATTCATAAAACCAAAGTGGTTGAAAAAAAACACGCCATGTCTCCCGGAAGCATAGTTGTCGAGGATCGTAAAATAATGGTGGCTTGCGCCACAAACCTGATAGAAATTGAAGAAATACAATTACCGAATAAAAAACGTATGTCGGTAAAAGATTTGCTTAATGGTTACTCAATTAACGCTGAGGCCAGATTTGACGTGGGGTAGATAAAAACCTCCATGATTTACACTAAGTTATCAACAATCCGTCGGTTTTATGAACATTCTACCGAGTTTTCCGCAGTATTACTTGCATGATCGCATAATCCGTATAAATTTGTCAAACGTTTTAGTTTAACCAACATTAATTTAAACACTATTATGAACAAAACAGATTTAATCGAAGGAATGGCAGAGCACGCTGGCATCTCCAAGGCAGCTGCAAAAAAAGCATTAGAGTCTTTCTTAGGAAATGTTGAGAAGTCTCTTAAAAAAGGTGACCGTGTGTCTCTAGTAGGATTTGGATCTTTTTCCGTTTCCAAAAGAGCCGCTCGTGAAGGAAGAAATCCTCAAACAGGAAAAACTATCAAAATTGCTGCTAAGAAAGTAGTAAAATTCAAAGCTGGTAGCGACCTTCAAAAAGCAGTAAACTAGGTATTTTAGTTTATCAAAGGATTAAGCTCCATTTCAGATGACTGAAATGGAGCTTCTTTTTTGAGTTGTTTTTTACCGTTCATTGGTGTCTCAAATGTTAATATTTTAAGAAATCGCTTGTTTCAAAAAAAATTGAGTATGTTTAAATAATATTAGATGCTTATGAAACAAGTCTTACCAGAAAAAGGGAAGCTTCTGATATCCGAACCTTCCATCATCGGTGATGATTCTTTTTCTAGATCCGTCATACTCCTTACAGAGTTTAATACTGAAGGTGTAGTAGGTTTTATCCTTAATAAACCTCTTGATTGTACGCTGGACCAACTAATTCCTGAGATCTCACTTAAATTGGAGGTTTACCAGGGTGGCCCGGTAGAAATGGATAATCTTTATTTCTTACACAACATCCCGCATTTGATACCAAATTCTCATTTGATAGAAGATGGTATTTATTGGGGAGGAGATTTTAATGTGGTGAGTGCCTTGATCAATTGTGGCACAATCACCGGGAATGAAATTAAATTCTTTTTAGGTTATTCAGGTTGGGAACGCAGTCAACTGGAGACTGAGTTGGATGGAAATTCTTGGGTCGTAGCTAAAAATACAGATAGCAAGGAATTGTTATCGGATAACATGCACGATATCTGGAAGCGGAATATGAAAACACTGGGTGGAGCCTATGAACTCTGGTCGAATGCTCCAGAAAACCCTTCTTATAATTGATTACTTAAATAGACCATCATTGATCAGTGACAGTAGCTCATCTGCTGTTTCTTTGTTGTATTCCTTCTTGCGATATTGACCTACGCTTTGGATTCCCTGAATGACATTGGTGGTGAAAAGTTCGTCTGCTCTTTGTAACTCAAATGGTGTGATGGTTTCTTCCACCACTTCGTAATTGAGCATCTTTTTAATTTGGTTGATCACCTTTTCCCGCATGATACCATCCAAACACCCATCCTGTATAGGCGGTGTTTTGATCACTTTATCTTTAACAAGAAACAGATTCCCTGAAATCGCCTCAACAATCATCTTTTTTTCATTCATCAACAACATATCATCATAGTCGTTCTCTGATGCATATATCCCAGCCAGTATATTTACAGCTTTGTTGGTAGACTTGATCGAACTCAACAATTGGGCATAGATATAGTGGTCCTTGAACAACTCGATCAGTTTGGGTCGGTCGTTGGTGTATGGACCTTCCAGCGTACTCACCTGCATGGAAAATCCTACGCTCTGGTTGGTCGGCGTATAAAACCCCTCTGCTACACGCCATACACTAATACGCAGTCTAGCGTGATCTTTCAATTGATGCACATCCAATAGTCGCTGGGTTTGTTCGGCAAAATATTCTGGGGTGAAGAATGAAGGAATTTCCATGCGCAGGATACGCATGCCCGACATTAACCTGAAATAATGCTCCTCTAAAAACATCACTTCATTTTGATAACATCTTAAGGTCTCAAAAATGCCATCTCCATAATAAGTACCCCGATTATTAAACGGGATGACTGCTTCATCGGTGGATACGAGTTCCTTATTTAATATGATCATCGTTTGATATAAAAAAAGCCCTGAAAATCCAGGGCTGCAAATTTAGTGTTATTGATATACTTATCGGGATCCCAGTACTTTTTTTAAGGTGCTAATTTGGTTCTCCCAAAACATTTTTTGTTCGTCTACCTCGTCTTCATCATCGCCAAAATCTGTAATCATTAAAGATACGTCTTTGGTGATCTCATCCACTTGAATTCTCAATTCAAAGTACTTTTTGGTATCCTCATCATAATCCCATTGGAAACGGGCTCTTTCCTCACCTATACGCTTTACAATTTTGGCTTTTTCTTCTTGTCCGTCCCAAATAAATCTAAAATACTCTCCCCTACTGTTAACATTGTCTGCAAACCATTCAGACATTCCAGAGGGAGTGGCAATATGCTGATATAATAAGGAGGGAGAAGCCTGGATGGGAAACTCTAGGTCAAATTTGATTGGTTCTTGCATTGGTTTGTGTTTGCTGGCAATATAGAACATAAACTTTTACAGTAAAAGTGAATTTGCCCAAAAATTAACAAGAGTGTTGTTTGGTTTAAAAAGATAAATAAACTTATATTTGCAGCCGCTTAAAACAGCAATGACGTAGGTCATAATGGCGTGGTAGCTCAGCTGGTTAGAGCGCAGCACTCATAATGCTGAGGTCGGCGGATCGTGCCCGCCCCACGCTACAAGACTCCTCTACTTTTTTTGTAGGGGAGTTTTTTTTCGCTTTAAGCGAAAGAAAAGATTAGTTTCCCTGTACTTGTCAGAAAATAACTTTGATCTATAGGTCGGTGATAACCGATGCTTTAAAGACTGCGCTCGTAACAGTCAATTTTTTGATGTTGGATCCCGATTTAAGAAAGTCCAACTCCATTCATTTAACCCTTATGGTTTTAGAAGCCTTGGACAGTCAATATTTTTATTGCTCATATAATATATCGACTTATTGACGTGTTGTTCCTCTTTTAACCAATGTAGATTTTAAAGTATGTACTCTGGTGACCTTGACCTCGTCTTTATTCTTAATCAGGTTATGCATGCGTATAAAAGCTTTTTTACCCAACTCTTCGGCATGTTGATCGACGACTGTCATTTTTGGAAAGGCGTATCTGGCTAGTGCTCCATTGGAATAACAGATGATCTGTAGTTCTTCAGGGACTTTGATTCCAAGCTCCTGAGCTTTGTTCAACGTATGGACACCTGCCAGCTGGTCTAGCGCAATCACCGATTGAATCCCATCATATTTTAAGGCATCTTCCATGCGTTGGAGAAAACGTTCTTCTTCTACCTCCGTGATATAATTAAAGATCACATCCTGATGTTTGGAGAGTTGCTTGCGGATTCCTTCCTCTCTCAAACGGCCAACGCTGAGTGAGCTAATGGTACTTGCCATACAAATATGTCGATCGCCACTTTCCAGGAGACTTTCAACCACCCGGCTTCCAGACAAATAATCATCATTGACAATCTTGTCACATTCAAGGTGGTCTACTACCCGATCAAACATGACCACAGGTTTACCAGAAGCGATAAGTTTTTCAAAGTGATCGTAAGATTCGCTTTCTTGAGTTTCTCGCGCCACTGCAATGATAAATCCATCAATTGCGTCTGTGTCTAGGGCACGTATATAGTCTATCTCTTCCTCCAGCGACTCATGGGTAATGGCTGTAACCAGCTTGAACCCCTGTGACCTTGCCTCGTTTCCCAAACCGTTAAGTACCATGGCAAAAAAGTCGTTTTTTATATCAGGAATTAATACCGAAATGGTTTGCTGGATCCCAGAAGTAGAAGGACTTTTATATCCCATCTTTTGGGCTGTTTCGGCCACACGTTGGGTAGTCTCTTCACTAATTTCGTTGCTTTTATTCAGGGCCTTTGAGATGGTAGAAACCGATAACTCCAATTCTTCGGCGAGCTGCTTGAGGGTGACCTTGTTCTTTTTCATGAATATTGATCCGTGAGGTAAAGATAAGAGGTTCGTCTTGGATATCCATAGTAAGCTAATAAATACACAAATGCTAATTCATAATTTTACCATAAGTTAATTAAATCGTTTAAAGGCAAATTTAAATGCCGTTTATGGAGTAAATAATTGCTGGATTTATCGATAAAGTGCACTTTAATTATGCTGTTTAGCGATTTTATAGTTCAAAATTAGATTTTAACGATGAACGACCCGTAGATTCGTGCGATAGGAACCCTAATTCCATAACGCATGAAAAATTTTACTCATTTCCCTAAGTACAGTTTTTTTTCTTTGGCCTTCGCCTTCTTCGTTTCGGCAATGGCTAATGCCCAGAGCAGCCAAGTCAATATGGAGATTGATTGGCCTGCCTATTCGGGAGAAAACTATATCATTATGTACGACCCTAGTGGTACTGAGATTGGACGCTACTGTAATCCAGCCGAATGTTACACAGGTTCATCAGTATCTTACTACACTAATATTAATCTAGGATGTCTTCCCAACGGTAATAATTATCGAGTGCGACTCTACGACCGTGCCAATGATGGTTGGGATGGTGGCGGAGACATGACCATTACTGCCGGCGGAGCCACAGTGCTCAATGCCAGAATTAATGGCTCACAGTCTGGAACTGACTTTTTTTTCAACGTCAATGGTGGTGGCTGTGGTGCCACAGGACCTGAGATCAACATTATAGGGAATGGAAATGGTATCGTGGATGGCGACAATACACCCGACACTAATGACAACACAGACTTTGGGACCGTTGATGGGAACAATTCCCTTTCCCAAACTTTTTCTATTCAAAACACAGGTAGTGGCGCACTTACCTTGACAGGTAGCCCGGTGATACAAATTACTGGAGCCAATGCTGGTGACTTTAGTGTTTCCAGTGCTCCTGCTACAACGATTGCTTCCGGTGGTTCTGAAAACTTTACTATAGTATTCTCTAGAGCCACATTGGGTACGAGTAATGCCACTGTTACCATAGTATCTGATGATGCAGATGAAGCGAACTACAATTTTGATATTCAAGCTACTTCAGCTAGTCCAGTTTCTACTATTTTCTATGAAAACTTCGACGATGGTGCTGCAGGTTGGAATTCCAGTACCAATGGTGGATTTAGATGGAGTGTAGGTACGGTAGCCAATGAGCCTGGTGAAGGAAATTACTGGTACACTGACAATTGGAACAACTATCCAGCAGGAAGAAGTGCTAGCGTGACTGGCCCTACTATTTCTACCGTAGGCTATTCAGATCTTAACTTATATATTGACTTTAGAACTAACACCAATGATACCGATGATGGTATGCGTGTAGAATACAGTGCAAACAATGGAACTACATGGAATGTTTTAGGTAGTGATACTTCAGGAACGAACTGGTATAACAGCGGTGATGTGGATGGTTTTGCCAATAACGCCGATGCTTGGACTGGAGATAATTCCAATCTTGGCTCGAGTTTGAGCAGATTTGAAGAAGCATCACATGCACTTCCTGCCGTACTTGAAAACAATCCAGCCGTAAGATTTAGAGTAAGTTTTGCCAGTGACGGAGACGGCACAAGAGACGATGGAGCCTTGTTTGACAACATCATTATTACTGGACGACGTACTGTTGAGCAGTTTGCTCCGGATGGACCAGCTGATGTAAATGATCAGCTAACACTGTGGTTGCGTTCCACAGATATTCCTTCCACAGACGGTACTACACTGACTACTTGGGAAGACCTAGCCTTTGATAATGATGCTTTTGAGGCAGCTGCCAATGCTCCCAAATATGCCAATAACGTAACCAATAATATTAACTTTAATCCAACTGTAGCTTTTGATCGTTCACAGCAACAACACATGCGTGGAAAAGGAGGATTCAATTCAAATGATTATTGGATCGTTGTACGCAGTACTATAGATATGACCAATTCGCTAGCTGGTGAAACCATGTTGATTGGTGCTAAGTCTGCCCCCATCAATCCCGCGAAAGATCCTTCTGGATTGGGTTGGGGACCAGTATCCGTACGTTTTGATGACGAAGTATTGGCGCATAGTGTTGGTACCGTTTCAGAAAATGACCCTACTGATGGAAGTTATGGTCGATCGTTTTCTAATACAACGCGAACTTTTGATGATGTTCATATTGTTAATGTCAAAAACAACCCTGCCAATAACTCTACTGAGATCTATCTCAATGGTAGAAAGATTGATAACCAAACGGGAGTAACTCAAGTCAGCAGACAAACACTTGATTTCCACGGATACACTAACCGCCCGTATTATCTAGCTGCAGGTCGTTACCAACTCAATGGCTTGCCTTTTGAAACCCACTTGAATGGTGAGATCACTGAGGTATTCAGTTACAGAGATCGCAAAAGTGAACTTGTGCAGCAAAGAATCTATTCTTATCTAGCCATTAAAAATGGGGTTTCCCTGCACAACCCCACCAGTACCGCAGATGATCATGCAGCCGACTGGGATTACCTCAATGCTGATGATGCAGTGATTTGGGATTATTCAAACAACACCTCATTTAATTATGATGTTGCTGCCATCGGAAGGGATGACAAATCTGAATTATTCCAAAAACAATCCAAAAGTGAAAACTCTACAAGTATTGTAGCCCTAGGACTGAATCGAGTTGAAGATTTGGGTACGCAGAATAGCCAGACTTTTGAAAATGATCAAGACTTCCTTTTCTGGGGACACAATGGTCAAGATACCAATGCTTCTGGAACAATCATCAGTCACGATATAGGAGTAACTGATGCGGTGACAACAAACATTACGGTAATGAACCGCAAATGGAAAGCTAATGAGGTGACCACTACAGATGTACCTACCACTGAAATGAGGGTTGAGACCGCAGATTTCGCCGGACTTCCTGCTCTTACAGCCAATAGAGCCTACGTGCTATTGGTGGCTGATGATGCTAACTTCACTACTGGTTTAGAAACTAGATTCTTTGTTGAAGATGGTATATATCAGCGTACTAAGTATGACTTTGATGGAACTAAATATTTTACATTAGGAATCACCGAAGTTACATTTGAAGACCGCAGTGTAGTGTTTGACGGTGTGGATGACCATATCACAGTGGATAATCCACCAGGATTAGGAAGTACTTTCTCTTGTAGTGCATGGATCATAAGTGAAGGAAACAACGCTACGAACACGGAACGTACGATTGTAGCTAAAAGAGAAAATGGTACCGGTTTCCAATTATCTCTAATGACTGACAATCACATTGCCTTGCGATGGAATGCGACCACGCCTCAAGAATTAATTTCTAATACAGCCCTGAATGATGGAACTTGGAGACATATCGGGTTCTCTTACGACGGTGCCATAGCACGGATCTATATTGATGGTGTGCTAGACATTGAAGCAACACTGGAAGCACCAGATCCTGATGGAAACCTTTTGGGAATCGGAGCACGTATAGACGCTGACGAGACTACTTATGATCATTTTAAAGGTGAAATCGACGAGATAAGAATGTGGGGGATTGCGCTAACCGCAAACCAATTGCGTTACGTGATGAACCAAGAATTACGCGATGAATCAGACTTTTTGGCTGGTTCGGTGATTCCTAGTAGTATAACCAAAAACGAGATCGCAGGGATCCCCTACTCGTCCTTGAAAGCTTATTATAGCATGAACAGCTTCTTGGGTACTTCACTCAATGACCAATCGGTCAACCAAGGACATGGTAGAATGGGGAATGAAAATTATTTTGAGCTGAGAAGCCAAACTGCCCCGCTTCCCTATAGATCTGCCGCCGATGGTGATTGGGAGGATACAGCGAGCTGGGCCAACGGATCCAGATTACACACGCCTGCGAGTACACGTGTAATCAATGGAACTGTACATAGTATCGACTGGAATATTGTAGCCACAGATCACGCGGTTACGATTGATCATACAGATGCTACCGTATTGGGCTTATTTGTTGATACCGATCAGCTTACCGTTGATAATGATCACGGTCTGACAGTTACTCACTTACTGGACCTACAAAGTAAAATAGATTTGATTGGGGAATCTCAATTGGTACAGACGACTGACAGTGACTTGGCGACTACCACCACTGGAGTCTTGGAAAGAGATCAGCAAGGTACTGGGGTAACATTTGACTACAATTATTGGTCCTCTCCTGTGAGTTTGATTACAGATCCCAATACTAATAATGGATTCACATTGAATCAAGTATTTAAGGACGGGACTTTAGTCGATAACCCACGCGATATTAACTGGACAGCATACAATCAATACAACGGTGCTCCAGGAAATGCAAGCACAGCGGCTTCCATATCAACCAGATGGATCTATAAATATGGTAACCTAACCAGTGGAACTTATTCAAACTGGGAATATGTAGGCCAAAATGGTGCCTTGCAACCAGGTGAAGGATGGACAATGAAAGGAACTGATATAACTGGTGAACAAAACTATGTTTTCCAGGGTAAACCCAACAATGGCGATATCAACCTTCCTATTAATACTGGAAATGACTACTTGATAGGGAACCCTTACCCTAGTGCTTTGGATGCTCACGAATTTATCGCTGACAACCCAGAGCTGGATGGTACCCTTTATTTCTGGGAACACTGGGGCGGTAATACGCATGTCTATAGAAATTATCAAGGTGGTTATGCCATGTACAATTACTCTGGTGGAGTTGGTAATGCTACCTTAGGTACTTCCCACCCTGATATCAATCAAGGAGGTATCGCTACCAAAGTGCCTGAACGATTTGTGCCCGTAGCACAAGGGTTCTTTGTCACTGGAACTAATGATGGGAACATCAGATTCCGCAATGATCAGAGACAATTTGTAACAGAAGCTTCTGGTGGTAGTATTTTTGTAGCTGCTCCAGGCAGCGGGGCCTTGGCTGATCCTTATGGAGATTACAATACCATAACCGATCCGAGAACCAAATTCAGAATTGGATTTGATGGACCCAATGTGATCCACAGACAATTACTACTTACATTAGACCCTAACGCCACTATGGGTTATGATAGAGGTTTTGATGGTAGGAGAAATGATGAGCAAATGGATGATATGGCCTTTATCATTGGAAATGAAAAAGCGGTGATCCAAGGTATACCAGGACTTAGCAGTACTATGGAATTACCATTAAGTGTAAAAGTTTTAAGCTCAGGATCAATTACCATTAAATTGGATGGAATTAAAAACGTAGATCCGAATCAGAAATTTTTCCTTAAAGATGCGGTAGACAACACGTATACTGACTTGATGAATGGTGATTACGTGAGTCCAGTTCTAAATAGCGGTATTTACGACGACAGATTCTCTATCGTATTTGAAACACCATCTACCCTAAGTAACAGCGATGTGGTACTTGCCGAAGGGGACTTGGTTGTCTTTACACCAAGCGGTGAGAACAGCTTGAATGTAAGAAGAGCCCAGGACCTGGTAATTGAAACGATGTCCCTGACCAATATGCTAGGGCAACAAGTGATTACCTGGGATGTATCTGATCAACAAGGTGTGATCGCTGTATCCACCGAGGGAATAGCCAGCGGAAGTTACATTGTAACCATGGACACTAATTTTGGTCCACAATCCCGTAAGGTGATTATCCAATAAAATAAAGTTTACATCCATAAAAAAGCCTTTGAAATTATTCAAAGGCTTTTTTTATAATCATTCTTTTCCTTAATTGCTCAAGCGTTGGATGATATCCTGAGGATCAAGTTTTTCCTCTTCACCAGTAGCCATATGTTTCAAGGTTAATTTTCCAGCGTTAATCTCGTTTTCTCCCGCAATAATCACATAAGGAATCTCATTGCGGTCGGCATAAGTCATTTGCTTTTTCATTTTGGCTGCATCTGGGTAAAGCTCGGATTTGATGCCGCTTTCGCGAAAGCGAGACACCCATCCTGCACAATAGGCTGCTTCATTAGCGCCAAAATTAACAAACAAGGCCTCTACCCCTGCTCTTACTGACGGAGGGAAAAGATTTAACTGTTCCAGCACTAAATAAATACGATCCAAACCAAAACTGATACCTACACCACTCATATCCTTCATACCAAAAATACCAGTCAGGTCATCATAACGACCTCCACCACCGATGCTTCCCATGGAAATACCTTCTGGAGCTGCTACCTCAAAGATGCAACCCGTGTAATAATTTAATCCTCTGGCCAACGTAATATCTAGATCCAATTGAGCGGTCTTCAGTGGTATGCGTTGAATAAAATCGTTGATGAATTCCAATTCTTCGATTCCTCTCATCCCCACGGCAGAATCGTTCAATAGAGATTTGATACTCTTCATTTTTTCCGCGTATCCTCCGCTGAGTGTGAATACAGGATCTAATTTTTCAATAGCTTCCCCCGCAATACCTTTATCCAACATTTCCTGTTGGACTTTTTCCTTGCCGATTTTATCAAGTTTATCCAGAGCGACCGTAAAATCAATCAGTTTATCTTCAGCCCCAATCACCTCAGCGATTCCCGCCAAAATTTTACGGTTGTTAATCTTGATCGTACAACCGTCTAACTGCAGACTGGTAAAAACCGCGTCATAAAGTTGGATGAGTTCGACTTCCTGCAACAATGAGTTGCTTCCCACAACATCGGCATCGCATTGTGTAAACTCCCTGAACCTACCTTTTTGTGGACGATCAGCCCTCCAAACATTTTGAATTTGGTATCGCTTAAAAGGAAAGGCAATATCATTCTGGTGCTGCACCACATAACGGGCAAATGGTACAGTTAGGTCATACCGTAAGGCTTTTTCTGAAATCTTTGGTGTCAGCGCAGCTTCATTGCCTTGAGTCAGGTCTTCCTCCCTGGTCTTCTTTAAGTAATCTCCACTGTTCAGTATTTTAAAGATCAGTCGGTCACCTTCTTCACCATATTTACCCATCAATGTGTCAGAATTCTCAAAACTGGGGGTTTCAATGGGCATGAAGCCGTAGTTTTCAAAATGCGTTTGAATAATGGACATGATATATCGACGTCGTTGTACTTCCAACGGACTAAAGTCTCTGGTACCTTTGGGAATGGAGGGTTTCTGGGCCATAAAGCTGTATTAAGGCTGCAAATATACAGTCTCTAAAAAGTATGGGGCATAAAATCCGCTCATTTAAGCCAGAATTAAGATCCAGATCCTGTAACTTTTCACCTGCTAATAAGTCTTATGGGTATGCTGGGATTATTTCGCCAAAACATCAATATTGCGCAACAAAGTATCAAGGGACAACTACTGCGCACCATCCTTACTGTGATCATTATAGCCATAGGAATCACGGCCTTAGTCGGAATCCTTAGTTCGGTCAATGCACTCTCCTCCACCTTAGGAAATGGTTTTTCAGGTATAGGAACCAATACATTTTATATCCAACGCTATGCCTTTAATTTTCAGAGTCGAGGTAGCGGAGAACGTCCTAAGGCCCACCCTATCATTACTTACCGTCAAGTTCAGGAATTTAAAGAAGCTTTTGATGCTCCAGCCAGTCAGGTAGGAGTTTCTTTTCAGGCGACGAGTAGTCAGGAGGTCAAAAGTGGTGACCGTAAAACCAAACCTAAAGTGATCATCGCTGGTGTTGATGAAAATTATGCCGAGAACGCTGGATTAAAACTTGGTAGCGGTCGTATGTTTTCTGCCCTGGATATTAAAAATAATTCCCAAGTATGCGTCATCGGTAGCGATATGAAAGAGGATCTTTTTCCTGGTATGAATGCCTTGGGACAAACCTTGAATATCCGAGGAAATAAATTTGATGTGATAGGTGTGCTAAAGGAAAAGGGTTCCACCTTTGGCAACAATGTTGATCTCCGGGTATTGATACCTATAGGAATGGCTCGACGCATTTACACCCAACCCGGTATCAATTATGATTTGAGTGTAAAAGTTTTTGATGAAAATTTCATGGCCAATGCCAAAGATGAAGCCATGCTGTTGATGCGTAATATCAGAGGCCTCAAACCGGTTGAAAAAGATAATTTTGGCATTGTTCAAAGCGATCAATTGATGGCTCAATTCCTGGCCGCCAAAGGCGCCTTAAATGTAGCCGCCTTTGTCATTAGCATCATCACTATTTTTGGTTCTTCGATCGCATTGATGAATATTATGTTGGTCTCTGTGACAGAACGTACCAGGGAAATAGGTGTAAGAAAAGCACTAGGCGCTAAACGAAGTACTATTTCCTGGCAATTCTTTATCGAGACATTCCTTATCAGTCAATACGGCTGTTTTGTAGGCATACTATTCGGGATGCTGATTGGATGGATTGTTTCCAGGATTTTTGAAATTGGATTTGAAATCCCCTGGTATGCGATTAGCTGGGCAATGATCATATCAATTCTAATAACCCTGGTTTCAGGTGTACTTCCCGCCATCAAAGCTGCCAAACTGGATCCGATCGAAGCCTTGCGCTATGAGTGATATTCTGATCCATACGTATGATTCTCCGCTAGGAGTCTTGCTGCTGGGTGTTTATAAGGAGCGTTTGTGTATGGCCGATTGGAAATATAGGAAACAACGGGAGGCTCAGGATCGCAGTCTTCAGCAACTTCTCCATAGCAAATACATAGAGCAGATTCATCCATTACATCAAGAAGCAATTCATCAATTCGAAGCTTATTTTCAAGGTCGCCTGACCGAATTCAACCTGCCATTGCATTTGGTCGGGACTGAGTTTCAGCAACAAGTTTGGCGGGCGCTACAGCAGGTACAATATGGAACTTGGTGTAGTTATGCTGCGCTTTCGCGAAAGCTACATAACGAAAAAGCGATCAGGGCGGTAGCAGCTGCCAATGGAGCCAACCGACTTTCCATTATCATTCCCTGTCACAGGATTTTGGGATCCAACGGAGCACTTACCGGTTATGCCGGCGGATTACGTGCCAAGGAAAAATTACTCCGCCTGGAAAAGATCTCATTGAATCACGGCCAGCAATGCTTGTTTTAACAAAGCGAGTGCCAGGATCTATATTTTATCTTTGATGTTTAAACAATCATATCCGACATGAGTGGATGGTTATCACATTTCCCAGATAACGCTCAACTTCAATAGGCAATGGGAATTAGATTTTTAGTTTGCAAGCTCAATTGTTCGCTCAAGCATGCCGGTATGTCTTATAGATATGCGACGCATCTGTATAAAGGCCCCAACATTTAATTTATCCAGAGATGTAATCTTAAAAATTCTGGTAACAGCCGATCGGACTTCCATCTGGTAAGTCTGGTAGTTCAATTGGCTGAAAAGCTTCCGGATTTTTTTCATAGAAAGTCAACTGTTTGACCAAAGCCTTGTCAAAAACGTCTTTAGATCCAGACTTTCTTTTTTTAAGTTCTTCCAGCTCTTGCATGGCGGTGGCTTTGACCTGGATGGTGTTCTTGTCGCTTCTGGAAACCTGAATCAAATGATGCAAAGTGATGTCCTGAATTTGTTCGTGTATCAAAGCACCGTAAGCATCCTTAGGCTTATTTTCAAATACCTTCCTTGAAAGTTGATCGAGTACGATCTCTAGTTTTATAAAATCTCTTTGACTTTCATATACTCCGATTTGCGCCAGACGATTCAGTCGTTGCGGATGTAATAGCAATTTCAACGTCATATCAGCACTGGTGGCAGCCGCATTGATGGGGTCAAATGCCACACCTGTTCGCGATTTAAAACTTTCCCTGCTGCGAGGGTAGCCATAAGCCCTAGGAGGGAACATATCAACCACATGCTTAGGCATCCGCAAGACCTTTGGATCAAGGGTTTCTAAAATCGCTTGTAAGGCTTTTTGCTGTTCTGTTTTGTCGAGATAAGTAAAAGCGGGCTCCCCTTTATCGGCGTAAGAATATCGCAGTCCTCCTATCCATTTCACGGCAGCTTCCGTTTGATACCGGTGCGCATAGTACAGGGGAACAAAAATATCCTCTAGTTCGCTCAATGGCTTTCCATTGGGAATTTGGTGCAAGGAAAAATTTTCCATGGCCAATTTTCTTACTTCGAGCATATGCTGGAGTTCTTCTACTGGATTGACAGAATTGTCCCATAAATGAGCAGTAGCATGCGCTCCTCCGGCAGAACGGGCATCTGCGTCGGTAATAAAATCCAGACCTTTTTCTTCGGCCTTTTTGAGGACTGCTTTCAGATAGTCAGATTCTTCTATTCCTGCGGGAGGAATTCCGTACGCGTATTGGACCGCCAGCTTGTCCCATGCTCCTATTCCTATGTCGTAGGCATCATCCAACAGCACTTGGCGTTGCTCAATCTTATATTTTGGGTGCGGATAATCCATCACGCTTGCACGACCATTGGCGCTTGCAGCAAAATTGTGGGCAAAGCCCAAAGTATGACCAACTTCATGAGCACTTAATTGCCTGATTCTGGCAAGCGCCATATCTAATATTTCTTTAGGAGCGTTTTCACCCTCAGCAAATGGATCTTTGACCAAGCCCTGAGCGATGATATAATCTTGGCGAATTCTTAAACTTCCTAAACTAACATGGCCTTTTAAGATTTCTCCAGTTCTGGGATCCGTGATGCTACCGCCATAACTCCAACCCCTGGTACTGCGATGAACCCATTGTATCAGATTGTAACGTAAATCCATAGGATCAGCGTCATCAGGTAGGATTTTTACTTGAAATGCATCAATAAAACCGGCGGACTCAAAAGCCTGGTTCCACCAGCTGGCTCCTTCCAACAGAGCAGATCGTACTGGCTCAGGTGTTCCGGGATCCAAGTAATAAATAATTGGCTCTACAGGTTCGCTCATAGGTCGCTCAGGATGTTTCTTGACCAATCTGTGCCTAGTGATAAAACGTTTCTGAATTGGTGTACCCAAGTCAGCGCTATAATCATAATAGCTGGTATAAAACGATCCGCTACGTGGATCAAAAGTTCTGGGTTGATAACCTGACTCGGGAAGCTTGACAAAACTGTGGTGCTGAATCACACTGACGCTTCCTGCGTCTGGTGCAACGCTGCGAATTTCACCTCCTGTCGGTGTACCTTTAAATGTCAGCAAGGCTTCAAATTCCGTGTTTTTAGGAAAGCTCTTGGTACGTTCCATCCACAAGGCACTTCGACTCTTTTCTAATTTATAAACGCCTTGTTTTTTGTCTTTCAACCTCTTTGCTATTTGATGTGTATCTTCCAGTAAAAACGGAGTTAAATCTATAGTGTAAACGTCTTTGTTGGAGGATTTTATTTCAAAACCATACAGGACAGATCTCGCAAAAGCTTGCTCTACTGATTTTTTTTCGCTGAGGTTGTTAGAATTGGCTCTATACTTCTGGTTAGGCTGAACCAGTAAAAGTTTATTTCCAGCTCTGACCCAACGTACCACTACACCATCACCCAACTGACCACGGTCTAGGCCGATATCATTAGATCCCAAGCCAGTCGTCAAAGAATGCACATACAAAAAGTCAGACTCCAAATCCTTGACTTCCAACAAAATCTTTCCCTCATCGGTCTGATAGGTAAAATCAAAAAAACCTTCAAATTTTTGCTGAATGGTTATCGAATCGGTCGGTCTTATAACTATAGGTGCAGCATAGGATAATGAATTAATTCCAGTAAGGCCCATCAATATCAAAGCGGAAAATATATGTTGTAGAATCATTTGTTCTGTTTGATGCCTAAATATACTTGATATTCTTTACTCAGTTGTAGTGCCTGCCACGCAACCTTATGGTCAGTAAAACATCTATGTGATAAACACCATCATGAAAAAACTTTTAGCACTTATTCTTTTAGGAATTACACTTTTAGCCTGTCAGTCAGACGATGATGCTGCTTCATCCAATGAAGGCATAGAAGGCATGTGGGAATTGACTGCGATTTACGTTGATCCTGGGAATGGAAGCGGGAATTTTGAGCCCGCCAGTGGTAAAACCCTTCAATTCACCTCCCAAAACCTTGTCAATTGCAACCAGGGCTTCTGTTTTGGTAGTATCACCCAGGCTACCACTACAGGAACATATAACACCGCTGCGACGAGTATAGAAATCAATAATTGCCAAGCTAACTATACCTTGGACGGTGATGTGCTGGAACTCTCATACTTTTGTATTGAGCCCTGTGTAGAAAGGTACAATAGGGTCAATTAAATTTGAAACATAATATAAAATCCGCTGGCAGATATACCGCCAGCGGATTTTTTTAGTGATCAATGCTCTGTTATTATTGAAATAAAGGTGTTTCAATCCAACCTTCTAGCAGACGTTCAGACATCCGGTTGCGCTGTCCAAACAATTGGGGTGTCTGGGTCACATTGGGGCGATTGGAGTTTCTGATCAGACTATTGATGCGTTGTGACACGTTGGATTGCAAAGCCTGGATAAACGCATGATAATCCGTATCCGGATTGGATTGGGTAATGGTTTCCATGATAGCCTTGGTAAATAATCCTTGCCTAATACTTCCTGATTCCCATGAGAGTTCATTGAAATGACAGGCCGATATCAAGGTAGACTTACAACTCGCCACCAAAGTTTTGTTGGGATCCGGATCCAGATCGATCACCCCTTCGCTTTGGCTTACATTGGCCACATTATTTTGTAAATCGCTGTGGTCGGTAGCGCAAATACCAAAGGGTATCAAGGTTTGTAGGAATTCTACAATCTCATCCAATAATCCTCTAGTGAATCTTGGCGTACGACATTTTAAATCGGCATCCGAACTGTGCATACCGCCTGAATGACACGCGTCAGTGATGACAGTAAAATTGACAGCGTCGGGATACAGATCATCCGCTATATCAGTCAGGTCTCTATCGGTGAGATATCCACCAGAGGCAGGAATGAGGCATTCGTAATAACTGTCACAGTCTGCTCGACTCAAGTCTGTACGAACCCTAGCTCCATGACCAGAGAAGTAAAAACAGATGGTATCCCCTGCTTCTGATACCCGAATCAGATGTCTCAAGGTATCCAGAATATTATTCCTGGAAGCATTAAGATCAGCCAGGTGATATTGCTCAGTAAAGCCAAAACTGTCTCTTAATAGTCGTTTCATTTTTCTTGCGTCGCTGGCGCACCAGGAAAGGTTCGCGCTGCCGTTGGGTTGAAAGACGCTGTAATTGTTGATTCCAACGGTCAATGATCTTTTAGTTGCCATAATAACTGGTTTTAAGTTGGTATTGATGTATTGTGTCCTTCCAGGAAGATTTGCTCCATACGTCCTTGTTGACCTCTCAGGCTGGGCGTTTGATCTGGATAGCTTGCGTTGTCAAGCACTCCTTCGGCAGTGAGTAGCTGATCTACCCGTTGTACGAGTTCCTGGATCAATGAGTCATAGGTGAGCTGACTCACATCACCCCTGGTTGCATCTATAAATGCCTGAGTCAATGCTCCGTGTCTCTTACTCCTTAATTCAAAAGCGACCTCATGGTATTTACAAGCCGAGATCAAGGTTGCCTGAGCAGCTGCTACCAAGGTTTTGTTCGGGTCTTCATCCAGATCCACCAATACATCTCCCTCAATCACCGGATCGCTTACATTAGGGAAAAGTTCGTCAGATCCATCTGGTAAACAAATACCAAAGGGCCAAACCTCCCTGATGTGTTGAAGTAGATCTGCTACTTCCCTGGTGAAAGGAACCGAGCGCTGAATGGCTTGATCCGTGGATACATTGGGATGCATTCCGCCGGAATGGCAGGAATCGATGAAACAGGTAAAGTTGATTGCATTGGCATCAAAACCAGCGCTGAGTGCAGCTTGATGCAAGCGATAATCATAAATCCAATCTCCATCATACGGAATTATGGATTGAAAAAATCGAGTTTCAGCCGGATCCGTAGAAGCAGGTAAAAGTCCGCCGTGTCCTGAATAAGATAGGAATACTGTGTCTCCCACATCGGCATTGTGAAACACCTGTGTAATGGCACTCAGGATATTTCTTCTGGAGGCCATGTTGTCTTTGAGCAGGATAATATTTTCCCTAGGGAAACCGAATTTTGTGGTGAGTACTGTAAATATTGCGTCGGCATCTGCCCCACAGTATTGTAAGTTGGGCCATGTAAGTCCCGCATTGCGCGGATGGCTTGATTGTATAGAGTAGTCATCGATTCCGATGACAATTGCATGCTTTGCCATGTCTGTAATTTTTAAGTTAAACTAATTGCATTGAGCGTCTCCTTTGTTTCAATAAAGTCTGCTCGTTGAAGACTATTGTCCTTTCCAACAATGGTGGTACGATACCTGTAGGTCCCCTTGGCATCGTCAAGAATATTAAGTTCAAAAGTCAAATCTGCTGGAGCCTTCCCGTCCATTTTGACCCTTTCTTTAACCACAAGATCGTTTTCTTCATCTTCGTATTCAATGTCTATAAATACATTTCGCACCTCATCTGGTCCAAATAATGGAATAAAATCGATGTTAATGGTTTTAAACAAATTTGGAATAGACACGGCACTCGCCTCAGAAGTTTGCTGCTCCATTTGTCTTTCGCTTCCGTCTTTCAACAAATAAGTCACCTGATAGGTATAACTTTTCTGTTCCATATCAGAGCTGCGAATTTTCCAATGTTTTTTCTCATTATCGCTTTCGCGAAAGAAAAAGGTCTCTTTGTTTTCCCAACCAGAACCTGTCTTATAATGCAGTTGGATCCTCGCCTCCTTAATTTCATCCCAATCCACATCTACAGCCGAAAGTTCGACCTCCAAAAAGAGTAATTTATCAAAAGGGTGTATGAGTAAAGTTCTATCTTCGGTAGACTTATTTTCAAAATCATAACTCATTTGCTCGCCGTGCCAATCTGAATCAGGATCAAAATGATATTGCACAGAATACTGATAATGGTCAACTCCTTCGGCTTTTTTCACCAACCAATCTACTTTCTCTTGCTCAGTTTGATCAAAAACAAAGTCTTTGGTTTTCCTGAAACTATCTTCTTCATTACCATACTTTAGTCCTACATGGGCAGAGTCCAAACCGATTTTTTGTCGATCAAATTTTGCTTCTACAATCACCCTGAATTCGCTAAAGAATTCGCTATCCGTATCAATATTGATGAAGTAACCATCTTCTTTAAGATCCTGGGAAAGCAAGCCTAAAAAACCTTGAGGTGCATAGGTGCGCTGAACGGCTTCAGAACGAGTGTACTTAAAAGTCATGGTTTTTTCCTCTACTTGCTTCAGCATCTTCAGTTTAAAAGAAACCAAGGCAGGTGCGGCCGCTGCTGCAGCTCCTGGATGAGGTGTATTCACCGCTCCTGCAGGAGGGCTAGGTGCTGCGGCGGCAGTTTGTGGCGGCATGGACGTGGCTGATGCGATCGCACCTGCTACGGCATTGGCCACTGCCGGTGGACTTCCTACACTACCCTCTTCTGTTTCAGACCCTGTATTTTCATCAGGCCTGGGGCGATTTGGAGCACTGGGGGTAGGTGCTGGTGAATCATCATCTTCGGCCTCGTCGGCTGCCTGCGCATCTCTAGTGGCAGCTTGAGGTGGTCTTAATCTTGCCGCCTGTGTCGCAACCGATTGTAAACTCTCTGGAGTTGCCATACCTCCCGCCAAGGTTCCTGGGGTAAGTGAGGATTTAAAAAATTCCGGGAGCATTTTTTCCTTAAAAAAGTCCAGTGCCCATTTTTCCTTTTCGGCCCGATCTTCTTCTGTAGAATAATTGATAACCTTGATCTCGATAACCTGGTCTTCCACCATTTTTTCAAAACCAGCTTCAATTCCTGCACGGACCCAATAGACTTGGGCATCCAGACCTGCACTAAAGTGATTGTAAATCTTTTTCTTACTGGCTTTGATTTCTACATCCAATGCAGGTCTCAATCCTGAATACTTAAGATTATAAAGCACACCTACAGGATTTCCGCGTTGCTTAAAAGCACCTTCCACGATTTCAGCTCCCTCTTTGCTTAATTTAAGACTGAAGGCAGCCGAGTTGTCGCCATGGAGCGATGGAACGGTTCCTCCCAAAATACGCTCTACCGCTTGAAAAGTTCCATCGCTGGAAAGTTGGGCCTCAGTACCTCCGCCTCCTTGTAGATCCAAGGCGATACACTCTACCGTCCCCTCGTCAAAAGGTACGATGGCTAATTTTGGTGTTCCTTTTGCCATGGAGGTGATTTTTGACATGATTTTACGCTCCACGTTTTTGTCTAACCTTAAATTGGTTTCCAGCATCAGGAATCCGCCTCCCTTGACTTGATCATCTGATACATTTCCATACTTGATGAAAGTGAGTTTGGCTTTATTATCCTGATCACGTCTGGCGATCTGAACTGGTGCAGGTAACGCCCAGAACTGGTCCGGATCTGCATGATCTGCAAATACAGTGACACCGTCACAAGTAAATGTTTTACTTCCTATTTCTAACATAATGTTTTGTTTTAATGATGGTTAATCGATTTCTAACTTGAGAGGATCCTCGGTGATGACCTCCCAATCTGTCATACGTTGCATACCGTTGCTGTGGCGAATACGCATTTGCATTTCTGGTCCAGCTGTTGGAGCGCCGGCAAAATCGTATTCAAAGTGACGAGGCCTGTCTTCCGCGGAAGCGAAATCGTAAGACTCTTTAAAAGACAACCCAGCTTCCGTATCCTCATACCTAAGAGATACCTCTAGCTTATTGATTTTCTTTTTGTCAAAGTCAATTCCGCTGGGATCAATCGTCAAGATTTTATGCCCTTTCATCTGCGGAGTGATAAAAACACGATCTGCAAGCGTTTGGCAATCTGGGATTTCAGTGATATCGCCAGTATTGGAGAGCAACGTGACCTTATAGCTAATGATGCGTTTTTGTGGATCCACAAACTCTTGAAGAACGACTTCTTTTGGATCTTTGCGGTCTGGCGAGAAAGAAATGCTTTTGGATTCCCTGATATCGTTTTCCAGGTCTTCATAAACTACATCAACAAAGACATTGAGCATGGTTTCCCAGTCGATCGCCGCCACAAAATTGATTTTGCGCTTGGTGGGGAAAGGATCCCTGATGGTGATGCGCTCCTCATCTGTTTCTATCCATCCGGTCTCCACATCTTGGTGATCAACAGCTCTATAATGCAGCTTATAGGAAAACTTTTTGTGGCTCGGATCCAGAATAAATAATTTCCAAATTGCACTGGCATTTTCTTTATCCAGTAAAAAGCTCTCCTCCTGATCAATCTGGTTTTGTTCGTCAACGTAGGCAGTAGTCACCTCAACATGCGAATAAGTTTCCCAGGGGAAATTCAATGCTGTGATAGCGATAGGTGCTTGCCCAAACAAGTCCCTGGGTCTGATTTCTACGTTTTCAGTAGTGCGAATAAATTCTTCCGACTTCAAGGTATGTGGGTGTTCATTCCCGTCCACACTTTTAAAATGGATCTGGTAGCTTACTTTGACCTCATCCACAAATTTCCCGTCGACGATCAAACTAGACCACTCCACTGTTTCCTTATCCTTGCCTTTTTCCAGAAGCACGTTTTTATGATCTTCTCCGTATGCTAATCTAACGTTGATGGATTCGACGTTTTCTGAATCAAAATCGGTTCTAGCGATGACATTGATCGTGCGCTTCTTGAACCAGTCACTGTCCAGTTCTACCGGAATGATGAACTGACTTAAGTCCACATCTGGTTCCTGCAAAACGCTGAATAACCCTTGCAAATGTCCCTGCGGATAAATCCCTCTAATGACTGCGCTACGCTCAGACATACTGATATCTAGCTTCTTTTTGTCAATTCTGGTAACATCTATCTTTTTATAAGAAAACAATTTAGCTTCTGAAGCGCCGTGGGTGGCAAACATCATTGCAACACGCACTGCATCGTCCACCCAATCTTCTTCATGTTCGCGTTCCGCTGGATCTAAAGACGGCTCAAAGAAATTCTCCAACACCATACTTTTGACAGCATTCACCGCCATATCCATACGACCTTCCATAGCGCTGGTATCATCTCCTGAAATGAATAGCTTATCAATCTGAAGGTCGATGATTTGTTCTTCGATGAGTTCATCTACTACAGTATCAATAGAGGATGTAAATACAGGCGTATCAATCGTGAATGATTCTTCCAGGTGCTTTTGCACCCTATTCCAGTCAGCGGTTGCTTTGACCTTATAGCCATCCCGCAATGCCATATATTCCAGAGAATAAACGATGCCGATGGGTGCCATATGTCCCTTGATAGATTCTTCCACGGCTACGACCCCGCTCTCATCCAACTGTACGGAAAAGGCCGCTTGGTTATTTCCATAGAGTGAGGGTTTAGCATAATGGGCCATATTGGTGACGAATTTGGGACCTTCACCGTCTCCACCAGAGGTAGTCACGGTTCCATCTTCCGACACATCGGTTTGTTTACCCAACATCATCAATTTGACAGATCCATCCAGTAGAGGTACTGGAGCCAACCTGGGCTTGTTATCCAATCCATCCTTGCTTTGAATGGTGGAGGCTATTTCCTCCACCTTGTCGCCATCCAGGCCCAAATGAACATCAAAATTCAGGAAACCACCGCTCCCAGCGTTTCCTCTGTATTTGATCAATTGAATCTGTGGTATGCCCACATCACTTTCCTCTTGTTTTCTGAGCGTAAGTTGTGGCTCCATGGGCATATAGTAATACTGCTCCTTGTCCTCGTGATCACGAAATATTGATACGCCATCAATAATGTGAAATGGTGGTTCTAGATATAACATGATTAACTATTTGAAGGTAAATCGATGAACAGGGTGAGTTCGTCTGTGGTTTGTGGATCAGTGGTGATCCTGCTTTTGTCTGTCATAAAGAAAGTGGCTTTCCAAGTATATTGCTTGAGGTTTTTATCCTTGATATCCACGTTCCAAACCACTTCATCAGCCTTTTGTGCGGTGAAGGTGAAGTCTTCCTTTTCCAGAATATCATTGGCCTCATCCTTGTACTCCAACTGTACGTTGGCCATTTTTACCGTACCTCCCATATCCAGTAATCCCGGATTCACTTTGATTTCAAAGACATCGTCTTTTTTGGCACCCACCAAGATGGTTGAATCTTCAGTAACTACCTCGGCGATATCCTCGTTGGTTCCATCGTGTCTTACAATATGACCTTTATAGGAAATGGTATTCACAGCGCTGTTGATCTGCGGAAATGTCCAATCAAAGAATGGAATAGCTTTAGACAACGCGATAGTTTGGGTGGTTCGGTAATCGTTGTCCTCGTCTGCATAGGTGGCATCAATAAAAATATTGGCGATATCGTTTTCCAAATCCCCAAACGATCTGAAACCTACAGTTTTGGTCTGACTAAAAGGATCGTTGATGTAGAGTCTACTGGACTCTCCTTCCTGCCAGTCTGATGTAAATTCTTTACCATCTGTCATTTTGTATACCACCTTATAACGGTAAGGTTCGGTACGTTTTTTAAAGATGATATGCTCAAATTTGTGCTGTTGTTGTTCTGCAGTCATGATGAACTGATCCGCCACTTTATCCACACCATTGGCCTCATATTCCATTAAAATCTGGGCCTGTTTGATCTGTTCAAAATCCAAATCACCCGGAAGTACCTCAACAAAGATGATCCCCATCTCATCTACATTGATTGTCAGGACAGATTCGTCTGTAGACATTACCTCCGATTGAAATGTTTGCGCAGATCCTTTGTAATTGACTTGGTAACTATAATCATAGTGGAAGTCATCGTCCTGAATAAATGTGGCAAACTCGGCTGTATCTTCTGCACTGGAGAATTGGTACTCTCCATTTACATCACTTCCCAACACATCCATAGGCTCTCCTTTGTAGGATAGCTTAACTTCAACACTATGGATAGGCATTTCGTCAAAGGGTGCATTCACCCTAACTCTGGCATTGATTTGCTTAAAAAACTTATCTTGTAGGTCAATCTCTTGCGCATAATCTTCCCATTTGATCGGCGCACCACTCTTATCCTTAAGTGTGGTAATATTGGGCATCGTACCCTGCGGGTTGATATTCACGTTGACATAGGTCTCCTCTCTATAATCGAGCTTGTAACTGGAGATGGCTCTTTTGGTGACTTCTTTTCGGACGTCTTCAATATCATGCTCTTGGTAATATTTACGGGCCTCGGCCGGATCTTCCATTTGCATCTCTTGGATCATCAAACGTTCGGTCGCTTTATCCAATGCACCCTGGGCCCAAGTACGCACCTGCTCGATCACCTTGGGATCAATATCTGCAGACCCTGGGTCTATATCGATCCTACTGGATTCTGATTTTACCATGATCTCATTCAAAGTCTCACGGTAGTCATCCTCGGCACAAACACGCTCTGAGATATCAATTTCCTGGATAAACTGGTAAAATGAGCTCGCGTTGAATCGAGCGGTCACACGTAAGGGAGGTAATTTAGCACCGTAGTAAAGTTCATACATCACACTAACAAAACCTCCCTCTCCTTGCAATGCTTGTTCAAAGAAAGTAGCGCCGTGTTCTGACAGCTCCATACTGAATGTCGCTATATTTTTACCAAACAAAGAAGGCTTACCTGCATCAATGATGCGCTCCACCAATACCGAGTTCTCATCACTGATCATCAATCTTGATGTTCCTTCGGTGTATCTGATGGTGGCAATCTTTACCTCTGGTACTGGATTGATATTTCTTTTCTGTGCTTTGGCATTGACTTCTTCTTGCAGTTTTTCCTTGATGCGCTCCATCTTGTCATCTGGAATCGTAAATTCTACGTCAAACACGGCAAATCCACCCCCTTTTTTACCATCTCCCCTATCGATGGGCATTTTGTATTTAAGGAATTTAAAAATTGGTTTACCCTCGTCGTCCAAGCGGAATCTGGGTTGCTCGGGAATGGGATAGAAAACGTTCATTTTTTTGTCATCTCCATAGACGACGACGTTTTCTATGACGCGTACGTTATTCATGTAAATCATAATTCTAGGTTTTAATTGGTTATTGATTCATTATTTTTAAGTGATTGCTGGACGATTCGCGCACCCATGCACCAATGTCTGCAGTCGCGCTTATATCTATTGGATGTGGGATACCCTTCTCTAGGCTTATTTCCATATGAGGATCACCGGAATTTGGATCATTAAGCCATCTTAGCCCTTGCTCCACCGCAGCATCAAGTAATTTAGTTTTAATACTTTCTAGAAGTTGGTGGGTTGGTTTCTCCAATTGAATATGTATTTGAAGTTGACCATCCTCAATGGCTTTTTCTATATAGGCTCGTAGAGCAGACTCCGTGTCTTCTTCCGCGACAGCGAACTGCGAAAGTTTAAATAGACCTTCCAATCGGGCTTCAACATTATATATCCACTCGATGCTGGCGACATATTGCACCGCCAATTTTTCCTGTTGTCCTTCAAATGCCGGAACGACCTGTTGTTGCTCTTCTTCGGACAATGTGAGGTTAAAAACAGCCGCATAAGGGTAATGTCCGCTGGTAGAAGAAGTGGAATAGGTTGTCTGAAAATCAGGGTAAGCACATAACCTGGCCTGAATATCTTTAAGCGGAGCAGGTTGTAGCTGTTGCGAATTTTCAATGAGTTCTTTCTCAATTAATAATTCTGTGAGTTCCTGGAGTTCTTCCTCGGTCGCCTGCCAGGTAGAACTTACCTGGAGAAAGTAGATATTTCCGGCCCCCATCAAACTCAGCATGGGATGTCCTTGACCATCTTTTTGTGGAGAAGGATGCGCTGGATAGTAGTAATAGATTTCCTTACTCATTGGTGCCAGGAAATACCTCAGACTTTTGTGTTGTAGTGTTTTCATAGTTCTGTGATTATACGGTTAGGGTCAAATGATGCTGGGTGTAGTCCAGGGGTTCGGACCAGTCAGTAGTGTTGCTTCCCTCCGGTCGCGAAAGTTGAGTATGGGCGCCTAGCCGTCGATATTGATAACCGGCCTGGTCGATACGATCCGAAAACCACTCCCATTGCTGCCGTGATTTTTCTGGAGTAAAGACAAGGGTTGTAATATGTTCCTGACTTTTTGGTTTTCCCGTGGAGACAAGTTCTAGAACAACTGGAGTTTTAGTATCCATGAAATCCAAATGAATATCCAGCTTCTGAAACCCATAAGCGGGAAAGTCGGCCAAAGTCAAGTGCCTATCTGCACTGCCATCAAGCTCGGTTGTAGCCTCTAAGCCGGTGGTGGTATTGGTTATATGCACCTGTAAATAGTATTTTTCCTGATCTTGTGGTAAGTATCCCAAACTCAGATAAGGTTCCTCCTGATCCAGACCTATGGATTCAATGATTGTTTCTTGCTGATTTGCCAGAGACAGATTTACATCCCCTAGCTCAAAAAGTGATGGAGCACAAGAAATGTTGATGGATTCGAACGGAAAATCAGTGATGTCCAGATGAACCTCTTTGCTGGTAAGACTTCTTTTGGTACCTGTAAGACGTTGACTAGTATTCTTGGTTTTTAGAATCACAAAAGGTTCCAGCTCATAGGCCAGGTCCTCGCTGGCCGAAAATTTGAGAACGGCATAAACGTGCTGATTTTTGCGCTCAAAGATTAGCGTTTCTGTAATTGCTTGTGGTCTCCAGGGCAATACCGGTGCTGCGGTTAGTTTAACTCCGATTTGAAGTACAGATTTGGGGATGCTATAGAAGGGATGATTGATTTCCAATCGCTGGAAACCAGTTGGAATAGGGTCAACAATGGTGGTGGTTACCAATTGCTCAATGCCATGAAGATTTAATTCCTTTTTAATTTCTTCCAGCATTTGAAGGCTGAGATAAAACAGGCGTCTTACCGGATGGTTGTGTCTTAAATCTATTGTTTGCTGGCCGATATCCGTCAAGTTATCTTTCCATTCTAGCAAGGCGCCAGCAGGTTGTTTTCCAAGAGGAACCGGAACGGCATAGTGAGTGAGGAGGTAATGGGTCAGAGCATCGGCCAGGACGATAGGATCTACCTCCCCCATCATTTCAGTTTGCAAAGGAAGTTCCTCCCTTTGCACAAGTCTCGTGATCTCTTGCGATTCAAAGCCTTCTGTTGATTTGCGGAGGTCTTCAAGGTGATGAATAATTTCAACAGGGTCAAATGTCCAGGTAACAGGCAATTTGGGTAATACGCCCTGAACGTCAAACGCTCCTGCCATTTTAATTAACAATACACCTTCCTTCAGCGCCCGAATCATTAATTGCGCCTGATCCATACCAATTTTCTGTCGATATCGCCAATGGTGCAAAGGCAATTTGGTCAAGTCCATTCTGGGCAATTCGCCAGAAATCTTCGTCTGTTCTAAATCAGTTTGTATACGAACACTTAGATGCCCTTTGTCAAAAGACTGCGCGATTAGCTCGGCATGAGGCCATCGATCCCTAACTGCCTGTAATTGTTGTAAAGTTGGTGATTGAGGTCCCAACTGAAATTCCAACATGGTATAAGGTTTGGGAGCGCTAAACGGAGTAATACCTCTGATGGTTTCAAGGCTGAAGCTTTTGGCCTGCATGATCCCAGGTTGATATTCCAAAAATTTGGAAATCACGATCACCTGATTCTGCTTCCCAGCTGCAGGAAAGGCCCAATACCACTCTGTTTCCAGCATATATGTTAAATCCAGGGCTATCATATGTCCTGATTTGTTGCAGGTAGTAAGTCATCCGTTATTTCCAGGCTGCCGCTGTGTGGTCTCCAGTCTGTAATGAGCTGAACCGATTTGGTACCAGTTTCTTGTATGACTGTACGGATGCGATACAAATAGCTTCCTCCTGACGACAGGTTGAGTACAAAATCCTTGATCGGCAACTGCATCGACATTTCCTTTTCTGCAAAGCCTTGGCTCAGGTCATCTGATTTGGTAAACACTACAGAGCCTAAGAGTCGCGAGCTTTCGCTTGATTTAAATTCGACTTCCATGAACTTGATGATATCCGTAGGACCAAAAGGAATAAAAGAACGTATGGGTACGGCAGTCTCAAAAACGTTGTTCACCGTGGTATCCACCATCAGGTCATAAAGCGTGTTTTTATCTGGTATGGCGGTCATTTGGTCAAAGTTCAATTGCAAATCATCGACCTCTGTCATTCCCTTGGGCAGGTCCAGATAGAAACTAGATCCAGCAGCCAGCTCCATAGGAAAATCAAGATTTGAGGTGTTTAGCTTTATAGGTTGCCCTGTATTTCTCAAGCTCGCATTGATCCCATTAAAGGAAACACTGCTCTCGATCAAATTGGTAATCTCTAATGATGGCGTCTGCTGGGTGAGTAATTCCTTAGGTGAAAATTCCAGATCCGTATCAGAAAACAGACCATCTATACCTTGAGAGCGCATGCCCAGCCATTCCAATTCTAAAACGGGATTTGTTTCATCAGTAAATGAGTTTTCACATTGAATATGAACCAGATGAGAAGCATTCGGGCGGAGTGAAAAAGGAAAATCCAAATCTTGGAAAGAAGCCGTGTGTCCACTTAGGCTGATCCTCGCAGCATCTGCACTGAGTAATTGATCGGTTGTATTGGTAATTTCAACTTTGAAACTAGCGCGGTTTACTTTCGCGAAAGCGAACATATCATCCTCTACATATCTGCAATCCAGTGCCAATGGAACAGGTTCTATGGTAAGGTTAGGGATGTGGATCTCAAGTTGGCCCTGTAGCAAGCTGGAACCAGTCGTGCTACTGGTCAGGTTTTCTAATAATAGCTGAAAATTGTCTAAATCCATTGGTGGAAGGCTATCCGTGATCTTGTCCAGATATGTGGTGGCCTCAAACCTTTCCTGAATACCGTTAGAGCCCGGGTAGGACAACAAGAGTTTGAGCTGATCGGCATTGATGCTCAAGGGGATAAAATTGATCTGATCTTGGGGTATGCCAGATTCCTCACTGAGTTTGGGCAAAGCGTCCAACAGTCTCGCGGTATTGGTTTCTGATACCGCCTCAAAACTTAAATGAGCTTTGAGATCTGATACGTTATTGCCTTCAAATCGCACTTGAAGATGAGGCGGAAAACCAGCTACTTGTTTCCTCGAAAGGCTAAAGAAATCAGGTAGGTAGAAAAAACTTTTGGGATTGATCTGTTCTTGCAGGTAGGGATAAGATTTACCATCTTTTGCCCAGTGAAGCCTGAAGGGTTGAAAACCATTAGGAAGACTGTCCACATTTCTGGTCTTACCGTAAATGTACGTGTGCAGATTGTCTGGAAAGTGAAAATCAAGATGCTGTGAAAAGACCTTGGATTGAATCGTATAGGTTTTTTGAGGCTGGGCCTGTTCAGTCAGTTGGCTTGCTCTCAACGCTGTAAGTTCAGATTTGAAAATTTTCTTGGATTTCAGGTCTCTGAGTTCGACCTGACAATGAGTTACCGGCTGTTTTGCATTGACAGCAAAGTGTAGTCTGGCCAGTTGCCTGGAACTTGTAATCGTTTGCTTTTTAAGGACTTTCTTTCCATCCGTAATCACCAATTTCAAGTTGGGCTTTTGTCTACCGGCTATCATTAAGCGACCAGGTCTGAACATGAATTCCGGGTACTCTTTCCAATTGGTCAATCCGATGTGGTACCTGAGGAATTTACCTTTGGCGTTTTGGATAGTATCTCGCTTGAGAAAACGCACTTCGGGTTGCAGGGCTGGCTTTTTAAGCGGTGACGGCTGCTCAATGGGTTGGGGAATTCCGATCTTAAAGCTGCGGTCGATATGAAGCTTACATTGGTAGCTCCCATCAGAAATAGCAGCATAAAGCTGATTGAATTCGTTGAGTGTACTGACGGATGCTTGGGCTTCATAACCAATGGCAGTCTTGGTACCTTGGGTAAAATGAATTTGCTTCTGGACCCCAGAAGCATTGAAAGATAAATACATTTTCATCCCATGCTGCATAGGTTTTGCTTTACCCGTTTTGCCCTGTAGAGAATCAGGAACCTTAGCGTGCAGTACCAGATGAAGGCGACCACCATCACCGGTTGGATTTTCTTGTAGAGAAATTTTAAATTGGCTTTTGCCCTGGACGGGCTCGGTGCCGATTTCGTAAGCTGGAAGATACTCCTGTTGGTGGGGTTGATTGATTTTATACAACACATCTTCGGTAGCTTTCCCATGGGTGAGATAAGGCACCTTGAGGGAGCTAGCAAGCACTGGTTTGCCTTTGAAAAGATGCAGCTTGTTAAGCATCGGCATCATGTCGGCTTTAATCAGTGGCTGCTGAAACTTGAGCGTGCTGGCTTGTAGGACGACTGGTTTGGTCTCTGCAACATGCATTTTGATAGGCTGGTGTAGCTTGATCAATGCAGGATTGAATTTGATCGGGTCGGGCATATATACTCCTTTAAAGTTTTGACATTCTGATTTTTCAGAACAAATAAGCAAACCCACATGGGTTGGCCACTTTCAACTCTAGGGGAAGGAGTTTTATGAAGACAAATACAATCAGACTGAAACGAATCAATCCAGACCTCGGCTTTTGCTACCACAGCTCACACGTAGCGTAAACAACGTGAAATACCTAGCAACGCAATACAATAAAAATGATTTAGGAGAAGAGATAGATCATCACTCATCTATCTCAATTTAAGGGAAGGAATTGCAATCAATTATTAAAACTAATCACATGTCAAATATAGAATTTTTTAAACATTCCAACTATTAATTTTAATCATCGACTATTTAAATTTTAAAAATACTACTGTAATTCGCTTGTTTCAATGTGTTAAAATTAATTTAGTGAAGAATTACACGCGATAAATAGATATCTTTCTAGGAACGGAAATTAGAAAATAGCGTAGAAACCGCTCCATGAAAAACACTTAGACCTGGATGATTTAGGGAATAATATATAATTAATAAAATAATGATTCCAGCATTTATTTACACTTACTTGTCTTTTCTGAACACTGAGGTATCTTCAAAAACCCGATCCAATATTCTGATGTCCGTCTGATGCAGGGTCAGACCTCTTCTTTGCATGACCACATCGGCCACTTCATAAGCCTTTTGCGTTTTATAAGTCATGTTGCCCTGGGGACCTCCCCAATTGAAGGAAGGGATAAAATTGCGCGGGTAGCCGGCACCGTATATATTGGCACTCACGCCGACCACGGTTCCTGTATTGAACATTGTATTGATCCCACATTTAGAATGATCGCCCATCATGAGTCCACAGAATTGTAAGCCTGTCTTGGCGAAACGGCCGGTTTCATAATTCCAGAGTTTGACTTCGGCGTAGTTGTTTTTAAGGTTACTCGTATTGGAATCGGCACCTATATTACACCATTCGCCCAAGACCGAATTTCCCAGAAATCCTTCATGTCCCTTATTGGAATATCCGAAGATGACCGAATTATTGACTTCGCCGCCTATTTTGGAGTGTGGACCTACCGTTGTGGGGCCGTAGACCTTTGTTCCTAGTTTGGTGGCAGAGTGATCGCACAAGGCAAAGCCACCGCGGATGATCGAGCCTTCCATGACTTCAGCATTTTTACCAATATAAATTGGGCCTGTACTGGCATTTAAGGTCGCAAATTGGATACGCGCTCCTTCTTCAATAAATATATTTTCGGGTGAGAGGTATTGCACACCTTCAGGGATAGGAGCACTTTTCCTCCCCTGAGTAATTTGATCAAAATCCGCCTGAAGCGCCTTGCCATTTTTGGAAAAAATATCCCAGGTATGGTCTATGGCTTCTACTTCATCCATCAACAAAACCTGCTCGAGTTCGATGGTCGGCGTATGAACGTTGGCCGATCTATAGGCAATCAGCCGGTCGGCTGCCATCAGTTTTTGTTCTGGTTTCAATGCCTTGATCGCCTTTACAATGGCTTCCGTAGGAAATACGGTCGCTGCCACCACGCTATTGTCTTCGGTTTCCACCAGCGGATACTTCTCCTGCAGGTAATCCTCAGTCAGAAAACTGGGTTGAGTATCCAGTGCCTTTCCCCATTTTTCGGTAAAGGTGCGTATCCCGCATCTGATTTCGGCGGCTGGTCGGGTATAGGTAAATGGTAAAAGTCGTTGATGAGATTGGAAATCGGCTAGGATAAGATTCATATCGGCATTTTGAATCACAAAGGTCGTGAAAGAAAATCATTTTTCCACCCTCCTGTGAAAGGGACACTTCATGCCCAGTACATGGTCTAGGACGACCTGGAAATCGTTCATGCGGGTCATGTCGCTTTCGCGAAAGCGATATTATGCTGACTCATCATTTCCACCATACAATCAACTCATCCTGCGTTATAAGATCGTTTAGATTTGGGCTTTATTTAGCTGGGCTGGAGGAATGGATTGTCTAAGTTTGTAACATGAAGCCATTGAGCCATCAACCTAGTTTTACGACAGCCTTACCCCAGGATGCGGAGGAAAAAAACTTTATACGTCAGGTCCAGGGAGCAGCTTATTCTCTCGCCCAACCGCTGAAATTTCCCAACTCCGCTATAATTCATGTGTCGGATCTGGCCTACGAACTGGGATTCAAAGAGGAGGACATCAATGATTCCACCTTTGAAGCAGTATTTACCGGTCAGGAATTGGTCAAAGGTAGCACTCCTTATGCTATGGGTTATGCAGGACATCAATTTGGTCATTGGGCAGGGCAGTTAGGAGATGGCCGGGCCATTAATTTGTTTGAAAGCATAATCAACGGCCAGCGCTGGGCTTTTCAACTTAAAGGCGCCGGACCTACACCCTATTCCAGACGCGGCGATGGGCTAGCAGTCTTGAGATCCAGTATACGCGAACATCTGTGCAGTGAAGCCATGCATCATTTAGGCATCCCCACTACCCGATCGCTATCATTAGCACTTTCTGGCGAACAAGTTTTAAGGGATGTGATGTACGATGGGAATGCCGCGTATGAACCTGGAGCTATTGTATGTCGGGTGGCGCCTAGTTTTATACGTTTCGGGCATTTTGAATGGTTTGCTGCTCAAGGTGACCATGAATTGCTTAAAAAGCTCACCGATTACACCATAAGTACATTCTACCCAGACATTACTGGTAGCGGAAAAGAGGCCTATCTGGAGTTCTTTCAAGAGGTCACTGATCGTACATTAAAAATGATCATGCACTGGCAACGGGTAGGTTTTGTACATGGCGTGATGAATACGGACAACATGTCCATTTTAGGATTGACCATAGACTACGGCCCTTTTGGGTTTTTGGACCCCTATGATCACAGCTGGACACCTAATACGACTGACAATCAACACAAGCGTTATCGTTACGGCGCACAGCCAGAAATTGGATTATGGAACTTGCTCCAGCTCGCCAATGCCTTGTTTCCTCTAATTGAGGACAGCAAAGCTTTACAAGGTATATTGAACAGTTACAAAACCAGGTATCAGCAACAATACCTCAGCGGAATGGCAGAAAAGCTGGGCTGGCAAAAAGCAAATGCATCAGATATAGAGCTTATTCAAAGGCTGGAGAATTTGTTACACGAACATGAAACCGACATGACGCTCTTTTACCGGGAATTGAGCAAAGTAGAAATTGACCATTCCCCTGAGGACGCCTTTAAAGTAATTTCGATGTCTTTTTACGAGTTGGCCCAGATGACAAAAAAGATTAAAAATCAGTGGTTGAGTTGGTTGGAAGACTACGGAAAGAGAACCAAGCATGATAATGATAAAAGTAGCTTGACGTCTGTTGCTTTCGCGAAAGCGAGAACACAGCAAATGAATGCCACCAATCCTAAATACATACTGCGCAACTATATAGCCCAAATGGTCATTGATGCGGCTGAACAAGGAGACTATAGCGTATTAAGAGAAGTATATGACATGCTGAAGAGACCTTACGAAGAGCAACCTCAATATGATCAATGGTATGCCAAAAGGCCAGATTGGGCCAAGGATAAAGTAGGCTGTAGTAGATTGAGTTGTAGTAGTTAAAATTAAAACGGTCAAGACATATGAAAATTGTTATCGAAGGTAAACAAGTTCACATTTATATAGCCTTACTATATCTAAATACATCAAGTGATATTATTTACTAAATCATCATCGATTTAACTATAGTTCTATCGGTGCTTTACATTCGTTTTGAGAAAGATGGTCATAAAAAGGAGATATAGAGGGTGAATGACTCAATGAAGCACCAATAAAAAAACCCTCCACGGTGGGAGGGTTTATTCTTGGTGGTTGGCAAAGTAAGTAATTATTGGCAACCTAAGTTACCAGCTGTATCACTGTGTTTATAATAATTGGATACATCAGTACCGTTTTCAACAGGTAAAATACTCTGTACAGAAACGTTCACAAATCCATCGTTTAGACTCCCAGTGGATAACTCCCCTAGGTTAGCTATACCTTGTGTAAGTGTGACACGAGTATCCAATTGATCTTCTGGTATAATTCTGATGTATTGCTCATAGTTATTTCCATCACTGATGCGTACAGTCACCCTCAATGCTGGGTTATTACCTGAACCAGAACTAAGAGCTCCTCTAAGCACTCTTAATTCGTGATCTTCGGAATTAACTTGTCCAGCTGAACAACTACCATCCTGTGGTCCTAGAACGATCGGTGATAAGTCTGCTCGTATATAAGTGCTTTGTGGAGTTTGGTCTTCATCTCCAATAAAAGGATCGTTTTTCTGAAAATCAGGACCAACATCTGGAAACTCTGCGCTTTCTTCGGTCGAACAAGCAAAGAATAACCCAATACTTACTATTAGAATTAATGGTTTCAACATTTTTTTCATGATATAAAATTTTAATTATCCTACTCATTCGCTTTTCAGATACCGCGGTAATTGTGAATTACAACCCAAAACTATGGATCTGGGTTGATCAATTCAGGGCCGATTCATATCAAGCCTTGTTCACTTCATATTTCTGAATCTTGAATTCAAATTACCAATTCAGCCAGGTCTGTTTCTTTCTTGGCAGCTGAATACTTGAACTTTTAAAGCTCCTTTTATTTTGGGAAAACCCATAAAAAAACCGCTCGGTAATGGAAGGAGCGGTTTTTAAATTTAGGTAATATATTTAAGGTTGGGCGCTACTTAACCCAGGTCCAGATGGATTTCCAGGGGAGTATAGAGGTTGTAGAAAATCTTCAATATCAAAGCTGATGTAGGGAAACCTATACGTCTCACTGGATTTTGGCCTTGAAAGTACAAATGGGTCACCATCGGCTAAATTTTGATTTCCAATACTTGTGCTTTGAGACCATTTTATACAATCTTGTAGTCCATTTTGAAGCTCGACAGGGGGATCATAAACAGCCAAACCTTGATGAGACAGCTGATCTACCAAAGGGTGTCCAACAGTCAAGATATCACCATTTGAATAATCCACGGGTATATAGATTTCTGTGTGATAACTCTCTACGCTCGATTTAAACGCATAAGTGTCACTACTGGGAAAATTAATGATATCACTAGGTCTATCAAAAGGTTCTAAAGGATCTTCCGGTGGCCAAAGCCTAGCGTCTGGGTTGGTGCAAAGACTAAAATCCATTTGACCAAACTGAACAATATGATAGTAGTTCTGTAAAAAATCAGTATTGCTGAAGAGCTGATTCATTGAACAAGTACGCGTCAATGGATCAAGCTGACTCAATATATATTGCCTATCGGCAAAAGACAACCGCATGATCTCTCCTACTACAAATGAATTACGATGTAAAATAGCCTGATGCTCATCTATTTCATAAGAAATAGGTGATAATGTTTTAGCAGAAATGTCAACGTTGACATCATTAGTTGGAGATTCTGCAAGATAATCTTCGGTTGTACATTGTAGAAAAAGCAAACAAATTGTAATTGAAAAAAATAATTTCATAAGGTAGGTTTTTAGTAAAGATAGGAGGTATTCTTATGCTCCCTTGAGCTAATTCAAATAACTTGGAGCTGGTTGCAAATTCCATGGATCTCAATTCATTTTATTTAGTATAGATTGAAATACTTGTTCTTTTCTCGCTCCCGATACCGGAATCTCTGTGCCATTTTTTAAAATAAGTGAACCAGCGTTGACCAGTTTACCGACGTAATGAACATTGACCAAATAGGATTGTTGGCATCGCACAAAATACGCCTCAGGCAAAAGCTCCACCGCAAACTTTAGTGGTTTAGAAATCATGATACTTGTTTCATCTTCAAGGTAAAAAGTGGTATAATTTCCCTCGCTACTACAATACATAATCTTATTTATCTCCAGTATATGAGTACCTTCTAGCGTCTTAAGGACAATGTTTTGCTTTTTTCTTTTGGCATAAAAATTTTGTGCCACCCCTAAGATTTTCTGAATATCTTGACGCTTGCCCCTGGCATTAATAATCGCCTGATCCATGGCATTTTGCAATTCCTCAGGATCAATAGGCTTCAGAATGTAATCAAGAGCTCCCAACCTGATGGCCTCAATCGCGTGCTGATCATACCCAGTCACAAAAATCAATTCAAACATTGTATTAGGGAGAGCGTTCAGTAGATCAAAGGCGCTACCGTCTCCCAATTCAATATCCAACAACACAATATCAGGATTTACCTCAATTATAAGTTGCTTACCTGTTTCAACACTTTCGGCCTGACCGGCAACCTCCACTACTCCGGGAAACAAACTTTGCACTTGGTGTATTAAAGTATCCCGAATATATTTTTCATCATCAATACTTACAAGTTTTAAGGACATATGTTTAGGTGATTGGAATTTTAAGTTCTACGATAACGCCAGTCCCGCAATCTGGGTCTTTATTTATGATTTTTACCTCCTGACCTGTTCTTTTTTTTAAAAAATCTGAAATCAATTGAATTGAAGTGGATTTAAAGCCTTTTTTACTATGGGTTCTCAATCCACTTCCATCATCGGTTATTATACAAGTGATAAATCGTTCTGGCTGGTTGTGATCCATTTTCACCGCAATCTGTACATGACCTACATGACTTATCTGACCGAATCCATGTTCCAATGCATTCTCCACAAAAGGCTGAATGAGCATAGGAGGTATTGATACCATCTCAGTTTCAATTCTTTCGTCGACAAATAAGCTGTATTTAAATCGATGGGGGAATCTTAATTGTTGTAGATTGAGATAATCTTTAATCACACTCAACTCATCTGATAATAAAACCTCATTGTTCATAGAGTTTTGTAAGACCCTTCTCAATAGACGAGAAAAGCGAAGTACATACTTAGAGGCTTGCCCACTATTTGTTTCAATCAAATGATGTAGGCTACTTAATGTATTAAAAATAAAATGAGGGTTCATCTGCGTTCTTAGCAATCGTTGTTGATTGAGTAACACATCCACTTGGTGTTCTTTTCTCTGCCTGTAATTGTTAAAAAAGATACCAACAATTAATAGAATCAAAATTCCTCCTAAAAGGAAAAATCTGTTCCGCTGTTCCAATCTGTTAACTATGACTTCTTGCTTTTCAATGAAGAGCTTTTGTGTTTTTTCCTTTTCCAAACTTAGAGCATCCAACTCTTTTTTGTATCGATCTTCATAAAATTGTTGTTGATCCTTAGATAACTTGTCTAGTAATTGTTCAGTACGTTCATTCCCCCAATCTTCTGCTTTGGCCAATCTCAATTCGTATTTGAACACGCTCTTTCTTAGGGGATAAGGAATAAGGCTTTGGTCCAAAGAATAAAACGAATCCAAGTGACGAGTAGCGGCAGTGTAATCTTTAAGTTCGATATACGCCTCGGCAGAATTGGCATGATACAATCCCTTAAATTCTGCGCGGTCGGCTCGTCCTTTAGACAATTCAAAACTTGTACGGTAATGATTGATAGCCATATTGTAATTGCCTATATAAAAAGCATACATGCCCAAATCATTGATTAATTGAGTCTTTTGAAAATCATCCAATCTCTCATTAGAATATAATAAACTATCTAAAATACGATAAGATTTTTCTGGATTCCCTAGCTTTTGATAAAGCATGGCCCGATTTCTCATGGCATAAATTAGAATTCCTTCATTTTCAAAATGTTTGCTCAAAACTTGAAGAGAATCATTGAATTTCAATGACTCCTGGAAGTTACCCATTTGATTATATAAAGCAATTTTGCTATATAAAGACCATTTGCGTTGGTCCAAAGTATCATTTAAATTCTTTGCCTCAAAAGACAGGACGAGCGATAGAGCATCTCCATATTGACCTTTATTAAGGTAAATACCAAACAGGTCGCTGAACTGTTTGGTACAATTTGAAGGGGCGATTGATTCACACCTATTAAAATTTCTCAGCATCCACTTTATACTGTCTTTCTTTGCTGAAAGGGCAATGGATGTATCTGTCGTAGAAGACTCCATGTCAGCTTTCGTTTGGCCGACATCTGATGAGTTCACATCATGCTCACTGCAATTCTGCAAAAAGAGCATAAGTATGCCCAATAAATAGATGTTGGTTGGATGATTCATAGGAATTTTGCTGACCCTTGCAATTAAAACATGATTCTGTTAAAAATCAAACTTTAATTAAATTTATTCCTTGATGTGAAACAAATATTAGGAATTATTCCATAATTTTGGAACATTTCCAAAAACACATTTGATTCATTGGAGCTACAGGAGGAATATTATTGCGTGGTAGATATTGAAACCACAGGGAACAAGTTGAGCGGTAACCGTATTACTGAAATATGCGTGGTGCGAATGCTGGGCGATCAAATTGAAGAAAAATTCACCAGCCTTATCGATCCTGAAGTTCTGATCCCAGACTTTATCACCCGACTAACGGGTATTGATAATGAGATGGTTGCGAGCGCACCGCTTTTTTCTGAAGTGGCTGACGAGATCGAACGCATGACCCGAGATTGTATTTTTGTGGCCCATAATGTCAACTTTGACTATAATATTCTGCGCAATGAATTCAAAAGATTGAACAGGGACTTTAGGCGTAAAAAGCTCTGTACGGTAAGGCTTTCGCGAAAGCTAATACCCGGAATGCCTTCGTATAGCCTGGGGAGGTTGTGCAATGGCTTAGGGATTGGTTTGGAAAATCGCCACCGCGCCGAAGGAGATACAGACGCTACCGTCATCTTATTTCAAAAACTTCTAGGTCTGGATGCTGATGGAAAAACTTTTGCCCAATTCCTTAAGGGGACGAATAAAGAAGGAACCTTTCCTCCCCATTTGGATCGCAGACAATTTAACGATCTACCGGATGCACCGGGTGTTTATCTTTTTAAAAATAAAAGCCATAAGGTTATTTATGTAGGTAAGGCAATCAATTTGAGAAAAAGAGTGTTGTCCCATTTTTACTCCAAATCAAGTAAAGCCTATCTCATGTGCCAGGAAATTTATCATATCGAGCATATTCCTACCGGAAGCGAACTCGTAGCTTTATTACAAGAGGCTGATCTGATCAGGCATTATTATCCTAAATTCAACGCCGCTCAAAAAAAGCCCAGAAGAGCCTACCAAATTCTGCATTACAAAAACCAGCGCGGACTCATACAATTTGCTGTTGGTTTGGTCAAATCTTATGATTGTACCATGGTCACCCACTTTGATCGGGCGCATGCAGTAGAGCAATTGGAGCAACTATGCCTGGATTTTCAACTCTGCCCCAGGTATTGTAGTTTTAAAACGCCCGCTGATTGCACTGGCCACTACAAAATCAAAAGTTGTAAAGGGGTCTGCCGGGAGGAAGAACTGGTGTCTCTTTACAATATAAGAGCACAACAGGCCATTGCTTCACTCCAGAATCAAAATCCCAATTACGTGATACAGCAGCCGGGTCGATCCGAGGACGAACTTTGTTTTGTACTCATAAAGGCTGGTGAGTACCAAGGTTATGGATTTGTAGATTCAGCTGAGGGTCTTGAAGGCCTTGAGGATTTTGAAACCCATTTGGATCGCAAACAAGCTACCTATCATACCAACCAGATCATTAGATCCTATCTCAACAAATATGGTACTGGGCAAGTGATCGATACGATTCCCGAAACAATCGCTTGAATTAGAGCGTTGAATGAGAATGAGTAAAAACAAAAATAGACCTTGTCCAACATTGAATTTAGTATTCATGCTGACAAGGTCTTCAAATAGATAAATGCAATTCAGCTATCTATGTTCCTTAATTTCCTTTTGGTAGGTTTGGGCCAATTCAGTTTTTTCTTTTTCAGTCAGGGCTTTCCCGGCCAATTGAAATACTTCTTGTTCTTCTTCGTCCAGGTGGTGTTCTACCTTTTCGGCCAGCTGTTTCATATAGGTCAACCATGCGCTGCTGTCCATATCGGTTTCCTCTAGCTTTTCTACCAGTTCGTCCATTTCATGATGTTCAGCAATACTATGTCTGGCTTTTTCCTGAGTAAGATCAGCATCAATTAATGGAATATAAAAATGCCGCTCTTCTGCATCGGCATGTATCGCGAGTTCATGTTTAAGTTTTTCAAACATATTTTTCCGCAAATCAGTTTTACCAGAGGTATTGACCAATTTATCAATTAAGTCTCTTTGGATTTCGTGGTCTTCTCTTAAGGCTTCAAAAATATTCATGTTCATTTGGTTTTTATAAATTGAGGTCTCCCGATTCTCCGATATTGGTAGGATTACCACTAACTGCGGTGTAACTGAGTTTAGCTAAAGTTACCAGGGCATTGGTTTTCGTATCCCAGTAATGTCCGTCTTCAGGTTTGAATTCCAACACCGTGATGGTTGGATCATCCTTTCCATCAAACCAGTTATTGTCTAAGTTTCCGTAATACTTATCAATCAAACCTGCATCAGTTGAGATTTGGGTGCGACCATAAACGCTCAGAAATTGCTTAGAGGATACATCAGCGAAAATAAGTTGAGTGGCAGAACTTTTTTCCAAGTTTTGATTATGCTCACTGGTAGATTTACTGATAAAAAAGACACGCCCATCATCTTTGATTTCTTTTGGGCTCATAGGAATTGCAGGAACAGGCTCTTGCCCGAGTCCTGTGAGCATCATAGCCGTATTAATGTCTCTGGCCAATTCCAGGTATTGCTCTAAAGCCTCTGATTCTGTAAGATCTTTCTTGCTCATTTTTTTATTTTAAAAATACTTGAGCATCTGAGAGAATTCTCCTAATAAAAGACCAATTAACCGGAATTTAGGATATGACAGAGAACAGGAGATTAAGTTTTTTGTTGAGATTGTAGGGAGTGCTCATCTTTTTTTTCGATATCGGTGATGTCTCTCTGCTGGACATCCTTGCCTTTTTCTACAACGATCAATTCTTCCTTGAATTTCACCGCTTTTGAACTGGGTTTGATGCCATTGCCATAGCGGTCCACGTAGGTCTTGATAAACTCGGCGCCAAAGAATAAAATCAGACAAGAATAAGATACCCATAATAGCAATAACACCACAAGGCCTGCCGCACCATAAGCACTGGCAGGTGATGAATTGGTAAAATAAAATTCCAGTAAAAATTTACCGGTTTCAAATAGGGTTGCCGTCAGAATAGCCCCTGGCCAGATAAGCTTCCATTTGACCAAGGCATCTGGTAAATACCTAAACATTAAACCAAAGAGCAGGCTTATAATGCCTAAGGAAAGTACAAAGTTGATAAACAGAGCTATTCTTCCCAGGTATTCAGCAAAGTTTTCTGTGATATAATCCTGAAGTATACCGATCAATGCAGATAGTAGAAAACTGATAAGGATTAGAAAACCAAGCACCAGAATAAAACCAAAACTTTTGGCTCTATCAGTCAGTATTTTCCACCAAGGAGTTTTGGGATTGATCTTGAGCTTCCAGATTTGGTTGAGTGCTAATTGGAGTTGGTAAAAAACACCGGTCGCACCAAATAGTAAAGTAGCGATACCAATAATGTTAGCGATCCAGCCATCTTCATCGCTACGGGCGGCTTTCATGATGTTGTTGATATCCTCGGCAGCATCATAACCGATCAAGGAAGCCAACTCTGATGTAAGTCTACCGGTAGCTATTTCCGTATCCCAGACCGCACCTACTACGCTAATGATAATGACCAAAAGTCCTGGCAGCGCAAGTATGGCATAGTAAGCCACACTAGCACTGAGCTGCCAGACATCGTCTTGGTTCCATTGCTTGGCACTTTTCCACAACAAGGAAGGAAGGTGGCTCCACTTGAATTTTTGTACGTTGGCTTTCATTCCTCACAAAATAAAGACAGCCCAACCCAAATACTTCAAGATTAGATTTAGTTTAACTTAATCACAATATTGTGAGCTAGCTGATAGACCATAAAAACAGAACCTATGATCATTCATTTCGTATACTTTTCACATCCTAATGATGTATAAACTTGATCAGATGGATTGAATAACAAATTGTATGGTTTGCCCCTGAGTGGTCTGACTCAATTGATCAATCGCTTTGTCAGTCAGTTGTAAAACTCTGGGATAACCACCAGTCGTCTGGGCATCCCGCATCAGAATGATCAATTGCCCATCTGGTGTAAGTTGGACCGTTCCTGGAAGTACCGGACCACTGGGTATGGCCTCTAGCTCATTGTGTAGTTTTTCTTGAAGTTGAAAAGCCATTCTGTTCCAGGACCTACCGAGCTTAAATCCCTGACCCAATAATTTGATCTGCAGTTTACGATCCAAGAGCTGAAACTCTGGTCCGGCGTAACAAGTCAAACTTTGACCTTGATGGGGTTCACGGTATTGGGTAGTTGGATGAATTTCATGAGGAGTATTGCCTCTGTACTGGAGCGATTGACCATCCGTTAGTTGGGCGTCATCGGTGATTCCTAGATAGAATGATCTACTCCCCAGCACTTCAGCCGTTTGAAAACCGCCAGCGATAGCCAAATAAATAAAATTGCCGTTCTTCAAATTATCTATCTCCAACAAGTCAGCTTCCGAGATCTGGATGGGCTGAAGCGTATCAATCACCTGCTTATTCAATCGAACCACAGTCTTAGCTCCCACTACCGAGATCCAGGTCGGATGCGAAAAAAGAAAGCGACCACCTTTGAGCGTCATTTCCAGTACAGCATCTCCTTCCCTATTCCCCAACAAGGCATTGGCTTGTCTCATAGCCTGTTGATCCATCGCACCAGCATGGGGAACTCCACCATATCTGTAGTTTTCGCGCCCCAAATCCTGTATACTGGAATAGAACCCAGCTTCCAATACTTTCATCTCACTTTTCATCCGCCTGTTTTATAAAGCTATTCGGGTCAACCCTTTGCTGTTTTAATTGTGAGTAAGTTGATGCAGACACAGGCTTAAAAATCAATTGATCTCCTGTCGACAATACCATGGGAGATGAATCGTCGGGTTCAAAGAGTTTGACCGGGCAACGTCCTAAAGCATACCAACCCGCCGGACTTTCATTGGGGTAGATACCACAGTAGTTGTTGGCAATAGCAACGGTTCCTGGTGCTATAGATCGTTCGGGTGTTCGCTTTCGCGAAAGCGACAACTTGGGGTCTAATCCTGACAAATAAGGGAAGCCTGGCAAAAACCCTAAAAATTCTACCCGGTAAAACCTTTGGCAGTGTGCTTTTATCAATTCCTCGGCTGACCACTTTGTATGCGACAAAACGGTTTGAAAATCTGGATGCTCAATATCGTACCACACTGGGAATTCCCAAGTTCGCGGATTCAACGATAAGGGTGATGACATCTGGAGATAAATCTGCTGCAACTGCCCGATCATTTGGTTGAGGCAAATTTCTACAGGCCAATAGAACAACAGGGAAACCGCCCCATGATTGATGATAGGTTTGAGATCCACTTGCCTGACTACTTCTTGTTCCATCATCAATCTCCAGGGAAGAATATCACCAGATCCAAGACTCCATTGCATCAATATAGAGCAATTGCTATACCGGTGATATGTGGCTTCAGGCTTTGTCAAGATAAATATCTCTTTTTTGTAACTCCTCCATGATATAGGGTAACTGGTTGACTGTTTCTAAATGATCGCCGTGTAAACATATTGTATCTACCTCAAGATCTATTTTGTTCCCTGAATGTAATTGAACTTGTTGATCAATCACCATAGAGCTAATTTGGTTAATAACTGCTTGAGCATCACTTAAAACAGCGCCATTCTCACCTCTGGAAACCAGCGATCTAGCACCTTGATAAGCTCTGTCGGCAAAACCTTCCTTAAAATAGGCAATTCCCTCATTCAAACATAATTGTTCCAACAGGGATCCGGGTGGTAAATAGAGCGGTATATCATGAAATTGATCCTTCATCAGGCGTACCAACCAATTGGCATAATGAGTTTGATTTGCCGTAGCATGGTAAAGTGCTCCGTGCATTTTAATGTGGTGAAAATCCATTTCCAGCACATTGACTTCTTGTAAAAAAAGATGGATTTGTTGTGTGACGCTTTCGCGAAAGCGGGATTCTGATATCTCTAGCATACGCCTACCAAAATGCGCTCGATCCTCAAAAGAAGGATGGACCCCAACTTTTACGGAATGTTGCTTAGCTAGTTTCAAACATCTATGGATACTGGTTGTATCACCAGCATGACCGCCGCAAGCGATATTACACGAGCTGATGTAAGGCATTATCTGGGACTCATTTTCCAGGCCTTCCCCTAAATCGCAGTTGATGTCAATATTCCATCTCATCCTTGAAACACCTTGATCAATGTTTTAATACCCAAAGCCAACGCTATACCAACAGTAACAATAGCCGCTAGGTTAAGCCAAATATTGTTTCTATATCGTCCGAGTAGTTTGAGATTGACCAACCAAACCAAGATCAGTGCAATAATGGGCAAAAGAAGACCATTGGCAACCTGGGCAAGTTGTATAACTTTGATAGGCTTCCAACCCAGACTTGAAAACACCACACCAAGTACCAGGATAATTATCCAGACGGCTTTAAACCTAAAATCTTTGAGGCCTCCATTCCAACCTGCAAAACCTTTTACTACATAAGCCGCAGCCAAGGGGGCAGTGATCGCACTAGTAATGCCAGCGGCCAAAATGCCAATCGAGAACACATAAGTGGCCCAAGTTCCATAAACAGGTTCCAACGCACTGGCCAGGTCTACCGCATTTTCTAAACTGCTTCCCTGTAAGGCGCTAGCGGCAACGATCACAGCCATGGACACAAGTCCGCCGAGAACCACACTGATAATCGTATCCATGCGCACCGCCCTAAGATCAGAGGTGTTGTTCCACTTTTCTTTTACCAAAGCAGCATGTAGAAATAAATTATAGGGAACCACAGTCGTTCCTACCAAGGCCACAACAGTAACGAAATTAGCGGACTGAATTTTTGGGATCAATAAACCTTGGATCAATGGACCTAATTCTGGACCAATCGCAATAGCAGTGGCGATAAAAGAAACTCCCATCAATACTACCAGTCCCATCAGTACACGTTCTAGGATTTTATAACTGCCAGTCCACAGTAGAATAAAAGCCATCAAACCTACCAACGTAGGAAAACACCATTGCTTACCAAATATAGCTTCTAATCCCAAACTACCACCACTGATATTACCGGCTTCATAGGCCGCATTTCCCACAGCAATAGCGAGTAGTACCAATCCCATCAGTATAAAACGTAAAAATTTAGAAGGCACCGAACTATTCATAAGTTCTGGTAGCCCTTTTTGTGTTACCAATCCTAGTCTGGCTGCCATTTCCTGTAATATGATGGTAGCGATGATAGAAAGCAGCATCGCCCATAACAGACTGTAGCCGAATTGAGCCCCAGCAAGCGTACAGACAGTGATGGTTCCAGGACCAACAAACGCGGCAGTTACCAGTGTGGCTGGTCCAATATTTTTAAATATTTTCCTGAGCATTCTTTGCATTTTGCAAGGCATATATCGCAAAACTGCCTAGCCAGTGTCCACCCGCATAATCATCGGCTACCAGATTGGGTAGCGTATGTGAAAGATGAAGATCTGCCTGGTCCATCAGTGATGAATATTTCGGATATTGCGCAGCAAGACCGTACAAAACCCAGGCACGACTGAGGTTCAGTCCATCTAGATGCACTAGCTTTCCGTCTGTTCGATCGGCGATTTTTCCGATCTCTATATCAAGCCGACCATCCTGAATACCTGGTAAAAATTTAACCAACCAGTTATGGAACTCGCTCTCAGGCAACAGGCGACGCATCAAATCAACTTCTTCAAGACAGGGAGACAAAAAATCATAACCACTGGGCTCCCAGGAAATCGGGCAATCCTGATCTTCTCTATAAAACTCCAGTGCTTTTTGTTTTAAGACAGCTTGAAAATCATTCAGTTGCTTGTGTTGGGCATAATCCCAAGCAAACACCATCCCAAAAGCGGTATTGGAATGTTCTCCCACGCGAATGGCATATTGCAATTTAGGTAGGTATTCACTATATCGTTGAATAATTAGATCGGTGAGCGGTTGTAGATTTCCCGACCATTGATGGGCTTGTGGATCATCCCAGGTATCCAGTTCCTGTTGTAATTTTAACAACCAGGCCCAACCATAGGTACGCTCAAAAGTGGTGTTTTGCTTCGTATGGAAATAAGCTATCTCTACTTCAATATTTTCTGGGGTCAAATGTTTATCGATGATAGATCTAAGCGCTGCTCTTGATTCTAATTCTGGAAAAGATTTTAGCAGGCTTACCGCACTCCAATAGCCGTGTACAGCGCTGTGCCAATCAAAACAACCATAAAAAACAGGGTGTTGCTCGCTAGGTCGCTTTTGGTCTGTCGGTGAAGCCGTCACGTGTCCCATTTTGTTGGGGTATTCAGTTTCCAGACAATGCAAAGGCAATGCAGCTAGCTTGTTGCCTTGCTCCAGCGTCAAAACCGGAGTGGGAATTGAATCTGTGGGTTGGCCCTGATGAATTTGTAATTCTTTGGACTGGTGCTCTTGTCCGCAACTTACCAGTAAGATCAAAAACAGGAGATATAAAATTTTCTTCATGGATTGTTGTTGAAAAACCTAAAGGTAAGCTTTGTCTCTCAAATCAATTTTCATGAAGCATCCGGGCAAGTAATTGTTGAGAACAGCTATAATAATTTAAAGGCAGCAATTGTTGTCAACTCAAGCTAAGCCTAAATTTCAGAACGCGTTATAAATAGTCATCAATAATGACAGTGATTATTTGACTCAACCTTCGATATTAGCTCGTGGAACTTCCAATAAAACCACCCCATTTTCGGATGAAGTCTTTATATATCCATTTTCTACAGCCAGTTCTTGATGGGTGTAAGCGTTATAAAGCGTTTTAGCGTTTGGAAATACCTTACGCACATCAATACTAATCATTCCTTCAGGTAATCCGGCACCAATGATCACATCGTCCCGCACACCATCCTTCTCATAGAATCTTGCGGCAATGGTACCTTCTCCGTCGTGATTCAGGGCAAAATGATCTCCTGCGCCTACCGCTGGATGTGCTTTTCTGAATTGCCCTAGTTTCTGCCAGTGTGACAATAGTTGAGTATTCTGTACTGGCCATTCCATTACCGATCTCAACGTGGCGTCTCCTACTGCATTAGGGACCACAAGCGATCTTCCTGTCTCATCTCCATAGTAGATTTGCGCCATTCCTGGTGAAAGCAAGAGTTTAGTAGCCGATTCATAGGTCTTTTCACGATTGGGGTCAAAGGGTTGACCGTCGTCGTGCGAACTAATATAGTTCATGAAGTAGATTTGCTGATCTTCTGAAGCAGCTTGTAGGCTATCTCGGTACTTGTCGTAGGTGGCAAAAAGTTGTTCGTAAGGCATCGTTGCCTCCCGCTTAAAGCCAAAGTTAATCATGGCGTCATAACCGTAATCAAAGTAATCTACTGGCCCGTCTGAAAAACCAAATTCGCGTCCATTGGCAACTTCATAGTTGTACAATTCTCCCACAATAAAAAACTCATCGTTGTGATAAACCTTGTTCGGATTGTTATCTCTCCACTCTTGGTAAGCCAATCTTGCTTGTTCGTTCAAGGTCGCCCAGACTTCTTCTTCCACATGCTTGACCGTATCCACTCGGAATCCATCCACGCCAGTTTCACGGGCGTAATCAGTGATCCATTTGATGATGTAATTGACTGGTGTACGTGCCAATCCGCTTTGTTCAAAAAATGCATCCAATTCGCTCAATTCCTTCTCGTACCTCCCCTCTTTCTTCCATTTTGCCGCTAAAGACGGTGGTAAATCAACAGGTTCAGAACTTTCCGTTCGTATATCCGGTAGATTATTTGTCAGTGTGCAGGTAACTGCTGTTGATTGATCTTGATACGTGCAAACTGGTCCAGTACGCACCCATTCCTCAGGCCATTGCGGGTCTTGATCCGTAACTGGACCGGTATGGTTCAGCACTACATCCATCAACACTCGGATTCCCTGGGCATGGGCTTTATCTACCATTTCTTGATATTCTTCAATGGTTCCATAGCTGGGTTCTGTAGTCGTCCAATCCTTGGCCCAATACCCGTGAAAACCATAAGAATAGCCAGTTCCTTCATCTACACCGCCATGGATCTGCTCCCAAATTGGTGTAATCCAAATTGCATTGACACCAAGTTTTTCAAAATATCCTTCATCGAGTTTTTGGCTGATCCCAGCAAAGTCCCCACCTTGAAAACCTCTCAAAGTTCCCGTAGGCAGATCTCTTTTAATCAATTGGTCATTAGTAGGGTCGCCATTAAAAAACCTGTCGGTTAACAAAAAATATAAGTTGGCTGATCCCCAATCAAAGGTATCTGCATTGGCTTGATTAGAAGCTTGTTCCCCAGAAATATCATTGGCATTTTTTTCTTGTTCTTTACAAGCCAAAGTCAAGGTACAAGCCATTAGTAGCACAAATAATCTTTTCATAATACACGCTTAGATAGCCCTAAAAATAAGTGTTACAAAAAAACAGTCAACACAAACCACAATGAAAACAAATACAACGTTGTAGTAAAACCTGTCCAAGAGTGGTAATTTTGTACCCTCGTAAACGACCATATGCTCATGGAGAAATATTTCCAAATTTTTAAAGATTCTTTTGTCGGCTATGCCCGGTATCTGTGGAATGAACTGATCGATCCTTCATGGACCAACTATTTTTATTGGTTAATAGGCTTGAGTTTCCTGGTATTTCTATTAGAGATTGTCTTGCCCTGGCGCAAACAACAAAGGGTCATCCGAAAAGACTTCTGGCTGGATCTGTTTTACCTGTTTTTTAATTTTTTTCTGTTTTCATTGGTAGGTTATAATGCCTTGTCAGATGTGGTAGTAGAATTATTTAATGATGGACTGGCTAGTATAGGAATTGAAAATATTGTTGCCGTACAAGTGGATCAATGGCCCATATGGCTTCAATTGTTAACTATGTTTGTTATCGCCGACTTTATTCAATGGAATATCCACCGATTGCTACATCGCGTGTCTTGGTTATGGGAATTCCATAAGGTGCACCACAGCGTTAAGGAAATGGGCTTTGCTGCGCAGTTTCGATTTCATTTTATGGAAACCTTGATCTATAAAAGTTTGCAGTATCTTCCCTTGGCCATGATCGGCTTTGGTATTCAGCAGTTTATTGTAGTACATATGATCGCCGTGCTGATTGGACATTTAAACCATGCCAACCTCAACTGGGACTACGGGCCCTTAAAGTACGTGTTCAACAATCCTAAAATGCATTTGTGGCATCACGCCAGAAAACTACCTCAAGGTCAGAAATATGGAGTAAATTACGGATTGTCCTTGAGCCTTTGGGATTACCTCTTTGGAACAGCTCACCTACCCTATCACGATCCAGACTTGGAATTAGGATTTCCCGGTGACGAAGACTACCCAGAAAGTTTTGGCCATCAGTTGTTAGAGCCGTTTAAAAGCAAAAGCTCAGAATAACAGTTAGGCAAGGACTTTAAATGCCGTAATGTTTTTTCAGCATCTTCTCGTACTGCTTCTCGGGAAGGATTTTCTTAAGAACGATTGAGAATTTCTGTAAAAAACTACCCACTTTATAATGAATTCCAGGATTTTTCTCCTGAAGAATTTGATGGATTTTTTGAGCTACCTCAATGGGATCATTCCCATCGTCTACATGCTCATCGATCAATTGTAAAGTATGTGCGTAGCCTTTTTCATAATCACTTCCCTCTACGATAGGCGCATGGAATCGGCCTGCTGCAATATTAGTGGCAAAATCACCCGGAGCAACATTACTAAAATGAATCCCCAAATGGGCGCATTCCATCCGGTAGGCTTCCGTGGCAATCTCTAGTGCGCCTTTACTAGCACTGTAAATACCGCGATAGGGTAAACCCATATAACCTGCGATACTGGTAATGTTGATTATGCGTCCAGCTGCTTGAGAACGCATATGTGGCAGGACAGCCTGTAATACCCTGAGCGGTCCGTAAAAGTTAGTGTCCATGGCTTTCATCACCTCGCTGATGGGTGTTTCCTCCATAGGTCCCGTGATCCCAACGCCGGCATTGTTGATTAAAATATCAATTTGCGACTCTGCCGAAATCAATTCGTTCACCGCGCGGGCGATGGAAGTTTCATTCTGAACGTCCATCTCTAATAAAGGAAAAGGACTGTCAGGATAACGCGAGGGGGTCCTGCTGGTACCATAAACGACATAAGATTTTTCCTGTAAATACATTGCAATAGATTTACCAATACCAGAAGAACCACCGGTAACCAGAACTACCTTTTTCATAAATAACTAAATATCAGATACTTAAATTTGAGTAAAGGGCATAAAAAAAGGCAAGCTACCTACATCACACCGCTACGACCGCTTACCTTTGCTGCGTTCCCGCCCTGGAGGAGTTCAGCAGGAGCTGGTTGTGTAGGACTTGCCCGGTGCAAATATAGTGTCTTGTTTAAGTTCTCCAAAGGTTTTTGGCGAGCATTTTTATAACTATCTTTCGGCTTTGAAAAACAAGCTTTATGAATTGGAGATATAGCCTTTCATTGGTTCTTGCAGCCCTCTCATTGTCAGCCTGTAAAACCGAAATTGATCGGTTCAAGGATAATTATGCATTGGAAATCAATAACCCAAAGTCCAGCTGGTCAGATACGGATTCCGTAGAATTATCTTTGACCGATGAGTCATCCATGGGTGTGGATAGCGTGGTTTGGACACAAAATGCGGCTCGAATTGATGGAGCGAGTGGGGTGTCGCTTTCGCGAAAGCTAACGAATCAACCGCTGGGAAAACTGACTTTTAAAGCCAAAGTCTATAAAGACGGAATGAGCACTACTGTATCAGCTTCCATCAAAAGGCTTTCCAACATCAAGCCAAAAATCTACAACTACCGGATTATTAATACGTATCCACATCCTACTGAAAGTTATACACAGGGATTGGAATTCCACGAGGACAAACTCTACGAGAGCACTGGACAATTCAAAGAATCTGATGTGCGAATTACCGATGTAGAAACCGGAGAAACCTTGAAGAAAGTGGAGCTACCACTCAGCCAGTTTGCCGAAGGACTTACCATCTTGGACAACAAAGTTTATCAACTTACCTGGAAAAGCCGAATGGCTTATATCTATGATTTGGAACTGAATCCGATAGGCGATTTTGCTTATAATGAAAGTAAGGAAGGTTGGGGACTGACCAACGATGGGCAGTATCTATATAAAAGTGATGGAACTTCCAAAATATGGAAAATTGACCCAGTGACCTTTAGAGAATTGGGATATATTGAAGTGGTGGACAACCAACAGATTTATAAAAAGATCAACGAATTGGAATGGATCGACGGTAAGATCTATGCCAATGTTTATCAGGAAAACCTGATTTTTATTATTGACCCATCCTCTGGTGCGGTAGAAGCTGCCATTAATCTCAATTCTTTGGTCAAACAAGTTCCTGAATTCAGCGGCGATGACAATGTGTTGAACGGTATAGCCTACGATAAGATGAACAACAGACTTTTTGTGACGGGTAAGCGCTGGTCAAAAATGTTTGAAATCGAAATCTTACGCTGATGTTGGATCCCTCTTCTCCCATATTTGAACAGACCAGAATGGTGGAACCTGGCGAAATAGATGACATGAATCATGTCAACAATGTGGTATATGTAAAGTGGGCTAATGATATTGCAGAACAACACTGGCTGCAGCGAGCGCCAAAACACCTAAGGGAAACATGTGACTGGGTCATGCTCAAACATTGCATTGAATACAAGAAATCTGCTGTTTTGGGAGACAAGATTCTAGTTCAAACCCAGGTAGGTAGGGCAACAAACGTGCGTTATGAGCGTTTTGTAGTCATCAAACAGGCAGATACCGGTGTGGTATTGGCCCAGACCACGGCCGATTGGTGTGCGGTGGATAAAAAGGGAAAGCCAATGGGAATCTCCCGCGAATTGAGAAATATATTTGAAATTGCATGAAACAAATTTTGCTATGTCTCTGTGGTCTGACGGTGTTGGTTTTGATATCCTCCTGCCGGAACGACTTCGAATTTACTGAGAGCTCTGGAAATCTGGAATTTTCTCAGGATACGGTATATTTAGATACGGTGTTTTCCAGTATAGGCAGTAGCACGCGTACTTTTAAAGTTTATAATCGCAGCAACGAAGATATCATTATTCCCAGGGTAGCATTAGCTCAGGGCGCCAATTCAAGATACCGACTAGCTGTAGATGGTGTACCCGGGCAGATATTTGAAAACGTCGAATTGCTCGCCAAAGATTCCATGTATGTGTTTGTTGAAACCACCGTGGACATCACCGATTTTACCAATGACAATCAGTTTTTATATGAAGATCGTATTGAATTTGATTCGGGTGCCAACCTGCAACAGGTAGAATTGGTGACCCTGATCCAGGATGCTATTTTCCTTTTTCCTGAAAGAGATGCGCAGGGAGTCACTGAATGTATTCTACTGGGTACCACAGAAGATGGTGAGGAAATTTGCCTTTCAGGATTTTTCCTAGATAATAATGAGCTCAATTTTACCAATGAAAAGCCATATGTTATTTACGGTTTTGCCGCAGTAAGCCCCAATCAAACACTAACAATTGATCCAGGAGCTAGACTTTATTTTCACAACCGCAGTGGTATTATTGTGGCCAATGAAGGAAGTTTAAAAATTAATGGATCACTTTCTATGACTGAATCAATGGAGAATCAGGTCATATTAGAAGGAGATCGTCTAGAGCCAGAATATGCAGATGTGGCTGGGCAATGGTTTGGCATCTGGCTGACTGCCGGAAGCCGTGACCATGAGCTGGACAACGTGACCATTAAAAATGCCAGCGTGGGTATTTTAATGGATAGCTCCAATCCTGCTTCTAATGGCGCAACCCTTCAAATCAGGAATAGCCAAATCCTCAACAGTGCCAACTCGGCCATCATTGCCTCTACTGCTGATATCTCTGCCTCTAACTCCATCTTTCACAATGCTGGACAATCTACGATTGTGGCAAGATTGGGAGGAAGTTATTTGTTTAACAACTGTACCATTACCAACTATTGGAGTTCCAGTTTGCGCCAGGATCCGACTTTATTTCTTTCCAACACGATTCCCAACACCGACCTGACTGAGCCATTAAGCCAAGCCTTGTTCAGGAACTGTATTATATATGGCAATCGAAATCTAGAGCTTGGACTGCTAGAAGCCTCTGGTACAGCATTCAATTATAAACTGGAGAACACCTTATTGAGATTTAACGATTTTAGCAACGATTTTGAAGGTAATCCGCTTTACGATTTTTCAAATACTAGTTTGTTTGATAACACAGTGTTGAATACTGATCCAGCATTTGAAGATCCCAGGTCCTTTTTACTGCGTATAGATAATTCGAGTGGAGCAAACGGTCTGGCCGATCCAGTTACGGCCACTGCCACGGATATAGAAGGTACGATGCGAGGCAACACTCCAGACGCTGGCGCCTTTGAAAGTACTGATCTTGAGAATTAAAACACAGCGTTATTTTCTTCTACTAGATGATTCAAATAACTGAATTGATCTGCAGTACAATAAGCAAGGACTAAGGGCAAATTTGATTTACAATTTAATGGTATAATTAGCCCTCAAAGCTGTTTTTATTCAAGTCAATCCATCTACAATGGCGGCTGGTCGCCAAAGGTTGATGTTAACGCCGGCCCGCTAATGGATATATAACAAAAACAGGCGATGGATCAACTCCACCGCCTGTCTAGACTTCTAAAAATAGTAAGCTTATTTGATCATCTCATAACTGCGGTTCACAAAAGCAGTGAGCTTTTCACCTTTCAATAATCCCTGAGACAATTTAGCTAGATCTACCGCCTGATGGATCAAGGCTTTTTGTTTCTCTGCATCTTTTTCATTGAAAATTTGCTGTACCAATTCGTGATTTCCATTCACCACCAGGTTATACATATCTGGCATCTGCCCCATCATCATTCCGCCACCGCCAGTCGCTTGCATTTCTTTCATACGTCTCATGAATTCAGGCTGTGTGATAATGAAAGGTGCGGCATCAGAGCTCATAGGTTCTACTTGCACCGTATAGTTGCTGTCCTCTAGCGTTTCGGTTACGGTTTTCTGCAGTTCTTCCTTTTCTTCATCAGTCAACTTAGACAATTGCTCCTCATCCTTTTTGATCAGATTATCTACATGATCAGCATCCACTCGTACAAAGCTGATTTTCTCCTTACTGGTTTCTAATTTTTGCATCAAATGTGACACGATTGGAGAATCTAGTAGTAATACTTCGTATCCCTTTTTCTGAGCCGCATCAATATAGGCGTGTTGAGCATCTTTATTAGACGCATACAAAATGACCGTTTTATCATCTTTATCTGTTTGGGCTGGCTTGATCTTTTCAATCAGTTCGTCCCACAACAAATAATCACCACTCACTGTCGGATACAAAGCAAATTTATCTGCCTTTTCAAAAAACTTTTCTTCGCTAAGCATACCGTATTCGATGACGATCTTGATATCATCCCACTTATTGGCAAAAGCTTCACGGTCCTCATTGAATAAACTCTTCAACTTATCGGCTACCTTACGGGTGATATAACTGGAAATCTTTTTTACCGCTCCATCGGCTTGCAAGTACGATCTTGATACATTCAGCGGAATATCTGGCGAATCAATCACACCGCGCAACATGGTTAGGAATTCAGGGACGATACCTTCTACATTGTCGGTAACAAATACTTGGTTCTGGTACAATTGGATACGGTCCTTTTGTACATTGAGGTCTTGGGTCATCTTTGGGAAATATAAAATTCCGGTCAGATTGAATGGATAATCCACATTCAAGTGGATGTGGAACAAAGGCTCCTCAAATTGCATAGGGTATAGTTCCCTATAGAATTTTTTATAATCTTCGTCTTCCAGGTCGGCCGGTTGTTTGGTCCAAGCCGGATCTGGATTATTGATGATGTTATCTACCTCTTGAGTAGGTGCTGGATCCTCCTCTTTGGCATCTTCTGGTTTCTCTAAGGTTTCAGTTTTGGTACCAAACTTAATGGGCACCGGCATGAACTTGTTGTACTTGGTCAAGAGTTCGCGTACACGGGACTCTTCCAAAAATTCAGTTTCATCCTCTGCGATATGCAAGATAATTTCAGTTCCAAACTGCTCTTTATCCGCTGGCTCGATGGTATAATTAGGTGAGCCGTCACAAGTCCAGTGTACGGCAGGTTCATCCTTATACGACTTGGTGATGATCTCTACCTTGTCTGCTACCATAAAGGCAGAATAGAACCCGAGTCCAAAGTGACCTATAATTCCGCTGTCCTTGGCCGTGTCCTTGTACTTTTCCAAAAATTCCTCGGCACCAGAAAAGGCTACCTCGTTGATATACTTCTGTACTTCCTCTTCAGTCATCCCAATTCCCTGGTCGATGATGCTCAGGGTTTTGGCGTCCTTATCGATCTTGATCTCGATCTGCTGATCACCCAACTCGACACTGGCCTCACCAATACGGGCGAGGTGTTTTAGCTTCAGCGTGGCATCCGTTGCATTAGATACCAATTCCCTCAAAAATATTTCGTGGTCGCTGTATAAAAACTTTTTGATGAGCGGGAAGATATTTTCTACCGCTACATTAATGGTTCCTTGTTGTGACATATGTTATATAAGTTTTATTTAATGTTGATCGGGTACGCTGTCGCGAAAGCGATACCGTCTGCACCGATCTACTCAAGCCTTATACCAATCCAATACATCTGACAAGCTGACAGCGTCCTGAGACGAGCCATACCGTTCCTGCCTTGAAAGATACCGTTCACGTATTGGGTGTTTGGCCAACTCAACTACTGATGCATATTTGCAGTGTTCATTGAAACAAAGGGGAAAGAAGATTTAGGGGAAGGAGCCGTGTCGAGAAATCGTGCGGCTTTTCCTTTTTTTGAGTATCTCCTTATCTATTTCAGAGGCTTACTGATTCTGCCTTTTCCGAAACTCAGGTCATTTATCCCGATGATGGATTGAAAGTGACCATTGAAGGAATGCGGCTTGTACAGCGATGTTGGGAGTCCCACTTTTGCTTATGGATACGGAATTTTATATTCCTTGTCTATTCTCCTCATCTCAACACTGGTATTCATATCAGTATCAGGCGATACCCGAAAAGCCTGTTCAAACGAGTAGGGAACCATAAAAAATATGTATTATGCCAACAAGTCCATCAAATTACGACCCAGGCCAAGAACTTTCAGACCTGGATTTTTCATCCTTGATTGGAGGTCCGTTAGGAGCCATTGTAGACGCACAATCCAAGGCGGCACTAGCCACTGTGGATTTTGTTAAAAGTGTAGGATTCACGCCAGACACCGAAGATGAAGCCACCGGTGAGATTACTCCTGGTGAACCTATTTATGTAAGCTTTAAATACCCAAAGCTGGTCCAGCCATACCAACCTGCGGTCAATGATCAGCTGGATGATCTGACCATTAATTCTGGTGGTACTGGATATGAGGTCGGTGATACCTTGATCGTAGATGGTATCACCGTCAATGTGACTGGTGTCACCGCAACAGGAATCATCAATGCCATTTCGTTTAGTGGTGATGGAACAAGTAACGTTACTGAAGCCAATGGCGTAGCAGGAACAGGAGGAACCGGGACGGGTGCCACTTTTGATCTGACTACAGAGGATATCGATGCTGTACCTGCCGTTTTTGAGGAAATGAAACTCGAAGTACCTATCCTGACCATGATGCCTATTCCGTTTATAAGGGTAGACGAAGGAAACATTGATTTCAATGCCAAGATCACTAGCATGGAGTACAATCGCGTAGGAACCCAGTTCAAATTTGGTACCAGTGCGTCCATGAGCAATCAGAACACCAATAAGAACTATTCCTTTGCGGGTAGCTTAAATTTCAATAAAAACGTCAACACGGTCAACCTGAAGACCAATGTGTCTTACCAAAGAAATACCCGTCAGGGAAGTAAGGTAGACAAAACCTTCCACATGGGCGTTAAAATCAAAGTTACCCAAGACGAGATTCCAGAAGGAATGGAAAAATTGTTGAACATTTTGGAGGGTGCCATTGTGGCCCAACCCACCGGAAACTAAATTTTGAGCCATGGTCCCACTACAAGAATATCTAGGAACCTTGATCTCAAGTGTGAACCAGGCGCGAGTCATGGCAGACGTGGAGTCTGCCAGAATCGCGCAGGTTTATGCGGGAGATGATTTACTGAAAAACTTTCCGGTGCCTCGATTTCGTGCCCAGGATATAGAATTGGATATTCCCGTGGCCATCGATGGTTTTGACCAGCAGCAACACCAGCCGGATTACCAACCCATTGACAATAAATCCTTCAACACCTCCAGCTACGCTTTGATGAAAGATGCTGCAAGGGTAAGTTCGTTTTCACGAAAAACCAGCAGTTATCTCAATTCAAAAATTGCACAATTATCCCAAACCCTGGAAACCGACCTCAAGGCCAATGTTCCCAAGGAAGAGGCTTTTAAAAAATATGAAGACGCAGCAGGAAGCCTATTTTCCAAAGCCATAGAGATGGACCGTATAGCTTCCACCGACCAAGATCAACCTGTCATGGCCTATAAAAGCCTGCTGCGTAACAATCTTAAATCCCAGGTCACTGGCAAAACCATCACCAATAAGCTGGAAAATGCGAGGGTGATCGTGGAGGCAGGCCAATTGAGAGAAATTCCCAACGAGAGTATCATACGCATCAAAATGAAACTCTTTGAAGACGGGATGGAATGGCACAGTTCCAGCGATCCTGATGGTCAGGTCCACAACCGATTACTACCTGAATAGTCATGAGAAAATCAGTCCTCACTCCTGCCAAAGAAATAGGTCGCGAATTAGATAAAATATCTGGGTTCGTGGATGGATTTCAGCGTAGGGATCATGCGACCAGCGACCAGTGGATCGAATGGCTTAGACACATGGAAGATCAGTTGAGGCAATATGGGTATGCTGAATCGGCAGAATTGGCCGGATTTCGCGCAAGCATTATCGATGGCCAGCAGGAAATGGCAAAAAAATCTGGTAGCCGATCTAAAAGAAAACGCCTGGCAGCACTGGCAACGGTCCAGCCTGTCCAGCAATTATTGACTGACAGATACCGTGAACTGGAAGCCAAAATAGAGAGCGTAAGATCCATGATCAAGCAAATTCTGGTTCCTGCCCGGGAAGCCGGTATGATACGCCACCAGCCTGGAATGGAATTTACCGCCTTTATAGAGTCATTGTTGCAACAATTTCAGCGGCACGAGCAATTGGCACCAAGCATACAAAGTGCAATCGCATCTCTAGGTAGACAAGACGTTATACGTATCATAGCCGAAGAGATAGAATTTTAAGACCTTAAAATCGTAATTTTAACCCGTAACCAACAATTCTATATTATGAAAACAACAATCAATTACCTTTTTACGGCCTTTATTTTGGTCTTAACGCTATCTTCCTGTGCAGAGCATTGCGGTCCCACGGCAGGTGAAATTGAAGCAGCCTGGCAGTCCACGCCAGGAAAAATCAATGCCCAACGCGCCAACCAATTGGAAGAAAATTACAAGCGTTTTATCTACCAGGATTCCTTAGTGGCCAGAGATGGAAGGGTTTATCAGGATCATCGCGAAGTTTGGTTTGATCTTGAGGATTTGAAAAATTACATCAATTATGTAGAACAATACGGTCGGGATAATAATTATGACCATTTGGGTATGCGTGTATATTTTGGCGCAAGTGGGATTCAGAACGGTACACCCAGATCTACTGTATTCTTTTATGGAACTGGTAGATTTGCAGGCGCTGGCCAATTGGTACAGGAAAACAATGTGGTAACTGAACCCAATCTGCCCGATGCCGACGGACTGAACATGGGAAATTCTGGTATGCCGCCTAGTGAGTTGAACTATCCTTAACATAGAGCGGTAAGATGGATAAATACGTATATTATTATGTTTCCATCGCTATCATTTATGCTTTGATCTTATTGGCCTTTGGGCTAGTACTGTATCGCTGGAAACATATCAGGCATACCAGGGAATGGATTTTTCTTCCTTTCCTCAGTTTTACGATTCTTATGGAAATCCTCAGCCAGTACGTGGTCTGGGGATTAGGCGTCAACCCGTCAGCTGTGATTGATATTTATACCCTGGGAGCGATGTTTTTTGCTATCTATTGGTTTTACTTGTACCTGGAATTAAAATGGTTGGGTATATCTAGTGCAATGCTGATGACCGCCAGTTATTTCATCGGCCTATCTCGTCTGGATGTATATACTTATGAGCTTCCGGCCTTGGTAATAGCAGCGGCCTTGACCATTACGGTCACAGTCTTTATTTTTTTTAACCAATTGCTGCGCAAAGATGCTATACAACGCTTTAAGGCGCATCGACCATTTTGGATAGCCATTGGTTTTTTTGTGTTTCATATTAATGCCATGCCTTATGTTTTGTTCCTGCCTAACTTGAGTAGATTGACCTGGCAGGTCAGTGGTGTCTTGATCTTTTTTAATTTGATGATGTACGGCTGTTTTATTTATGCCTTTTGTTTGAAGAAACCTGTTTATGAATGATTACTCTGTCTTAATCGGCGTTATCGCTTTTTCCTTGCTCATTACGATCGGGATGATTTCCTTATTTGTCACTTTCAGCAACCGGAAAAACCAATTGATGCGTGAGAAGATGGAAGAAAAAATGGCTGCTCAACAAAGACAGTTTGATGCAGAACTTAACGCATTGCGCAGCCAGATGAATCCGCATTTTGTACATAACAGTCTCAACGCCATTCAGTATTATATCCAGCGTAATGAAGTAGAAGTATCTGAAGATTATCTGACCAAATTCTCTAAACTTATGCGTCAGTTTTTTGAATACTCACGCAGTAAATCCCTAAGTCTAGAGGATGAAATTTTCTTTATCAACAACTACTTACAGATAGAGAAACTCAGGTTTGAAGACCAATTGCAGTACGACATCTATATGGATGACGATTTGGCTACAGATGAGCTCATGATTCCAACTATGATCTTGCAACCGATTTTGGAGAATGCGGTTAACCACGGTATTTTTCATAAACAAGGAGTGGGTCGTATTGAAGTACGTTTCGAATCATTGGGCGAAGATGAATTCAAAGTCATTATCACCGATGACGGCATCGGGCTGAACCAGTCAAAACAACTTTCTCAAGAACAACAAGGACAAACCAAAGCACACAGCAGCGCAGTTATTTCTGAACGTTTGGAGATCCTTAATGAGAGCAGGGATTGGGAGATTTCCTATGATATTTCAGACCGCGCCGATCTCAATGAGGGACAGGGAACCCGTGTTTGTATCACCTTCAAAAACCTAATACCATGAAGATAAGCACTATCATCATCGATGACGAGCCCAAAGCCATCGCCATCCTCCAAAACAAAATTGAACGCTTATGTCCTGCTCTGGAGGTGATTGCCACTATCGAAGATCCTAAAAATGCATTTGAAATCATCAGTGAAAAACGACCGGACTTGGTCTTTATTGATATCGCCATGCCTGGAATGAGCGGGTTTGAATTGCTGGAGCAATTTTCTCATCCTGATTTTGAGATCATATTTGCTACCGCCTTTGACCAATATGCCCTGGACGCCATCAAACATTGTGCGATTGGCTATCTGGTTAAACCTATTGACAATGAAGATCTAGTAGAAGCCATCGAGCACGCCAAAAGAAATATTGAAGACAAAAATGCCTTAAAGAAAAACAAACAGCTTATAGAAAATTTGGGCATTCAGAAATTTCAGAAAAAAAAACTGGTAATTCCTTCCACCGACGGTCTGGAATTTGTCAAGGTAAAAAACATCACCCATTGCGAAGGTGTCGATGGCTACACCAAAATCCATTTCACCCACCGCAAAGCCATATTGAGCAGTAACAGCATAGGTCATTTTAAAAAACTCTTGGACCACAAGGATTTTTATCATGTGCATAAATCCTACATCATCAATATGTCCCATATTTCCAGGTATCTCAATGACGGTTATGTAGTGATTAATGGTGATATAGCGGTGCCTGTAGCCAGGTCCAAGCGATCCGATTTCCTTAATTTACTAAAAAACGAATAGTTTGATCCTGCACCAACTAAAGCCTGCAGTTTCCAGAAATCGCCTAGCTTTGCCAAAAAAAAGTGAATCCCTCAGACGTTTACGGTAGCGCTTTAAGCGATTATCATCAAGGTAATTATACTGAAGACCTCCAAGTGCTCAGCAGTATCATGGAGGATGATGTATTGCCACTACCCTATTTGTTCAGAACTTGGGAAGATATGCCTGCTTTGGAAAAGATTGCACTGGACGCCTGTCGCAAAAAGGTTTTGGACATCGGTGCGGGATCGGGTTGTCACAGTTTGGTCTTGGAACAACGCCAGCTGGAAGTGAATGCGCTGGATCAAAGTCCTGGGGCCTGTAGGGTCCTGAAAGACCGGTTAAAATATACAACGCAGGTCTACCAAGAAAGTATCTGGGAGCACAAAGGCACCTACGACAGCTTGCTTTTATTGATGAATGGCACCGGAATTTTTGGTAGCCTGGATCGGGTCACTTGGGGGTTGAGTCATCTAAAACAATTGTTGGCACCTGGTGGTCAGATTTTGATCGATAGCTCTGATTTAAAATTCCTGTTTGAGGATGAGGATGATGGTGGTTTATGGGTTCCTTCTTCCCAAACCTACTATGGCGCCGTCGATTTTCAGTGGAAATATCGCGGCATGACATCTCCGAGTTTTGACTGGCTATATCTACATGCAGAGCTGTTGGAATCCTATGCTGTGGCCGGCGGATTTGACATGGAGATCCTGATGGAAGGTGATCATCACGAATACCTCGCGCGGCTCAGCCCCATCGACTAAAACCTGTTAAAGTATTGACAAGTCAATGCTTTACAATCAGCTACAGACCTATCTTCTGGTCAACAAACAAATAAAATTTATGAAAAAGACGGCATTGATAACGGGTGCTAGCTCAGGTATTGGGAAAGAGCTCGCCAAAATACACGCTTCTCAGGGAGGTGACCTGATCATCATCGCCAGGAGTGAAAACGAACTCCTTCAGCTTCAGCAAGAATTGCAAGATGAATATGGCGTCCAGGTTAAGGTTATAATAAAAGACCTGACGGATCCAGGCGCTACTCAAGATATTTATAACCAGGTTCAAAATGAAGATTTGCGTGTTGACTACCTGATCAACAATGCAGGTTTTGGCGGTATAGGCAAATTTCATGAGCGGCCCTGGGAGCAGGATCAGCAAATGATATTGCTCAACGTTATGGCGCTGACTCATTTGAGCCGACTATTTCTGCCAGAATTTGTGGCCAGGAATTCGGGTAGGATTTTAAATGTTTCTTCGACAGCCAGTTTGATGCCAGGCCCCATGCAAGCAGTATATTTTGCTACCAAAGCTTTTGTGCGTTCTTTGAGTAACGCTATTTCACAGGAATTATCAGACACAGCGGTCACCGTGACCAATTTAATGCCAGGCGCCACTGCTACTGATTTTGGTAACACTTCTGGGATGGACAAGACCTCATTGTTTGAACAAACCGCCAGTGCCACTGAAGTCGCCCAAACCGGATACGATGCCATGCTGAAAGGTAAAATGGATATCAAAGCTGGATTGAGTTTTGGCCAAAAAGCTATGCTTGCCAGTCTACCACTTACTCCCAAAAAAGTGATTCTCAAAATGGTAGAAAAAATGCAAACCCCAGAGGAATCGGCTTAAATCTTAGTCAAATCAACCCTTGACAATTATTACTGCCCACCTGAAAGGGGTGTTGATCAATAGCCATGGTCTAAGGCTTACTCACATACTTGGAAGTGTTGAGATAGAATCGCCATGGGAGATGTTTATCATCTTCGGCATAGTCAATCCCTATGCGTTTGCTGGTGGTGATATCGCTTTCGCGAAAGCGGGTACCTTCCACTTCTTCTAACCAAATGGTTTCACCCGTGAGTTCCTCACCGTAATGGGAGCGATCCAGCCCAAAAGCTTTGCTAAAATTTCCCGGACCTGAGGTAAGTGTTTTGTCCAATTGGGACTTCCCGCGTCGTTCCAGCATGGTCTCTATACCTTCCAAAGGTTCAACAGCGCGGATTAAAATGGCATCGGCCTGATCCCTAGAATTGGTGATGATATTAAACAAATGGTGGATGCCATAGCACAGGTACACATAAGCCACGCCTCCTGGTTCATACATGACTTTGGTGCGGTCGGTAAAACGACCCAGGTGTGCATGACATGCTTTATCACCATGACCACGATAGGCCTCGGTCTCAGTGATAATGCCACTGGTAAGGCGATCATTGACCATGGAGACGATCTTTTTACCGATCAGGTCACGGGCCAGGGCGACCACATCATCTTGCTGGTAATAGGTAACGGGGAGCTTCATGGCCTAAATATACAGGCTTTGCGACAATCCATTTGCTGCTTTAAAATCTACCTTTGTATAAAATGTGCACTATGTCTTTTAATGATTGGGACCTCCCTGCTCCCCTACTGCAATATTTACAACAACAAGGTCACGCTCAACCTACACCCATACAACAACAAGCCATTCCAGAGGTGTTAAAAGGCAGGGACCTCATGGGGATCGCACCTACGGGTTCGGGAAAGACGTTGGCTTATGCCCTGCCCTTATTGCAAGGCTTAAAAGACATTGTCTCCAAGAATCGGCAAATCAGCGGACTCGTACTCGTACCTACCCGCGAGTTGGCCGAACAAGTGGGACAAGTCATTATTGATCTGGCTAAACAAATGGATCGCCCACTGATTACCATGGCCGTTTATGGCGGCGTCAGCGTGAACGTGCAAATGATGAACATGAACAAGGTGGATATTTTGGTGGCGACTCCTGGGCGGCTGATCGATCTAATGGATTCCAATGCCGTATCCCTTGCTGCATGTCGTGTATTGGTAATGGACGAAGCCGACAAGATGTTGTCGATGGGTTTTAGGGACGAGGTAGATTATATTTTAAATGCTTTGCCCCAGCAACGACAGAATCTGCTTTTTTCGGCCACGCTGAATCCCCAAGTGGAACAAATCAGCGGACTACTACTCAGCGATCCGGCGGTGATTGAAATCAAGACACCCAAAGCCGATCTCTCCCAGATCAAACAGCTGGGCTATCGGGTGGTATCGGAGAAAAAAGGCGTCTTACTACGCCATTTGATCCATAAAATGGATATGCAACAAGTGATGATTTTTTGCTCCTCTACTTATCAAGTTGAACATGTCAATGATAAATTAAATACCAACGGGATCAAATCTAAAGCCATCCACGGTAAAAAAAGCCAAAGCATCAGAAACAATAACCTGGCCGACTTCAAACAAGGCGCTGTGACCGGTGTACAATGCTTGGTCACCACCGATCTATTGGCGCGTGGTATTGATATCGAATTTATGCCTTATGTGATCAACTACGAACTCCCGCGCTCACCCAAAGACTACATCCACCGCATCGGTCGTACTGGGCGCGCTGATCGGACAGGTGTTGCTATCAGTTTAGTAAGCCCAGAAGAAGCCCATCACATGCGCATCATTCAAAAAAAGACCGGCCAAAAAGTATGGATGGAAGATCTGGAAGAATGGAATAGTTAAACTAAGTGTGGCTTCTTTATAAATAGGACATTGATGATATAGAAATTTCTAACTTCAACTATCAATTGTCACGATTAAGAAAAGTTGATTGACCATGAGCCAGGTATTTACCGACTAGCTAACTCCAATATATTTGCCACAGTTCAAGATTTGTCGAACATAGATTTTTAAGAATATAGATAGGCATTACAATATTATCCGAAAGATTCAGATTCTTCCGCAGTACAGCGCATATATCATTTGATGTGCTCCAAAACAAGGATCAAAACCAACTTTTAAATTTGACATGGTATCTTTCCCAAACCTGATACATCATTGATAAATGAAAGGAATAGAAATAACAACTGAGCGACTAAAGTTGAGATTAATTGACTGGTCGGATTTAAATTCGATTCATCAACTACATGCTTTACCTGCAACAGATGAATTCAATACACTTGGTATTCCTAAAAATATCGAAGAAACTAAACGTATCATTGAACCTTGGATTGCCGAAAATAAGTTGGTCAACCTAAAGAATTACACCTTTGCCATTGAGAATAAAAGCGGAGATTTCATCGGACTATTTGGATTAAAACTGGGCAAAGAAAAGTACAGACGAGCAGAAGTATGGTACAAAATACATGCGGACTATTGGAAACAGGGTTTTGCTACTGAGTCGTTAGTAGCGGTCATTAATTTTGGGTTTGATGATCTCAAATTACACCGCATAGAGGCAGGATGTGCGGTTGGAAATATGGGTTCTATCAGGGTACTTGAAAAAGCTGGAATGATAAAAGAAGGACGTTTAAGACAAGTATTACCTCTAAAATCTGGATGGTCTGATAATTTTGAATATTCCATCCTTGAAACGGACAAAAGAAAAGCTAATTAAACACAGATAGAATGGAGATAAAAAACCATGCTTTACCCAAATTCGGGTCAGCCATCTTTCTTACGCTCTACTAAAAATCTGCTTAATGAACTACTTAAACTTCCTTGAAATCAGTTGGTAGACCTCCTATTTCAATCCGATATCATCCCATCCAGGGCATCTGGTAAATCAGAAAAACTATTTAACGCATTTTTATCCAATTGATCTTTGGCATTTTTCCAATCTGCTTCACTTGGAGGGGCAGGTTTTTGCTCTTCAGCTCGCTCTGGTTCAAAAGACAGTGTAGCAAAAGTGGGAAAATGATCGCTTCCGTTGGATTCTCCGGTATCAGCATTTACATAACGCCATTCTTCAGAAACCAAAATATGGTCAAGCGGCCAGCGAAATATAGGGTAATTTGCGTGATAGGTATTATAAAAGCCTCGACCGATGCGCAGGTCCAATAAACCTCCTATGATCTTAGTCAGTTGAGTGCTGTCTGACCAGGATACATCATTAAAATCACCCATGACTATCACTGGTAGTTCGGATTGGTGACTTTCAATGGCTGTTTTCATTAATTCCTGATCTCTATCTGTACTCATAGGATTGTGCTGTGGCATGGGCGGTGTAGGATGGATGGCAAATAGTCTAAACTGCGAGCCATTGTTCATTCTAACCTTAGTGTGTATTGATGGAATTTCAGGATCAACTTGAAATCTTACTTCGGGATCAACCAATTCAAGTTGGGAATACACCAGCATTCCGTAGGTGTTTTCTTGTGGCTGCTCCACTTTATATGGATAAATTGAGCCAATTTCATCACGCAATCTCTGGGTCCATTCCTTGTTGGTTTCAGTGAATACGATCACATCAGGACGTTTATCCTTTATTTCCTTAAACAGCTCCTTACCCTCATCATTTTTTTGAAGAACATTGGCGGTATAGACAGTGAGTTGATCCTCTTTGGATACATCAGCGGTCGACTCATTTACCTCAACATCAACAAATGGCGTATAATCAATGATTTTAGAACATTGAAAAATAAAACAACCTATCAACACGCTGATATAAAAATAATCATTGATCCAGCGTGGCTTAAAAGTGAAAAAATAAATAAGGATGGCCAACAATGTAAAACCCGTCAATAATAAATGGGGGAAATCAAAAATTCTGATCCACCAAAAATCTACTGCCAACAAAGGAAATAGGCTCAGCAGTGCCGCCACTAACCCAACCACCTGAAACGTAACTCTCCAATTCATAAGTTTTTTTGATAAAGCTAAGCTTATCTCCTATTGCTACCTCATGATTGGGTTAAGTTTAAGTACTGTCTATCAATACTTAAGAATACTTTGTGATAGAATACCGATGAACAGACATAAAATCATCTTATCACTACCTGAAGAAAAAGGTCAATATTCAGCACTCAACGGCATGGAATGATGCTTTTAATCCAAAGAATGGGCAAACGCCTCTGGATCAAATTCCCGATTTCCCACACCTTTGGGATTTGGTCCCCATTTATTAGGTCCTTCTTGACTATCGCTAGCCAGAAAAATAAGCAATATTATGGCACCAATGATTGGAATCAAAATAAGCAAAAAATACCATCCTGACTTACCAGTATCATGCAGCCTTCTGGACAACGCGGCAAGACCGGGTAAAAACATAACCAATTGAAATAATACATAGATGACAAAAGGAAGAACGGCCCATTCACTAGATTGATGCACTGAACCCATGATCGATATCATTAAATACAAGGGAAGACCGATCATCAAATGAAACAACCTAAAGTACCAATACTCTGAGCGACGTCCTCTACCGCTGAATTGAACATATTTTTGAAAACATTGCTTAACCATGCCCATCATGCTCACCTCATTATCTTGGTATGGCGTAAATGGTTCTCTACCTCTTCTGGGGCGGTGTTCTGTGTTGTAGTTGGCTGATTGCTCCATCATAGAAATATTTGGGTGGCAATATAAGTAATTTCGCTTTCGCGAAAGCGACATCAATTATCAAAAATCAGAAGGGATAGCCAATGGCAAAGTTAAAAACCGGTTCATCTGCCCTAAACTCCCATCGTTCTCCCGGTGGCCGCGTGGGATCATGCCAGGGGGCGGCCAAATCAAATCGGATCACAAAACCCTGAATATCTACACGCAAACCGACACCAGCCCCGATACCTAATTCGTTGATAAAATTACCACTAAACTCCCCACCCGGAAGCCCTTCCTCATTGGTGGTCCAGACGTTACCTGCATCGGCAAATACGGCACCTTTGACGTAATTAAACACCGGGAATCTGTATTCTAGATTGGCTTCAAGCCTTAAATTACCTGACTGATCAAAGAATGAGCGGTCATCACTATCATCAGGACGGTAGGTTCCCGGCCCTAGGGATCTGGTTCTGAATGCGCGTACGCTATAAGCTCCACCAGAAAAATATTGCTTGCTGAATGGCAAAACATCACTATTACCGTAAGGCAAGCCATAACCTGCAAAAAGTCGGCTGGCAATGCGAGATTCGTTGGTCAATCTATAATGGTACCTAAAATCTACATCAGCTTTTGCGTATTGGGCATACTCAAGACCAAAAAATTCGTTTTTTCCTTGGTCATTTTCACTGGACAAAAGGCTGATCGAGTTCCCTGCTACATCCAGCGTACTATTGACAAAGAAAAGGTGTTTTTTGTTATTTCTTATCATGCCATTATAAGTAAACGAATAGGTCAGTCCAGAAATAAATTGCTGCTCAAAGCTGGCTTGTAGAAAAGGGTTATCCGCCAGGATGGACTCAAATTCAGCTGATTCATTTAATAAATTGACATAATTAATCGACACTGGGTTCAATTCATGAGTCACATATTTATTGGCTTGCCAGATATAACCAAAGCTTCCTGAAAATGTCAGTAGGCTGTAAAGTTTGCTACGAGTGAGTATATCTGCCGCCAGACTAGCTTTGGTCTTCGGAATACTGTACTCAAAGTAGTCTTTATCAAACTGATAAGGAAATAACATTCTGGGAAAGATCAGGTCTCCTCCGAGGCCAAATTCGGTACTGGTGAGTCCAGCCTCGCTGTTGCTGGTGATTTGTACTTCATAGGCGGCTTTGGCATTGATATTTAACACCTCTCCCCCTTTGAATAAATTTCTATTGGTGAAAGTCACGCCCAAATTCGGTCCGGCAAAGTCATTGGATTTGGTCACTCCTTGCAATTCTGCCCTAATCGCTCTTTTGTTCAAAGGTGAGAGATAAATATTGGCATCCAGATATCCCAAACTATCTGTCGCCAGGGCATCTACCTCAGTATATTCGATGTTGACAAATTTATAAGCCCCTATTGCTCCTAACCTTCTACTGGTAGACTTGGAAACGCTGGGCTTATACAAATCTCCGGGTTCGATCAATATGAAGGGATCTAGTCGCTTGGGTTTAAAGAACAGTTTTTCTTGAATATAATTCTTCCCAGCAAATTCGGTGGTGTCTTTCAACGTGCTATCAGCATCCACAACATTATATGGATAAACATTCACCTCTCTGATGCGATAAGGCCTGACAGATTTACTAGGCACATCTTTCTTGAGCTTGAGGAACAAATCAAATTTACGATTGTCGTATCTGTTGGTATCTGCCTGAAATATCAGAAATCCGTCATTAAAGTTGTAATAACCACGTTCCTTGAGTTCCTGATCGATCCTATTGCGCTCTAGTTTCATAGCACTTAAGTCAAATCTAGAACCTACTTTAATGGGTGAATCCCTAGTAAAGGTCCGCAATACGTCATAGAATGGAATAGAGTCTTTTTCCACCTGATAAGTTTTAAGCGTATAAGGAGTAGGAACAATCACTTGATAAGAAGCACTACCAGTTCTCGCGGCCGAATCCCGTTCTATGCTGGAAGATATATTACTAAAGAAAAAGCCTCTATTCTCCAGCCTATTGCGCAGCAGATCCCTGGTTCCCTCCTGCTCAACATCAGATAGGTAAACTGGTTCCTCACCTATTTTTCTGTTCAGGAACCTGGCAATAAATCCCGCGCTGTCCTTGTTGACCCTGTACCAGTAATGTAATCCTGGTCGCATACCCAAAAATTTAGCATTTGGCTCTGGTGCCAGCACATTCTCCAATTCTGCTTTGAGTTCGCTCACTTGTTTCACCGTAGCTGCGCTGTCCACTTCTACCGTTAATTCAGCTCCTGTATATAGCAATTCATCCTCTGGAATATATTTCTTTACTGCACAAGAAGACACCCACAGCATTACAATGGTGCAGCAAAAAATGGACAGAATCGAAGATTTGAAAAAGGATGGTGTGCTATTCATGCGGGGAACTGGCTTAAAAAATCATGTGGGTAATTTGCTTTATCGTCATCATCTGATTTATCGGGATTTTGCTTTATCATCGGCTACGGTTTTTTTAAATAGATTGGCAAATTCGTTGAACTCTTTGGTGAAAATCACAGAAATCCCACTCACGATCAATTGACCGTCAATTACATTATCATATTGATTGCGTCTAAAACCTTTTAATCGCCATTGACCTTTGGGGGTCAAGAGATATTCCAGGCTCACATTTCCGATAATAGGTGTTTGTTGTCCTTCGGGTGCGCTCCCCTCCAAATCTACCTCATTACCTACACTTACAATCAACCTATCGTCCAATAGTTTTTTACTGGCAGTGACATCCAATTGGGTACGGTTTTGTGGGCTACTCCCTTGATAATCTGTATAACTGTCCAGACCAAAATTGAGGTCAACCCCCGTATTGCCAAATAATTGGCCGCCAAATTGATTCAACTGATCACTCAAAGCTTGGTTAAGATTGTCCCGGGCAATGGTAGCGGTACCACCATTACTGCCATCTGCACCGCTGGTGGGGTAAAACCTGTTGAGCACCAACAGGGAAAAAACCTGCTTATTTAATTCCTGGTCCTGATTATTCAATTGCTGAATCCTACCGTAAACCTGACCGCCAATAGCTCCCTGCTCATCTTCAGGAAGATCTAATTTGAAACTAATTTCAGGCTGCATCAGTTGGCCATCTACATTCAGATAAACCAAAAAGGGTAATTCTTGTCTAAATTTATTCTTAACTGAAACATCGGCACCACTAGTTTGGGCTGCCATCAATGCGCTTGCACTGGTCTCCACGGTATATATAGCGCGTACATCAAGATTGGCATCAAAGGGATCTCCAGACCAGGTAACACTTCCTCCTTTGGCCAAATCAAAACGTCTGGAAACCACTTCATATAGACTCAACTCATAGAATCCATCGCTGATTTCATATCTCCCAGTCAGGGTCATCCTACCGTTAGGGTACATTTTATACCTTAAATCGCCTGTTCCAGAAACCTGGAGTTGATCGCCAGTTTTTGGATCTACAATGATATTGATTTTGGCTTCCTCTCCGATCGAAAGGGCCGCTGTGACATCAAAACCAGCGAGCGTAGCCGACTCTTCCTCGGTTTGGGTAAGAATGTCATCAGGGTTCTCCTTATTTACAAATTGAACAATTCCATCTCTTTGGACGACATCCAGTTGCGTAGTTGGTATCACATAAGTAAAGTCCGTGTCGTCTTCCACCTTTAGGGTTAAATCAATCACAGGTATATTTAAGTCGCCTGTGATCTTGGCTTCTGCATCAAAGACGGCCTTACCGTAATACAAATCATTATCTTCTTCTGAAGAATCCAGCGCCATAAAATCCTCTGCCCTCACCTGGAGGTCAAAGGTAGGATTGAGGTAGCTCTTGGTTCCAACTTCACCAGTTACGCTAAACTGATTGTTATTAACATCTGAGATATCAAAACCGTCAAACAATATTGCCTCATTATTAACTTTAATTTCCTCGTCTTCCATTTTAAAGGAAGTATCAAGCATGGCCACATTTATTTCTGCCTGGTTGAATTTTAACGATCCATCATATTGAGGTTCGAGACTAGTACCCGTGACATCCAAATGCCCTGATACATACCCAGCGCCTTCCTTCAAAAAGTCCTGTGAAAGTCCGGCAATGGTCTCCATGCCTAATTTCTCAATGTCTAAATCTAGATCAAGTTGGGCAGCTACTTCATCTGCTTGATAGGTACCCGCCAAACTAAGGTCTGTATTTTCACCTTGAAGTTTGAGATTCATGTTGTACTTATCGTTGTTCAATAAATTGGCGTCGAGATTCAGCTTACCCAATGGCACTTGCATCACATGTAGGTCATTGATTTGAACATCTGCTTCAAAACCTAATTTATCCATCACTCCTTCAAGAATAAATTCGCCATTGACAGTTCCAGTAGCCAATTTTTCATCTGGGTTAAAATAACTGAGCAAGGCCTGTAATTTGAAATCGTTCAGTAATAGCGCGAGATGATCCTTGGGTACATTCGGTAAATCGGTGCGCAGTTCAACCGACTGATCTTTATGGCTCAAGATAAAATCCCGGAATAGGATACGGTCTTCTCCATAGGCCATTTCATTACTTTCTGGGACGGTCCATACCTTTTTATTCAAAATCAGATCGTCCACAGAAAGTTTAAAAATCAAGTCTTCAATAGGCGCTGGATTGTCGAGACCGACTTGCTCACCTGAAGCTGTTCTGCTGCGTCTGGACAACGTACTTCCAAAATGAATTAAGCGTTCACCATCATCATAGGAATTAAAATCCAAAAAGAGTTGGTTTTCTGCCACTTTGCCATCGAGTTGGGTCTGTTTGACATCCAGTGGCCCGGCCAGCAGATGTTTAAAGCCTATATCAAACCTCAAACTTTCCTCATCCGATCTTGAGCGTATCACCAGACTGTCCAGTTCGCTCTCGCCGTACTTGATGTATGGGGCAATAATATCCGCATTCAGTTTTCTTTGTTTTTCATCAAAATCAACTGCCAGTCTCATCGTGTCCAAAGAGACCAGATTGGGGAGTATGACATCCCTCAAGATCGGTGCCGGACGCAAGTTACCATGGATCTTCATGCGCACCGACCGTGTACTGTCCCTTCTCGCTTTATCTGATAGATAACTATTGACATGTCGTTGCAATGCGCTGGCCAGCTGAACAGGTTCAATGTTTGATCTCAAGTCCAAATCCAGCATCTTGTTGCGCAGGTCTACTGATGTTGAATCAGGTTGTACATAGGCCTTGATATCTACGTCGCCCAATAAATAAGACTGATTATCATAGACACTTATCCCATCTTTAACCTCAGCTGTAACATTATATCGATCAGTATTGCCTTGGAAAATCAAATTCAAATCTCCTGCAGCTCGTATGTTCCTGGAACTGATACCAAATGCTTGAAGATTGACACCCTTTACATCCAGCTGGGCATCTGCGTAAGTATTAATGCTGTCCAATCGGATCTTTGCCTCCAGTGCTGCATCAAGATTGTCGTCTTTATATCGGGAAGAAAGCTGTCCATTGCCATTATTGAATTGGGCTTCAATAGGTAGTTCCTTTATTTCATAACCATTATAGGAAAATTGATTGACTACACCGTCAATCTGCGCATCTAAATCACTGATGGAACTTCCTGAACCACTTGCCTCAATCTCAGCGTCAATAACACCCAAAGAGGGGTTCTGTAACAATTGCCCTAGGTCAACTTGAGAGGTGGTTACAGTAGTATTAAAGGCGATCTGCTCCTGATTTTTAAACGTGCCCTGAATACCGATATCTCCTTGAGTGGTGTTAAGTCGCGCTTTACCTGTGAGGTCATCCAACTTTCCTTCTACACTTCCCACCAGCCTAAATTCTTGGGGGAGTTCGATACTCAATTGGTCTTCATCCACAAAATTCACGATATCCGACCTGGTAGATGTCATTTCAATATTGGGAAGGTCAAAGCCCAGTTGATCAACATCTGTCAGTGCCCTTAATTCTCCGATGGCTGTGATTTTGGTACCTTGGCCCCAGGTCAATTCAAATTGATTTACCCCTAAGCGTTCGGTACTTCCAGAAGCGATTAAATTTCCTTGAAGGGGTTGCGAACTCAAAGTGTTGAGATATTGATTTTCTTTTAATGAAGGTTGGAAAACAAATAGATCATTGAGCTGAATCTTAAATTGCGGAATAGTAGTGGAAATCCCTATGGATTGTGGATTTTCTATGAGCTGGTTCACCCCTTGATAAGATATTTGAATATTACCACGCAAACTACTGTTATTGATCTGCGCCTTGAGTTGATTTAAACGTAATTGATCGTCAGTAAATAGGGCATCTGTAGAAAACTGGCGAACTCGAATACCTGATATTTCCTCTCCTTGTAATTGAGCCAGTTCTACCCGCATGGATTGGTTTTCCATCACGTAATCGGTGGCCATCACATTAAGACCAGTCAAACTTATCGCCTCAGGGTTGAAGTAGCCTTTTATAGGTTGTGCACCATTGACACTGTAGTCAAATGAATTGTTTTCAAATAGAAGTTCGCCCAGATTCACTTGCATATCTGGCCACTCAAACACAGGAGCGGATGAGTCATCTGCGGTATCGGTAGCAGTAGGCATTTCCATAGTAATGCCTACGTAGGAATTATTGAGATGCAGGTAGGTTGCCTCTATGATATTGTTTTGCAAATCTGCCTTAGGCATAGACATGCGCAATTGTTGCAAATTGGTATTCACGACAATCTGGTCAGGTTCAGAATTATAATTGAGTCGTACCTCATCCAAAGACATATTCCCCACGCGTATCAATGGAAGCGGTGAGTCGTCAGCCTGGTCGGTAATGGCTTCGGCTATGCTGGTATCCGTCTCAGGAGTGGGATCTGGTTCCGCTTTCGCGAAAGCGGTCACCGTATCCTTTTCATAATTGATCACCGCATTACTTAGTGATACCTCATCTATATCAATGATCATTTGATTGAGATCCAACTCATTCATCTCGAGGGTGAAACTGGAAAACACGGCATCTGCATAAAGGTCTTGTACCTCATCCCTAAAAGACACGTCAAAATCCGTCAATTGGACTGTTCCGAGTGATAATTGAAAAGGCTCCTGATTTGTGGTATCCGGTGCAGTCGCAAAGGCATCTACTAGAAATTGATAATTAAAACCTTGGATACTGTCTTTACGATGCACACGTGCGGTCAAACCTTCCCAGTCAATTTCCTGAAGATCAATTTCTCCTGTAGAAAGCAAGGTCTTAAATGGTATGCTGGCTTCCAGGCGTTTTGAGTAGACCAAAGTATCACCGGCCAGGTCTTCTAAATAAAGGCCTTCCAGTTGAACGTTACCATCAAAAGTGACAAAAAGTCGATCTATTTCAATCTCGGTTCCTGTTTTGTCCTTCACATAGGATACCAATTCATCGACAATAATTCCCTGTCCCCAGGGACTGCGTATAAACAATACCAGAAGTACCAGAAAAACCAAAAGGCCCAACATCACTTTTGCGATTCTGCGGAGCCATCGATATCGAGGTTTTCGTTTTGAAGCTTGCTTGTTATTATCGGTCAAAATTCGTAAGTAGGAATTTTTTCACCCACTGATACAAATTGACGAAACATCCAGCACAAAGTACCATTTGAGTAGGTAAATTTCTGTTAAGAAACAAGTTGGGCCAAGATGACAAAATAATAGGCGAATTATTCTACCCGCTCAATATTGATTTGGGTCTGATTGCTTAATATCGTAATGGGTAAATTTAGAGGAGACTGGTTGCTGGCAGATATTCCCAAGCCATAATATTGGTAGGCATCCAGTTTGATGAACTTTGAAAAGCTGACAGAATTGGTCACCTTAGTCAAAGGTACCGTGACCTTGGCATCAGAAATAGCATTATTGTTCTTAAATATGTAAAATTGGATGTTTTCTGCGCCATTGTTCCCTGACTTTTTGTAAGTGATAGTAAAACTTACCCGATAGACACCAGAAATGGTCGGACGGAAGGAAAATTGATTGCCATCATTCAACAAGAGATCAGCAGAGGCAAAACCAGAGGAAGGAGCATCGATACTCGTAAATGTATATTGCTGCAGGTTGGTAGTTAAATCTGCATTTAAAGTCAATTGTCCGTAACTGGGTTGGACTGTGCTTCCAGTGTTAGCGCCCCTATTCTCTCTTAAAGAAACCCAAGCGTTGTTCCAATAATAAAAACCTTGGTTTGCGCCACCGCTGGCTGCATCAGTATTCCAAACCAGAAGTCCGATCGCTGGATTATTGACGGGAGCGGCAGTAGCCAAGTCTCCTAAATCCATGCGCGGAAAAAGAACTCCCTTATTCTCAGCACTGATATCCAAGATGGAAGAGGAAGCAGGATCATCCGTGTTGACTCCAATTTGAGCAACAGCAGTAAAACTCATCAAAATGACTAATAGGTAGAATAACTTAAATCTCATGTGGTAATTTCTTCACTTATGTTTAACAACATACGAGCCAAAACCCGAGGGCAGTTGTTAAATTTACATTAACATTTGCTAATTAATGTATATACAACTAACGAAAAGCTTTGCGCTAGATTCCTATGGCTGGTCTTATCCCCTAGTCTGGCAAAGTGTCATATGGGTCAAGCATATGCATTTGGGCAAAATGAATAAATCCTTTGGCTAAACGGTGAATAATAGAGAGGTATCGCTTTCGCGAAAGCGCAGCCACTGCAATAAGAATCTTGTTTATATGCTAGCGGATCAAAGAAAAATGTCCCGTGGCCACTTGATTGTTTACTTTATCTTCATAACGATACCAATAGTCTGAAGAAGGCAAGGGATTACCATTAAAAGTGCCGTCCCACCCCAAAGTTTCAGCTACCCTATACCGAGCTAACAATTTCCCGTAACGGTCAAAAATAGCTACTTCACCTGTCACTGGATCACCATTAAGCGTGCTGATCAACCAATGGTCATGGTATCCATCTTGATTCGGTGAAAAATAGGTAGGGAATTTTAAGTTGGCCAAACTTGTATCACAAATCCCTGGGTCAATCCTAATCGTAAACGAGCGCTCATTATCACATTGGCCATTGTTGGCATAGATAAATACAGTTTGTGTCGTGCTGATAATATCGCCTGGTATGAGTTGCTGCCCCTGCCCGTTGGATTGGGTAAAATAATTACCATTGCTCAGTCCTGAAAGTAAAAATTCCTGACACTCTTCCACATCCTCAAGCATTGGAACCAATGGCAAATCAAAAATACTGATGCTGAAAACACTTTGATCAAAGCATGTGGTTGTCGTATTTCTGGATGCCGTATAAATGTAGAGATCCTGAGAGCTATCAATGACATCTCCTGCATTGAGACGCGTCCCGGTAGCATCTGGGCCTGTGTAGTAATCGTTATTGGCACTGAGACTTGGTAAAACAAATGAACCGCATTCGGTCACGTCAGGGAGCACATCGGCCACTGGATCTTCAATGCTTATCAAAAACGATTGTTCATCTGTACATGCAACACCGGCATTTGATTGTTCGATGTAGATGTAGATGGTTTGGTCGGCAGTGATTACATCTCCAGGCGCTAGTGTAGTACCACTACCCCCTGGACCGGTATAATAATTATTATTGGTGCTTAAGGCTGGTAATGTGTATGCTCTGCAGCTCACCACGTCGGTGAGATTATCGGCTACCGCATTTAAAATGGTGATGGTAAATGCGCTTTCATCTGCACAAATGTCAGGAGATACACCCACTTCACTTCTGATATAAATGGTTTGGGTAGTATTGATCACAGAACCGCTACTTAGTGGCGTACCTGAAGCATTGGGACCCGTAAAATAATTACTATTGGCACTTAAGGCAGGAAGTACAAATGAATCACAATCAGTGACATCTGGCAGTACATCAGCTATCGGGTTTTGAATACTTACCACAAATGATTGCTCGTCAGTACAAGTGACACCTGCATTACTGAGCTCAACATAGGTATAAATGGTCTGATCGGAGTTAATTATATCACCTGGAGACAAGCCTGTCCCGGTTCCTCCTGGCCCTGTAAAATAATTGTTATTGGCATTTAAAGCAGGTAAAATGTACTCATTGCAGGCAGTCACATCGGCCAAGTCATCAGCTGTGGCGTTGAGAATAGTAATATCAAAAGAAGTCTCATCGCTGCATGTACTAGGAGCTATTCCGTTGACAGCATAGATATATAAGGTTTGCGAATTAGTAATCAGGTCTCCTGCGTTGAGCAGTGTGCCGCTCCCGCCTGGACCTGTATAATAATTGTTATTGGTTCCTAGCGTTGGCAATGTATAGGAATCACATGTCGTAATATCATTCATTGGGGTGAGCATGGGTGCCAGCGAACCTCTATCGCTTATACTCCATCCATCGTTTAGCATCATATTGTCCCTAGCAGATCCTCCTTGACAATATTGGCTCAATCCGCCGCTAAAAGTGACATTAGGCTGCAAGCTCAGCATGTTCCAATTGATTAAGATGGAGTCGTAGTTGAAGACAGAAAGTGTTACACCTCCAAACATACCGTTCATTTCTGTCACATTGGAAACATTCCAGCCACCAAGGTCCTGATCAAAAGAGGTGGCTAGCCTAAACATGGTGTTCATCGTGGTTACATTCCCCACATCCCAACGGCCGATGTCTTGGTTAAAGGCTACAGCATTGTTAAACATTCCTAACATATCAGTAGCGTTGGACGTATTCCAACCCCCAATATCCTGGTTAAAAGCAGATGCTCTATTGAACATAAAAGTAAAATCGGTCACGTTTCCCGTGTCCCAATTACCTATAGATCGATTAAAGTTGGGGGCATCTTGAAACATCCCGCTCATGTCCTGTACCAGGCTTGTATTCCAATTTCCGATCCTCCCGTTAAAGGCAGTGGCTGCCGAAAACATAAGTCCGAGATTGGTAACATTGTCCAGCACCCATGCGTCCAAATCTTGGTTAAAGCTGCTTGCGCCGTCGAACATGGAATTCATTTGAGTGGCGCTACTGGTATCCCAATTGCCGATATCTTGATTAAATGAAGCGGCCGAAGCAAACATACGCTGGAATTGCACCACATTGCCAGTATTCCAAGCACCGATATCTTGATTGAAAGCGGCAACAGAGTCAAACATATTAGACATGTTAAGGACTTGAGAAACATCCCAATTCCCAATATTTTGATTGAAGGCACTGGCTCCCTGAAACATCGCGCGCATATTATCTACATTGGAGACATTCCAGGCACTTAAATCTTCATTAAAGGAGGCGATATTGCTGAACATGAATTCCATGTCTTCCACGTTACTCGTATCCCATCCTGCAATGGAGGTGTTGAAACCCTGAATGCCTGAAAACATTAAAGCTGTTTCAAGAACGTTGGATAAATCCGGGAGGTCGGTAGCGTTATACACCAAATTAGTACAGTTGGTAAAGGCTCCTCGCATATTGGTCCAGGGATTGTTGCCCCATTGATCAATACTGATAAGTTTTTCTTTATCCATACTTCTGGACATTTGTATTCTGGGGAATAATCCAGTGATACTCACCGTATAGGTTCCTGGTGCGGCATATGTATGCAAAGCATTGCCAAAATGCGTGGTAGGTGGTGTTCCGTCACCCCAATCTACGGTGTAAGCGTATGCAGCAGGTGCGGTGGGAATTTCAATCTGGTTGTTGTTGCTCGCTCCTGGATTGTCCGTCTTCCAGGTAGTGATAAAGGGAGTGGTCCCCATCTGAAGTGAAGATGACTCATGCACAATTTTTAATTCACATGCGTCTGGAGTTGGAGCGTTGGCATACAAATGAAAACCAAACAGACCAAGAATGATGCAAGAAAATAATCTTGAAAAATTCCTACCATGAAGAGTTTTTAACAAAGAAATAATGGTCACGGTAAACAGAGTTAGGGATGCTGATTAAATGGACTTGTCAAAAAATGGAGGGAATGATAAAAGTAAACATTTATCAGTTTTGTAAACCTAAAAAGCTACCCAAATACAAAAAAAAGTCATGCTTTTGCAGAAATCGTATAATCGTTCATGTAAGATACATACTCGTTCAATAGAGTGATCAAGTCAACTCTATACTTGCAGCTGTAAGTTGACTTTGATGACTATTTTCTGAATTCCAAAAGGAGGTGTACAGCTTTTTACACTCGTGCTAAATGGCTTTTGCCATGGAAAAATTATCGCTTCCCCGAAAGCGCTATACCACTAATTTTTGATCATTTTAATGGTTTTGCTGCCTTTAGCTGTATCAATACTGACAAAATAAATACCCGGAGCGTAAGCATTTACATCAAGAAGGGCTTGATTGCTTTGAATGGATGCTTTTTGGATAAATATTTTACGCCCTTTTGAATCGTGTAGCTCAACATGAGAGATGATTTGATCTGATTGGATAAACACACGATCTTGTGCTGGATTGGGATATAGTTGTAGATCAATATTTGATAAATCAAGTAGGCTCGCTGTACGCATCACATCTACCCGATGGATGTTTGTGTCTATAGGGAAATTATAATCAAAATAAATGCTGGCAGAATTTTCAAAAATATCTCCTTCAATTAAAGAAGGTAGCGTTTTAATTTTAAACAAGACATAGCCATCATTATCTGCATTGCTAAAGCCTAAATTGATGTTTTCGTGGATAAATTCGACCAGGTTGGTGTCCCGGATTCTAACACTATGCTCATGGCTCCCTCCCAGCGGTACAAGGGTAGAAAGATCAAATTTGTTCAGGTCGATCACATCCCTCACCATTACGTTAACAGCGCTAGCTGTGCCTAAATTTTCGAATCGTATCATGTAATGAACGTATTCTCCTACCATTCCAGGCTCTATCTGACTACCTTGCAGACAAATTTTATCGTTGGGATCATAGCTATTGACAACGTTTTGCTTCAAAAGCATACTATTATTTGCTGGAGTTTGATCTGAACCGCTACCAGTTAGGTCGGCTGTGAAATTTAAAATATCACCAGCATTTAAAGGAAAGTTGGTCTGGGTAGGGGTATTCAGTTGCATGGAAAAATAATATTCTTCTTCTGCTAAAGGCTCCAATCCTGTAAATGACCAGTTGAGCTCATTGCTGGGTGAATTGTTGGCCGTCGGCATGGAGCTTGTCAAACTCATAAAATCTTCTTGAAAGTTAACCGTGAGGTTCCCATCAGCCAATTGATTTCCCTTATTCTTCACCACAATTTTATAATCAGCGGTAAAACCTGGTCTGGGTTGATTGATGGGAGTAATTAATACCTCCAGATCCTCGAAAACACCATTAGGCGTCATGCAAAAATTCACTTGTACCGGACTTGTTTGTGTTGAAAAATCCACACTTGCGCTGGTGGGACTAACATTCCAATACCCAGGAATCTCAAATTGTGGTTCCACTAAATAATTATCATTTGCCACGTTGATCATATAAATACCTGATTGATTAGACGATTGAGTATAATCACCTAGATTGGATTGGGCATTTATTCTTAAATGAGGAAATATCGGATCTGTTGTTTGACAACCGTCTGCATTAAGATCCAATTGAACAGTACCTGTAATTCTGTTGTTGGTGGTCAATAGGCCTCTGTATATGTTATTAGGTAATCCTTCCCGACATATTGCGTTTCCAACTAAGTTTACAGCGTTGTTATTATAAGATGCGGCAATTCCAGCTGCATTGGGGTTTTCAATAACTCCTAATGAAGGTTGACAGCTTTTGGCGACATAAATCTTACCGTCTGGCGCTAATTGTAGCGCGCCTCTGGCCATAGCCGGCAAGTCACCACTGATATCCACAGGATTATCAAACCAATTCCCAGTACCGTTCAAGTCGTACTGCAAAATCTTCTTAGTATTTAATGTTCCACATCCGTTTGCTGTGTCTTGAATACCGCTATCTATATATAGAAATCTTGAATTTGGTGAAAATTCGACACCATAATTGCGAGTATATCCATTAAACGGGTTGGTCAATTGTATAGGATTAGAAACTTGACCAGTGGTCGAATCAAAATCCAGCACAAAGGCACCTTGGTTACTCCCTATCGAGGTAATACCTACCTTATTTCCATCGGGTGAAATTTTTAGGCTACCTCTGAAATCAGTAATAGTACCGATAACAGTACTAGACAAATCTGAGACAGTACCTAGTGTAGGAAAAACTATCCCTGAATTCACAGGGTAGGCATAAAAAATACCATTGGCCATAGTCACAATCCATGTATTCCCATTTGAAATGAAACCATGAACTTTTTCAGTTCTTATATTAGAGTTGATCGGAACATTTTTACGCCCAAAGATTATATCGCCATTGCCGTTATCTAATCTTTCGTCTATGACTGAATAGCTCAATCCATTTTGTGAAGTGCTTGTAAAAAGATAATATAAATAAGGCGTGGTAGGGTCTTGTAATAACAATAGTTGTGCCGCAGAAGTATTCCCATTTAGGTTAGTCCCACTGGGCGTGACCTGTCCGTTTCTGTTCCAAAGGGTTCTCCCGTCCGTATAAAATTTCAGATTACCGAGCTCGTCACTAATGGAACCACAGGATTCCAAACTTTGCATTTGACTTGAAGCAAGAGAGACAGGTGACCCTGAATTAAAATCGATGACCGCATTTTCACCGAAATACCATGTATTATATTCATTTTGTGCTAAAACTGTACTGACGTAAAAGCACAGAGCCATCATTATTATGCCTTTGGTTTTCATTGGGTTGGATTTTAGGCAATATACTTCAATCAATCGGATTCGGCTTAACCACCCTACTAAACATAACCTTTATTTAATATTGAACAACGAATGAATACTACGCTTCAATGGGATCTATCCAGCGGCTTGAAGAAAAAATGACTAGACAGTAAAAAAGCTGATCATACAACTGGCATCATCTTGATGCTCATCTACCTTTTTTTAAAGCAAAAAAATAGATCCGCCAACGCTGGCGCGTTGCAGAAAGCGATTCACACACTAGACAAGCTCGCGATTCTCTATTACATATTACGTCTATATTGACCTCCAACTTCAAACAGGGCTTCAGTGATCTGTCCTAGTGTGCAAACCTTGGTGGCTTCCATCAACTGCTCAAACATATTTTCCTGCTCTACCGCCGATTTTTGAATATCGCGAATTTTTTCAGCACTGCTTTCCGCGAAAGCTTGATGAACATTTTTCTTTGTTTGGATCTGTGTTTGCTTTTCAGCTTCTGTCGCACGTATCACCTCAGCTGGAAGGACTGTTGGACTCCCTTTAGAACTCAAGAAGGTATTCACTCCAATAATCGGGAATTCTCCCGTGTGTTTCAACATCTCGTAGTGCATGGACTCCTCCTGTATCTTACTGCGCTGGTACATGGTTTCCATGGCTCCCAACACACCACCGCGTTCAGTAATTCGATCAAATTCTTCTAACACAGCTTGCTCTACCAAATCCGTGAGTTCTTCAATGATAAAAGAACCTTGGATTGGATTCTCATTCTTAGCCAAACCTAACTCCTTGTTAATGATCAATTGGATCGCCATAGCACGACGTACACTTTCTTCTGTCGGTGTAGTAATGGCTTCATCGTAGGCATTGGTATGAAGCGAGTTACAGTTGTCATAAATCGCATACAACGCCTGAAGGGTTGTACGGATGTCATTAAAGTCTATTTCCTGTGCGTGCAGGGATCGACCACTGGTTTGTATATGGTACTTGAGCATTTGCGCCCGTGGGTTGGCACCGTATTTATTTCTCAGCGCCTTGGACCATATCTTTCTGGCTACCCGTCCTATCACAGCATATTCTGGATCAATTCCATTAGAGAAAAAGAAACTCAGGTTAGGACCAAACAAGTTAATGTCCATACCACGACTCAGATAGTATTCGACGTATGTAAAACCATTGGCCAATGTGAACGCCAACTGCGTGATCGGATTGGCTCCAGCTTCAGCGATATGATATCCAGAAATGGAGACACTATAAAAGTTGCGCACCTTTTGTTGAATAAAATATTCCTGGACATCTCCCATCAACCTCAGCGCAAACTCCGTACTGAAAATACAGGTGTTTTGGGCCTGGTCTTCTTTGAGAATGTCAGCCTGAACGGTTCCTCGAACTTGGCTTAAGGTTTCATTCTTAATGCGTTGATAGGTGCCTGCATCCAAAATCTGGTCACCGGTTAACCCTAACAGTAAAAGCCCAAGTCCGTCATTACCTTCAGGCAGTAAATTACTGTCCACAGTACCATGTTGGGAATACACTTTCTGACCATCAGCATTGAGGTAAAATGGACGTTCCAATCCCTGGTCATCATAAATCTCCTTAAGCTTCTCCTCTACCTTGGAAGTCAATCCGTGTTCTTTGATATAACGCTCACAATTCTGATCGATCGCTGCATTCATAAAAAAGCCTAACAACATTGGGGCAGGTCCATTGATCGTCATGGATACCGACGTTGCCGGGTGAGAAAGATCAAATCCTGAATAGAGCTTTTTGGCATCGTCCAAACAACAGATACTTACACCTGCATTCCCGATTTTTCCGTAGATATCAGGTCGCAAACCTGGGTCATTCCCATAGAGGGTCACGCTGTCAAAAGCCGTACTCAACCTCTTGGCCGGCATCCCTAAGCTAACATAGTGGAAACGTTTATTGGTCCTTTCCGGGCCACCCTCTCCGGCAAACATACGCGTAGGGTCCTCGCCTTGGCGTTTAAATGGGTATAAGCCTGCGGTGTAGGGAAATTCTCCTGGTACGTTTTCTTGCAAACACCAATTCAAAATATCTCCCCAAGCCTTGTATTTAGGCAGCGCCACCTTTGGTATTTGTTGGTGTGAAAGACTCTCGGTGTGGGTATCGATCTTGATGACTTTGTCACGCACCTGAAATTCATAAACAGGTTGTTTATATTTATTGACTTTTTCCTCCCATCCCGTAATGACTTCCCAATTATAAGGGTCCAGATCCATCTTGACCTTATCAAATTTATCCAGCAGTAACTCGACCAATTTACGGTCTGTTTCTGCCTCTTCGGTAGAAGGTAGCTGGTCAAAATAGGCGGTAATTTGATCTGTATCCAACCCTGTTTTTGATAAGCTTAGCTCGGATTGAGTTGTAGTAGCATGCTCTTGTACTATGGTTTCAATAGACTTAAAAATCCCGTAGAGTTTCTGAGCAGTTTCGGATTGCGCTTTCGCGGAAGCGTCATAAGCACGATTGTTTTCAGCAATCTCACTCAAGTAACGGGTCCTGGATGGCGGAATGACAAATATCTTTTCACTTTGTGAAGTATTCAATGCGTTTCTGGCAGAGAGATCAACACCAGTTTTATCTGTTATTTCCTGCATTAGGACCGTGTAAAGCGCATTCATACCAGGATCATTGAACTGGCTGGCGATGGTGCCGTATACGGGAAGGCTTTCAGGATCTGCCTCCCAAAGGTTGTGGTTGCGCTGGTATTGTTTTTTGACATCCCTCAAGGCGTCCAGTGCTCCCCTTTTATCAAATTTATTGATGGCTACTACATTGGCAAAATCAAGCATATCGATTTTTTCCAATTGTGTAGCAGCGCCAAATTCTGGTGTCATCACATATAGCGACACATCGCTGTGCTCCAGTATTTCTGTATCACTTTGTCCAATACCACTGGTCTCCAGAATGATCAAATCATAATCTGCTGCCTTGAGTACATCCACCGCTTCCTGCACGTGCTTGGACAAGGCCAGGTTAGATTGTCTGGTTGCCAGCGATCGCATGTAAACCCTTGAGTTGTTGATTGCATTCATACGTATACGGTCACCCAGCAAAGCACCACCTGTTTTGCGCTTAGAAGGATCCACAGAGATAACGCCAATATTTTTATCAGGGAAATCGATCAGGAAACGACGAATAAGTTCGTCCACCAATGAAGATTTTCCCGCACCACCTGTACCTGTGATGCCCAATACAGGTGCTTGATGCTCGGTTTTATCGGCCTCAGCAAAATGTTTTTCAAAGTCCTCATGTCTGTTTTCAGCCAGGGAAATCAGTCTAGCGATGGTAGGCACATGATTTTCTAGGAGTTCGCCGTTGAGTTGCGCTTTCGCGAAAGCGGGTACTTCCTGATCACATTGTTGGACCAGGTCATTGATCATGCCTTGTAACCCCATCTCACGACCGTCATCAGGACTGTAAATACGGGTGATCCCATAATCCATCAATTCCTTAATTTCTGAGGGAAGAATTACACCACCTCCACCACCGAAGATTTTAATATGGCCCGCACCTTTTTCCTGCAAGAGGTCATACATGTATTTAAAATACTCCGTATGACCGCCCTGGTAAGAAGTCATGGCAATTCCATTGGCATCTTCTTGGATAGCCGTATTGACCACTTCCTCTACACTGCGATCGTGTCCCAAGTGGATGACTTCGCAACCCGTAGACTGAATGATACGTCTCATGATATTGATCGCGGCATCATGCCCGTCAAATAAACTGGCGGCGGTAACTATTCGAACTTTATGCTTGGGTTGATAAGGTGTTTGGTCCTGCATTATTTCTTCTACATTTTAAGTGGTGCAAAATTACGAAATCGATAGCGGAACCACATCAATGCCAACAAACTTTTAAGCCCGATGTGGGCAGACTTATTCCTGAACGCAGAAATCCGTTTAAAGCATGGATCAAGATTATTTTGAAGTTCTGTCAACCTGCAGTAAAATTTGATAGAGAACGTAGAGAATAACGCCAAAGAGGAAAATTAATCTCAATACCAAAAATCAACAGAAACACTTTATATTTTTAACAGTTGGCCTTAGATATGACAATGTTTGCTTAAAAAATGAATAAGCTTTTGATAAACAGTTCTTCCTACCAGGATTTAGTATGTATCTTAAAACAAAAAACATTATGTCATCCAAAAAAGAAAAATTTGCCCGTACCGGAATTGCTACCAAAGGGGTTATCTATTTATTCATAGGTGGAATTACCGCGTATGCTGCATTTAATTCCCGACAAAATATTACGGGAAGCGATGGTGTTCTTACTTATATCGCAAAGCAAAGTTTTGGGCAGATACTTTTGGGATTGCTTACCATCGGGATTTTAGGGTATGTATTTTGGCGACTTTATTTGGCCTTTAATGACCCAGAAGGTAACACAGATAGCTCAGAGAAGTCAGCCGTAAAGAGATTGGGGTACTTTTTAAGTGCTATGTCGTATGCCGTATTGGCTTATACCGCGATTGAGATATTATTGGGCAGTTCTGATGGAGGCTCCGGAAGCAGTAATTGGTTGTCTGCCTTGTTAGATCAATCTTGGGGTGTTTATGTAGTGTATGCCATTGCACTAGCTTTAGCAGGAAAAGGTATTTATGAATTATACCGGGCATACTCTGGAAAATATAAAAAACGTATTCAAAATGCTGAGTTGGATCAAAAAGCACAATCCTTTCTCACTAAGGCAGGAAAAGTTGGATTTACCGCACGAGGAATTGTTTTTGGGATCCTAGCATTTCTTTTTGCTAAGGCAGCTTATCAATCCAATGCTGCCATGGCTGGCGGAACCAAAAAAGCATTTTCTTTTTTACAGGAACAAGGTGGTTTGGTGCTCTTAGGCATCATAGCCGCTGGACTAGCACTCTACGGAATTTACTTGCTTGCTAGCTCACGCTATCGCAACATCCCTATTCAGTAATTAGTAATATTTGAATAGCCAATGAAAGCCTGGAAATTAGACTTCCAGGCTTTTTTTATCTCCATCCTCACACGAAAATAATATACGGTATAACGAAGATGGTGATGGTATTCATCTTCAAATTCACAATAGATGTTAGATGGAAGATTAATTATTATAACTCTAATGGTTATGATTCAATAAAAATAAATTACGATAAGATCATCCCTCTTCATCAGGAATCCATGACCACAGCCAATATCATCACTCAGGATCTCCGACTCATTGACAGATTACTTATAAAATTCAGGGAAGTGTTTAATCGGTAATAAATACCAGTATTAAACTTTTTGCATTTTTAAAGATCTAAAAGCTATATTGACCAAATTTTCCTATATGCGCTTTCTTCCTATTTGCCTGTTATTTTTTCTGGCGGCCTGTTCGACCGATGATGAGGATACCTCACCTCCCAATTCTACCTATTTTCCACCCTTAGATAATTCAGCTTGGGAACAAACAACGCCCGCATCTTTGGGTTGGAACAACAATGAATTGGAGGATCTCAAGACATTTCTAGAACAAAATGGAACCCGGGCATTTATTGTGTTGGTGGATGGAAAGATCGTTGTAGAAGAATACTGGAACATGGATCTCCAAGGACAGCCATTTGGTGTAGATAACCAATGGTATTGGGCCAGTGCAGGAAAATCTTTGGCTGCCAGCCTGATAGGCATAGCTCAACAAGAGGGCCAGCTATCCTTAAATGATCCGACCGCCGATTATTTGGGATCTGGATGGACGAGTATGCCTGCGGCTTTAGAGGAACAAATTCAAATCAAACATCAGCTAAGTATGAGTACCGGGCTGGAATTTGAAGTGACCAATTTAGACTGTACCGACCCTTCTTGCCTCAGTTATCGCAATGATCCAGATACGCAATGGTACTACCACAATGCGCCCTACTTATTATTACATGATGTACTGGAATCAGCTACGGGTGTAGATGTCAATACCTTTACACAATCTCGGATCGGCGATAGGATCGGCATGAGCGGGCAATGGCTTTCTACTGCCTTGAGCAACCGCTTGTTTGTCAGTACAGCCAGGGATGCCGCTAGATTTGGATTACTTGCCCTACATCAAGGAAACTGGAATGGCCATATGGTGATTGACAATAATTTTATGCAAGAAGCTGTGGTTAGCTCCCAAAACCTCAATCCCTCCTACGGTTATTTATGGTGGCTCAATGGTAAGGAGAGTGTGATTTTTCCTGGCGCTACGGTATCGGTACCCAGCTCAGTAACACCAGCCGCTCCAGCTGATATGTTCAGTGCCTTGGGCAAAAACGGGCAGATTATTGACGTTATCCCCAGCCAAAATATGGTGGTGGTGCGTATGGGAGAAAGTGCATCCAATGACTTGGTTCCAGTTCTTTTTCACGATCAGATCTGGCAGCGCCTACAGCAGGTAATGCCTTAATTATTAGTCATAAAGATTCGGCATGCGCTTGTTCAACTTCTCCTATTGGTTGTAAAATAGACCAAGCGCACTGCCAGAGTAAGCATTGAAAATTTTATATTCACGGCATGATTACAAAATATTTTGCATGTTGGGCGTTTTTATTTGGCCATCTAGCGATGTGCTTTGCCCAAGAGAATAGGCTCACCCCTACCCCTACTCAGCCCTCAGACATACACCACCGAATCAAGCAGCTCGGTTTCTTAGGCTCGGCTTTGTATCTGGCTGCTCATCCCGATGATGAAAACACCAGATTGATCAGCTATCTGGCCAATGATCGCATGGCTCGAACCGCTTACCTCTCTCTTACCCGTGGAGATGGTGGGCAAAATCTCATCGGCCCGCAGCTACGCGAACAATTAGGTATGATCCGAACCCAAGAATTGTTGGAAGCTAGAAATATTGATAATGGCCAACAATTCTTTACAAGAGCCAATGATTTTGGATATTCCAAGCATCCGGATGAAACTTTGGACATCTGGAATGAGGAAGAGGTCACCGCTGATGTGGTACGCATCATTCGTCGTTTTAAACCCGATGTGGTAATCAACAGGTTTGACCATCGCACACCAGGCAGCACCCATGGGCACCACACTACAAGCGCGATGTTATCCATGAAGGCTTTTCAATTGGCTGGGAAAACGGATGCCTATAAGGATCAATTGGAAACCTTGGAACCATGGCAGCCATCACGTGTATTTTTTAATACAAGTTGGTGGTTCTATGGTGGTAGGGAAGCTTTCGCGAAAGCGGACAAAACCAACTTACTCGAGATAGATGCCGGCAGTTATTATACCCACAAAGGTTTATCCAATGGAGAAATAGCCGCTTTAAGCCGAAGCCAGCACAAATCGCAGGGATTCGGAAGTATCGGATCACGTGGTTCACAAATCGAATATCTGGAATTCTTAGAAGGATCATTCCCCAACGATAAAACGGATCTATTTTCAGGCATCAATACCACCTGGAGTCGGGTTCCAAAGGCCGAAGGCATCCAAGCCTATCTGGACCGCATTTTGGCAGCCTATGATTTCAAAGACCCTGCTGCCAGTTTAGAAGCTTTATTGGAATTGAGAAAACGCCTTAAATCCCTACCACCTCACTACTGGAAAGAGATCAAACTCAAAGACCTGGAGGAACTGATACTGGATATCACAGGACTCTATATGGAAGCTTCCATACCTCAACCCCAATTGGTTCAGGGTGCTGAGTCAACCGCTGTCCTCGAACTTACCAACCGTTCTCAGGTACCTTTAAAGATCAGGATCATGTCCACTGATTATGTCACACCAGAAACCACTAGCTTAACTATCCAAAATAATCAGAGTACAAATGTCGAATTGAGCATTAAAACACCCACAGCCATCCTTCCTTCCAGTCCGTATTATCTGAAGGAGAAAGGTAGTCTGGGCATGTATGCTGTGTTGGACCCGACCCATATTGGTCAACCTGAACTTCCTGCTGAAATCCAGGTACCCATCCGAATCCAAATCATGGACCAGCAGATTGACAAAACGGTGGCCCTCATCCACAAACGTACTGATCCTGTGCGTGGAGAGGTAAACGAACCCTTGCATATTGTGCCTCCCGTTGGAGTTTCCATCGCTGAACCAGTTTTTGTCTTTTCCAACAACCCTACCAAGACCATTCAGGTCAAAGTGAAAGCCTATGCGCAGGTCGCGGCTGGAACGGTTGAACTATGTCATCCAGCAACTTGGAATGTCAGTCCAGACCTTCAAAATTTTGAAGCGCTGGCACCTGGCGTTGAGCGCAGTTTTCAATTCGAGTTAACCGCTCCAAATGAAGCCTCGAGGGGTGTAATTAGCGGTTTGGTCAAAATAGGCGACAAAAGCTTCAGCCAAGAAGTTATAAGTATAGATTACGATCATATTCCCGACCAACAATTGGTACGGAATAACAGTGCTCAAGTAGTGAAACCTGGCCTGATCAACAAGGCCGAAACCGTGGCGTATATCAATGGCGCCGGTGATGAAGTGGCCCAGGCGATTGAAGCCATCGGCAGTAAGGTATTTAAATTTGAGCCCAGTGAAGTTCCAGCCGATTTGTCTAAATACGATGTAGTGGTTACCGGCATACGGGCGTTCAACGTGGCTGAAGAAGACATGGCGGCATTACAGGATAGATTGGAGGCTTTTGTGAACCAGGGAGGGACATTACTGATGCAATACAATACCAGTCGTAGGTTTGATCAGGACTTGCTAGGACCTCTGTCCATTACGCTTTCGCGAAAGCGGGTTACTGATGAAAATGCACCTGTTTCTATCTTGGCACCGGATCACCCTATCCTTAACACACCCAATAAAATCAGCCAGGAAGATTTTGAAGGTTGGGTACAGGAAAGAGGTCTCTACTTCCCTACGGATTGGGATCCTGCCTTTACACCATTATTAGGTATGAAGGACAAAGGTGAAGAAATGACCAAAGGAAGTTTGATTGTAGCGCCTTATGGAAAAGGACATGTCATCTACACAGGGCTGAGCCTGTTCAGAGAACTGCCTGCTGGCGTATCTGGAGCTTACAGGCTATTGGCCAATATGTTGAGTGTAGGAATACAAAATCAACCCATCAATACCGAGAATGGAAAAAGCAAACTCTAGACGCTGGCGCCGTTGGTACGTATTGGTCCTCTTGGCCAATCTGGTTTTTGGAATTATTTTTTACCTGATAGGACTGGCTTATGGAATGGATTGATTGGTTCATTTTAGTCAGTACGCTGACGTTTATCGTCGCCTATGGTGTCTATAAAACCAGAGGGAAACAAACCAGCGAACAATACCTTAAAGGTGGTGACGCCAGATGGTGGACGGTAGGTCTATCGGTAATGGCGACCCAGGCCAGCGCGATCACTTTTTTAAGTACTCCAGGTCAGGCCTATACAGATGGGATGGAATTTGTACAATTCTACTTTGGTTTGCCCATTGCGGTAGTGATCATCTGCGTGACCTTTATTCCCATTTACCACAAGCTTAAAGTTTATACGGCCTATGAGTTCCTGGAAAAGAGATTTGACCTCAAGACCAGGTCACTCGCTTCTATCTTATTCTTGATCCAACGTGGCCTCGCTGCCGGAATTACTATTTATGCACCTGCCATCATTCTGAGTGCAGTGTTGGACTGGGAATTAAAGTACCTGAACATCATCATTGGTTTGCTGGTGATCATTTATACGGTATCAGGTGGTACCAAAGCGGTCAATGTCACCCAAAAGCAGCAAATGATTATCATCATGGCAGGAATGGTCACTGCCTTTGTATTGATCGTTACCCAGCTACCGGATAATGTGAGTTTTGACAATGCCTTAAGCATGGCAGGGGATGCTGATAAAATGCAAGTCCTGGATTTTGATTTTTCACTGGATGATCGCTATAACGTATGGAGCGCACTCTTTGGTGCGAGTTTTTTGATGCTCAGCTATTTTGGGACAGACCAATCCCAGGTGCAGCGCTATTTGTCGGGTAAATCCGTTTCACAGATGCGCATCGGATTATTGTTTAATGGTCTGCTTAAAGTGCCTATGCAATTTTTCATTCTGTTGGTAGGTGTCATGGTTTTTGTGTTTTATCAATTCAACAGCACTCCACTTAACTTTAATCCTGCTGCAGAAACAGCGGTAATGGAGAGCAGTTATGCAGAGGAATACCAAGAACTCCAGGCATCCCACCAAAAAATCCTGAAGGAAAAACAAGAGGCCCAACGCGCCTATGCCGAAGTCATGGATCAACCTGGGGCTAATCAATCCCCTCTGGTACTTCAATTAAGCCGACTCAGAGCTGAGGAAGAAAATAACCGTGAGGCCGCCAGACAATTGATTAATCAAGCCGATCCTGATATTGAAACCAACGATAAGGATTTTGTATTTATTCATTTTATCTTACACCATCTGCCCAAGGGTTTGATTGGTTTATTGTTGGCCGTCATCCTCAGCGCAGCAATGAGTTCGACAGCCTCTGAGCTCAATGCCTTATCCTCCACGACTACAGTCGACATTTATAAACGCTTCAGTCAGGAGGAAAAATCTGATGAGCACTATGTGCGTATGAGTCGCTGGTTTACCTTGGGTTGGGGACTTTTGGCAATCGGGTTTGCCAGCATCGTCTCCTTGTTTGATAACCTGATCCAATTGGTGAATATCATTGGTTCCTTGTTTTATGGAACTATCCTGGGTATATTTCTGGTGGCATTTTATTTTAAAAAGGTAAAAGGCCAGGCCATTTTTGTGGCTGCATTGATCTCTGAAGCAGTGGTGATCGCTTGTTATACGGTAGATCAACTTGCAAATGGTATAGAAATACTCCCCTTCCTTTGGTTGAATCCGCTGGGGGCATTACTTACCGTTGGGCTTGCATTAATCCTTGGTGGTGTTAATCAACCACAGAAATTAGATTTACCAGTATAAAAGGCTGAAACATGAACAAATACTACTACCATGATGGATTTAGGGAGTTTGGTCCCTTTACACCAGAAGAATTGTATGCTAAACGCATCAGAGGCGACTATAAAGTAAGACTTGAGCATGATCACCATTGGTTGATGGCCAAAAAGGTTGAGGAGATTGCGCGATTGTTCAAAGCAAGAAGCCGATCTGTCGAGTCAACAGCTATAGATCAGGAATTATCCCCTCTACATCGAGATATGCAATTTGAAAACAAGGTTTACTCAGATACGCAAAAAAAGCAATCGGATTGGCGAGATGGATTTATCCTATTTATCATTGCTTTTTGGCTATTTGAAAAATTAGTAAGTCTTATTTTACAAAGCACGTTGGATCAATGGTGGGAGCATCCTCTGTTTAGAATTTCTGAAGGCTTCTTCGTGCTCATGGCGATAGCTATTCCCATAGTATTAGGAATCAGTATCAAAGGAAAATACCAGGTCGCTGGAATAATTTTAGGCGGACTATTGGCCGTACTGATCCTCTCAAGACAACTTTTTTATTGGTTCAATTAAAATAAGCTTAGATGAAGCTCAGCAGCGAACAACTTAAGGATCGACTGGAATCTACTCATCCCAATGCCGAACAGCAACGGGACATGGTGGCCCACCACGAAGTGGATCTGGATGACGCCTATTTGTTGTACTGTGCACTGCTGGACAAGCCACCCAAGGCACTTAATGCTTCTAGTGCATTTTCAGGTATTCTAGGCAGGTTGAATCGCTACAGCAACAAAATCAAAAATAGAAAGTACACCCGCCAAATCAAAAGAGGTAACTATTCTAAAAAATTACTGGTAGAGGGCGATTCCTGGTACGAATACCCAATATTTATTAAAGAGATCACCGACTATCTGGTCAAGCGTGATGATTACGCTGTTCGCAGCGAGGCCTTTGGAGGAGATTGGATCGCACAAATAGTGAGTCCTGAAAATGATTTTCTAGGCACAGTAACCCTGCATAAGCCAGATATTATATTGATCAGTGGCGGTGGTAACGATATTGTAGGAGACAATCGCATCGCCAAACTCCTACATCAACGACGACCTATAGAGGCGGATTTGACGACTTACGCCGGGAAAATGGCATTTGGTAGCGCTAGTTTTACCAAAGAATTTGAATTGTTACTGGAAGTCATTTCGCTGCAATACCACTACCTGATCCAGCACATCAATAGGAATTATGAGCATCCGAACCTAAAGATCATCACGCAGGGATACGATCATGCCATCCCTAGTTCTAAAAAAGGATTCGGTTGGAATCCGCTTAAAATCTTTAAACCTATCACTAATATTCTCTTTAACAACGGTGGTTGGTTAAAGCGACCGATTGAAATGCAGGCGTACAAGGATGAATTGGAGCAACGCGCGCTGATCTATTATATGATTGAAAAATTTAATGAGATGCTGATCTCTTTGACCAACTGTTATCCCAACGTTCACCACATCGACTGTCGCGGCAGTGTGGATCCCGAAAAAGGTTGGTATAACGAGTTGCATCCGACCTCGGCTGAGTTTGCTCCTATCGCAGCCACATTTATGAAGTGCATCGATGCAGATCCTGATCAAATGGTTCGTGTACACCATGTAGCCCAAGCCAAGACGAGTTCGCCTTGAGATTATCCTAAGGAAAAGAGAATTAGTTATCATGAAAATTTGCGTAACCGAAATGTTACATATATATTTGTAACCGATCGATTACATATAAAATGAGAAGAGACGTTTTTCAGGCAATCGCCGATCCGATTAGACGTGATATCATCGAATTGCTTTCTGAAGAAGCCCTGACGGTTAATCAGGTGGCTGAGCAGTTTGAGATCAGCAGGCCAGCTATATCCAAGCATTTAAAAATTCTAAACGAATGTGGCCTTGTAACGTTTCAGCCGTCAGGTAGGGAGCGTTTGTGTATGATCCAGGCTCAAGAGCTGATCCCAGCCTTTCTCTGGATTAAGCAATATAACAAGCTCTGGGAAAAGCGCATAGATTCCTTTGAAAATTACATTCATCAATTACAAACCAAATATTATGAAAGCGATGACCGACAGAACACTGACCATTGAAAAGATCTTTGATGCGCCTGTAAAATTGGTATGGAATGCCTGGACTACACCAGAACAAATTGTGAAGTGGTGGGCACCGCCAGGTATGGAGGTCAAAGTGCTCCAACACGAATTTAAGGAAGGTGGAAGCTGGAAATATGCCATGCCCATGCCTGATGGAAGCGAATTTATTTCCGCTGGGGTCTATCAGGAAATCATTGAAATGAAAAAAATAGTGACGACCGCTGATTTCAAACCTATGACTGAAGGGGTCGAATTGCACGTATTATTTGAGGATTTAGGAAAGCAAACCAAATTTAGCTTTAGCGTTATCCATGCAACGGCAGACTACTGCCAGCAACAAAAGGAAATGGGCTTTTATAATGGCTGGGGTTCTGCTTTTGACCGTTTGGAAAAAAGTCTTTCTTCCTGATCACCCGTTCTAAAAAATGCGTGGGGTATCATAGCCTCGGCTTGTGTATTCAGATTTCGCGAAAGCTGAAGTTCCAGTAAAGTATTAACTATATTGAGACTTGGTCTTGCTGAGTGCAAAAATAAACCGTCTAAAAAGCAGATTTCTTCATTCAGATTGAGCCTGTAGAAGTTTTTGAAATTGCTTTCCAAAACTTATTCGACGAGCTCAGAAGCAGCTGAATGTTGATCGGCTTTCTAGACGGTCTCTTCATAAAGAAGAAGTGAGACTTACATCTTAGCACCCCATTCTTTTAGACTGTCCATGTTCAATTTGACATAGTCGGCATTACCCGCTTTCTGGGCCAATTCCAATGACTTTTTAGCGCTGGCAATGGCGTCAGACTTTTTACCCATCTCTGCTTCAATCAAAGATTTTTTACGGTACATCCAGAAGGCTTCTGGGCGCATTTCTACTGCCATAGAGATCCAATCATGGGCTTTTTTTAAGTCCTGTTTGGTATCTAAGTAAAATGTGGCTGCACTATAGTAATCATTAGCGCTGGGTCCACTCATTACTTGCTCAATACTGGCTTGTGTTTTGGCGGCAGTAGGTACACTAAAAGGTACCGCTACCATCGTATCGTCCCACATCATCTGCAAGTGCGCTCCGTCCATTTCAAGTTCGTTGATACCCATGGTCCAACTTTCCACCTTATTTTTTAGCTTTACAGGCTCCACTTTCGCGGAAGCGACTACCATTGCATCATTCCATTTTTCTGGTGTACCCCAATTGTCTGTAGCGCTATACAACATCACTTCCCATTCTTTTTTACCAGGAATGGTGTAAACTGCATAAGTACCTGCGGGTACATTGACACCATTGAATTGTACGTCATCAGAGAAACTAATGGTGGAGTTGGCATTGGCTCCAGTACGCCATACTTTATCAAAAGGTACGAGTCCGCCAAAAATATCTCTACCTCTCATGGCAGGTCGTGAATATTCAAGCGTAACATCGGTAAGACCTACGGTTTGCATTACCTTAGCACTAGGACTAGGTTGCGGTGCCTTAATCTGAGCGTCAACTCCTGTTGCTACAAGTATTAAGCTCAAGGCCATTAAAAATTTTTTCATAATTAGGATTGTTGATTTAAAATATTGATATGGTAAAATTCGGATATTTACCAGATTCAGGCTGTTATAAATTTCTTAACTCAGGCTTTGGCACCTGAAAAAAATATCATTTTAATCGCTACTATGATCAAAATGATTCCAAAAACCTTTTTCAGCATTTGTTGGTTGATGTTTACCGCAATCTTTGATCCGAAGTATCCCCCCACTACAAAAGCGATGGCAATGATCAAGGCATATCGCCAATCCAGCGTATGACCGTTTTTGTGATACGTATAAGCAGCCAGGAATGTGACAGGAACGGCAAGTACAGCCAGACTCATTCCTTGTGCTTGATGCTGGGAATATCCCAAAAACCAAATGGCCAATGGGACCATGATCACTCCTCCTCCTACGCCTACGCTTCCGCTCAATACACCAGCCAGTAGGCCGATCAGTAATAACAGTAATACAGTCGTCAAAGTCATCTTTTTAGGTTTCATGGTTAGAGTAATGGAGCCCACAATCTACAAAAAGACTCTTTGAATTTGTTCAAATCGTCCCGTTTTTCCCATAAATCTAGTTGAACTTCGGTACAATCCTCAAGATCTTTGTTGAATTGTTCATTTAATTCAACGGCCATTCCCTGGTCAAAAATCAAGGCATTGATCTCAAAATTGATGTCAAAACTACGGTAGTCCATATTAGAGGTTCCTATGGTAGCAAACTTATCATCTACCACCATGGATTTGGCATGAACCATTCCCTTATTGTACCAAAAAACCTGAATTCCACTTTCCAAAATTTCTCTGAAATAGGACCGCGAGGCATATCTGGCCGCCCAGCTATCCCCTATTCTAGGTACCAAAATCTGGACTTCTATCCCTGACCTTGCGGCGCTTTTTAAGGCGGTAAGAATGGCCTCATTGGGAATAAAGTAGGGCGTGGTAATACGTACACAGCTTTCTGCACTGGTGATCGCCATAAAAATAGCTTCCATGATGTTGGCCCAATCAGTATCTGGACCACTAGCAGCGATCTGTACAGGTTTATTAGGATGCTCATCGATCTCTGGAAAATAGTCTTCTGGAATCTCTAAATCTGTGTCTTCCCCAACGTGATCACTTACAAAGTAATAATTAAGCAACCATTGGGCTTGCATGGTTTTGACGGCGTGTCCTTCAATGCGCAAATGGGTATCCCTCCAGTAGGTTTTAGAAGGCGGATCGTCTTCCCTATTCACATAGTCATCACTGACGTTCACTCCGCCTAAAAATCCGATATGTCCATCGATGATACAGATTTTTCTATGATTGCGATAATTGGCCTTACGTGTAAAGTTGGAAAAGATTACCGGCATGAAGGAGTAATACTCGATCCCAGCCTCTCTCATACGCTTTTTGGCTTTACCGGACAACGAACTTCCTACCGAGTCATAGATCAACTTTACCTCTACGCCTCTTTCACGTGCAGACACCAACTTGTCGATAAAAGCATTGCCGATGCGGTCATCATTAAAGATAAAATACTCCAGATGGATGTGGTCTTTAGCCCTATCAATATCTTGAAATATTCGTTCAAAAGCCACTTCACCGTTGATCAAGAGCTCAAGATCATTCCGCAAGGTGAGTGATGAAGCCTGGTTGCGATGCAATAGCCTGGCAACCTTGAGTCGATCCTCCAGGAAGGTTTGTTCGTATTCATTTAATTTTTCCGAACTGATTTTCAGTCGTTCTGACCATTCCTGGATCAAATTATGAGCGGCAAGGTCTTTTCTTTTAAATATTTTAGACTTGCGGTATTCCAATCCAAAAAAATAGTAGATGGCCAAACCCACAAATGGAAAGGCCACCAAAAATAATAATGAGGATAGCGTTTTACGCGGATTTTGGTTACTGCGCAGGAGAAAGAAAGCTGCACTTAGTGCCACGATATAATTAATGATCAGGGCAGAAAGAAACCAATTACGGGTGAGCCAAGACAGCATTCAGCAGGTGATTAATTGTAGTATCCCTCTTTAGGGATCTCAATGTGGTACAACTTTCTGGATGAATTGTTGAGTTTGGGTTCTCGCAACCAGGGATTATGTATTTTTAGAATTTTGTAGTTGATATTGTTCGCTTTCGCGAAAGCGGCTAAATCTTCAATTTCATAATCCACGTCAATTTTCTTGGTGGGAACCAACTGATAGGCATGGGCAGGGTCAACGTTAAAGCCAAATTTCTCTGGTTGCCCTAATATTTCCTTCAAAGCCAGAATACGGAACATATATCTACCGGTTTCTTGTCCTAACAAGAGATCATAGTAATCATCTACTCCCTGGGCTTCCAACTGACGATCTATTCCTGCGTTTCCTGCATTATAAGCTGCAGCCGCCAGTGTCCAGCTACCAAATCTCTCTTTGCTTTCTTTGAGATAATCAGCCGCTGCTCTGGTAGCCATTTCAAGGTGGTAGCGTTCATCAACATTGTCATTCACTTCAAGACCTAATTCCTTACCGGTCGCTGGCATGATTTGCCAAAAACCCTTGGCACCTGCAGGCGAGGTTACGTTTTGTAAACCGCTTTCAATAACCGCCAGGTACTTGAAATCTTCTGGAACACCTTTTTCTTTGAGGATGGGCTCAATGATGGGAAAATATTTTTGTGCTCGTTTGATCAATAGAATTCCATTGGATTGCCAGTAGGTATTGACCAAGAATTCGCGGTCGGCTCTTTCCCTGATGTCTGGATTTTCTAGTGGAACTGCTTCTCCAGCAAATTCCATACTTTCGGGAAGGCTGATGCTATAGACATTATAGTCTCCCACCACTTTATCGGTCGGCGTATCTGAAGTTTCCTGTGCAGACTCAATTTCATCATTTTGCTGCTGCGTGATAGCACCCATTATTCCCAATGCTACTAGGGCGATGACGGCACCCATCAAAATCTTTTTCATAATCCTGGAATTTTGACCTAAAGATATTAAAGTATACGCAAGTGAATAGGTTATAAATCGTTAAGGTTTACAGATTTTTACGAATTAATTATAGCAGGTAAATGTTCATTGAACCATCTGAATCGGTTAATGATCATCACATGAGTCCCCCCTTCAATGGTGGTACAATCCTCAATGTATTTGATGGGAAATACCGGATCACTATCGCCGTGTATGTGAATAGTTCCTGGTAAAGGTTTGTCTTGTTGCCAATTGACAACTTTTTCTAAGGCCCAATCCAAATAGCGGCGGTCATTGACAGAAAGGTATTTATTATAGAGTTTTATTTTTTTGGCAGCTATACCAAAATTGTATTTATTCAACAACTCCATACGTTCCACAAGTCTGGTAGGCAAACATTTGTGGATACCCGTGCGCCTGGCGAACTTCATGCGCCTGGGGAACTCTGTCGTACTTTTGATACTGGAAATGATGATGAGCTTATCCACAGAAATTTGCTTGGCCATCTCTTGCACTATAATTCCGCCAAAAGACACACCAATTAACACAGGATTCTCAAACTTAACCTCCTCTAGCAGTCGACTGGCGTAAGAGGATATGGACTCATTTTTATAAGGGATCAACCATTCAAGCAGATGAATGTTAAATTGGTCTTCAGGAAGCGAAAGATGTTCAAAAATAAGTGGGGAGGCCGCCATACCGGGCATCATATAAACATGTTTCATTTTGTATGAATATACTACTAATTAAGTCTTTAACATTTAAAAAGGTAACTTAACATCATTTTTGGAGTATCTTTGAACCAATCACAATGAAATTTTTACTCTTCACTAATCGACCAAAGTTAAGGCTTATAAATTAGTGAACGCCATACTAAGGCGTCCCGAGTTAAAAGAATGTATATGGACACCACAACAAGCACTGAAGTTACTGACAATAGTTTTTTACGTCAGTACGAATGTCGTAAAGGAGACTTTCTTGCTAAAGTCGAATACGCACAACAGGAAAGAAAAATTTTTCTTACCAAACTGATCATCCCTGAACAACTGGAAGAGGATGTAGATTTTAAAAACGAATTTTTAACTGCAGTTTTTGATAATATCAAAAACGAAAAGGAATTAAAGGTTGTACCTACACATCCAAAGATCGCTGGTTTTGTACGTAAGAACCGGATCAAATACAAGGAAATGCTTCCCGTGGGAATCAGCATTTAAGTAGCTGAATACCTTTCCTTCCATGTAGACCTGGCCGATTCAAGATCGGCCGGAGTATCTATACCTACGCTCGTGTGATCGGTCAAAATCATTTTGATTTTCTTGCCGTGTTCCAAATATCTGATACATTCAATTTTCTCAGATTGTTCAAGTGGTGTAGGCGATTGCGTATAAAAATCGAGTAAAGCCTCTTTGCGAAATGCATATATCCCTATATGCTTATATACAGGCTGTAGAATCTTTAAATCCCTGGGAAAAGGTATGACTGATCTGGAAAAATAAATCGCGTTATTTTGCATATCCGTCACCACTTTAACATTGTTAGGATTTTCAATGTCTTCTCTTTTGGCCATGACATGCATAAGGGAGGCCAGAGAGATTTCCTTTTGCTCGTCCCGCTCAAATACCCCAATCAACTTTTCTAAATCTTCTTTATTGGTAAAGGGTTCATCTCCTTGTACGTTGACCACTATATCTGCATCAGAATTTTCAACGGCCTCGGCAATACGGTCACTTCCACAATGGTGTTCACGTTTGGATTTAATCACTGTACCACCGTTGTTTTTGACTTCTTTATAAATGATGTCAGAATCCGTAGCGACCACCACTTCATCAAACAAACCCGTTTGTAATGTAGCCTGGTAAGTCCTAACGATAACAGACTGACCACATAAATCCTGCATGAGTTTTGCTGGAAATCTACTGGCCTGGTACCTGGCTGGAATAACTGCGATTTTCTTCATATATATTTTAATTGTCCGATAACAGTTATGTCTCGGCCTCATCTGGTGTTTGCTTTCCTTGAATGCTACTCCATGGAAAAAGTGGTTGCCACCGCTGAGTTAAAGATAAAAATTCCTTCCGAGCCTTACGAGCATGTTTTAAATCATTATTGGTCTGGCTCAGTTGCCGCTTTCGCGAAAGCGAAAATAGACAATGCCTCGTTCCTTTCCAATCCTAAGATCAAAGGATCAAAAAACGATCCCGTCAGCAATTTATCATGAACAATCTCAAAGAATTATCGATTAAAAACAACATAATTGATAAAATTAACACAATCAACGATAAAAATACTTTTGGTGCCTATATTAGCTACTGATTATTAAACAATTGACATAAAAAAAACCAGATGGCAACCACCAAAAACCAGTTTTGTCTCTTAAGGATCCGCCTATTGATGATCTTTTTATGGTTCTGCATTCCGACCAGTTGGTCCTATGCCTACACCATATACAATTGCAGCACGACCAGCGAACTTAGAAATGCGATGGGTATAGCCAATCCGGGAGATGAAATCATCATCATGCCAGGAACCTATGAACCCAGCGGTAAAGTAATGGACGCGATAGGAAAATTTGTAAGATTTACCTCAGACAGAAGTGGAACGCCGACCCAACCTATCATTCTGCGAGGTTCCAGCAGCACCAACAGACCACTATTGCAGTGCCCGGATAACGACATCTATGATGGTGCTATTCTGAGCATTACTGGAGATTATTGGGACATCAGGGATTTGCGTATAGAACAAGGAGATAAAGGTATCATGTTGGATACGGCCAATTATTGCACTTTGACCAATATCGATGTTCAGGACATAGGCGAGGAAGGCATACATATCAGAAGTGGTTCGAGTCACAATACCATCATTTCCTGTAGTATCAGTAATACTGGAGTGAATTCAGCTGGTTTTGGAGAAGGAATTTATATTGGGTCGGATCGATCCCAACACAGCACCTACAATCCAGATTGTAATTACAATACTATTGACAACTGCATCATGGGTCCCAATATCAGGGCAGAACATTTTGATATCAAGGAAGGCACCGAGTATAATGTAGTCAAGAATTGCATCATGGATGGGACTGGCATTACTGGAGCAAATTTTTCAGATTCCTTTATGGACATCAAAGGTATCTACACCTTTATATACTTCAACACTTTTCAAGTCAATGGCAACACCAACATTGCGAGCATGATCGATTTCAACAATCGTATGTCCAGCAGCTATACGTATAAAACCGGTTATCGCAATTCGTTTTTTGGCAACACCTTTGAATTGGGAACCCAAACCAGTATTCCAACGGCGACCTCAAGAGGTGCGGTATCCAATGAAATACATGTTTTTGACAATGTAAGAAACCCCTCAAGCCCTTGGATCAAGACCCCCAACACGGCAGCTTCAACGGATGCCTACGAATTTTGCCCGTCATGGAACATTGTTTCCTGTTCCACTCTGGGCAATACTGAAGTTGCCGCAGGCACAGAATTTCTCCTTTATCCCAATCCAGCCGATCACAAGCTTTACATCAACATGGAGGACCTTTCGTCCTACCAAATAAAGGTGATCGATTTGAATGGTCAAGTCATTAGTCAAATCGCTGTGGGTTCAGATCATATTGATATATCCAGATTGGCTTCAGGAAGTTATGTCTTGCAACTTTCCAGTAATACCCAACAATTATCCCAGGTGTTTATTAAAGAATAATCGCAAGATGATGAAGATCATTTGGGACTTTTAAATCAATTAAAATATTTGTTTTTCAACGAGATAGGTGTTGGTCTGATGGCATTCCTTCTGGTCTCTTTTTCTTAAAAAACCTTTTGTACAACTTACGCATACCTACCAAAAGGAAAAATACAACCAATACCGCCACAAAGGGCAACACCATCGACAGCACGGATAAAAAGCTACTCACCCCAGCCTCCACAGTACTCACTACTGGATTGCCTAAACCACCAGTAAAGGTGGTACTTGCCGCACGCGCAGCCGTAGTTGTGGTAGATACAGCAGCTGCAGTACCTCCACCGGCAATAATAGCCAACGTCCAAGAGTAGACTGGGTCCATATCCCCTATTACACTTACCATGACGGCAGTACCTGCGACGGTTGCCAAGGGAATAGAAATCGTGTCCAGTAAATTGTCCACATACGGAATATAATAAGCTAATACTTCAACAACGGCAGCCACTCCTAATACGATGATAGCGGTAAGACTTCCTGCCCATTGCCAATCCTCAGCCAGCGGAATCCATCCCATATATCCCGCAAAACTGAGCAACAATAGCGGAATAAAAACACGGAAACCGGCACTTGCCGAAAGCCCGATTCCCAAACATATACTTAAAAAGATTTCCATACGCCTACTCTATAAAGTGATCATTTTTAAAACCAATAAGATACAAATTTGTTTTGGCGCGCGTAACTGCCGTATATAACCATCGCAAATAACCTTTGTTGGGCCCGTCAGGAAGATAGGGTTGTTCGACAATCACATTTTCCCATTGCCCACCCTGAGATTTATGACAGGTCATGGCATAACTAAATTTAACCTGCAACGCATTAAAGAACGGATTTTCCTTAATTTCCTTGTACTGTTTATATTTCGGCAGTTTTAGATAGTCCATACGTACCTCTTGATAGAGTTTATTGTTCTCTTCATAGGTCAAGGATGGACTTTCTGAACTTAAGGTATCCAAGAGTAGAACGGTTTCAAAATCTTTCATTTTGGGATAGTCTACCATACGCACCTTCACCTCGGCAAATTGGAAACCGTAGATGTGTTTGATGGAAAAGATCTCAAGCACTTCAATAATATCTCCATTGGCAATAAAACCTGCATCACTGTTGGGTTGTAACCAATGGTAGTTATTTTTGACCACCATCAAGAAGTCTCCAGCCGATAATTCATTCTCATTAAATAGAATTCTGGAGCGAATTTGCTGGTTGTAGAGATTGGCTCTTTTGTTAGATCTCACAATAATGGCGGTTTCTTCATGACCGTGAAAATCATAGGCACTCTGTATCGCATCCATAATTTCGTAACCGTCGATCAGCCGATTGATATCCGTGAACTCCTGCACATCAAATTTAAAATCGAATTCTTCGTTAAGTATATGGTTCCTGATTTGTGTGGCATTGAATAATATTCCTGAACCTTCACTTTGTCTTTTTACCTCGTCAAGCTCGATTTCGGTAACGGACTTCAGGTAACGTTGCTCCAGGACTTGAGCTTCCAACGCTGGAGAAACTTCTAGTCGGACTGGTGGTAACTGCGCGGTATCTCCAATGATCAGGAGTTTGCACTGCACCCCACTATAAACGTATTCTATCAAGTCGTCCAACAAAGATCCGTTTCCACCAAACATCTTGTTTTCTGCAGCTACATCAGGAATCATGGAAGACTCATCTACCACGAAGATAGCTTTGCGGTGCTTATTTTGCTTGAGGGTGAATTGCACATTGTTGCCTTGAGATTTAGGATAATAGATTTCCCTATGGATTGTGGCAGCAGGCTTATTGGAATAGTTACTGATCACTTTGGCGGCCCTTCCGGTGGGTGCAAGCAGCACCGTATGTTGTCTCACTTTCCAGATGCTCTTTACCAGGCTACTGATGATCGTCGTCTTTCCGGTTCCAGCATAACCTTTGAGTAAAAAAACACGATCCTTTTCTTGATCCAGCACAAAATCAGACAGTGCTTCCAGGGCTCTATCCTGTTCCTGCGTGGGTCGGAAAGGGAACTCGGTAAGCAAATTTTTGTAGAAATCTTCTGAATTCATGTAGGATTGTGGACAACTAGGGATAAACTTAACCCAAATTTTAAACTGGAAACTAGGGCGATTTAAAAAATATTGTAGATTTGTTAGCTTTGAAATAAAGCATAAACCAAATAATTCATGTCAAATTTAATTATATCTGTCGTTTTAGGCCTTATCGTACTGGTATTGCTTGCGATCTTTATCAACAAAATACCAAAAAAGCTGCACCCGATAGTGATCATCATTCTTTTAGGAATCAGCGGATTTTTTGGATATAAGCTATACAAGACTATAGAAGAGCCAGTTAAATTTGAAGCTGTAAAGGAAGAGCGATATAAGCAGGTCATCGGGCAATTGATCCATCTGCGTGAGGCACAAAATGCTTATAAGACCATCACTGGAACTTATTCAGACAATATTGATGCGTTAGCCAAATTTGTAGACACTGCCGAATTTGCATTAACCCAGAAGCGAGACAGTACAGTAATCGATCGAGAGCGTAACATCAAGTTTAGATTGAGTCCTGATGATCCCAACGGATATAAGAAAGAAATTACTTTGATAGATACCTTGGGCTTTAGATCGGTTAAAGATTCTTTGTTTACCGACGTGAAAATCGCTCAACTATTGGAATACCCGTTTGAAGGAGCTCCAGGAAGCATTGAGCTCAAAACAGATGTTTATATCGACAAGGACAACCGTATCCCCATCTTCAGAGCACGTGCCATGAAGAAAGATATCTTATGGGACCAACCAGAACGACTGCTGAAAGATGAGTTGGAGATACGCAGTGTAGAAGCCATTGATGGAGATGCCATTGTGGTAGGTAGCCTTGATGAGGTAACCACCAGCGGGAATTGGCCCAGACAATATGCCGAAAACTAAGGATACACCCATATTAAAGAAACTGTCCGTCTTGATTCATCAGGATGGACTTTCTTTTTATGCCTATCAGGATGGGCAAATATTGGATGCTTATCACGAGCGATTCAAGCATCCGGCTAATCCGATTGAGCTTTTAAAACGCATCGAGGAAATTTACCAACAGCAAGAGTTTTTGGATTACGCTTTCGCGAAAGCGACCCTATTCTACCACCATAATATTTTTACCTGTGTTCCTGGCGAAATCTTCAATGAGAAGCAGGCCGTGGATTATTTAAAGTATAACGCTCGTATCCTCGAAACAGACCACATCAGCACTGACGAACTATCTGGTGAGTTAAACATCCATACCGTCTATATCGCCTATGCCAATATCAATAATTATTTCTTTGAGCGCTACGGTAGTTTTGACTATTATCATTACGGCAGCAGGCTTCTCGAGTTGCGCAGTCAGGACGCCAAGAGTTTGCATTTCGACGTGAGCCTCGAAGTGATGGTGTCAGATTTTTATCTCAGCATCTTTAAAAACGGAAAGTTGCACGCCCACAACCTATTCCCTTTTGAAGCTATAGAAGATATCTTGTATTATACCATGTACACCACTCATCATTGTGAGGCAGACCCTGAAACCTTTAAACTGCGGATTATTTCAGAAAACCACGATCAGGAACTCTACGACCTACTGTACACGTATGTCAGACACGTAGAATACCAGCAGGATTATCCAACCTACAAAAATCAATTCCTATGCGTATAATTTCTGGCACTCATAAAGGTCGTAGAATCATGGCACCAAAAAACCTTCCTGTGCGCCCTACAACCGATATGGCCAAAGAGGCCTTATTCAACATTCTCAGGCACCAAATTCATATTCCTGGGACCAAGGTCTTAGAACTTTTTGCCGGCAGCGGAAATATGTCTTATGAATTTGCCAGCAGAGGTGCAGCAGCGATCACCGCCGTAGATCAACATTATCCTTGCATATCTTTCATTAAAAAAACTGCCGAAACCCTAGAATTTCCGATCGATACCATTAAGGCAGATGTATTCAGTTTTTTAACCAAACATCGCGGAACCTATGATTTGATTTTTGCAGATCCGCCTTACGGACTCGAGCAGGCAGAATTTCATCAATTGGCTGATCTGGTGATGGAGGCTGAATTATTGGCGCCGGGTGGTATATTTATCATGGAGCACTCCAAACATACGAATATGGAAGAGCACCCTCATTTAGATAATTCCAGAAGGTATGGCGGAACGGTATTTAGTTTTTTCAACGGCCCAGAAGAAGAGGAGTAAAATGCAGACATATCGGGTAAAGATATCTTGGTTTGCCATAGCCATAATCACCTGTTTGTCGCTGGGCAACTGCCAGCAGTTGACCAAAAAACCTTTGTCACTGGGCGGTAAAAACCTCCAACAATCTGAGGCCTTTAATGTATCTAGTGACAGATTCTTAGATGGCATCTATCCAGTCAGTGAGACTACAACCTCATTGAGTTATATGGATCCAGGAAGTGATAAAGTTTATGCTGTCGCCTATCGACCTGTAACTGTACCTATGGACTATAAGTTTATTGAAATAGAGATGGCTCAAGGGCGACCTGTCATCGATATTGTATTATATCCTGAAGGCGCAAAGCGATTGTATCAAGCTACCCTAGAGGCCTCGCGTGCAAGAGAGCCTTTATTTTTAGTCATTGATGGCAAGGTCATTAGCGCTCCAATGGCTCAACAAGCTATCGAAGGCGGCCGAGTACAATTTTTTGGATCTAACGATATCCAAGAGGTACAAGAAATCGTCAAAAGAATGAAAGCTATACCATAAAAAAGCAGGCCTATAAGCCGGATTCTGTGTTCGCTGCTTCCCAAAGGAAAAAGATGAACCCTTATCATTTATCTGGGGTTACGGTTACCCGGAACCTCTAGCTGTCTACCCTTCAGAATCGCGCGGATCGCACTCAAGCTCTGATATACGCGACATTGCACCACATAGAGTTTACCTGATTTCACTACAGCATGATCTGTACATTCTTTCTGTTGCACTGGTCCTATTCCGATAAAAATCGAAATGGCGGCCGTTAACCGCTATGTCATCCTATGGTGTCCGGACTTTCCTACCCTCCTTACAGAGGATCGATAAGGCGGCCTGCTCTGCGCAAAGCTACATTATATTCTGTTGATAATTTGTATAAATCAAAAGCTCTGTTTTTAGACTCCAATGCCCCGACAAGCTTATCTTTGAACCATGGAACCATTTATAGTATCGGCCAGAAAATATCGCCCAGAGAGCTTTGAGGATGTTGTGGGCCAGGGTGCCATTACCAAAACCCTGGAGAACGCTATTCAAAACAATCACTTGGCCCAGGCTTTACTATTTACAGGTCCTAGAGGAGTTGGAAAAACGACTTGTGCCCGAATCCTGGCCAAGAAAATCAACCAGGAAAGTGGTCACCATGACCCTGATGAGGATTTTGCCTTTAATATTTTTGAGCTGGATGCGGCTTCTAATAATGGTGTCGATCAGATCAGAAGTATTGTCGATCAGGTGCGTATTCCTCCACAGGTCGGAACGTATAAGGTCTATATCATTGACGAGGTGCATATGCTTTCCAACGCAGCCTTTAATGCTTTTTTAAAGACCCTGGAAGAACCACCTGCACATGCCATTTTTATCCTGGCAACTACAGAAAAGCATAAGATCATACCTACCATACTTTCCCGTTGTCAGATATTTGACTTTAAACGTATCACCGTTAGCGATATGCGTGAACATCTTAAGCGTATCGCCTCCAAAGAAGGCATTGAAGCCGAAGAGGAAGCATTACAAATCATAGCTCAAAAGGCAGATGGCGCCCTGAGGGACTCCTTGTCTATTTTTGACCGTGTGGTGAGCTTTTCAGGTAAACATCTGAACGTTCAAGCCGTTACTGAAAATTTAAATGTCCTGGATCGGGAAACTTATTTTCAAGTGACAGAATTACTCTTAGAAAACAATATTCCCCAATTATTGGTGGACTATAATGAGATCATGTCCAAAGGTTTTGATGGCCAACACTTCATCAGTGGGCTGGCATCGCACTTCAGGGACTTGATGGTCTGTAAAGATGAGCGTACTATTCCCCTGCTCGAACTCGGCGAACAAACCAAAGCCAAATACCTCGAACAATCAAAAAAAGTGGACCTGGCTTTTTTGAGAAAAGGCATTGAAATTGCCAACGATGCCGATTTCAATTACCGCGCCAGCAGAAACCAAAGACTGCTGGTTGAACTGACCTTAATGCAACTGGCCTCCATCAACCTTGATGGAGAAAAAAAAAATGACCTAAAGCAGATTCTTCCGGCTACCTATTTCAAAGATCAATCTATAACCTCCTACCCTCAGGACACAACGATTTCAACTGAAACAAAACCGACAGTAGCTGATAACGATAACCAAGTCAATACACCGGTCGCTTCAACCCCTGAACAGATAAAAGCTGAACCATCAGCAACAAAGCCAAAACCTACACAACCTTCAAAAGATCAACAAGTTGCAACGATGCCTGGTGAAGATACAGCAACCGAAACCCCTTCCACTACACCCAATAAATCCCTGGAAGAAGCCAGAAAGGCATTGCTTCAAAAAAGCCGACGCAAGGTAAGTGGTCTTTCTATTCAAGGTATAGAAGTACAAAAGAATCATGTTGCCCTGCGACAAGATCAACAACTACATCAGGATAAACTACCAGAAGAAGATTTTACCCAAGAAAGACTGCATGAGGTGTGGCAACAATATATCGAACACCTGAAAGCGCGTGGCGAATTAATTCTAGCAAGTATACTGAATGCGGATCAACCTCAGTTAAAAGGTCGTAAGTTATGTCTAAAATTCCCTAATGAATCCATGAAGGTGACTCTGGAACAATCACAGGGTCAGGTGATGGAATACATCAAAAGAGAGTTGCGTAACTACAGCATTGAATTTGACATCCTGGTAGACCAGACGGTCACCAAAAAATATGTCTATACCGATCAGGACAAATACAGTAAACTGGTAGAAAAAAATCCAGCCGTCGACTTGTTAAGACGTACCTTTGATTTAGACTTCTAAAACCCAACCGGATCCAGTTACCGACCTAAAGGAATTATACGGATTATAGTCTATAAGAAATTCCAGCTTGAAAATAACGATTGCTGGCATCGTTGTCCTCTCCAAAGTCTCGATCAAATATGTTGGATAATCCAAATCCATACCTCAAGTCAATGGACCAATTCTCGTCAAACATATACCCTAATCCGGCAACGCCCAGAAAATCGTAATTGTAATAGTCGTTGTTATCGTTTTCAGTGACATTCACACCAGCCTGCGGTCCCACCAATACGTATAACTTATTGCTCAAATCGATATTGGCGAGGACAGTTACTTGAAGCCAATTGGTTTTTAAGTCTACCCGATCCCCATTCTCCAGAGCGATGGCGTTTTCATTCACACCCAATGCAGAAACACCAATTTCAGGTTGTAAAGAGAAGGAATCACTCAAAGAAATTTCAGCCAGGAAATTAGCATGCAAACCAAACCTTCCATCTAAATCCTCATCTCCATCAACGCTTAAATTAGAGTAATTGAGACCCAATCTAAATCCGTAATCCACTCCTCCAGATCGTTGTGCCCAAACGGCGGTAGAACAAATAAGCGCAAAGGTATAAAGTAATACTTTTTTCATGACTGGGGATTTAAGTATATCAAAGTTAATAATAAGGCAGACTTAAATCCCTCAATTTAAAATAGAATGAGAACTTATCGTTGATCGGCGTTAAAAATCGATTTAATGATACCATCTGTCAAACCGATTTTGGGAACGTAAATATTCTTGGCCCTACTCCACTTCATTGCCCGCAAATAGATTCTACAGGCCGGAATAATCACATCTGCGCGATCATGGTTCAACCCTAATTTATATATGCGTTCCTCATAGCTGTAGCTTTGTAGCTTTTCGTAATAACTGGCCAGGTAGAAATAACTCAACGGCTTACCAATCGACTTACCGCTATTCTTAAAGATATTGTTGATGTTTCCACCACTTCCGATAAGTTCTACTTTTTCATAGGGCTCGCATACTGCTTCAATCCAGGATTGAGCTTCATCCCACAAATCTTTATCCACCATGTCGTTCAGCAGCCTTACTGTTCCAATCTTAAAGGATTTTGACGCCTTTTCTTTCCCGTCCGAAAAAAGAGTGAATTCCGTACTTCCACCTCCCACGTCCACATAAAGATAAGTTTTACCCTCCTCAATAATGGCATGTAAGTCGGTCATGGCGATAATGGCGGCTTCGTGACTTCCGTCTATAATTTCGATTTTGATACCTGTCTTTTCCAAAATCTCTGCGGCCACCTCATGCCCATTTTGTGCTTCCCGCATCGCACTGGTCGCATAAGCTTTGTATTTTTTTACTTTATGCACATCCATCAATAACTGATAGGATTGCATACTGCTTAACATACGGTTGATATTGGTTTTAGATATTTTCTTTTTGGTAAATACATCCTGTCCCAATCGTATAGGAACCCGCACCAGGCTAATTTTTTTAAATACCGGTGGCTCATCCTTGAACAGGGTGGCCGTGGCAATAAGTAGTCTTATGGCGTTGGAACCTATATCTATAGCGGCGTATTTAGTAATATTGAAGGACATCAATCAGCTATTTATTTTGATAATATTCGTAAGTGGCATATTGAGAACGCAGCGGCGGGTGCTCATCTCTGTAATATTTGTTCAATTGGTGCTCGCAAATGATTCGGGCTTTAACATTATCTCTCCAGCAAATATCCAAGGTCTCTAAAATCTCATTTTTGACATCTTCATCATAGATGGGACAAGCTATTTCCACCCTTTGATCCAAATTACGTGTCATAAAATCAGCACTGGAGATATAAAGATCACGTTCTCCGTTGTTATGGAAATAGTAAACCCTGGGGTGCTCGAGGTAACGATCTACCACACTGCGCACTGTAATATTTTCACTCATACCAGGTACGCCAGGGACAAGACAACAAATCCCTCTAACAATCAATTCTATATTGACCCCAGCATTAGAAGCCTCATAGAACAGATCAATCATTTTAAAGTCAGAAATGGAGTTGATCTTTACTCTGATGTGTGCTTTTTTGCCCGCTTTCGCGAAAGCGATCTCTCGTCTCACTAGCTTTTCAAGGTCCCTGCGCAAATAATGTGGAGAAACCAACAAATGCTTGTAGCGGTGTTGCTTATAATTTACCTCAAAAAATTCAAACACGCGTTCAACTTCCTTGAGGATCTTTTTATTGGCCGTAAATAAGGTGTAGTCTGTATAAATCCCTGCGGTGGACTCGTTAAAGTTTCCGGTAGAGATAAAGCCGTATCTGGCAATCTTACCATCCTCTTCCCTAGTGATACAACAGGCCTTACAATGCACTTTAAGCCCAGTGACCCCAAAGATCATGTTCACGCCTTCTTCCTGCATCAGTTCGGCGTAATTGATATTGGCTTGTTCGTCAAATCTGGCCTGCAGCTCAATGGAAACGGTAACTTCCTTTCCATTTTTGACCGCATTGATCAGAGAAGCTGCGATTTGGGATATTTCAGCCAGCCGGTAAATCGTGATCTTGATGGTGCGTACGGCTGGATCCAGTGCGGCCTCACGCATAAATTTGATGGTATTGGCAAAGGTGTGGTAAGGCGTATATTGAAGAATATCTTTCTGCGCAATCTTTTGAATCAACGACCCACGTATCTCCACTTCTTTTATGGGTAGAGGTACTTGCTTTTCATACATCAAATCTTGTCTGCCCAGGCTGGGGAATTTTAAATAGTCTCGGCGGTTATGATAACGACCACCTGGAATAACGGAATCCGTGTAATCGATTTGTAACTTTTCCATGATAAAGGATAAAGTTTCTGGATGAATATCCTTGTCATAAACAAAACGCACCGGATCACCATCCTTGCGGTCGTGAACACTGCGTCGTATTTTCTCCAACAAGCTCTTCTTCAGGTCCAGTTCCATATCCAGTTCGGCATCCAGCGTTACCTTGATCATATGAACTTCAATGCTCTGATAATCAAAAATATTGAAAATGTAATGCATCCGATGCCTGATCAAATCATCAATCAATATGATGTATTGCTTGTCGTCATTTTCAGGTTGTGGAAGTACGACAAATCTGTTGAGGTATTTTGGTTTTTCTATCAAGGCATAATTTACACTCCCATCTTTCATCAACATGCGCACCGCCAGATAGCCATATCCGTCCCGCAGGTGAGGGAATTCTGCCTCTTTGTCAATCATTATGGTGGCCAGGGCCGGACTGATCTTTTCATTGAAATAATTGCGGATGAATGCCTCGTGTTCCTTTAGAACCTCAGTCTCGTCCACAATCATGATTTGCTTTTCCTTGAGCTCCTCTTCTAGTTCGGCCAGGACCTGGAAACTCAGTGCCTGATCCTTGATCACCTCATTGTTGATTTCTTCCATCAACTCCTCGGCACTTACACCGCCCAGGGATTTAGTAGCATTCTTCCCTGCCCGTTGAATACGCTGGATCGTAGCGTAGCGAACTTTAAAAAATTCGTCCAGGTTGTTGGAAAAAATCCCCAAAAACCTGAGGCGTTCAATCAGAGGAACGCTTTTATCGCTGGCTTCCTGTAATACACGGGCATTGAACTTCAGCCAGCTGAGTTCCCTGTTGTAATATTTGTTTGTCATCTAATTTCTTTAGGAAATACATGGAATTGAGTGGTGCCGCGTTCAACCGCCGACCATTGATCTACCGAAAACTCCAGTACAACCACGCCAGTAGTAGGTACATTGTCAAAGCGTTCAGAGCCCATGGCGTTCACCATCTCTGTAATTCCATGGTTGTGGGAGAAAATCATTAAGGTGTTCACATCATCATCACAACTGCGTACCACAGAAGCCAGACTATGGGCATCAAAAGTGTACAAGGACCTGTTCAATCTCAGCTTACTCAGTTGATAGTCCAAATATTCAGTCACCAGTGTAGCGGTTTGCAGCGCCCTGGCTGCCGTGCTCGACCAAATCAAATCGGGCACCAATCCCATGGTTGATAAGTGCTCACCAATGAGATGTCCGTCGTCGATGCCTCGCTGCGCCAGCACCCGATCGTGATCACGCACATCCAGTTCCCAGGAGGATTTACCATGTCGTATTACAATAAGTCTTTTCATTAAGGTTGTAGTCTTTTAAATTTCCAGCCTCCTTGCTCTTGTTCATAAAGGATCCGGTCATGCATGCGATTGGGGCGCCCTTGCCAAAATTCAAAACTTACAGGCTGGACTCCGTAACCGCCCCAGAAATCCGGCAGAGGTATTTCCTGGCCTTCAAATTTTTGCTCATAATAAGTAAGTCGTTCTTCCAAAGCCTGTCTGGAAACGATCTCGCTGCTCTGCTCACTGGACCAGGCGCCAATCTGGCTACCTCTAGGTCTGGAATGGAAGTAAGCAGCCGACTTTTCTTTGGATAATTGAGTGACCTTTCCTTTGATGGTCACCTGCCTTTCCAGTGCTGGCCAGAAAAAGTGAAGACTTACTTTGGGGTGTTGTTGAATCGCCTCCCCTTTTTCAGAGGTGTAATTGGTATAAAACAAGAATTCTTTCTCATCAATGGCTTTCAATAGCACAATTCGGTTTTTTGGAAATCCGTCGGCACCCAGTGTGGCTAGTCCCATGGCATTGGCCTCTTCAATATCTGGATGATTTTTGGCCATCTCGAACCAGTGATCAAATAGAACGTATGGATCATCATCCAGGTTTTCTTCCAATAAAGCATCCTTGTCATAGGATTTTCTGAGATGGTGGAGGTCGCTCTGCATAAGTTTTTTGCTTGTCTGCAATTTACCAAAAATAGCCCTGAATACGATGGCTTTACACATAAAGAAAGACGCATTGACAAAAATTTCAACACCTGTAAATCTAATGCTAGGTGATTATTATCCTAAATATACTAGTGACGATCCATAGATCAATCACCGCGAGAAACAACATAAGTCATTCCTAATGAATGATCATATTTTCTGATGAATGTGAATTCTAGATGCTTTCCTACAAAAATTGCGCTAAAAACAGGGCTTCTTCTCAAAATCAACGCCCAATTCAAAAGAAAAGCGGCTGAAAATCCGCAAAAATGAGCGGTGTAATCGGCCATAAAATCAATGAATTTTGCTAAAATTAAGTAATCATATGGTAAAAGAAAGATTTTTTCACTTCCTGTGTTAAAAAACAAAATAAAGGTTTTTCCTACAACGTTATATAAACAACTCTTAAACAAACAAACATGTACAACACAAAAAAATGGCTGGCCTTGATTGCCCTAGTGGCTTTCTGGTCTTGTGACAACGACGAACTGGTAGAGTCCCCTGAACTCCCAGAAAAGAATTTTGTTTCCAAAAACTTCAACGGTACCATCCTGGAGGTAGAAGATTTGGGAGGCGGAATTTATCAATTGGGCGACATGCGCATCACCGAAAATCAATTTCTTCCGCTGGATGCTGTTATCAGCCCGTATGATGCACCAGATACTGATTTCGCTAAGCTAAATCAAGCTGATCGTATCAGGAAATGGAACAACAATACGATTGTTTATTCCATTGAAAGTAATTTTTCCCAAAACTTATTAGACAATATACAAGCTGCCATGGATGAGTGGAGCAGCAAGACTGATATCAGGTTTAAAGAGCGCACCAATGAAGGTGACTACGTGCGTATTATATCCAATGGGGCTACCTGTAATTGTGGTTCAGCCTACTTGGGTGTAGTTAATTTTAACGGATTTATCGGTACCATCGAATTAGGTTCCAATTCCAGTGCAAGTGTAATTACTCACGAAATAGGTCACACACTGGGTTATACCCACGAACAGAATCGAGCGGATCGCGATAATTATATCACGATTCTTCCCCAAAATATTTTGAGTAACGCGTTGGGTCAGTACGAGGTGTCAAGTGGCTCCATACCGCTGACTTCTACCCTGGATTATGAATCCATCATGATGTATACGTCCAACACTTTTGGCAATGGAAATGGACCAACCATGGTGAGAAATGATAACGGACAGCCAGTAGCCGGTTCACAAGGAGAATTGACTGCGCTTGATGTGGCGGGAACCAATGTAGCTTACCCGCCTATCGATGATACGATAACAGTGCCTGACCCAGTAGACATTTGTGATGGTGTGGCTGAATACCAGCGACGCAGATACAATGTAGGTGATCGAGTAACCTACTTTGGCTACCTTTGGGAGAGAGAACCGACTGGCTGGAGAAGAATTGGTCAATGCGGCACTAGTAATTAAGTATAGAGTACCAAAATAGCGGTGTAAAAACTGCACGACAGAAAAGCCTCTTTCTTAATTGAAAAAGGCTTTTTTTCGTTTGGTGAAATTGTCCGTATGTTCGCTTTCGCGAAAGCGTACACCGAAAAAAACAACATATGATCACCATGATGGGGTTAAAATTCCATCAAGGGAAATCCAACCGCTACACCTTTAATCGGTTGAGAATACGTTTGAGGTCTGCTTTGAGTTCTTCGGCACAGTCGTAAATCATTTGATCGTCTGTAGGATACGGGACGGCTGCAGGACCAAATGTCCGAATATAGCCATCGTCAATCGCCCGACGATCCCCTTCTATCGTACCGTAAATATGTTCAAATACAAATAGGTTTTGTAAGGGAAAACGTTCCAATACCTGGTTGGTTTGCGTATTCCACATATTGACTGAAGCCGTCACTTGGGCTTCTTTGGTTTGTATATTTTCATAAATTCTGGCACGAACCAATTTAGTTTTATCCACCTTGATGGGGTTGCCCAAACTGTCCTTGACCACATTGCCATTCTTATCCTTAAGGTTTTCTTTACCGACTACAATATTCTTTTCCTTGTAAATTTCGCGTTCGCTGAAACGTTCAGGGCTCAGGGCGATATCTGTAAAGTCCAGGTCCAATAAATAATCCGGAGAAATACCAGGAAGAGAATCGGTGTAGAATTGTTTCCAGGGATCATTCAGTCCGTAGTCAGAAAAATTGAGCATGAATTGCTCCAATTCCTGCGGGATAACCTGTCCAGAATGGTTACTGATACGCGCCTTGATAAACGTAGTTCCTATACGTTGCGCCTCTTCCATCAAACTATTTACATCTTGATATCCTGGATTGATCTGATCCACATATTTCAAATCCTGGTGGATCTCCCTGGCGGCAAATTTATCGGCAGTAGGAAGTTGCAGCCTGGCTTGGTTCACATAGTGATTGGACAATTGATTTCTGGCGCCCAACAGCTCTCGGGTATAATCTTTCATGGGAAAGGAGAGCTTTTTACCATTTTTCACATCTGTCAGTGGCAATAACGGCCTGATGCGATCTTGCCTATCCCGCAGGTTCACCAATAAATCGTATCTGGCTTGCAAGACGTTGGGATTAGTATCTGCGCGACTGCGGTCCAGTTGACGTTCGTCTTCCTCTACGGCTTTGAGATAAGCGTGTTGTAACAGCAATACATAATCTCGTTTACGTTTGGTGGTTTTGTTGCCTCTTAAATTGTCAATAGCGCGATTGATGGCTTGATCATAATTACCATCGTCAATAGCTCGCTGGGTATTTTTCACACCACAAGCGCTGAAGAGCCAACAAATGATCAGTAAAATAGGTAAAGATTTTTTCATATCTTAAAATTTGGTTAAACTTAATTATAATCCTTCTTTTTTGATCGGCCTTGGCGAGAAAAGCATGGATTTAAGGCCAGTTTTTCGTCAAGTGACGCATTTAGGATAGTAAGAAGCCCAATCAACTAGGGTGCCAATGTTGAAGAACCCACATGTTTTAAGACATAGTTTTGCGACTCACTTGCTCGAGTCTGGTGTGGACCTAAGACAGATACAGGTACTCCTAGGTCATAGCTCAAGTAAAACCACAGAAATCTACACGCATGTGGCTACCCATAGATTCAAGGAAATAAAATATCCATTGGACTAGTTTGCACAAAAGAGAAATATAGTAACTTGTACGCATATAAAATTGTTCTACACCATTTGAAACAAACATACGTCATAGCATTTATATTTATTCTGATTTCGTTCAATTCTTGCAAAGAAGTAAAAAATGAACCAAAAAAAAGTCTGGTGGAACAAACTGAAATTGATGTCGAAGAACAATTTTACTTCGATTGTAAAAAGAAATTAATAAATGGAATTGAATACGAAGCTTGTATAAAGCGTCCGGGAATATTTACAATCAAGAATTCGAAAGAAGAAGTAGTGTTTAGTCAAGAAGAAAACCCATTTGATTTCGAGTTTAACGATTTTAATGAAGATGGATATATAGATGTAGTTATGAATTATGCGACAAATTCACCTGGTCATCAAGATTTATTAATTTATGATAAAGACAAGGAAATTTTTATCAAAGTAGAATCTTTTTATAACTATCCTAACGCGAAAAAAATCGGAGAATCTAATCTTTATTATACCTATCACGCAAGTGGATGTGCTGACAATGATTGGGGAAGCGAATTATATGAATTAACTGAAACAAATATTACCTTGTTAGGAAAAATAAACGGTTTCGGTTGTTTAGAAAATGATACAAACGGAATCTACATCTACAAAGTAAATGGAGACGACGAAAAACTATTGAAGTATATAAAAAGAGAACAAGGATATTGGAAAGGAAAATATGATTTTATAGCGAAATATTGGACTGAGAATAAGAATATGTTCGAATAAAAAACGGTGTAGAACAACGTATATAGCTCATAGCTAGACATTTTATAAAACGAAGTTATGGCATATTTGCAAGTCCGCCAAATTTTTTAATTTGGCTTATTGAGAAAAAAAGATAATAATAAAATTAAAAAATCTGGCTAGTGCTTCATCCGAAAATAATTTCTAATTTGCACGCTACGAGCCATATACAAGACCGTTACCATCCATAACCCTATTACTTCAGAGCTTTAAACTTTTACGCCGATTTTCAGGCTGAAAAATCCAATACAAACTCCTTTCTATTCCACTAATCTCCAAATCAACTCTTGAGCAGGTTGAATAGCGGAAAACAGTTGCAGCTCCATTTGTAGACCCGTTAATCAGCAAGCGAACAAAACGAGCCTAGACAAAAAATTGAAAGTTAGTAGCTAACATAAGGGCAGTGTTTATGCATCTGCGAACTTTGAAGTTGGCAGCGAATGTGTCAACTCATGTGAAGATTACGCAGCACTCAAAAAGGAGTCCTGAATGTCATTGCGGGCGTTACAGATGGTAACAAGGGCTATGATTCATTGCTGCGGAATTTTCTACCGAAAATTCCTATCTTGCCAGCAAAGGCTTAGTAATGAGCGAAAATCCTAGCGGATTTTCATCGCAACGAAATCATAGCCGAGCCGTTGTAAAACATTTGAGAAAATGAAAGAAACTATCAAAAGTAGAATTCCAATTCACGTTGATTTAGCACCAAATATAGACGAAGTTTATTCTGGAATTTGCTTGAAATCAAATGAAAATATCTTTCTATTTGTCTGTTTTAATGAGGAAACAAAAGAGTTTGATGGTTACGCAATTATCCGAAATTTTGTAATTGAAAAATATCGAGAATGGGACGAGGAAGAATTAAACGAAATAAAGAATAATAACATCTCGGAATTTATTGGAAAACTACCACTCGAAAAAATGAATAATATGTTCGAATGTTTGACGGTATTAAAAAACGAAGAGTTGATTGCAATATTTACAGAAAATGACAATGATTCATACTTTGTCGGACAAATTAAAAGTCTTACGAAAAACGAAGCGGAATTGAAATTAATGAGTGAAGATGCTGAATGGATTGGAAATGAAAAAATAAAAATCGCCGAAATAACTTATATTGGATTTCGGACAAGCATTGAAAAAGAGTTACTGAATAAAAACGTTTTACAACACCGGCTATAGTTCATTGCTTCTGACTTTCCTCTCGGAAAGTCCTCGCAATTTTGCTATCTTCGGTTTACGGCGGAAAATCCTCGCGGATTTTCACGCAACGAAACCATAGCCAAACCGTTGTGTGTAATTAAAACGAAACCGACAGAAGACTATGAAAATTGGAGACTTATTTCACTTCACAAACAATCGGATTCGAATAATGATGTTTGATAGTAAAGAAGTATTTTATCAAACAGTTATGGAGGATGATACATTGGTTTATGCTAAAAATCGAACATTAAGTTATTATAGAACGCCAAAAGAATATTTCGAGAATAATTCTGAATTTATTAAGCATTTAGCCTTTACAGAAAAGGAAACCGAAATACATAAACCGAATTTACCTTTGAGGTTAAATTGTTTTTCTGGCCTATTTTGGACAAATAAATCCTTCGAAAACGAATCCGAATTTAAAGAGTTTCTTAATTCAGCGAATATAGACCAACAAGAATTAAAAGGTCTCGAAATTCCAAAAGTTGCAATATTTCCGACTAGCCAACAATTATCAAATAAGAAATCAACTTTGCTGGAAAATAAAGACGGTCATTTTTCAGGAAAAAATTTGATGATTGAATGTTTTAGAATACAAAGCAAATACGTGAAATCAGAAAAACCATACTTTTCGCGATTTAGATTAATTCCTGACGGACGTGAGGAAAAACGACTTTCGGGAATCGGAATTTACAGGTTGGGAATTAAAGGGAATTTACCTTCCTATTATTTAGGTGGAGAAATAAGTTTTATGGAATTGGAATCTGAACAAAGTTTAATAATGGAAAAATAACTACACACAAAACCGTATAAAATTAATGGCTAGTTCTCGCCTACCTACGAAAATCCTCGCGGATCTTCTATTCGGTCTTTATTTGCTAAATTAGGTGCTTAAACACGCCACTAATCTTATACAAACACGTTGGCTACCATTTGAAAAACGAGAATAATGAAAATTAAAAAAATAAGCGTAAGAAAACTTTTTGGAGTATTTGACCATGACATTCCAATTAACAAGAAAGGTGGAATAACAATAATTATTGGGGAAAATGGATTAGGTAAAACTATTGTTCTTGAAATGGTTGAAGCGCTATTTACAGGTAAATACTTCTACTTTAACTCAATAGCGTTTGAAAAATTAATTCTTGAATTCACTGACGGTGTCAAATGGGAGTTAAACAAAGAAGAACAAAAAGATGATTTTCCAATCATTAGTCTTAAACAGATTAATAAAAATGGCTCTTCCTACAAACCTTATAGGTTGTTAAACTACCAACCTGATGATTTAATCTCTCTTGCTAGAAGGATTTCAAGACATATACCACACATTCGAATGGTAGGCCCCAGAATGTGGGAAGACAGAAGGACAGGTGAAATTTTCCATGCTGACGAATTAGTATACCGATTTGGAGATTATTTGCCTTTTGGCGTGCGCCTAGATGACAAAGAGAAACCAAAATGGTTCACAGATAAACATGATCAAATTAATGTAAGCTTAATTGAAACTCAAAGATTAATTTCTCTCCAAGACAGGGAAGAAAAATCGCATGAAAAAACCGTTGAAAAGTACTCTAGTCAGTTAAGCAGAATAATAAAATCTTCCTTAACTGAATCGACCGAATTGTCTTCAAAATTAGACCGAACGTACCCAAATAGGTTAATCGAACGACTGAAGACTTCTTCAAATGTTTCGGATAAAGTACTAAATACCGAATTAGCAAGACTTGAGAAAAAAAGAGAGACACTAGATGCTGTAGGCTTAATAGAAATTGAAAAAGATTCGAATTTATTAGAGATTGAAAACCCTCAAGAAGTTATTAAAGATGTGCTAATGCTATACGTTGAAGACAGCTTTAAAAAAATTGAGATATTCGATACAATTGCCCGTAAAATAGGCTTACTACTTGAAATAATAAATAAACGCTTTAAGCACAAGAGATTCTATGTTGAAAAAGAATCAGGTTTTGTTTTTAGGTCAACAATTATAAAAGATGCTCATGGTGAATTCCAAAAAATACCTGTAACCAAGCTTTCTTCGGGAGAACAGAATGAACTAGTTCTTTTTTATGAGTTATTATTCAAATCCTCACCTAACTCTTTTATCCTAATTGATGAACCGGAAGTTTCTCTTCACATTTCATGGCAGAACTGTTTCATTGAAGACCTAAAAGAAATAGCAGAATTAAATAATCTTGAAGTTCTTATTGCAACTCACTCTCCTGATATAATTGCAAACAATTGGGATTTGAAAGTTGAATTAAAAGGTCTAGAATAATGGTTGAGCACATAACTGTAGAAAGGATTGCCAATGCCATTATGCTTAATACTTCATTCAATGGTTATTACCTTATTGTGGAAGGTCCAAAAGATTCCAATTTGTACGGAAAGTTTGTAGATGATAAAAACATTGCGATAAAAGAAGCTTTTGGAAATCAAAGGGTTCAAAATGTTTTGGAACTTTTGGAAGAAAGAGGATTTGATAGAAAAATTGGAGTAATTGATTCTGACTTCCGAAAAATTACAGGTGATTTAATAGAACTGGACGGTCTATTCCTAACAGATGATCATGATATTGAAATAATGGTAATTAAAACAAAAGCTTTAGAGTCCGTTGTCAGAGTCTTTTGTTCAAAAGCGAAAATTGAATCATTCGAGAAAAAAAACGGTAAAACGATTAGAGAAAAACTGTTAGAGCTAGGAACTGAAATTGGGTATCTTAAATTAGCTAGTAAGACCTATGACCTTGGTCTAGTTTTCAAACCTAAGAACCCTGAAGGAAATCAATTAAAGTATAAAAATTTCATTTCTGACAAAACGTTGGAATACTTAGGAGATGAAAAGTTAATCGAAACAGTATTCAACTATTCTATAAACCGTAAAGTAAAAACAGAAAGTAAAGAGGTTATAAATCAAAGATTATTAGATATAAAAAAGGACGATTATGATGTGTCTCAATTAGTAAACGGACATGATTTAAGTAATGTGCTATTCATATTAATGAAAAAAGTATTAGGTAGTAAAAACAATATGCTATATGACCATAATGCTGTAGAAGATAGTTTAACACTTGCTTTTGATTATGATGATTTTAAAGCGACAGATTTATACAAGAATTTAGAAACATGGTCAGTACAAAATCAAATCCAGCTGTTTAAATAAAAAACGGTAGCCAACAAAACCTATAAGCAATAGCGCCCTACGGGACGCTACCGCTCATAGCTAAAACGTTGTGCATAATGTCCCAAAACCGCAGAAATCAATGAAAAACCTGAATGGAACTTGGTTAAAAATTAAAACAGGAGCCGACTACTGCCGACCTGAATTTATTGAATTTAGTAACGACCAAATCATCCATTACGAACTTGAATTAAAAAGCGGAAATGAATTATCAAAAGTCCGAATTGGATGGAATGAAGAACTTTCTGAATCTAAATATGAGTTTATAAATGACAATCGTTTAAGAATATTTAGAATAGGAAAAACTCATACTGTGTTGAGCGAAACTGAATCTAAAACAGAGGATACTGAATTTGCAACTGACTATGAAAGAATTGAACCTACCAAAACGGAACTTAAACCTGAAAAGATTGAAACGCTAGAATTCAAAGCAGAGTGGAATAATGAAAAAATACTTTTAAAATTCAACGAAATATTGGACAGTACAGTTATCCAAGAAATAAACAAGAGAATGAAAAGAAGTGGACGCAAATTTGTTTTGGAAAATTTACATGGAACTTACTTTGCATCAATTTTTGACAACGATGAACGAGAAAAACTAGTCGGAATTAAGGAAATAGATGAGCATAAAGCAATATTGTTCGGATTTCCAGAAGAACCGTATGAAATTAAAGCTGAATAAAGAACACTATGCACAACACCGTGTATAGCTCATTACGGCTGAATTCCCAATCGGAATTCATTGCAATTTGCTATTTTTCGGTTACTGCGGAAAATCATAGCTGATTTCCCGCAACGAGCCATACATAAAACCGTTAGCACCAATTGAAAACAAACTGAAATGAAAATATTAATTAGTACAATTTTTACAGTATTAAGCATTTGTTATGTAAACGCTCAAGATATCTATTCGAAAGCCTATGGAAATCCACAAGACAAAGCTATAATATTTCTTCATGGTGGTCCTGGTTATAACTGTGTGAATTTTGAAGCGACCACGGCAAAACTACTTGCAGACAGTGGTTTTTATGTAATTGTTTATGACAGACGTGGAGAGGGACGTAGTAAAGACCCTAATGCAAAATTCACTTTTGATGAAACTTTTGAAGACTTAAATGCAGTTTATCAAAAATACGAAATTTCAAAATCGAGTTTAATCGGACATAGTTTCGGTGGTGTAGTTGCCACGTTATTTGCAGAGAAGTACCCTGATAAAATCCAGTCTATAATTCTTGTAGGAGCCCCAATTTCTTTACAGGAAACATACAAGACTATAATATCAACCTCAAAAGATATTTACAAATCTAAAAATGACAGTATCAATCTGAATTATATTTCAATGCTTGAAAAAATGGATACAAGTTCTATTGAATATAGCTCTTACAGTTTTATGCACGCAATGCAAAATGGATTTTATACACCAAAAAATATTTCCGAAAAAGCAACTGAGATTTACGCCAAATTCAAAACAGATACTCTATTGGTAAAATACTCAACACAAATGACTTATCAAGCACCTCAAGGTTTTTGGAAAAATGAAAACTATACAACACTTGACCTAAATGATAATTTGAAAGAATTAAAACGGGATGAAATCAAAGTTTACGCACTTTACGGACAGGATGATGGGTTGTTTTCTGAAAAACAAGTAACTGATTTAAAGTCGATTATTGGAAATAATAATTTGAAATATTTTAAAAATTGCTCACATAATGTTTTCATTGACCAGCAGGATAAATTTATCAACTCTCTGAAAGGATGGATAAAATAAAAACTGGTGCTAACATTGTATAAAAATAATAGCGGTTTAATTGCTAAAACGAAATGAAGTAATAACAAAAGAGGTCTGTATATATCCGAAAAGTAAGTGAATTTAAATCCGCTACTATTCTTATACGAGACAGTTACCATCCATACCCCTATTACTTCAGAGCTTCAAACTTTTACACCGATTTTCAGGCTGAAAAATCCAATACAAACTCCTTTCTATTCCACTATTCTCCAAATCAACTTTTGAGCAGGTTGAATAGCGGAAAACAGTTGCAGCGCCATTTGTGGACTCGTTAATCAGCAAGCGAACAAAACGAGTCTAGACAAAAAATTGAAAATTAATAGCGAATACAACTCCAGTGTTTATTCATCTGCGGACTTTGAAGTTGGCAGCGAATCTGTCAACTCATGTGAAGATTACGCGGCACTCAAAAAGGAGTCCTGAATGTCATTGCGGGCGTTACAGATAGTAACAAGGGCTATGATTCATTGCTGCAGAATTTTCTACCGAAAATTCCTATCTTGCCAGCAACGGCTTGGTGATGAGCGATAATTCTAGCGGATTTTCACGCAACGTAATCATAGCCGAGACCGTTACCATCCATAACCCTATTACTTCAGAGCTTTAAACTTTTACACCGATTTTCAGGCTGAAAAATCCGATACAAACTCCTTTCTATTCCGCTATTCTCCAAATCAACTCTTGAGCAGGTTGAATAGCGGAAAACAATTGCAGGGCCATTTGTGGACCCGTTAATCAGCAAGTGAACAGATTGAGGCAAGACAAACAAATAAACGTTAATAGCGAATACAACTCCAGTGTTTATTCATCTGCAGACTTTGAAGTTGGCGGCGAATCTGTCAACTCATGTGAAGATTACCCGGCGCTCAAAAAGACGTTCTGAATGTAATTGCGGGCGTTACAGATGGTAACAAGGGCTATGATTCATTGCTGCGGAATTTTCTACCGAAAATTCCTATCTTGCCAGCAAGAGCTTGGTGATGAGCGAAAATCCTAGCGGATTTTCACCGCAACGAAATCATAGCCTGGACCGTTAGCAATAATTATGAAAACACTCATTACATTACTTTTGACATTGAGCATTTTTTCAAAAACTGAGGCTAAAAAAAGATTTTTGCCTTATGAAATTATTATTGGAAGTGCTGATTTGGTTGTTGAGGGAGAAATAATTAGTGTTAATGGTGAATTTTATGAATTCAAGGTTACTGACTTTCTGAAAAATAAATCTGAAAAAATAATAACAGTTTTAATGTTTCCTGAATGGACTTGTGACAAAAGAATTATACCAGCTGAAAAAGGACAAAAACTATTACTATTCTTAACTAAATCAAAAGATGAATTTTATAAGATCATCAATGGTAGTACTGGAGAATTATTCATTGAAAATGTTGTCGGAGATTTTTATCAAGACTTTGATTTAGAGAATTATGATGATATAAAAAAAGGAATAAAGTTATTTGTAAAATCATTTGATTATTGCGGAGAATTGTATCCTAAATTTAATGAAAAGCAAACATTCAAAAAGTTACTAACAGAAACGGAATTGAGCAAGTTGGAATTGGAGTCGAAATTTTTTAAATCAATAAGAAAGAAAATAGCTAAAGAGTATTATATTGTATGAAATAACTATTGCTAACAATGTATAACCGCAATTACGGCGGATTCGACTACGTCCGAATCCACTCGGAATTGCTAAAGTCTGTGCCAAACCGAAAATATTCGCTAATTTAACCCGTAACTGACGGTTATACGAAACCGTTGGCAGTAAGTTAAAAACCAAATAAGAATCAGAAATGTCGGAAACAAAATTTGACATACTTAAACCGAACGATACAGAACATTTTGAACTAATTGCTAAATGGTACTTGGATGAATGGAAAATACCGGTATCCAAAACAATAGAGAAGCTCAAGAAAATCACGAATGATAAATCCCAATTTCAAGCTTTAATGACACTTAACGGGTTGCCAATTACCACAGGCGGAATTTATAATCACGTAGGATTACTTGATAAACAACCCAGATTTAAAATTTACAAGAATTGGTTAGCACTAATTTATACAATTCCAGAGCAAAGGAAAAAAGGATACGGAGCACTAATCTGTGATTTCATTCAAAACCATTCACGAGATTTAGGACTTGAACAACTTCATTTATACACAGACACAGCAGAAAGACTTTATGAAAGACTTGGGTGGATGAAAATTGAAAGACTTCAAATTGAAAGTAGAAATATTGTTGTAATGGATAAAAAATTGAAAACCTACTGCCAACACGGTATATAGCAAATAGGGCGTTCAGTGGTTTATGAAAGTACCGTGCTATTTACAAACATCGCCAAATCGTAGATTTGGCTTTTAAGAATGAATAAATTAAAAACAAAATACAACGCTTCGGCTCAGTGCCAAGTTGAAAGTTTATCGCTTTCTACTGCCCTACTTGCCATATACTAAACGTTGGTGGTAATATAACATGATACACAGAAAAGAAAGCATATCACTATTTGATTATCCATTGTTCACCATTGTGAATTTGGAAACACCTTCTGAAGAAAATTTGGATTTACCTTCAGATGCCTGTGTGGCTTATATCATTGAAGGAGATGAACAAGTATTTTCTGAATCAGAAAAAATAATTGCAAAAACGAATCACACCATTGTCTCTTTATGCGGACTTACGTTAGGAGGTATGCTCTCAAATCAACCAAATGGTAATATAAATTCAATTGTTGTTCATTTCAACAGAGATGTTTTGAATAGAGTTTTTGAAGGGGAAAAACCAGAACTGTGGCAGGAATTGGAAAAACCAGTAACTCAATTTGTCGTTCAATCTGCCGCTTCCGAAATGGTCAAGTATTACTTTGATACAATTATTAAATTCTTTGAAAATAAAGAAGCAATTACCGAGTCAATACTAAAAATTAAACTAAAGGAGATCATACTTTTTCTACTTCAAACTGATAACTCGAACTATGTTAGAAATATTATAAAAAGTCTATTCTCAGAAAGGAAATTTTCATTCAAAGAATTAGTAGAGGCTCATATAGAGAATACGGACTCCATTGAAAATCTTGCAATGGCTACTAATTGTTCTATTTCTACTTTTCAAAGAAAATTTAAGAACATATTCAATACTTCTCCTGCCAAGTATCGACTCGAACTGAAATTGAAAAAAGTATCAGAGCTACTGAAAACAAGTGACGACTCAATAAGCGATATCGGTTATACTTGTGGATTTGAGTCTCCAGAACACCTAAGTCGCTCTTTTAAAAAACAATACGGTGTTTCACCATCCCAGTATAGGTTGAACTTTTTAGTCAAGTAATTGACTATCCACATCAAGAGTCTCGCATGATATTTCAAGAATTTTGTTTCATAAACAATTCAAAATTCAGATTATGGAACAAATCACGCTCAGTTGGAAAAATGAAAGATTGAAACTTTTCGCCCTATGGCTTTTCATCCTTTTCAATATAATTTTTAGAGACATTCATCAAATGACTTTAAAATCGCACCTTGAAATGCTGTTAACGGGTTATTACAATGGAATGGAAGTTACAGAAGCAATTATGCTATTTGGAGCTTTGGTTGTTAACATCCCAATCAGCATGTTATTGGTTTCTCTATTCACTAAGCGACGTGTAAATAGAAAAATCAATATGATAGCAGGTAGCATCATGCCTCTAATTCTACTAACCTCCCCTCCAACAGATATGGACGATTATTTACATCTCACAATAGAGATTTTAGCATTAATATCTATCGTCACAACAAGCTTTAAGTGGAAAGAAGAAGTAAAAACTGAGTTATCGTGAAAGATTTAATCATCAATGAAAAGGTAGTATTATCTACACTTTGGGTTTTTGTATTGATGAATATGATTTATGCAGATATACTAAACACCTTGAAGCCTGGATACTTACAAGAGATTGAATATGTGGGTAATAATATTTCAGGCAAAACAGTATTGCTTTTTGCTTTTTTAATGGAGGTGTCAATTGCAATGATTCTACTTTCAAGAATTCTGAATAGAAAATGTAACCGAATTTTAAATTTTATCGCTGCTCCTGTTTCTATCCTTTGGGTTATTGTCCCCTCAATAGTAATGAGTGGCGGAAAGAGTCCTTTGTCCTACATATTCTTTGCATCAATTGAAACAATTGCCATGCTGTTCATCATTTGGTACAGTTTAAGGTGGAATAAAGAATAAATACTACCACCAACAATGTATAAAAGCAATAGCGGTTCGGGTGCAAACTCTAACCGTTTTTTGTATTTAATTCAGTATCTTGTATCTGGAAGCAAGTGTATTTTAATCCGCTACTGCTCTTATACTAACCGTTACCATACATTTTGACCGAAACTGACTATGAGCGAATTTAACGAATTCACTGAATTAAAAACTGAACCGAATATTGGAAAAAGAATTTTAGCTGGATTCATAGATTATCTAATAATTTATGTCTTCTTTTTCATTTATATCTACGCATTTGGAGAACCAAATGCGGAAGGTGAATATTCTGTAAATGGATTGCCAGCACTTGTGCCAATAATCTTTTGGGGAATTATGACTGTTGGACTTGAAATCGGACTCGGAGCAACACTCGGAAATTCACTCGCAGGACTGAAAGCAATTCCTAAAAAAGGAACTAACCGAAAATTGACTTTTGGCGAATCTTTTAAAAGACATCTGCTTGACCCAATAGATATGTTCTTTTTTGGACTAATTGGAATAGTAACGATAAAAAACACAGATAAAAATCAAAGATTGGGAGACATTTGGGGAAACACAATTGTCGTGCGGAATGAAAATCTGACTGAATAAAAAACTGAATAAAAACGTATGATAACACCGTGTATAGCTCATTGCGGCTGAATTCCTTAATCGGAATTCATTGCAATTTGCTATCTTTCGGTTACGGCGGAAAATCATAGCTGATTTTCCGCAACGAGCCATACACAAACACGTTGTACGCAAGCTGAAAAAATGAAAAAACTGACCTTAATAATTCTAACATCACTATACATTTTAAGTTGTACGGAAATTAATCGCACTGAAAACCTACTTGCCGAAGTTGAAAACTTAAAAATGAAAAATGATTCCCTAACCAAAATATTAGCTAAAAAAAAACCGAAATCAAATTATTGGTTTGATGCAGAATATGACGGAGAAAAACTAATTGATAGTGGAATTCCAAATCCTGTGGAATTTATTGAACAGAGTCTTCGAGAAAAAACTGAACTGATACCTTTAAAAGCAGTTTTAGGAGGAACAATGCATTTTGGAAATATCCAGCTTTTAGTAGTCAATGGTTAATAGCCGACTTTGACGATGGACACGTTCAAGGTAGAGGAATTTATAAATACGAATTAAATAATAACGGACAATTGGAATTCAAATTGCTGAACTCAATTGGACCTGAATAAATAAAAGCCAGCGTACAACAACTTGTAAGCGCAATAACGGCTGAATTTCCTAATCGGAAGTTCAACTCGTTTTGCTAAATTAGGTGCGTCAGCGGAAAGTACTCGCGTACTTTCCCGTTACTGACGCTTACACAAACCGTTAGCAAACATTAGAGAAACGAAATGAACGATACTACAACGAAATGGAAACCTGAACTTTATAATGAAAAACATTCTTTTGTTTATCAATACGGAGAGGGTTTAATAAAACTGCTTGACCCAAAAGAGAATCAAAGAATTTTGGATTTAGGTTGTGGGTCTGGACAATTGACTTCTAAAATAAATAAATTTGCTAAAAAGACTATTGGAATTGACAAATCTGCCGAAATGATTATGGATGCTAAATCAAAGTTTCCTAACATTGAGTTTCAAGTTGCGGATGCCAGTAATTTCAGATTTAACGAAAAATTTGATTCGATTTTTTCAAATGCAACATTACATTGGGTAAAGGACTTCAAAGGTGCAATAAAATGTATGTACGAAAATTTGAATTCAAATGGAAAAATTGTTCTTGAGTTTGGAGGAAAAGGAAACGTACAAACAATAGTCAATGAACTGAGAAGCTCATTGAAGATGAGAGGTTATGGAAAGCAATCCGAATTAGACCTATGGTATTTTCCGACAATTGGAGAATATTCGACTGAACTCGAATCAGCTGGATTTAGAGTTCTTTTTGCCGAACATTATGACAGACCTACTAAACTTGCCGATGAAAATTCCGGAATAAAAGATTGGATTTCTATGTTCGCCGAAAGTTTTTTTATTGGAGTTACAGAAAATCACAAAGAAGAAATAAAAGACGAAGTACAGGAAAAAACAAAGGACAAGTGTCTAATTGACGGAAAGTGGTTTGCGGATTATAAGAGAATTAGAGTTGTTGCGATCAAATAAAAAACGTTTGCTAACAATGTATAACCGCAATTACGGCGGATTCGACTGTATGCGAATCCACTCCGAATTGCTAACGCCAGTGTTAATCCGAAAAACAGTCAGTTAAATCCCGTAACTGACGGTTATACTATACCGTTGTAGTGCATTAAGAAAAGATGAACGATAAAAATAAATCCATAGTAAAGCAGATTGACGAATACATCCGTAAAAATGATTGGTTCGATTTTCATTTATGGAGGTATGATGGCAGAAAACTCATCATTTCAGGAAGTATTGATTTGACTTACTATCATAAACTTGAAATAATATTTACAGACATATTTTTCGCATCAACTTTTTTTGAAGGATGGCACTCAGATACCAACAAACCTGTAATTGAAATTCCCAACCCCGAGTTAAATAGAGAATTAAACCTCAAATTTGAAATTGAACAAGGATATCAAATTTTTATTATCAGGACTGAGGACTACAAGAATGATATCTATATTGCTGCGAAGGAAATCGAATTTAATACCGATACAGTATATTATTATCAACGAGAAAATCTTGGTGAAAATGAAAGGATGGCTGATTATTTAATAAAAGAATGAATAACGACACTACAACACTGTATAACAAATCATAGCCGCCTATCGGCAGGCTACGCTTGTTATACTCACCGTTACCATCCATAACCCTAGTACTTCAGAGCTTTAAACTTTTACGCCGATTTTCAGGCTAAAAAATCCAATACAAACTCCTTTCTATTCCATTATTCTCCAAATCAACTTTTGAGCAGATTGAGTAGCGGAAAACAGTTGCAGCGCCATTTGTGGACCCGCTAATCAGCAAGCGAACAAAACGAGCCAAGACAAACAATTAAACGTTAATAGCGAATACAACTCCAGTGTTTATGCATCTGCGGACTTTGAAGTTGGCAGCGAATCTGTCAACTCATGTGAAGATTACGCGGCGCTCAAAAGACGTCCTGAATGTCATTGCGGGCGTTACAGATGGTAACAAGGGCTATGATTCATTGCTATGGAATTTTCTGCCGAAAATTCCTATCTTGCCAGCAACGGCTTGGTGATGAGCGAAAATCCTAGCGGATTTTCACCGCAACGAAATCATAGCCTGGACCGTTACCCACAATTAAAATGATTACAAAAAAAACAAAAAGGTGTGACGAACGAATCAAGCGAGAGATTGAAAAATCTATTGCTCACTTTTCGGAGCATCTAATGTCAAACTCAAAATGGGTTCGTCTTATCAAGGCAATAATTGATAATCTTGAAACAATTAAAAAGATTGAATATAAAAACGTTCAAAATGATAAGATATGTGAGCTGTTTTTAGATAAGAGAGATTCTTATGGTTCAGACTATTACGCTACAGGGTTATATGAAGGAAGTGCACATATAACCTATAGAGAAATAGAGTATCTGATCTTTCCAAAAACGGTTGATAAAAACGTTCTAAAGGAACAAAATTTGAATGACGTAATCGAATTATTAAATCGGATAGGCCAATTCTCACTTGATGTTAATGAAGAAAGGATAAAACTTGAATGTTATAGATAAAAATAGTGGGTAACAAGGTATATAGCAAATAGGGCGATTAGTGGTTTACGAAAGTTCAGTGCTATTTACGAACACCGCCAAATTTTTAATTTGGCTTTTAAAATGAATAAGTTAAAAACAAAATATAAAAATGTGGCTCAGTGCAAACTTGAAAGTTCATCGCTTTCTACTACCCTACTTGCCATATACTAAACGTTGTGAGCAAGCCGAAAAATAACAGATGACAGTACCTTTAATACTTTTGACCCTCATTTTGCTGGTAGTTATAACACGACCATTCACTGTTATATTTCATGAATTGGGACATGGCATACCTGCTCTTTTATTGACTAAAGACAAGGTGACTTTATATATCGGTTCCTATGGTGATCCCAAACACAGTTTGACATTTAGAATTGGTCGCCTTGAGTTTTTCTTCAAGTACAATCCATTCCTTTGGAAACTTGGTCTTTGTATTCCGCACAGCAAAGAGGTGACCATAAACCGACAGATATTTATTACTGTTTTTGGCCCAGTTACTTCTCTGTTTCTTGGAGCAGTAGGCTGCTACACTGCCTTTGCGGGGGACTTCCATGGTAGTATTAAGCTAATTAGTGTTGTGCTTCTTGGTTCCTCTGCCTTTGACTTTTTCATAAACATTGTACCAAGAGACGAGCCTATCGAACTCTTTGACGGTTCAATTGTGCACAATGACGGACAGCAGCTAAGACAGCTTTTTAAGTACAAGACCTTAGATTCTAAATACACTGTTGGGGCTGACCACTACAACAAGCAAGAGTATGAAATCGCTGCCAAGGCATTTCACAACATCATTGACAATGGACTAAGAAACGACATGGTTTACCGACTTGCAATCTCTGCCTATTTACAATTCAAAGACTATAAGACTGCCCTGACTCTTCACGAAGAGTTTGAGAAATATTGCAACCTAAATTCGGACGACTACGCAAATTCCGGCCTGATAAAATCCCAACTTGGAAGTTATTATGATGGAATGCATGACTACCAAAAATCACTCGATGTAAATCCAAAAAACAAGTATGCTTTGAATAACAGAGGCTACACTTATAACTTACTTGAGCTATATGATCAAGCCATAGCCGACTTCAACAAAGCAATTCAAATCGAGCCAAAATTTGCGTACTCCTTTAACAACAGAGGACTTGCAAAAATCAAATTGGGCCAAGTGGATGAAGGGCTAAGAGACATTAAAACCTCAATGGACTTAGACGACAAAAACTCATACGCTTACAGAAACCTTGGTATTTACCATTATGACAAAGGAGACTTTGCAAAAGCATTAGAGCATTTTGAAAAGGCATATGAACTTGACAAAGACACACATTTGATAACGGAATATATCGATAAGACAAAAGAAAAATTAAAAAGGCCTGCACACAACAATGCATAAAAAATCATAGCTGCCCTGCGGGACAGCAACGCTTTTTATGCGAGCCGTTCTACGCAATTTGACAAAACCAATAAAAATCTTGACAAAAAAGAAAAAATATACAATTAAGAAAACACTTGGAAAAGGTGGAAATGGAATTGTTTATAAAGTTGTAGATGACAAAGGAAACTTCTTTGCTAAAAAAGTATTGAAAAATATAAAAAGGAAAAAAAATTATGAAAGATTTAAAAGTGAAATAGAAGTTTTAAATAATTTAAAAAAGAAAAAAGGAATAATTGAAATAGTTGAACATCATTTTCCTACCAAGATAAGTAATACAGATTTCCCTTACTATATTATGCCAATAGGCATACCTTTTAAGGAATATATAAAAACTGCTACTAGAGAAAGAATATTTGAACTTATATTCGAATTATGCGATGCGTTAGAATATCTGCATTCACAAGGCATTACACATAGAGATATTAAACCCGATAATATATTAGTTGTTAATGACAGTCCGGTTTTTTCTGATTTTGGACTTGCAAATTTCCCTAAAAAGAAGAAAGTTTCTGCATTAAACGAATCTATTGGTCCAAGATGGACAATAGCACCTGAAATGAAAAGAATTTCATCTGTAGCTGAATTTAAAAGAGCAGATATTTATTCTTTCGCAAAGACAGTTTGGATGATGCTCACTCAACAATGGCTAGGTTTTGATGGACAGTATATTCCAAACAGCAACATTTCTATTGACAATTTTGTCAAAATGAACATTAACAAAGGTCATACGATTGGAAATTGGGAATATTTCTCCATTGTACTCTTAAATAGACTTCTAGCTCAATCAACAGATAATGACCCAAAAAAAAGACCAGATGCATCCGAATTTAATAAACAATTTAGATACTGGTATTCGAGTAACGAAGATTATTTTGAAAGGAATCCTTACGAATGGGAAGATGCTTTGAACAGAATTTTTCCAATCTCAATATCAGTTAGTTCGACTTGGCAAAACTTAAAAGATATTTATAATATTCTAAAAATAATTTTCGAGGCTTATGATACTTTAAATCATTGTTTTTATCCCAAAAGTGGAGGAAATGATTTTAACAACATTAAAATAAAAAATGACTTTTTACTTATAGAAAATTATATCCTACTTAAACCAAAAGCTCTTCATTTTGAATCTATCAATGATTTAGACTTCAGCTACTTTATTCTAGAATGTGAGGAAATCGAACCTCTTTTTAATGAAAAGGTTAATGAGTTTGAGGAAATAATTTTTGTGGACGAATACGGAAATTATCATAAGGATAAAGACTATGATGAAAACTACAGAGAAATTAGTAGATTTTTTAAGGGCAAGTTTTTAATTACAAAAAAAACTTCAATCATTAATAAATTACCAAGTGATTTAGATGCTTACGACGGAATTCATAATAAACAGAGTAATGAAGAATATAGAGATTTAATGATAAAAATTAGAGATAAAATAAAAAAGCAAAAAACTGCGTAGAACACCGTGTATAATTCATTGCTAGCCGAATAAGTGAATTCAAATTCCCATAGAAAAACAAAACTACTCGAAACTGAAAAATCTGTAACTTGAATCCCTCAACGAAATCATACACAATTCCGTTACCATCCATAACCCTAGTACTTCAGAGCTTTAAACTTTTACGCCGAATTGAGCTTGAAAGATCCCTTAAGTACTCTCTCCCACCCCACTCTTCGCCAATTCAACTCTTGAGCAGATTGAGTAGCGGAAAACAGTTGCAACTCCATTTGTGGACCCGGTATTCAGCAAGCGAACAGATTGAGGCAAGACAAGCAAATAAACGTTAATAGCGAATACAACTCCAGTGTTTATTCATCTGCGGACTTTGAAGTTGGCGGCGAATCTGTCAACTCAGGTGAAGATTACGCGGCACTCAAAAAGGAGTCCTGAATGTCATTGCGGGCGTTACAGATGGTAACAAGGGCTATGATTCATTGCTGCGGAATTTTCTACCGAAAATTCCTATCTTGCCAGCAAAGGCTTGGTGATGAGCGAAAATCCTAGCGGATTTTCACCGCACCGAAATCATAGCCTGGACCGTTAGCAAAAATTAGAAAAAACATCGATGAAGAAATTAATATTATTACTTATTCTAATCACATTCGGTCACGAATTATATTCTCAAAAACTACTGACTTCGTGGAGTCAGCATGATATTGAGAATTACACAAGAGAAATGTACGATAACGCACAGAAGCTCACAACGACTGAACTTCTCGCTAAAAACATAAATGATGATAGTTGGAGTTCAGTTTTTTTGACTTTAAATGCATCTGTCAATAATTATAAAGAAAACAAAGAGTATTTAATTGAACTTGCAAAACAAATTACAAACATTGAAGAAACTAAACTTAAGGGAACAAGTCGCTTAATCATTTGGGATAGAATAATAACTGGCGATATTACTTTTGAGGGAAAAGGTTTGGTTATATCCAATGACTTATTCAAAGTTGGTGGAAGAGCAAATCAACTGTTGCAAAACTTAACAAATAAGAATTTTGGATTTGTAAACATAAACTCAACCGAAGAAGAACTAACCAAACTTCAAGAAAGGTGGATTAATTACTTATCTGACAAAGATGTTCAAGAATTTAATCCAATAGAATATCCTAATGCGAAAATTCCAGAAGTCAGCAGTCTAAATGCGGTTGAAGCTTTAATCATCTCACTACAAGACAATTCGAAAAAAGATGCAATAACTAAAAATTGCTTAAAGAACGTTTACAAGTTGGACGAAATGCCAAAAGAAAAAGGCTCGTCAGCAAGTTATTGCAATCCTGACACATATACTTTCGGATATTTAGGTATGTTGTTCGGTGATGAAAAAATTGACGAAAAGAAAGATTCAAAATGGTGGTTGGATTTTTGGACTGAAAACCACGAAAAATTAAGGTGGAATAATGATTTAGGAATTTACGAAGTGGGAAAATAACTTTTGCTAACAACGTATATAAAAAATAACGGTTTAATCGCTTAATCTCAACAAAATGAATAAATTAATGGTCAGTTATAATTCGAAAAGTTAGTGCTTAAAAATCCGCTACTTTTAATATACAAGACCGTTGTGCTTCATTAAAACAAAACTGAATGTTCTGGATAAAAAAGAATAAAACCTCGCCAAATGATGAGATAAGAGAAACTCTATTTGGTGATATGCCATTGGAACTATGGACAGGAGATAATACCAATGACGAACCTTGGACTTCGTTCGCAGCAGCGAAAGCAAAAATTGAGTCGAATGAAAAAGAGAGTGCAATTGAAATTTTAAAGGGAATAACGAATCAAGAAGGTTTGGAATCCAGACATTACGCCCAAGCATTCAACACCTTAAAGCAATTGGGACATATTGAAGAAAATCCAACTCAACTTTTCGGTGTTGTAGTAGAAGTGGGAATGAAGAAAAATGAATATGATTTACTCGCTGCTTATCGGGACTTATCAGCAAGATATTATAATTTCACTGGAGCAGGGATTGTCTGGGAACACCCTGACAGTTCCATTGATAAAGAATTAATGACAGTTTTAGAACTTGGAGAAGAAGTAATGAAAAACATAGGACCTTGGGAAAACGCTCGTCCAAAACCTGTTAAAAAAGGAATTGTAAGACTAAACCTTCTTACCTCCAAAGGACTTCATTTTGGAGAAGCTCCTATGAACGTAATGGGACAGGATCCCATTGGCGGTGGATTGCTGAATGCTTCGGCAGTATTGATGCAAACTTTAATGGCAAAAACCGAAAATAAATAACGAAAGCACAACAAGGTGTATAATGCATACCCTTCGGGATACGCACCATACACGAAACGTTGGCAAACATTTAAAGCGAACTGAAAACAAACAATTAGAATTAAATGACAATGAATAAGATTTTAAAAACACTTTCAATTTGGTTACCATCTGTAATAATAACATTGTTTTTTATCCCAAATGCTTTAGACAAAATACTTAACTCAAATCAAACGGACAAAATTGTAGCTAATAGCACTATAATGATTGTTACAGGAACATTTCTCTTAATATCAACAGCATTGTTCTTGTATAATAAGACTATACTAATCGGAACTGCTCTTTTAGCTCTATATATGACTTTTATAGTGTTTATTCATATGTACAAAGGAAAACCTTATGAAGTAACAATTTTAATTTTAATGGCAACAATATTCGCTTCTTATATTAGAAAACCGCAATTATTTAGTCAAAAACAAGAATTGTAGATTTATCAATAATTGGCCTGAATTCAAAACAGAGAAACTGAATAAAAATGAAATTAAAAATTACTAAATGACGGAATTATAAAAAATGGAAATAAAAACGATTTGCCAACAATGCATAACCGCAACTACGGTGGATTTAACTACATCCGAATCCACTCGGAATTGCTAACGTCAGTGCTAAACCGAAAATTAACGCATATTAACCCGTAACTGACGGTTATATGAGACCGTTAGCAGCAATTAGGACAAAATGAGAAATATAATTTTAATAATAATGGGAATACTGAGTTTATTTGGGTGTGATTCAAAAGGGAAAAAGCAATCGGAACCACAAATTGGAAACTCAATTTTATCCAAAAATGAGTTCTCCGAAAATGACTTAGGTAAAGTATATATTGTTAAGGATAGAAAATCTGAACCGAATTTTGGGAAATATCTTTTGCTGATTTCAACAAAATCGGAAGAAACATATGCTTTCAATTCTTTTGATTTAGTTAATAATCAGCCTATTGGGAAATTAGTAGTCTCTTATTCCAAAAAATTACCATATGAACAGGTAAACTTAGATGATGATTTAATAAAAAAAGCTGAAAAGGCTTGCGAGTTAAGGATGGAAAAAGAGAGTGAAGATTTAAAGTCTCAAATTGATTCTAAAAAAAGTCAATCAAACTCTTTGAAAGAAAAATACGGAATTGAAAAGTCGTACGCTTTAAATCGATTCGGAAATGTAAAAGGGTCTTATTATAAATATGGAATATGGATTGACCCAAATAATAAAGAGTTTGCAATCCAAATATATTCGGAAAATGAAATTTTAAAACAAAAAAAATTAAAATGGATTGAAGACCCATTATGGCAAATTTCTAAAGCAGACCAAAAGAATATTATAGGAATTCTAGACGAGCTAATGGCTGAATTAGAAAACAAATAAAAGCTGCTAACATTGTATAAAAATAATAGCGGTCTAAGTGACAAAAATATAGTATAAAAATGAAACAAAGGTCAGTGCCAAACCGAAAAGTTCACGTTTCAAAAGATGCTACTATTATTATACTAGACTGTTGTGCAACATTTGAAATGAACATCCGAAAATTAAATTACATCCTTTTAGCTCTTGCCTTTTCAGCTTGCAAAGTCGAATCTGACTATTTAGCAAATTGTGAATGCAAAAAATTGAAATTTGATGACGGAATTGAAGTAATTGATAATACTGGGAGGTATTCTGTCAAATTTCCGAATGAGGAATGGCAACCATATGCTCACAACAATGAATTAGGCGACGGAATTGTCGGTGGTGTATTTTCAAATGAAAGTGTCAAGTTATTTGGGGTTATCGAATTGACTAAGGCAGATGATTGGCAGAACCATAAACAACAACAAAAGGAAATTGAATCTAAATACAATGTCGTAGAATCTGGACTTACCTCAATTAATGGTATAGAATCGTATGGAATTTGGTAGATGAAGAAATTGACTCAATACCAATGCTAACGCTATACGTCACCACAGAACACCCAACAGAAAATCTGTTCTACACCTTGAATTTATCTGTTTCCAAAAACGACTACGGAAAAAAGAAGCTCTGCGAATTAGAGAATCTGCTAAAGACGTTCGAAACCAAGTAAGAAAACGTTGCACAACATGGGCTATACGCAATTGCTCGGTTCTTGCTCCTCCGAAAATTTCTGCGAAATTTTCTATGGTTTAGGTATATTTGGAAAAACAAGGCTTATGCCACGCAACTGACGCATAGCCTTTACCGTTGTAAAACATTTACTAAATTGAATACGAAAGAAAAAAAACCACGAGGTTACGGAATTATAGAACCAGCAATTTACGAGGAATTAAATTGGAATATGGATTATATTGTTTCGTGTCTTGAAATTATCCGAATTAAATTACCTGAATTGTTTACGGAATTTCCGAAAAGTATAAAATACGAACTCATACCTTTAGGAAATCCATTTGGAGAACCATATCCTGTAATCGGACTTTACTCGGATAATCCTAAAGATTTGGAAAAAATACCTGAATTTTTAGACCTTGACGAGCGAATTGAAATCTGGCTGAGCGAAATCGGAATTGAATCTATTAAAAAGGAAGCTGAAAAAATAAAAACTATAAGTTGGGAAGCGCTGAAAAACAGAAATCCTGAATAAAAAACGTTTTACAACACCGTGTAAAAATAATTGCTTAGTTCTAGCCTACTCGGAAAATCCTACGGATTTTCCTCTGGTTCTTTACATTTTTAGTAAGTTAGTTGCTTGCACACGCAACTACTCATAGCCGAGACCGTTGTGCCTAATTTAATGAAACACCTATTAATCATATTACTTTATTCAAACTTTCTGATTTCCCAGAACGTAATAGAGGTTGAATACTATTTTGAAAACCAATGTGAATCGCTCATAAGTAAAGATAGTATTTCATTCGAATTGCAAAATTTAGAAACAATGGAATCCTATTATTCCGAAAATCTAAAAGTCAAAATACCCAGTTCTGGTAAGTATGAATTATTTGTTACCATAAATGATAGTAATATTGAAAGAAGTTTTGAAGAAATTGTCGAATTCAAAAACGTTTTGAAAGTAAAAGACACAATCTCTATCCCGAGAATTCAATACGTTTCTGAAAAACTAAATGATGACTTTCAGTACAAGAATGAAATTGAACCAAAATATTACAATTGCCAAAACGTCTGTGATAATTATGAAGTAGATTATTTCAAAAATGGGAAAATCAGATTCGAAGGAAAATTTAAAAACGGAAAGCCAATTTGGAACTCGGAATATCAAAGAGATGGTTCATATATCAAATATCATTATGATAAATTAGACAGATGGTATAAATGGGAATACTATGACCAAAATGGAAATCTAATTAAATACTTAAAAAATATTTACAGAAAAAAGAATTGGATTCAAAAGATATATGATTCGCAAGGAAAACTTATAAGTAAAGAGATAAAAGTAAATTATCAAATGAAAAACTAGGCACAACACCGTGTATAATTAATGGCTAGTTCGAGCCTACTAACGAAAATCCTAGCGGATTTTCTATTCGGTTTTTATTTGCTAAATTAGGTGCTTAACCACGCCACTAATCATACACAAAACCGTTACCATCCATAACCCTATTACTTCAGAGCTTTAAAATTTTACGCTGATTATAGCTTGAAACATCTCTTAAGCACTCTCTCCTACCCTACTCTTCGTCAAATCAATTTTTGAGCAGGTTGAGTAGCGGAACACAGTTGCAGCGCCATTTGTGGACCCGGCAATCAGCAGGTGAACAGAACGAGTCGAGACAAACAATTATAAGTTAGTGGCGAATATAACTCCAATATTTATGCGTCTGCGGACTTTGAAGTTGGCGGCGAATCTGTCAACTCAGGTGAAGATTACGCGGCACTCAAAAAGGAGTCCTGAATGTCATTGCGGGCGTTACAGATGGTAACAAGGGCTATGATTCATTGCTGCGGAATTTTCTACCGAAAATTCCTATCTTGCCAGCAAAGGCTTGGTGATGAGCGAAAATCCTAGCGGATTTTCACCGCAACGAAATCATAGCCGAGCCGTTGTAGCCAATTAGATAAAATCATATGAAAAGAATCACATTATTACTATTAATCTTTTGTTCCTCAAATGCAATTGGGCAAAAAAAACTGGAAATCGAAATCGATAATCCAGAACCGAGAGTTGGACAAAGTGTTACATTTTCAATTAACGTTGACTTTTTGACTGATTACTTCAAAAAAGAATTAGGAAAAAATATAGAATTTACTCGCTCACCCTCAATTTTCGGATTGCAATCAGATGATTTTGAAAGAGTAATTATTTTCAAAAAAGCAAAAAAATATGAAATAGGGCCTTTTGATTTCGAATTTAATAGCAAAAAATATACCACGGAAACCATTGAAGTAAATGTTCTTCCAAAATTACGAATGGAAAATGGACTTTGGCTAAGAATAGCAGAATTTGATGGTCAACAATATCTCATTCTTGAACAGTTAATTAGCAACGAATCAAACAAAATCGATAATGTAAATGGAGGCTATTCCCATACAATTGGTGGAGTCAAACCAGAAGGAAAAGAATTTGCGGAACTGAAAGAAGAATTGACTGAAGGAATAGAGTTAAGCAATTATAGTTCTTCGTCAAATACTCTAAGACCAGAAGGAGCTGACCTTTTTGATCTTGGCTTTTCATATTCAATCAAAAAGTATAAGATTAAATTTGATGATAGCTTTAGTGGTGGATATATAATTTCAGAAAAAGATATTCAGAATTTACCAGAGACATTTGAAATAGGAAAAATTGAATTAAAAAAATAACTGGCTACTACAATCGCTATAAGTAATTGCATGTTCTCGCCTACTTCTGAATCCCGATAGCTATCGGGACGCGGATTTTCAGTTTGGTGTGTACTTGTAAAGTTAAGTGATAAACCACGCAACTACTCATAGCCGAGAACGTGGCCACCCATTTTAAAAATGAGCGAAATAGAAAATAAAAACCTATATCCATATGAAGAAACGCCTGTGTTGAAACACTACTCTGAATTTGATAGTGTTTACGTTGGACTTCTGCCTTTTTTCAAACTTGACAAAGAACATTGCGACGCGAATAGTTCTAAAAAAGTAATCTCACTCGAAGAAGCTCGAAAAAAGGATGGGATATTCGAAAAAATTGAGAACTACCCAAATATGACTATTTTTTCATCCAGCGAATGTTATCCAACCGATGAAGAAATAACCCAACACGGAAAGAAAGTAACTTGGAAAGAAGTAATTCAAAACACGAAACTGAATGACTACAAGGAACTGAATAAAGCCTTAATGACTTCAATTGGTGCTTATAAAAAGAAATTGGAAAGACAAGACCTATCGAAGGTTTTAAACCAATATTCGGACAAGAACAATATTTGGCATCCAACGGAAGGTACATTTGATTTCTTCAGTAAATCTTCAATTTTCGAATTATTGACACTAAACGGAATTGAAGAAGTTCTTATAGAAGACGAATTTTATGAAAACAAGACAATTATTGACCTGACAAGTTCCAACAAGAGCGATTTCTGTGAGAAAATTGATTTTAAAGATTATTATATTTACGATAAGAACAAATCGATACTATTTGCAATTAGTTGGGACTATTTCTTCTATTTCATTGCAATAAACGAGAAAGTGTTTTCAAAAAAATCAATTGAATCAAATTTTGAAGGTTTTTGGGCAGACGAGAAAAGTAGTCATTTATGGACTTGGGAAGAAGGAGAAATTAACCGATTATTGAACTCTGAAAATGATGAAAAACTGATGGCAACAACGTATAAAAATAATGGCGGAGTTTCTGCCAAAAGGAACAACAGTAATAAAACCAAACTTTGGTCTAAGTTGAAAAGTGTGTGGTCTTAAAACCGCTACTATTCTTACACTAGACCGTTACCTGCTAGCTGAAAAAACTATGTTCCAAGATTCAATCACACTGAAAAATAGACATCAAAAATTCATAAAAACAGTTTCTGAAAACGGAATAGTTTACGGACTAAATAGTAAAAACGGATTTGCAACATCAAGTTCAACTCAATATGAGGACGACAATGGAAATCCGATTGGAATGATATGTTTTTGGGCAGAAAAAGTAAGAGCTAAATCCTGTGCGAAACACGAATGGAGAAAATATAAAGTGGCTGAAATTTCGCTATCTGAATTTATTGAAAACTGGTGTATCGGAATGGCAAATGACGGACTTTTAATCGGAACGCAGTTTGACCAAAACCTGTTTGGATTTGAAGCTGAACCATTAGAATTAATAATGGACTTAACAGCTGAATTAAAATCATTAGGAAAAGATTTGAATTTTAAAAAGTTTATCGGAATTGAGGACTTGGAAAAACAAGTCAAAGAGGTAACTGAATGAAAAAATTGGAACAAAAAACGGAATCACCTTTTAATGAAAAATTCTGTACTAAATTAGAATACAGAATTTGTTACGAATTGGAAAAATCGACTGACCCAGAACTAAAAGGATTTTGGTGCGATGGAATTTCGTGGCTTCCAACTGAAAATCAGTTGACCAAAAAACAGGTAAATGACAAGCGGAAGATAGAAACTAAAGCGTGGATTGGAAAAACTGGACAAACGGAATTTAGAGCAATAATTAATTTTGGAAAAAAGGCATTGAGTAAATATGCTAAGGAAATGGATTTGACAGAGTGCATTCCTGATTTGGAATCTCAAGATGAATGGATTGAAATTGATATTGATAATAAAACAATAAACATAGAACTGAATTAAATGCCAGTAGGTAACACCTTGTATAATTCATTGCTAGTACTCGCCTACTTACGAATCCCGATAGCTATCGGGACGCGGATTTTCTATTCGGTTTGTATTTGCTAATTTAGTTGCTGAAACACGCAACGAAATCATACACAAACACGTTACCATCCATAACCCTATTACTTCAGAGCTTCAAACTTTTACGCCGATTTTCAGGCTGAAAAATCCAATACAAACTCCTTTCTATTCCACTATTCTCCAAATCAACTCTTGAGCAGATTGAGTAGCGGAAAACAGTCGCAGCGTCATTTGTGGACCCGTTAATCAGCAAGCGAACAGAACGAGTCGAAACAAATATTTAAAAGTTAGTAGAGAACATAACTCCAGTGTTTATGCAACTGCGGACTTTGAAGTTGGCAGCGAATCTGTCAACTCATTTGAAAATTACGTGGCGCTCAAAAAGACATCCTGAATGTCATTGCGGGCGTTACAGATGGTACCAAGGGCTATGATTCATTGCTGCGGAATTTTCTACCGAAAATTCCTATCTTGCCAGCAACGGCTTGGTGATGAGCGATAATCCTAGCGGATTTTCATCGCAACGGAATTATAGCTTGGATCGTTATGTAGAATAAATGAAACTTAAGGCGTCACATAAATTCGGAAATATATATGGCCAAGGCTTAGTCTGTATCAAGGCTTTTCAGATAGGTGAATACCTATTTTCCAATGGTTGCAGTATTATAACATGGTATGACTGCAGAGGTTCGGCTGGAAAGTATATTGCACACATTCAGGCTCCTGAAGAATTAAAATCTAAATTATTAGACTCTTTGAGAGAAAAGTTAAATCTGGGGAATGAAATTGATTGGTCTGAACTCACAAATGATTTAGAACTCTTCAGCAGGATTTTCCCTAAAGGCGATTTGATTTTTAATCTTTATCAAGAAAACCATGACCAAGGAGAAATAGAAAAGTTTAATGATTTCGAGTACATAACCCCTTTGTTTATTGACAAGAGTAGGCAACAAATAGAACTGGAAAATTGGACAATTACATTTTCAGAAATGGTTAAAGACCAAGGATATGCGCATAGAGATTTAATTGACTACACTACTTCTGGGTTTTATGATGTTTCTTACGATAATCTAATTTTTACTCAATTAGAAAGTAGCCTAGACCATGAGACAATAAAAAATTATGAAACCTTAATTAGTTCTGGAAAGAGACCGATTGTCTTAATATATAATTGCGAATTCGAGAATAATAATAACTATGTTCTAGACGGTCATCACAAACTGAAAGCCTACCAGAACTTGAAGATTTCACCTCGTATCTTAGAGGTGACCCAAATTTCCCTGGATGATATTGGTATGGAATTCAGTTTAAGTAATTTTTCATCCGCTATCTCAGGAAAATTATTTGACTGGCAATTAGAACATATATTTGAAAAGGGACTTGCTACTTCCACAGAGTTGATTCAAGAAATATATAATGACGTCGATAACCCTTTTAAAAAGTTTATTAAAAATGGGTATATCGAGGAATTCTGGCCTAATGGAGAATTGAAAAGCAAGGGACATTACGATTTACACAAGGCGAATGGCGTAATCGTTTTTTTTTATGAGAATGGTGCCAAGAAATCCAAACAGTATTATGATAATGGCAGACAAATAAGAATTTTAAAATCCTGGCACCCTAATGGTAGATTAGAATCAGAATTTTTAATGGATAAAGATTATCTTAATGGAGACTATATAGGGTATCATCCTGATGGTAAAATAAGTTCTAAAACGACCTACAAAAATGGTTTGAACGCTGACGGTAAAAGCAGTGTTTGGTATTATCGAAATGGCAAAATTGAATATGAAGCCTATTATGCTAACGGCAAATGTATTAGGAGTAGACATTTCAACGAACAAGGCGAAATTACACAAGAGTTTACTACTGAAAAATCTACATAACAATGTTTAAGCGACATTAAAACGACCGCTAATACGGAAAGTTACCAGCAAGCTATAAAAAGAACAATGAGAATTTCGATTTTAATACTAACCTTGATGTTATTACTTTCTTGCAAAGAAGAAAATAAACGAGATTTTGAAAATACAGAGAACTTAATAGTCGAAACGGAATCCAAAGCTGAATATCTAAATTTAAATAATGACGAAATTGACTCACTCTTGCAAAACGGAATGCTAACAGAAAAAATGTATCCGAATATGTCAGCTTGTGGTGGAAGTTTAAGTGGTTATTATTATGAAAATCAACTCGTTTTTATAGACGCAACTTACAGCGGAGAATTAAGCTACACGAGAAAAAAAATGTATTTGAATAAATCGGGTTTTTCTAAAATCATTTATCTGGAACATTTTCCTGAAATGGAAAAATACAAAAAACAATACCCTTTGGATAAATATGATTTCGACCCAGCAAAAGTAACCTTTGCTGATACTATTTATGAAATTAAAATTGAACCGAATGTGGAGTTCAAAAAATCTTATTTGGACATAGTCTTATCAACTGAAACGGATTCAACATTGATTAGTAAATTATTAGATTGCGGAAAGAAGATGATAGCGGAATTGAATACTGTTGAGGAAAAAGCCAGCAGGTAACAATACATATAAAAAATAGCGCAAATCGTTGCTGAATCAATGGCTTGGGCATTTTTGGAAAATGGCCAAATTTTTAATTTTGACGATTTCCGAAAAATAAAATTAATAGTAAAATTTAAAAAAATCGGCTTGTGTTTAATCGAAAAGTTATCGCTTATTTTCAGCGCTACTTCCATATACGAGACGTTAGATTGAATTAATATGGCTCATAATATAAATGGAATTATAACAAGCTTTAAATATGCTGGAGAGCTTCCAAATATTATTCTAGTAGGTAATTATCATTTTATACCATTCAATAATAAATACGGAAGAAATTACTATGAAAAAACTCTTGACCCGTATGAAGAGTTGACTAAAGAAACTCGAAAAGTTTTAAAAGAATTGTCTTTTAAGGGAAGATGTGCATATGTAGAAACTGATTATTTTGGAGGATCAGGTTGTCAGATTTCTGAGGTATGGGAAAGTGGGAAGAAAACAATCGGTCCGCTTATTTCATATGATAATATAGATAATCCAAAAATACCGAAAGGAGTAACTGTTGTGCATAACTCAATAAACGACACCTTAAAAATAATTGGAATTCATAAACACGATGGAAAAGATGAATTTGACTCAGTTGGACTAAATTCATATCGCTCGAATGATGAAATTATTGAGGAATATAAAAAACAATCTAACACTATATAACGTAATATAGTTGCCCTTCGGGACAGCAACGTTTGTTATATTTACCATTACAACCCATAACCCTATTAATTCATAGCTTTAAACTTTTATGCCGATTTTAAGCTTGAAAGATACCTTAAGTACACTCTCCTACCCCACTCTTTGCCAAATTAACTCTTGAGCAGATTGAATAGCGGAAACCAGTCGAAGCGTCATTTGTGGACCCGCTATTCAGCAAGCGAACAAAACGAGCCAAGACAAATAATTAAATGTTACTAGCAAACATAACTCCAGTGTTTATGCAACTGCGGACTTTGAAATTGGGAGCGAATCTGTCGACTCATATGAAGATTACGCGACGTTCAAAAGACTTCCCTAATGTCATTGCGGTCTTTACAGATGGTAAAAAGGGCTATGATTCATTGCTGCGGAATTTTCTGTCGAAAATTCCTATCTTGCCAGCAAAGGCTTGGTGATGAGCGAAAATCCTAGCGGATTTTCATCGCAACGAAATCATAGCCTGGACCGTTGTCCGTAATTAAAAAGAATGAGGAACATAATTATAATAATCTTATTCATCAACACACTTAGTTGTTTTGGTCAAACTGAAAATATCCAAACAGAGATTAAGTCCGAAAACATTTTTGATTTATCGATTATTAAGGTTTATCCTGATTCATTTCCTAATGTTTCTGTTGTCTTTCAAGCTAAAAATAAATTTGGAAAGCCATTATGGACTTTAGATAAATCTGAAATACAAGTAAAAGAAAACTATCAAAATTGTGAAGTACTTAGATTGCGGAACATATCTAAAGATAAGCCAATAAACATTGGGTTAGTATTCGACCATTCAGGTTCTATGGTTGACAATCCAGCTCAAATGCCAAAAGATGTAGAAACTATGCAGGACTACTATTTTTATGGCTTAGAGATGCCAAAAGATTATGTTATGGCAATTGATTACGCTAAAGAAGGAGTTCTCGGTTTTTTAGAAGAATCAAAACCATCTAACGATTCAATTTCATTTGTAGGATTCTCAACAACAGTTGATAAAATATATCCTTTAACAAATGATGTATCAGGAATTAAATCATTTGTGGAAAACGTTTTACCTGAAGGAAAAACTTCATTCTATGACGCATTATTCTTGACTATTGAGAATCTTTCTAAAGGTTCAAGTAAAACTGTTATTGTGGCTCTTACAGACGGACAAGACAATGAATCAAAACACACTTCACAAGAAGTCATTGATTTAGCAAATGAAAAAGAGATATCTATTTACACAATTGGACTTGGCAATGTCAACAGTACATTACTAGAACAAGTATCTAAAAAAACAGATGGGTTTTACTATTACACTAACGACCCGAAAAAGCTAAAAGAAATATATCTAAATATTAAGGAACAAATAAAGTCCATATATCAAGTTGATTATACTTCAAACAATCTAGATTATTTGGAAGACGAAAGATATATTCGATTTTCATTTGTCAATGACACACTTGAATTTTCTAATAATTCTGCTATCTATTCTCTGGCAGAAGAAACTATTTCTTATTTAAAGGTAAAAGAAGAGGAACGAATATCTTCTGAAAGAAATAAATTAATTTTTGGAGGTCTTGGAATATTATTATTAGGTATTGGAAGTTTTATAGTTTACAATAGAAAAAAGAAAGAATTGGCTATAACCAAAACATATCCAAATCCATTTGAAAATGAATTAACTATTGAATACAAATCACCTAAAAATTCAGTGAATATATCACTAAACATCATAGACATAAATGGAAATAAGGTGTTTGAAAACAATCAAATAAATCACAATGGAACGGAAAAACTAAATTTAGAAAATTTGAAAAGCGGAATGTATTTAATTCAAATTTTTAATGGAAAAAGCATTTCGAAAACTGTTAAGGTGATTAAGAAATAACTACAGATAACAATGTACATAAAAAATAGGCGAAACTGTACTGAAACAAAGACTTTGGTCTTTTATCAAACCTCTTGCTTAACCGAAAGATTGGTGCGTCAAAATCGCCTACTTTTCATATACTAACCGTTGTACCTAAGCTCTGAAAAGCCAACGCTCGACAGAATGATAGAACAAAAATTGAATGTAAACTGAATGCTGAAAAGACTAATAATACTGAATTCTGACATTTACTCGAAAGCTGATGTTGAGCTTGACAACTGCAATTCGCTTCAAATTGTCGGACCAAACAATATCGGGAAAAGTACACTGATTTACGCACTTAATTTCTTGTTTATAATTGACGGGCGAGAAATGACGTTCAGTGGAAACAGAACGGGAGACAAAACAACATTTAACCACTATTTTCCTTCTATAAATTCAAGTTTTATCGTCTTTGAGATTTTCAAAAATCGCTACTACTCTATTTTGGTCAAAAGAAATGCCGAAGGCAACCTTGACTATTATAAAATCGACAGTGAATATAAAGAAGAACATTACTTTACCAACACAACGATCGGTCAAAAACTAAAAAAGTTTGATTCATTACTTTCCGAATTTGCCACAAATGGAATTGAACACAGCAAATTTCCAAACCGTAGGGAAGTTTTCAACTTTGTATATCAGAAAGGGAAACGAAACAATGCGGTTGTTTGGCTAAACCAAAATGTAAACCAAGACGGACGGGGAATTAGCAACAATTTTTCCAAAATCTACAAGTACCTGATAAACTCACAGCTTATAAACAACAACTCGCTAAAAGAGTCATTGATAATTGCAGATAATAAAGAAAACGAAAGCGTTTCTTTCTCAAAGAAGAACCAAAAGGACATACAAACATTATTGAAGCACAATCGGGATATAAAAGTTATCAAAAGTATCCAGCGTAGCTTTAATGACTTCAAAGAGTTGGTCAATCAGTATGCAGGAAAAAGTACGATACTTTCAGAGTTGATATTTGCTTTTGACCATCAATATTCATCGGTTTATTCAGAATTGGGAACTTCTGTTTCAAAAATGAAAACAGAAAGAAATAAAAATAGAACCCATTTAAACGAAACACTCAATCCAAAAAAAGACAGACTAAACCAAGAATTTGGTAAAATAGAAACCCTGTTGGAACAAAAACAGAAAGACATAGACCAAAAAGATGAATTGGTAAAAAAAATCAAGTCTTATGAAAGTTTACAGTTTTTAGAGCAATCCTTTCAAAATTTAGATGCCGAAAGGAAAACAATTGAGAGCCAACTAACTCAAATTGAAAATCAAAATCTAAACAGCAAAGCAATTGAAAGCAAGATTGAAAAAGCCGAATCTCAAATCAGAAAAATCACGAGTCAAGTTGACACCTATTCCAATCAATTGATTCATCAAATTTCAGATAATCAAGATAACAAGGAATTACTGAACAGGATTCTGTCAACTGATATTTCAAGTCTGCCCTTTGAAAACATTTCTACGAAAATCAAGCGAACGGAAAACTTGATGAAACTCTTTGACGGAGTTATTAAGTTACCAAATGACTTGAAAGGAAAACCAATAGAATCCATTGAAGAGTTGAAAAAACAAATCAAGGAATTTAAAAAAGAAAAAAGCTTTAATGATAAGCTACTTCCTATAGCCAAGGATTTAGAGAAACATCAAAAGGATTTAGAAGAAATCAAAAAGAAAATAAAGGGTGTAAACGATAAAATTGAGAAGCTAAAGCAACTTCCAAACCTTGAGAAGGAGCTTGAGTCTATAAAATTAGAATTTGAAAGTTTACTTAAACAAAAAAAGCAATCTGCCAAAGGCATTAAGATAATTGAAGAAGAAATTAGGAAGCTTTCAGAAACAATTGACAGAGCAAACAAAGATATTTTTCAGAAAGAAAAGAGAATTGAGGAAATCCAAAATTGGAAAGTGGAACTTGAACAACTCGGAATCAAACCCAATGAATATCAATCAACCGATTCTTTGGACAATATCTATAAAAACCTTAAACGAAACTTTGAGGAAAGGAAAGACATTAAATATAAAAAGGATAGTCTCTTTGAAAAGCTGAAATCTAAAACAGAAACTTCTTTTGCTAGCGAAACCGATTTTATAAAACACGTTGATTCGGAATTGGTTACTTTAGACGATAAACAAAAAGCAATTGATGGCTTATTAAAAAATATTTCTACCCAATTTGCAAATCCTTGTCGCACGCTATACTCAAGGTTTGAAGAATTTAATTCCTTTATTATCAATCAGTTTAATTCTAAAATTCGGAAGATAAAGATATCGGATATTGATACGTTGAAGATAGAAATCATTGAGAATGACAAACTCATCAAGGATTTAAACAAAATCATACAAATCAGGGATTTAACTTCTGAACTGATTTTTGACGACCAATCTGAAAACCTAAATACGCTCAACAAATATTTAGATAGTCAAACCACAATTTCGTTCAATGATTTGTTTGACATTAAACTTCATCTACATAAAAAAGGACAGCACAAAGTCGTTGACCTGAAAAACCAAATCGAATCGGACGGAACAGACAAAATGATACGTTTGGTTCTGATTATGTCAATCATCAATCAAATCGTTGTGAAAGATGATGAAAACAAGATTGTAATATTTGTTGATGAAATCGGAACCATTGATGAAGCAAATAGAATAGAGATTTTAAACTTTTGCAAGGAACATAACTTTATCCCCATTTCAGCAGCACCATTACATCCTTATGACGGTTTTGACAAATACTATTTGGTGAGGAGAAGCAAAGGGAAAATAGTGGTGAGTGAAAAAAATGGAAATGTTATTTTGAGAAAACCTGTTGAGGCGTAATGAAAGAAGTCGATTTCAAAACATATCAATTGTTGCTTTTAAATAAAAGTATTTCAAAATCAGTTATTCCGAAAAGTGTTTTGCAATCTGACACATTTCAAAATTTGCTTCAAGCCGAAATTCTGAAATTTTCAAAGCTTGGCAGAGGGTTTAAGGTTGAAGTTTCCAAAAAAATTGAATTTGAAAAGTTCTTAAACTCATCATTTCCGGAGCAAAACGTATCCAAAACCAAATCAGGAAACATCAAGAAATACAGAAATTCAAAGGCGACAAAGATTGATAGCAGTCCAATTTTTTTGTTTAGGGGATTTTCTGCTTATCAAATCAATGAGCAGATAATTGATTTAGAAAAACAAACTCGTGATTTTGGATTGTTTTCTGTAATCCCAATTTCTGTCATAGCTGATAAAATATGTTTTGTCGAGAATTTGGAAACCTTTTTGAATGCGGAAAAATTATTGGGCAAAGAATTTCTATTTGTCCACAAATACGGACGAATAGGCAAAGAATCTATTTCAATGATTAAAGCAAAGGAGGTTTTGGTTTTTGTTGACTATGACTTTAACGGGCTTGACGAATATTTGAGAATCAAAGATGTGTTCGGAAATGCAGAATTGTATCTGCCAAATAATTACAATGAACTCTTTAAAACGCATTCGGCATCTTTAAAAGGAAACAAAGCTAAAATGAGTAAGGCTGTTAAGACATCAGATGACTCAACAGTCGTAAAAATCAGGGAACAAGTTGCACGAACTAATAGATTTTTAGAACAAGAAACTCTCATCAATGTTTAAGTCTGAACCAAAGAGCATAGTACAATTTTTAGCAACTCATTTTGACTTGCTACGGCAACTCTTTGACATTCAACTTAAGAATGAAATCATCTTGAAAAGTCAAGTGGCTGAAACACTTGATGAATTTGGAAGAGATATAGAATCCCACCTTTTTGAACACAAAATACTCGTTGAACAGAATGATGACTTTGTGATTAACGAACCCTATTTTGTTTTATTTGAGTTTGTCCTGCAACAATTTAAACCTTTGCTTCCTGAAGAAATTGACAAATTTGGTCAATCTATAAGAACCTTGTTTTTGAATATTAAAGAAGGTATCAATCAAGACAAAAACATTTTGTTGGACAGAATTGAAGCTTTATCGAATGAAATCAAAAAATTCAGAACTGCCGTAACTAACAATACAATTAGCCTTCTAAATGAATCAAGAGAGTTAAAAGCCAATACCCGAAAGATTGAATACCAAGAAAAAGTTCAAACCGCCAGATATTTAATTGATTACTATATTATTCCCTTGAATACAATTTTGGATATTAATCACTCGCAATCGATTTATAACGAACTTCTTGCAATTTCTCAATTTTCTAACAACAAACGATTTGATTATTCAGACGAAAGTATCAGAAGACAATTTGAAAAACTCTACAATCTATTGAGACAAGTTGTTAAGGACATCAGCCTACAATCGATAATTTTAAGTAATGAGCTTTTGCCATTATTGGACAGAATTAGAACAGAAAGTGAATATTTACTAGGGTTTCATTTGTATCTGACAAATATGAATTGTTACAAAGGAATAAAGCCACCAAAAATATTCAGTACATCCAGAGATAATCAATACAATAAGTATATCTACGAAAACACAAAAGAGTATTTTGAGCAATTTAAAAATGAAGAAGATGTTTTTGTTGAAGAAGAAGCCAACGATATTGAGCAATGGATATTCAATAAAAATGAGTACAAATCCAAATTAAACTCAAAGCTTCCTGTAACTGATTTCTTCTCCTGGTGTAAGAACGCAATTGAAAATGAAAAGAAAGATTTTGACATTGACAACTATTTTATGGTAACAAGTCTAATATTTGAAGAAGAATACGATATTGAACAAGATAAGAAAAGGGAGAAAATTACTTTGAAAACTAAACAAGGTGAATTTGTTATTCCCAAACTAAAAATCAGCAAAAAAGAGAATGTATCCGAATAAACATAAGCAAATAGTGACATCTTTAATGGATGGCAGATTTATCACAATTGATGAATCTTATTTTGATATTCTAAAGATAAATCAAGATTTCTATGTTGAGTTTTTTGACAAATCATTTGGATTTGAACTTAAAAACACGCAAGAATTTTATTATCTGATTTCAGATGAAACAAAGGAGAACACTTCTCGTGATATTAGCATCTTCTTCTCGATTCTATGCTACGAATTAGACAAGGATGGGAAAAACTTTATGGATGAACTAGGTTTTTCAGACTTCCATATTGACGAGATAGTAGAATACATAAAAAACAGTACTTGGATAGATGTTGTAAAAGCGAACAAGCAATTAAATGATGGCGAAAGCATCAAAAGATTAGTTGGTTCGACTATGGTAAAAAGAAACATAGCAATACAACATTCTGATGATAAATATTCATTTACGAAGGCTTATAAACTATTCATTGACTTTGCCAGAGAATTGATAAAATCTGAAATGAATGAAGCCAACTCATAAAGCCATACACATTTGCAATTCGCAAAAGCCACAGCACAAGCCAAAAATCACAAAAGCGTATGTCTTTGCCAACGCTGAAAACCAAGTTGAACGGAAAAAGCCAGTGCACAATAATGCCTATAAGTAATTGCTTGTTATCCCTAATTCTGAATCCCGATAGCTATCGGGACGCGAATTTTCAGTTTGGTGTGTACTTTCTAAGTAAATCGCTAAACCACGTAACTACCCATCGCCTGAACGTTATAACACATTTGACCAAACCAAGAAACATTGAGTAAATTAAAGGAATTAATAGACAGAATTATTGAGTTCGGGACAAATGAAAAACTTGTGTCCGAAAATAAAACGCTTGAAATTCAAAGACTGTTAGTTGGAATTTACGCTGAATATCTTAATGTAGAAACGGAATTTGACGAAACTGATTATAAAGAACCCTTACGTGTAGATTATGAGGGAATAAGAAGTGTAGTAACTGAACATTTTCCAGATTTTGGTTGGTATCATTCTGCTTGGGAAAGTCATAAGATTAATGAAGAGCCGGATTTAGTTACAGAAGATTCAATAGATGATTTGACGGATATAATAAAAGACTTACTTGAGGTTCAATGGAGATTTGAGAATAACAGCGAAAAAGATGGAATTTACCAATTTGAGTTTTTAATGAAACATCATTCTGAACAACATCTTGTGAATTTATTGAAATACTTAAAAGACAAGAACGAATAAAATGTTTCCTGCCGACAGCGAATTTTCGACCTTATACATTACATATTTTGTAATGTTTGTATTTCTACTTTTTAGTATTTTAAAGTCAAAAAATAAAGTGTTTTACAAATGGAATTTATTTAGCTGTAATGATTGACATATTTTCAGATTCAGAAAATTTTAGTTACAGGAATTCACTTGCTGTTTTATTCTATGGAGGATTATTTGTGCTTTTACGCTATATAATAATCGGAATTATAAAACTATATAAATCAGTAGTAAAAAAAAACGTGTTACAACACTGTGTATAATTAATGGCTTTGTTATCGCCTACTTACGACAATCCTCACGGATTTTCTATTCGTTTTTATTTGTTAAATTCAATGCTTAAACACGCCACTAATCATACACAAAACCGTTTTGGTTAATTAAAAACTCAAAATATGACACATCAAGAAATCTTGAGAAAGGTTGAATGGAAAGACCTGAAGAATTTGACAATTCGAGAAATGCTCATCGAGAATAATTTGACAATCCCATGGGCATTGTCTTCTTGGATTCTTGCTTATTTCGAATATTATTGGATAGCTCTTCCCTGCTCTGCCTTTTTCTTCCTGACAGGGTTAAGACAGGTACATAATGGATTTCATAATTCACTCGGAACTAACAAATTCCTGACTTGGCTATCCCTCTACTTAAATAGTATTCTAATGATTGTTTCAATTCATGCGGTCAAATTCAATCATCTAAGACATCATAAATATTGCTTATCTGAAAAAGACCAAGAAGGAAAGGCAGCTCATATGACTTGGTTTGGAGCAATTTTATACGGTCCAATTCACATTTTCAAGATTCACCAGATAACATGGAAATTCGGAAATAAAAAGTATAGAAAAAACATGGTTATAGAACTTGTTTCTATTGCATTGTTTATCTCAGCAGTAATGTATTTTAATATTCATTGGCTCATCTACCATATCATAGTCATGGTTGTAGGCGAATTTTTGATGGCATTTTTTGCTGTTTGGACAGTACATCATGACACGCATGAAACACCTGAGCTAGCCAGAACACAAAGAAGTGGATGGAAAAATAAGCTTACGTTTAGCATGTTTTATCATCTTGAGCACCACTTGTTTCCGGCAGTTCCCACAATCAAGCTTCCTGAGTTAGCTAAAAGAATTGATGAAAAAATCCCTGAAATCGAAAAGAAACAAACATTTTAGAATATAAACTAACCACAACAAAGAACTGAGGTAAAAAAATCTCTTTTTAGTATTTTATTAATGCATTACACCTCTGTAACCAAGATCATAGGGCAATCCAGATTTAACTATGAAAAATGCCTGTTTTAACAGCTTGTTACACACGGCTTATTAGGGCCAGTTTCTTACTCTAGCCTTTATAAGCCACCAGTCGTTCATATGAAGCCTTACAGGGTGCGTTAAACTTACTAGCATTAAAACTGCACATAAACAGAAGATTTCTCAGCTTTGCGTTCCCCATTTTACTGATTCTAGGACGCCCTTTTACACTGCTTCCAGATTCACGTATCATAGGCGTGATGCCAGTTAACTGCAAAGTTCTTTATAGGGTTCAAAACGACTAAAATTATTCGTTAGCACAATTACTGATACAGCTATGCCCTTGCCCTTTAAAAAATATGCCAGCTGTAAATGATAATACCCTGTAGCTTCCAAAACACAGATAGCATTTTCAGGTAACGCTTTCGCGAAAGCATTAAAACCCACCACACTGTTTTCAAACTGGTATAACTCGCCTGATGGTGTGCATACATCGTAGAATCCCTGCTGATATCTACACCATAAATCTGATTATCTTTATTCCTAACAAAAGAAGATTGTAAAGCGCCACTCTACTGCAGATTCAACAACTTAAAATCGAGATTGAGGTCTCACAGAACTGAACGAATTCCGAGTAGAAGAGCGTAGGGATTGTCAATGTTGACGAAATCCCGGTTTCTACATATATCTTAACCTTAGTCTAAGCTCTGATTCTTTATGATTAATATCTTTAAATGTAATCCATTGCTAACTTGAGATGTTTATAAAAAATAGCGGTTTAGTCGTTTAAACGAATGAAGATTAATAAATTAGAGATCATTGTCAAACTGAAATATTAGTGTGTCAAATCCACTACTTTTCATATACAAGACTGTTGTGTGTCATTTAAAAAAAATATGGAAGACCTGAATGAAATAGAAAAAAAACTCAACCTGACTTTTCCAATGGTATATAAAAAATTCTATTTGGAATGTCAAAAATCTATTCCAAAAGGTATGGTTGGAACTGACTTATTTCACAATAAAAATGAGCTAAAAGAATGGGCTTTAGAATTGTTAGAAGAAGATAATGCTGAAAACTTTCTGACTGACAATGACTTTGTTTTTATGATGCACCAAGGATATATGTTTTGGTATTTTAAGATAGACGGAAGTGAAAATCCAAGTGTTTATTTTTATCGAGAAATGAGCTTAAAACCAGATAAATTAACTGATTTAAAAACATTTTTATCGGAATATCAGAAAAACTAAAATGTCTAATGCAAAAAACAAATTCTAAATTCTTAAAAATTCAATTAGAAAAATTTCTATCAGAGAATGAAGTAGAAAACTTCATTATGGAAAATTTTGAGAAAATGGAATATACTATCGAATATGACTCAACTGAAAAACAAGAATCCAAAACAAATTCAGATGATATTATGAGATTATAGTCCTTACCAAATGTGATTGGAAACCAATTAAATTTGAATGACGTCTGTGAAAGTTTAGTTACCCACAAAAATGAAATTCCTCTTTGGGTAAAAATAGAATCAACGGATGATAATAATTTTTTGAAGTTATTAATAAGTAAAAGATTTAGAAAAATAAGAATTATTGAAGAATGGCACGAATTGAATGAATACAAGCCAATTCTGAAAGAAAAATGCCACACGACACGGTATAAAATTAATGGCTAGTGCAAGCTTACTTACGAATCCCGATAGCTATCGGGACGCGGATTTTCTATTCGGTTTGTATTTGCTAAATTAGGTGCTTAAACCACGCAACTAATCTTATACAAATCCGTTCTACATCAGATGGCCAAAATCACGAAAGCAATTTTATTATGTACAGCTCTTCTACTTATAGGTTGTAGTAGGAAAATATATGAGTTTGACGACGGTAAACGAAAATCACAGTTCATTTTAAAAAATTCAAGATTTACGTATGTTGAGGAGAGCAACGCTGAGTCATTCAGATCTGCTGGAACTTTCTCTGCAACGGATACATCGATTGTCTTCAACTTTAGGAAAAGCTTGAAGCTTCCGTTTAGCCATGCAACCAAAAATATCAAAGTTATTTCTAGTGTTAACCAAAACGAAATTCCAGAAATCACAGTAATAAATAGTTTCGATGATTTTCCGGAATTCGATGCCCAAGTAATACTTCGCGATGCAGAATTAAAAACGCTTGAAAGGTTGGAAACTGATTTCGATGGAAAAGTAAAAATTAAAGAACCAAGTAAAGTTTATGAAGTAGAAATATCCAATAAAGTAGGCTCTGGAAAATCAATTTTTAAATATAAGCCTTACGCGAACAGCAATATCCAAGTTCATTTGTTAAATATTGATTATGGCGGCGAACCTATAGAAACACCTTGTCTTTCCGTACTCATAGAGCCGATTATAACTGCTGATATTTTAAGAGAAAACGAAACCGATAAGGTATTTGTTCTTAACAATTACAAATACAAGCTAATCGAATAAATACGATGTAGACCATTGGCTATACGCAATTGCCCGGTAATTGCTTATCCGAAAATTCCCGAGGAATTTTCTTCGGTTTGGGTATAATTGGATAGCGAAGACACTGAGACACACAACAGACGCATAGCCTAAACCGTTACCATCCATAACCCTATTACTTCAGAGCTTTTTTAAACTTTTACTCCGATTTAAAGCTTGAAAGATCCCTGAAGTACTCTCTCCTACCCCACTCTTCGCCAAATCATCTCTTGAGCAGATTGAGTGTCGGAAAACAGTCACAGCACTATTTATGGACACGGTAATCAGCAAGCGAACGGAACGAGCCGAGACATAGCATTAAAAGTTAGTATCGAACATTATTCCAGGGTATATGAAACCGCGGACTTTGAAGTTGGCGGCGAATCTGTCATCAACTCATGTCATGATTAACTGACGCTCAAAAAGACGTCCTGAATATCATGGCGGGCGTTACAGATGGTAACAAGGGCTATGATTCATTGCTGCGGAATTTTCTACCGAAAATTTCTATCTTGCCAGCAACGGCTTGGTGATAGGCGAAAATCCTAGCGGATTTTCACTGCAATGAAATCATAGCCTGGAACGTTAGGCACAATAATTTTTAAACATGAAAAATCGTCAAATAACATTTTCGAATAAATTAAGCCTTTATAAAAAATATCCAATACAGATCTTTATTGGAGGAATGTTCACCTTTTTTCCGTTGCTCATTTTTATACCTATTTCATTAATTCTCATTTCCCAAAGTAATGATACCCCTAAAGTAGATTACGACTCAATTTCGAATAATGGAATTACCTCGACAGCAACCATATCAGATATCGAAATAATCACCAATACCACGATCAACGGAGAACACCCAGCAATTATTAGCTATGTATATAATGCTGATAAAAGCACCTATGAAGACAAGGTTAAAATACTGGATTCACATAAGGTCAATAACTGGTCAATTAATGATACCATTGATATAAAACATCTGAATGGAAAGTCTATTATAGTCGATAGTAAGCCTTTCGAATTCCCATGGGGAATTTTTATCTTTATACCTTTCGTCTTTGCTGCAATCGGAATCCCATTTTTGATTTATGCAATCAAGAAAGTTAGAGCGGAAATCAGATTATATAAAGAAGGGACAGTTAAAACAGCAACTATACTGGCAATAGTGCCTAATTCAGGTCTACCTATAACAAATATTGGCCAATCGATAACAATACATTATCAATGGACTGAACTGAAAAAACAAACATCAAACTGTAAAACGACCGATTTCTCTATTTTGGGAGATTATAAAAAAGGAGATTTAATAAAAATATTGGTTAATGAAGATAAGCCTAGCATCACAACTATCTATCCCGATTTAATCGCAAAACAGAACTGCTGGAGCATCTAAAAGTAATGCCTAACACGCTGTATATGTGATGGCTGCTAAAGTGGTGTATGAGTTCGGGCTAGCGGGTATTTAGAAGTACGTCAATCCGCAGGATTGCCTTTGTGGTCAAATGAAACTATATTACAATCTAAACGCCACGAACACATACAGGTGGGCGTTGTGGTTAATGTCCAAAACCCAAGAAATTGAATGAACAAAACGATATTTGAGATTACCAAAATGGATTGTCCTTCAGAGGAAAATTTAATCCGAATGAAATTGGATGGAATTTCAAGCATTGCGAATCTGGACTTTGACATTCCTAACCGAAAACTGACCGTTTTTCACAGCGGACAAATTGACCAAGTCGAAAAGTCCGTTCTCGAACTGAATTTAGGCGGAAAGAAAATCTCGACTGAACAAACCGACCAAACTGAATTTAAAGAAAATGCAGACCAGAAAAAACTGCTCCGGACAGTATTAGCAATAAACTTTGCCTTTTTCCTAATCGAAATAACAACTGGAATAATCTCAAAATCAATGGGATTAGTTGCAGACAGTTTAGATATGCTTGCGGACAGTTTTGTTTACGGAATTAGCTTGCTTGCGGTTGGCGGAACACTGACAAGAAAAAAACGGATTGCCAAACTTGCTGGATATTTTCAAATAATACTTGCCATTATTGGATTTGTGGAAGTTTTAAGGAGATTTTTGGGAGACGAGAAACTTCCCGATTTTTCAACAATGATTATCGTTTCGATTTTCGCACTTATCGCAAATGGAGTTTGTCTTTATATTTTACAAAAGTCAAAGACTAAAGAAGAAGCTCATATGAAAGCGAGTATGATTTTTACTTCAAATGATGTGATAATTAATGTAGGAGTTATAATCGCTGGACTTTTGGTAAATTGGTTGAGTTCAAGTAAACCTGATTTGATTATCGGAACAATCGTTTTTGTTTTAGTAATTCAAGGAGCATTTAGAATATTAAAATTAAGTAAATAAATAAAAAACATTAACCACAACAATATATAATCGCAATTACGGCGAATTCGACTGATTCCGAATCCACTAGGAATTGCTAACCTCATTGCTAAACCGAAAATCAACGCATATTAACCCTAACTGGCGGTTATATGAGACCGTTACCTGCAAGCTAAAAAAGCCAGCAGCACAAATAGAACATTTGGTTTTGCCGATACACAAGCCAAAACTTAAAAAACAAAATAGCTATTTTTAGCCAACGCTCTACATTCCGTTAGCCGAAAAAAAATGTAAATTGACAACCGAAAAACAAAATAAAAATTAAACTAGTGAATGACTAAAAATATTAACCAAAATCCTGAACAAATAGCTCGTGATAAAATAGACGAAATGCTAAGTGAAGCTGGATGGTTAGTTCAGTCTAAAAAGAAAGTTGACTTATCTGCTGGAAAAGGAGTTGCAGTACGTGAATATCAAACTGATGTTGGACCTGCTGATTATGTGCTGTTTGTAGACCGAAAACCTGTCGGAATTATAGAAGCGAAACGTGAAGACGAAGGACACAGACTCACAGTCGTTGAGGAACAATCTTCAAACTACGCAAATGCTAAATTAAAATACTTAAATAACGACCCTTTGCCTTTCGTCTATGATAGCACAGGAACCATAACAAGATTTACAGATTATCGAGACCCGAAACCGAGAGGAAGAAATGTTTTTAGTTTTCACAAACCAGAAACAATTACAGAATGGTTAAAAAAAGGAAAAAGTCTTCGAGAAAGACTTTTATCAATTCCTGCACTAGATGAAACAGGACTTCGTCCTGCTCAAATTGTAGCAGTTAATAATCTAGAACATTCTTTCAAAAAGAACCGACCAAAAGCCTTAATTCAAATGGCTACTGGTGCTGGTAAAACTTTTACGGCTGCAACTTTTGTATACCGTTTACTAAAACATGCCAACGCTAAACGTATTTTGTTCTTAGTGGACACCAAAAACTTGGGTGAACAGGCAGAACAAGAATTTATGACCTTTCAACCCAACGATGATAACCGAAAGTTTACAGAACTATACAATGTACAGCGCTTGTCTTCTAGCTACATAGCTTCAGATAGTCAGGTTTGTATTTCCACCATTCAACGCATCTACTCTATATTAAAAGGAGAAGAGCTAGACGAAAGCGCCGAACTCGACAATCCAAATGAGAATTCGTGGTTGCAAAACAAAATGGCAAAAAATAAGGCTGTTCCTGTGGAGTACACCCCAAAAGTACCCATTGAACAATTTGATTTTATAGTCATTGATGAAGCACACCGTTCCATTTATAATTTATGGAAACAAGTATTAGATTATTTTGATGCCTTTTTAATTGGTTTAACGGCAACACCTGATAAAAGAACCTTTGGTTTTTTTAATGAAAATGTAGTGAGCCAATATACCTATGAAGAATCGGTTACTGATGGTGTTAATGTGCCGTATGATGTGTACACTATAGAAACAGAAATTTCTCAAAAAGGAGAAACCATAAAAGCAGGTTGGTTTGTAGATAGAAGAGATAAGCTTACGCGAAAGAAACGCTGGCAACAAGAAGATGAGGATACCGAATATAAACGCAACGATTTAGATAAAAAAGTTGTCAATCCTAGTCAAATTAGAAACATCATTCGAGAATATAAAAAGGCTTTAAAAACGACTATTTATCCCAATCGTATTGATGAAAGCGGAGAATACGAAGTGCCAAAAACACTAGTGTTTGCAAAAACAGATAGTCACGCAGATGATATTATTAAAATCATACGTGAGGAATTTGATGAAGGCAACGATTTTTGCAAAAAAGTAACTTATAAAATTGAGGAAGACCCAAAATCGGTATTGAACCGTTTTAGAAATTCGTATTATCCACGAATTGCAGTTACCGTTGATATGATTGCAACAGGAACAGACGTAAAACCTTTAGAGGTTGTATTGTTTATGCGAGATGTAAAAAGCATCAACTATTTTGAGCAAATGAAAGGTCGTGGTACACGAACGATTAATAGTGATTCTTTACAACTCGTATCTAAAACCGCAAAAACCAAAACGCATTTCGTCATTGTAGATGCTGTGGGTGCAACCAAATCTAAAAAGACAGATAGTAGACCTCTGGAACGCAAAAAGTCGGTACCAATGAAAGATTTATTGGGAGCAGTAACAATGGGCGTTGCAGACGAGGATTTGTTTTTGTCTTTGGCCAACCGACTCATTCGTTTGGAAAAACAAATCACCGAAAAAGAAAAGGATAGATTGTTGGAATTTTCTGGTGGTAAAAACTTAAAACAAATTACCAAGGAGTTAATTACTGCTTACGACCAAGATGCCATTGAAACCAAAGCACAAATTGAGATAGATAAAATTCCTGTGCAGGACGTGACACCTGCTTTAAAAGAGTCCGCTTTCGCGAAAGCGCAACAAGAATTGATCCTCGAGGCCAGTAAAACTTTCAATGGAGAATTAAACGACTATCTGGACAACGTGCGCAAACAACACGAGCAAATTATTGATAGCATAAACATAGATACGGTAACCAAAAGCGAATGGGAAACCACATCGGTAGACAACGCAACGGAAATTGTAAAAGACTTTACTGAATATTTAGAAGCCAACAAAGACGAAATTAAGGCTTTGAGTATTTTTTACAATCAACCGTATAACCGTAGAGACATCACGTTTAAAATGATAAAAGAAGTGATGTCAACACTGCAATTAGAAAAACCATTATTAGCACCTGATTATGTTTGGGATGCATATTCAACTTTAGAAGACGTAAAAAGCAAACAACCTAAAGACGAATTAACTGCGTTGGTTTCTTTAATTAGAAGAGCTTGTGGAATAGACAGCGAATTAAAAGCCTACGATAAAACTATTGAAAACAATTTTAAAACGTGGATTTTTAAGCAAAACGCAGGACAACACAATCGCTTTACAAAAGAACAATTAGACTGGCTACGAATGATAAAAGACCACGTAGTGAGCAGTTACCATATAGAAATAGACGATTTAGACTACACACCTTTTGATGCAAAAGGCGGCAAAGGGAAAATGTACCAACTGTTTGGTAAAGAGATGAACACGATAATTAATGAACTCAATGAAGTACTTGCAGCATAATGAGAGAAGATTGCGAAATAAATTACAAGGATGCTGTTTTTAAAATATCGACTACAAAACAAAAGTTAAAACAGAAAGAGTATTTACAAAATGGCGAAATCCCTGTAATTGACCAAGGTCAAAGTACTATTGGTGGTTTTACTAATGATAAAGAAAAACTACTTGATTGCGAATTACCAGTTGTTGTTTTTGGAGACCATACGAAAAATGTAAAGCTTATAAATTTTCCATTTGCACCTGGAGCAGATGGGACGAAAGTTTTACAACCTAAAAAAGGCATATTACCGAGATACCTCTCCTATGTAACAGAGGTTCTAGTATTCAAAATCAAGGATAATGGATATGCAAGACACTATCAACATATTGAAAAAGAAGATTTCCCTTTAGTATCTCTACCAGAACAAAAAGCAATAGTCAAAAAAATAGAAGAATTATTTAGCAGTTTAGATAGCGGTATTGCCGACCTTAAAAAAGCACAAGACCAATTGGTTATTTATAGGCAAGCGGTTTTAAAAAAGGCTTTTGAAGGGGAATTAACTAAAGAATGGAGAGAGAAACAAACCAATTTACCTTCTGCTGATGAATTGTTGGAGCAAATCGAAACTGCAAGACAGGTTTTTTATAATAGTCAAATTGAAGAATGGGAAATAGAACTTAAAAACTGGAAAGAACAAGGAGAGGTCGGAAAAAAACCTAAAAAGCCAAGACCTTTAACTATCCCAGATGCACCAAATAACGGACATAACGAAAGAAAATGGGACATACCAAGCGTTTGGGTTTGGACTCAAATAGGAAGTTTATGCTTTGTTACAAAGTTAGCAGGTTTTGAATATACTGATTATGTAAATTATGATATCGATGGTGATTTACCTGTATTAAAAGCAGAAAATGCTGGCACAAATGGTTTTAAGAAAACTGATTTTTCTAGAGTAAAATCCGAAAGCGTTAAAATGCTTAAGCGTTCCCAAATTTTCGGTGGTGAATTATTAATTGTGTTTGTTGGAGCAGGAACAGGTAACGTTGCAATGGTACCTTTCAATCAACGATACTTTCTAGGTCCAAATATTGGAATGGCAAGACCTTATTTTGATTTGAACTCAAAATATTTAGAATTATTTCTTCAATCTGCATTTGGTAAGAGCTTAATGATGTCAGCTGTTAAAGCAGTGGCACAACCATCTTTGTCTATGGGTACTATCAGACAAGCACCTGTTGCCTTTCCATCATTAAAAGAACAACACCAAATCGTCCAAGAAATAGAAAGCCGTTTATCGGTTTGTGATAAAGTAGAAAAAGACCTAGCAGATAGTTTAGAAAAAGCTCAAACCCTACGCCAAAGCATTCTTAAAAAAGCATTTGAGGGTACATTGTTAAGCGAAGAAGAAATTGCTAAATGTAAAGCAGATAAAGATTACGAGCCTGCGAGTGTTTTGTTGGAAAAGATAAAAGCAGAAAAGGGAAAATAACCAATGTACTATGTTTAGGGAGGTAATTCAAAAAATTAACACAAAGGCAAATTCTGAAAAATATGAAATTAGAAATTTCCAATTAACAAGAGCAAAAAAATACAATAGACGCGTAAGCGCGTATAAACTATTTAATGATAATAAGTCTTTTGTATTTGACGAGCATTATACATATCATTTTGGAGGCAGCAATGAATTTCAGTTTAATATCAGTGATGAAGGTTTGCTTGGCGAGCAATATATTTTTAGATATGGTCTTGCATTCTCTTTGCAAACAAGTATTAACACACCTAATCCTACTGTAGATAGAGTCCCTGAAATCCTAAAGTTTAATGATTTTGTAAAAAATAATAAAAGCTTTTTTTCTGGTTATAAGATGTGGATTTTTACCACAGGAAAGGGTAGAACTGATGCATTTGACGTAAGACAAATTAGAAGAAGTGAGATAAGGGAAGGAAAGTTTATATTCATAGGTAAATGGATAAATAAAACAAGTTCTGAAATAGATGAGGATGACATAGAGGTAATAGTAGATACATTAGAAAAATTATATCCTCTCTACAAACATGTTCAACTTAAAGAACCCTTTTCAATAGATGAAAGATATGCAAGATTAACCTGGAACACCAATAAGTGGCATCAACCTATTTACCACGATTGGGATAAAAAGCATCAAAACAATCCTAAAAAACTACATGAGGAAAAATATGGGTATGGTCATGAAGAATGGCTCTTTAACCCAAGATATCAATTAAATGGATATCAGTATGGTTTTATACAAGGGATTAATATGATGAAAAAAACACAGGATTTCATCAAGGAATTAACTCTTTTCACGATTGAACCCAAATCAAAAAAAAGATTTTTAATTGCTAAAGCAGATGATGTAGAAATAATCACTAATAATTCATTAGTTCAAAAAGAAATTCATCCACTTTTTCACAGATGGAAAAAGACAATGATTAATGAATTAAAGGAAATAGGAGTTGATTACAAATATTTTGATACCGAGGGATTTATACCAAATGTTAGATTTAGAACTGAAAATTTATTGTTATATGAAGATAATTTTGAGGCTAATAATTTGGATGGTCTCAAGTTCACCAGATTTAATGCATATAAGACTGAAAATCATTCAGAATTAAAAGATACAGATGAGCAAAAAGATATAAATGATGGATTTATTCCTGGAGAAGGTAGAACATCAAAAGGTCATAAGCGCGAAACAAAGGCGTCTTCAAAAGATGTAGTGAATTTTCACTCTGAGATAACAGACTATTTGAGAGATTATTTAATTCAAGAATGGAAATTAGATTTAAATACGAACTTGTCAATTGAAAAAACCAGATTAGATGGAGGTTTGATTGATGCTATGATTTTTCGGAATAATAAACACACTATTTTTGAGGTAAAAACTAGAACTACTGCTAAAGGAAATATGAGAGAAGCTTTAGGACAATTGTTTGAATATTCATTTTATAAACACAATTGGAATATTGAAAAAATGATAATCGTGGGTCCTGCAAAACCAAAGAAAAGAGATCTAGAATATTTACAAATATTGAATGAAATCATAGATTCCAACCTTGAGTATTGGACTTTCGCCTCAAATGAATGTATTTCATTGAATAATAAATTTAAAATATATAAACCATAAATGACAGACGCATCAATAATATCTAAAATATGGAACCTTGCTAACGTTTTACGTGATGACGGTGTAGGTTATGGAGATTATCTAGAACAGATTACCTATTTGCTATTCTTAAAAATGGCAGATGAGTTAAATAAACCACCTTATAATAAAGGATTAGTTTTTCCAAAACTAAAAGATGTAGAAGGAAATGAAGTTCCAGATGCAGATATAGCAAATTGGGAGACCTTATCCAGTAAGCGAGGTGCAGAATTAGAGTCCTTTTATAGCCAATTGCTGCGTACGCTAAGCACTGAAAAAGGAACGCTAGGTCAAATTTTTACCAAAAGTCAGAATAAAATACAAGACCCAGCCAAATTGCTAAAAGTCATCAACCTAATTGATAAAGAAGATTGGTCAATGATGGGCGCAGACATAAAAGGAAAGATCTATGAAGGACTCCTGGAGAAAAATGCAGAAGATACCAAAAGTGGTGCAGGACAGTATTTTACACCAAGAGCATTGATAAAAACAATGGTGGCTTGTATACAGCCACAACCAATGAAAACTATTGTTGACCCAGCCTGTGGTACTGGAGGTTTCTTTTTAGCTGCTTATGATTGGATTGTAGATAACAACAAATTAGACAGAGAGGAAAAAGAGTTTTTAAAGAACAAAACCTTTTATGGTAACGAAATTGTTGCCAATACACGTAGAATGTGCTTAATGAATATGTACTTGCACAACATTGGAGAAATTGACGGAGAATCGTTTATTAATCCAAATGATGCTTTAATTTCAGATGATGGAGAACGCTATGATTACGTGTTAGCTAATCCTCCTTTTGGTAAAAAGAGCAGCATGACCTTTACCAATGAGCAAGGTGAAATCGTAAAAGAAGATTTAAGTTACAATCGTCAGGACTTTTGGGAAACAACTTCCAACAAACAATTAAACTTCTTACAACATATAAAAACACAGCTTAAAATAAATGGAGAAGCCGCAGTAGTACTTCCTGATAATGTTTTGTTTGAAGGCGGAGCTGGCGAGGAAGTAAGAAAGCAATTAATGAAAACTGCTAACTTACATACCATATTACGGTTACCAACAGGTATATTTTATGCTCAGGGCGTAAAAGCAAATGTTTTATTTTTCACCAATAAACCTGCAAGTAAAGACCCTTGGACAAAAGAGGTTTGGTTTTATGACTACCGCACTAATGTGCATCATACCCCAAAGAAAAACCCAATGCGCCAAGAGCATTTAAAAGAGTTTATCGACTTGTACAATGGTCAAAACATTGATAAGCGTAAAGCTACCTGGAGCGAAGAAAATGAAGAAGGACGATGGAGAAAATATAACTATGATGAAATCATTGCGAGAGACAAAACAAGTTTGGACATTTTTTGGTTAAAAGACCAAAGTTTGACTGATTTAGATAATCTACCAGACCCAGACATTTTAGCGAATGAAATCATTGAAAACATAGAATCTGGACTGAATAGTTTTAGAGAAATAATGGAAACGATAAACGGAGAATCGGAATAAGCCAACGCTCAAAGCCATACACATTGCCAAGTCGCTCAAAAGCCAAGCGCTAAAGCCCAAACTTGACAAAAAGTATGTCTTCTGCCAACGCTAGCAAGTTTGCGGAAAGAAAAGCCAGCAGGTAACAACGTGCATAAAATATAGCTATTATAGGCTTTCCGAGAGTTTTTGCTTATTTAAAAAGTACGCCAAAATTTTAATTTGGTTATATTTATAAAAGAAAATCAAACATAAAATAAAAAAATCGGCTCGTGCTAAATACGAAAAGTTAGCGTTTATTTATACGCTACTTTTCATACACAAAACCGTTACCATCCATAACCCTATTACTTCAGATCCTTAAACTTTTACGCCGGTTTCAAGCTTAAAAGATTCCTTAAGTACTCTCTCCTTCCCCACTCTTCGTTAAATCTACTCTTGAGCAGATTGAGTAGCGGAAAACATTTGCAACGCCATTCACGAACCAAGGAGTCAATACACGGATAGAACAAGCCAGATCAACCAATTAAACCCTACTGGCGAATGTAACTACAGTATTAAAGCATCTGCGGACTTTGAAGTTGCCGGCGAATCTGTCAACTCATGTGAAGATTACGCGTCGCTCAAATGACGTTCTGAATGTCATTGCCGGCGTTACAGATGGTAACAAGGGCTATGATTCATTGCGGCCTAATTTTCTGCCGAAAATTCCTATCTTGCCAGCAACGGCTCGGTGATAAGCGAAAATCCTAGCGGATTTTCACCGAAACGAAATCATAGCCTGGACCGGTGCCTGCAAGCTGAAAAAATGACTTTACAAAACCCGACAGAATCGTTTATTTCTGAAATTCTTGAAAATTATGCTAATGAAGAAGGAAATGAACTGAACAAAACTCTTTTAAAATTATTTCAAACATTTGACAATGACAAAAACAAGTTTGATGTTCTCATAAAAGTAGCAGCATTGAACAAAATTTATTCCACGGCAATCACGAACATAAATCCTGTGGTTGAACAAATTATTAAGACTTTTAATTCCAGCCTAAAACCAAAAAAAATAACTGAATATGTGGATTTTGTGGATAAAATATCCAAGGTAAGTTGGACAAACGACAAAGGAAAAAGCTTTGAGCGAAACAATTTATCTTTTTCCTCAAAATACGTACACTTTTTAAGTGGCTTTAAAACACCTATTTATGACAGTTATATTTGGATTGTATTAAAAGGATATTTAGGTCAAAAAAATAATGAGAAGATTTCTTTTAAAAACCCGACCGATTATAAAGAATTTTACTCAACATTTGAAAAATTTAAAAAGGATTTGGACTTGGAAATCTACTCTAATTACGAAATTGACAAATTTTTGTGGCAATACGGAAAACTATTAATACAAAATATTGAAAAGGAAAAGTCAATTGATTTGAACCAAGCCAAATCTGAACTGAAAAAAAGAATAAAAGCCAGCAGTTAATAACGGGTATAGTTCATTGCAGCTCAATTCCTAATCGAAAATCATTGCAATTTGCTATCTTTCGGTTACGGCGGAAAATTCTCGCGAATTTTCCTCAACTCGCTGTACAGAAACACGTTGCGCCCCATTAATGAAAACGACCTGCAAGCAATTAATCTATAGTAAAATAATATGAGTACAGAATTAAAATTAAACGAAACAATTAATACATATAATAATGCAGCTGAACAATATCAAAACAAATTCATGCAAATGGATTTGTACAATGATACGTTTGACAAATTTTGCTGTTTAATTCAAAAAGAAAATGCCGAGATATTTGAAATTGCAACTGGGCCTGGAAATGTGACGAAATATTTAAATTTGAAAAGACCTGATTTCAAAATATTCGGAATTGACTTGGCTCCAAATATGATTGAATTAGCTAAGAAAAACAATCCTGATTCAGAATTCAATGTGATGAATTGCAAAGATATTGACAAGCTTGATAGAAAATTTGACGCCATTATGTGTGGATTCTGTATGCCATATTTATCAAAAGAAGAATGCGCCAAACTGATAGCTGATTCTTCTGAACTTTTATCGAGAAATGGATTGTTATATTTCAGCACAATGGAGGATGATTATAACAAGTCTGGATTTGAAACAACGAGCTTTTCTGGACAAGATAGAGTTTATATTTATTATCATCAGGAAGAATATTTATCAGATTGCTTAACTCAAAACGGATTTGAAATCGCTGAATTAGAAAGAAAAGATTATCCTGAACCTGATGGAACTTTTTTAACTGATTTGATTATAATAGCAAAGAAAAAATAAAACAACCACCGCACAACAAAGAACTGAGGTAAAAACATAAGTGGCTCAGTGGAACTTGACAGTTAAGAGCTTCGTAATTACTTACGTTTCTTATATGCGACGTTACCATCCATAACCCTATTGCTTCAGATCTTTAGATTTTTACGCCGACTTTAAGCTTGAAAGATCCCTTTAGTACTCTCTCCTTTCCCACTCTTCGCCAAATCAACTCTTTAGCAGATTGAGTAGCGGAAAACAGTTGCAACGCAATTTGTGGACCCGATAATCCACTAGCGAAAAAATCGAGCCAAGACAAAATATTAAAAGTTTGTAGCCAACATATCTCCAATGTTTATGCATCTGCGGACTTTGAAGTTGCCGGCGAATCTGTCAACTCATGTGAAGATCACGCGGCGCCCAAAAAGACGTCCTGAATGTCAGTGCGAGCGTTACAAATGGTAACAAGGCCTATGATTCATTGTTGCAGAATTTTCTGCCGAAAATTCCTATCTTGCCAGCAAAGGCTTGGTGATGAGCGAAACTCCAAGCGGATTTTCTTCGCAATGAAATCATAACCTGGACCGTTACCACTCATTAGCAAAAACCAATGATAATAGAAATACAATCAGAATTAAGACAGCATTTAGAAAATAATGAAACATTACTTTGGACAGGACAACCGAAAAAAGGAATTGTATTTAGAACTGCGGATATTTTCCTAATACCATTCAGTCTATTGTGGTGTGGATTTGTCATATTTTGGATGTTTATGGCTTCACAAGGTTCTGGAATTTTTGCTTTATTCGGAATTCCTTTTGTAATCATAGGGCTGATATTTGTATTCGGGAGATTTATAATTGACGCGAAACAAAGAGAAAACACCTATTATGGATTGACAGAAGACAGAATAATCATAAAAAGCGGAGTGTTTTCTAAAAGTGTGAAGTCAATAAACATTAGAACTTTATCTGAGATCGAGTACAGCGAGAAAAATGACAGAAGTGGAACAATTTCTATCGGACCAAAAAATCCAATGATGATTTGGGGAAATGGAATGAATTGGTGGCCAGGAATGAAGGCCAATCCGCAACTTGATTTTATACCAAATGTCAGAAAAGTATATAATCAAATAATTGAAATACAGAAAGGAAAATAACGTGTGCCAACACAGTATAAAATATATGGCTAGTTCTCGCCTACTTACGAATACCGATAGCTATCGGGACCCGGATTTTCTATTCAGCTTTTTTTGCTAAATTAGGTTGTTAAACACTCCACTAATCATAAATAAATACGTTGCCAGTAATTTTCACGACAATCATTATGCGGAATCAAATATTTATAATTCTTATTTTTAGCACTATCATACTTTCTTGCGATAATTCAGAAAAAGAAAATGAAATGAGTACTTTTCTTAATGAAAATTTCGAGTTTAATAATAGAATTCTCAACAATTATAAAGCAGAATATTATCAATTAATTGATGAACAGCCATCGAGAAAAGTGAATAGGTTAAATAAACTTGACAGTATATATGACACACTTATATTGGAGATTGATGAGACGATTTTAAATGGATCAAGCGGTATCGATGAGATAATATCGAGAACAGCCAAGCTTTATAAAGAATTGCCATTTTTAGTTGATAATAGACAAGATTATCTAATAACCAATAAACTTAGAACAAGTGATATTTCGACTGATTTGAAATTGAGGTTTTTGAAAAATCGACTTGTAATCTCGATGGCTTATGCTTTTGAATACGCAACTAGAAAAACAGCTTGGGCTGATGGTTTCAATAAAGTTGAGGTCGAGGGCATTCTTAGTCAGAAAACTCAAGATGGAATTAAATTGACTTTAACTTCAGAGTTTGGTCAATCAATCGATGATAACAGGCACGTAGTCATTAATTCGATTGAATTTAACGGACAGCTAAAAAATGTTGAATATAAACTTAAGAGTAATTATTCCTTTGCGGATATCGAATTTCCAAATCTGCAAAATGGTACTTATGTCGTTAAGGGTGCATTGAGATTTTATGATAGAGATGGCCAAATCGATATTCCTTTCAGAAAAACATTCGAAGTGGAATAAAACTACTGGCAACTCTAGCTATACGCAATTGCTCGGTCAACGCTTATCAGAAAATTTCTGAGAAATTTTCTGATGTTTGGGTATGTTTGGGAAGGCAAGGAGAATAAACGCAACTGACGTATAGCCTTTACCGTTACAAGCAAGCCAAGAAAAACATTCGTACTAAATGACTGAATTTACTGAATTATACCAAAAGTTGTCAAATATCGAACTTTTGAAAATTATTGCAGAATCGGAAAAATATAACCCGATTGCAGTAGAGACAGCAAAAACTGAAATTGAAAGCCGACAGCTTTCCGAACAAGAATTGAATCAAGCTAAATCAGAAATAACTGAAAAGGAGAATGCTAAAAAAATTGATATTGAGAAAAGAAAACAGTGTGAGGAAAGAATAAAAAAAAGTGCTTCTACTCTACTTGATACCATAAATCCAATTCAAAACGGAATTCAAACACCCGAAAAAGTTATCAGACTGACAACTCTGATTTTTGGTTGTTTGGCAATTTATAGATTATACCAACAGTTGGGAATGTTCGAAATAATATTTCACGAAGGAATTTCAGATTGGGATTTAAGTATAGTAGAATACTTTTTTCCAACAATCATATTACCAATAACAGTAATTCTATATTGGAAAAGAAACAAAATTGGTTGGATTTTGCTATCAATATTTCTGACCTATTCTGCACTTAGTGCAATAGTTCTTTTCTTTGCGAATTTGGGGAGAGAGCCTTCTGGAATTTCTGAAATTGAAAATCTTTCCCCACCAGTTTCCCCTTTGGTTTATATAGCAACTTTATTGTTTTTTGGAGGATATTTATTTCTAAACTGTAAAAATGGAATCCGAGATAAATTTAAGATTACCAAAAAGGCAATGATTGCAACAATCGGATTAACCTTAATCGTAAATCTGATTTTTATTTGTTCAATACTTGGATAATGAATTTGATTTTAAACATTTTTAAATGGATTTTGATAATATTGTTTTCCCATTATCATTGATATTTGCTGCATATTATCGCCAGAAAAAAATCAAAAAGGAATACTATAAAAATGAATAAAGGCCAGCATGTATCAATGTATAACCGCAATTACGGCCGATTCGACTACAACCAAGCTCTCTGGGAATTGATAACGTCAGTGCCAAACCGAAAATCAACGCATATCAACCCGTAACTGACGATTATAAGAGAGCGTGTAACCAATTTAATAAACCCAATGAAATTGAATAGAAATCGGAAATTATTTTTAATTCTAATAGCGGTAATTTTATGTTTCTATGGTTTAAAGAATTACGCGGAAAAAGTAAAAGATGAACATAGTATTACTACCAGTATTTCTTCCAAACTTTTTGACTTTAATACTTTTGAATTAAAAGTGGACTCAAACCTGAACCTTTCTGATTTTAAAGTTGTGAATCAAAATAGCGGAAAGACAATTTTTGCAAGCGGAAAAAATCTAAAAGGAATAGATAATAATTACGGACATCGTCTATTTGAATTGTATTATAAAGACAAAAAGATTTATGAATTTGGACACTTTTCAACAAATAATTGGTACACATTTGACTATACTCTGAACTTAAATAAAATAAATAACCGAATCGAACCTGATTTGAAAATAATAAGTGGGCAAAACGATTCTTATAATGATTTTTTCTACAAAAGGTTTGAATATAATGACAGTGGAAAACTCGACAGAATTAGTTACTTAACTTTAGGGAAAGAAGTATATGACGTAAAGGAAATTAACGAATAAAAAACTAGTTCCAACACCGTGTATAGTTCATTGCTAGTAACCACTACTCACGAATCCCGATGGCTATCGGGACGCGGATTTTCAATCTGGTTTTTATATTTGCTACATTAAGTGCTTAAACACGCCACTCATCTTATACAACCTGTTGTGTGTATTTTGAAAACAAAATTATGTTGAAAAAACCTCTATTAATTTTTATGGTAATATTCTTCTGCTATTCTTGTGGAAGTAATAATACTAATCATCACAATCAGAAAAAAAATACTGAAATAGAATTTACTAATCAAGAATTTGATTTGAATCGATTAAAAGGAAGATGGCTTACTCATTCAAGATTTGACAAAACTAAATTTGTAATTTTCCTGGAAAATTTTTACGTACGCTATAGCGATAATAGATATGTCCCGTACAAATTGAAGAAAGACAGTATATTTATTTATTTTAACAACAAAGTGGCACAAGGTCGACTAATAAATTTAACTGAAAGCGAAGTTGAAATACTATGGGGAACGAAAGAACCAAAAGAAAGGACTGTATATTATCGTCCATAAAAACTACACTCAACAATATATAATCGCAATTACGGCCGATTCTACGATGTCCTAATCCAATCGGAATTTCTAACGTCTGTACTAAACCGAAATTCCATTAACTTTAATCCTTAACTGACGTTTATACAAAACCGTTATGCCCTATCTGAGATAAATGTCTGCGCTTATGATCAGACATTTGGGCTGATATCTTAAAATGCGACGGAGTACATGAAAGCGAAAAACCATTGAAAAAAAATAGAGTATTAAAAGGCATTTTTCGTTGATCGAAAGAGCTTAAATTTAACTTGTCGTTTATGAATAAAGTGGCATCAACAATATAAAATGAAAAAATATGTAATCTCGAAATTACATGGCTCTTCACACTCGAAACAATTGTTTCAATTGCTTAATCAGGCGGTGGTGTATGGCAGTAAACCAATTGAATATAAAAGAAGTTGCCCAGAAGGCTTGAGCTTTAATCCAGGATTTGTGAGAGAATCGCCCAGAGGAATTATTACTGTAACATATCACACTCAACTCACTGGAGAAGTAAGAGCCAAAAATTTTAAAGAAGATCATGGGGATGATTACGAATGGTATTAGAGGTAAACAGCTGAAAATGCAATTAAGGGTACTGTTGGTAACCTTATGGCTTTTGTTCTCTCATAGTGTTTTGGCTCAAACTGTAATATCAGTTACAAACGATAAGGGTCTACCTATAGAAGATGCTTACATCATTTATGAAGGAATTGTAATCGGTAAAACTGATGACACGGGACAATTCTTACATAAAAATTCTGAAGAAGTTACCGATTTGACAATTTTTTCTTCGGGATATATTTCCGAAAACATAACAATTGATAAGAAGAAAGAGTTATATGAGGTTAGACTTAGAAAAAAGTTGGAACAACTAAAAACTATCATAATTTCGAACTATTCAGTTGAAGATGTTTTAGATAGTCTAAGATTTTACTTCTATGAAGACTCTTATCTTGAAAACACTAATGATCATCATGCTGTGAACATAGTCAGCGATAATCAAGAGATTTTAAATATAGTTTACACCCAGTACGTTAGTGAAAATTTTGGTTTTGTTCAAGATACAATTATCAGTAAAATTCATAAACCATTAATTTTTCATTCACAGAACAATACGATATCAATGAATATATTATCTTCAAACGGAATTTTACATTCCAAAGGTAATTTGCTTTATTCAGGTTTCGGTAATTCAATGATATACAATGATGTAATCAAAAAACTATTGGATAAACCAAAGAAATTTGTTTTTAAGAAAAAGAATGGAAAACTCGAGTTTACCTCCAAAAAATTTAAGGTAAAAGGGTTTATTGAATACAATGAAAGTTTTCTCATTACTAACTGTACTATATATTATAATGATTTAAGAAAAACAAAACTTCACTTCACAAATGGTAAGAAGTCAAGATATTTAAGTAAAGTTTTATTTGATGTTTTAACGTACAAATATATAATCAAAGATGATCTCGCATTTCTAAATGAAATTAAACGAGAGCGTAAAACGTCAATTTCTTCAAAGGAAGAACAATTTGTCTTTAATGCTCAAATCTCAAGAAAATTGATTTGGAATGATGAGTAACTAAAGTAAAAAACTACTTGAATTGATACTCGACAGAGATGATTTATGGACGACGCAACCAAATCATATAAACATTGATAGATTTGTTCTGAATAATTTAAATAACAAAAATGAAGAACAAAGGTTTGGCAAAAAGAGAAAAGAATTAAAAAATAGAAAAGATTTTTCTCAAGCCGTATATAATTAATGGATAGCTTTAGCTTACTTACTAGTCCCGATAGCTATCGGGAACACGGATTTTCTATTCAGTTTGTATTTGCTAAATTATTTGCTGAAACACGGAACGAAATCATATACAAACCTGTTGCACGACATTGAAAAAAACGAATGAATAAAATAGTAGCGTTAATTTTAATATTGATAATTGCACCAATTCTTGGCGGGATTTATGGAATTGCTCACGACCAATTAACATATTCAATATCAGAAGAGTATTATACAAAGTTTAAATTCATACAATTTGGACTTGAACACTGGGGACTAGGACAAAACATTGGAACGGCAACAGCTCCTGAAATCATCTTAAACAACCCTAGATTCGGAACTGCAATTGTTGGAATTTTGGGGACTTGGTGGGTCGGTTTGATCATTGGAATTTTCCTCGGGTTAATCGGATTAATTCATCGAAATGGAAAAGAAATGTTCAAAGCCACATTAAAATCAATAATCTTGACAACAGGAATAGCATTCTTGACTGGTTTAATCGGACTTCTGTATGGAAAAATATTCCTAGTGGAAGATCCTCCAAATTGGTTTTTACCCGACAACCTGATTGAACGAGGGAACTTTATACTGGTTGGTTCTATGCACAATTTCAGCTATCTAGGTGGCTTCATTGGATTGATATTTGGAATAATATTCAGTGTAAGACAAAAAAGAAAATATAAAAACGCTAAACGACAGGCGTAACGTATGCCCTGCGGGAAACCCCCTATAACCAAACCATTATATCATCAATTAAGCGATTGCCAAAACTCCTGAAAAGCCTTTAGACTATTATACCGATTGTAATCCCGATAGATATAACAAAGATCTCTCCCCTATTATACTTTTACCAAATAAGTTCTTAAGCAAATACAAATACGGAAAACAAGTCGCGGTGCCATTTAAACAGGCAAATAGCATGCAGGAATAGTTAATGAAGACAGTCGACAACCTCCTGCTAGCATAATAAATATAGCTTTTGACGGATGAAGTCGCAGAAGGTAAATTTATGTACAGCAAATTTAAACGCACTATCAGCTATATGGTTTTGGCAAGAGCGCTTGGAGCGATTTTAGCTCAAATGATCCTACTTCCATTTGCTCACATTATAGCAATGGCTGTCTAAATCATATCAAGCCAAAAGCACAAAAATACCTACATTAAATGCGGGTTTTGGCACTGAACCGAAAGTTCATTAATTTTAGTTCCAAAACCTACCATAACCTAGACGCTATAAACAAACTCGAAAACGAAAATCATGATACATTTAATCTGGTCGATAATAAACGGTTTAATGGTAATTTACTTTTTGTACCTAATTATAGGATTTATTGCAAAAGGTAAGAAAATATTCAAACCCCAGTTTAAGATTGTTTCTATCGTTATACTGGTAATCGGGACTGGTCAAATCATCACAGCATCTAATTTTGAGGAAACTTCAAACCAAATTTCAATAACTAAAGATTACAACAGAAATAACTACTCTGAAATAAAACAAGTGAAATTGGAAGACAATTGGACTTTTGATATAAACATGCTTGTTAAATATTCTATTGAGGAAAATGAATATATTCCAATTGAAAGTGACAGTTTTTTAACTGGACTTGTGAGCGGTTATGTTTGGGAATTCAAATCAATTGATACAAAAAATATGAATCCCAACGGAAAAGCAGAATTTTCAGCTACAGGGATTTTGAAATGGAATCTTTTTGGAATTACAGTATACAGTGAATCTAAAACTTTCAATGGAACTATTCAATAAAAACCAGTTTAAAATTAAGCTGATACGTAATAACGCTGTCATTGCCTTTTTTGGATCCTCAATAGCTATCGGTCGGCGGATTGTGTCCAGGGTTGTTTATTTACCAAATTAGGTGCTTAAACACACAACTATTCATGACCAAGTCCATGGGTTAGGCATAAAAACTCGATAATATCATTAGTTTACAGGAACGTCGTAAGAATAATTTAGAAATGCAGAGAGAAACCTTTCTTTACAAAATTCTTATCTAATCTTGAAAGGTTTGTTAGATTACAGGAAGAATATGAAGAGAAAAATAACAAAGAAATAAAATCAGCAAAAAAGAAAGTGTTTAAATACCATGGAGTTTTAATTCTTGGAATTTTAATGGGCTTCTTTTTAGGAAACTTGATCCGTAGTTCAACTGGAATTAGTTTTTTTGGAGCTATTGGAATTATTGTTGGCACTATTACAACTGAAAAAATAATGAACAATTATCTTATCAAAAGTAACAAGTCACCTCAATCTAATTTGATTGATTACTAACTCTACCCTACTTACAATTACCATCAGCCACTCTGACGTAAAGATTACTGTTGAGGAGCTGGTTGGTTCGCTTTCGCGAAAGCTTAAACACCTTATGTACTATGGAAAACGAATGAAAAAAGCCATAGCGATATTATTTCTATTGACCATTGGAATTACCTCCTGCAAAACACATGAAAAAGAAGCAGATAAATTGGGAATTGCTAAAAAATACTATAGGGCAATTAACAACTCAAATCCTTCAAAAACAAAGGAGTTAATTACTAAGAGATTTACAACCGTTGATGACGGATTTGAACAGAAATATAACGGCAGTGAATATGCTGAATGGGTAAAATGGGACGCTGTGTTTCAACCCACTTACGACATACTCAAAATTGAAAAAGAAGATGGAGTTGTAAAAGCCAAAATTTCAAAAATCGATAAACGTATTTCCTTTCTTCATCGCGGACCTATAATTACCGACGAAGTCTTAGAATTTGAGGGAAACAAAATAAATAATATCAAAAGGACTTCCACTTTGTTTGACGTCGAGGAATTTGTCAAGAATAGGGATGAACTGGTCCGTTGGATTGCTGATCACCAACCGGAATTGAATGGATTTCTGAACGAACAAACCAAAAGCAGCGGACTAAATTATTTAAAAGCGATCGAACTTTATAAAAACAAAAAACAAGGTACAACTACAACCTTTAAACGTAATAGCAGCTGAAATACCTCTTCTGAAATTCAACTCATTTTGCTAAATTGCTTGGATCGACCAACAGTACTCTGGTAATTTTATCTCACAGAAGCTTAAAAGTTACCGTTATCAAAGACACTCATGAATAGACTAACTAAATTTGATCAATTTTATTTAAAAGTCAAACACAATAGATGGTATTGGTATTTCTCTATTTTTTGTCGTGTAATTCTAGCTTATGCTTTTGTTGTTGCGGGAATAGTGAAGATTATGGACGAAAAATTCGCAAGCGGTCTTTCCGAAATTCATCCAATGGGAGCCTATTTGACTGCTTTGCACCATACAGGTTACTACTATCCATTTATCGGGATTGCCCAAATTCTTGCCGCAATTCTACTATTAATACCCAGAACAGTAACCTTAGGTGCGCTTCTTTATTTTCCAATAATTGTCAATATATGTATTCTGTCTTTAGCAGTGAGATTTGAAGGCTCGTTGGTCACCTCACCACTAATGGTGTTAGCAAATTTATACATACTTGTATGGAACTACGATAGATTAAAGTACATAATGCCATTTAAGAAGATAGCTGATTATGGTATTGTAAAAAAACCTGAAAAATATAATAATAAGTTTCCTTTCCTATTTTTTATTGGGGTGGGACTAACTTTTGGAGTTACAGTTCTAATATCCCAGAAGGGATTTGATATTATGCCGCGAAATTCAATGTCTGACTGCAAGAAACAGTATCATCAGACAAAATATGAAACAATTGGAAATGAATTTTGTGAATGTGTTCATGCCAAAGGGAATCTGTTAGACCATTGTCTAGACGAGTTTAAGGAGAAAAAGGAAAGAATAGACAATAACTGAAAACCAAAACAGACTATGCAATGTAGTGGCTATAAGTAGTTACTAGCCCTCACCTATTTCTGAATCCCAATAGCTATCGGGAGGCTGATCTTCTATTCGGATATTTGCTCTTTGTGTGGCCGAAAATGCAGCTATATCCTAACCGAAACCGTTGTCAGTCAAATTTTTGGAACTTCAATCAATTAAAATCTTATCTTTAGAAAAAGCAACCTCTGATGATCAAATTCTTTAGAAAGTTTCGACAAAATCTACTCTCAGAAGGCAAAACTGGAAAATACTTGAAATATGCTATTGGAGAAATAGTGTTGGTCGTAGTTGGAATTCTGATTGCTTTACAGATAAACAATTGGAATCAAAACAATCAACTCAAAAAGGAGGAACTTAAAACATTGAAAAGTTTACACGAGTCGATTAGAATAAACATTGCAGAGTTCGACCAAATTTTTGGTGCTCAAATCACAAGAAACAATAGCTTGAATGAATTTCTCTTTGGAACGATTTCAAATCAGAATCTTGTGCATCTTGATTCCTTGATCAAAAAGAATGTAAAGAACTATACCTTCGATCCATCCATGGGAATTTACAATTCGATGATCAATTCAGGAAAAATAGAATTAATATCAAACGACTCTATAAAAATCCGAATATCAAAACTTTATGACACCGTTAAAGATTATCAAGAAATTGAAGATGAAGTAACAGAATATACCAAAGAGCATTTAGAAAAATATTTCATTGAAAATTACAGCATTCATCCGGAGGTGTTGGCCCAACTTAGAGAGCGAACAAATGAAGAAGAAAAGAAGGACAAAGCTTCTTACAATAAGAATTTCAATTCGCAAGAAGTAAAGAACATGTACATATTGCTTCTCAGCAAAATGAGTGAGGTCATCACCAGAGGTAAAGACTTAGAATCAGAATATTATAGCTTGATCATCGATTTGGAGAATGAAATCAAAACCAAAAAATAAAGTAGGTACTACAGATAGGCAATAATCGAGTGATTGAATTACAAAAGGACTGAGATAAAATGAAATCTTCCAGTCGATAACGCTTTCGCGAAAGCGGACAAACCTCAACCTGAGTGAATAATTTCAAAACAGCAGATCTAGCCTCGTATACGCTGAAATCCTTTACTTGCTTTCAAGTTGATTGATTTGAGAACGCGAGTTGATACAAAAGAACACCCCCTATCGGCTCTGCAAATTATATCATTGATCCTTAAAAATCATGAGTTTTGGCTATAAAACTGGAGGTATCACTAATAAAAATGGGATCCCTTGGGAACTTTACATAATGAATTTACTGAAGCTGGAGGTCCAGCATACTCGAATCAGGATCCTTCAAAGAAAATCTCAAATACCAAATACATTTTATAGGTATCACCAAATATTTTAACTAGAATAGAAAGGGTGAACCTTTAGTCTTCATGGGTGATGCAGGGTTTTTCTTGAACACCCAAACCAATTCAAAATAGTTAAAATCCTCAAAGCAAGCTGTTTCCTGATTAAAAAAAGTATCTTTACAGGAAAGATAAAGTTTTGAGGACTGCTCAAAAATTTGAAATAAGCAAGAAACCCTTGAGCTAAAAAACACCTGCGAAAGTAGGCGCACTGATGCTTAGACAACTGATTGTTTATTTCTTGCCCTCCCTAGGGTCAATTTTGATGCCTTACTCTTATTGCGTCTAATCAAAAATACTGATCAATTAAAGTATCATCATTTCCAAAATTATTTTCCCATGAAAAATTTACTACCATCTTCAACAGCCAGACCACCGTTATCCGACATGCTTTCTTTTTGCCCAGCGACTTCAACATATAGGCAGTAGGCATTGACATATTAACTATAACTGGCCGATACAACGACCTATACAACAGTCGTAGTCACTTGATCAAAATAGCATCAGAAGCGCCGAACCAATTTAGCTAAGAGGAAAATACCCGTGTTTAGAGCGGCGCCAAGCCCACTTTCATCTTAGTCAATTGCCAGGCTACTACTCTACTCTATGGCTATTGATAGCCATGTCATTACTTGAGTGTTCTCGTGGATGTCTTGATCAATTGACATTCGGATCGGTCCTATCAAAGGATCTGTATGTCAATGATTATTTATTACCATCGCAAAAGGTGGTAAGTGATGATTAGGTACGAACCGTACAGATTTCCTGATAAGCTGATCTTGGCCCATGCACCTATTAACCAAAATAACTCTTGATTAAAAAATCCCCTTAAACTATTTCATTATGAACCACTTCTTCAAACCCTTACTTTTACTTTGTTTACTACTATGTAGCTACCTTACACTGGCAGCTGATACCATGCCCATATCGGTGATATCGCCACAAGGAGCTTTTGAAAACCGAAACTTTGCCAACGGCGCCGAGATTTTTACCAACAGAAACTATGTATTACAAAACATTCCGTCAGAGTTCGCTGGATTCGAATTTCTTGCCAGTGATGGTAAAGTGGCAGATCAAGGTTTTATCATACCCTCTGCTTCAGGTACCATTTATCTGATTGGTCCTTCAAGTGGTGTAACTGGTTGGTCACTGGTGCCTAATACGGCATTCAATTATTCTGATGGAGCTTCTACCTCTTTAGCAATTTATCAGAAAACGGTTACCGCAAACGAATCGGTGGAAATACCTTTAAATACCAGTTTCCCTGGTGTAGGTCCCATTGCGCAAAGCATAGTTTTTGAACAACTAGATCTTTTTCTCTGTATTGGACAGTCTAATATGGCAGGAAGGGATGATATGAATGCTGCGTTGGGTGATTTCATTCCTGTTGATAATGCTTATTTGTTGGCTAATGATGGCTTTATTGATGCAGTCAATCCGTTCAACGGCTATACTAACATCGGTTCCACTTCATTTAACGGTCAGGGAGTAAGCCCTTCATTTTCATTTTCCAAAGAGGTTGCTTCTTCGATCAATAACAAAATCGGATTGGTAGTCAACGCACGAGGCGGTTCAAGTATAAATTCCTGGAATGATAAAACAGATGACCTATATGCCCAAACCATTGTAAGAGCTCTTGAAGCACAAAAATGGGGAACATACAAAGCCATTTTGTGGCATCAGGGCGAATCTAACTCTGGCACGCTGGGCGTAGAACAATACCCTGAGCGGTTGCAGAGTTTAGTAGCCAATTTGCGGGAGGACTTAGGAGATCCTAATTTGCTCTTTGTAGCAGGGCAGATCGGTCAATTTAAGTCATCACATGCCAACTTCAATGCGATGATAACGACCGTTCCAACCTTTATCGACAATACGGCATGTGTATTGTCAGATGGCCTGACAGACAACGGCGATGGTCTTCATTTTAGCCGCGAAAGTTACTTGACCTTAGGGCAGCGTTATGCTGATATAGTCCTGGATCGGGTGTACAATCAGACATCAACCACTGCTCCGCTGGTCAATTTTGTCACTCCCATAGATGGAACCGCTTTTACCGCAGGACATGATCTAGTTGTTACCGTAGATGCGACCGATAGCAACGGTTCGATTGACAATGTTCAATTATTTATCAATAATTTACTTGTACGTCAGGAAAATTACGCAACCTATGACTGGGGACAAAATGTACAGGATCCTTTACTGGCTGATCTTGCGGCCGGAACCTATACGCTAAAAGCGGTGGCAACAGATAATGATGGTGAAACCTCTGAGGCCTCAATTGACATAACTGTTGATAACGGGAATCCCACAGGTGCATTCTTCCTACAAAATCTAGCCTCAGGAGAAATGCTGAAGTCTGATGACAATGGAGCTATTGGATTATATGCCCCTTCTACTTCAGAAGATCATCAATGGAATTTTATTCCAACTTCTGATGGTTATGTCATGTTGGATAATGCCAACCCACAACGTGGTCCCATCAAGACCGCCACCACCACGGGTAATCCATTGGTGTGGCTGGCTGAACGTTTTCTTGGCAATGCCTATCTCAATCGGGAATGGCTGCCTATATGGGTTAGTGGTAACATATATAAATTGGAGTGCAGAGATGCTGGTCGCGGTTACATTGCTGCTATTGGTGGAAACGCTATTAATTCAGCTGATGGAAATGATGCAACCGCACATTGGGAGCTTATTCCATCTGGTGATTCAAGTTTTAAAGCGGCTTCCAATGTTATTGACATCAACAAAGGAGATTTGGTGAACCAACTGGTGATGTACCCCAATCCAACATCCGATACGCTCTACATTGAGCTAAAAGGTATAAGCAATGCTGAGATCTCTATCCTGGATATAGGTGGTCAATTGATATGGCAAGAAAAGTATACTGGTGGTACTATGTCTATAAACACCAGGGAAACGCTGAAAACAGGAATTTACATTGTCAAAAGTATGTCAGAAAAAGGCGTAGTACTGACCCAAAAGCTGGTGATTTTCTAGGAGATTCTCTTGATCAATATTCAGAACAGGTATTGCAATTGAGAGGAATGCCCATGATCAAAATCTGAATCCATTTATAAATAAAATCAATAAAAGATTTAATTATTAATAATAAAAAACTATATTATTAAAGAACAGATACCCCTAACCGCTTAAAAAACCAGAAGTGGACAAGTTAAAAATATGCGGTATGACTTACTTATCTAACAAGAAAGTCAAGGCTGATGACAAAACTTGAGTATTTCTGGCCAACGTGACGGTAAATTTTGAAACATACCCCCTAAGTGAAATGAATAAAAAAAATTCATTACAACTCTCAACCCCTACGTATGTAATTCTTAATTGATTCTTCAACTGCTTTTAAGTCGGTGATTACCCAACTTTATTTATTAACTAACTAAATTCTCATCATTTACAAAATTATTTTCCCATGAAAAATGTAACAAAATTTTTAGTAGCATTCATGCTGCTATTGGGCTTCACCTCCCTTGCACAGCCCAACATACGTGTCCGGGGCGTCGGTATTGATATCTGGAACGTTAATGGTAGAGGTACCGACCGACAGATGATCCATCGAAAAGGTATAAAGAAAGATTGGGAAACGTGGCCTAGGTTTAGCGGTGATGGTAACGCACACGTGTGGGTAGGTCAGCGCCCAGCTTTGATCACGGATAAAGACTATGCAACTACTCCTGTATATGGCAGTATTGATGACGATCACAATTCTGCAGATATGGAGTCTTTTAGTGTAGATCAATCTACTACGATTTATATTGCTGTTCCCTTAAGCAATATGAACGCACCGGGTTGGACCAGAACATCTACCAATTTTTTTACTTCAATTACTACTTATCATGTTTATTCATATGATTACGATGCTAGTGAAGGTTGGGTAGATTTCCCTTATTTTGACAGGGATAGTCCTACCATCATTTTTGGTGAAAAGCAGCATGTATTTTTTGATAATCCGTTACCCCTTTCTGATTTAGCCGAAGGTGTTTTAATACGTGAAACCGGGGCTTATTACAACAGGGATGGATTTATTGTCGATCCTCATCTCACCATATTGCCAAATGGTGACTATATAGCAGGGCAGAATAACCGTAGGTTTAAATCTACTGATAAAGGACTAACCTGGACGGAAATAGTCAGGAGTTATGACGTAAGACACTCCTCTACATTTGAACATAATGGTGATCTCTATATTATTGGAGATGCTGATAATTTAGGAGCCATCATCAAATCAACCGATGGAGGTGACACCTGGTCTTCTCGCGTATTCCTAAATTTCTACTTACGTAATTCCCCCTGTCGGGTTGAAAAGTCTCAGGGAAGAGTATGGCTCTCAGCACAACCACCCGCGTTGTTCTTCGTGTCTGCTGATTTATCAGACGACCTAATGGATCCTAACAGTTGGACCACAACGGCCAACCCTGATGGTGTCGAGTCGAGAGATGAACCGGACATGCTGTTAGATAGAGATGGCTGGCCTGTGATTATGCCAAAAGCTGGTCCGCCTATAAAGGCCGTAGGTCTTTCTGCTACGCAAAGGATGTTCGAATCAAGCGAGTTTAATTTGCCCATGAGCGGTTCGAAATACTCGTGTATTTATGATCCTGTATCTGATAAGTTTTGGGCACTAACCAGTAAAGCTGATTTTTACGATGGAGAAGGGCGCAGGCCAGGGATTACCCTTTATAGCTCAACAGATTTAAAATCATGGACACGAGAGAGAGAAGTGCTTCATGGAGTGGCTCCCGCCTTTCATGGTTTTAACTATCCTTCCATGCAAATTGAAGGAGATGACATCATTTTTGTTTCAAGGACTGCATGGGAAAATGAAAAAGGACAAGCAGTACGCTGGCACGATGCCAACATGCTTACCTTCCATCGCGTCAGGGATTTCAGAGCAACTACAACTTGCGCTATCGTACCTTATTCAAGTAGCAACAATATCGATTGGCAAACGAATGGTATTATTACAGTAGATGCCGGTGATGATGTAAGTTTTGGCCCTCAGTCAACTGTAGATGGTTCCTCAGGAGGAAACTGGAGTTGGACAGGTCCGAATGGATTTACCGCTAACACTAGAGAAATAACATTTACAAATGTGCAGCCAGCTGATATAGGCACCTATACGGTTACAGATATTTCTTCAGACAACTGTGAATCAAGTTATGATTTTTATATTAATATAACCGGAAATACTCTCCCTCCAAGAGTGAGTTTCACAGCCCCAGCAGAAGGAGCAACTTTTACCGAAGGTGCTAACATAGGAACGGTAGTAGTCTCTGCAATTGATCCTGATGGCAACATCGCCAATGTCAATCTATATTTGGATGGAAGTGCAACTTCTATTCGACAAGAGAATGGATTTCCTTACGAATGGAACGCTCCTGGTCAGAATGATCCTGCCTTACAAACGCTTTCAGCAGGAACCCACACCCTTCGTGCGGTAGCTGTGGATAACGAAGGAGCGACTGGTGAAGCAGAGATTACGATCACTATCATTGGCGAAAATGAGAATCCAACGGTGAGTTTTGCTACCCCAGTAGACGGGGCAACGTTCACAGAAGGAGACAATATAGGTACAGTCGATGTAACAGCCACAGACAGCGATGGCAGCATTTCCAATGTCAATCTATACTTGGATGGAAGTACAACCTCTATTCGACAAGAAAATGGAGCTCCCTATTTATGGAACGCACCTGGTCAGAATGATCCTGCCTTACAAACGCTTTCAGCAGGAACCCACACCCTTCGTGCGGTAGCTGTGGATAATGAAGGAGCGATTGGTGAAGCCACA
>NZ_RMVE01000004.1 GCF_003865345.1 Nonlabens xiamenensis | reverse complement strand
AAACCCACAAACGGTGGTAACTGCAGCCGACGGAAGTTGGACAGCGCAAGTGCCAGCTGGAGATACTGATATCGATGTGGATGAAACGACGCTACCAGCCGGAAGTGCACTGACCACAGCAGGCTCTGATCCTGAAACGGTAACTGTTGTAGCTGGAATCGATACACCAAGTACGGATGATGGTTATACGGTACCTACCCTTGATGGCACGGTCAGCGGGGTAGTGTTTAATGATGCTAACGGAAACGGTGTTCAAGATCCAGGAGAAGCTGGATTGGGTGGCGTAAGCGTTGATATTGTAGACAGCAACGGAAACCCACAAACGGTGGTAACTGCAGCCGACGGAAGTTGGACAGCGCAAGTGCCAGCCGGAGATACGGATATCGATGTGGATGAGACGACGCTACCAGCTGGAAGCGCACTGACCACAGCAGGCTCTGATCCTGAAACGGTAACTGCTGTAGCTGGAACCGATACGCCAAGTACGGATGATGGTTATACGGTACCTACCCTTGATGGAACGGTCAGCGGGGTAGTGTTCAACGATGCTAACGGAAACGGTGTTCAAGATCCAGGTGAAGCTGGTTTGGGTGGTGTAAGCGTTGATATTGTAGACAGCAACGGAAACCCACAAACGGTGGTAACTGCAGCCGACGGAAGTTGGACAGCGCAAGTGCCAGCTGGAGATACTGATATCGATGTGGATGAAACGACGCTACCAGCTGGAAGCGCACTGACCACAGTAGGCTCTGATCCTGAAACGGTAACTGTTGTAGCTGGAACCGATACGCCAAGTACGGATGATGGTTATACTCAGAATAATGATGGAACCATCACTGGTACTGTATTCCTAGATTTAAATGCTGATGGTATCCAAGACCCAGGGGAACCTGGTATTGCTGGGGTTGAAATTGATATTGTGGATGCTCTTGGTAACACTCAGACCGTGGTCACTGATGCGAACGGTGATTGGTCAGCGGTCGTTCCTGCAGGGGATATAACGGTAGATCTAAATGATACTACCCTCCCGATGGGTCTGTCAATCACAACCATTGGTTCTGATCCAGAGACGGTGACAGCCATCGCTGGTACAAGCGTGGCAACGCTGGATGATGGATATGCCAATGATCGAGATGGCGATGGTATTCCTGACGTGGACGATATCGATGATGACAACGATGGTATTCTCGATGTGCTTGAAGGTGGTGGAGATAGTGACGGTGATGGTATACCAGACTGGTTTGATCAGGATAGCGACAATGATGGTATTCCAGATAATATTGAAGCACAGACCACTGGTGGTTATATTAACCCTAGCGGCGTAGATAGTGATGGAAATGGATTGGACGATGCCTATGAAACTACTCCTGGTGCTGGTGAAGGAATCGACCCGATTGATTTTGATGATGATGGATTACCAGATTATCTCGATGATGATTCAGATGGAGATGGAGTTCCAGATAGTACAGAGGTTTCTGATTTTGATAACGACGGAGTACCTGATATCATTGCCAGCGGTGTAGACGAGGATATGGATGGTTTGGACGACGCATTTGATGGAGATATTAGTGGTTATGGTGACCCGAACGGTGGAATCGTCGATAATGATCCAGCTGATGACCTGAACAACACAGATGGTGATGCTGAACCTGATTATCGTGACGTGGATGATGATAACGATGATTTGATCACAGGTGGCGGTGATGGAATACCATCAGATTTTGACGGTGATGGTATTCCCGATTATCTTGACTCTGACCCAAGAGATGTTAATATCTATAATGCCGTTACACCAGACGGTGATAATCAAAATGACTTCTTCTTTATCCAAGGTATCGAGAACTTTGAGAATTCGGTACACATCTACAACAGGTGGGGTGTAGAAGTCTATGCGGTAGATAATTACAACAATGCCAGTAAAGCCTTTAGAGGTGTTTCTGAAGGAAGAGTAACCGTATCACAAGGTGAGCTACTTCCTGAAGGAACTTATTTCTATGTCATTGAATACATCAATGACCAAAATGAGACCATCAAAAAGGCAGGTTATTTATACATTAATCGATAGAATTTTAGCCTTTCCCGTCAGGGAAAGGCTGGAATTATATACATAAAAGCATGAAAAAACTACTTTGTTTCTTAATTCTATTCGCTTTCGCGGAAGCGGTAAAGGGCCAACAAGACCCGCAGTACAGCCAGTATATGTACAATCCTATTGTAATAAATCCTGCCTACGCTGGAAATCGCGGTGTCGCAAGTATCGTTGGTTTGCACAGAAGTCAATGGGTTGGATTGGACGGTGCGCCTAAAACGCAAACGCTTTCCTTTCATACCCCCATCGCCAACAGCAGGGTCGGATTAGGTTTGAGTATTGTCAACGATGAGATCGGTCCAGCTGATGAAACGTACGTAGCTGCAGATTTCAGTTACACAATTCCAGTAGGTGAGGAATCCAACCTTAGTTTTGGCTTAAAAGGTGGCTTTCATGTGTTGAATGTTGATTTTACGCAATTGAATATTTTCAATCCAGGAGATCAAAGACTACAGAATAATATTGAAAATAGACTCTCCCCAACCGTAGGAGTAGGGGTGCATTATCACACAGAGAAGTTTTACCTGGGTCTGAGTAGTCCAAATTTACTTCAAACAGATCATTTTGACGAAGATACTCAGTCAAGTACCACCTTTATTGCAGAAGAGCGTATCCATTACTTTCTGACTTCTGGTTATGTCTTTGATCTAGGTGAGAATGTGAAGTTTAAACCAGCAGGTATGGTCAAGCTGGTAACTGGAGCACCACTTCAGGTAGACTTGAGCGCTAATTTCCTTTTCAATGAAAAATTTACCGTGGGAGCCGCCTATAGATGGAGTGCTGCTGTGACAGGATTGGTAGGTTTTCAACTGAGCGATCAGATGTTGATCGGATTTGCCTATGACCGGGAAACGACAGAATTAGGGAATGCTATTTATAATGATGGGAGTTATGAACTCTTTATGCGATTCGAATTATTTAATAATTACGATAGAATTGTTACTCCTAGATTCTTTTAATAATGAACACTGGACTTATGTTTAAAAAATTACTATGGTGCCTGACCTTTTTTGGCCTGACTGCAACGGTCTATGCACAAAAAAAAGATCTGGATAAGGCCAACAAAAAATTTGAGGTTCTTGCCTTCATCGACGCCCAGAAACTTTATTTGAAGATGGCCGACAATGGTTATGAAAGCGCAGAGTTGTTCTCAAAACTTGGAGATACTTATTACTTCAATGATGACCTCAAAGAGGCCGTTGTTTGGTATGATAAATTATTTGCCAAGTATAAGGATCAGATAGGGCCGGAATACTATTTTAGATACGCCCAATCGCTAAAGTCCGTAAAACGATATAGTGAGTCAAATCAATTGATGACCACATTCAACTCGTTTCAAGGCTACGACATCAGGGCAAATAAATATGCTGAAGAGCCCAATTATTTACAGTTGATTGACTTTCAATCAGGCAGGTTTATTGTAGAAAACGCCAAAGAAATCAATAGCTACACGTCTGAATTCGGTCCCGCTTTCTACCATAATGCCAATAAAATTGTCTTTGCCAGTTCCAGAGATTCTAGTTCACTGGTGCGTCGTAAACATTCTTGGAATAATCAACCATTTTTACAATTGTTCACGGCGATTCCTGATAGTGTTGGCGTACTGAGTCAGGTAGAGCGTATGGGTGGTAAAATTAATACTAAATTCCATGAAAGTACACCAGCTTTTACCCAGGATGGTAAGACCATGTATTTCACTAGAAACAACTATGTAGCAGGGAAATACAAGGAGGACCTGGAAGGCATCAATCGTCTCAAAATATTAAAGACCGATTATAAAAATGGTCGATGGACTAATCCAGTCGAGCTCCCGTTCAATAATGATGAATATTCTGTGGCACATCCTGCCCTGAGTCCGGATGGTAAGCGACTTTATTTTTCTAGTGATATGCCTGGAAGTGTTGGTTATGATCTAGATCAAAAATTTGCGAAATCTGACTTATGGTTTGTAGAGATCAATGAGGATGGAACCTATTCTGAACCTGAAAATCTGGGAATAGTGAATACTTCAGGTCGGGAAACATTCCCATTTGTAAGTAAAAACAATGTGCTTTACTTCGCTTCTAGTGGTCATCAGGGGCTAGGCGGACTGGATATCTTTGCCAGTACCATCAATGCAGATGGAAATTGGAGTAAACCGGTCAATATCGGTAAACCTATCAATTCTCCAAAAGATGATTTTGCGTTTATCGTTGATGATGAAACTAGTATTGGATATTTTTCCTCCAATAGACCTAAGGGAGAAGGCGACGATGATATCTATAGGTTCATTCAAACAGAAGATTTACGCGACACCTGCGAAATTGTCCTGGAAGGCACCGTAACTGATGAGACTACGGGGGAACCCATGGATATGGCTGTTGTGAGTATTAGGGACGATTCCAATCAAAAAGTAGCCCAAATGACCACTAAAGCAGATGGTGCTTATTCCTTTAAGTTGGAGTGTGGTAGTTCATATTTCGTACAAGCGGAAAAAGCTGACTATACACCTGACGAAGAATTTTTTACCACGCCTGAAGAGTCTAATGTGATCGATATTGCGCTGGCTATTTCCTTAGATCGTATTCCAGTCGTCAACTGTGATGATCTTGCCCAACTTTTGGACATCGAAGAGATTTATTTTGATTTTGACAAATCAAACATTCGTCCAGATGCAGCGCAACAATTGGCTAAAGTAAAATCATTCATGGAATTATATCCAGATACATCCATTGATATCCGTTCTCATACGGATAGTAGAGCAAATGATGACTACAACGATCAGTTGTCTGAAAGAAGGGCGCAAAGTACGAGGCAATGGTTGATTGATAATGGTATTGATCCTAGCAGATTACAAGCCAAAGGATATGGTGAACAGCGATTGGTCAATGAATGTTCTAACGGAGTGTCCTGTAGCGAGGAAGCGCATCAGTTGAATCGTAGATCCGAATTTATTGTTTCAGGCTTAGGGCAGTTTGCTGATTGTGACTAAGATTAAACCATAAAATAAAAAAAGGCCTGGTCGTTTGATCAGGCCTTTTTGTTTTTTCGCTTTCGCGAAAGCGACACCTGTATCATTCTTGTACCAAGGGCTCAAATTCTGATACAAAATGAAAGGTGATACTGGGATATTTTTGTTGAGTCATCTGTAAACTAAACGCGCTATCGGCTAAAAATACCAATTGACCACGCTTATCCTTGGCCAGAAACTTTGACTTTACCCTTTTGAAATCTGTGAATTCTTCACTTTCCCAGTCATGAGTGTCTATCCAGCAGGCCTTGTGTACGTTGAGATTTTCATAACTACAAGTCGCCCCATATTCGTGTTCAAGTCGGTACTGGATCACTTCAAACTGCAAAGCTCCCACTGTTCCGATGACCTTTCTTCCATTCAGTTCCAGTGTAAAGAGCTGTGCTACCCCTTCATCCATCAGCTGGTCGATACCTTTGGCCAATTGCTTTGATTTCATTGGGTCGGCATTATTGATGTACCTAAAATGCTCTGGTGAAAAAGAAGGTATGCCTTTGTAATGCAAGCTTTCCCCAGAGGTAAGGGTATCACCGATCTTAAAGTTACCGGTATCATGCAATCCGACTATATCGCCTGGAAAGCTCTCGTCCACAATTTTCTTTTTCTCAGCAAAAAAAGCATTTGGCGAGGAAAATTTTAGATTTTTGTCCAGACGTACATGTTTATAAGCCGTATTGCGTTCAAATTTACCACTCACGATCTTTACGAAGGCAAGTCGATCTCTGTGTTTAGGATCCATATTGGCGTGGATTTTAAATACAAATCCGCTAAAATCTTTCTCATCTGGTGCTACCAATCGTTCCTCGGCTTTTTTAGGTCTCGGAGCTGGAGCGATTTCCACAAAACCGTCCAGTAATTCCTTCACCCCAAAATTATGAAGTGCACTCCCAAAAAATACGGGCTGTAATTCACCTGCCAGGTACTGCTGACGGTTAAATTCGGGATAGATTCCAGTAACTAATTCAAGTTCTTCGCGCAAGGTTCCAGCCGCTTTTGACCCCAGTAACTCGTCCAATGCAGCACTATTGAGATCATCAATTTCGGTTGTACTGTGAATATCCTTGGATGAATTCCCGGTAAACAGATGGACGTTCTTTTTGTGAAGGTTATAAATTCCCTTCAGATCATAACCCATACCAATAGGAAAACTCAGCGGAGTTACTTTTAGATTTAATTTTTGCTCGATTTCGTCCAAAAGATCAAAGGCATCCTTACCCTCCCGGTCCATTTTGTTGATGAACACGATCATTGGTATGTTGCGCATACGGCATACTTCTACGAGTTTTTCGGTTTGCTCTTCCACACCTTTGGCCACATCAATTACCACGATCACGCTGTCCACCGCCGTCAGTGTACGGAAGGTATCCTCTGCAAAATCCTTGTGACCTGGAGTATCCAAGATATTTATCTTGGTGCCTTCATATTCAAAAGCCAATACTGAAGTGGCTACAGAAATCCCACGCTGGCGTTCAATTTCCATAAAGTCACTTGCTGCACCTTTCTTGATTTTATTGCTTTTTACCGCACCTGCCTCTTGAATGGCCCCACCATAAAGAAGCAGCTTTTCTGTAAGCGTCGTTTTTCCTGCATCTGGGTGTGAGACGATTCCAAAGGTCCGTCTTCTTGCTATTTCTTGTTTAAAATTCATGGGTACTAATAAGGCTGCAAAGCTAATCATTCCAGAAACAATCTGCGCGATTTGAAATTGATCTATATGCGATGTACAATCAACTTTCTATGCCCATGAAATACTTCTTTTCCCACTTCTTATAATGTTTCAATTTAAGGTAACCCTAACGCCTTGATAATATATACCTCTTTTCTATTTTTATCAGTGTTATCAGATTTTGATGGAAAATTATTTTATCCTGGATCAGCTCACGAACAAACAAAAAGATATAACTTGAAGCCTATGAAATCTTCTATCAAAAATATAAGTGCGTATTTCATTTTAATTTTTGGCTTTGCAGGACCATTGTTGGCTCAAGTGGACCTGATGAGACAATCCAATCAGGAATATGAAAATCTGGCTTACGACAGCGCCCAACAATTGTACTTGGAAATCGTCAAGAATGGATTTGAAAGCAGCGAACTTTTTGCTCGCTTGGGAGATACTTATTATTTCAATAACGACTATCGGGAAGCCAAGAAATGGTACGACAAACTTTTCAAATACCCCCAACAGGATATTGCACCTATTTACTTTTTCAGGTATGCCCAAAGCCTCAAAGCTGTCAAAAAATACGATATCGCTGAACAGATCATGTTAGGGTTGAATAACCAACAGCTGGCACAGTCTAATATAAGCGTAGAAGGACCAGCTATAGATTTTCAAGAATTAATTGAGTTACAAGCTGGGAGATATGAGGTAAAAAATAGCGCTATAAATACCAATGCACAGGATTTTGGTGCAACCTATATCAATAATGGTAAACAAGTCTTATTTGCCAGCTCAAAGGACAGTTCGTCTTTGATTAAACGCCGTCACAAATGGAGTGGGCGGACCTTTCTAAATCTGTATATCGCCGATGCAGATAGTTCAGGCGTTTTGAACAACATGCGCCGATACGACACAGGTCTCAACACTCAATTCCACGAAAGCAATGCCGTACTGACAAAAGATGGTCAAAGTATTTATTTTACAAGAAATAATTTCAGTAAAGGGAACTATGGTCAGAGCGCTGAATCAGTGAATAAGCTGAAGATTTATCGAGCGAATTGGGATGACATGGAAAAACAATGGGTGGATATCGAGGAACTTTCTATCAATAGTGATGAATTTTCTACGGCGCACCCTGCGCTCAATGCCGACAACAGCCGACTCTATTTTGCCAGTGATCGGCCTGGAAGTACCATGGGAGCTCAGGGAGATAAAGCTTTGTCGGATATCTGGTACGTGGATATTCATGATGACGGCAGTCTGGGTGTTCCAGTGAATTTGAAAGCGATCAATACTGCTGGCAATGAACTTTTTCCATTTGTAAGTGAAAGTCAACAACTGTATTTTGCCAGCAATGGTCATCCTGGGCTCGGTGGCTTAGATATTTTTGTGATTTCACTAGATGACGCTGGATCGATGGATCAAATGCCTGTTAATCTTGGTGTACCGATCAATGGCCCTCAGGACGACTTTGCTTTTATGATCAATGAGGTAACTTCGAGAGGTTTCTTCAGTTCTAACCGATCTTCTGGAAAAGGACTGGATGATATCTATTCCTTAAAGGAGTTGACACCTCTACGCTGTCGGATATACTCCCAGGTTATAGTTAGCACAACAGCTACTCCGGATAATCTTTCAGAGGTCAAGGTGATGGTTCTTGATAAAGAGAATAATGAGGTAGCCAGCAAACTCCTCATGGACGAAGGCCAGACCACATTCCTTCTTAACTGCGGAGAAACTTACATCATACGTGCTGAAACGGAAGGAATGCAGCCTGAAGAAATTGTGGTGACAACACCTGCTCAAATTAAAAGTATTAAAATTCAGATAGAGTTAGAGCCATCTGTAAACGATCGTCTCAATGAGCTCCAGATCGGCGATGATCTCAATGACGTGCTATCGCTCAACCCCATCTATTTTGATCTCGATAAAAGTGAGATTCGATACGATGCCGAATTGGAATTACAAAAGGTATTGGCTTTTATGAAGGCGCAACCCACTACCGTGATTAATATAAAGTCACATACAGACAGTAGAGCACCGGATCAATATAATCTACAGCTGAGCAATAGACGAGCTCAGAGCACCATGAAATATCTGATCGATCGAGGTATTGCTAAAGAAAGACTGACCGCAGAAGGCTTCGGTGAAACACAATTAATTAATGAGTGCTCCAATGGAGTTGACTGTTCAGAAGCACAGCATCAGTTGAACCGACGATCAGAGTTTATTTTGGTGAGAAAATAATACGCCACGTACTAACTTATAAAATCAGTAAAGGAACCAGTAAAATCGTATTACGATATCGATGTAATTTAGCTCGAATACCTCTGGCCACTTTAATAAATAATAGCGTTAGGGATTTCTTGATAAACTTAAGTATGAAGACCGAAGTTCAATTGAATCATTTTTTGAAGCCAAAAAGATATCAACTCCTGCTAGTTGGATTGTTATTAATGATTGCAAACACATCCTGTAAGGAAAAAACCAAAGATTCTTCTATTATGCAAACCACTTCAGAACAACAATCACCAACGGCAAGGTTGGAACTGGAATTCCAGGCGAGTTTAGGAGAAGGAGCGTTGTGGAATGCAAAGAATGAAGAATTATACTGGATAGATATCGAAGGAAAAAAATTTCACCGATACCAACCGATCACAGGTGAAAACAAAACCATCGATTTGCCTTCCAGGCCAGGTACCGTTGTTGCTAGTACGGATGAAGAGGCTCTGGTAGCACTGGAAGATGGTATTTATAAAGTTAGTTTGTCTTCAGGAGTCTCAGCATTATTTTCAGATGTGGAACAAGAAGTTACGACCAATCGTTTCAACGACGGGAAATGCGACCCCAACGGGAATTTATGGGTGGGATCCATGCATTTGGAACAAAGCAGGCCTGAAGGGAAACTCTACAAAATCACTCCAGAGGGAAATGTCCAGGTGATGTTAGATTCGGTTACCATTTCCAATGGCATCGTTTGGAATAAAAATGCTACCACTATGTTTTATATCGACACACCCACTGCAAAGATCAGGGCTTTTGATTATGATGTAGACACCAGCACCATCTCCAATGAGCGTACTTTGGTGGAAGTGCCAGAAACATTAGGTTTTCCAGATGGTATGGCCATTGATGCTAACGATAACCTTTGGGTAGGTCTTTGGAATGGTAACGCGGTGGCCAATTACGACTCAAAGACCGGCAAGCTCATTCGAACTATTCAGGTGCCAGCACATAATGTTACTTCTTGTGCTTTTGGAGGTAAGGATTTGGCTACCCTGTACATTACTACGGCTAGAGTTGATATGACTGATGAAGAGTTGAACCGGTTTCCACTGGCGGGATCACTTTTTTCTGTTGAACCTGGTGTAAAGGGCGTTCCTGCTTCGGTTTTTAAGACCAACTTATCCGGTCAGTAATGAAGTGGTCTGTTCCATTATTGCTTTTATTGGTTGTACTGATGGCATTCGGCATACGTGGTTGTGCGACTTCCGAAACTCATTCCATGCGTCCGCCATCGAAAATCGATCAGAAAGTCAACCAATTATTGTCAGAAATGACCTTGGAAGAAAAAATTGGCCAACTCAATCTTAGGGGGACTTCCAGTAGGACCAAAGTCTTACCCGATTCTCTCAAGCAAGCGGTGAGGGAGGGACATATTGGTGCTTTTCTCAATGTCATGAATTCGGATTATGTCAAAGAACTTCAAACCATTGCCGTCGAGGAGAGTCCGCATGGAATTCCTTTGATATTCGCCCGTGATGTGATTCATGGTTTCAAAACTATTTTCCCCATACCATTAGGGCTAGCAGCCTCTTGGGACCAACAGGTTGTCGTTGATGCTTCCAGAGTAAGTGCTGTTGAGGCCAGTGCTCAGGGCATCAGATGGACCTTTGCGCCCATGCTTGATATTTCTAGAGACGCCCGCTGGGGTCGTATAGCCGAATCTCCTGGCGAGGATCCATATTTAGCCTCAGTTTTGGCACAAGCTTATATTCAAGGTTTTCAAGGTGACAGCCTGAACGACCCTACTGCGATGGCAGCTTGCGCCAAACATTTTATCGGTTATGGAGCAGCTTTAGGAGGTAGGGACTATAACACCGCCACGATCGACGAGGCACAATTGCGTAATGTTTATCTGCCTCCCTTTCAAGCTGCCTTAAATGCTGGCGCACCTACGGTCATGACTTCATTTAATGAGGTCAACGGCGTACCGGCTTCTGGAGATGAGTTCTTGCTAGACCAAGTCTTAAGAAAAGAAATGCAGTTTGATGGGTTTGTGGTCAGCGACTGGAATTCTGTTCTGGAGATGATCAACCATGGTTTTGCCGCAGATCAAAAACAGGCAGCCGAACTTGCAGTCAATGCGGGTCTAGATATGGAAATGACCAGCCGTACCTATGAAAGCTATCTGATGACTTTGATAGAAGAAGGAAAGGTTAATGAATCACAGATTGATTTTCTCGTCGCTAACATTCTGCGCGTAAAATTTCAATTGGGATTATTTGAACGACCATTTATACCAGCTCATCTGGATGGAAAAATCTACAGCCAAGAGCATCTTCAAAAAGCCAAAAATGCAGCCATAAAAAGCAGTGTGCTGCTGAAAAACAATAATCAATTACTTCCACTGGAAAAAAATACCAAAATCGCTCTTATTGGTCCACTCGCCCATCAAGCCCGTGAACAATTAGGAACCTGGACCTTTGACGGTGAGGCTGAAGCTTCTATCACACCGTTGATGGCTTTGGAAGAGCAAAATATTTCCCTGACTTTTGTTGAAACTTTGTCGTATAGTCGGGATAAGGATAAGTCCGCTTTCACGAAAGCGGTAAAAGCTGCACAAGAATCAGATGTAATTGTATTTATAGGAGGGGAGGAAGCGATACTTTCTGGAGAAGCACACAGTAGGGCCTCATTAAATTTACCTGGAGCTCAAGAAGATTTGATCAGCGAACTTGCCAAAACCGGAAAACCTATTGTAGGTGTGATTATGGCAGGAAGACCAATCACGATCAATACCATCAAACAACACATGGACGCTATTCTGATGGCATGGCATCCAGGTACCATGTCTGGTCCAGCGATTTATGAAATGTTATTTGGTCTTGCCGAACCAGGAGGAAGACTCCCGGTTACCTGGCCTAAAACCAGCGGTCAGCTCCCCTTGTTTTACAACCATAAAAATACCGGGCGACCAGTGAATCCTGAAAAGTTTGTACAAATGGATAGTATCCCGGTAGGCGCATGGCAGAGTTCGCTAGGAAATACCTCTCATTATTTGGATGTTGGTTATGAACCTGAGTTTCCATTTGGTTATGGGTTGGGTTACAGCCGTTTTTCTTATGGTAAGGTCCATATAGACAAAACTGTGATCAAAGCCGGTGACAGTTTGCGTGTAAGTGTTGAATTGACCAATATAGGAGACCGTAAGTCACATGAGGTGGTTCAATTGTATATCAGGGATCAAACGGCCAGCTTGACCAGGCCAGTAAAAGAACTTAAAGCATTTCAACACATTGACCTTGATCAAGGTAGCTCAACCGAAGTCGTGTTCTGGCTCAAGAAAGAAGATCTGGCTTTTGTCAATCGAAACATGGAAAAAGTGACCGAGCCAGGGCTTTTCAACCTTTGGGTTGGTGCAGATTCAAGTACTTCAAACGGAACAAGCTTTACTTATGAATAGAATAGTGATTATCATGGGTGTAAGCGGTGTTGGAAAGACAACCGTAGGTCGACAGTTGGCTGAGGAATTCGACTGTCCTTTTCAAGACGCCGATGATTTCCACCCATTGTCCAATATTCAAAAAATGAAGGCAGGAATCGCACTCGATGATACAGATCGGTGGCCGTGGCTTGAATCCTTGAATAAGTATTTGAGAGAGTTAAAGGGAGCTAGCTTGATACTCGCTTGCTCTGCACTTAAGCAGAGTTATCGGGATCATTTGGCCCAAGGTGTTGATCACCTACATTGGGTTTTTCTTCAGGCTTCTGTACCATTGATTCAAAAGCGTTTGGAATCGAGGAAGTCCCATTTTTTTGATCCAAAACTGGTGAGATCGCAATTCGAGACTTTAGAACCCCCAACCGACGCAATCCGCATTGATGCTGGCCAGCCGTTGGACCAGGTCGTCTCTCACATAAAAAATGAATTGCGATGAATTCAAAATCTTTCATTGGAATTTATGGCTTAGGGGTGATGGGAAAAAACCTAGCATCTAACCTAGCTGGCAAGAATTACCCCATTTCTGTTTATAATAGGTCAGCAAAGGGAGAAGAGGATTTAGTAAAGCAGTTTGCCGCGCAACATAAAGATAAAGATCAGGTTTTGGCATTTGACCAAATCAATGATTTCATTGATAGTCTAGATTTTCCAAGAAAAATCTTACTGATGGTTCCCTCATCTGTCGTAGAAGAGGTAATAGATTCCCTTACGCCTTTGATGGAGAAGGATGATATATTGATCGATGGAGGTAACTCACATTATCAACAAACAGAGCGTTTAGGAAGTAAACTTGCTGCTCAGGGAATAAAATTCTTGGGAATGGGAGTCTCTGGGGGCGCCAGAGGTGCACTGACAGGGCCTTCATTAATGCCAGGTGGAGATCTTGGAAGTTATCAATTAGTAGAAAAAATGCTGGCTGACATCGCTGCTACAGACACGCAAGGAAAGCCTTGTGTTACGTACATTGGTTCTGGTGGGGCAGGTCATTTTGTGAAAACCCTGCATAACGGGATCGAGTACGGAGAAATGCAGCTATTGGCTGAGGTCCATCACCTGCTTAATCAATCGATGTCGCATCAAGAGATCGCCGATTTGCTTGATCAATGGAATAAGACTGATTTGAATAGCTATTTGCTGGGTGCTACTGCAAAAATCCTTAGAAAGAAAGAAGGTGAACATCACTTGATCGATTTTATCGAAGATCAGGCCTCTAGTAAAGGTACAGGAGTATGGTCCAGTACAATGGCCATGGAAGCTGGTGAACCGGCGACCATCATGACTGCTGCCGTATTTGCTAGACATACTTCTTTTTTAAAATCAGAGCGCCTCTATCTTTCAGTCAACAACCCCTCCAGGCCAGAAGGTTTCAGAAATGTCAAGATTGATCTCTTTGCATTGGAACAGGCATATAGGATGGTCAGATGGCTTAATCATCACCAAGGATTTGAACTGATCAGGAAAAAGTCGGAACAACAGGGCTGGAACATTCATCTAGGCCAGCTGTCCCGCATCTGGACAAACGGATGTATCATCAAATCAAAACTTATGGCTTCCTGCGTGGATTTGTTGGCAACTCAAGATAATTTATTCCGAGATCAGAAAATTTTGAATCTGTTATTTGAGTCCAGAACATCGTTGGCAGACGTGGTGATCAAATCTGTAAAAAGTCAGGTTCCGATACCTGCCTTTTCAACGGCCCTGCAATATTGGGATGCTATGACAGAGAAAAGATCCAGTGCTTCCATTATACAAGCGCAGCGCGATTTCTTTGGGGCGCATACGTATCGCAGGACCGATGATGATCCGCTTAGAACACACCATACCAATTGGGATACAAATGATTGATTATTCACTTTTACTGGCCATAGTTCTTGGTATCGCTGTTCTACTTTTTTTGATTTTGCGTTGCAAATTGCAGGCATTCATTGCCTTATTGATTTCCAGTATCATTGTTGGAATCGCTTCAGGAATGCACCCGATGGACCTGATTTCTGCTATTCAACAAGGTATGGCAAGTACTTTGGGTTTTGTCGCTGTGGTAGTAGGACTGGGAGCCATGTTTGGGGCGATGCTTGAGCATTCAGGTGGCGCTGAGGCACTTGCCCAATTTTTACTTAAGTTGTTTGGAGAAAAACGAGCCAGTTGGGCTGTGATGATTACAGGTTTTGTAGTGGCGATACCAGTTTTCTTTGATGTAGCGTTTATCATTTTGGTACCAGTTATTTATTCATTGCAGCGAAAGTCTGGTAAATCATTATTACTATATGCCATACCATTACTGGCAGGACTTGCCATTACCCATAGTTTTATACCACCTACACCTGGGCCAGTAGCTGTAGCCGATATTTTAAAGGCCGATTTGGGGTGGGTGATCGTTTTTGGTTTTGCCGTAGGAGTTCCAACCGCCATTGTATGTGGGCCGCTTTTTGGGAAGTATATCGGTTCGAGACTTGATATCAAAGCTCCCGGATTTACCGAGACCGCTTCAAAGGTCAGGGAAAACCAGCCGTCGGTAGGACTGATATTGGCCATCATAGGTTTTCCTATCCTACTGATCGTAATGAACACTTTATCGACTTATGTTTTTGTGGATTCATCAGGAGATAGAAATGAATTGATCAGTTGGATCAAATTTGTAGGCCATCCATTTACCGCATTGATCCTGGCTAACCTGCTGGCTTGGTATTTTTTGGGTATCCAGAGGAAGGTGGAATTGAAAAAACTCATGGACATCTCGACCTTCTCCATGGAAAAGGCTGGAATAATTATTTTGCTCACAGGTGCAGGTGGAGTGTTTAAACAGGTGTTGATAGATACTGGAGCTGGAGTGATGATGGCAGACGCTTTCGCGAAAGCGGATTGGGGGATGCTTCTGCTTGGGTATGCGACGGCGGTAATAGTAAGGCTTTTGCAAGGTAGTGCTACAGTCGCGATGATTACCGCTGCAGGTATTCTGGCTTCAGTGCTATATCCAGATTCGGGCGGAAGTTTAGATACACTTCAAGTCTCTGCTCCAGAGCTTGCCCTACTGGTCATTGCAATCGCCTCTGGAGCTTCAATTTTTTCCCATGTCAATGATAGCGGATTCTGGCTGGTGGGTAAGTATTTAGGCTTAAATGAAGCCCAGACACTCAAAAGCTGGTCAGTAATGACTACATTGCTATCTATTTCTGGATTTGCAAGTGTGTGCTTGTTAAGCCTATTTTTATAAGTAATAAAAATTTTACCACATGATCACCCTTAAGGATTTAGCAGCTACGCTTGGCGTTTCAGTATCTACTGTTTCAAAGGCTTTAAAAGACAGCCCAGAAATTAGTAAAGAGACCATTGCCCGTGTTAAGGAAATCGCCAAAGAATTAAATTACCGGCCCAACACCCTAGCATTAAGTCTTAAAAACCGGAAGACAAAAACAATAGGCGTGATCATACCGGATATTCTCAACGGTTTCTTTGCCCGTATCCTTTACGGTATTGAGCAGGAATCCAACAGATTGGGATATAATATCATTACTTGTTTATCCAATGAGTCTTACGACAAGGAGAATGACAGCCTTAATTTGTTGGCCAATGGTAGTGTGGATGGGTTTATCATGTCGATTGCCGAGGAGACACAGGTCAAAGGCGAAGTAAATCATTTAAAAGACACCATTGGGCAGGAGGTGCCCATCGTGATGTTTGATCGGGTCTCTAATGAAGTAGAATGCGATAAAGTGATCATCGATGACTTCAACGCTGCCTTCAAAGGTGCTGAGGTACTGATCAAAGAAGGACGAAAAAAAATCATGTTGCTCAATCGATTGGGCAATCTAAGTGTTGGAAAACTCCGGGTATTGGGGTATAAAAAAGCTATTGAAAATTCACCAGATTATAAAGGGGAAGTGCATGTGGTCAACATGGATGACAATGATGCGCTGCTCAACGATCAGTTGGAAGGTCTTTTTGCCCAGCACAAGGATGTAGATGGTCTATTATGTATTGATAATATATCTGGAATCATTGCGACAAATGTCGCTCAGCGAATGGGTAAAAAAGTTCCTCAGGATTTGTCCATTCTAGGCTTTTCCTCAGATGATATTTCACATATGTCCTATCCTCAATTATCTACCGTCACTCAGCATGCTGAGCAGATTGGCCAGCAATCGGTGAGGATGTTGGTAGAACGCTTAGAAGACAAGGATAAAAGAGATACCACCACGGCAACCGTTGATTTTTCCATCGACTTGCGCGGTACAACCTTACCTCAATAAAACCAAACCATGAAAACTGCCACCCAAAAACTGTCCATCAAGGAGAAACTAGGCTATGCCCTAGGAGATACAGCTGCCAATATTGCCTGGCGTACCATTGGACCATTTCTACCCATCTTTTACACCGACGTATTTGGCCTGGAGGCAGCAGTGACAGGAATACTTTTTTTTGTGATCCGGATAGGCGATGGGTTTACCGATCTTGTCATGGGGCGTATTGCCGATCGTACCAGGACCAAATGGGGTAAATTCAGGCCTTGGTTGCTGTGGACTGCCTTACCTTTTGGGATCGCCTTGGTTCTTCAGTTTACGACACCTGATTTGAGCATGAATGGTAAAATCATTTGGGCGTATGCCACTTCCATCCTTTATACGCTGACTTATACCGCAAACAATGTTCCCTATTCGGCTTTGATGGGGGTGATGACCGCAGATGTTGAGGAGCGTACCGTGTTGAGTTCTTACCGATTTTTTGGGGCCTATTTTGGAGGGATTATTGCCACGATTGGAGTTATTGCTTTGGTAGACAAATTGGGAGGTGGTAATGAGATATTGGGCTATCAGTATACCATGTACATACTGGCTGCTATTCTGGCAGTGTTTTCCATCATCACTTTTGCTACCACTAGAGAAAGGGTTAAGCCTTTGGAAAGGAAACCTGCTCCGCTGGTAGAGGATGTAAAATCGATCATCACCAACAAGGCCTGGTTAATTCTATTATTTATTGGCTTTGTATTTGTAACCTACAACATCATCAAAGGAGGAGCTGCGGCTTTTTATTTTGAACATTATATAGATGATTCCCAGGGAACCTTTGGAGCATTGACCTCTTGGGGTGGGGATAAGGGCTTGTTGGGGCTTTATCTGATTTCTTTATTGGTGGTGGCGATGATTTCTACTTTTTTTGCGCCAATTCTCACGCGTTGGCTGGGAAAGGTTAGCCTTTTTCACATATGTATTATTAGTTCTTCTGCCTGTGCAGCTCTGATTTTTTTCTTAGAGCCACAAGATGTAGTAGCTGTTTTTATTTTGGGAATGCTATCTGAGTTTGGAGCAGGAATAATGCCTGTCTTGTTTTTTGCTATGCTGGGTGATGCAGCCGATGACACAGAGCTCAGAACAGGTTCCAGACCTACTGGGATGATATTTAGTGCGGGAACATTGGCAATGAAATTTGGTAGTGGAGCTGCCGGAGCCATTACTTTGTTCGTATTGGGAATTTTTGAGTACGACGGTAACATCGCTACCAAAACAGCGCAAATGTTGGAAGGAATCAAATTGAATATGAGTATCGTACCAGCAGTTTTTGTGCTGATAGGTGTAGTGTTATTGGCCATGTATCCACTCACAGCTAAACGTATGAAAGACATCGAGAACGAACTGGAAAGATTACGGCAGGCCAAAATTTCTTCTACTAAGTAAACGCCAGTACTTTTAGTTGAGTCCTATGCACGAACCATCAGTTTTAATACGTTGAGTTGAGGTACTTTGCTCGACTACCTTTCCGGAGGCTTATGGACTTGTCGATGGTGTATGATGGAATCAATTCATTTGTTTATGAATCAGCTAAATCCTATCATTCAATCTCATAAGAGGGAGATCATTTTAATAAGCTGTTGATCTGCAAATAATCATCGGATTTGTCTCAGCGGTGGAATCTTGATGCCATCCGATCAACTAAGATTGAATCATTCCCAAAGTAAAAAACCTCTTAGCGCTTGAGGCTTAAAGAGGTTTTTTACTTTTGGGATGATATATGTATTATTTCAAACGGAAGGAGCTGGTGAGGTCTGCATAAGAATCACCACCTACAAAAATCTCAAAAGTTCCTGGCTCGACCATATATTCTCCGTCATTATTATAATAGCCCAAGGTAGATTGATCTAACTCAAAGGTAATGATCGTTGATTCACCAGGCGCTAAACTTACCTTCTTGAACCCTTTGAGCTCGCGAACAGGTCTCGTTATGCTGGCCACTTTATCCCTGATGTATAATTGAGCGACTTCCGTCCCTGCAACCTCGCCAGTGTTGGTCAATCTCACCTGTATCTCGATTTTATCGTTCATTCCAATTTCTTGGTTGCTTAAGCTCAACTGATCATAGTCAAATGTGGTATAACTCAGTCCGTAGCCAAAGGGATACAAGGGGGTATTTTCCACATCACTGTAATGAGACCAAAATACCAGGTCATCCGGCGCTCCGGGTAAATTGGTCGGACGTCCCGTCATTTTATAATTGTAATAGATAGGAACTTGTCCAATATTACGAGGAAAGGAAAGGGTAAGTTTTCCACCTGGATTATGATCGCCATAAAGTACGGCGGCTACCGCATTTCCCGCTTGTGTTCCCAGGTGCCAGGCTTCTACGATCGCAGGAATATTCTCATCCGCCCAGCTGATAGCAAGCGGTCTACCATTGTTCAATACCAGGACAATATTCTTATTGACGGCATAAACCGCTTCCAATAATTCCTGTTGAAGTCCCGGAAGGTCCAGGTCGGTTCTACTTCTTCCTTCTCCACTTTGAAATCCGTGTTCGCCCAGTACCATGACAACGACATCCTTTCCTTTGGCGGCCTGAACGGCAGCGTCAATTCCGCTAGGATCAGTTTCATTGACTTGAACCTCCAGGGTAAACTCTGCGTTGGCATCAGTCAAGCGCACACCTTGTTGGTAAGAAATATTGGCATCATACTGTTTCATACCTTCCAATATGGACACTGCGGTCTCATTATCAGATCCAATGCGCCAGCTTCCTAACGGGCTGTTTTTATCATCAGCAAGGTCACCGATCACCAATACGTCCTGTCCAGATTTTTTAAGTGGAAGTAAGTTGTTTTGATTTTTGAGAAGTACGATGGATTTTTTAGCGATGTCTAAGGCGTCTTGGTTTTGCTGTTCGCTTCCAATCAGTGTGATTTCTCTTGTTTCATCACAATATTTGTAAGGGTCGTCAAAAAGGCCTAGTTCAAACTTGGCTTTCAGTATTCTTCCCGCGGCTTCATCGATGACTGATTCAGGCACTTCTCCATCTTTTACCAAGGCTACGAGATGCTCCACATAAGCATAAGATTCCATATCCATATCAGACCCGGCGATAGCAGCCTTTTTAGCGGCTTCCCTCAAATTTTCGGCGGCACCCCAGATAGCTATTTCTCCAATCGAACCCCAATCTGAGACTACAAAGCCGTCAAATCCCCATTTTTCTTTTAATAGCTCTCTTTGTAGATAGGAGTTGGCCGTGGCGGGAATGCCATCCAATTCATTAAAGGAATTCATTAAGGTTTTTACATTGGCATCTACCGCAGCTTTAAAAGGTGGTAGTACGACATTATGCAAGGTGGATCTGTTGATGTCAACCGTATTGTAATCTCTTCCAGCTTCAGAAAACCCATATCCAGCAAAATGTTTTGCACAAGCCAGGATTGTATTGTGGGCGCTAAGGTCATCTCCTTGAAAACCTCTGACTCTAGCAGCAGCCACTAGGCTACCGTAGTATGGATCTTCACCAGCTCCCTCCATGACACGTCCCCATCTCGCATCTCTTGAGATATCGACGTTAGGGGCAAACGTCCAATTCAGTCCTGTAGCGCTGGCCTCGATAGCCGCATTACGAGCTGATTTTTCAATGGCTTCCAGGTCCCAGCTGGCACTTTCTGCCAAAGGAATGGGCGCTAGAGTTTTATAGCCATGAATGATATCTGAACCAAAGATCAAGGGTATACCCAAACGACTTTGCTCTACCGCTATTTTCTGAACCGCCCTAACTTCATCAACACCTCTTACATTTAACATAGAACCCACCCAGCCTTTTTGGATGTGTTCGTATTTAGTTTTACTATTTCCTTCTTGAGGAGTTGGACCAGTAGCATCAAAAAAACCATTGTATTGATTCATTTGGCCTACCTTTTCCTCTAAAGTCATCAGTGCAAGCAGTGAGTCAACTTTTTTGTCGATGGGGTCGGTATTGGTTGCGGTGGCGGTTGTGTTCATGGAATTGGATCGATTTCCTGCACAAGACCAAAGAATGGTCAATACCAGTACAGGCAATAAACTAATAGGTGTTTTTTTCATGGTGCTAGTGCGCAATGATGTTGGCGGTCACGCTTTCGCGAAAGCAAAACATTGGATCAAATAAGGAATTCCTAAGAAAGACTTACCTGATACATTGGACCTCGGAAAAAATTATCCGTGTACAAAAATAGGAATCTAAGATATTGATGATTATGCATAAAAATACATTATGTAGTATTATTTATGCAGAATTCAATCGATATAGTGTAGAATTATTAAAGAACTCGCTTGATGCCAATAAATTCGTCTTTGAATTCGCTTGGGGTACAATTCTTTTCCTTTTTAAAAACTCTATTGAAGTTGGCTACATTATTAAAACCACACTTGTAACTGATTTCTCCAATACTGAGGTCTGTTTCCAATAGCAATCTGGTGGCGTGGCTGATCCTTATATTATTGACAAAAGCGACAAAGGTCCTACCCGTACGTTTCTTGATGAATCGATTGAATGATACTGGACTCATATTTACCAGCTCCGAAATCTCGTTGAGGGTGATTTTTTGGTGATAGTTTTTTTGAACGTAATCATAAACCTTCTTGATGTTGGAGCTGTTTTCAAAATCTTTGACCTGCGAAGGAGAGGTAGAAAGCATCTTCTGGTTCCTGGAATTGGAAAGGTCATACATAATAGATACAAATTCCAGGTAATAGTCAATCCCTGAAGTTTTAGAGAGTTGGGTCAGGCGAGGCATGATTTCCTTGGTGATGCGTTTGGAGAACAATATCCCATGGCTGGCACGACTTAACATATCTTTGATGGGTTTAAAGATCTTCCGGGACAACATTTTTTGATCCAATAAATCCTTATCAATATGTACAGTTATTTCGTGAATCTCCTTGCATTTGCATTGATGTAGTTCCCAGACGTGCGGTAAGTTGGAGCCTACCAGTACCAATTCCAAATCATCAATGACGCCCATATGATCACCTACTGTACGGCGCACTCCCGCACCATCTTTTATAAAGTTAAGTTCGATTTCAGGATGAAAGTGTATAGGAAAGTCAAAGTCGTCTTTTATACGATCATAGACGATGAAACTGTCCTCGGGAGTAAGCTGTGTTATTTCTCTATGTATGTTTAGCATGCTGCAATTTTATGAAAAAAGTTAATGATTTATTAAAAATAGAGTAATAAATGATAAAATAGGATTACCATTGCCTGATTGGTCAAATTAGATTTGTAATACTAAAACGTTGTAATTATCAATATGGTAATTTCAACACTTAAAACTACTGAATTACCAGTCAAAACTATTAATAATTGAGATTAGACTAACCTTTAACTACTATTATGATTAAACAACACGTAAAGAAATTGATTTTTATCCTGACTATGGTCATTGGAGTTACATCCCTGGCGCAAACTATATCAGGAACCGTAAGAGATTCTGACGGACCTTTATTAGGGGTTACCGTAAGTGTTCAAGGATCGACAAACGGTACTACCACTGACCTGGATGGAAAATATGAATTGTCCAATGTAAGTACGGGTGACGTCATCGTATTTAGTTCGGTGGGCTATGCAACTAAGGATGTTGTGTATTCTGGCCAAGAGACGTTGGATATGGTTATGACAGTATCCGTTGATGAATTAGACAGAATTGTTGTGGTTGGATACGGTGCCAAAAAGAAAAGTGTGGTCACTGGTGCAATTTCCAGTGTAAATAACAAAGAGTTTGAGTCTGCTACTAACCAAAACGTACAAACCGTATTACAGGGTCGTACTGCTGGTGTGACTGTAGTCTCTGGGTCAGGATCTCCTGGATCTGGTGCTTCAGTACGAATTCGTGGTATTGGTACCAACGGGAATTCAGAACCTATCTATATTGTAGATGGAGCCAAAGTGCGTGATGGAATTGGTTATTTGCCACCTTCTGATATTGAAAGTATTGAAGTACTTAAAGATGCTGCCTCTACTGCCATTTACGGTGCTGATGGTGCCAATGGGGTAATCGTAGTGACGACCAAAAAAGGAAAGCAAGGAAAGCCTAGGGTTTCCTATAATACGCAGATAGGGTACGAAACCTATAGAGGTGATGCCGAATTACTGAACGCCGATCAGTTTGTACAGTATATGCAGGAAGCAGGAGAGACACAAGTAGTAGATAATGGTATTGATACAGATTGGTTGGATGCGACTTTCCAGGATGCCTTCTATCAAAGACATGATTTAAGCGTTTCTGGTGCAACTGATAAAATCAACTATTATTTATCTGGAGGTCGATTGGATCAAGAAGGTCTCGTAGGAGGTGAAAACTCTGGTTATGAACGTAACAATGTGCGATTAAATATTTCTGCACAAGCTACTGACTGGTTGGAAGTAGGGATTAACACTACTTATGTTAACAGTTTTAACAATACAATCGCAGAAAATGACTCTTTTAGAGGAGTTGTTCAAAATGCGATAGCCATTGACCCATTAACTCCAGTACTTTATGATGAAGGCGCCGTTCCACAGGAGGTGTTGGATAATGGTATGATTGACGGGGACTTATATCTATTGCGTAACGACAATGGAGATGTGTATGGTTACCCTACCTATTCAACTGGTGAGATATTGAATCCGGTGGCTTATGCCGATCCATTAAGTAATCGCGAGCAGCGTGATGATAACTTATTGCTTACCGCTTATGGTAAATTTAAATTATTGGATGGTCTTGATTTTACTACCCGATACAGTTACGATCGTCAATCAGGAAATGTAAAACAACTATTGCAGCCTTATTTCGTAAGTCCAGAGTCCAATAGTGACGCCTTTGCTTTAAGCGAAATATGGTTTGGGAACAACCGTTATTTCTGGGAGAACTTTGCTAGTTATTCAAAAACCTACGGAAAACACAGTGGTCAGATATTAGTAGGTTATAGTGCCGAGCGCACTGTTGGTGAAGGTGTAAACCTATCTGCAGCTGTTGCTCCTAGTGATTATACTGAGCCGTTCTTCTCCTTCTTTACAGGAGACCGTGCTGATGAAACCCGAACTACGACTGGTGGTCGAGGACAAAATAGCCAGACCTCCATATTCGGTCGTGTTTCCTATAACTATGATGAAAAGTACTTGTTTGAAGGTACCTTTAGAAGAGATAGGGCTGATATTTTCCCACCAGATAATAGAGCTGCCAACTTTTATTCTGGAGCCTTGGGTTGGGTAATGAGTAAAGAAAACTTTTGGGGTGATGACAACCCTATTAATTTCGCCAAACTTAGAGCTTCATTTGGACAAAATGGGTTTAAAGGTGGTATCGGTGGAAACTCTGATATCATTGGTATCGTAACAAATACCAATTCTGGATTTGGAATTTCCTATGACGGTCTTCCTGGTATATCCATCTCCAACTTTCCTAATACAAATTTGAGATGGGAAACTACAGAACAATTAGATATTGGTTTGGATTTGAGATTATTGAACAATAAATTGAGAATTACTGCCGATTATTTTATCAAGGATACCAAGGATATTATCATTGGAAATGGTTCCTTGATCACACCGCCTAGTGCTGGATTCCCCTTTGCTTCATTTAATGGAGGTACCATCCGTAACAAAGGTTTTGAATTGGAATTGGGTTATGGTGATACCACTGATTCTGGATTCCGCTATGACTTTAATGTAAACTTCTCTACCATAGATAATGAGGTGACGGATATCGCCTTTGTACCTGAAGGTACGTCATTAGTTGGTGCAGGTGCTCCACTGAATCAAGATGGGGTTACCAGATTTGAAGAGGGTCAGCCTGTTTGGTACTTTTATGGATTCCGTACAGACGGAATTAACCCTGATGATGGAACCGTGAACTTTGTGGATATGAATGGAGATGGTATGATTTCTTCTGCAGACAAAACAAGAATCGGTAAGCCGCTTCCTGACTTTTCTTACGGCGCTAATATTGCTTTAGGATATAAAGGTTTTGATTTTAATTTGCTCTTGCAAGGGACAGAAGGTAATGATATATTCGAAACCTTTTACAGACCTGACAGACCAATAACCAATAAGCCGGTAGACTTCTTTAATAATCGCTGGACTGGACCTGGAGACACTGATGCAACCTTGCCGGGAGCTGCCAACGTAGCCCAAGCATACCAATCGGATTTGGTGGTTCAGGACGGTTCTTACATGAGAATTAAGCAATTGCAGTTAGGTTATTCACTTCCTAACGACTTAATATCAAAATTGTCACTCAACAATCTGCGTATATACGCTTCTATGGATGATTATTTCACATTTACCAAATACCGTGGAATTGATCCAGAAGTGAATTCTGGTGGGAATGCCATTGGTGTAGATCGAGGGACTAACCCGATTACTGGAAAAATAATTTTTGGATTACAAGCAAGATTCTAACTTAAATACTATGGATATGAAAAAAGTAATATTTTTTATTTTCTGTGTGGCGATTTTTATCACCGCCTGTGAAGATGAATTTACGGAACAACAGCGCATAGGGGTTCAGCCTATTGAAGAGTTCTTTGCGTCAGAAGAAAATGCCGATAAAGCATTGGTAGGATTATATGATACGATGCAAGAGACTTATATCGGACTTTGGGATTTAGGTCAAGGTGCATTTTTGACCCGTCAAATATTTGGAGACGATATGAACAAAGGTGGCGGTGACGCTGCCGATCAATCCCAATATTTTGACTTACATAACTTTAATATTGACCCCAACAACTTGTATACTACAGGTATGTGGCGAGCGATGTACAAATCGGTAAACTTTGCCAATTTTGTCATTAACGAAATGGAAAAGACCGACTTTGCCAATAAAGAAGAGGTGATTGCCGAGGCTAAATTTATAAAAGCCTGGAATCTCTTCGAATTGACTAAAATGTACGGTGACATTCCTCTAAAAAGTGAATTTACGACTACTATTGAAGGTTTTTCAATTGCAAAAAGCTCTCAAGCTGAAGTATATGCTCAAATTGAGCAGGATTTGATGGACGCTATTCCAAATATGGCAGACAAGTCCAATCTGGAACAAGCATTTAGGTTTTCTAAAGGAGCGGCTCAAGCATTGATGGGTAAAGTTTTGGTGTATCAAGGTCGTCATGCTGAAGCTCTTCCATTCTTGCAGGACGTGATCAATAATCCAGCTCATGACTTGGAGCCTAATGTGGCAGATGTTTGGAACGGTACTAGAGAATATGGTCAGGAATCATTAGTGGAAGTTGGTGCTGTATCGTCTATTGGTTACGCTTGGGGAGGTCGTGAGGCTGACTGGGCCGGAGGTCAGGAAAGTAATTTGTACATCCAGTTGATGGGTCCTAGAGAAGGTGAATTCAATCTAGGGAACACTGGAATTATAGAAGGTTGGGGCTTTAATCTGCCATCGCGGAAATTGATTGATGCTTTCGAGGCTGGTGGTGATAATGCGCGTAAATCTGCTTCGATTCTTACAACTGCTGAACTTCAGGCTGCTGGGGGCTCTGTAGGTTCTCCTTATGATTATGAAGGAGCCATCAGGGTGAAGTATGCACCACGTGCCGACAACTCCAATCCCGCTGCTACGACTCAACTGAACTATGGTAACAATTTTCATTTGATGAGATATGCCGAAGTACTTTTCTTAGCGGCTGAGGCTTATATCGAGCTTGGACAAGATGGAAATGCACGTACTGAATTGAACAAGATTAGAACACGCGCAGGAGCAACTCCTATCGCGGCAACGGTATCTGGTCAGGCCTTGTTTGACACTATGGTAGATGATAAGTTCCTTGAGTTATCACAAGAAGGTCAACGCTACTGGGATCTCGTAAGATGGGGTATTGAATCTCCAGAACTCGTTGCTAGAGGTAAAGAACCACGTCATAACTTGATGCCAATTCCGCGTGAAGAAATAGAAAAGAATGACCAGATCAATCAAGAAGACCAAAATCCTGGTTATTAGTTTTAGTTAGATAGTTTGGAAAAAGCGTGCTTATTTTTAAGCACGCTTTTTTTACTTTAATTATTTTATTTTTTATGCGTCATAAAACCTTAATTTTTTTCTGCTTATCCCTTTTCGTGATCTTTAGTTGCCAAGAAAAAACGCAACATGATGATGCTATTAGCACAACAAGCCCTTCAACCTCTTTCACAGAAGTTGAGCCAGAAAGTTCGGGCGTTGACTTTTCTAACATTCTGACAGAGACTGATGCTATCAATTACTTTGATTATCCTTCTATCTATATGGGTGGTGGTGTAGCTGTTGGTGATATTAATAATGATGGTTGGGATGATCTGTTCTTTACTGGTAACCAGGTCAAGAATGGCTTGTATTTGAATAAAGGCAAAATGGTTTTTGAAAACATCTCAGCTGAATCAGGAATTGAAGGAGATGACCGTTGGTACGTGGGGGCAACCATGGTAGATATCAATGCCGATGGGTTGCTAGATATTTATTGTTCCGTTGGAGGAATACAGGAAAATCGACGTAACCAGTTATTCATTAATAATGGGGATACTACTTTTACCGAGCAAGCCGCTCAATACGGGCTAGACAACAATTCCACTTGCACCCAAGCGGTATTTTTTGATTATGACAATGATGGCGACCTCGATTTATATCAGGCTGTTTATCCATTGTCCCATACCAATGCAACCATGTTGCAGTTCTATACGCGTATCAAGCAAGATGAAATTGAAAACTCCAACCGACTCTATAGAAATGATGGCAATTCCTTCATTGACGTTACCAGAGAAGCTGGGGTCAATGACTATAGTTTTACCTTAGGAGTTAGTGCCGCCGATATCAACAACGACGGGTGGACCGATCTCTACGTCTCCAACGATTATGCTACGCCAGATGCCTATTACTACAACAATGGCGATGGTACTTTTACAAACAAAGCCACGGAAGCATTCAAACACACTTCTTATTACGGAATGGGTGTTGATATAGCCGATGTAAATAACGACGGACAATTGGACATCTTTCAGGTAGATATGGATTCTAATAATAACCGTCGTCAAAAGGCCAATATGGCTAGTATGAATCCGCGCATCTTTAGGGAGCTGGCCCTATTTGACTTTCAGCGCCAGCATATGCACAACAGTTTTCAAATCAATTCTGGCTATGAAATAAATGGTGTCCCTCAGTTCAGTAATGTGTCTAGACTTACTGGAACTTCTTCTACAGATTGGAGCTGGGGACCTCTTTTAGCCGATTTAGACAACGATGGTCTCAAGGATCTTTTTGTTACAAACGGCACACGACGTGAGGTGAACAACAAGGATTATTTTAGAGACCATAGCAATTGGGATTGGGATAAAACTACCAAAGTAGAGGCCGTCAAAAAAATACCTTCTGAACGTATTGATAATTTTGTCTTTAAAAACCAGGGTGATCTTGATTTTAAACAAGTTAACGATCAATGGAATTTAAAATACAAAGGCTTTTCTACTGGAAGTGCCTATGCAGATCTGGACAATGATGGTGATCTTGAGATCATTACCTGCAACGTCGATGATCCCATCAGCATTTTCAGAAACGATACGCCCGCCAACAAATCCCTGACAATTTCCTTTAAAGGCTCTGAAAGTAATCCTTTTGGGATAGGTGCCAGGGTCATCCTTAAAAACCAAAACCAGACCCAATTACAGGAATTGACCACAACACGAGGATTTCAGTCCTCTGTCGCCCCTAAACTTCACTTTGGCCTTGGTGAAGAAAATAGGGTAGAAAATCTGGAGGTCTTCTGGCCTGATGGAAGCTACCAACAATTGGAAGATATTAAAGCTGGAGAAATGCTGGTGTTGGATTATGCTCTAGCCAGTAAAAAAATAGATAACCAAAAAGACTTAAATAAATCCAGTCAATTATTTGCATCCAGCCTGGCAGAAATGCCTCGTATCAAAGCTGAGGAGAACCAATATGACGATTATCAGGAACAAATCCTCTTACCGCACAAAATGTCGCAATTTGGACCAGCTATGGCCATAGCCGATTTGAATCAGGATGGTGTGGACGATTTTTATCTGGGAGGAGCCTACAATAAAAATGGTCGACTTTTTATCTCAGAAAAATCAGGAGAATGGAATGAAATAACTATCACAACCAATAAGGATGATCGACTTAGTGAGGACGTGGATGCCATATTCATTGACATTGATGCAGATGGTGACCAAGATCTTTATGTGGTCAGTGGAGGTAATGAATTTATCAAGACCAGTAAGTATTACCAAGACCGACTTTATCTCAATGATGGTAACAATAATTTTGCTAAGTATACCGACTTACCGACAATGCAAATCAGCGGTGGAAAAGTTGTTCCTTATGATTATGACAAGAACGGAAAGATGGACTTGGTAGTTTTGGGTCGTCATGTCCCTTGGAATTATCCTGCACCAGCCCAGTCGGTAATACTCAAGAATTTGAGTCAGCCAGGACAGGTTCGCTTAAATATAGTAACCGATCAGGTAGCGCCCGCATTCAATGAATTGGGTATGGCTACTGATGCACTGGTAACTGACGTGGATCAAGATGGCTGGGAAGACCTGATTGTTGTAGGTGAGTGGATGCCTATCAAGATCTTCAATAACCAGAAAGGTACATTAAAAGATGTTTCTCAGGATTGGGGGCTTAACGAAGATACTACTGGATGGTGGTGGAGTATAAATGGAGGAGATTTTGACGGAGATGGAGATACGGATTATATATTGGGCAATAACGGTCTCAACTATAAATACAAAGCGAGTGCAGATGCCACTTTTGATATATATGCCAACGATTTTGATGGCAATCAGCGCACGGATATCGTCTTGAGTTATCACAGTGAGGGCAAACAATTTCCCGTAAGAGGAAGGGAGTGTTCTTCCCAGCAAATTCCTGGTATTAAAAAGAAGTTTGAGAATTATGAAACCTTTTCTGAAGCTACCTTGTCTGATGTATATTCAGAAGAAGCGCTGGAGAATTCGTTGCACTATCAAGTAAAGTCCTTTGCCAGTATTTATTTGGAAAATAAAGAAGGGAAAATGATTATTCACCAATTACCGCGCCTGGCTCAATTGTCCAATATTACGGGAATTCAAACCGAGGACTTCAATCAGGATGGACATCTGGATGTTCTTATTGCTGGTAATCTTTATGTTTCCGAAGTCGAGACTCCACGGAATGATGCAGGTTATGGATTATTGATGTTAGGTGATGGAAAGGGAAGCTTCCAGCCGGTGCCTGCATCAGAAAGCGGAGTTTATATTCCTGGAGATGTAAAAAGGCTCAAGCGCATGTCCACCAAGAATGGTGAGTATATTGTTGCCGTTAAAAATGACGACTACTTGCAATTTGTAAAAATTCGTTCTTAAGTTTTTATTGCAATAATTCCATGGCTTCTGCCACACTGGTTACAGGTAGTTTACAGGTATTGTTTCGGCATACATATATCAAGGTTTTGTCCTTCAGGAATCTATTTTTAAGCAAATAGGAATCTGAAGGGCTGCTTCCTTGAGCCAGCAAACTTTGTGGCAGATATTCTTGTTTTAGCTTTCGCGAAAGCGACACCGCATCTTTACCCACAACGGCTATTTCATAAAAAGGCTGACTGTAGTTATTCATAACATCCAACCATTTGGCATGCCCAGCTCCGGACTGAATGGCTTGTTCCTTAACCAGGTTGAGCATGGCACGGGCGCGTTCATCATATGTTTTAATCCCGTAGTAGTGGGAGAGAAGAAATAAGTTCTCTGCCATCAGAGCGTTGGAAGAAGGTATGACTTGATCCAAAATCTCTGTAGTTCTGATCATGAGTTGCTGGTTTTCGCTTGAAGCGAAATACAATAAGGCCTGGTCTGGATTATCAAAATCTTCTAGCGCAATCTCTACCAATTCGCGTGATTTGTCCAACCAGCTTTGTTCACCAGTATGTTGATATAGTTGGATATAAGCCGAAGCAAGGCTGGCGTAGTCCAATAGATAAGCGTTGATACTCGCTTTGTCGTCTTTGAAAGAGTGGAAAAGACGACCGCCCTCTCTGAAATAATGACGTTCTATGGACGCTATAAGTTCCTTGGCGTCGGTTAGATAATGGCTTTTGGGTTGGGCTTCATACACTTGCAGAAAGGCAATGACCGTGAGTGCATTCCATGATACTAAGGCCTTATCATCCCTTGAGGGTTGAGCTCTTTGCAGACGCGCTGTTTTCAATACCTCCAGCCAATGTTTTTTCTGCTGTTGAAATATGGTCAATTCCATGTCCAGAGCCTCGGCCAGCTCTTGATCGGATTGGCTTTGATAAAGGATGTATTGGTCTTCTTCCCAAACAGCTTCTGGATTGATATCGTAGGTAAGGGCAAAAGCTTCAAAATCATCTTGAAGCAATTGTTTTAATTCATTTTCAGACCAGGTATAATAGGCGCCTTCTATTTTTTCTCCTTGCTCATTTTGACTGTCTGCATCCAGCGAGGAAGCATAAAGACCGTTTTTCAGGGCAAGTTCTGATTGAACAAAATTCAGCGTCTGCTCAGCTACTTTCAAATAATCGGCATCACCAGTTGCTTTAAATGCTTTGGCATATAGACTGGCCAGTTGGGCATTGTCATACAGCATCTTTTCAAAATGGGGCACCCGCCAAAGCGAGTCGGTCGTATATCTGGAAAAACCACCACCCACTACATCATAAATACCTCCACGAGACATATTGGTTAGGGTGATATCCATATAATTCAATAGTTGATTGTCGTTGTTGAGGTAGGCATATTGTAATAAAAATTCTTGACTGGCAGGTAGCATAAATTTTTCTGATGTTTTTAATCCGCCGTTATTGAGATCAAGATATTGTCGCCATCGGTTGACTGCGCTTTCAACCTCGTCTTGGCGGAACCTGGCTTTGTTTCCAGATGCTGGTAATAAACTTTCGGCTAATAGCCCTTCGTGGATTTTTTGCGCGTACTCCTCAGCTTTATTGGGGGTGTTTTGTAAAATACCACGGGTTTGCTTTAAGGTGGATAACCATTCCTCCTGGGGCAAATAAGTACCTGCCCATACAGGTCTGCCATCGGGCAGGGCAATCACATTTAACGGCCATCCGCCACTACCCGTCATCAGTTCCAAAGTTTTGAGGTAAACTTGATCTACATCTGGTCGTTCTTCTCGGTCTACTTTGATATTGACAAAATGTTCATTCATATAAGAAGCGGTTTCTACATCTTCAAAGCTTTCTTCCTCCATGACATGACACCAATGACAGGCAGCATAGCCTATGCTGATCAGAAGGGGCTTGTTTGTTTTTTGGGCTTCTACCAACACCGGTTCCTTCCATTCCTGCCAGTGAACTGGATTGGTGGCGTGTTGCAATAGATATGGGCTGCTGGCCTGATCCAGATTATTGGTTGTTAAGTCTACTTTGGGTTCCTGTTGATCACAAGCTGTCAGTAAAAAACATACCGTTAACAATGTTATTCCCAGCCTAAATATTGTTTTCAATTGTTGCCATTTTATTAGATGTAAAATAAACCAATTTGCTTAATTAACCAGCGGACAGAAAAATTACCTGACCCACTGAATATAGAGTTGTTCTGTTGACGGGAAAGTCTGCATAAACAATAAAAATTAAAGGTTCTACTGTTGCATTATTGTACTTAATAAATCTTTAAGTAAACACCATTTTTCCTTTTGTACTTTTGTTTGAAAATCTAGAAATCATAGAACAAGTAATCCTAGTCAACGAAAAAGATGAGCAAGTAGGGCTCATGGAAAAGATTGAGGCGCATGAAAAGGCTTTGTTGCATCGGGCTTTTTCTGTTTTTGTACTGAATGACAAGAATGAAATTATGTTACAACAGCGCGCTTTTGGTAAGTACCATTCACCTGGCTTGTGGACCAATACCTGTTGCAGTCATCAACGCGAGGGAGAATCCAATATCGCTGCTGGAAAAAGGCGCTTGATGGAGGAGATGGGCTTCACGACTGAATTAGAAGAATTGTTCAATTTTATCTACATCGCACCATTTGAAAATGGTTTAACTGAACACGAATTTGACCATGTGATGATAGGTAAATACAATGATGAACCAAAGATCAATCCCGATGAAGTGGCCGACTACAAATGGATGTCCGCCGAAGATATCAAAGAAGATATGTTGCACCAACCTCAAAACTATACCGAGTGGTTCAAAATCATTTTTGATAAATATTATGCCCACATCTCATGAGACTGACCGCATACCGCAAAGCCCACTTCAATGCCGCACATCGACTCTATAGAAATGACTGGAGCGATGAAAAGAACGAACAAGTTTTTGGAAAGTGTAGTAATCCGCATTATCACGGTCATAATTATAACCTGGAGGTAGGCGTAACCGGTAATGTAGATCCTGAAACCGGATATTTGATTGATCTAAAAATTCTGAAAGACCTTATTAAGAATGAAGTGGAAGATTATCTGGATCACAAAAATCTCAATGAGCAAGTCAGCGAATTTCAGGAATTGAATCCGACGGTTGAACATATTGCCTACGTTATTTATAACCGCATCAGAAAGCATCTCGATAACAAATATGATCTGGAAGTCAAGCTGTTTGAAACCGATCGCAATTTTGTGATCTATCGTGGGGAATAAACTTCTTGTCTTTACTGATGAAACAATTTTTCAACCCCCTTTTCTTTGACTACTCACTCTACCTGAGGTATATTTTGGATACATGAAAGAATCTTATGTCCAAAATCACCAATTGAGATCGTTCAACCCTTTCACAGAATTAATGATGGAATACCAGGCTTAGTTGAAGCGTGATAAATAGCCCATCTTTACTGATGAATAATTCGCTATTTTTGCAGCAAATTTATAATTATGGCAAGTATAAGAGACCTCAAACAAGATATCAACTTTGTATTGGGTGATATAATAGAAGCGGCTTTAATCCATCAGGCGGTGAATCCTAAAGAGGATGACAAGAAATCAGAAGCTATTGTCGATGACGCCATCGCAGTATTTGATGATTTGATCGCCAAAGTAAATGACCGTAAGGTAGATAACCGCAAGGCACACCTGAAGCAAGTACGTCAGGATCTTGAAACCAAAGGTAGAGAATTGGTAGAAAGAGTAAACGCGCTTTAATCTAAGCGTTCAGTACTTTCTAGAAATTCAGACAGTTGTTTTCCAAAACGACTCGTCTGAATTTTTTTTGGCATTTTATAATATACACTATCCAGTAAAACTGGATTCGCTTCTGTCGCATGTTCCATCAGTATAAAAGGAGCTACCTCCAGGTCTTTGTGAAGCTGGGCATAATTGATGGCATACAATACTTTCTTACGCAAATACTTATCATAAGCGACAAATAATGAATCGTTAACCTCTTCATTTGCCTCTGGGGCAGCATCTAATTCCATTCCTCTTTTCAATAGAGCAGTATAGGTCTGATTTAACTTCCTGTTGTTATCTTTAAAAACCTGAAGTACTTCATGGTTCTTTGATCCAGATATTTTCATATCGCCTTCAAAATCTTCCAGCGTTGTGTTGGCGGTCATTGTCGTATCCTCGGCAAAGAATTGGAAACGATCGTCAAATTCTGCTCCATCTTTGACATCCAAATACAAGTATAGTGGTTGTGGCTGGTCCAGGGAAGTCATCAATTTAAAATCCGCATTTCCTTTAAATTCTGCACTGTCCAAATTAATCAGAACAGAGTCATCCACTTTTTGAAGGTAGATCTTACCTATTTTGATACCTTCCACTTCTCCGGCAATAGAAAAGCCACTCTCTTTATCAGGTCCACAAGAGGCAAGTACGCTAATTAAGCAGCTGAGCAGTAATAATTTTTTCATGATTGAATTTTAACGGCTGCAAATATGCATTTTTTGTCTGAAACAGGCAGGAACAACCCTTAAGAAACCGCTGCCATTTGCATCAAGATGGTGCAAGCAATTGCTCCTACAGTGCCCACTACATACCCAAATACCGCCAACAAAACCCCTACCGTCGCTAGGGCAGGGTGAAATTCGGCTGCCACCACTGGCGCACTGGCTGCTCCTCCAACATTGGCCTGACTACCTACTGCCAAGAAAAAATAAGGAGCTTTGATGATTTTTGCCGTTAGGATCAACAACCCAGCATGTATAGACATCCAAACCAAGCCGACAACGATCAACAGCGGATTTTGAAAGATTTGGGTAAGGTCCATTTTCATACCTATGGTGGCGACAAGAATGTAGATAAATATGCTGCCCAATCGACTGGCTCCAGTTCCTTCATATCGTTTCAAAGGCGTGTAGGACAGCAGGATGCCAATGATAGTCGCTATAGAAATCAACCAGAAGAATTGGCTTCCCAGAAAACTTAAGTAAATATTTGAACTAATAGTTTTCATGCTTTCAACCCATTCACTCAAATAATTAGCTGCAAAATGAGCTAAACTTACCGTAGCAAATGCAATGCCCAACATCACCATATAATCGGTCAAACTGGCTTCCCTTTTTACACTGGCCGAGTAATCCGACACTTTTTTCTTTAAATGCTCAATCGAACTGGCATCGGCACCAAACCACTCATCCAGCCTTTCGCTATAAGCAATACCGAACAATATAACAGCCATCCACAGATTGGCGACCACAATATCCACCAAGACCATCCCGCCGTATTTGGCTTCATTAAACTCATAGACCTCCAGCATCGCTGCCTGATTAGCGCCACCACCAATCCAGCTTCCTGCCAATGTAGACAAGCCTCGCCATACGGCATCAGCCCCCTCACCACCTACAGTCTCTGGCCAGATAGTCCCAATGATGAGCACAGCAAGCGGGCCTCCCAAAATAATGCCAGCGGTACCAGTAAGAAACATGATCAAGGCTTTGGGACCTAAGTTGAAGACAGCTTTTAAGTCAATCGATAAGGTCATGAGCACAAGGGCAGCCGGGAGTAAATACCTTGAGGCCATAAAATAAAGTGATGATTCCCGCTGCTGTATTTCACCGTCAACCAGCACTTCCCATTCCATACCTGATATTAACCCCAGCGAACTTAAAATACTGGGTAGTAGATAACACATCAACAAGGCCGGAACATATTTGAAAAATAAGGCCCAAAACCCGGTCTTTTTAGAGGAAAGATAAAAGACAACGGCCAGACAAAGCATGAGTAACCCAAAGACAATGGTGTCTTGGGTGATGACAGGCGGGTGTTTTTCAACCTCTTGAATCAAGGATATTAATGGCATCTATGCAGCTTTTAAAAGACTACAAAATACAATTTTCTGAATAGCCTTTCAGGGGAGCCTAGTCTATGGATAGAATTATTTCTCGGATTCAATAAATTCAAGGATGCTAGCAATCAATTCTGGGTGTAAGGGAAAGTTGGGGTTTACATAGCTTTTGGAAGCCATTATTTCGTCCTCTGGTACTTTTTTCAAGACATGATTCATTTCCTTAATAATCAAGAGCTTTGACTTTGGGGCTGCTTTCTTTAATAATTTGGTTTGCAGGGTATCCACTTGTCTGTTGTAGGAACCGTTAATCAATAAAGTAGGAATGGATAGTTGAGTCAATTCATGAGCTGGATCAAAAGCCATCCATGACTTCATAAAGTCTTGTACTGGCGGGCCGATAATCATATACAGATCACGCTCGATTTGCTCTACCGGCTTATCGGACTGTTTGACACGCGCAAAGGTTTCACGGGCTACTTTATCTAGTCCTGGTTGCTGTCCGGCAATTTGACGAATGATTAATTGATCGATGGATTCACCTGCCCCAGCAATGGAAATAATTCCTTTTACAGATGGTTCTGCGGCTAGCATGGCTACCAGCGACCCTTGATCATGTCCCAATACATAAATATCCGTAAACCTGGGATCCTCTGAAAAATGGCGGATCACCTCCCTAGCGTCTTTAACAAAGTCGGTAAATAAGGTAGATTCATTGTTTTTACGCATCTTCATTTGGGTGAAGGTGCGTTTGTCGTATCTAAAAGTAGCTACCCCTCGGACAGCTAGACTGTCGGCCAATTGCTGTAGATGAAAACTTTTGGATCGTGGTTCATTCCCGTTGCGATCAACCACACCACTACCGCCAATCATGATGAGTAGTGGATGCCTTTTTTTTATTTCAGGCAACCATAAGGAGCCGTTTATATCTGATCCAATGACCACTTCTTCACGCAGGTCAGGATTTTGTTGTGCGTATTCTTTGCTAAAAACATTTTGCGCCAAAAGCATCACAGGCGAGATGAAAAGAAATAAGACAATCAGGTGTTTCATATAACCAATTCAATTAGCGTTTTGGAATAGGCAAAGCTCGTGCCAAGATACCAACGTGCCAAACACTTAAATCTTATCTCTTACTGATTTTATTATGGCTGATATGCCGCTGCCTGGAAGATTTGAAAGTGTCCATTTCAGGATCGCGCAGAGCCCGATGCTTGGTCGGTCTTCCTTGTACGCGTTCACGCCACATCCTAAAACTACTGGGTTTCATTTCATGTCGCATGATTTTGATGACTTCGCTTTCGGTCAACCCAAATTGATCCTTGATAGCACCGAATGGCGTACGATCTTCCCAACCCATTTCAATGATACGGTCGATTGAACGCTCGTCTAATTCTTTCAATAAATCTTTTGCTCTTGCCATCATACTTATTTTTCGATTTTGTAAAATACAATAGATCAACCAGAAGGCTGTTTACAAAAACCTAAACTTACGTTGCATCTTTTAGTGTTTTTCTAAAGGTAAGGTTGATGCGCAAGCCTACCTGTTTCTTGGTTTTGGCAATTTGATGTTGATAGGTATGTTGGGTTTGGTCCTTCATGACCAGCAGGCTACCGTGTTCCAATTCAAATTTAAATCGCCATTCTTTATTGCTATGATGACGCAAGTGAAAATTACGTGTAGCGCCCAGACTTAAGGAGGCAATACTAGGGTTGACACCTAGCTCAGCTTCGTTATCGGCGTGCCAGCCGTTTGAATCGGCACCATCCCTGTATTGATTCAGCAGGCAAACATTGTACTGATCTCCGGTGGCCTTTTCTACATCTTTTTTAATGGCCGCTAGCGTGTCGGTCCATTCCAATGCTTCAAATTGGATACCGCTGTAACTGTATTGGGTGCTAGGATCGCCGTATAACTGAGTTAGTCTAGGTTCAAGATGTGTTTTTCCAAATAATTTGATTTGGTTTTGTCTCCAGGGTGTTTCCTTAAGTAATAGGTTTTTGAGCTGTTCCGCTTTCGCGAAAGCGTAAAAACCAGGCGTATATATCACTGTGGCATCAGGAATATTAGGGAATTCAGGCAGGAATAACTTGTTATGCATGCATATCAAAAGATGGCTTAGACCTAGCAAGATAGTGATCCTGTCCCGTATCTTGCAATGCTAGAAATTCTTTTATGTATACCTCTCGTATTGTCGGAATGGGCAAATATGTCCCAGAAAATGTAGTTACCAACGATGATCTTTCCAATATAATGGAGACCAATGATGCCTGGATCCAGGAACGTACTGGTATCAAAGAAAGACGACATATCAAAAAGGGAGATGGGAACTCAACTGCGGTAATGGGTGTTAAAGCGGCCAAAATAGCCCTAGAACGCGCCGAAATTTCCAAGGACGAAGTTGACCTGATCGTTTTTGCCACGCTGTCCCCTGACTATTATTTTCCTGGATGTGGTGTTCAGGTACAGGAGATGCTGGATATCCATACCTGTCCAGCCCTGGATGTACGTAACCAGTGTAGTGGTTTTATCTACGGTCTCAGTGTAGCTGACCAGTTTATAAAAACTGGAATGTACAAGAACGTGCTGGTGATCGGTTCAGAAAATCACAGTGGTGGTTTAGATTTTACCACTAGAGGACGCAGTGTTTCTGTCATTTTTGGTGATGGAGCAGGAGCAGCGGTATTGACCCGATCTGAAAAAGAAGGTCATGGAATTCTCTCTACTCACTTACACAGTGAAGGGAAGCATGCCATGGAGCTTTCGCTGAAAGGACCTTCTACCGAATATTGGGTGCCAGAAATCATTGCCGATAATCCACAGGAAGACATTCCTTATTATCCCTATATGAACGGACAATTTGTATTCAAAAATGCAGTGGTGCGCTTTGCGGAGGTGATCATGGAAGGTTTAAAGACCAACAAACTGGAAGTAGCTGATATCGATATGCTGGTACCGCATCAGGCCAATTTGAGGATCAGCCAGTTTATTCAGAAGAAATTTCAGTTAGCTGATGATCAGGTTTACAACAATATTCAGCGCTATGGAAATACCACGGCAGCTTCCATTCCTATTGCATTGTGTGAAGCCTGGGAAGAAGGAAAAGTCAAAGAAGGAGATACCGTAGTCCTGGCGGCGTTTGGAAGTGGATTTACCTGGGGTAGTGCCATCATTAGATGGTAATACCAAAAATAGATTTCTTTAGGAAATTCAAATATTCTTTTTAGGATGAGACAGGTTGAGCTGCTCAAACAAGCGGATCGTCTCCATGGCTTCTCTTACATCGTGAACCCGTAGAATGTTGGCACCTTGCTGCAAACACACCATGTGTAAAGCGGTGGTGCCATTCAATGCTTCTTTGGCCTCTATGTCCAAAGTTTTGTAAATCATGGATTTTCTGGAGATTCCCGCCAGTATAGGAACTTCTTGGGCTTGTAGCAACTCCAATTGTGATAGCAATTCAAAATTTTGCTCCCTGGTTTTAGCAAATCCAAATCCTGGATCGATGATCACATCATTAATGCCGAAAGCTCTTGCACTGGCAATGCGTTCTGAAAAGTACAAGTTCAGATCAAGAACTATATTGTCATAGTCTGTGTATTGCCGCATGGTTTGAGGAGTTCCCCTCATGTGCATCATGATATATGGCACCTGTGCTTGGGCAACAATTTCCATCATTTTTGGATCCAGAAGACCTGCGCTAATATCGTTGACCATATTGGCACCGTGCTCTAGAGATTTTTGGATGACGCTTCCGCGAAAGCTATCGCAACTCAACCCCATGATATCAAATTCCTTGACAATCACATCTAATACGGGAAGTAATCGGCGCAATTCCTCGTCTACTGAAATGTGGCTTCCATCGGGACGCGAACTATAAGCGCCTACATCAATAAAGGTAGCACCTTCCTCGAGCATGCTGCCTACTTGATTTAAAATATGAGCGTCTGTCTTGAGTTTTCCGCCGTCGTAAAATGAATCTGGTGTGGTATTGACGATCCCCATCACCTTGGGTAGGGAAAGATCCACGAGTTGGCCGGAACAATTAATAACAGACATGAATGATGCTGGTTTGCTGATTAAGTGCGAAATTTACGCAAAATTTAAAGCCCGTATGTCCCAAACCAGTCAGCAATACGATGCCGTCATCGCCCAATGTCGCGATTTGTTTTCCAATAAAATGAAAGATTATGGTAGTGCCTGGCGCATTCTCAGATTACCCTCACTGACCGATCAGATCTTTATCAAGGCCCAACGTATCAGGGGACTACAAACATTATCCGAGTCTAAGGTAGATGAAGGGCAGGAAAGCGAATTTATAGGAATCATCAATTACTCTATCATGGCGCTGATCCAACTTCAGTTGGGCGTTGTAGAACAGCCTGATCTCAGTTTGGAAGAGGCGCTGAAAGCTTATGATGAACAAGTTTCTATCACCAAAAAATTGATGATGGATAAAAATCATGACTACGGTGAAGCATGGAGAGATATGAGGGTGAGTTCGCTTACCGATCTGATTTTACAAAAGCTTCTAAGGGTCAAACAAATTGAAGACAACGCCGGAAAAACCATCGTTTCTGAGGGGCTGGATGCCAATTATCAGGATATGGTGAATTATGCGGTTTTTGCCATGATCCACCTATCTTGATAGATGGTATGGAAGAATACATTTCCCATTGCCTCGTTTCTTGAAGAAATCTGATCTTAATCAATGTGGATATTATAGGTAGCTATCTAAGCTTAATTTTATTGAATATAATATGAGAGTTTTTTTTCAATACTATACATGAAGAAATTTATCGTTATATCGTTAACGGTCTCACTGGGTTGGACTGGGATGGCGCAGGAAACACCGAGCCCTACGCCAGAAGAGCAAGATATGATTTACAATATGCTCTACGCCACGGGGGAAGAGGTTTTTAAGGAGAGAAAACTAGCTTATAAAACCGTCGAGCTTACTCCGTTCAGCATCGATTCACCACCAAAAGATATTATTCAATCAAGCATGGACAGCTTGAGAACTAATGCGCAGACCTATGTGGAGGAAGGATCCTGGGGAACCAATTTAATGCTGAAAGGCTATTTTCCCAGCTATTTTGATCCTGAGGAATTACAGGAATTGTTGGATATCGAGTTGCATGCATCTATCTTATTTCATGAGGACGATTCGGTCGAAGTGCGCAATGTTGGTGCCACTAGCTTTGGTTCAAAACAGCGGTTGATATATACGCCAGAAAAACAGCTTGACCTGAATTATAGGACCATAACTAGACAATTTCAATTGGACGGAGATAGCCTCAATCCAGCGTTAGTTACAGGAAAGGTAATCTATAGTTTTGAGTTCCATACCGGTTATGATTTTGTTTTGGTCAACAGGAATCAAGTAGGTCAATATCTCAAATTAGGGGAGCATCAAATCAAATTGGTAGATGTCTTCCACAACAAAGTTGTCCTTGAAAAACCGGATGAACTGGAAGATGTTAAGCTGGTCAATCTGACTAAAAATGGTAAAAAGCAGTACGCTGCCTATTCGCTCGTTGCGTTGAAGGAACTTCAAGAAAATGATCCTACCTACAAGGAGGCAGAGTCTACCTATTTTTCTAGAATAAGCATGTATCAAACAGTGTATGATTTGTTCAAATCGGATCCGGAATTGAGCAAAGAAGAGTTTCAAAAGGCATTTCCTTTGGAAGCTTTGAAGCAACTTAAAGACACCAACTCTTTTCACATCTACAGTACGCCTGGACCTGTGGAAAACTCGTTTTTAGTGTACGCACCCAGGAAGAAATTTATTCAGTTGTTGGAGCTACCCATTACCCAAGCGCCAGAATAATATAGCGGATTGCAAATCATATTACACGGAGAAAGCCTTCTACATCCATCTACATCTTCACTATCTTTGTAGGACATGAATTTTTCCTCAAAAATACTGGAAACGGCGGTGGATCAGGTCTCTCAATTGCCCGGGATAGGTAAGCGTACCGCCTTGAGATTGGTATTGCACCTGATGCGGCAGCCAGAGCACCAAACCGATGCGCTTTCTGAGGCCTTGTTAAAGATGAGGCATGATCTTAATTTTTGCCGCACCTGTCACAATGTAAGCGATACTGAAATCTGTGAAATTTGTAGCAGTCACAATCGCGATCGGAGTCTGGTATGTGTGGTCGAGGATATCCGGGATGTGATGGCTATTGAAAACACCAGTCAATACCGCGGACTCTACCACGTGCTAGGAGGGAAAATTAGTCCCATGGATGGAGTAGGTCCACAGGATTTAAAGGTGAAGTCATTGGTGGATCGGGTCAAAAATGACGGTGTTAATGAAATAATTTTTGCCTTAAGCCCAACGATTGAAGGCGATACTACCAATTTTTATATCTTCAAACAATTAAATGGATTGGAGGTCAATACCTCTACCATTGCCAGGGGGATTGCTGTGGGTGACGAACTCGAGTTTGCCGATGAGGTAACCTTAGGCCGCAGTATACTGCACCGTGTGCCTTACGAAAACTCACTTAAAAACTAGCCTTTTGGAGCTTTCGGTTGTTATCTTGAATTATAATGCCAGTGCTTTTCTGGAGCTTTGTATTCACAGTGTACTGAGGGCAACCCAGCATATTCAGGCCGAAATTATCGTAGCAGACAATCAGTCCCAAGATGATAGTTTGGCTATGTTAGAGCGTCAATTCGGCCGGCAGATTAAGGTGCTGCCTTTTGATCAGAATCATGGATTCTCCAAAGGTAATAATCTGGCTATCGATCAAGCTAATGGTGAATACCTCTGTATACTCAATCCAGATACGCTGGTGCCAGAGCATATCTTTGAGGAATGTATCGCTTTCGCGAAAAGCGAAACCACAAATGCCAATTCCCATGCTGATCGGATCGCTCCACCGGGTTTTATAGGCGTACAATTGATAGACGGCACAGGATCATTCCTGCCTGAATCCAAACGTCATGTACCCACGCCGAAGGTAGCACGTCAAAAATTATTGGGTAGGGATTCCCTCTATTATTTCAATGAACTAGATCAGCATGCATCTGGACCTGTAGAGATATTAGTTGGAGCATTCATGTTCTGTGCAAAGGAGGTTTTTACGACTTGCGGCGGATTCGACCAACGCTATTTTATGTACGGAGAGGATATCGATCTGAGTTATACTGCCCTGTTGAAAGGTTATCAAAATCACTATCTCGGAAGGCTAACTGTCGTACATTTTAAGGGAGAAAGTACCGTCAAAAACAAGCAATACCTGCAGCGTTTCTACGGTGCGATGGGTTTATTTTATGATAAATATTTCAAGCCTCATCCGATAGGGAAATATATGATTCAGGCAGCTTTGTGGCTGGCTATGCAGTTAAAGACGGTGGAATTACCACCTCTAAAACCAGAACCGCAGGACTTAATGCTGGTGACCAATGATGAAGACCGCGCCGAATCTTTAAATATTTCCCATTCTACTTGGGAAGAGCTAGATCAACGCAATTCAGCGGCTGTACTTTGGGACGTTCAAAACCTTTCTTTTGCCAAAATCATTCTCTACATGCAAACTCATCCAAGCAAGCGATATAGATTTTTGTCGCCCTCAGGTAAGTTTTATATTGGCAGTGATACTAGCGATAGAAAAGGGGTGCGCGTTTCAGTGTAAGCTATAGGATATGGTCCTTGATAGATGGTATTGCTGGGCCTTCAAGTTATAGCTGCAAACTGCTTCAGTTGAAAGTCTTTTTTCCAGTCTAGTGATCCTTAAACGATTCTTAAAATTATGCTTTCGCGAAAGGATGCAAAGATTCTGTGGTGTGAAATCACTACTTTTGCAAAATAATTGAAAACGTTATAGTACCTACTTGTTATGGCAAAATTTGAACTCAAATTACCTAAAATGGGAGAATCGGTTGCCGAGGCTACCATTACTTCATGGCTCAAAAACGTGGGCGATTCCATTGAGATGGATGAACCGGTGTTGGAGATTGCCACCGATAAGGTAGATAGCGAGGTGCCTAGTGAGGTAGATGGTACATTGGTCGAAGTCTTATTTGAAGTAGATGATGTTGTTCAGGTAGGTCAAACCATTGCTATTATAGAAACAGATGGCGATGCACCTCAAGTAGATGTAGAAGATGATACCACGTCATCAGATGAACAACAAGTGGTGAATCAGGCCGCTGAGAAGGCAGTCGCTCAAATGGATCAGGCACAACAGGCCACCGCCACTGTAGATTTTTCAGGGTCAGATTCTTTTTACTCTCCGTTGGTTAAAAATATCGCCAAAGAAGAAGGTATTTCTTTGGAAGAGCTTGAGGCTATTCAAGGAACGGGTAAAGATGGTCGGGTAACCAAAAATGATATTTTGGATTATGTAGCTGATAAAAAAGCAGGCAAGACCGCTACCACCGCTACTCAATCCAATACGCCAGCTGCTCCTGCATCACACAGCGCAGCACCCAAGCAAGCTCCAAAAGCTGCTCCGATCTCGGTCAATGGAGAAGATGAGATCATCGAAATGTCCAGAATGGGCAAGATGATATCGCACCATATGGTGGCATCAGTACAGACCAGTGCCCATGTTCAAAGTTTTATTGAGTGTGATGTAACCACCATTTGGAATTGGAGAAAGAAGCATAAGGAAGAATTCAAGAGAAGAGAAGGGGAGAACCTTACCTTCACGCCTATCTTTATGGAAGCTGTGGCCCAAGCCATTAAAGAATTCCCGATGATCAATATCTCGGTTGATGGTGATAAAATCATCAAGCGTAAGAATATCAATCTAGGGATGGCAGCGGCATTGCCAGACGGTAATCTGATCGTTCCGGTAATCAAAAATGCCGATCAGCTCAATCTGGTTGGGATGGCCAAGTCAGTCAACGACCTGGCGCAAAGGGCGCGTGATGGAAAATTGAAACCGGATGATACGCAGGGTGGTACCTATACAGTCACCAATGTAGGAACCTTTGGTTCTGTCTTGGGAACTCCCATCATCAATCAGCCGCAAGTAGCTATTTTGGCACTAGGTGCCATTAGAAAAGTCCCAGCAGTGGTAGAAACTCCAGATGGAGATTTTATCGGGATACGCATGAAGATGTTCCTATCCCACAGTTATGATCATCGCGTGGTCAACGGCGCTTTGGGTGGACAATTTGTACAACGCGTAGCTCAATTGCTGGAAGGATTTGATCCTGATCGCAAGATCTGATCGATATCAAGAACGGAAAATTATAAAGCCGTTGCTATTGGAGCAACGGCTTTTTGTTTTAATATAAGGATGGGAATCATTTTGAGTTCCAATGTCTTCATCAGTATGGTCAGCGTTCAATGCACAATTACCACTACCTTTGTAATATGGAAAAAGACATCTATCTTCAACAAATCGATTACTTCAAAGGCGCAAGAGTATTGAACTATGCCGAGTTGACAGAGCCTCAAGAGTACAAGGATGACTATTTCAATGTCCATGAGATCCATGCGCTGACTATATGTGATTATGAGGGAGAAGAAACCATGTTATTTTACTTGGACGATGATCTAGAGATCGTTCATGAAATGGAATTCTTAATTCCGAACCAGGCAAAGGATCAAGCGGCCTCCGATTTCCAAGGTGTCGATATCCAATGGAAGAATAAATAATAGGCTAACTGATCTGTTTCAACCATCGCCATGAGGACTGCCGTAAACAAGAGATTAAGACAAGCTAGAAAACTGTTGTATCGCTTCAAGGGCTATTACCCGGCAAAATTGCTGGATCAAAGGTTCAAAGTAGGCCTGGATCATATTGGGTTTTGGAAGGTGGCGTCCAGAGGCCAATGGGAACCGGAAACTTTAAGGATATTGGATCAACATCTCGATGCAAATAGTCTATTTCTCGACATAGGTGCTTGGATCGGCCCTACCGTGCTGTATGCCGCGCGAAAATGTAAGGAAGTGATCTGTTTTGAACCAGATCCAATCGCCTTTCAAGAGTTGCGCAAAAACATCAGGCTGAATAATTTTTCAAATGTTCAGCCGTTTCAAGCCGCTGTATCTGATCAGAATCAAATCAGTCGTATGTCCAGCCTTAATGCCCATCTGGGCGACAGCATGACTAGCCTGCTCGCAGATCCCAAGACTCAGAAGCAAGGTTTTGATGCGTTGGTGCTGAGTTGGCATACCATTGAAGAACTGTTGGTGAACAAACATCCCCAAATGATCAAAATCGATGTGGAAGGAAGTGAGTTTGCGTTGATACCAGCCATGGCCACATATCTCAAAAAGTTTCAGCCTACCTTGCTTTTGTCCATTCACCCTGAGCTGATTGCAGATGAACTACGCCAGCAAAAAATACAGGAATTGATCGGTCTTCTGGAACATTATCCACACTGTTTTAATGAAAAGATGGAGGAAATTCAAATCAGTTCTCTCGCTGATCCGAAGTATTTAAACGGATACCCAGCATTTCTTTTCCGTTCTTACTGATGTGTAGTCGCTGCTGTGTATAATGCTTCATAGCGCTGGGCAATCATCAGGCTCTCATGATGCTCCAGAACATGATTGCGGGCAGCTTTTCCGATCTTTAATAGGTCCTCTGGATGTTCAATCAAGTGGGATATTTTTTCGATTAGGTAATCTACATCTGGTCGCGCATCAATAACGGGAACGCTTTCAAAGCCATGACCTTTTAGATAGCTCTCGCTGCCACCGCTGAAGACCACTTTTCCCTGTAGCATGGCTTCAAGGGCGTTATAGCCTTGATCATAACACAACACCTGATCCAGTAGGATATGCGCAGTATGATATTTTTTGATATAGGCTGCATAGGGCACATTTTCTACCACATGAATCCTTACTTTATCAGGATAGCGTCGTTTGATTTCGTTCAATGCCTGTTCAAAATAATTGATGCCTTTTTTCCAATAATTGGCCCGATTGATTCCCAAGAAAATTTGGATAATGGAAAAGTCTGCATTGATGTCCAACGGGAATTTCGCGCAATTGATTGGAGCAGGAATTATATCTGTCGCTTTAGGCTGTTGCGTTAATGCCATGGCATAATCCACATTACTGGGAATGATTTGCGAGGCAGCATTGACAATATGTTCATAATTGTCCCGATATTCCGGTTGCAGGTATTTAAAGGTGTGCTGAAAATCTGCTTGTTGTTGATCACCGTTTTTTACGGACTCCAGAATACTGTAACCCTGATGCGTTTCAGTAAGATATCTGGTATATTCATAATCGTCACCACAGGCGACCAGAAAAAACCTGGCTTTGATTTTCAACAATCGATCAATCATTTTACGCTCCGTACGTGCATTGCAGTTAAAAGCGTTGCTATTGATAAATTGGACGATGTCATAATCTTGGATCTGGTGTTCGCTTTCGCGAAAGCGAACATATTTCAATCTATCCTCCAGGTTGTGACCAGTTAATTTCCACCAAGCGACTTTGAGTTTATGAGTCAGCCAATATTTTCGGAAGAATTGACTACTGATATCAATGTCGACCGGATAGCCTTTAAAGCCGTCTCCATCGCCGATAATGCACACCTCATGCCCTAACAGTTCCAGACCGTGTTTGAGGGAGTTGTGAAACCCACTGTATTCTCCCACCAGCAATATGCGCATAAAAGGTATCTTTGGGGTAAAGATAAGCAGTTGGCTACATACCACATCGAAGACCTCGAAATACTACTGTCCACTATGGATCGGGAAGACTTATCTTTTTTAGAGGTGGTTTTTGGGCGATCACTTGAAGAAATACCTTGTTCTGTTCTTGTGGTCAATCAGAGCAAGCAGTTTCAGGCAAAAAGTACACACGCACACATTAGGGTCATCAATAGCAGGAGTTACGGATTGAGTAAGAGTCGGAATCTAGCCCTGAAAAATGCCCAAAAAAAACTTTGCTGGATTATGGATGATGATTGTAAAATTATCGATGATGCCTTTCAGAATATCGTTGATGCTCATTCTGCCGATTCGACAGCGATAATTTGTTTTCAGACCATAAATGATGAAGGGCAAAAATTTTGGGACTATCCAACAACAAATCAACCCATGAACCTAAGGCTGATAAGGAAAGTGCTTTCTCCCGAGATATGCTTAAAGCGATCGGCTGTTCGGGAAAGAGAGCTTTGGTTTGACACCAGATTTGGGTTGGGAGCGCAGTTTCAGGACAGCGAAAATTTTATTTTTTTGGAAGATGCCCTCAGCGCAGGACTCAGCATTTCTTTCGTTCCCGAATTCGTCGTTCGACATTCCAGTATGACCAGCAGTGATGAGGTAGCCAGTAATCGGGTGGTGTATGCCAGAGGAGCATTGGCTGGACGTCGCAATATTTGGACGGCCGGCTTTTATCAATTGAAGTATGTGTTTTTTCTCTGGAGGAAGGGATATGTCAGGTCGCTCGGAGAACTCTGGCATAAATATATGGTGTTCAATCACGGTGCTAATGACTATATCACGGGTTTTGAGGGCCACCGCATCAATCACCCTAAACAATAGTATATTTGATCCATGCAACACCGCATTATCGACATTCCTAAAATTTCAGATCCCAGGGGCAATTTGGCCGTGGTGGAAAAGGAGGTAATTCCGTACACGATCAAGCGGGCTTATTATCTCTATGACGTTCCCAGTGATTCCTATAGAGGTGGTCACGCCCATAAAGAATGTATGGAATTGTTGGTAGCCCTTTCTGGAAGCTTTACGGTTCATCTGGACGATGGTGAGCAACACACTGAATTGGTACTGAATAAACCTGATAAAGGTTTGTTGATACCTCAAATGATGTGGAGGGAATTGTCTGATTTTTCCAGTGGGGCGGTATGTTTGGTATTGGCCTCTGAAGAATTTGATGAAGCCGATTATATCAGGGACAAGCAAGCGTTTGTTTCAGCGGCCCGTCCGTAGACGTAAGCCCAGGTGGCCGAGAATCTGCTGAGTCTTTTTCAGAGACTTCAATTGTACCCGATTCATTTTCAACAATTTATTTTGGCGATCGCTCAAGTTCTTGGGATCAATCTTATGTTGGTAGTCTGTGGCATTTTTAATGTCATTTTCCAATCTAAAGCCAATGGCAATGGCAAACCGATTCAGGTCCAGGTAGCGTGCAAGTCCGGGATAAGTTGAGGTGTGAGGTTCATATTGGTCCAGGTCCAGCAATTTCCGTTTTTTCATCTGTAGGTTTCCAACTCTTCCACTGGCTGTGCGATCTACCACCACAGTAGGTTGTGGGTGATAGGCGATCTTGTATTGTAAGCCCAAACGTATCCAATAGTCGGTATCCTCGCCGTGTGATATATCCTTTCGGAAATTGGGCAAATCAGTATTTTTTAAAGCTAAACAGATACTTGAACTGCTCAGTAAGGAATGGAGATGATTGTAGGTAAAGAAATTTTCAACCAAAAAAGCTTGAGAAGTGGTCAATCCAGAAATCTCAGTGTTTATACGCTTACGCTTCCTGATTTGCAATTGATAGTTACAGGCAAAAACATCGGCATTGGGAAAAGAATGGATCATTTCCTCAATTTGTTCGAGGTGTTTTTCCAGCCAGAAATCATCCGCGTCCAAAAAGCTGAGATGAGTGTATTCGTGGGCCAATGCATAACTCATGGCCTCATTGCGTGTGGCGCTGACTCCTTTGTTTTGTCTTTTGACAAAAGTGAGATTTTCCAATTCAATTCGCTCAACAAGTACAGCGCTCAAATCGGTAGAGCCATCGTCGATCACCAAAATATCTGCCCGAACCGACTGACGGTTCACAGAAGCTATGGCCCGTTGAATGGTATCTGCTTTATTGTATAGCGGTATGGCAACTAGGTGGCGAATCATCGTTTCAACTGAGCATAGTGGTGTAACTTTAAAAGATCAAGATAAAGAAGTTTTGGCTTTTTAGAGACCAAGTTGCGCCACATAAAAGCTTTGCATCTGCTGATAAGTCCTAAAAAAGGGATGGTCAAACCATAGCTTTTTAATCTGAGGTATGCGCGTTGAACCGGTCGATGGTTTTCTGGGATTAAACCAGCACGTTCATTGGCGACTGTGGTTTCAATAGCTTTCAGTGATTTGTTAAGAAAAGACTGATTGTCTTCTAGCCCTAAATGTATTACCGGGTTGTCCATCAAAAATAATTGTAGTCCCGCTCGTCTCCATAGGGCCGATAAAAATATATCGCTCCCATATCTTGTATCGGGAAATGTAGCAGAGGTGCGGGCTAAAAACAAATCCTTTTTGACCATAAAACAAGCCGAAACAAATAATTCGTAATTATTATCGGGTCGTGTAGCAGTTCTCATTTCCCTCTCACGACCGTATTTCCACCTGAGCATGCCATCTTGCGCAGGTGGGGATGTCTCATAGCTGATGGTGGAATGGATAATGTCGTAAGTTGTGGGGATCAACTGATGATATTGTTGCAAGAAATCCTCTTGGGCCGGCAACAAGTCGGCATCCATGAATAATACATAGTCCGATTGAGCCAATTGAGCGAGATACCTGCGTGCAAAAAAGTTATTTAAATTTTTTTCTCCTCTAGTGATAGAAACTAAATCGTGATCCATTTCCAGTTCAATAGGTACTGGAGAGGCATCATCATAGATCAAAATTTCCTTAACAGCGTTGAGATTCTTGTTTTGATCGAGCAAAGATTTCACCAGCGGATTAGGGTTGTCTTTATAGGCTGGAATACAAATGCTGATCATGATTTTGAAGGATTATACCGCTTTTTGAACCACTTCAAAAATTTCTCCATCATCACATTTCAGGGTTTTTGAAGGGTATTTAAGTATCAATGCATAATCATGGGTAGCCATCAAAATAGTATTACCATTTTTATTGATTTGCTGCAATACTTCCATGATTTCCACACTGGTTTGTGGATCGAGGTTTCCAGTAGGTTCATCGGCGATGATAAGTTCTGGTTCATTCAGAAGTGCTCTCGCAATTGCGATACGTTGTTGTTCTCCTCCTGAAAGTTCGTGTGGATATTTAAAGCCTTTGGTTTTCATGCCCACTTTATCCAGAACCTGTTCCATGCGCTCGGCCATTTGTTTTTTGTCTTTCCAGCCAGTTGCTCTGAGTACAAATTTCAAGTTTTCATTGATGGTACGGTCAGTCAATAACTTAAAATCCTGAAATACCACCCCCAATTTACGTCGCAGGTGAGGAATTTCTTTTTCGCGTAAGCGAGCCAAATCAAAATCTACAATGGTTCCCTTTCCTTTTTTTAAAGGAATATCGCCGTAGAGCGTTTTCATGAGCGAACTTTTACCACTTCCGGTTTTTCCGATCAGGTAAACAAATTCACCTTTTTTGATTTCCAGGTTGACATTTTTGAGGATCAGGTTATCCTTTTGGAATACATCAACTTGGCTCAAGGATAATACGTGTTCAGACATGAAAAGCTTAATTTGAGGTAAAGTTAATCAAGATGTGAATAAGATTCTGAATAATTAATGAAGGATTAAGACGTTCTATTTTGGGAACTCCTAATTTTACTTACAGAATAATAACTGAATGGCTATGGGAAAAATTGTAACGGCACTGATGATTGCCGTCTTTGCCGGGTCCTTTGTGACGGCGCAACAATCCAGGATCTTTACGGATGATCTGGCAGAATACAACCAGGCGTTGGATCTGTATCAAGAAGATCAGTATCTGGCCTCGCAAAGACTCTTTGAACAAGTAAAGGAAACAACTACCGACGAGACGATCAAAGCAAACGCAGCTTACTATATCGCCAATTGTGCCGTGCGTCTGAATCAAAGAAATGCCGATGAATTGGTAGAGAATTTTGTAGAGGAATATCCGACTTCGACCAAAAAGAGTTCTGCCATTATCGATGTGGCCGATTATTATTTTGATAACGGTAATTATCGAAAAGCTTCCGTGTGGTATGAAAAAGTGGATAAGAGTACGCTTTCGCGAAAGCAAATATCTCGTTACAATTTCAATACGGGTTATACCCTGGTACAAAGTCGAAAATACGACGAGGCCAAACCTTACCTGAATCGGGTGAGCGATGACCCTGAATATGGCTCTAAAGCCAAATATTATCTGGGGTATATTGCTTATGAAGGGGATGAACTTCAAGAAGCGAGTGATTTGTTTGATCAAGCCGGAACTTCACCAGAAGAGGATGAAAAGCTTTCCTACTACCAGGCTGATCTCAATTATAAATTGGGGAAGTTTGAAAAAGCCATCGATCTGGCCGAGCAGCAAATGCCGAAATCCAACCGAAGAGAGCAATCTCAACTGAATCGTATTATCGGCCAATCCTTATTTAATTTAGAACGCTATGATGAATCCTTGCCATATCTAGAAAAATATGAAGGGACAAGAGGGAAGTGGAATAACAACGATTATTACCAACTGGGCTACGCTTATTATAAACAAGGAAACTTGGAAAAAGCGGTAGAGACCTTTAATAAGATTGTGGATGGGGAAAACAAAACCGCGCAAAATGCTTATTACCACTTAGGGCAGAGTTATATCAAGCTGGATAGGAATGAAGATGCACTGACGGCGTTTAAAAAAGCCAGCGAAATGGAATTGGATCCACAAATTAAAGAGGATGCCAGTTATAATTACGCCAAGTTGAGTTATGAATATGGGAATCCTTATGACAGTGTTCCTGCGGTCATTCTCAATTATCTGGAAAGCTATCCGGATTCAGAACACCAAGAAGAAATGAATGGTTTCCTTATTGATTCCTACTTCTCTTCTAAAAATTATGCCGAAGCTCTTAAATTGCTGGAAGATGGAAGGATCAAAGGCAATGAAGCGGTGTATGGTAAAGTAGCTTTGTACCACGGTCTGAATCTTTTTACCAACGCTGACTATGCTGAGGCCATTGTTCAATTGAATAAAGCCATTGATAACCTGACCGATCCAGAATTGAAAAAGAAAGCCGTCTTCTGGAAAGCCGAAAGTCTTTATCAGAGTAATAATTTTAGTGCGGCTTTTGAGGCCTTTCAAACTGTCAAAGGAATGAATGCCCGTATCGAGGAAGATCAGCTTTTTGCTTATGATATGGGTTACACTCAATTTAAATTAAAGAAATACGATGAGGCCATCAGCTCATTTGAGTCATTTACCCGCGCCGCCGATGCTGGGACCGATAAGGTGAGATTGAATGATGCTTATTTACGTATTGGTGATGCCAACTTTGTTACTAAAAATTATTGGCCAGCCATGGAAGCTTATAACAAGGCCATCGAAATGAATACAGTCAACGGTGACTATGCAGCTTTTCAAAAGGGAATTTCCTATGGATTTGTCGGTAAGGTGGATCGTAAAATCGAGGATCTTGAGGGCTTTATCCGAAGATTCAAAACCTCGCAATACAGGGATGATGTCCTTTATGAATTGGGGAATACCTATATCAACAACGATCAGATGAGTAAGGGAATCAAAACCTATGACCAGTTGACCCGCGAGTTTCCCAACAGCATTTATACCGCTCCGGCTATGATGCGTAAAGGTTTGCAGTTATACAACAGCGGTAACCTGGATGCAGCATTGACCGAATTTAAGAAGGTTGCGGAGAAATATTCCGGAACCCCTCAGGCCAATCAGGCATTGACCAGTGCCAAGCAAATTTATATTGATCAAGGAAGAGTAAGTGATTATGCTGCCTGGGCCAGAACCATAGACGGCGTTGAAATCACAGATAACGAGCTGGAAGAGGCGGCCTATGAAAGTGCGGAGCAACCACTACTCAGGGAAGATACCAAAGGCACGATAAGAGGAATGCGTAAATATTTGGAGGAGTTTCCAAACGGCGCCAATGCACTGAAAGCTCACTTTTATCTTGCCCAGGCACTTTATACGGATGGGCAAAAAGACCAGAGTATTGCCCATTATGATTTTGTGGTGAGTAAACAAAAAAATGAATATACAGAGCAAGCCTTGGCTAGGTTAAGTGAAATACATCTGGGTAAAAAGGACTATGTGCTTGCAGTACCTGTCCTACAACAATTGGAGCAAATGGCTGATTTTCCGCAAAATGTTATTTATGCCCAATCCAATTTGATGAAAGCCTACTATGGATTAGAACAGTTTGACAAAGCGGCTACCTATGCTGAAAAAGTCCTGGCCAATTCAAATATTGATAACAACCTTCAGTCAGATGCACAAATCATTATTGCCAGGAGCTCGTGGAAACGCGGGAATGAGTCTGCCGCCAAGACCGCTTACGAGGCCGTGAGAAAAACAGCTACTGGAAGCCTTGCTGCCGAATCCATTTACTACAAAGCCTATTTTGAAAATAAAGAAGGTAAACATGACGCTGCTATCAGCACGGTTAATGAGTTGAGTAAAAATTATGGTGGATATAAACTGTGGAGTGCCAAAGGATTGGTCGTGATGGCCAAATCATATCAGGCCAAAAAGGAAACCTTAAACGCCACCACTATCCTGGAGGCAGTGATTGCCAATTTTAAACAATATCCAGATGTGGTCAATGAGGCCCAAACCGAATTAAACAAGATCAAAACCAACGCAGCCAAAACAAATTCGTCTGTAGTACCGACAGGTCAAAACTAAGCCTATCTCTATGCAAGTATCCCATAAATTATATTTATTCTGTGCCCTTTTGGGAAGCACGAGTTCTATTGCTCTGGCCCAAACCCCCGAAGAGGAAGAGGAAAATCGATTGAACGGCGGTTCTATTACCGTAACTACTTCTTATGACCCAACAATCAGTGATGCCTTTAAAGTAAAAAGTGTTCCTGTATTTAATGATACCACTAAGATTGAGAAGAAACCTGTCACTTACAGTATCTTTTCAGTTCCTGTGGCCAGTACTTTTACGCCAGTTAAAGCCGGTCTTTCAAAATTAAGACCTAAAAAGCGTGAGAAGTATTTTACCAATTATGCGCGATTGGGACTGGGTAATTATTTCAATGTTCTGGGCGAATTTGCGGCTAATTTTGAAGTAGATCGTGACAGTGATGTTGGAGTTTTCTTTAATCACAATTCGTCTCAGGGCGGCATTCAGGATGTAGTTACTGATGATTCTTTTTCAGATACCTCACTGGATGTTTCTTACGGTATGCGCAATCGGGACTTTAATTGGGGGATTAGTGCTGGGGCAAGGTATCAGACTGCCAATTGGTACGGTTCTTACGAAAATACGCCCAATATGTTGACTGAGGACAGCGACGTAGGTCTGAACTACCTCTCTTATGCGCTTGGTGGAAAAGCCCAGTTTTTTGATGGTATTTTCAAAGATGTGGATGTGCAGTTCTCTGGAACTAAATCTGGTGAAGACGCCAGTGAAATAAGGGTGAGCGCCTTGCCAAGGTTGGCTTTTGAAATTGTAGATACAGAAGTAGCTTTAGGGTTGGAAGTGGACTATCTTCAAGGTAGTTTTAATACCCAAGGGCTTTTTCCCGCACCAGAAGAATACGCTTATTTGAAGACTGGTCTGAATCCCAGTATTAATCTGTACGGAGATAAATATAAAGTTGAACTAGGAGCCACGGTCAATTACCTTAACGATTTGGAGTTGTCAGAAGGAGAAGTATTCATTTACCCGGATATTGTCGCAAGTTATGCACTGGTTCCAGAAAATTTGATTCCTTATCTTAATTTGGGCGGTGGATTGGACATGAATTCGTTGCGCTCGTTTGCTGATGAGAATCTATTTCTAGCGCCTGCGGTAGCCGTTGCGCCTACCAATAGGCAGCTTGATGCTCAGGTTGGTTTGAAAGGTAAGATTGCAGAGCGCGTGGGCTACAAAGTATTTGCCGGTTATCGCATGGAAGAAGGAAGGTATTTTTATACCAAGGATACAGGCGCATCCTTTACTGTAGGGCCTGTTCAGCCTTATCATTCAGGAAACGTTTTTTACACGCAATATGCAGATTTGAATACGACTTCTTACGGTGGGGCACTAAGCGTTGACTTGACTACTGATTTTAATTTAACACTGAATGCACAAGGTTTCAGTTATGAGGTATCAGAAGGAGGGGATTTTGAGAATACAGCATCTCAACTCCCTGAGTTTACAGCAGATTTGGTCGGTAATTATATAATCAACGATCAATGGAGCGTGGGAACTACTCTGTATTATATTGGTGAAAGGCAGGTATTCAGAAATGGGATCGGGACAGAAACTCTGGATTCATTTGTAGACCTAAATTTTGATGTCAACTATAAAATCAACCCACAGCTTTCTGCCTTTTTGAGAGCCAATAATCTAACTGGTGGCAATTACCAATATTACCTAGATTATCCTGTGCAAAACTTACAGGTCATGGCAGGGGCGGTTTATAAATTTGATTTCTAACTCAAAAGATTGTTTTTATTTACCATGATTTGTCCAGGGTCTTAGGTGAAGTTTTGGATGGTTGTTAAAAGTTATAACTTAAATAAACGAACCCCCTGCGCTCCAAGATGTTGGTTTGTCTTCTTAGTTCATATATATTGTTAATGTTCAAGCTGTTGAGCCCAGTGTTGTCTAATAAATTGAAAGCTCTAAGACCAAAGTGAAACTGAGACCCCTCGGGAGTGTAGCTGATCTCGAGGGAAAGATTCTGGTAGGTTTCGCTGTTCTTGAATTTGGTCATTTTCCATTTCGGATAGAATTTGAACTGGCGCCAATTCACATCTGAAAAAAATTCAATGTGATAGTCAAAATTGGCCGGCAAGCCAGGCTGGTTGATGATTCTAAAACTATTGATGGAAGCCTTACTGCCCAAATATAGTTGTTTGTTATGCCTACGCTTAAGTTCTACTCCCAAGCTATTGCCCAAAATGCTGTTTTCATCGATCTGAGAGTTACTTGTATTCAGTCGGTAGTAAGAGTTTTGAATCGAGTTGCTGTTGCTGATTTTTAAGAAAAAACTGCTCCAGAGTAAAGTGTCGAAAGAAAATGATTTGTTCAACCTATACACGATCGCATCCGTACGCGCATAACTGATTATACTGATGTTTTCATCAATATCAAAATCTATAAAAACGGACTTGTCCTGAAATTCAAAGTTGAATAAGGAAGTATATTTGGAATGCCCGTTACGGTAGCTGACCTCAAATCTACCATCTACCCGGTAGGCCACTTCATTCATCAGGTCATTCCGTACAATGCGATTGAAATCAACAAAGAGGTTTTCTCTATTGAACCATTGATTCCGAATAAAAAGCGGTTGTGCGGTCAAGGCAGTCTGATAGTTCCATTTTCTATTTTTTTTCTGAGTGGACCATTTGGCATCCAGATAAGGATAAAACATAGCAACCTTTGTGTCGTCGTCTAATTGATATCGTAAGAATCTATACCCTAGAGAAAGGTAGTTTTGGAACTGCTTTTGAGGTTGAAATAATCGTCCTTCCAAACCATGAATGAAATAGGTTTCCTCATTGAGCGTATCCATGTTGTTCAATTTCAAATGATAGGATTCCAAGCGGTTCTCACTGCTTAATTGCAGGCCTAATTTCTGGCTGGAGTACAGTCTTTTATCCAGCGCCAGATGAAGATTTGAATTCTTCTTTTTCAATTCTTGATCAAAATTTGACAAACCGATGCTTTGAAAGGATTCATCAAGTTCTGTTTGATAAAAGTTTCCTTGGACCGTAAAGGGAAGCTTGGTGTTTTCAATATCCTGATAATTGAGATAGATGCCAAAATCGGTCACATTTGTCCGTATAGTGTTCAGGTTTTCTATATTGTTTAAAAGATTGCGTTCGTTTTTGCCATACCTTAATTGTCGCCCATCAAGCTGTACCACCATCAATCGTTTTTTCCATTTCTTTTTCAGTTTAATGGCAAAATCGTTATGGGTATAATCTACCATCCGCCTCCTACGGTCTGTTCGGATAGTATTATCATCGTCAAAAAATTGGTACAGATTAGTGTTTTCGCGCTCCAGTTGCTCCCAAATATTATTGTTCTTGATGTTCAACTCCAAACTATTGTCCCATTGTACCGCAATATTATTATCAAAAAAATGGGACTCGTTAATGTCGTCGTTCTTACTCGAACCTGCAAAATTCAAGTAATCTAATGAATGCTCTTCAAGCAGGTTAACTTTTTCTGGTTCTGAGTAGCCAGATGTACTTCCGCTAAATCTTCTACGGTATAAAGCTTTTCCATAATTATTAAATTTATAAGAGTGGTAGGAGGAGGTCAAGGAATTGGAGTTCAACAGTGTCCCGCCCATGTCAAATGCGTTTCCCGCACCTATATCTACGCTGGCTGAGGAAAAGTACTCCCTTTCAAATCCCAAATTCATGGCGGTTTCAGGATGTTCCTTTTCTTCCAGAATACTGTCGTCGTCATAGTTGGTGATGAACTGGACCTCAGTCATTTTATGTGGCTGGATATTTTCAAGGGTCGTTTTATAGTTTTCGTCAAAGAGCTTCTTTCCATTGATCAATACATCGGTGATTCTGTGGTTTTCAAAAATCACACTACCATCTTCCAATAATTCGACGCCAGGAATTTTTTTCAAAAGATCCAACACACTTCTTTCCTTTCCATCCTTGATTTTAGGGAGGGAAATTGTTGTGGTATCTCCAGACCTTTTTATAAACCCACTCAATTGAAAGGTGATTTCGTCCAACTGGTTGACTTTTTTTATCAATTGTATTTTGACCCGCTTTTGCGGAAGCTCCAACCGCTGTATATGTTCTTCATAGGACAGGTGGAAAGTTCGCAAGCTTACGGAGCCACTGAGCTCTGGAAGTTGTAAAGTTCCCTGGGCATCAGTATTGCCCATAAATAGAATTTTATGGTCCGCATCCTCAATCAGGATCCGAACATCTGGAATGCCGATATCCGCTTCGTTGACCGCTTCTATGGTTTGTGCAGGGAGAAACTGAACTAAACCAAGGAAAATAAACAGACCTAAAATACATTTAAACATAAGTTGATAGTTGGTTGGAACAGGTAGCTTTTAATTAAACAATACCCAACTTAAAGCTTCTGGTCATAGGAAAGGATAAGACTCACCATCTCAATTCAGTTGATATTCCTTAAAATCAGACTTCTAGGTTTATTTTGCATTAGTAGAGATTTATTGTTGACTCATTGATGTACGAATGCTTTATGACAATCTACCAACCATGCTCATGGGAACATTAGATAAAGTTTTCTGTCAGCGGATTTTAGGTCAAAATATCTATTCAAAACATCTGCGAGTATTTCTTTAGATAACACAAAATTGATGCGATAGGAAAGTAGCTCTGTTCTTTTAGGAGGATCACCATGATGCATGATGTCTATTTCTTTATAGGGATCATAGTCTTTAAACAAATTGGGCAGGCTGGCAAACTTATTTTTAGACATACTATATTCCCTGAAGGAAACACCTATTTTTCCATCCCTATTCAAGCCGATAAAAAGTCCGGTGGTAAGATCTTCCTGATCGGAAACACATAACAATCTAAAACTTCTTTTACTGTCCAGAAGCTCTTGGTAAGTGTCATCGATGATTTGCTGATGATTTGTTGATTCTTGTGCAGTGGCCAGAGAGCAGCCAAAGATAAAAATCAAGCAAAGTATGTTATTGGCGTTTATCATATTTATTAGGATATATTTCGATTTTACGGCTGGTAAAGAAGTTTTCAGAGTTTTCAAATTCGGACTCAAGTTTGGTCTTAAGATCAGTGTAATGCTTCATGTAAAGAGCCACAAAGGATTGAAAATCCATGCTAGGCTTTTCGGCAAACGAGCTTTGTAACTCATATTGTTCCAAAATTGTATGGGACTTTGCGACAATACTCACTGCATTATCAAAACTCCGTACTTCAAGCACTGCCCCTATTGGGGAAATAAATTTGTAGGGACCAATAGGATAAGTAAGTTGATCCGTGATATACACCTCATATTGACGCCCCTCATAATTCAGATAGTACTGGTCACAAGTATATCCCAATATGGTTTTCTTGGCCGTACCTAATGTGAAATCCAAACGTACCTGATCTGAAATGTAAATTGGTCGCGAAATAGATCCCATATTCAATACAAATTCATCTTCAGTGCTGCTATAGATTGATTTCAAGTGATAGTCTTTTACGAAATAAGGATTCATAGTTTCTAGGATAGAACCATCGGAAAGGGGTATGATTGTATCTACATCTTTCGATAAACTATTCGACAGACTCCCATCAGTCACTACCTTAGTCATGTAGGAATCATGTAGGCCCCAATTGGGATCAGGATCGTTGATATAAAATAGATATTCAACCTGATGAATCTCTGTTTGCGGCTGATCGTGTTGTATGAGAGCAAAACATAGCAAACTGAGAGGAAGTAAAATTTTCATATTTCAATAGATTTTTAATTTAATGTGTGGTAGAAAAAATCTTCAAAAAGTGATCTTCTAGAATATCGATGAAATCCTTAAAAAGAAAGCAATTCGTTTAGTTCCCAACATCAATAGCTATCTCATTCTATTCAAAGATTATTCTACCACAACTTTTAATTCCCGATCATTTACTTACCGTAATCGAGGCGCTTGATCCACAGGCACCAACACTCATGGCCCGAGCACTGAGACAGGCAGAAAATTCAGCTCTTGACGCTGCCAGTCGATCCGTATGGTCTGAAAACGTGACGCATACACGATTAGACGTTGTTCGGTTTTCGTCGCACTGTTGTTTATCTGTGCAGCATCGCTGTCCTTCAGATAGAGGTGATTCTACAGGCTGGGCCTTGAATGAAATACTTGCAGAGAGTACGAATAATGAAATGATTAAAGTTTTCATGTTGAAATGGTTTTAGCGAATGATTAAAATTGAAATAACTTAAAGTAGATACCCGATCATTTTTAAATTCCATGGCTATTCAAAATTCATGGGGATCAAACTTTTTGTTTGTCCAAAACTAATAGGGAAAAGGCAATTGGCATAGTTATAAAGGATTGATTGACACTGGATTCATGAATTTAGATAGGGGTTTTCATAAATATGCCAAGATTATATATCCAATGTACACTGAACCAAAGTCAATGACCAGGCAAGTGAACGGTCTATGAACAAAAGCTTTTTAGAATGCCCAGTTCACCTTATTTTTAACCTAATGAAAAAACTACTGTTCTTATTCTGTATTCTCGGACTTACTGCCTGTCAACCTGTTCAAGAAAAGGTCGACTTAATTGTCACTAATGCTAATATATATACTGTGGATGAAGCATTTTCCCAAGCGGAGGCCTTGGCCATACGTGATGGCAAAGTCGTTGCGCTCGGCTCTTCCATAGATATGCTAGCAGATTTTGAATCCAAAGATATAATCGATGCGCAAGGACAATACATATATCCTGGTTTTATTGACGCTCACTGCCATTTTTATGGATTGGGTCAACAGCTGCAACGAGTAGACTTAGTGGGGACCCAAAGCTATCAAGAAGTTCTGGATCGCGTGCAGCAATTTAATGAGGAGCGCCAACCTGATTTCATCATTGGCCGCGGATGGGATCAAAATGATTGGTCGGTAAAAGAATTTCCCACCAATGCCAGACTGAATGAGATGTTCCCCGATACACCTGTAGCGCTAACACGAATTGATGGTCACGCTATGATTGCCAATCAAGCGGCTTTGGATCTGGCGGGAATCAATGTAGATACTAAAATAGAGGGTGGAGATATCGTGCGTAAGGATGGAAAACTAACCGGTATACTTGTCGATAACCCAATGGAGCTAGTTGAAGCTGTTTTTCCCAGTGCAGGGAGGCAAGAGGATATTACGGCTTTGCTTGATGCCCAACAAATCAACCTTTCTTATGGGTTGACAACAGTGGATGACGCTGGGCTGCATCAGGCGACGATCGAATTGATTGATAGCCTACAGCAGGCTGGCGATCTTCGTATTAAAATCTATGCCATGGTGAGTAATACGCCAGAAAATCTGGACTATTTTCTCTCCAAAGGAATTATTAAAACTGATCGTTTACATGTAAGATCGGTTAAATTCTATGCTGATGGTGCGCTGGGAAGTCGCGGTGCAGCTATGAAAGAACCCTACTCAGATCAGCATAATCATTTTGGTGCGTTGTTGAGCAGTGTGGAGGAATTTGAAAATACAGCGCAGCGTATCGCTCAAACCGATTATCAAATGAATACCCATGCCATCGGTGATAGTGCCAATTATGTAGTATTAAAAACTTACAAGAAATTGCTATCTGGTTCAACAGATAGACGCTGGAGGGTGGAACATGCTCAAATAGTTGATCCGGCGGACTTCCATTTTTTTGATCACGACAATGTTCTTCCTTCTGTACAACCAACGCATGCGACTAGCGATATGTATTGGGCAGAAGATAGGGTGGGTAGCCAGCGTATCAAAGGTGCTTATGCTTATAAAAAATTGCTTGATGAATCTGGTAGGCTTGCCCTCGGTACTGATTATCCGGTAGAACAAGTGAGTCCATTTTTAACCTTTTATGCTGCGGTTGGTAGAAAGGACACCTCTGGCTTTCCTGAAGAAGGGTTTCTCCCAGAACAGGCGTTAACTAGAAAAGAGGCATTACAAGGCATGACCATTTGGGCTGCTTATGCCAATTTTGAAGAACAGGAAAAAGGAAGCCTTGAACCAGGAAAAGCAGCAGATTTTATTCTGATGAAAAAAGATATCATGCAGGTAGATCTTGATGAAATTCCAAAGCTCACGGTAGAGCAAACCTACATCAATGGTCAAAAGGTTTATGATGCTTCTAAGTAGGCTTTTTGTTTAAGCTTCCAGTCTAGATAACTGTGTAAATCTGTTTCTATCCATCCTGTAATAAAGGAAAGAACGGTGAGGTCGTCAATGAATCCCAAGCCTGGAATAAAGTCAGGTATTAAGTCGATTGGACTAAATACATATAACAAACCTGTTGTAATGGCAGCAATGGTAAACCAGGGTATTTTGGTGTAAATCCCTTTTCTATAATCCTTGATCATCATAAACATGATCTGCCCCATTTTGGCATACTTCTTCAGAAAACCACTGTTGGCAATCTTGTGGGTGATAGACTCTTCTTGTTCAATGGCCTCATCCACGTCTGAGATAGAAGTAGCTTCAATTTCCTGTAAGGTATATTCCTCGTCAGGTAAATTTTTTAATCGATTAAATAGTTTCATGTGGCAAATATTTGATTAAAATCTTTGAATGATTTGAATTCTAAGGCATTTCCGCTGGGGTCCTTAAAAAACATAGTGGCTTGTTCGCCAGGTTGACCTTCGAATCTGGTATATGGTTCAATGATAAATTCGATTCCCTTTTCTTTGATCGCTTTCGCGAAAGCGTGGAAAACTTCCCATTCCAATACCACACCAAAATGTGGCACTGGGACGGCTTTTCCATCTACTGGATTCACTGCCTCCTTCTGCCGTTCCTCGCTGATATGAATAACCAGTTGGTGACCAAAAAAATCAAAGTCAACCCAGTGATCCGAACTTCTGCCCTCTACGCAACCTAGCGTATCTCTGTAGAATGCTCGGGTGGTAGTGATTTCCTTTACCGGAATCGCCAGGTGGAAAGGGGTAAGCTTCATATGAACTTTATTATTGTTAATACTTTATAAGTCAGCATAGGAGGAACCATTATCCAAATCATCCATTGAGAAAGGTTATTCATCCTCAATGCAAATTATTGAAGTTACTACTCGCTATTAATACCTTGTAAACCGCCACACACTACCAATGCCAAAAGCACAATCGTAATATCCTGAAATAGTATCTGAACAGCTTTCTGAGCTTCAGTTGTTTTGGAGGCTGTGCCAACTTTTTTTGTTTTCCTTAGAGAATACCGTCTACGATGCCGTAGTCCACAGCTTCATCGGCACCCATCCAGTAATCGCGATTGAAATCTTTCATGACTTTATCAAAGTCCTGCCCACAATTCTCGGCCAACAGTTGGGCGCTTAATTCTTTGGTCTTCATGATTTCCTGTGCGGTAATTTCTATATCAACACTGGTACCTCTTGCACCACCACTAGGCTGATGAATCATCACTCGCCCGTGTTGTTGGATAAAACGGCGTCCTTTTGCACCACCAGATAATAAAATGGAACCCATGGAAGCAGCCAGACCACTACATACTGTACTTACTGGGCTGTTCAGGGATTGCATCGTATCATATATAGAAAAACCTGCGGTCACATAACCTCCAGGGCTGTTGATCACAAAGGTGATTTCCTCGTCACTCAGGGCATCCAGGTACAGCAATCGATCCACACAGTGCTTGGCGGTTTTGTCATCGACCATTCCCCAAATGAATAGCTTGCGCTGTTCTATAAACTTTTCATCTATCTTATCTTGAAGTTTTGCTACTTTACTCATTCAAATTTTGTTTGTGTTAAAAATACGCATTATCGTAAAATTGAAGTCAGGCTATTGCTTAAATCCCTTCTCCTTCTTTTCCGTATTCATTCTTATAAATTTTCACCAGTAATAAAAATAAACTTACCAGTAGAGGGCCAAATATCAGTCCGATGAACCCAAATAGTGGAACACCTACAACGACTCCGATCAGGGTAACCAGCGGATGTACGTCAGCCAGTCGTTTTTGCACCACCAATCTAAAAAGATTATCGGTCGAGCCTACGACCACTGCTCCATAAATTAACATGCCTATAGCTCCCCCAGTATTACCTTGTGAATACATCAGGATACAGACGGGTAATATTCCCAAAGCGGTTCCCACAAAAGGGATCATGCTGCCAATTACTGTGATTACAAACCAAAAAAATGGATTGTCAATTCCAAATATAAAGTACCCAATCAATGCTACAACACCTTGAAGCAAGGCAACCAGTGGAATACCAATCGCATTAGATTTTACCAAGTCTACACTTTCATCAGCAATGGTTTCCAGGTTTTTCTTTTTTAGTGGCATATATGTCATCGCTGCCTTTTTCCAAGTATCTCGTTCTACCAACATAAAGTATAACAGGAAAAACATAATACCTACGGATATAATGACATTAACTCCTGAACTGGCCAGATTTTGAATATTGTCAGACACCCAAGTACTCACTTCAGAAGAACTTATGCTTTCGGACAAATTGAAGCCAATAAATTCTTCCAGACTGTCCAATTGTGATTTGACAGCTTCAGTGATTTGCTCTGAATTTTTAATAGCCGTCTTTACTTTGGAGGTAAGCATCATACCTATACCTGCAATAGGCAGGAGGATAATTACAAAAGATAAAAATATCAACAGGCTTGCAGCAAGAGCGGGTTTCCATTTTCTGTCTTCCAGCCACACCTGGAAGCGTTCCAATAAGACATAAAGGGTCACTGCACCCAACACTCCGCCTAGATAGGTCATCATTTCCCTAGAGATCAGGAATAATAATCCTAGCAAAAAAAGCAGAATAAAAAATTGTCGGATAATGGAGGCTGGTATTTGTCGGCTCACGATCAGTTGTTTCTTAAGGCTTCAATTAATTCGTCTTTGCTCATAGTCGAACGCCCTTCAATATCTACTTCTTTTGCTTTGTCGTAGAGTTCTTCCTTGGTGCGTTTTTCATACTGCTCTGCTTGCCCGCCCTTTTTGCCTGCGTTTGGGGTGTTGGCGATTCTAGCAGCTTTCTCTTTACTGTAACCTTGATCCCTTAAAGCCTCGTATTGATCTTCGTTTTTGATACTCGGTCGTTCCATTACTTTTTATTTAAAAGTATGAAAAGCCTTCTATTGATGCCGTTAATTATTTGGCAAATCTGATTTCCTTAAGAATTCCATGACTTGGTCAATTACTTCTTGCGTGTGCAAGCTGTGACCACCGGTGGAAGAGGTGTAGGTGGTGGCATTAGGCATTTGACTTGCAATTTCTTGCATGGCTTCATAACCTACAATGGCATCTTCGGTGTGATGGATCAGTAATGTAGGAACATTTACCTTTTTTGCAAAATCGGCGGTATTGAATTCTTTGATTTGAAAGCCAAACTGCTGGTTCAGGTGTTGATTGAGGCTACTATAGACAGATTTATTGAACCCAACTATGTTCTGATAGCCTTTCATGATCACTTCGAGTTTGTTGGGGCTTCCCAGCAACACCAAACGACGCAGAAATGGGTGAGGATGCTGTGATTCTTGATAAATTGTTGCCATTGCGCCTACACTATGGGCTATGACTATACTGGGCTCGTACAACTCCATTACTGTGCGGATGACTTTGGAATATTTGACCGCAGTAAATAGCTTCCCAGAACTATTTCCGTGCGCAGGAGCATCAATGGAGACAATATTGTATCCTTCTGCTTTGAGCGGTTCGATCAGGTACTTCCATCTCCAAGAATTGGATTCCCATCCGTGGTTCAATAAAACGGTTGGGCCATCTCCTTTCCAATGGTACAACATAATCAAACCATCCTCATAGCCTATTTGTTGTTTTCTGGCCTTATCCAAATAAGCCTGCTGATCCTCTTTGAGAAAGCCACTGCGTGGGATACTGAATACTCTTAGGGCCAATGCTGCAGCCTTTTGAGAAGAAAACAGTTGCAATAGGTTAAAATAAAAGCCATACAACTTAGGTATGGCTTTTTGTATAAATCTCTTCATCCTTTCTTATTTACCAGGCCACAAACATGTATTGTGGTTTGGTGTCGTCTGGAATCATGGTTTTTTCGATGTTGGCACTGATGTCAAATTTGACGTCTGTAGGTAGACCTTCTTTTGAAATAGTAAAGTAAAAGTTCTGGTCATTCACCCAAATTACCGCATCATCAATCATATTGTCTACACTTGAGATCTTGTAGGCTTCATCGATTTCTTTAAAACTACTGTTTTTGGTAATTCCTTTTTCTGTGATAAATCTGTCGTCACGAATGATGATATTTTCTATTACTGCCGTACTATCCAAGGCTTCACTGGGAGTCAGCGTCAACAAATGAGCACCTCCTTTTTCATAGACCTCAATAGCATTGGCGCCATTGCTGAACTCGTCACCTTTGATTGCTCTTACTATACTATCATTTTGATATAAACTGTCCAGCTGATAGACTTGGGTTCCTTTGGTCAAGTGTCCTACGCGGTCCTTGCTCCACTCAAACGGATTCTGTTCGTCGGCACAACTGGCAAAGAGTACAATGGCGAAGGTGATTAAAAATACTTTTTTCATGTATCGGGTTTAAAGGGTAAAATTACGAGGCTTCTCTTAACTACACGAGAAATCAATAGTTTTTTTTGATATTGTTAATTTTTAATTAACGATTCTTAGCGCAATGCCTTGCCTAAAATGCCCATAACGCCTCTAATAAAAGTGGCGCTTGTCAATACCTTGATCAACGGACTCTCTTTTGAACGGCTTCTGGACCTGGAAGGGCTTGCTTTGGCTCTTTCTTTTTTCGCTTTGGCTTTAATTTCAGCTTCGTTGGCTTTTTCTATCTTTACCTGGAGTAATTCCTCTGCACTTTCCCGATCAATGACTTCATTGTATTTGTCAGTCAGGGGTGAATCGGCAATCAGGTCTCCCAATTCCCGATCTGTTAGCACGTCCATTCTACTTTCTGGTGCGCGCAATAATGTGGCCGCTAGTGGGCTTGGTCTTCCCTTTTCATCCAATGCACTGATCAAGGCTTCTCCAATACCTAATGAAGTCAACACTTCGGCTGTATCGTAGTAATCCGTCAAGGGATAATTTTGTGCGGTCAATTTGATGGCTTTTCTATCCTTGGCAGTAAAAGCACGCAATGCGTGTTGCACCTTCAATCCCAACTGTCCCAGGACACCGTCTGGAATATCTGTCGGATTCTGGGTTACAAAATAGAGGCCCACACCTTTGGAGCGGATAAGTTTAACAATGCTTTCTATTTGATCCAGCAACGCACGACTCGCATTGTCAAAAATGAGATGCGCTTCATCGATAAATAGCACTAATTCAGGTTGCTCACTATCACCTTGTTCAGGAAAAGTGCTATAAATTTCGGCGAGTAGACTCAGCATAAAGGTAGAAAATAGCTTTGGTCTGTCCTGGATGTCTGTCAGTCTAATGATATTGACATAGCCGTGTCCATCTTTGTTTTTACGCAACAAATCTTGTACTTCAAAACTGCGCTCTCCAAAAAACAAGTCTGCTCCTTGTTGTTCTAGTTCAATGATGCGTCTTAATATAGCTCCAGTAGATGAGGTAGAGATTCGCCCGTAAGCCTCTTGAAATTCTGCTTTGCCGACTCCAGTGGCATAGTGAAGTACCTTTTTTAGGTCCTCCAGATCCAGTAGAGGTAATTTGTTGTCGTCGCAATATTTGAAAATAACCGAGATAATACCCGCTTGGGTTTCGGTGACGTCTAGAATCCTCGAAAGCAGCACCGGGCCAAATTCGCTCACCGTAGCTCGTAACCTGATACCATCCTGCTCTGAAATGGTCATGATCTCTACAGGTGATTTTCTCTTCTTAAATTCAAGACCTATCTTCTCATGCCTTTCATCTATCTTAACGTGTCCCGGACTCTCGGCAGCGATCCCAGAAAGATCACCTTTGATATCCATAAGTAGAGTTGGAACCCCCTGTTGGGATAACTGCTCGGCGATAATTTGTAAGGTTTTGGTCTTTCCGGTTCCAGTCGCGCCAGCGATAAGGCCATGGCGGTTCATTGTTTTTAATGGAATTTTGACGTGGGCTCCAGTTAAGGCCTGACCGTCAATCATCGCAGCACCCATGGTAATCGACCTCCCTTTGGGTTGATAAGATTCAGTAATATGTTTAAAAAAACTTTCTTGCTTAGACATCAACTTTAATTTACACGTAAAAATACGTTAATAGGATGATTTTGATTCGTTAACCTCAAAGACCAAGTCCTGATGAGTGAGATTGTTTCAAAATTATAAAGGTTTTATATCCTGGAGAAATCCATGAGCACCGTATGAGGAAGATGTTACATATACTGGATGAACTACAGCAGAAAGCAGCCAGCTATATTTTGAAGTAACTTGGCGGTCAGTGTAGAACTACTGGCTTATCTTTGTCGCATGCTAGAAAAAACGGTACAGCAGGAAGTAGAGAAAGGAACCATGTTGCCTCTGATGGAAGAATTCTATACCATTCAGGGAGAAGGCTACCATACGGGTCGAGCCGCGTATTTTATCCGGGTTGGTGGATGCGATGTAGGTTGTCATTGGTGTGATGTGAAAGAGAGTTGGGCGCCAGAGAAACACCCGCCCACTGCAGTGGATCAGATTGTGGCAAATGCTGCAAAATATAGCAATACCATTGTGGTAACGGGAGGAGAGCCCTTGACCTGGAACATGGAGCCGTTGACCGCTGGTCTTAAGGAAAAGGGTCTGGACGTGCATATAGAAACCAGTGGCGCCTATCCGTTAACGGGTTCTTGGGATTGGATTTGTCTATCTCCCAAAAAAGCAAAAATGCCCTTGGATGAGGCCTATGAAGCTGCTCATGAGCTTAAAGTGATAGTTTACAATAAGCATGACTTCGCTTTCGCGAAAGCGGAATCAGAAAAAGTATCGGCTGACTGCAAACTATATCTCCAGCCCGAGTGGTCCGTCAGGGAAAAAATGATTCCCTTGATTACAGCGTTTGTGATGGACAATCCAAACTGGCAAGTCTCTCTGCAAACGCATAAATACCTTAATATCCCCTAAGATTTTTCCAAGGTAAATGGCAAGCTGGCAATAGTGTCATCCCAGCCTAAGAAGATCATTCCGCCGTTGGATTGCTCCATAAAACTGATGGAAAAGGATTCGATTTCTTGTGGAGAAGGAATGATGTCCATTTCTGCTTGCAGAAGGTTTTGACTACTGTCGTATTCCAGCCCAGACTGTGTGGTTGCCTTGTTCAGGATAAAAGTCCAGGAATTAGGTCCTGGGATAGTGTAAATGGAATAGGACCCGGCAGGCACCAGTTGATCGTTGATGTATACATTTTGATAAAAAGCAATTTCGGTGGCTTCGTTGGCGCCAGTTCGCCATATTTCTCCATATGGAACCAAATTTCCAAAAATATCTCTGTCCTTTTTGCTAGGCCGGCTGTAGATGACCCGTGCGATCGCATTTCTATCAGTATCTCGGTACATCACCACATCCAGCGGACTCTTATCCAAGGCTGAGAAGTTGAGGTTATTTTGAGATTGTGCTGCGCTAAAGAGCGCAAGGCATGTAATGGCAAGTGCCGACAAATATCTATTCATGGGTGCAGGTGTATTTTAAGCCTAAAAATGGCAATCTTAATGCCATATACCTATTAATAGTTTGTTAATAACTTAAATAGCGTTTTAATTGCCTGAAGTCCTGTAAACACTATGGCTTTCTTATATTTGTTCATTACGCATATTACAGTAAAAACCACACGCATTTTATGAGCGAAGAAAAGAAGAAAAATTACGGTGCTGATTCGATTCAGGCACTGGAGGGAATGGAGCACGTGCGCATGCGACCATCGATGTATATCGGTGATGTAGGAGTAAGAGGATTGCACCACTTGGTATATGAAGTAGTGGACAACTCCATTGATGAGGCCCTTGCCGGACACTGTGACAATATAGAAGTCACGATTAATAAAGATAATAGTATTACTGTTTCTGATGATGGTCGTGGGATACCAGTGGATCTGCATAAAAAGGAGGGCGTCTCTGCACTAGAGGTTGTTATGACCAAAATAGGTGCAGGAGGTAAATTTGATAAGGATTCCTATAAAGTATCCGGAGGATTACACGGTGTAGGGGTGAGTTGTGTGAACGCGCTTTCCGACCACTTAAAAGCCACAGTTTTCCGTGATGGAAAAATATGGGAGCAAGAATACGAGCGAGGAAAACCCCTCTATCCGGTAAAGGCAGTTGGAGAGACAGACAAAAGAGGAACTGTGGTGACTTTTACCCCAGATCGTTCCATTTTCCAGCAAACTACGGAATATAACTATGAAACTTTAGCCAACAGGTTACGTGAACTCTCCTTCTTAAACAAAGGAATTAAAATCATTATTACGGATGAACGCCGTAAGGATGAGGATGGTAACTTTATTACTGAAACTTTCCAGTCTGAAGAAGGGTTGAAGGAATTTATCCGTTTTTTGGATGATACCCGTCACCCCATTATCGAAGACGTGATATCCATGGAAGGGGAAAAGAATGGAATACCTGTAGAGGTAGCTATGATTTATAATGATAGCTACTCAGAAAATCTTCATTCTTACGTCAACAATATCAATACCCACGAAGGTGGAACACACCTGGCTGGTTTCCGTCGAGGCTTGACAACGACTTTGAAAAAATATGCAGATAGCAGTGGTCTACTGGATAAACTCAAGTTTGATGTGTCTGGGGATGACTTTAGAGAAGGTTTGACCGCCATTATCTCAGTAAAAGTAGCTGAACCACAATTTGAAGGACAGACCAAAACAAAATTGGGAAACAGGGAAGTCACGAGCGCTGTGTCTCAGTCCGTTTCTCAAATGCTAGAAGATTATCTGGAGGAACACCCTAACGATGCAAAAATCATCGTTCAGAAGGTTATACTTGCTGCTCAGGCTAGACATGCTGCCAGAAAGGCGCGTGAAATGGTGCAGCGTAAAACAGTGATGAGCGGAGGTGGATTGCCAGGGAAATTGTCTGACTGTTCTGAAACTGACCCAACACTTTGTGAAGTATTTCTGGTAGAGGGTGATTCTGCAGGAGGAACAGCTAAGCAAGGAAGGGATCGTAATTTCCAAGCTATTCTTCCGCTGCGAGGTAAGATCCTCAATGTAGAAAAGGCCATGCAGCACAAAGTCTTTGAAAATGAAGAAATCCGAAATATCTATACCGCACTGGGAGTGACCGTAGGTACAGAAGAGGATTCAAAAGCACTTAATCTGGATAAGTTGAGATACCACAAGATCGTTATTATGTGTGACGCCGATATCGACGGATCGCATATCGCAACCTTGATCCTGACCTTCTTCTTCCGCTATATGAAGGAATTGGTTGAAAATGGTTATATCTATATCGCTACCCCTCCACTTTATTTAATTAAGAAGGGAGCAAAGAAAAGATATGCTTGGAACGACAAAGAGCGCGATGAGATCGCTGAGAGTTTTGGTGGTGGAGTCAACGTTCAGCGATACAAAGGACTAGGAGAGATGAACGCGGATCAGTTATGGGACACGACCATGAACCCAGAGTTCCGTACCTTGAGACAAGTATCTATTGATAGTATGGCCGAGGCGGATAGAATTTTCTCCATGCTGATGGGCGATGAAGTACCGCCACGTCGGGAGTTTATCGAAAAAAATGCCAAATATGCCAATATTGATGCCTAAATAACAATATTGTTAACCGATTGCAAAACCCTTTGAAATTCAGTTCAAAGGGTTTTTCTTTGAATAAAATCTCCCGATTATGAGAAGTGCTTTTTGTATCGTTTTTGTCTGTTTATGTGGTTGGATGGGAATCGCCCAAAACGGTTTTGCAGATATTCTCGCTGCAGGAATTGAAGCGGCAAATAAATATTCTAACGATTATACCCGACCCGCTGCTGAAGCCTTTACCTTTAATCTGGGGTCTGGTTGGTACGATGATGGACACGCTCTGAAGCCTGGTAAATTTACCATTCAAATAAAAGCACAGGGGACATTTGCGCCCGATGAGAAGAAAAGCTTTTTGCTTTCTCCGCAAGCATATGAACAAATTATTCAAGACAGTTATGACGCGTCTAATAATCCGCCGGGCGATATTTCTGTCACTTTTGGAGATGGAAGCAATCTCCCTCGATTGGTAGCTACCGCTCTAGGCCAAAACGACCCAGATCAGCAATTGGTCATCAGTAGTAGAGACGCTACCACAGGATTGATTATTCAAGAAGATAGGATCACCCTGGCGCAGGGGTTGGGTAGTACTGGTTTAGATATAGTTCCCTCAGTTTTTCTACAGGGAGGTATTGGACTGGGAGCTGGATTGGAATTAAAAGCCAGATTTATTCCAAAAATTCAGACAGATGAAGTAGAAACGGGATTGTATGGCGCTGGATTGCAGTGGGAACTAACCCAATTGATACTTGGAGAACAGGCGGAAAGTTTTCCTGTTGCGGGTTCTGTCCTGGTAGGTTATTCTAGGTTGGATGCGACATACGATTTTGAGGATGGTCTGGTGGTTGATGGAAGTGATCAACGCATCGAGAGCAAGGCCAATAGTTTCAGCTTTGCAGCTATCGCCAGTACTAATTTCAAAGTATTTAATCTTTATGGAGGTTTAAATTATGTGACCGGTACTACTCAGACAGATTTGTTAGGAACTTACACCTTTAGGTCCAGTACCGTATTCTTTCCAGTTGCTGCGACCGTAGAGGATCCGCTATCTATTTCTACAGATGTAAGTGGAGCTCTAGGTACCATTGGTGCCAAACTCACTCTGGGAGCCTTCAATCTTAATGCTGATTTTACTTTTGGAGAATACAGCACGGCCAGTGCATCGCTTTTCTTAAGGATATAAATCCTTCTTTGGCTTATTATCTTATGCTGGATCCTAAAGCCAGAACAGGTGAGATAAAGCGGCATATCACGTTAGCCATCACTCTGCTGCTTCATGTTGAAGTTTTTGGCTGTCATAGCATCGTGCTTTCTTACTAGACACATCTGTAAATTTGAAAAAGTATCGACTGTTAGCAGTAGCTGTTGGATATTGTTTTCGGGTACATTCGGGGTCTTTGCAGACCGTATTTTAAGATCCTTTTACCTAATTAAAAGGCTGTTAATGCTTATTTTTGCCGTAAATCCAAAGTAGGATCTCAACCTAAACCCAAAAATTAAAATCAAATGAAAGTTACCGTAGTAGGAGCAGGTGCTGTAGGCGCCAGTTGTGCAGAGTATATCGCTATTAAAAATTTTGCCAGTGAAGTCGTTTTGCTGGATATCAAAGAAGGTTTTGCCGAAGGGAAAGCCATGGACTTGATGCAAACCGCATCTCTCAATGGTTTTGACACCAAAATTACTGGGGTGACTAATGATTATACCAAGACTGCTGGTAGCGACATTGCAGTAATTACTTCTGGAATTCCGCGTAAGCCTGGAATGACACGCGAGGAGCTGATTGGAATCAATGCAGGGATTGTCAAATCCGTATCTGCCAGTCTAGTGGAACATTCTCCCAATGTCATTTTGATCGTTGTGTCCAATCCAATGGATACCATGACTTACCTGGCACACAAGGAAACTGGCCTTCCTAAAAACAGAATCATCGGAATGGGTGGTGCTTTGGATAGTGCCAGATTTAAGTATCGATTAGCTGAAGCTTTAGAAGCTCCTATTTCTGATGTAGATGGTATGGTCATCGGTGGTCACTCGGATAAAGGAATGGTACCATTGACAAGATTAGCTACCCGTAATTCAGTACCGGCTAGCGAATTTATTTCTGAAGAGAGGTTAGAACAAGTATTACAGGACACGAAAGTCGGAGGAGCCACGCTTACAGGTTTGTTGGGAACAAGTGCTTGGTACGCGCCAGGTGCAGCAGTTTCTGGACTAGTTCAAGCTATAGCCTGCGATCAAAAGAAAATATTCCCTTGTAGCACATTGCTAGACGGAGAATATGGTCTGTCTGATCTTTGCATTGGAGTACCTGTTGTTCTTGGGAAAAATGGAATCGAGAAGGTGGTGGAGATTGAGTTGAGCGATAAAGAAAAGGCAGCAATGCAGGAAAGTGCAGAAGGAGTTAAAGCTACGAATTCACTTCTTCAGTAACTTTTCATAAAATATAACATCTAGCCGCTCTGTAGAGCGGCTTTTTTTATGCTAGTTAGCGGTTTTATTCCCATTTTTTTTCCGCTCAAGGCGAAATCCCATCCTTAGAAACACAACCTGCATTCTTCCTGACAGCAAGTATTTGACAGCCAGTGTACTATTATATGTGTTCGTGATGGTAAACTAAGGCAAGATAAATTGTCCAAAATGGTTTGAAAGTATATATTTGGCGCATGAAGTTGAAATGGTACTTAAGCGCTATGGTCGCTATGATCTCTCTGTGGGTTTTTGACCTGCAGCGAGAGGATATACCAAATCAGCAAATCCAGTGGTCAGATGCTGGCATCCAGCAAGATGAACAGAACCCACCAGAGCACCTGGATCAGATTACACGATTGCTGGTCAAAGTAGGGGCTACCGATGTGAAAGCCCATTGGGTTGAAGGCCGTTGGTCAATAACCTATTACATCGACCTGAGTCCGATGAGTATTCAGGAGTTGTTAGATACTAACTGGGGCTCTGAAAACAAGAAGGATTTAGATCTTGCGGTGACCTCGATTGGCGCACCGAAAAGTAGCGATATTGGCATGGATGGAAAATCCATTGTCGAGGCCAAACAGGATCTTCAGCGTGCCACTGATCTTAAATACAATTCCGGAACACAATCCTATACCCAGGATCTGTCCTGTGGATATTCTTTCTTTTCGCTTCAAGCGATAGGTACCACAGAATTCTCTTTGGAGCGAAGGCTTCAAGAAGTTCCCGAGACTCGTGCAGGACCTCGCGTGGTTTAATATTGTCTATAGCTGGATCAATGCCTAAACTCTTATTGGCAGGATTTTTCCAGCGCATCATTTTAACATCAACATTTACAATTACAGGAAGTCACAAAGACTTGCTGATTATATTTTAATTTAAATCCAATAACATGCAAAATAAAGGATTGATCAGATTTTTTGCGATCATTTTTGCTTTGGTAAGTATCTACCAACTTACCTATACATTTATCACCAACAAGGTAGAAAGCGATGCAGAGATATTTGCCTCTAGCTTAATCAGTGAAGATGCTGAAAATTCGGCTTTACTAAGGGACGATGCCCGTAAAAGATACCTGGATAGTTTAGGAGGTTCTGATGTCTGGGGAGGTTTTACCACCTATGATGACGCCAAGGAACAAGAGCTTAAGAAAGGTCTTGACCTTAAAGGTGGAATTAATGTAATTCTTCAAATATCCGTACGTGACCTGTTGATCGGTATGGCAGATGGCTCAACGGATGGAGACTTCCGCCGGGCATTAGACGCTGCAGATGAACGTATCAAAGATGGCCAGGATGACTACTTTGACTACTTCATTGAAGAGTTTAATCAGATTGAGGGAGCTAGACTTGCCTCTCCGGATATTTTTGCCAACCAGGAAATGGCGGCTGTAAATATCGAATATGATATGAGTAATGATGAAGTAGCCGGTAAACTTCGTTCCGAGTTAAAAGACTACATGTCCAGTGCTTTTGAAGTTTTAAGAAAGCGTATTGACCAGTTCGGAACGACCCAACCGAATATCCAACAACTCGGTACTTCTGGGCGAATTCTCATCGAGTTACCAGGTGAAACAGACGTCAAACGTATCAGAGATATCTTAACCAAATCTGCTCAACTTGAGTTCTGGCACGTATACAAGGCACAGGAAATTGCTCCTTATTTGAGCGCAGCCGATAGTTACTGGGCTGAGAAAATTGCTGCCAACATCGAGCAGGCCACAGCAGGTGCAACAACTGAGGTCGAAGGCGAGGAGGTTGCTCAGGATTCTACTGAAACAGGAATTTCTGATCTTTTGAACAACGACAATAGCATAGAAGAAGATGTTGAAGAAGTATTGGGCGGCAATGATACCAATCCTATCTTCTCAAGAATGTATCAGTCCCCTATGGGGGCTTTAGCTGCGTTTAAGGCAGATGATATGGACCTAATCATGGGATACTTAAATGATCCACAGACCAGGACAAGATTAGCTCCAGAACAGCGTAATGTGAAATTTGCTTGGGGATTGCCTGTTTTTAACGAAAGCGTAGGCGCTGAAATCGTTGACTTATATGCTTTAAAAGGGAATGTTCAAAATGAACCACCACTATCTGGTGGAGTGATCACTGATGCAGCACAAGATTTCAATGCCAATGCAGAGCCTATCGTAACCATGGCAATGAATGGTGAAGGTGCGCGTATTTGGGAAGAGATGACTGGTTATGCGGCTACCAATGGAACTCAGGTTTCAGTTGTATTGGACAATACGGTGTATAGCGCACCAACTGCCAGGCAAGCAATTTCTGGTGGTCGTACTGAGATTTCTGGAAGCTTTACGGTAGATGAGGCCAAGGATCTGGCCACTGTCTTAAAAGCGGGGAAACTTCCTGCAAGTGCTGAAATTATTCAAAGTGACGTAATCGGACCATCTTTAGGGCAAGAAGCTATTAATAGTGGTTTGTGGTCATTTGCCATTGCTTTGGTGCTGGTATTGATCTGGATGATATTCTATTACGGTAGGGCTGGTTTCTATGCAGATATTGCCTTATTGGTGAACATCCTGTTTATTTTTGGTGCACTTGCCTCTCTGAAGGCTGTATTAACTTTACCAGGTATTGCAGGTATCGTTTTGACGATTGGTATTTCTGTAGATGCCAACGTTCTTATCTTTGAGCGTATACGAGAAGAATTAGCCAAAGGAAAATCTCAGGCAGATAGCATTAGAGATGGTTTCAACAATGCTTTGAGTTCAATTCTTGACGCCAACATTACGACCTTTCTTACCGCTTTGATCCTATATATATTTGGTACAGGTCCGATCCAAGGATTTGCGACCACATTAATGATCGGTATTCTTACTTCTTTGTTTACGGCCATCTTTATCACGAGATTATTCATTGATGGGTATGGTAAAAATGGAAAGTCTTTGATGTTTGCTACCGCGGTGACTAAAAACTGGTTCAGGAATGTCAACATTGATTTCCTGAAAAAGCGTAAGGTGGCTTACATTATTTCTGGATTACTTATTGCCGTGAGTTTGACCTCCTTGGCGATTAATAAATTGAATTTAGGAATTGACTTTACTGGAGGTCGTACAGCTATTGTAGGTTTTCAAGAGCCAGTGAATGCGACCGAAGTAACTAAGCTGTTAAGTGCAGACGATATCTTTGGTAGTGCAGAAGCCAAAACATATGGTGCCGACAATCAATTGAAGATCAGTACTAAGTACGGTATTGATCGCGACGATAGTGTGGTGAGTCAGGAAATTGAAGATAAACTTTATCAGGTGCTTCAACCTTATTTGCCAGAAGGAATGACCCAAGCCGAGTTTGCTGATATCAGTGATGAAAACAAACAATATGGATTGAGATCCTCCTTCCAGGTAGGGGCTACCATTGCAGATGACATACTTACTGGATCGCTTTACGCCATCATGGGATCCTTGATCGTGGTATTCCTTTATATCCTTTTCCGTTTCCGGAAATGGCAATTCTCATTGGGTGCTGTTGCAGCTGTGTTCCACGATGTAATCATTGTTTTAGGAGCCTTCTCGTTACTTTACAAGGTTCTTCCTTTTAATATGGAAATTGACCAGGCATTTATAGCAGCGATACTTACGGTAATCGGTTACTCCCTGAATGATACCGTGGTTGTGTTTGATAGGATACGTGAGTTTATCAACGAGCGTACCAACTGGAATTTCCCTCGTACAGTAAATGCTGCCATCAGCAGTACCATCTCTCGTACGTTGAATACCTCTTTGACTACTTTAATCGTATTGTTGGCTATATTTATATTTGGTGGTGAATCCATTCAAGGCTTTATGCTCGCATTGATCATAGGTGTGTTGGTGGGAACCTATTCTTCTGTTTTCATCGCAACTCCAGTGATGTACGATACTATGAATAAGTCCAAAGGAAAGATTGCGCCAAAGCCGGTTAAAGAAGATTCAAAATCAGATCAAGTGTAATTATAAACGGTATAATAACCTTTAGACCGCTCATTGTATAATGGGCGGTTTTTTTTATCCTTATTTCTGATGATTTCAGCGTTTTAAGACTGGAAGTTCTATACTTAATATTTCTTTTTCACTATTTTGCATATCCAAATCCGGTCACAAACCAAACTATTCTTCATTATGAAAAAACTTTTATTTCTTTTATTTTTTTCGGTCGTAGTTATTTCCCAAGCTCAGGAATTTACCATGGACGACGGGTCTTTTGTTACTTGTAGTGGTAGTTTTACCGACTCTGGTGGACTATCTGCCAACTATGATAACGGCGAGCAATCAGTGATCACTTTCTGCTCACCATTTGCTACCGATGATATGTTAATCACTTTTAATAGTTTTCAACTCGGTACCGGAGATATATTGCTTGTGTATGATGCTGATAATGCTAACGGCGCACCATCAGGCGTTTTCCTGGGGACAAATTCACCAGGTACCATACAAGCTTCAGCGGCTAATACTTCTGGATGTTTGACGTTTAGATTTATCTCAGACAGTTCCAATACGGCTGCAGGTTGGGAAGCGACGGTAGCTTGTTTTGATAGTTGTCAAACAATTACTACTAACGTGACAACTATGCCCGCTTTGGATCCAGATGGCATTTTGAGGGTTTGTCAAGGTGAAGTAATTGATTTCACTGGATCAGCCGCTTTTTCAGTGGATGGAACAGGCAGTACCTTTAAATTTATACTACCCGATGGAACTGAATCCATGGGTAATACACTGACTCAGACATTAAATACGCCTGGAATCTATAGATATGACTTTGTTGCGACTGCGCCTGATGGATGTCGGGACCGTTCATTAGAAGACGTTGTTGTACAGGTCTCAACAACTCCTGATTTTACCGGAACTGAGGCGGTTGAATCTAGTATTTGCTTTGGAGAAACCGTTGATATTGTAGGAGCGGTTACTGCCACAGAGTTTGTGGCTGAAGTAGCTCCACCAGTTTCTGGACAGACCTTCTTGCCAGATGATAACGGGACTACTTTTTATGAAACTTGTATTGATGTACAAGGTTTTGCACCCGGGGCAACTTTACAAAATCCTTCAGATCTTGTTAGTGTTTTTATTGATATAGAACACAGTTTTCTTGGGGATTTAGATATTGTACTCATTGCACCCAACGGAGCTACCTTAGATCTTAAGACGGGAGTATTTGCAGGCGGAGGAACCTTCTTGGGGATACCCATTGATGTGGATACGGACTTGAGCCCTGGGGTCGGATTTGTTTATAATTTTACTGAAGGCCCTTCAGCTACACAAACCTTTGTTCAGGCTGCGGCAACCAATGCTACATTACCGGCGGGTGATTATCTGGCAGAACAACCGTTTTCCAACCTTATAGGTACCTCTCTCAATGGATTGTGGTGTCTTAGAGTAACTGACAACCTTTCGAGTGATAACGGTTATATTTTTGAATGGGGGCTGAACTTCAACCCCTCAATCGTTCCGGTCGCTGAGCGTTACACACCTGGGGAGGTTTCCGAAGCATGGACAGCCAATGCGGACATCATCGCGACCAATGGAAACACTATTACCGTACAGCCGCCTGCTGCTGGTCAACATTGCTATGACTTTGTGTTTATGGATAGCTTCGGTTGTTCGTACGTAGAAACGGTTTGTATTGATGTGAATGAAGAAATTGTTCCAGCTGTTCCAGATGATATTATTGTTTGTCAAACCTCAGGTACTGCTCAGGTAGATTTGACGAGTAGAAACGATCAAATCCTCAATGGACTTGATCCGACTGCATATACATTGACAATTTATGAAAACCAGGCCGATGCTAATGATGGAGTCAATCCCATTGCAGGAAGTACCAGTTATACGGTGACAACCGATCAGTCTGTGTTCGTACGTGTTCAAAGCAATAATGCTGACTGTTTTGAGGTCCAAACTTTAAATATTACCTATTCCACCGCTCAAGCTAATACAGCGTCCACATTGGAATTATGTGATGACCCAAGTGGGGACTTGGTAGAGATGTTTGATCTAACCTTGGCCGAATCTGAAATTTTAGGCGGGCAAGATCCCAACGATTTTGTGGTAAGCTACTACAATAATCTAACTGACGCACAGACGCCAGCCAATCCAATTTCTACTCCCACTTCCTATTCTGCTGGACCTACAGAGACAATATTTGTTAGAGTGGAAAACGCGGCAGATTCAGATTGTTTTGATACCAGTTCTTTTGAAATTGCTGTCTTGGATGCTCCTAGAATCGGTGTAGCTGATGACCTGACGGAATGCGATGATGCGCCGTTGGACAATGCTGCTGCTGTTGATTTTTCCGTGAATGATTCAGCAGTATTGGACGGACAATCTCCTAATGACTTCAGTATAACTTACCATGCCAGTCTCTCTGAGGCAGAAATGGGAACCAATCCGTTGACAGCAGGAGCAACTGCAAGCGCAGGAACCATTTACGCCAGATTGGAAAGCAATGCCACTGGATGTTTTGAAACTACGAGCTTTGAATTGATCATCGAGACTTGTGAAGTAATGATGCCTGAAGGTTTCTCTCCCAACGATGATGGTATTAACGATACCTTCCGAATTCCTAATATTGAACAATTTGATAATTTTGAATTAAAAATCTTCAATAGATATGGAAACATTGTGTACGAAACCAATTCCAGCAATTACGTCGAATTTGCAGGTATACCTAATGCTGGACTAGGTTCAGGAGATGGATTATTACCTGTCGGGACTTATTTCTACACGCTTAAATTTAATGACCCAGATCAAGAAGATTTGGCCAGATGGGTATACATCAATTATTAATGTGATCATCATCCTACAATTAAAAATCCCGGCCATTTGGTCGGGATTTTTTTTGCTGTAATCTCAAGGTCAAAAGATCGATCAAGTGAAGTATTGTCAATCCATTCAATCAGCTTAATGCATCCGTTTTGTTCGCTTTCGCGAAAGCGCTAAGATCATCAATTGAATATTCGGTGGACAAGGATTATTAAAAAACATACCTGTCAATCATAGCTGATCGAATGAAAGCTGGTTTCTACGGACGAGTCTATTTGGCTAGAGCTCTTATCAATCTGCACTTTTCTTATTAAACATTCCTTCTGGACGGAACATCAGGAACAATCCTAGTAAAACAAAAGGTATACTTAATAGTTGCCCTGTATTCAATGCACCACCAAAAAAGCTATCAGCCTCGGTTTGGGGGGCTTTAACAAATTCAATAAAAAATCTTACCGTGAATAACAAAACAAAGAACAAGCCTAATAGATAACCCAATTTCTTTGATTTATCCGTTTTCCAATACACCAGATACAATGCGATAAAAACAAAAATATAACAGATCGCCTCATAGAGCTGGGCTGGGTGTTTGTAAGGAATACTAGCTAAAAGATCGGCATAAGCAGGATTCTCTACTAAGGCATCAATGGCCTTGTCGGTATCTTGAATGCCAGTTTGTTGAATAGCCATCCTCACTTGTTTATCTCCTGTATCCCTCACAAATTTAAAACCGGTAAAGGCATCGGTGTTTTTACCATTGATCTCGCTGTTCATCAAGTTTCCTAGTCGTACAAAAGTTCCACCTATGGCTGTAGGAATTACGATACGGTCCAAGATCCATAGCATATTTTTTTTGAGATGCTTGCGACTGTAATAAAACATGGCGATAATAATACCGATCGCTGCACCATGACTCGCCATACCAGCAAAGCCAGTCCATTCAAAAGGATCCAGTCTAAAAGGTAGAAAAACATGAAGAGGATCGGTCCAAAAAGTAGATGGCTCATAAAACAAATAATGTCCTAATCGAGCACCAACTAAACAACCGATAACGGTGAACATAAATAAGGGATCCAACTTCTCTTTATCTACACCTTCTCTTTTGAAGATAGGTTTCATGATGTACCAGCCTAAAATAAAAGCAATGATGTACGATAGACTATAAAAATGAATGGTGAACATTCCCAGGTCTAAACCTTCTATGGGATTCCAGATCACTTTGAGTGAAAACATATCAAATTGGATTTGCTGCTAAATTACTGTTTATCCCTGAAAACTACCACAGCTTTTATTTCCATTTGATATTGCAACCCATACTGGGTTTTTGGATTTTGGGTACTGGCTTATTTCCTAAGATGGCGTCCATAGCCTCTCTCAGAGATCTACCAGTAAGTGGTATACCGTTTCCCGGCCTGCTGTCATCCAATTGCCCTCTGTACACTAGTTTTGATTCACCATCAAATAAGAACAGGTCAGGTGTACATGCCGCATCATAAGCTTTGGCTACTTCTTGAGTGGCATCATATAGGTAAAGAAAAGGATAATTTTGTTCGTCTGCATGTTGTTTCATATAGGACGGACCATCCTGTGGGTATTTAATGATATCGTTACTGGAAACGGCTACAAAACCAAATCCGGTGACCCGATAGTCATTGGCCACACGAACAAGCTCTTCGTTGACGTGCAGTACATACGGGCAATGGTTGCATAGAAACATGATAACTGTGCCTTTTCTACCTTTCAATTGGTTAAGTGATTTCAGATCACCACTTACAGTATCTAATAATTCAAAATCTGGGGCTGATGTGCCCAAATCAATCATATTGGATGGAGTCAATGCCATATTTTTTTCTTTTATTCCCGATATAGTTCTTGTTGTTAGTCCTTCAAATAATGTTTTCGTTACAACATGTAGACTTGTTATCAACTCCTGGGAATTGCCAGACAATTCTCTAAAACGCTAAACTTGTTTTAAACAGCCCTGGCAAGCCGAGACGATTCGTTATCTTGAATTCAAATTGACATGATACCATGAAAAAAGCATATGACACCCTTTCTGAGGCAGTAGGTGATCTACAGAAAGCCGGATATACAGTAAATTTTGATTTAGTTGAAAATGGAGTCCATTCAAAGGACCTTCAGCAGGATTGGAAAGCGGGCGAACTCACTGTAGATAAATTTTACAGGTTTGAGGGAATGAGTAGTACAGGGGACAATACCATCTTGTACGCTATTTCTTGTGAGTCTGGAGAGAAGGGATTACTAGTAGATGCTTACGGCGCCGATGAGTATATTTCTCCAGAAATGATCAAGAAACTCAAGATGCCTTAATGGAAATCAATTGGTCCGATTTCCAGAAAATTGATATGCGCGTGGGGACTGTCATTACTGTTGGTGATTTTCCTGAAGCCCATAACCCGTCTTATCAATTACAGATTGATTTCGGAGTCCTGGGTGTAAAAAAAACCAGTGCCCAAATCACCCAAGGTTACAACAAAAAAGATCTTGTGGGCAAGCAAGTGATTGCCGTAGTTAACCTTCCAAAGAAACAGATTGCCAATTTTATCAGTGAATGTCTACTATTAGGCATACTCGGAGAAAATAAGGATGTGATTCTTCTACAGCCAGAAAGTGAGGCCGAAAATGGTGATCGCATAGGTTGATTGGTCTTTAAGCTATGCACTTGAACGCTACAGCCGATTACATTTCTTTGGCAAAGAAAATAGCGTTCATCAATAACTTGTTGGTGCCATACCAAAAGGCCCTAAATTGGGTGTTATCTGTAAATCCAATTACTTCACCTCGGCCATAGTTATTATGTTGGAATGGAACGCTACCCTTGAGGGCTTGTAAGTTAATATCGGAAATGTATCCGCTCATCAATGGTGATTCTGTATACCGTATAGGATTTTTAAAAGAACTATCATCCGCTTCTATAAACAGCTCTGTATTTCTAAATAAAGGTAATTTGTCATCTTTATAACCAAATGCGATGGGATGAGAACGATCCAGTTTGGATTCAAATATGGCACCGCCGATATTTAGGGCACCGTAAAAATCACTTCGTTGTTCAAAACTGATGTTTTTTGCAGGGTTCTCCGTTTTCTTGAAGGTCAGGGGTAGTAATTTAGAATTACTTAGCCACCTCAGGGCGCTGCGATAACCGATTAATGTACCACCTTGGCGCGTCCAGGTCTTTAACTGATCGACTACCTCATTTTCTGGGCTGCCGTAGCGGGAACTACTATAGTAGTGTATTTATTCAAGTCCTTTCTATTGATATCCTGGAGGTCAATTTTTGTGATCGGAATCTGGTAACGTTGATCCATTAAATGCCAGATTTCTCCCGCGTCATACGGATTTATTCCTTCCCCAATTAATACTGCGATTTTAGGTAATTCCAACGCCCTGAATTGGCGGGAGCCTAAATCAATACCTGAAGTCAATCCAGTTGGAGCAGCTTCAAAATTTATATTAAACCTCTTGGATAAATTCTTCAAAAACACCTCCAACTCTTCCGCATTCTTTTCCTGATTCATGACGGGAATAAGAATGGTACCATAGTCATAATTTCTATCACTCAAACCAAAAGGTTGCATGGCCACCTTAGCGCGAATGCCTTCTGACAATATCTGATACAGCGCTGCAGGAGCATAGTAGTCATTATATCTTAATAAGTAGGCAAAATCAGATTTTTCAACCCGTGGACTCTCTTCCATATCACTCATTGAACCAGCTAAATCCAAGGAACCTTGTTCTTCAAAATCCATATCAAAGGCTAATGGCAATGTCCAGGCGCTGATATCATAGAATAAACTATCCTGAAATTCAGTGCGTTTTTCAAACATGGCTTGAAGCAATCTGCTGTTTTTTTGATTTTTAGGCACCATAAAAGCATAGCCTTTTTTAAAAAGCTTCCCATTCTTTGTGAAGTCCTGGTTTACTGGTTTCAACTTGATTTGGTGACGGCTCAATATGTCAGCCAGAGCTTTGGTGCGGTTGGCGTCAGTAGCGTCTCCAAAAATGTATGCATCTTTCCCAGCTTCCTTGCGTGCGTTGGTATAAAAATCCTTTTGGTAGTTCAAAAGCTCTGCCCTCATGCCTTGGGCTGCCTCCAGCGTACTTAAAGCTGCGGTAAACTGATTTTTTATGGTAAAGGGAAATGTCAAGATACCATTTTCTGATTCCTGAGCATGTCCTCGCGAACTTGCCTGTTCAAATAGTATTCCGACGGAGCCATTGATATCTGGAAAGGTGGATCCCTTACCGTAGTAAAAATCGTCGTAGCTTTCTTCGGTATAGTACAGTGAACCAATTTTATCAAATGCTCGTGCATGGTATTCACCAATCCTTCTCGTTAGTTCCTGATTCATTTTTGGAGTCAGAGGATGGGTACGTGAGGGGATTCCTGGTTGAAAAAAGAAGGTAGCATTGGTTCCCATCTCGTGGTGATCGGTTAGGATGTTAGGCAGCCATTTGTGGAAGGTCGCAATTCGGGCCTGGGATTCTGGTAATTGTGCTGGTAACCAGTCTCTATTCATATCAAACCAATAGTGATTGGTGCGTCCACCAGGCCAAACTTCATCATATTCTCTGTCATAATTATCAGGATTGACCAAATCGCTTTTATGTTGATTGACCCAACCCGCAAATCGCTGTAGGCCATCTGGGTTGAGACTTGGGTCTAGAAGAATGACTGTGTTGTTTAAAAGAGATTCAATTTCTGGTCCTTCGGCGGCAGCCAAATGATAGGCCAAGATTAACGCAGCATTCGATCCGCTGGGTTCGTTGCCATGTATAGAAAATCCCTGATAGACCACAATAGGCGCAGTGGAATTGTCAATTTGATCTGAAGTAGTGTTTTTGAGGTGATTGGTGCGTATTTCTTCCAGATTCCTGAGATTGGAAGGGCTTGATATGGTCAACAGGTAAAGACCGCGATCTTCATATGTTTTTCCACGGTTTTCAATCTGAATACGATCAGAGGCTACGGAAAGGGCTTTCATGTACTCTATGAGTTTATCATGGGAAACGTGCCATTTTCCAGGGACAAAGCCAATGATATCTTCTGGAAGAGGTATTTGATCGTTGTAGCTGGTGTTTGCGGGTAGGTAATCCTGCATGGCGGGATCAAGTTGGACCTGCGCGAGTACAGGAAGTAAGTTTAAAGAAAACAATAAAAACGCCAAGTGCTTTTTCATATCCATACAATTCAAGAATAGGGAAGTTACAAATAAAAAAGCCTTTCGTTGAGAAAGGCTAGGAGTTGAGACAATCGAGGGTTTTAAATATCCTCAAAATTTACGTTGGTAAAACTTGCGGGATGGTTTGGCTCTGCAGCGTCATCATCGGCAGATCGATTCTCTTCCTTTTTGAAATCAGATTGGTGACGGTCAGAAATAACTTCGTCCCCTTTCTTATCAATGATATAGTCGGTGACTTCCTTCAATGTCTCTCCAAATTCCTGAAAATCTTCTTTATAAAGGTAGATTTTGTGTTTCTTAAAATGGAAACTACCGTCGTCGTTTGTGAATTTTTTACTTTCCGTTATGGTCAGATAGTAATCATCTGCTTTGGTGGAACGTACATCAAAAAAATAGGTACGTCTTCCAGCGCGCACCACTTTTGAATATATCTCTTCTTGGTCTTTGTAATCTCTATCGCTCATGTTCAATATGTGGGGTTAGGCGACCAAAAATAGAAAAAAATGTCAAATGTGAAAGCTTATGCTTTGGTAATTGCATAATCCTAGCTCCAGATTAAATCACTACATCACATCCATTATCATTCAGGAGCTCGGACTTTTATGTTTCAAAAAAACGCTGGATATCATCTGATTAAGGGGGTAAAGCCTTGATGGTCTTGTGGATATGGGTAAGTGGTAGGTTGGTTCAATATTGTATTTTTGCCAACTTCACCAGAATATTAAGATGCCAGAAATACATTTAGTTACCTATATTAATGCACCACTCAAAATCGTTTTTGATTTGTCTCGCAGTATAGATCTGCACAAAAAATCTTTAGATCATACGGGCGAGGAAGCAGTTGCCGGTAGAACCTCTGGTCTTGTCGAACAAGGAGATACAGTGACTTGGCGAGCTACGCATTTTGGATTTCGACAGGAATTAACCAGTAGAATAACTGAAGTACGTCCCTACAGCTTTTTTGCTGACGAAATGCAGCAGGGTATTTTCAAGAAATTTAAACATGAACATCATTTTGAGAGATTAGAAGAAGGTCGTACTTTGATGAAAGATATCTTTATTTATACCTCACCTTTAGGCCTATTAGGTAACCTGGCTGACCTACTTTTTCTCAAAAAATACATGCGTGAACTATTGTCAACTCGTAATCAGACCTTAAAAGAGTATGCTGAGAAAGGAGACTGGAAAAGCCTACCTGGTATGAAAGCTCATTTATGATACCTAATCCATACGGATTTTTAGTCATATTCATTGTGTCGTGAACTCCTTCTTATGAGAAGAAAAGTCCTTTCTAAGTGAAGAAGTCTTAAGCCACTTTCACGAGCCTTGTTGCTCCAGCATCTGATTGGTGAATAGTTCTGCATAATAACCTCCAGCATCGACCAAGCTGGTATGATTACCCTCTTCTACGATTTTACCGTCATCTAGCACAATAATTTTATCTGCATTTTTAGCACTACTCACCCTATGACTTACGATGATGGTGGTTGTATCCTTGGTTAGCTTTTTAAGATTGTTAAGGATTTTTTCTTCGGTCTCTGTATCTACTGCACTCAAGCAATCATCAAAAAGTAAAATCTTAGGAGTCTTAATGATAGCTCTGGCAATAGATACCCGCTGTTTTTGACCACCGCTCAAGGTGATACCTCGCTCGCCAAGCACGGTTTCATATCCTTTGGTGAATTTTACGATGTTCTTATGTACGACTGCATTTTTAGCCGCCTGCTCGATTTCATTTTGACTGGCATCTTTCTTTCCAAAAGCAATATTGTTTCCTATGGTATCTGAAAATAAAAAGGCATCTTGGGGTACATAACCTATGGCTTGACGCAGATCATCCAGATTCCACTGATGGATTTCACGGCCATCTATGCTGATCGATCCCTGTTCTATATCATACAGTCGGCCAATCAATTCCAGAATGGTGGACTTACCGCTACCGGTTTTACCTAAAATAGCTAGTGTTTTGCCTGCTTCGATTTCAAAAGAGAGATCTTTTAAGGCGTGAATATTGGTGTCGTCATATACAAAATTAACTTTGTCAAATACGATATGACCTTGTAGTTCATGGTGCTGTTCTGTATGATTTCTAATATCGGGTTCAATATCCAAGAATTCGTTGATTCTTTTTTGAGAAGCCTCTGCCTGCTGGATCATATTTGTTACCCATCCTACCACTGCCACGGGCCAGGTGAGCATGTTGACATAGATTAAAAACTCAGGTATGGTTCCCACCTCTATGATTCCATCGATAACCTGTTTACCTCCCAAATAGATGACCATGATATTGCTTAAACCGATCAGCAGTACCATCAATGGGAAAAACAGTGCCTGTACTCTGGCCAAGTCGATGTTTTTGTCCTTACTATCATTGGCTACTTCAGTAAATTGCGCGGTCATTTGTGGGGCCAAATTATAGGCTTTGATGACAGATATCCCGCTAAATGATTCCTGAGATATGGTATTCAGGTTGGATAAGTATTGTTGAACCAAGGTAGATCGCTTGTGAATCTCACGACTGATGACATAAATAGCAACGGACAAAATAGGTAGCGGAATAATCGTGTAAATGGCTAAAGTTGGTGCGGTGTCGATCATGGCTGGGATCACAACTGCAAATAAAGTGAGCATATTGATACTATACATAATCGCAGGTCCCATATACATACGTACCTTAGAAACGTCCTCGCTGATGCGGTTCATCAGATCACCCGTACGATTCTGCTTGTAAAATCCAAGTGATAATCTTTGGTACTGCTGGTACACGATGTTCTTTAAATCATATTCCAAGTGCCTTGAAACCACGATGATCAGTTGGCGCATAATAAACGTAAGCACCGCTGCCAGAAGGGTTGCTCCCAATATAATTAAGATATAATTGATCAAATCATCCTTCATCGCATCGGTGTTTTCCACCCGACCTTGATCATAATCGTTCAGCAAGTTGATAATCTTTCCTACGTATTTGGGCAATACGAGCGATAAGATGCGAGCCGCAATGGTGACCAGAATCCCACCCAATAACTGCCATTTATATCGGGAAAATAGTTTGTTCAGTTTTAGAAGTTCTTTCATATATAGAAGACATACCTTTGTAACGATCAACTCGGTTGAAAGCTCGGTAAATTACGTTTGGTAAATTGCTAATTCCCTAAAATGACGTTATTTTTGCACGTTTTTTAAAACCAAATCCCAAGCGGTACAAACACATTATATGTCTCAAGAATTTGACTCTCTGGAACAAATCATACGTCAAGATCCTGTTTTCGGACAGGTGTCTTTTGATGGTCATGAGCAAATCGTTTTTTGCAACGACAAAGATACAGGATTAAGGGCCATCATCGGTATCCATAATACGGTTCTTGGACCTGCCCTCGGTGGAACCAGGATGTGGAATTATGAAAATGAGTGGGCTGCCTTGAACGATGTATTGCGCTTATCCAGAGGGATGACTTTTAAAAGCGCCATCACAGGACTGAACTTAGGTGGTGGTAAGGCTGTGATCTTAGGGGATGCAAAAACCCAAAAAACCCCTGAGCTCATGCGCAGATTTGGCGAATTTGTTCATTCATTAAGCGGGAAATATATCACTGCCGAAGATGTAGGCATGGCGACCGAGGATATGGATACCGTGCGAGAGGTCACGCCTTATGTTACCGGTATTTCTGAGCACAAAGGTGGTGCTGGAAATCCTTCACCCATCACTGCTTATGGCGTTTTTATGGGAATGAAGGCAGCAGCCGAATTCAAATATGGAAGTGATGTCTTGGAAGACAAGAAAATTTATGTTGAAGGTATTGGAAATGTAGGAGAGACCCTGGTAGAATATCTTACTCAGGAAGGTGCTGACGTTGTTATTGCTGATATCAACCAAGACCGATTGGAAGAAGTTCGCGATAAGTATGGAGCTACCATCTATGGCGGTAATGACTTGTACGGCGAGCAAATGGATATTTATGCGCCATGCGCCATGGGGGCGACGGTTAATAACACAACCATCAATAAACTTACCGCCGATATCATCGCTGGTGCTGCCAATAATCAGTTGGAAAATGAAATAAAACATGGTAAAATGCTTCAAGATAGGGGTATCGTATATGCACCTGACTTTCTGATCAATGCTGGAGGTATTATCAATGTTTATGCAGAACTCGAGGGGTATGACCGCTCAGAGATCATGAGGAAAACAGAAAATATTTACACCACGACCATCGAGATCCTTAACCGGGCTGCGGAAACTAAAGTGACTACGCACCAGGCAGCATTGGAGATTGCTCAGGCCCGTATTGCTGCCAGGAAACAGGAGGCTCTGGCCGGAAAATAAAATTAAAAATCCCTTGTGTAAAGCGATAGGGGAGTAAAATTGGTATCGCTTTCGCGAAAGCGTCTTAACAGGCCTTCGCCTTTAAAATTACGTTCTTATGCTTACCAGAAGACAGTTGCGCATCAAAGTCATGCAAGCCATTTTTTCCTTTCAGAGACAACACCCTGATGATCTCAAGGATTTGGAGAAATTTATCAATACCAGTATGACGCAAACTTATGTGCTGTTCTTATACATGACGCAATTATTGGTAAAAATTCATGAGTTGGCGGTAGACCGTCACCAGAAGGCCCAGCATAGACACCTAGCTACAGATGCAGAACGGAATCCGGCCACACAGCTCATTGAAAATAAGGTCCTGCTACAATTACGTGAAAGTGAGGCGCTGAAGGAGGCTTTGCAGAAGAGGAAACTGGATCCCTGGCACTTGGATTCGAAATACGTCGAAAATCTGTACCTCAAAATCATGGAGAGTAAGACCTTTGTAGTTTATGCCATGGATGAAAATCCTTCTCTTAAAGCAGATTATCGATTTTTGGCTAGTATTTATGAGGATATTATCGCCCCAAGTGATGAATTATTGGATTACCTAGAAGATGTCAATATTACTTGGACGGATGATTATCCATTGGTGAATTCTGCTATGATTCGTTTTTTAAGCAAGGTGAAACCGTCCAGGGAGGTGGTATTGCCTGAACTACTCAAAGACCAAAGCGACGCCAGTTTCACCATGAGTCTCTTTAGAAAAACCATACTCAATCAGGAAGAATTACAAAAGCGCATCGCTGAACGAACACCCAATTGGGAGAAAGATCGTATTGCTCAAGTGGACTTGGTCTTGATCATGATGGCTCAGGCTGAATTTCTATATTTCCCCAGCATCCCGGTAAAAGTCACGCTGAATGAATATCTGGAAATTGCCAAGGATTATAGTACACCAAAGAGTGCCACCTTTATTAATGGAATCTTAGATAATTTGCTCAAGGAGTTCGAGAAAAACGATCAATTGAACAAAGTGGGCCGCGGATTGCTTTAATCATCACCAGCTGTTATTCAGGTATGGGACTTGAATTCCATTGGCTTGAATAGAAAAAATCAGCCCCTTGCAAGTGCAAACAGGTGTTAACAAATTGTTTTGCAAGCTCATTTTAATTACATTTGACGCTCTTAAAAAATATTACAATGAAAAAATTAATTTTGATGGTAGCTGCCGTAGCTACAATGACATTGACCAGCTGTAATGAAAAGGCCACCGCAAAGATCGATGAGGCCAATCTTACTGCTGCTGCAGAAAGCAAGGAAGTAGCTGGAGATTTTCCAGTAATGACTTTTGAGGAAGTTGAATACGATTTTGGAACGGTAGAAGAAGGAACTGTTGTAGAGCATGAATACAAATTCACCAATACTGGTAACGCTCCTTTGATCGTAGTAAATGCCAAAGGTTCTTGTGGTTGTACTGTACCAACTTGGTCTAAAGAGCCTATCGCTCCAGGTGCTGAAGGATCTATGTTGGTTAAATTCAACACCAATGGAAAGCCAAATGCTCAAACCAAAACCGTGACGATTAAGGCCAATACAGAAAAAGGTACTGAGTCCATCCGTATCAAAGGTTTTGTGACGCCAAGAGCAAAGACTGGACAGCCCAACGCATAAGGCATTGCCTAAATGAATTTAGATACTGTCATCAACTTTTTGCCTTATCTGGCAATCATTGCGGTCTTTTACTTTTTGATCATGAGACCTCAAGCCAAAAGGCGAAAAGAAGAAAAGGAGTTTGCTGAATCTTTAAAGGTGGGTGATCGAGTCGTGACCACCAGTGGAATACACGGAAAGGTCCAACAGATCAATAGCGATAAAGGAACAGTACTGATTGAGACCGGCGCTGGAAAAATCACCTTTGAGCGTTCTGCTATTTCGGTTGAACTTACCAAGAAACTGCAAGCGCCAGTTGAAAAAAAGGATTAAATATATCATCCTAGTAATATAGAAAATAAAAGCCCCTGTGAATTTCACAGGGGCTTTTTTATTCCTTCATATTTGTTTAGGATTGTTCAATTGGTCATCATCCTTACTTAAAATGACTAGCGCAAAACTAATTTAAAGGTGTGTTGATCTTTTAAACGCAGAAAATAAATGCCACTAGGTAACTGATCGACCATGATGAATTCTTCGGGCTTGGCATTTCCTTTGGCCACCAAACTTCCCAAGCTATTGTAAATCCGGTAGGAGCTAATAGAAGGGAGATGATTGATAACAAACCTATCCTTCATTGGGTTGGGCGATATTGTCATGACACTTAGGTCTGACTGATCGGGTTCTGAGAGCAATGAGTCTCCGATCCAGTTGGAAACATTGCCGCTCAATGAGAAGTTGTTGAGAGTGCCGTTATTATTATTTGTTGAGTCCAGTAAGGTCGTTTCACTAGGGTTGCTACCACCGGCAATACCTTGATTAAAGTCAAACAACGCCACCAATCCATTAGAATTGACTGGGATCGAGCTGTCTTTAAACGTATCGATTTCCGTGGGAGTTCTTGCGATATTCCAGATGCGTATCTCATCGATAGAGGCATCGATCTCACGGCCAGGACCTTGGGACCAATTTCCAATGACTAAATTCTCATTGGAATTTCCAATACTCATAACTATAGTTTGTTGAGCGACTTGTGACCCGTCTACAAAAAGTCGCATAGTTGTCCCGTCATAAGTTCCAGCAATATGATGCCAAACACCTGTACTCACAGTATTGATGGGACTGCTGATTTCATGCCAATTCCCATCACCCAAGTTGAAATTAACCATTCCGTTCTGACCAGCGCGTAGCATATAGCCAAAATCGGTTCCGGCGCCGCCTTGTTCCTTGTTGATGATGTTCCCTTCCCAAACATTAGTTTTGAATGAATCAAATTTGACAATGGCTTCCAGCGTAATATTTGAACCGGTAATTCGTGCAGAATTGCCATTGCCACAGTTCACTTGATCATTTTGACCATCAAAATTTAAGGAAGCGGCTTGTTGCCCCCAAATCAAGGCTGGGGATAGTAACAACAAATTAAATAATAGAGGTAAGTAATTCTTTTTCATAAAGTTGGATTAAGTGATTTAAAGATAGTAAATCTATCCTAAAGTATTTTTGACAATACTTGTCCGATTTTAAACGTCAGAAAAATTGATTTACTTCACTATAGACGAGTGGATGGACGGATGTCAGATTCCATACTTCAACCAGATTTGGCTGACCTATAATTTTTTGTGTACTTAGTTTTAAATTCTCTTGATAACAATTGTATATTTATAACACTTCCCAAGACCTATGAATATCCTCCATTTATCAGCAGAATGTTATCCTATTGCCAAAGTTGGCGGACTTGCTGATGTGGTGGGGGCCTTACCAAAATATCTAACTCTTAACGGCCACAAGGCTCAGGTAATCATGCCGCGCTACCAGTTGCCTTTCTTTTTAAAACACAAGTTCAGGGAGGTATATTCAGGACAGATAGATTTGGGTGATCAGTTGTATGACTTTTATATTCAATCACTATCTGAATCTGAACTCGGCTTTGAGGTTCACTTTGTACACATTCCTGGATTGCTGGACCTTGATAGCGTTTATACACATGACGACAGTCATAGATTTACTGCGTTTCAACGTGCAGCCCTGCAATGGATATGCACTTGGAGCCAGCTGCCTGATATCCTGCATTGTCATGATCACCATACGGGTCTGGTACCGTTTATGATGAGTTATTGCCACGAGTTTGAAAGACTGAAGTCGATTCCCAGTATGCTCAGCATTCATAACGCCCAATATCAGGGATGGTTTTCACATGATCAAGGTCATATAATTCCGGATTTTGACCGTAAATATATAGGTCTGCTGGATTGGGATGGAGTGATCAATCCACTGGCTGCGGCTATCAAATGCGCCTGGAAGGTAAACACTGTATCTCCCAGTTATATGGAAGAATTGCAAAACAATGCCAATGGGCTAGAATCCTTGCTGTTTCATGAACGGGAAAAATGTCTGGGTATTCTCAACGGGATCGATACCCAAGTATGGAATCCAATGACAGATCCGCTGATCCATAAAAATTATAAAGCGACAAGCGTGTTCTCAGGTAAAAAAGCCAACAAGAAATATGTTTGTAACAAATTTAATCTGCCGGTAGAATTGCCTTTGTTTGCTTTTATTGGCAGACTTGTATATGAGAAAGGAAGCGATTTATTTCCAGCGGTGTTTGAGTCATTACTTTCGCGAAAGCAATGCAGCATTCTCCTATTGGGATCAGGCGATCCAGCAACCGAGCAAGCACTGCGCCAACTCCAGGAAAAGGATTTGGGAACCTATAACCACTATATAGGTTATGACGAGCAACTTTCCCATCAAATTTATGCAGGAGCAGATTTTCTATTGATGCCTTCAAGAGTAGAGCCTTGTGGGCTTAATCAACTGTATTCACTGGCTTATGGGACTATTCCAATAGTACGTGCCACCGGTGGACTTAAAGACACGGTGGTCGATATCGCGGCGGGTGGTTTTGGATTTGTCCATCAACAGTGCGAAGTAGATGAGATCGTTCAAACGGTCGAGCGGGCTATCGCGTATTATCAACAGGATCCAAAAATGCAAAAAAACAGACAGCGTCTTATGGGAATTGACCATTCCTGGGAAAATGCTGCCACCAACTATCTCAACGTTTATGAATCTTTAAAAGCATTATCATGATTAATGACAAGGTATTGAGCATCATTCTGGGTGGAGGTCAAGGAACCCGACTTTATCCCCTTACAGCAACACGATCCAAACCTGCAGTGCCTATTGCCGGTAAGTATCGCCTGGTAGATATTCCTATTTCTAACTGCTTGAATTCGGATATAAAACGCATGTTTGTTTTGACACAATTCAATTCTGCTTCCCTGAACAGGCATATCAAAAATACCTTTCATTTTAGCTTTTTCAGTTCTGCATTCGTAGATGTACTTGCCGCTGAACAAACGCCAGATAATAAAGGTTGGTTCCAAGGAACAGCTGATGCTGTACGACAAAGCATGCATCATATCAATCGGCACGAATTTGAATATGCGTTGATCCTTTCTGGGGACCAGTTATATCAAATGGACTTTAATGAAATGATCGATGCGCATATAAAGGCGGGCGCTGATATTTCTATTGCAACTATTCCTGTGACGGAAAAGGATGCACCTTCTTTTGGTATCCTCAAAACAGATCAGGAAAATTGGATCACTTCTTTTACAGAAAAGCCAGGTCCAGATTTGTTACCTGAATGGACATCTCCTGTCAGTGATGAAATGAAGTCCAAGGGTAAAAATCATTTGGCTTCCATGGGTATTTATATTTTTAATCGGCAATTATTGGAAGATCTAATGGCCGATGAGTCGATGATTGATTTTGGAAAAGAAATTATTCCCAGCTCCATCGGGAAATACAAAACTATGAGTTACCAATACGAGGGCTATTGGACTGATATAGGAAACATTGATTCCTTCTTTGAAGCCAATCTGGGATTGACGGATGAGCTGCCTGAATTTAACCTCTACGATACCCAACAGAGTATTTATACCAGACCCAGACTGCTACCTACTTCAAAACTCACCGGTACCGTATGCGATAAGGCTGTTATTGCAGACGGTTGTATTATTCACGCCCAGCGCATCGAGAAATCGGTGATCGGTATTCGTTCAAGAATAGGAAAGGAGTCGACGATAATTAATACCTATATGATGGGGAATGACGAGTATGAGACCCTAGAAGAAATTGCAAATTCCAAGATTGATATTTTAATGGGAATAGGGGAGCGATGTTATATTAAAAATACGATCGTAGATAAAAATGCACGTATTGGTGATGATGTGCGCATAGATGGAGGCCCTCACCTAGAAGATCATGAAACAGATAGATATGTGGTCAAGGATGGTATTGTGGTGATCAAAAAGAATGCTGTGATTCCTAAAGGTTTTAGTTTGTAATCCATGGGCGTTCTCACACACAGCCTATTTTCTGAAGAAGATATTTACCTTTTTAAGTCCGGAAGTCATTACCGACTTTATCAGCATTTTGGATCCCATATGCTGGAAAAAGATGGTGAAAAAGGTACTTATTTTGCCGTATGGGCTCCAAGCGCAGAAGTCGTATCAGTCATTGGTGATTTCAATGATTGGGATCCAGCAACTCATCCTTTACAAGTACGTTGGGACAAGAGCGGTATATGGGAGGGTTTTATCCCAAAAGTAGCACAAGGTGCACTATACAAATACCACATCCAGTCTGCGACTGCGGTTACCCAGAAAGCAGACCCCTATGCACGTCGGGCTGAGCATCCACCTAAAACGGCCAGTGTAGTATGGAATTACCTGCCGCAATGGTCAGATCAGGAATGGATGAATCAACGATACAAAAACAATAGCCTGGACGCTCCCTGGTCTGTTTATGAAGTGCATCTGGGTAGCTGGAAGCGTGTTGTAAAGGAAAACAGAAGTTTGAGTTATAAGGAATTGGCGGTAGAACTGGTCGCTTTCGCGAAAGCGATGAACTATACTCATATTGAATTCATGCCTATCATGGAGCATCCCTATAATCCTTCCTGGGGTTATCAGATCACCGGCTATTTTGCACCCACTGCCCGTTACGGATACCCTGAGGAATTCCAGGAACTAGTTGATGCCTGCCATAAGGCTGGGTTGGGAGTCGTTCTGGATTGGGTGCCTTCCCACTTTCCAGAAGATGCTCATGGTTTGGGCTGCTTTGACGGTTCCCACCTGTATGAGCATCCGGACCCTAAACGAGGCTATCATCCAGACTGGAAATCTTTAATTTTTAACTATGGTAGAAATGAGGTCAAAAGCTTTTTAATTTCCAATGCGCTTTTTTGGCTGGATCAATATCATATCGATGCCTTACGTGTGGACGCAGTAGCCAGCATGCTTTACTTGGATTATTCTAGGGATGAAGGAGACTGGGAACCTAATCAATATGGGGGAAGGGAAAACCTGGAAGCCATCGCGTTTATTAAAGAGTGTAACGAAGCCATTTATCGACACTATCCTGACGTCCAGACCATAGCGGAAGAAAGTACGAGTTTTCCCATGGTCAGCAAGCCTACCTCTATGGGAGGTCTAGGTTTTGGTATGAAATGGATGATGGGTTGGATGCATGACACCTTGCAATATTTTAAAAAAGAACCCATCTATCGTAGACATCATCAAAATGACTTAACTTTTTCCATGACTTATGCCTTTACAGAAAACTTTATGTTACCATTTTCCCACGATGAGGTGGTGTACGGCAAAAGTTCGCTGTTGGGAAGAATGCCAGGTGATGAATGGCAGAAATTTGCCAACTTAAGATTGTTATACGTTTATATGTTTACCCATCCAGGTACCAAACTAATGATGATGGGCGCAGAATTTGGTCAGCACGAAGAATGGAATTTTGAAGGTAGTCTGGATTGGCACCTGATCCAATATGCACCGCATCAAGGACTCCTAGACTGCGTGCGCGGATTAAATGATTTATATCAACAGGAACCTGCCTTATATAAAGAGCAATTCAATGCGGATGGATTTGAGTGGATCTCCTATGATGATGCTGCAAACTCAGTTCTTGCGTATGTACGTAAAGGTGGAGGAGAAAAGCTACTGGTGATTTGCAACCTTACTCCGGTGCCTAGATCCAACTATAGGATTGGATGGCCGGGAGAAGCAAAGGCTCAACTACGATTTAATAGTGATGACATTTCTTATTATGGTGCAGGAATGGAAGTTAAAGAATGGCTGCAACCAGAAAAAACAAGTTGGCATGGAAGAGCGACAAGTAGTACCGTGGAATTGCCAGGCCTATCGGTTTTGGTTTATAAGTTAGTATAAAAAAAGCAGGCCCATAATTGGACCTGCTTCCCCTATAACTGCCGTCAGGGCAATTAAATTGTTCAATTAGTTCAAGTCAGAGCTTCCTAAATCGGTAATTTGACCCGAAACTACATCCACATCTAAAATGGTTACTGTTTGCAACCCAGAAGCTGGATCTGGTGTAATGGTCACTGTATAGGTTCCATCTGGTACTCCACTTAAAACGTAGTTTCCTGCATCATCAGCAAAAGTGGTGATATCGGTTACCCCATCTGTCGCAGTCACCATGGTTTGCGCAGTAATCGGAGTGATACTTCCTGCTATCGCACCAGTTTCTGCTACTAATTCTGCTCTTATAACAGGTTGTAGAGAATAAGTTCCGTTTCCGCGCTCAACGATTGATTTATCTGCATCAAAATCAAGTACGAACTCATAGAAAATACCGCCTTCAAGGTCTTCATTTAAATTGAGTTTCAATCCAGATTGTTGTGCACTGGGTGTATCTAAATCATAGCTTTGACCATCGATCACTACAGAGTTGTTTTCACCCAAAATCAAACGGATCTGGCTGATACGACCTGCTGGCAATTCGTCATCTACTAATAGAACGCTGGCACCACCAGTCAATTCTAATACATCGTAAATTCCAGTATTTACAGGTCCGATAACAGTTTCATCATCTTCACCTTCATATTTAACGACAACATCTTGTACGTCGATAAATACATTTTCATAATCTCCTGGCATATCCACAAGTCGGACACTCATTCTGGCAGGTTCAGCAGAATTATCATCGTCGCTACAGGAAAAGGTGAATCCCAATAACATGACACATGCTAAAAACTTCATTAAATTTTTCATGATTTTTTTAATTAATTGTTTAGAGTTGCCGAAAAATAGTTCTGTGTCAAAATTTCGAAGCGGCAATTAACCATTTTTAACGGGTCGCTTAACAAAGATTTAAAGCTGATTTTGATGATTGATGAGTACTTGAAGCCAGTGTTTATAAGAAGTACAAGTCAGTTTTTGCTATCGCCATCGCTTGGGGGACAAATTGCGTTTTAACAGTTAAAATACCGCCTGATTTCTTTGATTTGGATCTTGATTTGATAGAGTTCCTTCTCAATCAATACGTTTTACAACCCATTCTTTTTATAATAACCAATACAGAATTCGGTCCGCGTGAGGGATGGAATTTTGAAGGTAGTTTGGATTGGTATCTGTTCGAATATGCACCGCATCAAGGTTATACTGATTGGTTTACTGCTATAATTGAATGATATAGAGGATCTAGGTCGCTAAATGACAAGCCATTTGGGTCAGGAGGTCTTCAAAGGATCGATCACTGTGAAATCCGGTGCTGTCTTTTGCTAGAAAGGCTGAGACAGAGTTTGTCGATGTATTATTCAATCTTACATCAGTACCCAGATCCTATTATCGACTGGGGCTATCAAAATAGAGCGCTACCAATTATTATACAGCAGGAATGACAAAAAAAAGATGTGAGAGATCATAAAGTTTTCATTGAGTTCATGCAGAAGATGATTCTTGGAAGGGTTGAATATAAAGTCTTGTTTTTGACGTACGATCTTTATGAATTCTGGTTCGCATCTGACCGTAAAAGTGCCAAATAATTGATAAAAAGCCGCTTATGGCGTTAAGCTTAGCTCAATTAGGAATTATTTCTGGTACTTCAAGAATGTGGATGCTTATCTTAAAATAAAAAACGCTAAGAAAATTTTTAAAACCCTTACTTTATTATTGATTGCGGTAAGTTTAACGGCTTGTGGACCGACGGTCTCCACGATAAAATCAGCGTCAGCCGATCTGGACAGCTATCAAACGTTTGCCTATTTACCCAATGCAGAATTGGAATTGCCTGATCGGGAAATGAAAGATCGCGTCAATTCGCTGGTTGTAGAAACCATCAATGAAAATATGATGGACGAAGGATACAGATTAGATAGAGACAATCCTGATCTGTTGGTGCTTGTAAGTACCCAAGTGGACCAAGAAACTGAAACAGAAGTGGATCCAGTATATGCCTCCTACGGCTTTTACAACACGCCTAATGTGACAGTGAGTCCATATTATAATAACTATTATTTTACGGGATATCGTAATTATAATGGTGTAGTCGGTTATGAAAAAGATACCTACCAATACAAAGAAGGTACTCTAGTAGTGCAATTGGTGGATCGTGAAACCAAAAATAACGTATGGAGAGGTGTCAGTAGTGATGCCATTTACGATATAGGAAACATTGCCGCTATGAACGAAATGGTGAATGCCATTTTTGAGGAATATCCCTTAAAAAAATAGTGATTCTCCGTATAGGTTGGCAAATCGTCCCGATTTGAATATGAAAAAAACAGATCTTCAAGAGCTGTTTTTTTTTCATACATAAAGTAGTGATACAAGATATCGTAACAAGTGAGATTTCATTCATTCAGTGGAACATGATGTCCAGAACACAATAATTTTTCAACCAAATTCGCCAATCAATGCTTTGAACTGCCTACCTCAATCGCTTGCGTAAGTTAATTCGCAAAAACGCAGGATTCAGTGACTTTTTTAATACTTTCCCTCTAAATTTGGAACGCATATTTTTAGGGAAAAACCTAAAGACTTCAACGACTGCCTATGATCACAAATACAGAATTACATCAGACGGGTAATATATTTCCTGGATCATTAACCGACTTTGAACAAGTAGTAGATACTTTAACCTTCCATACGGCCAATGGAGTAATCTTAAGACTTCAGGTGTTTAGGGACAGTGTATTGAGATTCAAGTACGGTACCGGAGGAAAACTGGTCAAGGATTTTTCTTATGCAGTCAGTGAAGAAGGCAACAGAGGTTATAATAAGCTTGAAGTAGTAGAAAAGAATGATCATTACGAGATTACCACCGCTAAAATCGTATGTCATATTTCAAAGCTGGATTTGCGTTCGCGCATTTTTGACCTGGCTGGAAACATTGTATGTGAGGATGAATTAGGTTTTCATTATGAAGAAAGCTATCAGTATGGTGGGGAGATCGTAAAGATGTCCAAAAAAGCCCAACCAGGCGAGAGTTATTATGGGCTGGGGGACAAACCAGCTGACAATAACTTACGCGCCAAGCGTTTTGAACTTTGGGGAACTGATCAATATGCATTTGGAAAAAATACCGATCCATTATATAAGAACATTCCTTTTTTTATAGGCCTTCAAAACAAGATTGCCTACGGGATATTCTTTGACAACACTTTTAGATCCTATTTTGATTTTGCACAAGAACGTCATCATGTAACCAGTTTTTGGGCGCAAGGAGGGAACATGGATTACTATTTTATCTATGGTCCGGAAATCGACAGTGTGGTTAGCAATTATACCGACCTGACCGGTAAGCCAGAAATGCCGCCACTTTGGGCGCTGGGTTATCATCAATGTAAGTGGTCTTATTACCCAGAGAGCAATGTCAGGGAAATCGCAGCAAAGTTCCGTGAGTTGCAAATCCCATGTGATGCCATCTATTTGGACATCGATTATATGGACGGATTCCGTTGTTTTACCTGGGACAAGGAAAAATTTCCCAATCCCACAAAAATGATCAGCGACCTCAAGGAGGACGGTTTTAAAACCATTGCCATCATTGATCCGGGAATCAAGGTAGATCCAGATTATTATGTCTATCAAGAGGCCATGAAAAATGATTACTTCTGTAAACGTGCCGATGGACCCTATATGAAAGGAAAGGTTTGGCCAGGCCAATGTTACTTCCCAGATTATACCAATCCAGAAGTACGAGCATGGTGGGCTGATCTGTTCAAGGGACTGATCGCAGACAATGGATTGTCGGGTATTTGGAACGATATGAATGAGCCTGCGGTCATGGAAGTGCCCAATAAGACCTTCCCTGATGACGTTCGACATGACTATGACGGGCATCCTTGCTCCCACAGAAAGGCGCATAATATCTATGGTGCTCAAATGGCACGGGCCACTTATGAAGGCGTCAAGAAATTCATTTATCCCAAAAGACCCTTTGTGATCACCCGTTCAGCTTATTCAGGTACCCAACGCTATACCTCAAGTTGGTTTGGCGATAATGTGGCTACCTGGGAACATCTCAATATCGCCAATATTCAAGCCCAACGCATGGCCATGTCAGGACTATCCTTTGCTGGTTCTGATATAGGCGGTTTTGCTGAGCAGCCCACGGGAGAGCTGTTTGCACGATGGATTGCCCTAGGGATTTTTCATCCGTTTTGTAGGGTACATTCTAGCGGTGATCACGGTGATCAAGAGCCTTGGACCTTTGATGAGAATGTGACCAACATTACAAGAAAGTTTGTTGAGTTGCGCTACAAACTCTTGCCGTATATCTATACTGCTTTCTGGCAGTATGCAGAAGAAGGTATCCCGATGCTAAAATCCTTGGTAGTCTACGATCAGGGAGATCCGCAGACGCATTATCGGAATGACGAATTTATTTTTGGTGATAAAATACTCGTTTGTCCAGTTCAGGAGCCGAATGCCAAAGGACGTAGGATGTACATCCCTCGAGGAGATTGGTATAACTACTGGACACGTAAGACGATCACCGGTGGAAAGGAGGCCTGGGTGGATGCCGATATTGATGAAATCCCATTATTTGTAAAAACTGGCTCTATCATCCCGAGATACCCAGTCATGCAGTATGTCGGTGAAAAGCCCATTGAGTTCCTGACCTTGGACGTGTATTATAAGATTGGAACTGAGAAATCCATTGTTTATGAAGATGCCAATGATGGATACGATTATAAAAAAGGTCGTTTCAGTCTGCGCAATCTACAATTCAGAGGCTCAGAAAAGGAAATGGTGATCTCTCAGTACAAGGATGGAAAATTCACAACTGAATATGAGACCTTGAGATTTAATTTCATTGGCTTACCTTTTGAAATTGATTTTGTTGAAGTGGACAATAAAAAAATTTCGCTAGAAGAACTTAGGTACGATCAAGCTACTGAAACCATGTATATCAATAAGAACTTTACTGAATTACACGTGGTTGGTAAATAGGTGGCTACCCATACACGGCTCGGCTCATATTCACCTAGATTCCTATAAATGGAGATAAGGATCCAGTTTTGGTATAAGGGAAGAGGGATTATGCTTTTAAAAAGCACCATGTCAACGATCATTGTGATCCAAGCCCACTTTAAGTGACTCAGCTGAAGCTCATTTAGGGGCGATGGTATTTTTGGGAAGTTGGAGGCCATTTTTTTTTCAAGAGGAATGGTTTCTTTGAGATATACTTGAAGCAAATGGGCGTCGAGGCTGTCGCTTTCGCGGAAGCGAAATTGAGGTAAGCATATGGTTTTTCCAGGTTATGCATTTTCAAAAGCCCTGGCGCTGCCCCTCAAAAAGGCTCCTTTTGAAAACAGACTGCACAATGATTTTAAAATCCTGCCAATCCCACTAGTTTTTTTTGAGGGTAGGTGTAGCAAGGCGCTCCCATTTGATACATTCTTCCAGCTGAGTATCTTGAAAAATTCTTCGCACAGCGCTCAATTGGCTTCGTCATTGTGGGAATAATGAGATATATGCTTGCGCTCTCGTGACCTTGATCTTCACCGATGCGATAGTTGAAACAAAAAAAGCTACCAAAGAAAAACGGCAATTCTCAAGGAACCGCCGTATTTAACTAGTGTTTTCAGGGAATGCTTAAAACCTCCAACCGAAGTTGACTCCGCCACGTCCTGTTATTTCAGGTTGCTCCCGACCCTCAGGACTTTCATCAGCAAGACCTAAGTTACGTCCTATTCCAAAACCAACATCAATCAAAAATCCACTGTCACTAACCCATTTCCATCCGATACCTACTCCTAGCGCCAGCTCTGTGTATTTTTCTGCAGTGATTCTGGTAGAATTACCGCCATTGTCAAATACAGAAAACCTGTCTTCATAGGTGAAAAACTTCATAAAGCCTTCGCCATAAAATCCTTTGGCACCGTAATCTTCTTTGGAAAAGAAATATTGACGATAATAGGGAGTAAGGCTGAAAGTCTCTAGATAGTCATAATCTTCGTCTTCAATCCCGATGTTTACATCTACACCTACACCAGCATACCTTCCCAGGACTCGTTCATACCTGGGGTTGATTCCTAGTCCAGCTATACCGGCGACAACGTCCAGGCTGACTTCATTTTTTTTAATATCGTTGAAATTGTTGAGACGTTCCTGGTTGTCTGTTAGATCGTCATTTTGAGCAGTACACCATCCAGCAAAAAGCAGCAGGGATATACAAATAGCTTGTAGATTCATAGTTGGTTTTTAAAATTTACAGTCGGTAATCAAATACTGTGCTAAGTTTGTGTTTTTTCAAAATTTCTTTTTAGCACCGTCCTATCTTTTACTTACTAACTGAAATCAGGACTATAAATCTCTTCTCTTAAATTGCTGTGATTCAGTATAAAAGCTATGGCATTTTCGGCATTACGTTGATTCTTTAGAATGATAAGACGTTCCTTTTTGGTATGCTTTTCATTGAGTGAAGTAATATCATAAGAGCTGTAGGAAACTGAAAGATCTGGATTGGCGGCAACTGTCCAGGCCAGTTTTTGTTTTTTTCCCATTCTCAGCACACTAATTACTGGATATTTATCAGCGTTAATTGTTTTCATACGTATAGGAATCCCAAACCAAAACCAACTGCGTGCGATGCGATTATTGGATCTGGCGGTAAATCCATTCTGCAGAAATAGAACACCTACCAATGCTACTGTGATAAGAAAAAACGGAAGAGCCATAACCAGTGAAGTCCAATTCCAGCCGTTTGCGGTTAGTTTGTTAAAGGTTATGGCTGCAAAGGCCAGAATGCCACAACTGATCATTACGATTTGATGACCACTAAAAGATTGCTCGAGGCGTAAATTTTTCATCGTCTAATATTTACTTTACATTCAATTTGGTGAGTGCTGTCCACTGGCAAGCCTCTATATATTGCGGGTTCCTATCCTTGTTTTTGTTAATACACAGGACGCGTAAAAAAATCAAGAAAATGTATAAAAGTTGCTTGTGCATGGTTGGTTGTGTTTGTAATTAGGTATCGTTGTTCTGGGCTACCAATTCTGCAATTTTCACGATTACCTGACTGGCTTTTAGCATACTTTCAAGGGGAACATACTCGTATGGCCCATGGAAGTTATGCCCGCCAGCAAATATATTTGGACAAGGCAATCCCATATAACTCAACTGTGATCCATCTGTACCTCCACGGATAGGTTTGATGATTGGGGTGATGCCCAGGTCCTTCATAGCTTGTTCTGCCAGGTCTACAATATGCATGACCGGTTCTACTTTTTCCCGCATATTAAAATACTGATCCTTGATTTCAATACTGGCCGCCTTGCGGTCATATTGTTCATTTAAGGTATCTACCAATTGCTGCATCACAGCTTTTCTCGCCTCAAAGTGTTCTTTATCATGATCCCGGATAATATATTGCAGTTCAGTCTTTTCCACAGAACCCTTCATTTGGTAGAGGTGAAAAAAACCTTGATAACCTTCTGTGTGCTCAGGAGTTTCCAACCTGGGCAAGGAATCGATAAACTCTTGGGCTATATACATCGAGTTGATCATCTTGCCTTTGGCATAGCCAGGATGGACAATTTTTCCATAGAAGGTCACTACAGCACCTGCAGCGTTGAAATTCTCATACTCCAGCTCGCCTACCTGACTTCCATCCATAGTGTAGGCCCAATCAGCGCCAAATTTCTTTACGTCAAATTGATGAGCGCCGCGACCAATTTCTTCATCAGGTGTAAATCCTACCTTAATGGTGCCATGTTTGACCTGAGGATTGTCGATCAGGTATTTCATGGCAGTCATGATCTCAGTGATCCCAGCTTTATCATCGGCAGCAAGCAATGTGGTTCCATCGGTGGTGATTAAAGTTTGACCTTTATATTGTTTTAGGTCTTGAAAATCATCTGGTGAAAGTACCAGGTCACTTCCTTTCAAGGGAATATCTCCGCCGTCGTAATTCTCTATCACTTGAGGTTTGATGTTTTTTCCTGTGTAATCTGGGGTGGTGTCAAAATGAGAAATGAAACCTATGGTTGGAACCTTGTGCTCTACATTGCTGGGCAGGGTGGCCATGACATAGGCATTATCATCTATACTCACCTCCTGCATGCCCATCTTGATCAATTCGAGATGAAGTTTGCGGGCCAGGTCCCACTGTTTTTCCGAACTGGGTGTTGTATCACTTTCTGGTGCTGACTCAGTATCAATGCTGATGTAGCTAATAAAACGTTCCAGAATTTCTTCTTTCTTCATGACTTGCTTTTTTTGAAGGGTAAAGATAATGGATGTATTCGCTTTCGCGAAAGCGGAACCAACACCTATTCTATAATAGATGGTCGGGAAATTGAAATTTCATACCCTATTCATCATGTCAATCGATAATAAAGAAATCTTAATCAATATTGTCATTTTAGAGAATTATTATTAATTGCATCTTTAATACTGATTATCGAGAAAGCCAGACTCAATGACTATGTTGAATATTGATTTTATCGACGAATGACTCTTTTAAAATGCTAACTATTAAAATTCAGTCTTTTATGATCAAAATCTTTTATCTTCGTGCGTTGCTGTGTACGGCAGAAAATTGATATTAATTGTCTGAAGAATAGATCATTGAAAACTATAAACCTCCTCTGAAATGAAATCCTCCTTTACTCTAACGTCCTTATTCATAGTTTTAAGTTTAAGTCTTTCTGCACAGATTGGTTTAAATACAGATAACCCTGATCCTGGAGCGATATTGGATATGGTTTCTACCGATAAAGGAATTTTATTTCCTAGACTTGATATTGACGACCTCACTACTATAGCTCCGTTAACCGGAAGTTCGACGGAGGGTTTAATTGTTTATAATACCAACGCCTTAACTGGGACGGGTTTTTATTATTGGAATGGTACAGACCAATGGATTCCCATTTCTACATACAATTTATACACTGGCGATGGAGAGATTACCGAAAATAGAGAAGTTACTTTGGGTAACAATGACCTAAAATTTACAGGAAGTAATGGTCGCAGTGCCTTGCAACTGAAACGCACGGATAACTTATCTCAAACGGGTATTTCTTTTCAAAATTCTGACGATACAAATGCGGCGTCCATTCATATGGGTACAGGAGTTAACGCATCATTATTCATAAGTGCTCAGAGTAATAATGCCAATGCTAACCTTTTAACTTCAAATGCAGCATTTAATGACAATGGTGATACTTCCTTGAAAAGAACTTTTTTCTATCGGAACAACTTGAATACTCCATCAGATAACTTAGGGGCAGTAATCTCATCCAATAATGGTGGTATGTTTACGATATCGGATGATACAGGGAACTATAATCATTTCTTGGCTGGAAACAGCAATTCTGTACTCAACTCCCGAAATAGGGACATTGATTTCTGGATGAATACGGTCAATCGGGACTTCACATTTTATGTCAATTCAGGAACTGATAGGGTGGGAATAGGTACCTTCAACCCGCAGACTGATCTTCATCTCGCAGGAGCTGGAGCTACTATGCGGATCGACGGGCTGAGCGCGGCCAACAACGCCAACAACAATGGAACTAGACCAGTCAGTGTCCATGCTGATGCAAATGGAAACCTCGTTATTCCAGCAACTCCAGCCAATGCTGAAAATGCATTGAATGATACTAACTTCATGCCAGATGAAGGTCAACCAGGAGCAATATCTCTGTCTACAGGGACTAATGGTGATCTAGCATCCGGATTCTTGTCTTCTAGTGGAAACTTTACGGTGACCAGTCGCACATTGGTCTTAGTAACCTATAGTGTATCGGTAAGTTTCTTTAATGCCGCCAACAACGGTCCTGTAACAGATGGGAAGCCTAAAGTCGCTCATAACTTTATCAACATTGTAGACACGTCTACCAATACAATAGTCAGTAATTTTGTGGAAGGCCTCACGGGACAAAGTTATACCAATGCTGCATCAGGTGGTGGTTACATCTCTACCGGATTTGTATACAACTCAGGTACTTTTACGGGTTTTCTCGACCCTGGAACTTATAGGGTAGATTTGTGGGGTTCAGTATTAAGTGGGAACTCTACCTTAGGTAGTGTTCCATCAGACGAATTTACAGCAAGGTTCGGTCAAGATCCTTATGAATTCATCAAGATCATAACGCTCTATTAATTTCTTATGTTCGAATTCCTGATCTATGGCGATAAATAATTCCTTGGTCATTGAGAAGCAAGAATTTTGATCTTGGAACCCTGATCTAATATGTAGGTTGGGCGGTGAATAGGTTTTGGCGTACTTTATTGAAGTCATCCACTTATAAAATTTTCCAGATTTACATTAACATCGCTGGTGTCAGGAGCGAGAATGTCATCATTCTTATGATGATCTCTACTTTCACCCACTTTTGTTTCCAGAGCCAGTCAATCGAGACGAGACCAAAATGTCCTACCAAGAACGATAACAGGACAAGGGGTTGTAGGAGCGATGAAGCGCAGTATTGCGATTGGCCTCAAAAAAGGCGGGATTGGTCCGGCGGAATTCCCGAGCAAAATTATCATTGTCTTGAATGGAGAAGTTAACTCCGCGGTCGTCAGACTTAAATCGTAGTCGGCCAAAATCAGTGTTTTGGTTGGGGATATATTCTTTCTCTTGGTATTGTTGAGACTCGTTGTAGATGGCGACCATGTCAATAGTTGTTACGCCGGGAGTCACTGAAAATCCAGTTTTGGGATTAACAATGCGGTTACTATCCAGGCTGAGCGTCACCTGTATTTGTGGACTGGGAATAATAAAGAGATTGTATTCCCGAAGATTGTCCCCGGCTAACTCTTGAGTCCATACAGATCCAGAAATCAAAAAAGCCGACAACATCAATAGCTGTTTCATAGCTTAAATTTAGCTAAATTCATCAAATAAAAACGAGCCGTTCCCCTAAAAAACGACTCGTTTCATAATCATCCTTATCATGTCAGGATATTCTTTTATCAATCATTTGAGTTCCATACACCATGAAGGATATCAGATTTCATCATCTCTTTACAAATTTTTGCGATACGGTCGCACCATCCGTGGTTTCTACTTTTATCAAGTACATACCAGCTTGTAAATCAGCTACGGGAATGCTGGCCTCAATTGATGTAGCTACCTGCTGACCTTGCAAGTTATATATATATGCTTTCGCGAAAGCGGAATTAAACAACTCTACGTTCATTATATCACTTGCTGGATTAGGGTAAAGGCTAGCTTTTACAGTCGTTAGGTCATGGGTGCTTGCTGTCGATAGTGAGCTATAAGCTCCAATATCCCAACCGTTATTGTTTCTCAATAAGCCGAAATAATCTTGGTCTGGTGTGTCGGGTGAATTCAATGTAGCATTACCAGAACCAGCGGCAACAGAGCCCATCATGATGCGATAATCACCAGTTGACGCGTTTATAAATCCAGGAGCTGTAGTGGTTGTATTTAAGGCTGTGGTTCCTAAGTTGGCAAAATTGTGTTCGTCTATATTAGTATCTATGGTAAAGTTGCGACTACCGCCACTAACTCCAAAGGCAGGTGTAGGTGAAGAACCATTGGTCAAATTCTGAGTGTTGTCATAAAAGATATTATTAAAACCTCTATACTCAGAGTTACCTAATAACTTAGTTAGGTGGAAATGGGTATACCTAGAATCATTATGAGTGCCTGTGTTTCCAGCTATCGTACAATTAATAGCATCAAAATCTGAATTTACATTACTTGCGGCTTGATTACGTAACCACACAATTCCAGCAGGGTTATTAGGTTGTGTAGTTGTTCCCGTATTGTTTTGTTCAAAGCTACACCCTAATAGTTCTAACTTATAGGTGTTTCTATTAGTTTCCACATATATAGCAGAGGCAAACCATGCCCTATTTCTTTTAAAAATACAATTCGTAAATCTTGTTGTACCTGAATTCAATCCGTTTGTATCGTAGACTAAAACCCCAGCGCCACCTCTTTCAGCTGTATTGTTATCAAAAACACAATTGGAAACTTTTGTATCTATAGCAATAGCAAGTGCAGCACCTTGTAAAATACCCAACGAGAATGCGTGACCTCCTGTGAAGGTTATTCCATCAATTTCAACATTCGAACCTCGTACAATCGCTACGCGTAGATTATTGTCTGTTTTTGTCGCAGCCCCTACACTATAATCCATATTGGTGTTGTCATCACCATTAAAGTCACCAGATAAAATTGTCGGGTTGGCTATATAATCCCTTTGATTCAACATAGTTTCAGTGCCATCAAAGCCACCGTAAATTGAAGTGTTTGTAAAAATTTCCCAAACATAATTTTTTGAAGCATTGCTAGGTCTTATATATGTTCCAGACGCAATCCAGACTTCTTTACCTTGTGCGTTTAAAAAGGCCGTTTGGAGATCAGTATAAGCGTTTGTCCATGAAGTTCCATCGTTGCTTCCTGATGCATTGGGATTAACGTAAACTATAGGTCTACTAGGTCCTTGAGTAGAAGAAGATTCATAACAACCGCGATCTATGGATGTTCCTGCAAACCTGCCGTTTCCATCTAAATCGATGTTGGGAAAGCTAGCCGCATATAAATTAATATCTCCACTATTAATAGCAGGAGAGTTTATGCCTAACCGATAGTTCTGCATAGCGGTATCAATAAAAAGCGGATTTGCAGCAATGTTGTTTAAGTTAATTCTACTGCTACCATTGTTGGCAATATTAGAAAATGCATCTTCATCAATATTGTTTTGTACATCTATTAGGTCTGGTGAAGCGTTATTAGTAAGGACAATTACGTTATAATTGACCTGATTACCATAGAAAATATTATTGTAAAATTTGTAATCACCATCATTTAATATTCCATCTACTCTAATATGTCCTTGCGCTGAGGCGTTGTTGCTGTAGGTGTTATTGGTCACGGTGCAGTTAGTCATCGTGAGGCTGTTTTCACCATTACCACCTGTTCTAAACCAGAAAAGATTACCAGCACCACTAACACCAGAAGAGCTGCTATTTGTATTGTCATTGATTAAGCTATTAGCGATCACCAATTTTACATCATCACGGTCACTATAAAATGCATTGGCAAAAGCTGCCAGATTATTTTTGAATTGCGAATTTGTAACTCTAATTGTAGCTCCAGTAATAGGACCACCTACTGAGATGGTACCACCTCTAGCAGCGATATTACTTTCAAATATACAGTTGCGTATTTGTGTGTCTTTTTGGACAATCATCGCACTTCCTTCCTTATCACTATTTGTTGTTCCTAGTGCAGCTGCATTTTTTAAAATCAAACCATCATATACGATGTTAGGCCCGGCAGTTTGTAGAAGTCGATAGTTATTATCAGTTTTTGTTGAATTGGTATAACTTAAACTCCCGGTGTCATCACCATTCACATCACCATCGATGATTGTGGGATTATCTATCCAATCACGCTGAGTTAGCACTGCTTCAGTTCCGTTGAAACCGCCATAAAGTTCAGTGTTAGACGTGCATCTTATACGGTCACTAACGGCAGGACCAGGGCTGTAGGTTCCAGCTGCAATCCAAATTTGAGTATTGGAATGATTAGACGTTGCAGTGGCCAGACTGGTATAAGCATTTGCCCAGCTGCTACCATTATTTGCTCCTGTAGCACTCGCATCAACGTAAATAACGGTTTGTGCACTCCCACACAAGCTTAGGAGGAATGTGATGATGAGTAATGATTTTTTCATGATTGAATTTGTTTGATTATTAATTACAAAGGCAAATTTGTAGTATAAATAGTCTCAAAATCAATTTGCTTTCTGAATTGCCGTTTGGGTTTCTGAAACGTTCAATTCGTTGCGGACTGCGAATTCAGCCTCTCGTTAAATGGGATAGACTGGGTTGGGTTGGGTTGGGCTAAAATAGTTCCTTAATAATCTCAAAGAATTCTTCTCGCTTCACTCTTGAGATAGGGACGATAGCATTGTTCTCCATCAACAAATGCCCACCTTCCTTTTTGTTGAACTCTTTAATGGAATTGATGTTGACCAAATAGGAGCGATGAGGTTTGTAGAATAAGGCACCCTCTTCTAGTTGGTCGGCAAAGTGTTTTAATGGTTTACAGATGAGCTCCTTTTTGTCACCTTTCATATAGACCGTTGTATACATTCCGTCAGCTTCCATGTATAAAATATCACTGTGATTGATAAATAACAGTCCTCGAGGTACATCTAGCGCGATCTTATTGGCAGCTAGCGTTTTAAAAGACTTCTTGAGTTCTTGTAAATTATTGGTAATACTATATTGATCTTTTAAATCGATCGCCTTTTGGACCGCCTGTTTGAGCTCTTCATGGCCGATAGGTTTGAGTAGATAATCAACTGCACTGAGTTTGAAAGCATCAATCGCATACTGATTATAAGCCGTGGTAAATATGATCTGAAAGTCTACGGGCTGATTGTCAAAAAAATCTAGAATCTGTAATCCAGAATAACGCGGCATCTCTATATCCAAAAACACTAAATCGGGCTGCTCATTTTTAATGATCGCGACACCTTGCTCCAGCTCATCGGCTTGAAAATACGCAGTGATATCAGGACAGTGTTCCTGAAGCATGGAGTGTAATAAGCTTCTTGCTTTGTTTTCGTCGTCGATTATTATTGCTTTCATAGGTTTACGCTTGTGGTATGGAAATGCAGATTCTAGTGCCCAATGGCTGCCCCTCACTAGAAGTCAAATCCACTATTTCTACTTCAATATTATTTTCTCGTTTTCTATTAAGTAATTCTACCCGTTGGGTGTTGGCATAGGTAGCAAAACTTCTATGATAATCGCTGCGCTCTGCTTGAATGGCAGCTGCTTTTGCCCGTCCTACTCCATTATCTTCGACCGAAACAATTAGGCGGTTGTGCTCTTTATCCCAGCTAAAAGAGATGTGTAAACGACGATTAGTTTTTTTGTGGAGCAATCCGTGCTTCAAAGCATTTTCTACGTAGGGTTGAATAAATAATGGTGGAACCATTACTTTTTGAATGTCGAGGACTGGATCAACTTCAAGTTGATAGTTTAGTTTCTCCTCAAAGCGCACTTTTTCTAATTCGAGGTAGAGTTGTAAAGCTTTTATTTCGACTTCTAGCATAATATGATGCTCCCGCGACTGTTCCAGATACATCCGGATCAATCTGGAGAACTTTACCAGATAAGAGCTCGCAAGGTTTTTTTCGTTATTGATAATGTATTCTTGGATGGAATTGAGGGCGTTGAATATAAAATGCGGATTCATTTGTGATCTTAAGTTCTCCAAACGAAGGGACACTAGTTCGTTATCCAGGGCGAGATTGCGCAGTTCCTTATTTTTTTCGCTTTCGCGAAAGCGTAACAACCGTCTATAATAAAAAATAATACCTCCTATGATTATGCCTGCCATTAAAGCCCAAAACCAAAGTGTTTTGTAGAAAACCTGTTGAACCTTAAAATACAGGTGCTTTGTGACATTGCTCTCCTTTTGTTGGAGCTCAAATGTGATACTACCAACGGGAAGAGAGGCAAACTGAACTGAATTACTTCCCACAGGTAACACTGTCCAATCTGTGTGGTCTTTGATACGGTACTGAAACGAACTGCTGGTTAAACCGCGCAGGCCGTTTGCATTGAAACTTATGACTGTACTGGTTTCTTGATCAGGGACTGTATAAACGGATTGTTGCTGCTGTTCTTTACCATTGATAAGCACTTCTGTAAAGTAATATTCAGGAATGATGTTTGGTTTAAACACTTTATCCTTTTTGAGTTGAAATACTTCTTGAGCCGTATTCATGTAAATATACTTCTCGGTAATGGCCATGTCGATGATGGCATAGGAAGGCAAGCCATCATTGGTACCCAGGGATCGGATTTCGCCAGTTACTGTATCATATCGCAGCAGACTGTTTTCGGTTGCAATCCAAAGATGGTTCTTATCCAATGCGATGGCATTGACTACGGCCGAGGTGAGCCCGTTTTGCGTATGTAGGTGTTTGACAACCTCTTGTTGATCGATTTTATAAATACCATTTTTAAAACTACAGGCCCAAACAAATCCATTCTGGTCCAGCAGTAGTTTGCGAATGAATAAAGGAGACCCTTTGTAGTAGAGGAGTTGCATGTCAACACCGTTTTTTTGGTAATACAAACCATCTACTGCGGCAAAATATTTGGTTTTATTTACTGAATCATAAAGCACAGCATAACCCCTCTTATTTTTTAAAAGTTGGTAATTTTCTTTGGTGGCAAATTGATCTTTGTTAATAGAGGTAGTGATGAGCGTGGTTGCTAGGGCTGCAATCATCGTATCTTGATGAATAAGAGCAGCGTCCTTGACTGTTGCCAAAGGTTCCTTTATCTCAGTAAGCCTATTATTTTCACGGGTGTAGAGGTAATTGAGCGCTTTTTGGAAAATGAAAGTTCGCCGATTTTCCGGATCATGCATAATACTACTCACTGGTGAGGAGGTAGGCATATCGAGAAATTGCTGCTGATGCTGAGTGTTGAGTAAACTTACCTCGCCAGACTCAAAGCCTATCAATAGCTCATCATTTTCTATTTTTTCAAGTCTTTTTGGTAGTCGGCCATTGAGGTCCAATTGTTTAACATAAATATTGGGCATAATGACCAGTCCCTTCCGCAAGGTGCTGACCCATATATTGCGGTCGTTATCTTGAAAAAAATCAGTGGTGAAAGTGCCTTTGAGGTAAGTTGCCTCTAGAATCAAAGAATCTTCACTAATTGAAAACACGAATAAGCCTTTGTTCGTAGAACACCACAATTTGTCGTCTATGAATTGTGCCATTATAATATTGACCTTATGAAAAGAATCAGGGACTTTCAGATCCAGCCATTGCTGACCCTTCATTACAAAGAACTTAGTTTGCAGATAGGGAATCTGCTGTAAAATGCAAAAATGCCCGTTATTGTTTTTGAGCAGCTGGATTGGTCTCGGTCGTCTTTTAGATGGTATAAGGCTTTTAGGCAAAGGCCTGTCTTTTACAAAAGAACCTTCTTTGAAAATACGTATATGGGCATTGAGGGTTTGGAAGAATTGCTTGTCGTAACTTTTATTCAGTCCATAGGAAACAGAGTTTTCATCATCCTTCCGACGTAACTTTTCAATATGTTGTTTTCCAGTTTTTAAATCGATGATGATATTCTTTAAAAACATGGACACAATTAAGTAATTTTCATTGGCTACAATAGAAGCGAGTGAACCTTTCAGTTCATCTTTGAGATCTGCAACTAGTTCAAATTGATCATCTTTTGCATAAAATACCTGTCCAGAAATATTCATGCACCAAACCCGATCCTGTTCATCTACAAAAGGTTCAAAAATGGAAAGTCCGCGTTGTTGAGGATGATCATAGCTTTTAAATATCGCTCCATCATATCTAATCAAACCTTTGTTGGTAGCCAGCCATACAAAACCTTGGCTATCTTCTTCAATCGCATACACCTCATTGGACGGTAATCCAACTTTTTCATCAATGATCAGACGTACGGGCTCTTGCGCATTTGAGTAAAAAACAAGGGATAAAAGTAAAAAGGGGAGGAGCAGTTTCAAAAATTCTGATAAGTTGACCCTAAAAATAAAACTAAAGTAGGTACTGGGTCTAAATAACTTTCCCAACTGCAGAAATCCTTTCTAAAATTACTCAAAACTATAACCAGACATTTGAATCAACAGGTTGATGAAAGGGTCAAATGGCAGGCTATAAGTCTAAGTTTAAAACTGTGGGATACCAGGATAAATAACAAAGGCAGAGCTCAAAACCGTATTTTCTGTAGCTTCAAAAAAGGCTAGATGATTAATTTTGGCGTCTAAATAGCTATTTTCATAAGTACCTAAATTCAGAAAAATGGGTGGTGTACTGTTGTAAATACTAGGAAATTGGACCTGGGGATCAATCCGTATAGGTAGTTTGCTAAAATCAATTTTCTTCACTTGTACCTTGTTTTGAGCTGTTGCTAGCTCATTGTTTCTGATGAAACATTTGGCAAATGCCTCCAAGTCTCCTGGACCCGTACTAGGTTGAAAATCGATCGTACAGGTATTTTTTGCATCAAAGCTGACTTCTAGCTCTTCGATCTGACCATAACTTAGACAAGCTACAAGAGAAATCATCAACAGCAAAGTAATGTTTAAGACTTTCATTTTTAACCAGGATTATTTACCTAAAATTAAGAAATTCAGGTGTTTGTAAAGCTTAAAAATGTACAAATTATACTTAAATGACAGGAGTCAATCCCAGGCTTTTCCCTTTTTCAATCATAAATTGATACGCCGCTGTATGTTCATTGGGGATGATACCATCTAGAATAGAGTTTTTGATCGCTGTTTTAATCATCCCTATCTCACGGCAAGGTTGAAGGTCAAAAGCCTTCATGATTTCTTCACCACTTACAGGTGGTTGAAAATTCCTGATATGATCTCTTTCTTCTACCTCGACTATTTTATCCCTGACTTTTTGAAAGTTGTTGTGGTATTTTTTAAATCTACGCGGATTTTTTGTAGTGATATCTGCTTCACATAGCGTCATCAAATCCTCAATATGGTCGCCCGCATCATGTACAAGTCGTCGTACCGCACTGTCCGTAGCTGTCTCATCGATCACGGCTATAGGTCTGGAGGACATTCGAACCATTTTCTGGACAAATTTCATCTTGTCATTCAAAGGCATCTTCAATCTTTTAAAAAGATGGTACACCATCTTAGAGCCTTTGAATTCGTGCCCGTGAAAAGTCCAGCCTACTTTTTTGCTGAATCTTTTGGTAGGTGCCTTTCCAATGTCATGTAACAACGCCGCCCATCGCAACCAGAGATCATTCGTGTTCTTTGAGATATTGTCGACTACCTCCAAGGTGTGATAAAAATTGTCTTTGTGGGTTTGTCCTTCTATCTCTTCAATTCCTTTAAGAGCAGTGAGTTCTGGCATGAATTGCTTCAATAATCCCGATTTTTCCAATAGTTGAAAACCAAAGGATGGCTGATCACACATCATGATTTTATGTACCTCTGTAACGATGCGTTCGTTGGAGATGATTTTTAAGCGGTGTGCGTTGCGTTGGATACTTTGAAATGATTTCTGTTCTATCCTAAAGTTTAGCTGACTGGCAAATCTTATGGCCCTCAGCATGCGCAAAGGATCATCGCTATAGGTGATATCTGGATCGAGTGGCGTGCGTATGATTTTATCCTGTAAATCCTGCATTCCATTGAAAGGATCTAACAAAGCTCCGAAACTGCTTTTGTTCAATGAAAAAGCCATCGCATTGATGGTAAAATCTCTTCTGTTCTGGTCATCTTCTAGGGATCCGTCTTCCACGATGGGTTTCCTGCTATCACGATTGTAGCTCTCTTTCCTGGCGCCCACAAATTCGAGCTCAAGTTCATCTGTTTTAATCATGGCGGTTCCAAAATTCTTGAAAACAGAGACTTTGGTGCTATGAGGGAGTAATTCTTCTACTTTTCGCGCAAGCGAGATGCCACTACCCACAGCTAACACATCAATATCTTTTTTCTGTCCACGTTTCAAGAAATAGTCTCTGACGTACCCACCAATGACATAAGCTGGAAGATCTAATTCATCTGCAGCTGTGCTCAGTATGGAAAAAACCGCTCCTTCAAGTGCTTCGGGATAATGCTTTTTATCCAGCATAGATCAGGATCTTATGATTTTTATGACTCCGTTATTGGAGATTTTCATGATGGAGGAAGGCTTGATATTTTTGTGTGCGAGCGGTAAGTCCAGGACATGATCCACACGCTCGATCAGTGCCGGATTGATGTCGGAAAAGTGAACCGGAGAAGGCTCACCACTCAGATTGGCACTGGTAGATACAATTGGTTTACGCAATTTTCTAATCATGGCCCTGCACACAGGATCGTTGGTCACCCTAACCGCCAGGCTTTCATCGGCGGCAAGTACGTTTTCTGCTACATTTTTAGGGCGGTCATAGATGATGGTCAGCGGTTTTTTATTGACCTTCAACACCTCCCAAGCCATGTCTGGCACTTCTTCAATAATGGACTCCAGCATCTGGAAGCTGTCCACCAATACCAATAACGACTTGGATTTATCACGCTCTTTGATCTGGTAGATTTTTTCTACAGCATCATAATTGGTAGCATCACAGCCCAGTCCATAAATGGTATCGGTAGGGTAGAGTAGGGTTCCTCCTTTTTTCAGGGCAGTGACTGCTTGATTGATAGCTTCCAATGGAAGTTCAATATTATCCTGCGGATCTTTTTTGGGCTTGCGGCCGCGCACCTGGTCTCTTCTGTTTCTTTGTCTATCGCTTCTTCCCATGTTGCAAAATTAAATCTAATTAGTAGAATTGTTGCAAGATGTCGCTAGAATAAAAGTGATGGGAAAATGATAGCTTTGCAATCACATGGGAAAAAAAGCCAAATGCATCATCGTTCTCCACAAATCAGGAGCTGATTCCCACTATCGTGGCTTGCAGTGTCTGGCAGATGCCCGTGGTATTCAATTGAAATATAGAGAGTTTTCTGTTGCAAGTCGGTTGTTTAAGTCGATTGTCAAATTGGACGGTCAATTATTCGTGAAGCAATGGAAGAATCTGTTTACCCTAATTGAATTGCGCTGTACGAGAAATTATGTCGTTGTTCTGGGTATAGCCCCATATGATAGAACACTCAAAAGACTGCGTAGTATCATCAAACGGCATCGAATTTATTACCACACTTCTTGGCCTGTTTGGGATGGGGACTATTTCCCTAAAAAGAAGGGAGTTAATAGCAACGTGAAGGCCATTTGGAAAAACTTCATTGAACTTCAGGTCAGCGCAGTTTTCACGGTAACTCAACAGGCTAAAACGAGTTTATTAAAGCACTATGTCATGACTGCCGATGTTCATGTGGTTGGGCATGCATACGATCCAGAAGATTTTCACTACGATCCGCTTCAGGCATCTGAAAGAAATGGATGTTTATATGTGGGCAGGTTGGTGGCGCAAAAAGGAATTACCGAATTACTAGATTTTTTCAAAAAATACCCGGCTCAAAGGCTCACCCTGATCGGCGATGGGCCCTTGGTTACCGTAGTTCAAGAGGCGGCTGATAACTTCCCAAACATTCAGTTTTTTCCGGCGACTAAGCACAATTCCGATCTCAACCGTTTGTTCAATGAACATACTTACTTGCTATTGAATTCGCAACGTAGCTCAAAATGGCAAGAACTTTTTGGAATGGTGTTGATAGAGGCAATGGCCACGGGTTGCATTCCAATCGCAACTGCCCATATTGGCCCGCAAGAAATCATAGAACATAATAAAAATGGTTATTTGTTCAGCGAAACTACTTTTATGGATGAACTGTCTTTGATTATTCAAGGTTACCCAAACGAAGCTATGATCCAAGATGCAATGAAAAGGGCGGCCTATTTTGAAATCGACAATATAGCCGAAAGATGGGTACCATTATTAAACACAGATTCATGATAGAGGTAAGCTGTATCATTATCAACTATAATACCTCTCAACTAACACAAGAGGCAATCAACTCTATCCTTCAACATGCTGATGTGGGACTTTCCTATGAAATTGTCGTGGTTGATAATGCATCTCAATGGGAAGATTACACCAAGCTCAAGCGTTTTGTGGATCAAGGCCCAGATCATGTAAAGCTTTATCGCAGTCGGGTCAACACTGGTTTTGGGGGAGGTAATATGATGGGTGTGCAGTATGCCGCACCCTGTAAATATTATGCCTTTATCAATAATGATATTCTTTTCATTCAAGATCAAACCTTGTCCGATCTAAGGGATTTTATGGAGAATCAGGCTGATGCGGGTGTATGTAGTCCGCAAATGCTAGATGAAAACGAAAATTTTAGAGCCACATTGGATCACTTTGCGACACCCGCCAGGCAAATCTTGAAGCGAGGTTTTTTGGAAAAAATAGCTCCCCAGCGATATCCAGACCGTAAGGCCTATTATGATCAACCGCAGGTATGTGATTATGTGCAGGGCAGTTTTATGTTTGTTCAAGCCGATGCTTTTAATGCAGTGGGTGGATTTGATACCAACATTTTTCTTTACTATGAAGAAAGTGATCTCTGTCGCCGGATACTGAAAAAGAGAGGCTTACGCACTTATTTGTTTCCACAGCAAAGCTATATCCATTATAAAGGAGGTAGTACTTCCAAGAGTATTGATATCAAGATCGAGCAGAAAATTTCGCTGTTGTATTTGCTACAAAAACACCACGGAGTAATGGTGTATTTAGGTATGCTAGGATTTTATATCATTAAATATTTTTTCTCCAGCATCCTGAAACCCAAGAATTGGAAGCTATTCAAAGTTTTACTGCAGGGGGCGCCTTTGAGTAAATCTTTGAGACAAAGTCAAATAGTGTTGGAATTTTGATATGGACACCATACCTGTTATTATCCTTATTTTTGCAGTAGAAGATATTATCTATGGGTAAAGAGCGATTTGTTTCTGGTTCGCTTTCGCGAAAGCGATTTAAAGAAATCATCCAATTGTTCTTTGCGTCTGACGATCAATTGGGTGATGACCGTAACCAAATCAAAGTGGTGCATCATGAAGGTAAGAAGCTGGTAGTCAAATCTTTTAGGAAGCCCAACCTTGTTAACAGAATTGTATATGGTCTAATTAGGAAATCTAAAGCAAGACGCTCCTATGAAAACGCATGCTACTTGAAGGATCACCAAATTGGTACGCCCGAACCGATCGCTTATTTGGAACAGTACACTTCCATAGGTCTACATACGAGCTATTATGTGAGCGATTATGCTGAACATGACTTTACCTTCAGGGAAATCATCAATGATGAAAACCTTAAGGATAAAAACAGGATCTTGGAGCAATTTGCAGGTTTTATGTACAATATGCACGAGGCGGGAATTTACTTTCTGGATCATTCACCCGGTAACACACTTATCAAACGCGATGGCGATAATTATGAGTTTTATTTGGTAGACCTCAATCGGATGAGATTTTTTGATATTCCTTATGAAGACCGTCTGAAGAACTTTGAACGTTTGGCACCGGACAAATGGATTTATGAGGTGATGGGGACCGCATACGCAAAGCTATCCAATGCCGATGAAAATGAAACTATAGATAAAATGTGGGCACATACGCAACGGTTTCAACAAAGCTTTCACAGGAAAAAGCGGTTAAAAAAGAAATTGAAAAACATCCTCAAATAGTATGAAGCTTTCTGAAATTCCCAAATCTTTGTACTATAGCTTGAAGATAGGTAGTATTCCCATTTCGCAATTGGGCAACCAGCCGGAACAGGTGATTCCAGCTGTTGTGTCATTAACTTCGATTCCTTCACGTTTACGCACACTGCACCTTACTATACGGAGCATGATGCAGCAAACTTATCGGCCAGAAAAGATTGTGTTGTGGCTCAAAGAAGATTTACAAGGGAAATTACCCAGTAGATTAGAACGCCTTCAAGATGACCTGTTTGAAATTCGTTATGTTTCCTACGGTTTTTCACATCGCAAGCTGATACACAGTCTAGAAAAATTCCCTCATAAGATCATCATTACCTGTGATGATGATGTGATCTATCAGGAAAATACGTTGCAATTGCTTTGGGAAGAGCATTTAAAATTTCCCAACGATATTATCGGTAATCGTTGTCGTCGCATAACCTATACCGACCAGAAAGTCAATTCTTATTCGCAATGGCCATTTGTTACCGAACCTGTTATTCAAGGAGCTTTAGTGATGCCTATTGGTGCCTTTTGCGTGCTTTATCCTCCAGGAAGTCTCCATACAGATGTAGGGAATATTGAGCTATTCACAGAGCTGGCGCCGAAAGCAGATGATCTTTGGTTCAAGGCGATGGCCGTGTTGCAGGGGACCAGGTCTAGACAAAATAGAGACTTTCCTGAAGTGCCTATTCCGATAATGGGAACCCAATTTGTAGCCCTTAAAAAAATCAATAAAGGAGCAGATTTCAATAGGGTTCAGTGGAAACAGATATGTGAGCATTATGGACTGACTGAAGATGGAATCCAGGAATTACTCAATTAGTTCATTCCTCTTCTCAACAGCCAGAGCTTGACATACCTCATAAAGATCCCATAGCTTCTCAGATAAGCGATGCTAAATCCTACAAAACCGTCAAGAAAACCACGTTGAATAAAATAGTGTTTAAAGAAGCCCCACATGGGTTTAAATACCACGTGGAAGATGTGGATTTTACCCACTTTATCATCAAAGTCATGGGCCTGCAACTGTGCATATCGCTGGAGTTTGTTAACATGGTGATCAATGCTGATATATTTGTAGTGCAGTAACTTGTTGGAAAGGCGACCTACAGGTCCATCGGCTTCAATCTCTGAATGGACATGCTTGTCTACATATCTGCACTGGGACTTTTTAAAGAGTCGGATCACTTTGTCATTTTTCCAGCCGCTATACCTGACCTGCTTGCCCATAAAAAAGTTTTTCCGACCGATCCAGTAACCTACAAATTCTTTTTGGTCCAGTTGTGGCAACAGTTGTATGATTTCTTCTTTGAGCGCGGGAGTTACCCGCTCGTCAGCATCTACCAAAAGTATCCATTCATGTTGAGCTTGTGGTATGGCCCAGTTTTTCTGGGAAGCACTGTGAATGTATTCCCTGGTCAATAATTTGGTATAATAAGGTTCACCCAGAGCTACAGTGTCATCGGTACTGTTACTGTCCACCAATATAACTTCTTCACAAAAGTCAACGCTTTTCAATACTTCCACAATATTATGGGATTCATTGAAGGACGGTATTATGGCTGAAATGGGATATTTGGTCATACTGTGGGCTAAACTAGTATAAAGTGCGCAAACTTGGGCAAAAATATAATCCTAATCCGAAATAACGTTTGGTAATCATTAAATTTGTCTTTGACTGGAAAAGATTAACAAACGGTCCCATGACTAAAGACCCCATTATCTCTGTAATTATCTCTACTTACAACTCTGTTCCATGGTTAGAAAAAACCTTGTGGAGCTATGAGCATCAGATTTTCAGGCCATTTGAAATTATTATTGCAGATGATGGGTCAAATCAGGAAACGGCCGATTTTATCAAATCCTATCAAGAACAAAGTTCAAAGCCAATTATTCATATCTGGCATGAAGACGAAGGCTTTCAGAAAAGTGCCATACTCAATAAGGCGCTCATGGCTTGCAACACCGATTACGTTGTCATGTCTGATGGCGATTGTATTGCCAGGGAAGACTTTCTGCAAATTCATTATGAGCGCAGACAGTCCGGTTACTTTTTATCTGGAGGCTACTATAAATTACCCATGGATATTTCTGAGCGTATTGCTGAGGACGACATAGCTACCCAGCGTTGTTTTGACTTGGAATGGCTCAAGGAACAAGGATTACCACCTTCCTATAAAAATCAAAAACTGACCTCAGGCTTTGTGCAGGCCAAAGTGATGGAAAACCTGACGCCTACCAATGCCAGTTGGAATGGCCATAACTCCAGTGGCTGGTTAGCTGATCTTAAAGCGGTTAATGGCTTTGATGAACGTATGCAATACGGTGGTCAAGATCGTGAATTGGGGGAACGACTTTTTAATTACGGTATCAAATCCAAACAGATTCGTTACAGTGCGATTTGCCTGCACCTGGATCACTCTCGCGGTTACAAAAATCAAGATTCCATTGATAAAAATAAGGCCATTAGAAAGTCTACACGTAACGAGAAAAAAGACTTTACGCCCTACGGTATTGTCAAGAACGACGAGACAACGACAGAGCTTTAAGCTGTTGATTTCTAACTATATTTCTTAGTGATAATGTATGGATATAAAGTTCTCCAGTTGAGGTTTGATGAGCGCTGGTGTGAACTTAAGGTATAAATCCTGAGCCTGATTTTTCATGGACTTAACTGTTTTTCCTTCATAAATTTCAGGATGTACGTCGGCCAGGTGTACACTTTGATGTTGATGACCGTCCTCACCAGCATTCCAGGAAGCTTTGTTGATCCACGGGCTAAAAATGGAGAAACTGGGAACCCCCAGTGCTTTACCCATATTTATGGCACCTCCCTCATTCCCGATAATGGAACGACAATGATGGAGAATTTTAAGAAAATCCCTGATGCTGGGAGCAAAGGCATCAATAAAAATACGTTGCCTAGTTTCAGGCAGGCAGTGGGCATAGATTTTCTTCGCCTGATCCCGTTGGGCCGGTATGTAATTAAATAGGAGTTGGGAGCTGGTTTGCTCTACAAATATATCTAGCAATTGGGCCATGAATTTAAAGGGCATAGTTTTGTCAACACCACTTCCTAAAACGCTCACCATTGTAATTGGTGCGTTTATATTTAGCCCTTGTTCAGACAACCATTGGGAACCCTCTTGGATTTCTTCCTTCGTGAGATTGATTGTAGGTGTCAATTGCCATTGAACCCGATCCACTAAAGGTTGTGCGAGTAAAAGTCGACTACCCAAGGACAACCCAGTTTTAAAAAGCCTGGGGTCTGGATTGTTCCTTACGGCAAGTGTGTAGGCCCAACGGGAAAACCACTTCTGGTATCCGATTCTTTTTGGAATTCTAGTTAACCATGACAATAGCGCACTATTGTTTTTGCCATAAGCGTCAATCAGAAGGTCATATTTGGCATTTTTCAGCTTTCGCGAAAGCGACAGTACACCCGACAATTTTTTGAAATCTGACTTGTCTACCTTGATTAGACCATCTATCGATGGATGATTGGCCACGATGGCCTCGGCGTGGGTTACGATCAAATAATCGATATGTGTATCAGGATCATTGATTTTTAATTGATCGGCAATGATGGTACTGGTCAGGACATCTCCCAACATTTGATATTGTATCAGGAGAACCTTCATTCCTAAACGGCTACATCATATTCCCTAAGGGCATCGTTGAGCGAAGTTTTTTTGTTGGTACTTTCCTTACGCTCCCCTATGATCAGTGCGCAAGGCACATTATAGGTTCCTGCAGCAAATTCCTTGGCATAACTACCTGGAATCACCACCGCTCTGGGTGGTACTTCTCCTTTGTATTCTTTAGGAGCATCGCCGGTCACGTCAATAATTTTAGTACTGGCAGTCAAAACGACATTGGCCCCCAATACTGCTTCTTTACCAACACGTACTCCTTCAACGACAATACATCTTGAACCGATAAAGGCATTGTCCTCAATGATGACCGGAGCAGCCTGCAAAGGCTCCAACACGCCACCGATTCCGACGCCACCGCTGAGGTGTACATTTTTACCAATTTGAGCACAACTCCCTACCGTGGCCCAGGTATCTACCATGGTTCCTTCTTCCACATGCGCGCCAATATTAACATAGCTGGGCATCATAATGACACCTTTGGATATGTATGCGCCGTGGCGTGCTACCGCATGCGGAACCACACGTATGCCTTTGTCTTTGTAACCCGTCTTCAGCGGTATCTTATCGTGGAATTCGAGCGGACCACATTCTATCGTCTCCATTTTTTGAATGGGAAAGTAGAGCACCACGCCCTTTTTAACCCATTCGTTGACTTGCCAGCCGTTGTCGGTAGGTTCTGCTACCCTTAGTGTTCCACGATCTAGCATATCAACCAGCTCACGTATAGCGCTTTGTGTAACTTTATTTTCAAGCAGGGAACGATCTTCCCAAGCATTTTCTATGACATTTCTCAATTGATCCACAGTCGGTGTTTTTTACAAAGATATGGGGTTTGATTTGTATTTGAGAGGCTGAATCAGTAAAACCATAGAATGATGAGGGGTTCACTGCGGAAATTTTTAAAAATCAGATGGCAGCTTGTCAGATCATGTTATGGGTCTATGGTTTCACTCTTATATAGTTAGGTGCACTAGATTGCAAATTGGCGCATCACATTACATTTGATTACTTTTGCAAATCCTATGGCAAGAGTGTTGGCAATAGATTATGGAAAGAAACGTACCGGTATTGCCGTCACGGATCCATTGCAAATTATTGCTTCTGGTCTTCAGACAGTTTCCACGGGAGAATTAAATGGGTTTTTAGAGCGTTACCTTCAGGAGGAAGAGGTATCCACTATTGTCATCGGTGAGCCCAAACAAATGGATTATACCGATAGTGAATTAGGCGGTGAGATTAATGCTTTCGCGGAAGCAGTACAACTGAAATTCCCGAATGTCCTCGTGGAAAGAGTAGATGAACGTTTTACCTCAAAAATGGCCCACGCCAGCATGCTTGCCAGCGGAATGAAAAAGAAACAAAGACGTAACAAAGCCTTGGTCGATGAAATTGCAGCTACAATTATCCTACAAACTTATCTGGACCGAAAACAGGCTATTTAGTACTATCAACAATTATGATTTACCCAGTTGTCGCTTATGGTGATCCGGTGCTTAGAAAAAAAGCAAAGGATATTGAAAAGGATTATCCCAATCTACAGGAAACTTTAGATAATATGTGGGAGACCATGTACAACGCCAGTGGTGTAGGACTGGCTGCGCCTCAGGTGGGATTGCCCATTCGGCTGTTTTTGGTAGATACAACACCTTTTTCTGATGATCCTGAGTTATCTCCAGAAGAGTCCAAAGAACTTGACGGATTTAAAAAAGTATTTATTAATGCGCAGATTTTGGAAGAAAAAGGAGAAGAGTGGGCATTTAATGAAGGTTGCCTAAGTATTCCCAATGTGCGTGAAGACGTGTTCCGTCCTGAAGAAGTGACCATCAAATATCTAGACGCGGATTTTAAAGAACATACCGAAACCTACACAGGACTTGCTGCCCGTGTGATCCAACACGAGTATGACCATATTGAGGGGATATTGTTTACCGATAAACTTTCGGGATTAAAAAAACGACTGATCAAAGGGAAACTAGCCAATATTTCGAAAGGGAAAACGCAGGTGGATTACCGTATGAGATTTCCCAATGTCAAGGGAAGACAATAATCCATGATGACGAACCAGTAGCCATCTGGTCATTATGCAGTAAATAGTAAGAATTAGAGCGGAATCGATATATTTGCCACCGCTGAAAAAGAAATATTATGAGTTTGGACAACATTTTATCCATCACCGGTAAGCCCGGACTATATCAATTAAAGAGTAAGGCACGCAGCGGTTTTGTCGTGGAAAGCCTTATTGACCAGAAAACGTCTATCGTGGGAATCAACCACAACGTAAGTGTTCTTAAGGATATTTCCATTTATACCTATACTGAAGACGTCCCGCTCAAGGAGGTTTTCAGTAAAATTGCCGAAAAGGAATCCAAGGGGCCAGCCATCTCGCACAAGTCCTCAAAAAGCGAGTTGGAAAACTATTTCTCTGAAGTACTTCCTGAGTATGATCAGGAACGTGTCTATGCCAGTGATATCAAAAAGGTGGTGCAATGGTATAACCTGCTGCAGAGCAATGATCTTTTATCCAGTCTGGAGGAGGAAGAATAAGACCTGTTCACTCGAATTGTCTGGTGGTTGAACTTTTACCATGCCAATCCTTTCTTTGTTTGCTAAAGGAGATCGATCACTTTTTAAACAATGGAATCCTGTATACGATTCCATAAGAATAGCCTACACCTATTTCTGAGGTGTCAAAGGTGCGGCCAAATCCTGGGATAAACAGATTGTCAAAACCCTCAGGAGTGTCTTGGGTAATACTGCGTTTTAATTGGAGGTTTGCCGTGAGATAAAGATTGTTTAGCACCTCTACCTTGACCCCAGCTTGAATTTCCAACCATACCGCACTTAGCCCATCAAATTCCCGGTTATCCACGTTGGTAAATATGGGAAAGTATTCATTGTCTAGATTATAATCGTACCTGCGCAGTTCCTGTGTCATGGAGGCTACTCCCAAACGTGCGCCACCATAGAGCATATTGTCCATATCCAGCCAATTGGTGTAAAAATTGTAATCCACACCTGCTTTTAAAAAGGAACCAGCACCTTTATAGTCCACGCGATCCAATTCCTGTTCTAGAGATTCGTTTCCCAGTTCGCCCGCCACATATAGCCTAGGGCTTAACCTGAAATCAGCCAATATTTGAAAGCCCGAATATTGATCATCCAAACCAGTGCGTATGAGAGAGGCCAGGTCGATTCCCGCTCTTAACCCATAGGTTTTTTTATAGATCACACTGTCTGGCGCTTGCGCGTTCGGAAGGTTTTCTTGTTGCGCCCAGGTCAATTGGCCTGTGAGGGCAAGTACCCATATACTAATGACGTATTTCCACATGTATATCGGTATTGTTGGTTACTTGAGGTTCAACGACAACTACACTAGAAATCCATGTACTGTTGTTCAAGATGCCGTTCAGGTTTTCGTAAACCACCCTAAATCCACAAGCGCGGCTCACGTATTCTTCATTTAATTCGTAGGTGAAATCAATATTGTCAGTATCAAGATTGCCGTCCTCTCTACGCAGAAAGTCATAACTAGTAAGCTGATCATTGGTGCGCAGAGGTATGGCGATGGAGTCAACCTCGCTAAGCATTGTCGCTCCACTGTCATTGAGCGGGGCAAAGTCTGTTGCGCCAATTTCCCTGACTTGTAAACTGGGCACCGCCTTAGCCATCAATGGATTGAATTGATCTTTAAATTGGATGATCAATCTGGGTGTTACTGCTTGGTCTGGTGTGCACAAATCATCCTTTTCGCAAGAGGAAATTCCCGCAAAAAAGAAAATGACCAACACCCAAAAACTCTCTTTACTCATTGATCAACTGGCTTAGTAATTCAGTGGTAGGTCCATAGCTGGGTCTGTGGATATAGTCAGAAAGGACGAGCTCACCTTTTTTATTATATATGGTGTAGGTTGGGAATCCCTCGAGTTCTATTTGTTGTTGAATCACTCGGCCTTCCTCTTTGTCAAGGAAATAGTGTTTTCCCTTGATCTGAAATTCTGCAATACTGGGTTGATAGGATCGTTGCTTGCTTTCATGGCACAGATAAACAAACTCGACTTGATCTTTAAATTTTTCATGCAATTTTGGAGAAGCTTCTTTAAACTCTGCTTTACAAGGTCCGCACCAGGTCGCCCAATTGTCGATATAGATGACTTTGCCATTGGCGTTAGCAATAATCTCATCCAAATATTGTTTTGGATCTTCTGAGGTAAAGGTCATCAGCTGTGCTTCTTCGGGTAGTTGAGGTTGTTCCAACAAATTTTTGGTGTCCTGGTATTTGTTTTGTACCAAACCTAAAAGTTCTGATTCACTTAGAGCAGAATCCACTTTCTCTCTGTTGGTTTCATACATCTCAGTACTGTGGTCTCCAAAATCTGCCACGACCATCATGGCAATCATATGCTGGTGCATTAAACTACCTCGTCTTTCGGCAGCTCGTTCAAGAATCAGCCGATCCAGTTCTTCATTGCTGGCTTCAGGATGTAATTCTTTGAGAACCCTGTTGGTGTACAGTGCATAATTATGCAGGGCATCGTTGACCACCATGCTATTGACCAAATCCTTTTCTTCCAATTCGGGCAGGCTGTCCATTTCTTGAAAATACACATCTTCCAAATCTGGAATGGGCTTACCGTAATAATCGGCATAGGAAAGATAATCCATTTTTGTATTCATCATTCCGTACTTTTCTCTGGCCTTGAGATAATCCATTAATAACGGACTGGTTGTATTATCGGTATAAAAGCTTTGGTAATAAGCGGTAATATCTTCTTTACGCATTTCGATCAATTCCTGTAAGTCGTTATAATCAAGATCGGTATCAGCGGCGTAGAAATCATCCATCCTTATCGGAAATCCTTCTTCAAACTTGCGCAGTTGCTCTTGTGTGGTCGCTTGAGACCCGCTGAAAGTGAGACTTTTCTCTAAGATTTCTGGATCTTCTCCTTCTTTAAAGTCGATGAAAATACTGTCCCCAGGTGAAGCCAACACTTCTATAACACTATTGCTATACAAAGTCAGGGGCATGGGCTGGGTTTGTTCTAGTTCAATCACAAAGTTACCCTGTTCATCTACTTCCGTATCTTTCTGGATGGATTCCCGGTTTTTTAGATCATAACCATAGGCAGTGATTTTACCAGTATCTAGTGAATCAACTACCGTCACGTGACCAGCGATGTAAATAGTTTGAGGCGCGTCGTTTTCTAAAATTTCCTTTTTTCTGTCGCTGTTGCAGGAGTTCAACAACACAATAGCCATAATTAAGGCGATCAGATGTTTGTAACTATTCATTTCTCAATTTTAATAAGACCACATTTTCCACATGATGTGTTTGCGGAAACATGTCTACTGGTTGGACTTTAATAATACTATATTTTTCATCTAACAACGCAATATCCCTGGCTTGTGTTGCGCTGTTACAACTGACATATACAATTTTAGGAGCTTCTAATTTCAGTAATTGGGCAACCACGTCCTTGTGCATTCCATCCCTCGGCGGATCAGTGATCACGACATCGGGTTCCCCATGTTTTGCGATAAACTCTTCGGTAAATACCTCTTTCATATCTCCCGCTTGAAATGTAGTATTGTCGACCTGATTGTGCTCAGCGTTGGCACGGGCATCCTCAATGGCCACGGGAATAGCCTCTATACCCACCACATGTTTGGCTTTTTTGGCGACAAATTGGGCGATGGTTCCGGTTCCAGTATAAAGATCATAAACCAATTCGTTTCCGGTCAGTCCAGCAAAATCCCTGGTGATTTTATAAAGTTCGTAGGCTTGTTGGCTATTGGTTTGATAAAATGATTTGGCATTGATTTTAAATTGTAGCCCTTCCATTTCTTCAAATATATGGTTCCTGCCGTGATAACAGATGACATCCTGGTCGTAGATGGTATCGTTTGCCTTCTCATTAATGATGTATTGAAGGGAAGTTATCTCTGGGAATTTTTCCTTTAAGTGCTCTAGTAGAGCAACTCTCTGTTGCGGCGCATCTTTAAAAAACTGAATCACCACCATGTTTTCTCCCGTACTCGACATACGCAGCATCAAGGTGCGCAGGTTGCCTGTTTTTTCTCTCGGGTCGAAGTAGGAAATGTTTTCCGCTTTCGCGAAAGCGTGGACTGCCAACCTAATGTCTTCACCAATTTTTGGGTGCAGGTGACATTCATCCAGGTGGAGAATCTTGTCCCACATACCAGGAATATGAAAGCCCAAGGCCTTCTTGTCTGTGATGGCTTTTTCGCTTTGGATTTCTTCCAATGTCAGCCATCTATTGGCCGAAAAGCTGAATTCCATTTTATTGCGATAGTGGTATTGCTGTGATGAACCAGCGATAGGTGTGAATTCTGGCAGCTCCAGATGTCCGATACGTCTCAGGTTTTCTGCCACTTCTTTTTGTTTAAAAAAGAGCTGACTGTCATAGGCCATATGTTGCCACTTGCAACCCCCACAAACTTTAAAATGCTTACAAACTGGTTCTGTACGACGATCAGATAAGCGATGGTAATGGGTCACTTTGCCTTCATAGAAGGAGCGTTTTTTCTTGAATGTTTGGATATCGACCACGTCTCCGGGTACGGCATCGGTGAGGAATATCACCTCGCCTTCATCAGTTTTGGCAACGCTTTTTCCTCTGGCACCTGCGTCGACCACAGGAACATTTAAAAAGCGTTTTTGAGCCCTTTTTCTTCTTTTGGACATAGGCTTCAAAATTAAGGCAATTCCATGGTTTTAGTGAGTTTTTAGGGAAATAAGTTGGCGCGAAAACAACAGGATGTTCGCAAATTCTTTGAGGATTAAATTTTATTCTGCCTGGTCAAATCCTTAAATTGCGATATTATCGAAAAACAGCATTAATGAGTATAGATACGCAAAGTAAAGCACAACATTTTATTGATTTGGAAGACAGGCATGGCGCCCATAATTATCACCCGCTACCGGTGGTTCTGAACAAGGGGGAAGGCGTGTGTGTCTGGGATGTAGATGGTAAAAAATACTTTGACTTTTTGAGTGCTTATAGTGCGGTTAATCAAGGACATTGCCATCCGGCCATCGTAGGAGCAATGCACGAGCAGGCCAAAACCTTAACCTTGACCTCTCGCGCTTTTCACAATGATAAGCTTGGGATTTATGAAAAGTACATGACCGAATACTTTAATTTCGACAAGGTACTTCCGATGAACACAGGAGCCGAAGCGGTAGAAACCGCGATTAAGATTGCCAGAAAATGGGCCTATGAGAAAAAAGGCGTTCATGAGAAAGAGGCCAATATAATTGTGTGTGAGAACAACTTCCATGGACGTACCACTACGATTATTTCCTTTTCCAATGATGAAGGTGCCCGCAAAAATTTTGGACCCTATACCCCTGGATTTATTAAAGTAGCCTACAATGATACCGAAGCTTTGGAAGAGGCACTGCAAGGAGATAATATCGCTGGCTTCTTGGTAGAGCCCATCCAAGGGGAGGCAGGTGTTTACACGCCCGCTGATGATTTTATGCAAAAAGCTCGCGCTTTATGTAAGAAATACAATGCCCTTTTTATGGCCGATGAGATCCAAACTGGAATTGCCCGCACCGGTGCTTTGCTGGCGGTGTGTGGAAACTGTTCCTGTGAGGGGCACTGTGAACGCCAAGAAACCTATGCGAGACCAGATATTTTAATCTTAGGAAAAGCACTTTCTGGAGGAGCCTATCCGGTAAGTGCAGTGTTAGCTGATGACGAGGTCATGAATGTAATACAACCTGGTCAACACGGGAGTACTTTTGGAGGTAATCCAGTCGCTGCCGCTGTTGCCATCGCCGCACTGGACGTGGTGAAGGACGAAAAACTAGCGCAAAACGCCAGGAAATTGGGTAAACATTTCCGTCAACGAATGAATGAATACATTGCTACTACTGACACCGTTAGTCTTGTGCGCGGTCGCGGTCTGCTCAATGCCATTGTGATTAATGACAGTGAGGATAGTGATACGGCATGGAATATCTGTTTAAAGCTTAGAGACAATGGACTACTAGCTAAACCTACCCATGGAAATATCATCCGATTTGCGCCGCCTTTGGTGATGACAATGGAACAATTGGATGAATGTATCGACATAATTATCAAAACCTTAATTGCATTTAATTAATATGGAAAACCAGAACCAACCTTACGGGCCACCACCTAAAACGTGGCTCGTGGAATCAATTTTAGTCACCTTTTTGTGTTGTCAAATCTTTGGTATTATAGCTATCATCTACAGTTCAAAGGTTGAGAGCCGACATCGAGTAGGAGATATTCAGGGCGCCATTCAAGCTTCAGATACTGCAAAAAAATGGGTGATTGCTGCAGCATTGACCGGAGTTGTGGTCATTGGTTTATGCTTTGTATTTGGTGTTTTCGCCGCCGTAATGGATGGGCTTCACTAAAAGAATGTGGATAGGCGTTGGGATAGCGGTTATTTTTATCGCCGTACTAACGCTTTATTACTTTTTTGATCCTGCACAATCTTCTTATTTTCCTCAATGTCCGAGTAAAATGATTACGGGTTATGATTGTCCGGGCTGTGGATCACAGCGGGCTGTTCATGCTGCTCTTCAAGGTGATTGGAGGATGGCGTTTTGGTTCAATCCGCTTTTATTTGTTTTAGTGCCATTTGCCATTCTGGTGGGTGTTTTTGAATACGTGCCCCAGTTACGCTTCCATCCATTTCGTCAAAAGATCAATCATCCATTGCTGATTATGGGTGTATTTGTTGTTATTGTATTATTTACAATTTGGCGTAATATCTAAAGACCGTTTTAGAAGATGCTAAGACAAAAAGCTTATGGAAAGCTGTGACCGTAGAATTCTTTCAAATAGTTCCTGGTATTGACAATATTCTTTCTTACTTAATGAATAGGTTGGTTTGGGTAGACATGATGAAGTAATTAAAAAGCCGTCTTAATAAAAGACGGCTTTTGATAAAAGATAACTTGAGCATTTAACTACCTGCAACCTGCTTTCTCTGCAGCTTGGTAGATCTGATCCATTGATTCTGCTGGCATGTTAGGATTATTTTCTAACAGACCTATGTACCATTCAAAGAATAGGCACGGATTTAATCGAATCCAAATGAAAATTGCCAATCCGATAAGTGATAATACCAAGGATACAATGGCGACCACACGAGCAGTTTTCATTGCTTGTCCATTTACATAGTCATCTGGCGCCTGATTGTACTTTTTGAGTTCGCGAGAGGCGATCACAACGGCTATGATGGCAGCGATGGTTCCAATACCAATACAGCAACATAGAAATCCAACTACGGAAAGAATGTAAACTAAGGTGGTGTTTAATTTTTGCATGGTTTTCTGCTCTTGCTAATCGTTGTTACTCTCCATAAGGATCATCAATCCCCATCATATCATAAATCTGTTGTTGTTGTGCAGCTCTTTCTTCGTCAGTAGTAGTTGCATAATTGTAGATTTGATAAACGGTAACTAGACCAGAAATGATTAACGCGACCAGTGCAACAGTTTTGGCTGTTTTCATAGCTGGACCATTGGAGTAAGCTTCTGGGTTTGCTGCGTATTTTTTGAGTTCATTAGATGCAATGACAAAGGCGATGATGGAAGCGACTAATCCGATTCCAAAACACCAGCAGCATAGAAATCCAACTACCGAAAGAATGTAAACGAGCGTAGTGTTTAATTTTTGCATAAGGTTGATTTTAATTGTTAGTAAGTGTAACCATAACAATGTTACAATATTTTTTTCAAACTACCATTTTGACAAAGAAGTTGGTGAGAATAGTACCCAACGTGATCATGGTGGCCCACAATTTTATCGTTTCACCATGCCTTGTATCTACAAACCAGTCAAAAATTAAAAAGACAAACAAAAAAATACCCGGAAACAAACCGGGGTACATCAGGAAGGAGTCCACAATATTACCTTGTAGCAAAAGAGAAATGGACCGCTGAATACCACATCCAGGACAGTCCATTCCAAACATTTGTTTGCTCATACAAGGTAGCATCCAGCTATCATCCATGAGAAAAAATTTTATTAATTGGCTACACTGATTTTAACAGCAGCCTCTTCATTATTCTGTGTAGTGATTTTGACAATGTAGATGGCACTACTCAAACCAGCAGTTTCAAAACTATAATTTTGCTGTGCTTGTGTTTGTGGTTGAGCAAATACTTGTCGTCCAGCCAAATCATAAAGAGCTACATTAGCTACGTCTTTTAATTCTGGATTCAAAATTGTCAATTCTTGTCTTCTGTTGTTTTGAAGTACTTGGAAACCATTGTAATTGGTAGTATCTGTACTTAAAGTACCACTGGTGTTTTTGAAAGTGATCTCAAAACGGTCACTGTAGTTTCCAGGTGCTACGCTCACAATATGATTACCATTGCTGATCTCATGATAGGTATCAGTTACGCTATCGTATACGTAAACATGAGGAGGATTAAAATTGATCATCTCCTTCATCTCGAATTCAAAGGTCACTGGTGCAGTCTCGTTACTAGCCACATGTACTTCCAATGGTATACGCATGTCTTCGTTGTACGATTGCGTAGTCATAGAATATGGACGGCCGTCGCTTTGTGTGCGGTAAATATCAGAGGGATTCATACTTGATATGTAAGTCTCCCAACCTGCGTCGTAATCGTTCAAACTAGCACTATCGTCAAACTGAAGATAAATTGGTCTCGTGAAAGTATCCTTTACAACAACATTCATTTTAAGGATAGGCACCACTCTGGAAGATCTCGCATTTTGGGGTGTTCCGTTGGCGGGAGAAGCCTTGAAATAGGAATCAATGCCTTCATCCGAGAACATCCTCATGTAATTTTCAAAATACGCAAAGTCACCTGGATAGCTTGCACTAAAGCCTCCAGTTGTTACACCAGGCGTTAAAGCGGGAGTAGGTGCAACTGTAAAACCATTGGCGTTAACATATGAAGTGTTAGTTCGCGAAATTAGGAAGCCTTGTCCTGGTGGAAGGTATCTTCTCGTTGTCCCTGGAGGAGCAACAGGACCCGTACCACTGTTTTCTGAGATGATATTACCAGCGCTGTCATATCGTCTCCAAACAGGAGGTATGTACGCACCATCATTGTCATATTCACCAGCAGTACGATTAAATCCATTAGGTACGTATTCACCATACCCGTTACTATAGTTAGTCAAATAATGGGACCCAGTATCTTGAGAGTCAAAGAAATACATTATAGGATCAATTCTCATGTCAGATCCAGGGATACTGCCCGTATCATTGGCATTCAATTCCAAAAATTCTTTTAGGTCAAGGTGAGAAGGGTATGGATTCCCTATTACAGATGTATTATCATTTCCAACACCAACCTCAATTCTTCCATTGTTCGGGCGACCTCTAAAATCATAACGCTGTCCAGCATTCAAGCCAAAAGAACGTAAGTTAGGCGTATCACCAGCTCTTGACGCCACTCCTTTCATGGTAAAACCATATCCAGTTGGTACAGTTTGACCACCGTTGATGATTTGCCATCCAGCATATCCAGAGGTAGAACTGATCGAACTGTCATATTTCCAAAGCCATCTTCCTGCAATCTCTAACGGATTGCTGGGCGAACCATCATCAGTTCGACCATTTACTTGGTTATAGGGTAGTATGGTCGCATTGTTTGCATCAATAGTAAAGTCATCTGGAATTGCAGGATCTGCATGCACAGGATAGTAAATCTGATCGGTAGCAATGAAACCCACATTTCCATCGGTTGCAGAGCTGTTATCACTTACTGGAGCAGACCAATAATTGTAGGTAAAGTTACTTTCAGTTCCTTCTTGATAAATAGAGAGAAAGCCATTCCCTTCATTCGGGACATCATTTTCCTGCATCAATTCAGCCTCACCCCTTAAATAAAAGCGGGAATCTGCGTCGATTAAATTAATTTCATTCTCTACATAAATATCTACACCTTTGGAAAACACAAAGTTATCTCCCTTTACGGTGAGCTGTGCCATGGAAGCCGGAGCTGCGCAAGCACAAATAATTATAAAAAGTATAAGTTTTTTCATGGAATAAACTTTTAGCATGACAAAAATATAACATATTCTTGCCTAAAAACCAACCTTTTGGTAAAGTTTATAGAATTTTGTAATCAATTAGATAAACGATTTAAAATGTCGATTAAACACAGCTTTAAACAACCATTCAACGGGCTTCTGATAATTTTAGGCGGTACTTTATCGATTTATGCCTTTGTTGTTCCCGGTGTTCTTATCTATTTCAAAATCATTGGATTAATATTTTTGATGGTCGGAGCCTATCGTGCAAGTAAACATTGGGTGAGTCACAAGGACGATCACCTTGATCAAAAAGAGAAAGGAGATAAGGATGCAGCAGTTTAAAAAGGGTGATCGTGTGTTGGTTGTAGATGAGGATCTGGCTGGTGTGGTCGCTTTCGCGAAAGCGGAAAGCATTACGATCAGAACTGAAGAGGGCTTGGAACTCTTGTTTAACGTGAGCGAATTAATTCACGACCGATCTTTTGAGATCAAACATGTTGAAGTCAAGCCAGAAACCGTAGCAAAAAAATCTCTCTCCAGGAGCCAATCCAAGAAGCGTGCTGCCCAAATCCACGCGGTCGAGATTGATCTGCACATTCATCAATTGGTCAAAAATGAGAAAGGAATGGATGCCTACGACAAACTTAATCTACAAATCGATACGGCTCGTCATCGCCTGGAATGGGCAATTCGGGAACGTGTTCCAAAATTGGTTTTTATACATGGGGTAGGGCAAGGTGTTTTAAGGCAGGAATTAGAATTCTTGTTAGATCGCTATTCCGAGGTCACCTATTACGACGCCGACTTCCAGAAATACGGTAGAGGTGCTACAGAAGTTTACATCTATCAGAGTAAAATCAACTAGTTGAATGCTGGTGTAAAAGTGATTGAAAACATCCCGCTCAAGTAGTCTCCAAAATCAAACTCACTCAATAGTATTTCCTTTTCTTCGTTGGCTAAAACCAAGTCCTCAAACATAATACTCACCCTGGCATTTCGCTGTAAAATGTGAATATTATACGCGCTAATCTCTGGGCTGGCTGAGACTGAGGCATTCGGATTGAGGTAATTACTGGAGCCACCAGTCAGGTCATCGGTCGGATTTAAATTTCGGTTGAGATCTTCCTGAATCGTCAGGATTCCGTCATTATCGTCGTCATTATCCAAGTAATCCAATAGGCCGTCGCCATCGGTGTCTCGGCTCAGTGTCATATCGATCACTCCATCTATAATAACCACACCTTCTGCCGCTGTAGGAACATTATCTCCATCATCATCGCTGTCCAATGCATTGATGATTCCATCACCATCAGTATCTTCATTTAATTCTTGATCTGCTGGAATACCGTCTATGTCATCATCAGGGGTTTCGGCTACGGTCAAAATCTGGAAACGACCACCTTCACCATCTAGTGTTTCCACCACCCTAGGGGTGACTGGGGGAACACTGTTACAATAATAGTCACTTCCTGGTGCCTCGTTAAAACGTCTGTACTGGAAGCTGTTGTTTGTATCTAAACTGAATGGGCCAAACACACCATCGGAAACAAGAATATCATCATTGGCATTGAAACTCAGCACCAAACTTTCCCGATTCGTATTATCAGTTTTATGAAACACATATTCAATATTTGTTCCCACCTGGGCGGGTTCACAAGCTTGTAGGGCAATACCCTCAAATTCAAAGTCGTTAGTAATGATATCTCCATCGTCACAACCCAGTAAAACGATAGGAATTAAAAGGTATAGCAATTTCTTCATGGATACAAAAGTAGGTAATCAATATCAAGCCTTAAAACGGGTAATTTATGGCAAATATTCTACTTTTGCGATATGAAACAAGTGTATTTAGACAGCGCGGCCACGACACAAATGAGGCCTGAGGTCATTGAACGAATGACCCAGGTAATGCAAGATTCTTACGGAAACCCCAGCAGTACCCATGCTTATGGTAGATCTGCTAAATCACTCATTGAAAATGCACGTAAGAATATTGCCAAGCAACTCAATGTTTCTGCTGCCGAAATTATTTTTACTTCTGGTGGAACTGAAGCTGATAATTTGGCGATTCACAGTTGTATTCGTGACCTTGGGGTCAAACGCATTATCACCACCTCCATCGAGCACCATGCGGTTCTTTATATCGTCGATTATTGTGCCCAGAAATATGGAACCGAAGTCGTGCAAGTAAAATTGCAAGACTGCGGTACGCCTAATTATCTGGATTTGGAGCGCTTATTGTCTAGCAGTGATGAGAAAACATTGGTCTCCCTAATGCATATCAATAACGAAATCGGAAACCGTCTTGATATAGATCGAGTTGGTGCTTTGTGCAAAAAATATAATGCCTTGTTTCACAGTGACTGCGTGCAAAGCATTGGTCACTATGAAATGGATCTGAATAAGCTACCAGTTGATTTTACGGCAGTGAGTGCGCATAAATTTCATGGACCTAAAGGTGTAGGTTTTGCTTTTATCAGAAAAGGTACTGGATTAAAGCCTCTAATTTTAGGTGGATCACAAGAACGAGGGATTCGTGCGGGTACAGAAAGTGTGCACAATATTGTGGGAATGGATCTGGCGTTGCAAATGGCTTATGACAACCTAGAAGCCGATCGCGCGTATGTTCAAGACTTAAAGGATTATTTTAAAACCCAATTGACCGAAAAAATCCCTGGGGTCAAATTCAACGGCAAATGTGGCGATCACGAAAACAGCACCTATACCTTGCTTAACGTTTGCCTCCCTTGCCCAGCCGATAAAGCGGCGATGTTGTTATTTACCATGGACCTCAAGGGCATCGCCTGTTCTAAAGGTAGTGCCTGTCAAAGTGGCTCCCAAAAAGGTTCCCACGTACTTTCCAGTATCTTACCTGAAGAGGATTTGCAAAAACCTAGCTTGCGATTCAGTTTTTCCATCTTCAACACAAAAGATGAGCTTGATTACGTAGTCAACGTGTTGCTGGAGTATCTGGAAGGGGTGGCGGTAAGTTCTGAGCGGTAAGATTGAGAATGAAGATGGGTAAAGTTAGATAATACTGAAAGTCGGTTGAGTTATCCCTTTTGAGTACTGTACATCTACTTAAGCCTCCATCCAATGCCATCCATGTCATCTGATTTTTAAATGATCAGTTTCCTTCACCTACATTTTGGCAATTAAACGCAGATTAAAAACCCTTGGCGTCAGGCGCACTGGTACCGCATACTGCGAACTGGTAGCTACATCGCGAACCCATAGGTTAGATATATTGTTTTCGTAATCAAAAATGTTATAGATCTGGGCACCAATGGAAAACTCTTCAAAGTTTTGGAGCCAGCTGCCAGCTTTGGCCTTTTTCTTTTCGTCTACTAACACAAATTGTACTCCCAAATCTGCCCTGAAATAATCTTTCAATCTAAATTGAAAATCATAAGGATCTGCATAGCTGGGGGAGCCGCCAGGTAAACCTGTGCTGTACACCATATTTAGGTAGGCTCGCAAATTGGGTATGGTGGGTACGTAATCCTGAAATAGAAATGCGGCTTTCAGTCTTTGGTCGGTAGGGCGGGAGATAAATCCGCGATCATTTAAGTTTTCTTCAGTCTTGAGGTAACCCAAGGATATCCAGCTCTCTGTTCCTTTAATAAACTCCCCGATCAATCTAACATCAAGTCCGTAAGCATAAGCTTTCGCCTCATTGTTGGCTCTATATCTAATACGAACGTTTTCCAACGTGTAGGTGTTCACATCGCTCAGGCTTTTGTAATAAGCCTCACTGGTTAACTTAAAAGGCCTCTTTTCTCCGTCCCGGGAGATCCAGTCAAAACTCCAATCATTTCCTAGCACGAAGTGAATGGAGCGCTGGGCTTTGACCTCAGGCACAACCGCACCTTGCCGATCCCGTAATTCACGGTAAAAAGGCGGTTGATAGTATAATCCTGAGGAAAACCTAAATAACATATCCGTTTGTTCCCAAGCTGGCTTCATGGCTACCTGACCTCTAGGTGAAAAGACAGTTTGGGTAGTACTTTGAATGTCATCTCCACTCACATTCCACGTGTGAGACCGCAAACCAGCATTCCAGAAGAATTCGCTTTGTCCTAAGTAACCACGACTGCTATATTGGGCAAATGCCTGAAATCTGGTGACACGCACATCATTATCAGCCCGCACAGACTCAAAAGGCTCCAATGGGGCAACAAACGAAAAATAGGGCTCATCATTGGCCGGGAAATTGGGCGGTCTTACGTTGAACCCTGCACTGTCAATTACAGTATATTCTCGTACGCGATCGCGAATGTCTTCCAGATTGTATTTGACTCCCCAATCCAATTGATCCTTTTCCTTCTTCTCAGAATCAATGGTTAAGGTTCCACGGTGTTCAGCGGTGACAATTAACGCGTCCAGATCGTTGCGACCGTGATCCAGCTCGCTTCCAATTGCCCGGGTAAAGTCCACCTGTCCCAAGTCGTTCCCACCAATATCTGTATTGGGGCGTCCAATGCGATAACTCCCGAGAATGTCAAAATGCTCTTGTTCTTGAGTGTGATAAACGCTTCCAATAAATCTTAGATTCAAGTTTTCAGTAGCATCATAACTCGCTTTCATGGCACCAAAGTAAGTCTCGTATTGATCGTCTTCCTGACCTTGGTAATTAATAATTAATGCCTGTGCATCATCTACCGTTCCAAAATTGGTCTGCGATTGAATAGGGGTAAACTCATAGGAATTGATGGCGATGTTCCCCAAAAAACTCAATTCAAATTTGGGATTGAGCTGATAGGTGAGATACGTCTGCGCATCAAAAAAAACGGGTACGCTGATGGCCTCAGTTTCCCGGCTGTTAATGAATAAACTGTTATTTCTGTATCGTAAGCCTAGTATTCCTGTAGCCGCTTTCGCGAAAGCGTCACCTTCCACATAGGCATTGACACCCAAAAGGCTTGCGTCAATTCCTGCCCCAAAATCGGTTGGCCTTCGATAATCGATGTCTAGGACTGAACTCAATTTATCACCGTATTTGGATTGAAAGCCCCCGGCACTAAAGTTGACGTCCCGTACGAGATCAGCATTAACAATACTTAAACCCTCCTGTTGCCCGCTGCGAATTAAAAAAGGTCGGTAAACCTGAATTTCATTGATATATACGAGGTTTTCATCATAATTCCCACCGCGCACACCGTATTGTGTACTCAACTCATTGTTAGAAATGACGCCTGGCAGTGATTTGAGCAAATTTTCTACACCAGGCTGAACGCCGATCATGCTTCTGATCAAGGTAGGTTCAATATTACTGATGCCTCTGAAATCTCTGGTTCTGATATTCTCCAGGGTAATTAGTTCTATCTGTTCGACCTTGTCACTCATCACTGGATTAAATTCAAAAACTGCTTTTCCATCTAATTGAAGGTTTTGCAGCTCCACTGGTTGAAAGCCTATCGAACTAAAACGCAGGGTGAACTCGTTATTTTTAGGAACACTAAGCCTATAAAAGCCTGTCGCATCAGTTGTAGTTCCCAAGGATGTTCCTACAACATTTACATTGATGTTCTCAATGGGCTGATTGTTTTCATCCAATACTATACCCTGGATGATAGCGTTCTGGGCACTGGCCCAGGAACAGGCCATCAGGGTGATGATCAAAAGGTAATATCTCAAATTCTAGCTTTTGCGGTAAAAAGTGGTCTCAAATGTAGTGCTATTTCCCACATTATCGGTCACAATTACCTTGAGTTGGTTTTCGGTATCTGTAACGACGCCATCTGCAAAATCGTGTGTAAGTACACCAGTTTTATAATCGTATTCCATCAGGATGAATTTGCCATTGACGGTGGCTCGATAACCATCCACACCCGTATCAGCATCGGCGATTTTGATTTTCAGAGTTTTATTCCAGCTGATCCAAGCATTTCTGTCAAAATTCACCGGACTAATTGTGGGTGGAGTATCATCCTTACTGATGGCATATGTTCCCAGTGTACGCGTGCTGGCCGTTAATTTGTTTTGCTTGCGTTTAGTGTTGACGTGATATACCGCACCCCAATCAGTGACTCTGCCTATGTAATACTGGTTAAGGTTGTCCTGCACCTTGGCATCCAACTCAAATGAAATATGCATGTTTTTATGCAGGGGAATGAGGTCCTCATGTATTTTAAGCGTGTCGCCTTGCTGTGTGATGTCCAAAAGCGCATTCTCATACAGTGCCCCTTTAGGGATGGTCAATCCAAATGGCCCATATTTTTGACTGTAGGTCTGCGAATGACTCACAAAGGTGAGGTTAGGGTTGGCATCTACGTACAATTCGCTAGGTATTGAATCATTTGTAATGCTCATGTCGATCTGACTTAAATTACCTTGATAATCCTTGATTTGAATTTGATAGGTATGGGTAGCTCCATCCTCATAGAGCTGCAGTACGCCATCGTTCACATGATCTTCATAAAGACTCAGCGGGCTTCCTTTGGGGACGTAGAGCTTCATGATTCTGCTTTTGGTGTTTTTAAAATGCTCGTAATCGATCATCTGGTTGATGTATCGGGTTTCAGAAAATGCATATTTATCAAAGGTCATTTCAAAATTTTTGGAACCGTTGAATGTGGTACATACGTTGTAAATCCCATTCTGGTTATAGGCACCATCTTGTTGGTCATTGGTATTGACTCCTATGCCTATTTCTCCGTAAGCGCGGAATGACTCCACCTTGTACCTTCCACCTTTCATAGGAATTATGCGTAAGAGTTTAGGTTTGTTTTCTCCATCGATGGTAGAACTTTCATCCAAGGGATATACTTTTACTTGCTTGACCAAAGGAGGTCTGGAATCAGGGACCTGGATACCTAGCATCATTGGATTCATAGGTCGGGCAGCAGCATCACGTAGTTCAAAATGCAAGTGGGGTCCTCCGCTTCCGCCTGAATTTCCACTATAAGCCACCACTTCACCTTGATCTACCCGCAGTTCTAAATCGTTGGGGAAGAGTTGAATCGTATAGCTTTCTTTTTCGTACTGTTTCTTTTTGACGTAAGCCTCGATTCTGGGGGCAAATTTTTCCAAGTGAGCATAGACACTGGTGTAACCGTTAGGGTGGGTAATGTAAAGTGCTTTTCCATAACCATATCGCTCAATTTTTATTCTAGAAACATATCCTGCAGCTGTGGCATGGACTTGAGCGCCAGTGCGCTGATTTGTTTTAATGTCCAATCCGCTGTGGAAATGATTAGAGCGCAACTCGCCAAAAGTACCGCTTAGAATCAAGTCAATATCCAGCGGATTGACAAAGTAATCCTTGGGGAGTTGCTGGGTTTGGCTTTCGCCAAAATGGAAACTGAAAAGGGGTAGGATAAGTAATCCAATAAAATGTCGCATCATGAGTTAAATATATGTAGTGCCAAAGGATTATGAAAAGCTTTTCAAACTTTGTTCCATAAATATTTGAATTGTTGTTTTGGAATCCTAGATTTGTAGAGATTGCATTTAATTTGCCTTTATGCCCACATTAACGTCCCAAATTTCGGAAATTGAGCTCAGGATCAAGCGCTTGATAGAAGAAAACACCAGACTGAAGGCCCAAATGAAAGATCAAGAACAGCGTGTTTTGTCTTTAGAAAAGGACCAGAAAGCGCTTATGGAATCCTTAAAGGCCAGTGAGGACAGAAATGTTGCATTGAAAACGGCAAATGCGATGCTAGGTAGTGATGATTACAAAACAAAAACAAAGCTCAAAATAAACGCACTGATCAGGGAAATTGATCAATGTATCACACAATTGACTTAAAGGTGGCAGATAGACTCAAAATCAAAATATCGATTGCAGACAGGGTGTATCCGTTGACCATCGACCCCTCAAGGGAAGAAGGTTTACGTAAAGCTGCTAAAAATATTGAGGCGATGATCAAACAGCTGGAACAGAGCTATGCCGTGAGGGATAAACAAGATGTTCTGGCCATGTGTGCCTTGCAGTTTGCGGCAAAATCAGAGCAAATTAAAATAGATGACCAGGCTGACGTAGAGCAAGCCAAGGACCGATTAGAGGTCTTGAAAAACTTGCTCGACCAGCAATTGTCATAATCGTTCTTTAAACATAAGAAGTCATTACCTGCACTTGTTTCATTTTTTGGTGAACTCAACACATAATTCTTTAAAAAGGGTGAATCGTGGTTGTAAAAGCAAGCCGGACCTATGGGCCGGATCCTTGATCAGCCAGCTAGCTCTAAACTTTATTTAAGGAGTTCATACAAAACCCAAACTTGTGCAGGTTTTTTTATATATATAAACCAATGGAACCAAATACAATTATAGCCGCAATAGTGGCATTAGTCATAGGCCTGGCAATAGGCTTTTTTATCGCAAAATCCATCGTTGAAAAAGGTAAGGCATCCAGCCTCATCGCCAACGCCAAAAAGGACGCAGAAAATATCCTCAAGGAGGCCGAGGCAAAAGGGGAAAAAATCACAAACGATAAGCTCTACCGAGGAAAGGAAAAATTCATGGATCTCAAGGCCAAACATGAAAAGGAGATCATGGCCAGAGAAAAGAAAATGAGTGATGCTGAAAAGCGTGCCAAGGACAAAGAATCCAAAGTCTCCAGTGAGTTAGCTAAAAATAAAAAACTCAACCAGACACTAGAAAACAAGCTTGCTGAAGTAGAAGAGAAACGCAATTCCGTCTATAAAAAGATGGAAGAGGTAGAAAAAATGCACGACAGTCAGGTAAAACAACTGGAGGTTATCAGCGGTATGTCTGGCGAGGACGCCAAAAAACAGTTGGTGGAAACCTTAAAAGATAAAGCCAAAACCGAGGCCATGTCTATTGTCCAAACGACGATTGAAGAAGCAAAGCTTACCGCTCAACAAGAAGCTCGTAAGGTGATTATCAACACCATTCAACGCATTGGAACCGAAGAGGCGGTAGAAAACTGCGTTAGCGTATTTAACCTTGAAAGTGATGACGTGAAAGGACGAATCATCGGTAGGGAAGGTAGAAATATCCGCGCTATTGAGGCCGCTACCGGAGTAGAAATTATCGTAGATGATACCCCAGATGCTATCATCCTTTCTTGTTTTGACGCTGTGAGAAGAGAAGTGGCCCGTTTGTCTCTTCATAAGTTGGTAACCGACGGTAGAATTCACCCTGCGCGAATAGAAGAAGTCGTACGTAAGACCAGAAAACAAATCGATCAGGAAATTGCTGAAGTAGGTAAACGAACTGTGATTGATTTAGGTATCCACGGACTACATCCAGAACTCATTAAGATGGTGGGACGCATGAAATACCGTTCCTCTTATGGTCAGAACTTGCTTCAACACAGTAGGGAGGTAGCGAAATTATGTGGAACGATGGCGGCTGAATTAGGTCTTAATGCCAAGTTGGCCAAACGCGCTGGATTATTACACGATATAGGAAAAGTGCCAGAAACAGAAGATGAAACACCACACGCTATTCTAGGAATGAAATTGGCCGAAAAGCACGGAGAAAAACCAGAAGTATGTAACGCCATTGGAGCACACCATGACGAAATTGAAATGACCTCGCTCTTGTCACCAATTATTCAGGTCTGTGATGCTATCAGTGGAGCACGTCCTGGAGCGAGAAGGCAGGTCTTGGATTCCTATATCCAACGATTGAAAGATCTAGAGGATATTGCCTTTGGATTCAAAGGTGTGGAAAAGGCTTATGCCATCCAAGCAGGTCGCGAACTTCGTGTGATGGTCGAGAGTGAAAAGATCAACGACGATCGTGCAGCACAATTGTCCTTTGAGATTTCCCAAAAAATACAAACTGATATGACGTATCCGGGTCAGGTAAAGGTTACGGTGATCCGTGAAACCAGAGCTGTCAATATCGCCAAGTAGAGGTCTTATTTCCCCCTAAAATGTAAAACCGTTGGAGCTTTTGGTTCCAACGGTTTTTTGTTTGGAAAAGAGGGCCCCTAACTCCTCTATTTCCGCATTTATAAATGAACGTATTGACGAATTCGGTAGGAATAAATCCACTTTACTCAAATAGATCTTTACCCAGTCAAATGATATGCCCTAAGCTCAATACAAACGCTTGAGACAAATATGCTATAGGGCTGTTTGAATTAAAATACCCAGTACTGGGTATTTTTATTCGTCGTAAATATTGGGATATCCCTTTTCTGGTACCTGATAAAATTTGCCAGTCACATATCGATAGTGACGATCCATCTCGGCCAGTTTTTTTAAATCTTCTTTGTCAAAGAAAACCGCATCTGAAGCAGCCAGATTTTCTTTGATTCGGCCCTCATTGGTAGATTTAGGAATGACAGCCGTTCCGCGATGAGCACTCCAGGCGATCAGGACCTGCCCTGGAGTGGCCTGATGTTTATGGGCGATGGACTTGATCGTGTCGTTTTCCAACATATTGGGTTCGTCTTCTTGTTTCATACCTTCACTACGGTCACCACTGCCCAGAGGAGAATAGCCTGTGAGATGTATTCCCTTTTCTGCACAGTATTCAAACAAGTCATTTTGTTGTAACAAAGGGTGAAGTTCCACCTGGTTCATCTCTGGAATTTCTGAGGTTTTATCCAACAATTCATCTAATTTTTTAGTAGAAAAATTGGAGACCCCGATGTGTTTCACCTTACCTTGTTTTTTAAGCTCGACCATAGCTTCCCATGTTTCATGAATTGGGGCTTCTTGCGGTGTCAAGTAATCTTGAGGTCCATCTGGCATTTGGACATTGGGCTTGAATGCAACCGGCCAGTGAATCAAATAAAGATCTAGATAATCCAGTTGCAAGTCTTTTAAGGTGTTTTCAAGCGCTGGGGCTACATCATCCTTGAGATGCGCATTATTCCATAATTTTGAGGTAATCCAAATATCTTCCCTTTTGATTTTCCCTTCAGAAAAGACTTCGTTGAATGCCTCACCTATTTCTTGTTCGTTTCCATAGATGGCAGCACAGTCAATATGCTTATATCCCGCATTTAGGGCGGTTTTGATGGCTTTTTTTACTTCTCCCGGTTTTGATTTCCAGGTTCCTAATCCGATGGCAGCCAGTTGGTCGCCGTTGGCAAAATTTAATGATTTCATTGGTATGGTGTATTAAATGATATACGTATTAATGATCAATTGTATAAAGTTAGCTTTCGCGAAAGCGTACACAAAATTATCCCTCTGGATTATCATAACTTTAGGACAAGTAAGCGCCTCATTTTTTCAATCTGGTGTTCCACAGAAAGCGCTATATCAAGCTCTCGGATGATGTGTCTCCAGCACTTTTGATAGATGTGCTTTATCCACGTGCATATAAATTTCAGTGGTAGTGATGCTTTCATGACCCATCATCATTTGGATGGATCGCAAATCTGCACCATTTTGTAAAAGGTGGGTGGCAAAGCTATGTCTAAAGGTATGCGGACTCACCTTTTTTTTGATACCTGCTTTGGCCGCAAGTTGTTTGATTACATGAAAGATCATCGCTCTGGTCAGTCCAGCACCTCGCCTATTGAGGAATAAAGTGTCCGTATGGCCCGACTTTGTAGGAATGTGAATTCGTACCTCATTGATGTACAACTGAATAATTTCTATGGTATAAAGTCCAATGGGAACAAATCGTTGTTTGTCACCTTTTCCCAATACCTTAATAAAGCCTTCGTCAAAAAAGAGGTCACTTATCTTTAATGTGATAAGTTCGCTTACCCGTAACCCACAGCCATATAAAGTTTCTACTATGGTTCTGTTGCGTTCACCCTCAGGTGTGCTTCTGTCGATAGCCTGGATCATTGAATCGATCTCTTTAGTGCTGAGACTGTCTGGCAATTTGCGACCTATTTTAGGGCTTTCCATCAGTTCCAGCGGATGGTCATCCCGGTAACCTTCCAGCATCAAGTAATTAAAAAAGGCCTTCAGACTGCTCAAGTTTCGTGCCTGTGATCTGGGTTGTACGGTTTTGGCAAGACTATATAAATAGGTGCGTAAAACTTCTTGATTGATATCAATTGGAGTGGCTGATTCAGAAGAGTGGTCTAACCAAACGGTCAACTTACTCAAGTCTCGTGTGTAAGCCTTAATGGTATTCTCAGATAGACCGCGTTCGAGTCTACAATATTGGTAAAAGTCCTTGGCGGCATGGCTCCACTGCATTTTTTAATGAAATTTTATGGTATTATAATAAAAAAATAAGAATTCACAAGGCTTTCACATTTCCGCACCAAGCGTATTTCTAGTTTAGCATCAACTTAAAACTAAAACTAAAACTATGAAAAAGATTTTATTGATTGCAATAATGACCTTGATGGGATCGGGGTTATTGGCCGCCCAAGAAATAGATTTTGGAGTGCGTGCTGGAGTTAACTTTGCAAAACTTCAAGGAGATAACGTAGAAGATGCAGATGGTCGCACTGGAATTATGGTGGGATTGGTTGGAGAGTATATGTTCAGCGATGCTTTTGGACTGCAAGCAGAAGCCATTTATTCTCAACAAGGCTTGCAAAGCGAAACTACATTTGGTGGTTCTACTTTGGAACAGGAACTCAATTTGAATTATATTAATGTACCAGTTCTTGCAAAATTTTACTTAGGCGGTAGTGGTTTGGCCATTGAAGCGGGACCTCAGGTTGGGTTTTTAGTAGGCGATAGTTATGAAATCAATGGTGAAGAGGTAGAAGATGACTTGGGAGCAGAGACAATTGACCTGAGTGCAGGTGGCGGATTGTCCTATAAATTTAAGGAAGGATCAACGTTGGAAGGACTTAGTGCAACCGCACGTTACATGATTGGATTGAGCAATATCTATGAGGATGATGACACCTTTGGAGATGATTTAACCAATTCGGTGCTTTCTCTTTCTATCGGATATAAATTCTAGAAATTAAAATTCAATTTTTATAAAAATGCTCTCCATCCGAGGGCATTTTTTTGTTCTTTTATTTAAAACTGCTGAGGTGCCTTTACCGGGAGGTGCAATAAGTTTTACCAATTATTTCACCGAGGATTTGCAAACAACCTTAGATGAGAATGAAGCGAACGGTGTACAATTTTTTCCGATCAAGCTTACTGATATTTTTCGTTTTTAGACATTCTGATTTTGGGATGGGTGAGGGTTAGGGCATGCGGTAGGTATCACAGATGGTAAAAAAAGCGGTTTCCTCTAATGGCCCAAAGTGGTTTTGATGGGCTAGCTCTCTTATTTTCCTTAGGTTGCCAAGGCATTGTCTTGGAAGATGTTGAATGGATTTCCTCTTAAATAGGGGGTGCCCATTCATTCTATAATGATCCTCTCATATTATTTGTGACAGGAGTGTACTAAATATGGCGGCGGTTTTTTTTGATATCGCTTTCGCGAAAGCATCAACCCTACTATCTTTAACCTATGAAACTACTTATTATCAATGGTCCAAACCTCAATTTGCTAGGTCGGCGCGAGCCAGACGTATATGGCGAGACGTCGTTTGAGGATTATTTCAGCGAATTACAGTTCAAATTCCGCGAGGTGGAATTGGCACATTTTCAATCCAATGTTGAGGGAGAATTAATTAACAAACTTCACGAAGCAGACAAGGAAGAGTTCGATGGTGTTATTTTAAACGCTGCAGGATATACCCACACTTCTGTGGCCTTGGGTGATGCAGTGGCTGCCATCGAGGCACCAGTTGTTGAGGTACATATAAGTAATGTCATGGATCGCGAAGACTACAGGCATACCTCCTTTATTTCCAAGAATGCCGTAGGCGTGATTTCAGGATTTGGATTGGATAGTTATCGACTGGCTATTCTAAGTTTTATGGAGCAAGAACAAGGAAAATAAAAAAAGCCTGCTAATCAAAAGAATAGCAGGCTTTGGATAATAGTATGATTTGTTATAGACCAGGATAGTTTCCGGTCAAAATATCAATCAAATCAATCAATGCCCATATACCTAAACCTCCTAGTGTTAAGATAAATAGAATGTTCCAGCCAATTGGACTGCCTAAATACCATCTGTGACCAGCAACAAAGCCTAAGAAAAACCAAAGCAAAGTAGCGATGGTCTGGCTTTCAGACCAAAGTACAGCCGCAGGTGAGCTTATAACAGTTGATGTTTTTTCAACAGTTGAACCGTTGTCCAACAATACAGTTTCCTGCGTGGTTTGTCTCTCTACCGGGAAAGAGGCATAGCTGAGTCCACTGACTAGCATGAAAAGGCTCATAAGAGCAATAGTTAATTTGGTTTTCATAAAAAATGAATTAAGTTATATTTACCAAATATAAAAGAATATGAGAATATATATAACGGTCGGCTTTCTGCTGGCCAATTTTTTTATCGGCTGGACCCAAGAGTATGAATATTTGGGTTTGTTAAAACTTCCTGACAGCTCGCTAATGACTTATAAAGTCAGTTTTGATGTAGAAAAAGGAAAGATCAAAGGTTATTCTTATACTGATTTGAATGGAGAGCATGAAACTAAGTCCAGCATTGTAGGGACCTTCAATGATAAAGATAACCACATCACTTTCCGTGAAGTCGACATGATCTACACCAAATCAAAGATCACCAAACTTGATTTTTGTTACTTATATGTAGATGGAACCTTGCGCAAATTAAATAATCGCGCAAGCATCAATGGTCATTTCCAAAGTTATTATGATGATCTTACCCCATGCCTGCGTGGTGAAATAGAAATGAATGTGGCTGAACGAATTAATCAACGCATACAAAAGTCCAAACGTAAAATCAACCGAAGCAATCGGGTGGCAGATAGCATCAAAGAAAAAATTAATCTGGATAAAATGTATAACCGTTACTCCAAGAATGCGTTACAAGGAGGTGAGACGGTAAGCCTAATTTGGCCTGATGAATACCTCAAACTTGTCATCTGGGATGATGGTGAGGAGGATAATGACCAAATCGATTTGATCATCAACGGCAATAAAATCCTGAATGGCTTTGTTCCTGTCAACAAAAAGAAAGAAATGGAGTTAACGCTCATTGACCCAATCAACACGATTTCCATTCAAGCGATCAATGAGGGTCAAAAACCACCCAATACCGCCAAAGTCCAGCTGATAAAGAAAAACGGTGAGGTTGTGGATCTGGTTTCACAATTAAAAAAAGGTGAAAAGGTCACTTTTATGTTCTACAAGAAGAATCCTTACTCCCCCAACTAATTTTTTTTAGCGTTATTGTTTCAAACCAATACACCATCACGGGCTTTATTGGTGGCGAATCAAAACTAAAAAGCCATGAAAAATCAAAGTGTATTTGGTTTTTGTCTCTAACTCTTAAATATTTGCTTCATCAAGGCCTCTGAAAATAATTCATCCGATCTTCCCTACCTCATTGCCAGGCTACCTAATTTTGTTCATTACCAAGTTTCAGTAACCGCCGAGCTTAAATAACATGCCAGCATCGGGTTATTCTAACATCTAGGACTCAGCTTGTCCTGTCAATACGCTCTTCGAATCGCGCACAAGTGGAGTTCGTAGAGAGGCTTCACGGCTGAATTTAAAAACCTATACCGATAGTTATTATCATCCCATCTCGACCTTGGCATCCCAAGTTGATCCCTCGTGCACATCTATGAGTGAGATATCAGGCCAAAAAACTAATCTTTGTTGATTTAAGGTATGGATAGGACTTGCTCACCAGAACTAAGGTCCTAGATTTGCCTACCTCTACATGGCGCCTGTAAACACTAACGGTAGGCACAGGTATCAGGTTTTAACCTGGGCAAAGGTGCTAGCTGAGGTTGTAAAAAAAGGTCGTCTTAAAACAACCTTGGAATGTCTATCTAAGCTGGTTAAAGTGTTGTACCTATTGATTTACAATAAGTCTTTAACAAGCTCAAGCCGACTCTTTTACTGATTGTTTTAAGACGACCTCAATTGTATAATTGAAGTTATATATCTGGCTATATGTGGATCACTTCGTCATAAGCTGCGGCTACGGCTTCCATTACAGCTTCACTCATCGTTGGGTGAGGATGAACAGCCTTCAGAACTTCGTGTCCAGTAGTTTCTAATTTACGGGCCACTACTGCTTCGGCGATCATGTCTGTAACTCCAGCACCAACCATGTGGCACCCTAACCATTCGCCATACTTAGAATCAAAAATTACCTTGACAAACCCATCGCTATTTCCGCTAGCCTTGGCTTTACCAGAGGCCGAGAAAGGAAATTTACCCACTTTGATCTCATAACCTTGTTCTTTGGCCTGAGCTTCTGTCAATCCTACGCTGGCAATCTCTGGGGTAGAATAAGTACATCCTGGAATATTTCCATAGTCCAAAGGCTCTACGTGCATACCTGCGATTTTTTCCACACACAAAATACCTTCAGCGCTGGCCACATGGGCAAGAGCGGGTCCGGCAGTGATATCTCCAATGGCATAGTAACCTGGGAGATTTGTTTGGTACCATTTGTTGACCAATACTTTACCTCTGTCGGTAGAAATACCTACATCTTCCAATCCGATGTTCTTGATGTTGGTTTCAATCCCCACAGCGCTCAATACCACATCTGCTTCTAGTACTTCTTCGCCTTTTTTTGTTTTTACATGGGCTTTGACACCGCTACCTGAAGTATCAACCTTGGTAACTTCACTGGAAGTCATGACTTTGATACCTGATTTTTTAAAGCTGCGTTCCATTTGTTTTGAGACGTCCACATCTTCTACGGGAACAATGCGGTCCAGGTATTCCACGATGGTCACCTCTGTACCCATGGCATTGTAGAAGTAAGCAAATTCGACGCCTATAGCGCCTGAACCTACCACAATTAATTTTTTGGGTTGCTTCTTTAACGTCATGGCTTCTCTATAACCGATGACTTTTTCACCGTCCTGTGGCAGCGAAGGCAACTCTCTTGATTTTGCCCCAGTAGCGATAATAATATGTTTGGCCTCTAGGGTAGAGGTGGAGCCATCTTCTGCTTTGACCTCTATCTTTTTTCCTTTTTTCAAGGTTCCATAACCCATGATGACGTCGATCTTGTTCTTTTTCATCAAGAATTGGACACCCTTACTCATTCCATCGGCTACGTCACGGGATCGCTTGACAACCGCATCAAAATCCTTATCCACATTATCGGCCTTGAGGCCATAATCTTCGGCGTGGTTCAGGTAATTGAATACGTCGGCACTTTTGATCAAGGCCTTGGTGGGAATACAGCCCCAGTTCAAACATACACCACCCAGGGATTCCTTTTCCACTACTGCGGTCTTCAGTCCCAATTGTGAAGCACGAATAGCGGTTACATATCCGCCGGGTCCACTACCTAAAACGATCACGTCATAGTTACTCATATCAGTCATATTTTTAAGAGCTGTAAAAATATAGAATAAAGCTGTAACGATCGTATTTTTGCATAAGCTTATTCCTATGTATACATCCATCATAAGACCATTGCTCTTTGCTTTTGATCCAGAATCAGTGCATCATTTCTCTTTCAGGGCGATTTCATTCCTTTATAAGATTCCTGGTCTAGGTTCGCTTTCGCGAAAGCGATACCACCTGAATCATCCTGATTTGGAAAGAGAGTTATTCGGGCTTCAATTTTCCAATCCGGTAGGTCTCGCCGCTGGATTTGATAAGGACGCTAAAGCTTTTAGAGAATTTGGAAAGCTGGGATTCGGTTTTATAGAAATCGGTACCCTCACGCCAAAGCCCCAGTCAGGTAATCCAAAACCAAGATTATTCAGGTTAAAAAAGGATCAAGCCATTGTTAATCGTATGGGATTCAATAACGGCGGTGTAGATGCTGCCGTCCATCGTCTGAAGAAGAACCCAAAACTGGGACATAAAAACCATGTATTGATCGGTGGTAATATTGGAAAAAATAAGACCACGCCCAACGACCAGGCGGTCAATGATTACATCATCTGCTTTGAAAAATTATTTGACCACGTCGATTACTTCACCGTTAATGTGAGTTCGCCCAATACTCCTGGTTTGCGCGAACTTCAAGATAGGAAGCCGCTTACACATATCCTACAGACACTTCAAGCTCTGAATGAAAAAAAAGAAAAGAGGAAACCTATTCTACTGAAAATTGCCCCAGATCTCACAGAGGCCCAATTGGAAGATATTATCGGGATTGTTGAAGATACCCAGATTGATGGGGTGATCGCTACCAATACTACCATTGCCAGAGATGACTTGCAATCAGCAACAGAATTAATTAATCAAGCCGGCGGATTGAGCGGTGCACCGCTCACCGATCGCTCCACAGAAGTGATTTCTTTTTTACACCAAAAGAGCAATGGGGCTTTCCCCATTATCGGTGTAGGAGGCATCATGACTGCACAAGATGCGATGGATAAGCTTGAGGCAGGAGCCAGTTTAGTACAACTGTACACCGGGTTTGTTTATAAAGGGCCAGGATTGGTAAAGTCCATTTGTAAAGCCTTGATAAATCACAAGCCGTGATTGAAAATTGGCTGTTATTTGCGGGTTCAGCATTGCTGCTGGCTGTCTCGCCAGGTCCAGATAACATTTTTGTACTATCACAATCTGTGGCTCGTGGTGCCAGATATGGCATTGCCATTGCCAGCGGTTTGATCACAGGTTGTATTGTACACACCTCTTTGGTAGCTTTTGGGTTTGCTGTATTGATCAAGGATAGTCCGTGGTTATTGTTAGGAATAAAAATCGCTGGCGCGGCTTATCTTCTGTATTTGGCGTATAAAATTTATAGATCGGATTCGAGCATCGAACTTTCCCAACAAAAAAATAATGAACAAGGGGTATGGGCCTTGTACCGGATCGGCATTACAATGAACTTGCTCAACCCAAAAGTAACCTTATTCTTTCTTGCCTTATTACCTCAATTCGTCATCGGTGAAAGCCGTATACCTGAATGGCTACAGATCTATATTTTGGGGGGAATATTTATGTTGGTCTCGCTGTTGACTTTTTATAGCATCGCTTTGTTGGCTGGTAAAGCAGCTACTTTCATCAAATCCTCCACCTGGTTTGCCCCTTCTATGAAATGGTTGCAAATCTTGGTCTTTATCGGAATTGCCATAGCTATAATAATACCGTGATACCTTGATAAGTTTTTAATCCTTTGAGAAATTGATGGCTGTTTCAATGAGGGCCAGGTGAGAATAGGCTTGAGGGAAATTGCCTAATAATCTTTTGGTTTTAAAGTCAATATCTTCACTGAATAATCCTAGATGATTACTATAGGACAATAATTGATCAAAGTATTTTCGGGCTTTTTCTTTTTCACCAATCTTATGTAAACTGTCAATCAACCAAAAAGAACAAATCGTAAAAGAAGAGCTCGGCTCTCCAAAGTCATCCTGATTTTTATACCTGTACATCAAACCATCCCGACACAATTCACGTTCAGTGGCCTGGACAGTGCTGATGAATCTGGGGTCATCTGCTTCAATAAATCCATATTGCTCCATTAATAAGGTAGAGGCGTCTAGGTCATCTGAGCCGAAGGATTGGGTATAGGCCTGAACTTTATCACTCCACGAATGTTGATAGATATCCGTATAAATTTGCGCCCGCAATTCCCTCCAATGCTTCAAATATTCTGTTTTACCTATAATTTTACCCACCTGTATGGCTCGATCTATGGCCACCCAGCACAATAACTTGCTAAATGTAAAATGCCGGTCTTCGGTACGTAACTCCCAGATACCTTTATCTGGCTCCTGCCAGTGTTGCTCCACAATTTTGGTAATACCTTTGACGATGGTCCATAATTCCTCTCGGTTTTCCAGACTGGTTTCAAACTGTACAAACTGTCGATAGATAACCTCCATCAGGATACCATAGATATCATTTTGTCGCTGGATATAAGCGGCATTACCGATACGCACGGGTTTTGAACCCTGGTAACCATTCAAGTGATTCAGGAAATTCTCGGTTAGTTCGCGCTCCCCATTTATCCCGTACATGATCTGGATTTTTTCATCCTTGTCTGGGATGGTATCGATCACGAACTGCAGGAATTTTTTGGCCGAATACGGATGTCCGAGGCCAGAAATAACACGTATCACCATGGAAGCATCCCTGATCCAGCAAAACCTGTAATCCCAATTGCGCACCTCACCGATGGTCTCAGGCAAACTAGTAGTCGCTGCGGCCAATACTGCCCCAGATTTTTCATAGGTCAAGGCTTTTAGGGTAAGTGCACTGCGTATAATTTCGTCTTGATACAAAGGATAGCGGGTTGTTTTATCACTCCAATCCATCCAATAGGTCTTGGTACGCTGAAATTTTAGATAGGAACGATCTAGACTTTGTTCGCTCAACTTTTCATGGTAACTCACCAGGATAAAGGCATTGTCCTCCAGGAGTATATTTTCTCCATCCAGAATCGCCTGATTCCCTAAATCACTATAAAGAAATAAGGAGTCATACTTGCCATCCTTGGTTTGGCTACAGATGTATTTTCCTTCGTCTGTCGTGAATACCGGACTGGAAGCATATTCTAATCTGGGATCGTATATTACTTTGAAACTGGGTTTACCGTTCAACAAACGTATAAACCTGATAATATCCGGCGGTGCATAATAAGTACCGTCTTGGTGCTGGTATCTCGGCATAAAATCGATAACCTGAAAGGCATCCTTGCCATTGTCAAAGGACGTTTTAAGGATATTGGTTTGCCATAGGTATTCCTGATGTACTTGATAGGACTCGTCCACCTCAAATCCCAGCGATCCACCTTTTTTCTCGTCCAACAATTTGGCAAACACTGATGCAGAATCAAAAATGGGCAAGCAGCACCAATCGATCGAAGCCCGATCTGAGATCAAGGCACAGCTCTGACAGTTTCCAATGATTCCGTAATTGAGATTATCCATATTTAACGCAGTATTTTCTTTTGAGCGATTGATTTTTCCGAAATTTAAGGATTAATCAATCATTTGAGCAATAGCCTTCTTTTTTATGTCAAAAACAATCATTGTTTCCAACCGTTTACCACTACAATTAAATATCGAAAATGGAAAAGTTACGTCCTCACCCAGTGTGGGAGGGCTGGCCACAGGACTCAAATCCGTACACAGGGATAGCAATGGTGTATGGATTGGATGGACAGGATTAACCGTGGAAGAGACTGAGCCACAGTTAGAAAAGGACATTGAAACCGCGGTGTCTGAACAACAATGTGCTGCTGTACAGCTCAGTCAATCTGATTTGGAGGGCTTCTACTATGGATTCAGCAACCGGACCATCTGGCCCATGTTTCATTATTTTATGGAATACGCAGAATTTGATAACAATTTTTGGGAATCTTATAAAAGCGTTAATCAGAAATTTGCCGATGTAGTGCTGGAAAATTTGGAGGATGGAGATACCGTATGGGTCCACGATTATCAACTCATGTTATTGCCTCAACTGATCAAAGAAAAACGCCCCGAAGTTTCTATTGGATTTTTCCTGCACATCCCATTTCCTTCCTATGAAGTGTTTCGTACGATCCCATGGCGGGAAGAAATCTTGAACGGACTTTTAGGTGCTGATCTGCTCGGTTTTCATACCTATGATTACGAGCGACATTTTCTGAGTTCGGTAAGTCGTATTCTTGGGCATGCTGTAAGCTTTAACAGCATCACTATGGCCGATCGTGTGGTAACCGTAGATTCGTTTCCCATGGGTATTGATTATGAGAAGTTTTCCGCTTTCGCGAAAGCAAACAAGGAACAAACCGATAAGTCACAGAGCGAATTGCAGCGAAGGTTATACCATCATCAACAGGAAACGCCAGATGCCAAGATGATCCTGTCGATTGACCGCCTGGACTATACCAAAGGAATTGCCAACCGAATCCGTGCTTTCGAGCGCTTCCTGGAAACCTATCCAGATTATGTGGAAAAAGTACGATTGGTCATGCTGGCCGTTCCCAGTCGATCAAATGTACCTCAATATCAGCTCCTGAAACGGGAAATTGACGAACTCGTTGGTAGGATCAATGGAAAATTTGCTACTGTAAGCTGGACACCCATTTGGTATTTCTACCGATCCATGCCTTTTACCAATCTAATCGATCTCTACACTTCATGTGATGTGGCACTGATTACACCTATTCGTGACGGGATGAACCTTGTAGCCAAGGAATATGTAGCCACTAGAACCGATCGTACCGGAGTACTGATTCTAAGCGAGATGGCAGGGGCGGCCAAAGAAATGAATGAAGCTCTCTTGATCAATCCCAATAATATGGATCTGATTGCCCGTACCATTAAAAAGGCGTTGGAAATGCCTGTAGAAGAGCAGCAAAAAAGAAACAAATACATGCAAAACCGTCTCAGACGCTATAATGTTGAAAAATGGGCGGCCGATTTCATGGGTAAATTACAGGCCTTAAAAGTCAATGAAGAATTTATCCGAACCAAGAAACTTACGGACAAACGATTGCCCCAAATATTGGAACAATACAACAATGCGCAACAACGCATATTTTTTCTAGACTATGATGGGACTCTTAGAGGTTTTGTCAATGATCCCTCTGAGGCCAATCCGGATGAGAAAATCCTGAATATGGTGCGCCGACTCCAAGAACAACCCAAAACCGATGTAGTGATCATCAGTGGACGTGATTCTGAAACATTAGGGGAATGGTTCAAAGATCTTCCCGTCACCCTTATCGCCGAACACGGTGTATTAAAGAAACAGGTGGATGGTGACTGGCATCCCACCGAAGCAATGAATACTGATTGGGTGCCCAGCATCCAGCCCGTTTTACAGACGTATGTTGACCGTACGCCAGGAACTTTTATAGAAGAAAAGAAATACAGTCTAGCCTGGCATTACCGCAAGGCAGATCCGGAACTAGGTGCGATGCGAGCAAATGAGTTGTCTAATGTGATCAAGGAACTTTCTAGCAATCACGGTCTAAGTGTCTTATCTGGCAATAAAGTGATCGAGATCAAAAGCAGTAATGTTCACAAAGGGAAAGCCGCGACCAATCACATTTTGAATAAGAACTATGAGTTCATTTTCAGTATTGGGGATGATTGGACCGATGAGTTCATGTTTCATGATCTTCCATCCTCTGCGATTACCGTCAAAGTAGGTCGGGTGAATACCGAGGCTAGATTTTATGTAGAAAAACAAGAAGACGTGGCTGGCTTGCTGCAGGCATTTATTCAAGAGTAAATTCCACCATCAATCGATTTCGTAAATACGTATCTTTGCGGGCCGATGGAGCAAATTAAAATCATAGAATGTCCGCGCGATGCCATGCAAGGTATTAAAGAATGGATACCTACCAATGTTAAGGTACAGTATCTACAATCCTTATTGCGTTGTGGTTTTGACACCATTGATTTTGGAAGTTTTGTATCTCCCAAAGCTATTCCACAAATGGTGGATACTGCTGAGGTGCTATCCATGTTAGACCTTTCTACTACTTCATCCAAATTGCTGGCCATTGTGGCCAACTTGAGGGGAGCGCAAGACGCATGCCAGCATCCAGAAATCGATTATTTGGGTTATCCGTTTTCCATTTCAGAAAATTTTCAGATGCGTAATACCCATAAGACTATTGCACAATCTGTTGACTTATTGAAAGAGATCATTGATCTCGCTTTCGCGAAAGAAAAACAACTTGTGGTCTATATTTCCATGGGTTTTGGCAATCCTTATGGTGATCCATGGAATGTGGATATAGTAGGAGAATGGGCAGAAAAGTTAGCAAATCTGGGTGTGAAGATCTTGTCTTTATCGGACACGGTTGGTACCAGTGACCCCCAAACCATCGAGTATCTATTTTCTAATTTAATTCCGAGATATCCACAAGTCGAATTTGGAGCACATTTGCATACCACACCTCGCAGCTGGCGAGAAAAAATAGATGCCGCCTATAAGGCAGGTTGTCGCAGGTTTGATGGTGCGATTCAGGGGTTCGGTGGTTGTCCAATGGCCAAGGATGAACTTACTGGGAATATGCCTACAGAAAAAATGTTGAGTTACTTCAATCAGGTTAAGGCAGATGCTAACATTAAGATGACATCTTTTGAGAGCAGTTATAACGAGGCCAGCAAAATTTTTCAACGCTACCACTAGTTATTTTCTTTATTACTGATCAATGTTGTAAATCTTTTCTTACCTTTAAAGTATAAATCATTGATATTCAGATAGCCATGAAGAAATTTTCCCCCTTGTATTTAACCGTAGCCCTCGTCCTAAGTGGGCTTAACATTTCATCATCCCAAAAATATAAAGAGATGATGCAAGATCCGTCAGTCAACTTTTACGAAGTCGTGGCTGCCGCAGAAGCATATTTTGAAACCATAGAGATCCAGAAAAAAGGTTCAGGATACAAGGGTTATATGCGATGGAAGATGGCCAACGAATACAAGTATTATCCTTCTGGTGACCGCTCCCAGACGGATCCTTATTTTGTGGAAAAAGCTTATCAGGCTTTTCAGAGACATCCCAAAACCCAATCTTCCTCGTTCCGCGAAAAAATGGGATCTACCTGGACCGAATTGGGTCCTGTAAGCATAGAGACAATTACAGGTCATTACGCTCCTGGAATGGGAAGAGTTGAAGATTTTTACGTAGATCCTAACAACGATAATATCCTTTATATCGGATCTCGAAGTGGAGGCTTTTGGAAGTCTTTGGACGGAGGTGAGACCTGGACTGGGAATACAGCAGATTTCTTGATGGCTACTGGAGTCAACAGTATTGCAGTAGACCCTCTAAATAACCAAAACGTGTTCATCAGTTTGCGCAATGCCCGGAACGGGACTTCACATGGTGTATACCGCTCCACAACTGGTGGAGACAACTGGATACCGACTAATTTCAATCCCACCAACCTTGGGCAAGGTGGTTTGGGAAGTAATTTTAGGATCAATACTTTAGTTGCACATCCCCAAGTGCCCAATTTGTTTTTTGTAGGAACAAATCGTGGGATATATAAAACAACAGACAGCTTTCAAACCTGGACCCAATTGTTTAACCTGAACGTATCGGGTATAGATTTCCATTCGACTGACGATCAGATCGTGTATTTTACAGCTTATGGCGCGAATGTTATTTATCGATCAACGGACCAAGGAAATAGCTACACCCCCAGCAATGAAATCACCGGCAATAACAATCGGTCAGGTACCATCAGCGTTACCCCTGCCTGTAACGAATGTGTCTATTTCGGTTCAGCCAATGGTGTATGGAAAAGTACGGATAACGGGCTAACTTTTAGCTTATTGGGAACTCCCAATTTGGGCTGTGGAAATGGTTTTGCCGTCAGCGATACAGATTCCAATCAAATCCTGAATGCTTGTGTCGATATAGAAATGAGCAGTGATGAAGGTCAAAGCTTTACGCAGCGTACTTATTGGTGGTTGGGCAACGTCGCCAATGGAACGGGAAGTCTCACACAGAATTTTCAGACCACGACTAAATATGTACATGCAGATATCAGAAACGCCAGATGCATCAATGGTGTATTTTATGTCTCTACAGATGGATATTTGGCCAAAAGCAGTGACAACGGTCTCAACTGGAAATTGTTGAGCGAGACTGTTGGAATTCGAGAAAATTACAAGTTAGGGGTAAGTCAGAACAACAACTCGCGAACTATCGTCGGTTCCCAAGATAATGGTACCAGTCTGCTCACGGAAAATGGTTGGGTTGAGTATTACGGTGCAGATGGTATGGAGGGCATCATTCACCCCCTAAATGATGATTATATGATCGGGAGCATCCAGTTTGGTAGCAGAGTGAGATCACGAGACGGTGGTTTGACCAGGGACCTTATATCACCCGACAACGAGTCAGGAAATGGAAATGCAGATTGGGAAGCACCCTTGGCATTTGACCCAAATGATCAACTTAAAGTATTTCATTTCAGTAGCAAGATTTTTGAAAGCAACGATTTTGGTGAAAACTGGATCTTGCGAGGTACTCCATCGTCGTTTACTGGATCTATTCAACATGCTGAAATCGCCCAAAATAACTCCAATATTATGTTGATTTCTAGGGGTTCCAGTCTTGAAAAGTCAACCAACGCAGGCAGTAGCTTTATTAATATAAGCGCCAACCTTCCCAATTCAAGTATCAAGGACATTGCTTTTGATCCTTTGGATGATGATACGATCTATGTAGTATACGCCAACTACCAAAACGATGGTAAGAAAGTATATGAATCTAAAGATGGTGGTTTGACCTGGAATAATATTACCTACAACCTTGGTAATATGCCCGTACATACCGTGGTCGTGGATCACGATGACGCCAGTAATATTTATTTGGGTACAGAATTGGGCGTTTTTACCAAACCAGCAGCGGGAAACACCTGGACTACTCTAGGTACCGGGTTGCCCAACGTTTCAGTCGAGGAACTAGAGATCGTATATGCCACCAACACGCTTAAAGCTTCTACTTGGGGAAGAGGGCTCTGGGAAACTAAGTTGGTAGGGCGAGCAAATTATCCAGCTATTAATTACACCACAATCACCAATCCGCCGACAGAACTGACTCCATATACATCACAGGATCAGTATGTTACTTCTGAAATTAGCTACGATGGAACTTTGTCAGGGGTAGAAGTGCGATGGTCCTTCAACAATCTAAATTTCAATAACATTATTCCTATGACAAACACTGCGGGTGATACTTGGGAATCTAATACTCCCATTCCATCCGGACAAGTCAGCGATAAAGTTTACTTTAAGGTGGTGGCAACGACAAGTACAGGGAAGAAAACTGAAACCTATAAATTCATGTACCGTCACATATTGACAGAATACTGCGAGGCCTCTGGAACTTCCAGGACAGGTGCTGATTATATCAACAATGTCACTTTAGAGAACTTAACTACTAATACGACAGTATTCTCCAATAATAGTGGGAAGAATATTTATACCCTTTATTATGATAATGCCCCGCCTACTTTGGAAATAGGTGACCGATACCGAATCACGATGACCCTCGATTATGCCTTTTCACCAGACCGAGGCAGGGGCTGGATTGATTTTGACGGGAATAGGGTTTTTAGCGCAGATGAACTTGTAATGCTTACAGGCTACGTCAATAATACGGGTACTGCTGAGTTTGTTGTGCCTGATCATGCGGTGCAGAATCAATCAGTGAGATTAAGGGTGAGAAATAATTATTATAGTCCTGACTCTCCGTGTGGTACCACCGCAGGTGAAGTGGAGGATTACCTATTGAATTTTGATGATGTGGCTATTAGCAATAAAAGCATATTGACACAAGGAGTAAATATTTACCCCAATCCCTTTGGTCAAACCTTTACTGTACAAAGCACTGGTGCACTAAAGATCTATGCATACGATATTTATGACCTGCAGGGCAGACTGATTCAATCCAAAGAGGTAAGTGGGCTGGATCAATTTAACGTAGATCTTTCTGGTGCTGCTTCACAAATGTACTGGATCAGTTTGCGCACGGATGGAGGGAGCTCAGTTCATCAATTGATTAAAAAATAAACAATTACCTAAAACTTAACGCTTGTGCCTCCAGCCGGGTAGTATTTTTGGATTAAACTACTGATCTTATGGCTCTGTTGGGTCCCATTATAAAAACCGCGCTCCACCTGCACGATAGCTTTTCCAGCACTGCAGATCATGTTGAAGCACAAGAAAAAGTTTTACGTAAACTTTTAAAAACTGCTAAGAATACTTCCTTTGGATTGTATTACGATTTTGCAGGAATATTAGAGGAGGATGAAGTAGCATCCGCTTTCGCGAAAGCGGTACCGTATTTTGACTACCATGAAATGAATGAGAAATGGTGGAATCAGATGAAGGCTGGAAACCCAGATATTGCCTGGCCTGGAAGTCCTAAATTCCTGGCCAGATCCAGTGGTACTACCGGTAAGAAATCCAAGACCATTCCCGTAACTGAAGAAATGATCGATGCCATCAAGGCAGCAGGTACCCGACAGGTAAGTTCTTTGACTCATTTTGACCTTCCCAATGAAGCTTTTGAATCTGAGGTGTTGGCTCTTGGCAGCTCAACAGCTCTCGATGAAGAAGATGGATTTATTATTGGGGAGATCAGTGGTATTTCAGCCAGTCAAATTCCTGAATTTCTAGATGCCTTTTATAGACCTGGAAGAGAGATTTCCTCAATAGAAGACTGGGATCAACGTGTGGAAAGAATTGCCGAAGAAGCCAAAAACTGGGATATTGGGATGTTAAGCGGGATTCCGTCTTGGATGGAGATGATGTTGAAAAAAGTCATGGATTACCATCAGGCCGATTCCATTCACGAGATTTGGCCCAACTTAAGTGTTTATACTTCTGGAGGTGTGGCGTTTGAACCTTACAGAACCAGTTTGGAGAAGCTATTTAGCCGACCTGTACAAATCATCGATACTTATTTGGCCAGTGAAGGCTTTATCGCTTGCCAGCAAAGGCCGGATACAGATGCCATGGAATTGATCACGGATGGAGGTATTTATTTTGAATTTGTTCCTTTTCAACCTGAATATGTAGCCCAAGATGGGAGTATCAAAGAAGGTGCACCGGTGCTGAATCTCAAGGAAATTGAGGAAGATGTTGACTATGCCCTGATTATATCAACGGTAGCTGGCGCATGGAGATACCTCATTGGTGATACCATTAAATTCACGGACAAGTCCCGGGCCGAAATCAAAATCACCGGGCGAACCAAGTTTTTCCTAAACGTAGTAGGTAGCCAACTCTCCGTTCTGAAGATGGAAACAGCGATTACTGAACTACAGCAACAATTCGATACCAGTATCAAGGAATTTACGGTTTGCGCCAAAAAGATCGAGGGTGAGTTCCACCATGTGTGGTATCTGGGGACCGCCACATCAGCTAGTGAGGACGAACTGGCCCAGGCACTCGACCAGAAGTTGGCCGAAGCTAATAAAAATTACAAAGTCGCCAGAAAAAAGGCACTTAAAGGAATTAGAGTACATAAAGTCTCACCAAAATTATTTGCTGACTGGAATGATCACAACAAGAAAAAAGGAGGGCAAGTAAAAATGGAAAAAGTAATGAAAGAGGAGCAGTTTGCGACCTGGGAGGATTTTGTCAAAGGCCAAAAAACCAAATAAGCGTAAGACAAATCTTTTCTTTTTTACAACTATTTCTGAAAAGCCAATCAGATGTTTTTGGCCAATCATCTCTACAATAAATGGATTCAATTGGGAGCCAACTCCTCTTCGGTGGGGGTCTGCCCTGTATCTGAGTATCTATTGATCAGTTCTAAAATTTCCTCTGGAGAAAGGTAGTACCTCCTCATCCGTTCTTTGTAGGTGTCAGAAAGACTGGTGTGGTTAAGAATAAAATTTTTGGTCTTTAGAATGTAATCCCCCATCCCGTGGCGTACAGCAAAATCATCTGCCGCACGTTCTACTTCTTGAATATGAGAGGGAGAATACAGATATTTTAACCCAAGAATAAGCATTCCCCAACTGCTTTTTGACCGATAATCCATCACATGACCCAATTCATGACCTAACCATCCGATCAGGACTTCGCTGGGTATTTGATCAATAGTGAAAACATGATTTTCTACTTTAAACTCTTTGCTGATCAGTATGATATAAGCGCGGTTTTTGCGGGATTTTAAAATACTGGCATAGGTAGGTTGCGCCTGCATAAAGTTCTTTCGCACCATATCATTGAACTTGAATTCGATAGCAGTGTTACGCAATTCGGGATAATAGGACATGGCTTGTTCAGCTTCTGTTCGGATGGAATCTGGAACCTTTAATTTGGGGTAACTCATGGCCGCAATATACTGAGCAATCGCAGGCGAGCACGTGAACGTCCCGTTAAACCTTCACGGCTGTATCTTATTTTTTGACCGATATTGGTTAAACACTCCTACATTTGAGAGGAAGAGTGCCAATCAATAGCTTCAGTTGTCATCATTACAAAATGATTACTAAAGTAGGCTGATGAGTGCTATTGCATAATTTCAACCAATTTTGAAATCAAACTAACAAGTGTTAGTTTTGTATGGATTAAACGACCAAGTTACTGTGAGCAGATTCCACGATATTCAATTAAGCGATGTATATAAAGAGACCAATGATACCACGGTCCTTACATTTGATGTTCCAGATGAACTCAAAGAAGAGTTTCGTTTTCGACAGGGGCAATTTCTGACCTTAAGAGCTAGAATCAACGGAGAAGACGTCCGTCGTAGCTATTCTTTGTGTAGCAGTCCGCTTGATGATGAATGGAAAGTGGCGGTAAAAGAGATTTTTGATGGTAAATTCTCCACTTATGCCAATCGTGAGCTCAAGGCAGGTGACCGATTACAAGTTGCTGCTCCCAGTGGTGATTTTGGGATCGACTGTGAGGCGGAGAGCGAAGCTAAGAACTATATCGCCTTTGCTGCGGGTAGTGGTATTACCCCTATGCTTAGTATCATCAAAACTCATTTGGCCCAAGAGCCTCATGCCAAATTCAAGTTATTTTACCTGAATCGCACCGTTAAATCCATTATATTTAAGGAAGAGTTGGAGGCTTTGAAGAACAAATACTTCAACCGATTGGAGGTATTTTATTTCTTGAGTCGTGAGCACCGGGATATTCCTTTGTTCAACGGGAGGTTTGATCAGGAAAAATTACAGGTGCTAACCCAAACCTTGATCAATGCCCCGCATACAGATCACGCTTTTATTTGTGGTCCAGAAGAAATGATCTTTTTGATCCGTGACGAACTGGTAGCTGCTGGAATGAAAAAGGAAAATATACATTTTGAACTTTTTGTCAGTGGTTTAAGTGAAGAGGATAAGGCCAGAGCTGCCAAAGCTTTGGAGAAAAAGGTAGACGGTGTCGATGTTACAGTGATCGATGGAAGTAAAGAGTTTCATTTTGTCCTGGGCGAGGACCATGATAATGTGCTGGATGCAGCTATTGCCGCAGGAGCAGATTTACCATTTGCTTGCAAAGGTGGTGTTTGCAGTACCTGTAAGTGCAAGGTGAGGGAAGGAAGCGTGGAAATGAAAGTAAATTATGCACTGACCGAAGAGGAAGTAGAAAAAGGATTTGTGCTGAGTTGTGTCAGCGTGCCAACCAGTAAAAAACTAGTGGTGGATTATGATGTGTAGTCGGTATTCGCTTTCGCGAAAGCGCAGTTACCCCATCAACCATCCATCTATTGTTGAATTGACCTTGTCAAATGGTCTTAAAAACACAAAAAAATGAGTGAAGCAGAAATAAAAAATTTGGAAGAACAGTTTGAGGCAAAAATCGCGGCAGATGAAAAAATCGAGCCGAAAGATTGGATGCCTGAAAAGTATCGCAAAACCCATATACGCCAAATTTCCCAACATGCACATTCAGAAATTGTAGGTATGTTACCAGAAGGGAACTGGATTACCAGAGCGCCATCCCTACGTCGTAAAGTAGCCTTGTTGGCCAAAGTACAGGATGAGGCGGGTCATGGACTTTATCTATATAGCGCCTGTGAAACCCTGGGGATCTCCAGGGAGCAGATGTACGAAGACCTGCATTCCGGGAAAGCCAAATATTCCTCGATCTTTAATTATCCAACACTTACCTGGGCGGATATAGGAGCCATTGGATGGTTGGTAGACGGTGCTGCAATTATTAATCAGGTACCCTTATGTAACACCAGTTTTGGTCCGTATGCCAGAGCTATGGTTCGGGTATGTAAAGAAGAGAGTTTTCACCAGCGCCAAGGTTATGAAATCATGTTGTCGTTGTGTAATGGAACGGAAGAACAAAAGCAAATGGCGCAAGATGCATTGGATCGATGGTGGTGGCCCTCGCTGATGATGTTGGGGCCTACAGATGCCGCGAGTACACATACCGAGCAATCGATGAAGTGGAAACTCAAAAGAAAAACCAATGATGAGTTGCGCCAGCAGTTCGTTGATCAAACCGTACCCCAAGCTGATATTCTGGGCTTGACCATTCCTGATCCTGAATTAAAATGGAATGAAGAAACTGGCCATTACGATTTTGGTGAAATTGATTGGGACGAGTTTTGGCAAGTAGTGAAGGGTCATGGCCCGATGAATAAAAAACGCCTTGAAGATCGAAAAAATGCTTGGGAAAATGGTGCCTGGGTACGCGAGGCAGCCACAGCCTATGCCCGCAAACAAAATGATCGAAAAAGCAAGTCAGCTTAATAACAAAATTGGTTGAAACACCGTCAAAATCTGACCTTATGAAAAATGAGATCCCATTGTGGGAAGTATTTATCCGCTCAAAAAATGGCCTGGAACACAGACATTGTGGAAGCCTACATGCTGAAGATGCAGAAATGGCACTGAATAACGCTAGAGATGTATATACCAGACGCAGTGAAGGAGTGAGCATCTGGGTGGTGGAAAGTAAACATATTACGGCTAGCAATCCAGATCAGAGTGCTGAGTTGTTTGAACCCGCCAATGATAAGGTTTACCGTCACCCCACCTTTTACGACTTGCCAGATGAGGTAAAACACATGTAGAAGCTTGAGGAAATTGCCACACATTGTTTCAACAAGCAGTAGTCGGTGGCATGTCTAATGGAGACCGCTGGATGTGGAACTTGCTTTTCATCATTACGCTGCTATAATGCATCTATCAATTTCTTGAACACAGTATCATGAAACCTATTAAAGAATTAAACCCTACATTCCTTACCCAAGAGGAAAATAAAGAGCACTTGATTAATTACCTGTTAGAAACGGCAGATAATTATCTCATCCTAGGTCAACGTCTAGGTGAGTTATGTGGCCATGGCCCCAACTTAGAACCTGATATCGCGATCACCAATATTTCCTTGGATCTTTTGGGTCAGGTGCGTAGTTTTTATCAGTATATCGCTCAATTAAAAGCCAATCAGACCACAGAAGATGATATCGCATTTTTGCGCAAGGAACGTGAATATAAAAATGTGCTGTTGGTTGAGCAGCCGAACACGGATTTTGGATATGTGATCGTCCGACAGTACTTTTTTGACGTGTACAATAGAATGTTTCTCAACGCCTTGCAACAAAGTGCTGATGAAACCTTAAGATCTCTAGCCTTTAAGGGAATCAAGGAGGCTGCCTACCATGAACGTTTTTCAGGCGATTGGTTAAAACGATTGGGTGATGGTACAGAAGAAAGTCACCATAGGGTGCAACAGGCCGTAGATGATCTGTGGATTTATACAGACGAACTCTTCCATTCTACTGCCTCCAGTAAAGCGATGATGGAAGCAGGGGTTGCGCCCGACATGTTGCAATTGCGAGAATACTATTATGAAAAAGTAGAACAATTGCTGGAAACGGCGACCCTCAAAGTCCCAGAAGTAGAATACTTTCAAAAAGGCGGAAAAAAAGGAATGCACAGCGAGTACATGGGTAGAATCCTGGCCGAAATGCAATACATGCAACGTACCTACCCCAATAGTCGCTGGTAAATTAAATTCTTCAACTGAGCCCCATGGATGTCAACATCGATAAAGAATTACTTCCCATTTTGGAATCTGTAAAGGATCCAGAGATTCCCGTGCTCAATGTGATTGACCTGGGAGTGATCAGGGAGGCACAGCGAGATGGGCAGAAGGTGCATATCAAACTCACGTCTACCTATAGCGGTTGTCCAGCTATGGATGTGATTGGGGATGATTTGGAACGCGCTTTCGCGAAAGCGGGTTACCAGACCAATATCGCTCTAGTGATGAGTCCGCCGTGGACCACTGATTGGATTACGGAACGAGGCCGTCAAGCCTTGGAAAAATACGGAGTCGCTGCCCCATTGGAGGAGTCGGCTGATAAAGCTGCACTATTGGACGGTGAAAAAGTAGTAGCTTGTACCAATTGTGGTTCAAAAAATACTAGGCTGGTAAGTCAGTTTGGATCTACCGCCTGCAAAGCCATGTTCCAATGCAATGATTGCCAGGAGCCTTTTGATTACTTTAAATGTTTAAAATAAAATGAGCCGTGCCCAATACCTAGTGGCTCGATATTCCTTACCCAATAACTTATGTCTGACACCATTCAATTTCAAATCAACAATGCTGTGGCTACGATTACCCTTAATCGTCCACAAGTATTTAATTCTTTTAACAAAGAAATGGCCCATGCCATGCAGGATGCTTTGGATCAATGTGCGACTCATGATGATGTGCGTGCGGTAATAATTAAGGGCGCTGGGAAAGCTTTTTGTGCCGGTCAGGATATCCAGGAAATTACTGATCCTGAACTGAATCCAGGTTTTAAAGCTATTTTGGATGACCACTACAATCCTATTGTGATGAAAATACGTCAATTGGAAAAACCTGTCGTCGCTGCGGTCAATGGTGTGGCAGCGGGCGCGGGAGCCAATATTGCTTTGTGCTGCGATGTGGTCATTGCTTCAGAGCGGGCAGCATTTATACAAGCTTTTTCAAAAATTGGATTAATTCCGGATAGTGCAGGCACATTTTTTCTTCCGCGTCTGATTGGTTTCGGAAAGGCAAGTGCAGCCATGATGCTGGCGGACAAAATAAGTGCCGTCGAAGCCGAAAAATTGGGAATGATTTATAAAGTGGAAAAATCAGACGACTTTGAATCCGCTTTTCAAAAAACGGCCGATCAATTAGCACAATTGCCTACCATCGCTTTGGCCAATACCAAAAAGGCCTTAAATGCTTCTATGACCAATGATTTAGAGGCACAGTTGACCTTAGAATCAAAATTACAGATCGAAAGTGCTTCAACCGAAGATTATCAGGAAGGTGTAAGCGCATTTGTAGAAAAACGCCAACCTGTATTCAAAGGGAAATAGAAACCTGACCAATGAATCTTTGTAGCCAACAATATACAATCAGATTAAAACTTTATGGGTATTAATAAAATAGGGATCATCGGAGCTGGAACCATGGGAAGCGGTATTGCGCAGGTAGCCGCCACGGCTGGTTGTCAGGTTCGATTGATGGACAGATCAAAGGAACAGTTGGAAAAATCCAAAACTGCTTTGGACAAGATCCTCAACCGACTCGTAGAAAAAGGTCGTATCGATACGGCAAAAAAAGACAGTATACAGCAAAATATCAGATATACAGACAACTTGGAATCACTGGCGGATAGTGACCTGATCATTGAGGCCATTGTGGAAAATCTGGAAGTCAAAACCAAATTGTTCCAACAGCTGGAGTCAGTAGTTGGAAAGGATTGCATCATAGCCTCTAATACTTCCAGCTTGAGTATGGCGAGTATAGCTGCCTCACTTCACCAGCCAGGAAGATGTATAGGAATTCACTTTTTTAATCCTGCGCCACTCATGAAACTGGTTGAAATCATCCCTGCTATTCAAACCAATCCAGTAGTAACCGATACGATTGTGGAAACGATCCAAAACTGGAACAAAACGGTCGCTGTAGCCAAGGATACCCCAGGTTTTATTGTGAACCGAGTCGCTCGGCCCTTTTATGCCGAGGCCCTTCGTATTTACGAGGAAGGTCAGGCCAGTATCGCCACCATTGATTTTGCTATGAAATCATTGGGTTTTAAAATGGGACCTTTTGAATTGATGGATTATATAGGCCATGATGTCAATTATGTAGTGACCGAAACCGTGTTTACTGCTTTTTATTTTGATCCCAGATATAAACCTTCATTGACCCAGAAAAGACTGGTAGAAGCTGGATGGTTGGGGCGTAAGACCGGAAAAGGTTTTTACGATTATACCGAAGCTGAAAGTGACCGCGCTTTCGCGAAAGCGAGCCCTGACAAATCTCCAGCCTTATTGGAAAATATCCAAAACAGAGTGCTGGCCATGCTGATCAATGAGGCGGCAGATGCCTTGTTTCTCAACATCGCCACCGCAGATGCCATCGACAATGCCATGACCAAAGGAGTCAACTACCCAAAAGGTCTGCTAGCTTGGGCCAATGAAAAAGGACTGGCCTGGTGTGTTCAACAAATGGATATTTTGTATGACCTGTATCGCGAGGACAGGTACCGATGCTCGCCCATTTTGAGGCGTATGGACAAAAACCAGCAAGAATTTGAGTTATCGTGACTGCGTATATTGTTTTTTTGAGAGGTGTCAACGTCAGCGGGAAGAATAAACTCCCGATGGCTGATCTTAGGACAGCTCTTGAAGAGGCTGGATATCATGGAGTACGCACGTATATCCAAAGCGGTAATGTTCATATAGAAAGCGCTGACAACCCGTCTGATCTAAAAGTTAAGATACAGGATGTACTACGTAACAATTTCCAACTGGAGGTACCTGTAATGATTCGGAAACAGGCTGACCTGGTACAGATACTAGCCAACAATCCTTATGCTCTGGAAACATTAGAAGAGCCTAGATTCATGAGTTTTGGATTTCTGTCTAATGTTCCCGATCAAGAGAAAATTGATGAGGTGATGTCCTATGCCAGTGAAATTGAAAAATTCGCTATCGACAATGACATTCTATATTTTTATTGCGGGACAGGTTTTGGGAAAACCAAGTTGACCAATGCGTTTTTTGAACGTAAACTGGTTGTGGACTGTACCATGCGAAACTACAATACAACAAAAAAACTAAGCCAATTTTAGATGATGGAAGCTACTCAAATTCCGCAGCATATGTTGTCCAAAGACCCTTTTTCTACCTGGCTGGGAATCAAAATCCTGTCGGTTGAGGTAGGTAAGGTATCTCTAGGAATGCAAGTACGACCAGAAATGCTCAACAGCATGGGGAAGGCGCACGGTGGTATTTCCTATTCCTTGGCAGATACAGCTTTTGGTTTTACCGCCAATACCCACGGGAAATATGCGCTTTCCATAGAGTCCAGTATCAATCACATTGAAGCCTTGGAAGCTGGAGATTTCCTCACGGCCACCTGCACTCTGGATCTACCCAAGAACAGACTGGGTTTTCATATTGTCGAGGTGAAAAGAGGAGAAGAGCTGGTAGCTTTATTCAAAGGTGTGGTCTATAGAACCAACAAAGATTGGGTGTAGAGTCAGCTCATTTACACATCGCTCATCTGCGTGTAAGTTGGCGATAAAAGACGCTTATAAATCATCAACCTGGTCATAGCCGTGGTCTGCTTTAAACCATTGCAGCTTGTCAAAAAATTGATGTATGCGTTGCTGATCTGCTTTTATCTTGACAAAATAATTGTCCCGATGAATACTGTATTCCTGTGCCAGCCCTTTGTATAAGGTCAACTTATAGAAAGGTATAGGTAGGGCATAAGTTTCCAACAACGACCTGAACCTTACTATTATTCCTTTTTGTCGGATCTCAATATTGCAGTTGTTGGCATTGTTGTCCATCACCATCAAATTATGAATTTGTATACTGGCTTGGGTTATCAACAGTTTGGGCGAACCAGACCCCTTGAGTTTCCAACGTTCTTTTAGTGTGAGGATGCCGCCTACTTCTTGTTTGATGACGCGATCGATTTTTGGGTTGTTGTAAGAGACGTTGTGCAGCATAATTCAAAGTTACTTTATTAGTCCCCACGACGGGTTAAGCCTTTCATAATTCCTATCTTTGCAGGCTTAAATTGCCGTTATGACGCTGATCCAACAACTGGAACAAAAAACAAAGGAAGCTGTACAGAGCCTTTTTTCGGTCACCCTTGAAGACGTAGAGATTACGCTTACGCGAAAGGACCAAAAAGGAGATTTTACCATTATGGTTTTTCCAATGTTGCGACACATCAAAGGCAATCCCGCCGTGATAGGTGAACAAATCGGTGCATATTTACAAGAGCATACCACCTTGGTCAGCGAGATCGAGGTGATCAAAGGATTTCTGAACATCAGTTTGGCCGATAATGCCTTGCTGGAAGACTTTAATCTTATCTTGGCTCAAGCTGATTATGGCATCCAAAAAATTAAGGAGGATCTTCCTGGCGTAATGGTAGAATACAGTTCGCCCAACACCAATAAACCCTTGCACCTGGGGCATATTCGCAACAATTTGTTGGGTTATGCCGTGGCCAATATCATTCAAGCTACAGGTAGAAAGGTGAATAAAACTCAAATCATCAACGACCGTGGTATACATATTTGTAAATCCATGTGGGCTTGGAAAGAGTTTGGTGATGGAGAAACTCCTGAAACTTCAGGATTAAAAGGGGATAAGCTCGTAGGGAATTACTATGTCAGATTTGATCAGGAATACAAAAAGGAAATAGCAGCTTTGGTAGCTGACGGAAAAACCGAAGAGCAAGCTAAAAAACAAGCACCTTCCCTGATTGCAGCGCAACAAATGCTACAGCGATGGGAAAAGGGTGACCCTGAAGTAGTGTCTTTATGGGAAAAGATGAACCAGTGGGTTTACGATGGTTTTGACGTCACCTATAAGAACCTGGGAGTGGACTTTGACAGTCTTTATTACGAGAGCAATACTTATCTCTTGGGCAAAGATGTGGTACAACACGGATTGGACAAAGGTGTTTTTGAAAAAGATCCGGACGGTTCGGTATGGATAGATCTGACCGACGATGGATTGGATCGCAAATTGGTCTTGCGCAGCGATGGAACTGCTGTGTATATGACACAGGATATAGGTACAGCGATCCAGCGTGTGAAGGACCACGATATCGATGCCATGGTTTATACAGTCGGTAATGAACAGGACTACCATTTTAAAGTTTTGTTTCTAATTTTAAAGAAACTGGGATTTGAATGGGCAGCTAACTTGTATCACCTGAGTTATGGGATGGTGGAACTGCCTTCAGGGAAAATGAAATCCAGAGAGGGAACCGTGGTGGATGCTGATGATCTTATGCAGGAAATGACGGATACCGCTCGTCAAATCGCCGACGAGCAAGGTAAATTGGACGGACTTTCTGAGAGTCAGAAAGAATCCTTGTACAACATGATTGGACTAGGTGCCCTTAAATATTTTATGCTCAAAGTTGACCCTAAGAAAAGCATGATGTTTGATCCAGAAGAGTCTGTTGATTTTCAAGGGAACACAGGGCCGTTTATACAGTACACCCATGCCCGTATCAAATCTATACTTGATAAAGCAGGATTTGACCATCAAAATCTGACGGCAGCAACAGATTTGTCGCTGACGGAGAAAGATACGGCCGTGATCAAATCTTTGCAGCAATATCCAGAGGTCATTCAAAATGCAGCCGATAAATACAGTCCGGCTTTGCTTGCTAATTACATTTATGAATTGGTCAAGGAATTCAATTCATTTTATCAAAACGTGCCTAAAATCGTTGAAGAAACAGACCAAGACCTGAAGCAATTCCGATTGATGTTGGCTTATAAGACTGCTTTGGTAGTCAAGAGCGCTTGTGGGCTGTTGGGTATTGAGGTACCTGAACAGATGTAAGTTAATTTTAAATGTAGTGATGATGAAGAATATTTTATACCTCTTGATGCTGGTCTTGTTAGCTACAGCTTGTAGTGCCAAAAAAAATATATCCCCGGATACTTCATTACTCACCATTGCAGGCAAGGATTATCCGCAATTGGTGGTATCAAAAACCAAGGATAATAAAGATCGTTCTTTGATGCGATTGGAGATTGAAAGGTACACTACAGCAACCATCAGAGGAATTGTTATTGATGCCAAAAAGGGAGATCCGATTAAAAATGCCTCTATTTATATCAAAACTGCTACAGCAGAACAAGAAGTAATTACAGACGTAAACGGCTATTTCTCTACTTCTTTGGACAATAGTATTGAGGAAATTAAGGTTGTTCATCCTACCTATGTTGATTTACAAGCGGATTTGAAGGGTTATCAATTCTAAGATAAACACTGGGCAACTAAGAATACCTGCCCCATGGAATTGCTTATTTTCCGCGGGCAATATGTCGGATCATACCAGCAAAAATGAAATAGTGAAAAGGCAACATACTGTACCAATACAACCTGCCCCAAAGTCCGCGTGGTCTGAAAGTCGCCGTTTGGTGAACAACCTGGTCTTCATCGATTTCAAATTCTAGCCAAGCCTCACCTGGAACCTTCATTTCGGCAAATAACAACAAGCGTTTCTCAGTGCGATCAGCCACCAATACCCGCCAAAAATCCAACGCATCACCTGCATAAATGGTGGTTTGGTTGGTTCGTCCTCTACGCAATCCCACTCCACCAAACAATTTGTCGATATAGCCCCTGATTTTCCACAATCCGTTGGCATAGTAATAGCCATTTCTACCACCAATAGACCAAATACGCTCCAATGCAGCGTCAGCATCTTTGGTTTTGAGTTGCTGTGCATCTTTCAAACACCCATAAGAAGGCACTTTTTTGAATTTGTTCAAATTGCGTTTAAATCTGCCGCTGACCATGGAATCCTTCCAACTACTGGCGACCTGGTTCTGCTCAATTTTGGCGAAAGCCATATCTAAAGCCTCCTGGTAAGTGTATAAAGGTATGGCCAATCGTTCAGCGAGGTCATTGGGACTAGCCACTACTTCTACAGACATGCTGTCCACTAGATTTCTAGCCAATTTAAAAGAAGTGCTGGTGACAAAATAGAGCCAATACGAGCTCAGCTTTGGCGTCATAACTGGTAACGTGATCATCCATAATTTGAGTTGGCGTTTTTCAGCATATTGTAGCATCATCTCCTTGTAGGTCAAAATACTTTTTCCGCCTATATCAAAACTCTGGTCAAAAGATTCTTTATTACCCAGGACGCCAGTTAAGAAGCTCATGACGTTACGTATGGCGATGGGATGTGTTTTGGTGTTGACCCATTTTGGCGTGATCATGACTGGCAATTTCTCGCACAAATCACGTATAATTTCGAAAGACGAACTCCCGCTGCCTACAATAATCCCGGCTCTTAGTACCGTTAGGTGAAATTTTCCTTCATAAAGGATGTCTTCCACCCGCTTTCGCGAAAGCAGATGCTTACTCAGCTGTTCCTCATTCACAATTCCAGACAGATAAATGACCTGCTGGCAGTCGGTGGCATTGACCAAATCAACAAAGTGCTGCGCACTATCGGCTTCCATTTGGTCAAAGTTTTCCGTACTCGAACTCATTGAATGGATCAGGTAATAGGCAGCCTCGATGTCTTTGGGAATTGCATCTTGATGGTCATCCTTCAAAAAATCTATCTCGATAATCTCAACCTGCTCTTTGATCTCATCGGGAACCGACAATCTTGACGCACTGCGTACCGCGCACACCACTTCATGGTCCTTTTTAAGGAGTTCATACAATAAGCGCACGCCGATATAGCCATTGGCTCCAGTGAGTAGTACTTTCATGTTCAACTAAAGGTACAACAGGAGATGTTGCTTGATGTGATAGCTCTGTTAAAACCACAGCATGAAAAAGCCTTTCTTACACATGAAACTGCACAAGAAAGGCTTTTTATTTCTAGATCAATTGGATCAATCAGCGGTGTCGGTTTCCTGCTTTTTTTCTTTAGGCGATTTACGATTATCTAGTGGATCGCGATCAATCAACTTATAATACGGATCTATACCTACTTCGACAGGTAGGGCAGGGACTGTGATTTCAAAATTGTTCTGAATATCACTTACCTTAAGTTTTTTTAGAAAAAGCACTTCTTCCTCACCCGTTTCTGGATTTTCTTCTCCAAAAACTCCTACCTCGATATAATCGGCCAGCGGTAGCGAATTCAACGTCTTTTCCTTGTCGTCCCCTGTATAGCTCAGACTATCACGTTGTACACTCGCATAGCTTTTTTCTCCCCTTTTGTCGGATCTATATTTGCTGACCAATGCTTGGATATTCACTTGATAGGTGCCATCAGTCTTGGCTTCATAAGTAGCTTCAGTTACTTCATTGTCATAGAGCGTGATCGTTTCAAACATATCTTTGATCAGATACTGTAAAGAGTCTGGTGTAACGCTTCTCAAGTCCTCGACAAATTCGGGCGCAGTGGGATAAGGAGGTCCTACAAACCTATATTTTTCCGCAAAGCGTTTGGCTACATCGTTAAATTTTTTCTCTCCTAAATAATCGCTCATGGCATACAATACTACCGATCCTTTCCTGTAGTGGATATATGGTTGGTTTTCATTGTACATCAAAGGATTTTCTTTAATGCTTTCAGAAGTACGTCCCTGTAAATAGGAGTCCATGGCATCCTTGAGAAAGTTGCGCATTTGGTTAGCACCATTTTCTTTTTCTAAGACTTTGAGCGAGCTATACTCTGATAAGCTTTCTGATAGTAGCGTAGCGCCTTTGGCTTTGGCACCAATCACTTGATGTGCCCACCATTGATGTGCGAGTTCGTGTGCAGTGACAGAAAACGGATAATCTACTACATTTTGGTCTTCGTCATCCACATTGGCGATAAAACCTATGCCTTCACTAAAAGGTATAGTATTGGCAAATGCCTGGGCAAAACTACCCATCTGTTTAGGAAACTCTATGATCCGGGCTTGACGATGCTGGTAAGGGGTATAGTTGGCATTGTAGTAATCCAATCCTTTTTTTAGTCCGTTCATCATTCGGTTTACATTGTACGTATGTTCGGGATGATGATAAATTTCCAGGTTCACACCTTTATATTTTTCACGGGTAACTTCATATTTCCCACTGAGGAATGAATAGAAGTTGACCATTTTAGAATCCATTTTATAATGAAAATGATTACGGCCATCTTCTTTCCATTCCTTGATCAAATACCCAGGTGCAATTGCCATCTGATCACCACTCGTGCTTAAGGTGGCTTCAAAATCTATCCAGTCGCCATAGTTGCTGATGTAATTGTTATCTGTAGCGCCATCGGCATATGGTGAAGGCAATCTATCTTTTTCAGGCAAGTCATATTTTTTGCGCACTTTGGGGTTGCGCAGTTCATAACCATCGTTGTATCCGATCGAGGGATAGACCGCATAATTGATAAATGTACCATTGGACAATACGGGTGAGTTGTTGTCTAAGAATTTATTGGGTTTATTATGAATCTTAAACTTGAAGATAAGGGTGTCTCCAGGTTGTAGGGCCGGTTGAAGTCGGTACATGCGGTAATCATAATCCTCGTTATCATACACGATTTCACTGCCTCGGTCCAATTCAATTTCTGTCGGATAACTAGTGAGGTTCACGTGTAAAGTGTCGATGGCCACTTCATGTTTGTTGATCATGGTATAGGTGGCCCCAGCTTTAAAATCACGCGTTTTTGGAAATATGTCCATAAAAGTATTCACTGCGACCAATCTGGGCTGCGGAATTCCTTCGTATTTACCCAACTCCCTTTCTGCTTCTACACGTCTTAACTCCCGTTCCTTCCCAGTCAGTAGTTCATTATCAATATTATTCACCTTCCAGATATACGAACCTATTCCCAGAAATGCCAGCAAGCATATACTAGAAAATATGATCAAGGGGCGGGTAGTTCTCGCTTTCGCGAAAGCGATACGACCACGGACATTTGTGCCCATTCCACGTCGGTAAAAAATAAGGGTAACAACAAAAAATATCAATGCCAGCAAGATCCAATACACCCGGTAGGTGTAGTACGTGATAAGCCCTATTCCGTATCCAGTAAAGTCTGATGGGCTGGGGGCACGCGTACTGTTGAAATCATATATCTGCTGGGATACACCTATGGCGCCTTGTAATAAAGGTATGGCAACAGCAACGATCAAGAGTATGGCTAGACCCAGCCATTTGTTTTTGACCAAGGTATGAACCAGCAAGGCCAAGAAGATCCAGGGAACATAACTCCAGACATTAATCAGAAAAGCCTGGAAAAGGTATAGATCGATCTGGTAGTCGGTAAAGCCCTGGATGCTTTGATAAACTACACCACACAAAATTAAAATCACTTGAAGTGCAGCCACCATCAAAAATAAACTGATAAACATAGCGCCCAAGAATATCCAGTTTTTGGTGGGAGTAACATCTACAATTTGATTGATATGCGCGGCTTTGGATCTGTCCATAAGGAAACCAGCGTATAAGTGAATCAATAGATAGCTAAATAAGAAGATATAGGTAGAAGGCTCTCCCAGCATCACCCAGGTTTTGGGAAGAATACTGGTTTGATAGAGCATACCCGTGTTGAACATTAACACAAATGTGAGCGCAACTGCCAAGAAACTTATAATGATAAAGGGCCATCCGAATAAAATATATCGGGTATTGTTCTTGGCCAGGTGCCAGAGCGTCTTGAGCTGTCCAGTCAACGAAAAATTAGCGGTTACACTAGGCATAATCACCCTGGCCACGCTACTGATATTTTCCTTGGTAAGTCGACTAGACTTTTTGCTTTTACCAAAACCAATCGCATGTTGAGCAAATTTGAATCTGGCGAGAATCCCTGCAAGAATAAGTAAGGAGACACCAGACCATAATAGTCGATTCCATAACATCATACCAGAAAACGGAATCAAGAGTTCGTTTTGTTCCACCGGCGTCCAATATTTGGTCATTTCAACCATGGCAACATTACCCAAAGGATCTGCCATAGCCAGCCAGAATGGATCATCCACCTGATCCACCAATGAGGTAGTGATCAATTGAATGATAATGAGGGTTAAGATGGCCATAAAGCCAATGTTCATGTTCCTGGTAAAGGTGACAATCGCAAACACAATCGCACTGTAAAACAATACGTTGGGAACAATAATCACCAAAAATGGCTGAATATAATACCAGAGGTGAAAGGGGCCTACCAGTTCAGGTTCAGCACCAGGTAAGTAAGTTCCTACCATTAAACCCAATAGCAAAGCAGCGATAGCCAACAAGTTGATGCTAAAGCCAGCCATGAATTTGGCGGTAAGGTATTCCCATTTCTTGATTGGATAGGAATATAACAGGTTGTGCATATTATTTTTAAAATCCCTGTGTATCGTGGTACCAGTAAAGGATGGGATTAATAAATAGCAAAGCAAAGCCATATTGGCCAGCAGTCCCATAATTGCCAATGGACTATTGATATAGGAATTACTGGTCACAGTGACATTATCACTGCTGAAGACTCCAGTTGCGATGGAAGTGATCAATCCACCCAGCAAGAAGAAAATAATAGTAAAAATGTAGAACAAAGGTTTTTTTAACCAAGTCCGAAACTCATGTGAGAAAATGGTAACAAACATATTTAGGCGATTTGAGGGGTTGGTACTTCCTCATGCTGGTTGAGGGTGGTGAAATAAACATCTTCTAGACTTGCTTGCGCAGGTACAAAACCTTCACCTGGCAAGGTATCGGAGTAGACCCGCACGTTGAGATCATTAGCGTCATTAAAACTGCTAGAGATGACATTGTACTGCTTTTGTAAGAGTTCGACTTGATCACGACTTGCGGTAGTTTGCCAAACTTTTCCATCCAGTTCCTGCACCAATTGTGAAGGAGTGCTTTGGCATAAGATCTGCCCGCCATTTAAGATGGCCATTGAGGTACAGAGTTCCTTGACGTCGTCCACAATGTGGGTAGAGAAGATAACGATGTGATTGGTTCCTATTTCTCTTAATACATTGAGGAATCTATGACGTTCTGCTGGGTCAAGTCCTGCAGTGGGCTCATCCACAATGATCAATTTTGGATTGTTCAACAAGAGTTGGGCGATCCCGAAACGTTGCTTCATTCCTCCAGAATACCCAGCGACATGCTTTTTGCGTACATCACTGAGATTGGTCACTTCCAGGGCTTTGTCTACAATAGCTTTGCGTTCGGATGTATTGGTAATACCCTTAAGGGTGGCAAAATAATGCAGTAAATCATGGGCGCTCATGTTGGGATATACCCCAAATTCCTGAGGTAAATAGCCTAAGGTCTTTCTGAATTCCATCTTATTGTTTAATATGTCCAGACCGTCCAGGTGAATGTTACCGCTGTCTGGCGCTTGTAGTGTGGCGATGGTGCGCATCAATGTAGATTTTCCGGCACCATTTGGTCCGAGCAGGCCAAACATGCCCGCATGTATGTCTATGTTGATGTTATCGAGTGCCTTCACACCATTGCTATATGTTTTGGAGAGATTTTTTAAACTAAGAATCATCAGATCAAATTTTATCGTTCGCTTTGTTAGTGAATACTTTAATCAAAATGTTACAAGGATCTTAAAATGATTTGGTGAAATAGGTATCTTGTAACAAAATTCCTGTTGCAAGGTCTATACAGTATAGTTCAATTTCAACCAAAACCAATTTCATGAGTATCTGGCGGGTCATTCTGACCATTATTTTCCCTCCCCTTGCGGTCATAGGTAAGGGCTGTGGTTCCATTATTATCGTTTTTATTTTAACTCTACTGGGTTGGATTCCTGGTGTGATCGCGGCTTTGATCATTCTTAACAATCCTGACCGATGACGCAAGCTTACTTTTGGGGTATGTACCAGTAGATTTACCACTATTTGTAGATGTAAAAGACAACTTGGGTCTTCCATGTTTCCCGACCCAAACACTTACCTTTGTACCATGAACAAAAGGGTGCGTTTTCAGGATCTGGGATTGAAGGATTATAAGGAGACTTGGGATTACCAAGAAGAGCTATTCAAAGCAATCCTGGATACCAAAATCAAAAACCGTCGAGCAGAGGCTGGTTTAGACACCGACAATCATTTGTTATTTGTCGAGCATCCACACGTTTACACCCTGGGTAAAAGTGGCGATTTAGATAATTTACTGGCCAACGAACAAATGCTGGATCAAATCGGAGCTACTTTTTATAAAATCAATAGGGGAGGAGATATTACCTATCACGGTCCGGGTCAAATTACTGGTTACCCTATTCTTGACTTAGAAAACTTCTTTACTGATATACATAAGTATCTCAGGTTTTTGGAAGAAATATTCATCAAAATTTTAGCAGATTACGGCCTGGAAGGACAGCGCAGTCCTGGTGAAACCGGTGTTTGGTTAGATGTAGGAACACCTTTTGCCAGAAAAATATGCGCCATGGGAGTAAGGGCCAGTCGTTGGGTCACTATGCATGGTTTTGCATTCAACGTGAATACGGATCTGGGATACTTTGACCATATCATTCCGTGTGGAATTGATGATAAAGCGGTGACATCATTGGCCAGCGAACTCAAACGTGAAGTTGATATGGTAGAGGTGAAAGAAAAAATCAAAACCTATTTTACACAGCTTTTTGAAGCCCAACTTGTCGCTGACAAGATCGGCGTCTAATGTATCAAAATCTGTATCTGTTACAGAATCCATAGAGAGGGGTCTTTGTCTATTTGGTGTAAATCTCAAACCTTCAGCGTTTTAATTAGTTATTTAGAATTATTCCATATAATACATTTATGTTGGAGGAGTAATCGATAATAAATATCAATCGAAATCCCGAACTCTTATCTTTATTTAATCTAAATAAGGGTTTTATATTTGCGGTCATCTAACAATCTTATTTATATCTAGTCTAAATAAAATATAATGAAATTGACCCAACTTAAAACTTACAGCGCTCTGTTAATGGGAGCCATACTACTGGCCTCCTGTTCCGAGGATGAAGGATCTTCTGTCAACAACTTAGTAGAAGCGCCAGCCACCTATACCTTTGAAAGAGATAACAATTCAACAGTCAACTTCAGCGGTCAGACCACACGTATCGCCATGGCCGAGGAGTTGAATTCTGCCTTAAAAAATCCAAACTTGGATGAGGCAACCCTAGACGCGATGTTTGCTCATGAAGAGGGAAATCAGGATTTTTCTGTTGGAAGTCTCAATGACTCCGACAAAAATTTACGCAGTAAAACAGCGGCTAGTGCAGATTATTTTTCAGCCAATTCTACCGATGCTGCGGCGATCAAAGCTGACTTTGACGGATTTATCGCCGGTCAGGCTAATGAGGTATTTCCTGCCTGGGGGAATACGGCAAGCCCAGGAACTCCGGGGCAATTGCAACAAGCGGGAGGAGGAACCATCAGATATATCAGCGCCAAAGGTCTAGAATACGATCAGGCTTACGCCAAATCATTGCTCGGAGCTTTGATGATGGATCAAATACTCAATAATTATCTCAGCCCAACAGTATTGGATGAAGCGGATAACCGTATGGAGAATGGACAAAAAGTAGTGGCCGAAGGAAAAAACTATACCGTCATGGAACACAAATGGGATGAAGCTTACGGATATCTCTATGGAGCCGAAGCTACACCTGCAAATCCAAGTCTGGGCCAGGATAGCTTTTTAAGTAAATACCTTGAACGTGTCAAGGCCGATGCAGATTTTGCCGGTATCGACACCGATATATTTGATGCCTTTAAACTGGGACGTGCTGCTATTGTTGCTAATGATTATGAGTTACGGGATGCACAAGCCGAAATCATCCGAGAAAAGATTTCAATGATCCCAGCCATTCGTGCCGTGTACTACCTGGAAGATGCTAAGGATGATCTGAATACAGATCCTGCCCGCGCTTTTCATGCGTTATCAGAGGCATATGGTTTTATCTATAGCCTGCAGTTTACCAGACAACCAGGAACCAACAGTCCTTATTTTTCTAAAGCCGAAGTGGATGCCTTTTTGTCTACCCTAATGGAAAACAATGGTTTTTGGGACCTAACTCCGGCAACTTTGGAGGCCATGTCCAGTCAGATTGCCAGCAGATATAGCTTTACCGTGGCTGAGGCGGCCAACTAATCGAAAATAAAAGGCTTTTGATCTGAAATGCAAAGGCCTGTCAAACAGTTTGGACTTGCACTCTCAAGCTACGAGAGCGGTGATGTCGGGAGAAAGTTGTCCACTTAACCGAATAAAGGCTTGACTGGAAATTGATGATAAAACAAATCAGAATAGCAATGGTTCCATACCTTTGCCACCCAATAAAAATAAAGTAGATGAAATTGAGAAACTTGTTATTGCCCTTACTGGCTATCTTTCTAATTCTCGCTTGCTCAGAAAGCACAGATGATGGAGGGTCGACTTCAGACGACTTTGACCGAAAAGCCTTGCTTGAAAATGCAGCCGATAACATCATTATTCCTGCGTTGACCCAACTCGTCGAGGATCTGGAAGACTTACAATTGGCACAGCAGGATTTTACTGCCACACCAAATACAACGACCTTGGCTAGTTTACGCACCCATTGGTTGGATGCCTATATGACCTGGCAGTATATAGAAATGTTTAACATTGGCAAGGCAGAAGAAATTCTCTATGCTTTTCAAATGAATATTTATCCGACTAACGTAACCGATATTAATAACAATATTGCCAGCGGTACTTACGATTTATCCATCCCAAACAATAACGATGCTGTTGGTTTTCCGGCGTTGGATTATCTACTTTTTGGCGTCGGACAGGATGAAACTGCCATACTTACAGCATATACCACTGCAACCGATGCACAAAATCGCAAACAATACCTGGCAGATCTCATCGATCGCATGCTGGAACTATCTAATGTAGTTTTAGATGACTGGAATGGAAGCTACCGGGACCAATTTGTCAATAGCACAGGTAACACCGCTACCAGTTCGGTGAATCTGCTGATCAATGACTTTATCTTTTATTACGAAAAAGGTTTGCGGGCCAACAAGATCGGTATTCCTGCAGGCGTATTTTCAACGACCCCATTGCCTGACAGGGTAGAAGCTTATTACAGTGGTGAATTGTCTAAACAATTATCACTGGCTGCTCTACATGCTTCTGAGGCTTTCTTTAACGGCCGTGCTTTTAATGGAATGGGTAGCGGACCCAGTTATGCTAGCTATGCCACGTACTTGAGAAATAACAATGGTTCTGAGGATTTGACCGCTGCCATCAACAACCAATTAGGGGTTGCCAGAAGTCAGATGAACCAGTTGGATGATAATTTTTCTGAACAAATCAGTACCAGTAACCAAATGATGACCAGAACCTACGACGAGTTGCAACGGGCCGTAGTCTTACTCAAGGTAGATCTATTGCAAACTTTGAACATCAGTGTAGATTATGTGGATGCCGATGGTGATTAATCATGAATAAATAAACGAATCGAGCTGCAGAAACCTTGGTGATCAAGTATTTTTGCAGCTCGTTTCATTTGATGAAAACTTCCCTGAAAACATATCTAAATGCCAAAACTTCTGCCGCTCCCCTGGCGGTATTCCGTATTGGGTTTGGTTTGATGATGTTCTACGGTATCCTTAGATTCTGGGCCAAAGGCTGGATCCAAAGTCTTTATATAGATCCACAATTCCATTTTAGTTACTATGGCTTTTCCTGGGTAAAACCTATAGGGGAATGGACCTATGGCTTATTTGTCATTTGCGGTCTGGCAGCCTTGATGATCGCTATTGGGTTTAAATATCGCTGGTCGATGTTGGTATTCTTTCTCAGTTTTACCTATATCGAATTAATGGACAAAACCACTTATTTGAATCATTACTATTTTATCAGCGCGATCAGTTTTCTGATGATCTTCCTTCCGTTGCACAAATACTTTTCCATTGATAGTTGGCGCACAGGAATCGCTGTATTTAAAGTGCCACAGGTTCCGCAATGGTCGGTCGATACCATCAAGCTTATGCTGGGTATTGTTTATTTTTATGCTGGTTTAGCCAAGATCAATTCGGATTGGTTGATCAGAGCAATGCCCTTAAGGATATGGTTGCCTTCCAAATATGATCTGCCTTTGCTCGGTGAGCTGATGGAACAACAATGGGTGGCCTATGCCTTTTCTTGGTCAGGAATGATATATGACCTGAGTATTCCCTTTCTGCTGCTGTACAAAAAAACCAGACCTTTCGCCTTTATAGCGGTTGTTGTTTTTCACGTGCTCACTCGCGTATTATTTCCCATCGGCATGTTTCCTTACGTCATGATCGTTAGTACTTTGATCTTCTTTTCTCCTCAATGGCATGAACGTTTCATCGGATTCCTAAAACGCGTATTAAAACCTTTGGGCTTTTTATTTTTACCGCTTTCGCGAAAGCGAAACAATCAACCTGCTCCTTTAAGACTTTCCAGTAGTATTGTGGCTCCAGTAGTGGTGGTGTTCTTTGCCGTACAATTACTCTTGCCCTGGCGTTACCTGGTCTATCCAGATGAACTGTTCTGGACGGAAGAAGGTTATAGGTTCTCTTGGCGAGTGATGTTGATGGAAAAAATGGGACATACCCAATTCAGGATTGAGGACGCCGGCGGAAGATCTTTTTACGTCAACAATGCTGATTTTCTCACGCCACTCCAAGAAAAACAGATGAGCTTTCAGCCTGATTTTATATTGGAGTATGCGCATTATTTGGGAGACCATTTTACTGGGCAAGGTTATGATGGAATTAAGGTATTTGCTGACAGTCATGTCGCCCTCAATGGAAGAATGAGCAGGCCATTTATTGATGACAGCGTGGATTTATATGCGATAGAGGAATCACTGGCGCATAAGAATTGGATTTTGGATTTTGAAGAAGAAATTGATGGATTATAAAATTTTAGTGTTGGCAATGTGTTGTTTTATTGGGCTCAACGCCCAAAACACCTATGACTCAATTGTGGTAGATGCGGTCACCAATCAGCCTGTTGAAGATGTAGTGGTGTATCAAAAAAATGCCGGCCCACTAGCGACTACCAATGCTCAAGGAAAGTTTGTCTTTGATCATCCAGCCGAGCGTCTGGAAGTGGTATTTTTCTCCTATGATTACCAGGTGTTGGAAACCACCATTGCTTCAGGAACCCTCCCGGCGACTATACGCCTGCAACCACTTTCAGAAACCTTGACCGAAATAGAGATCACCGCTCGTAAAAAAAAGATTTTTCAATTGGAACGCCTTAAAGATGTGGAAGGCACTGCCATCTACGCAGGTAAAAAAACCGAGGTGGTTCTATTGGAAAATTCTACGGCCAATCTAGCAACCAACAATGCCCGACAAATCTTTAACCAGGTTGCTGGCCTCAATATCTATCAAAATGATGATGCCGGACTCCAACTCAATATCGGAGGCCGTGGTCTGGATCCCAATCGTACGGCCAACTTTAATACCCGACAAAATGGATATGATATCAGTGCAGATGTATTGGGTTATCCCGAAAGCTACTATGCCCCACCTGCTGAATCACTGGAAAGCGTTCAGATTATTCGTGGAGCCGCATCCCTTCAATATGGAACCCAGTTTGGCGGGCTTGTCAATTTTGTCACGAAAAAGCCGAACCCTTCAAAAGCTTTTGAATTAATCACTAGAAATACCTTGGGAAGTAATGGGCTTTATACCAATTTTACCAGCCTGAGTGGTACATCCAACCGATTTAGCTACTATACTTTTTTCAATTACAAGCGAGGGGATGGATTTAGACCCAATTCTGGCTTTGAGTCTCAAAATTATTTTGGACATCTAGGATATAAAATTTCTGAAAAAACTCACCTCAGTGCCGAGTTGACCTATCTGCATTATTTGGCTCAACAAGCTGGCGGACTCAACGATCGACAGTTTAGTGATGATCCGTTCCAGAGTAATCGCGCCAGGAATTGGTTTGAAGTAGATTGGTTATTGTACAATGTGAGATTAGACCACCAGTTTTCAGAGCGTACTAACTTTTCTCTGAACCTGTTTGGGCTGGATGCCGCCCGTAATGCGTTGGGATTCCGTACCAACAGGGTGGATCAGGTGGATGCAGGAGAAGAGCGGGATTTGATCAAAGGTGATTTCAACAATTTTGGTGCTGAGGCCAAGTTACTTGGAGACTATCAAGTTGCTGGTAAAAAGGCGATTTTTCTACTGGGATCAAAATTTTATAAAGCAGATAACACCAGTCAGCAAGGACCCGGAAGCGACGGCAGTGATGCCAATTTTGATTTTCAATACGATCAGTATCCCAATTATCCCAACCAAAATTCCTTTATCTATCCCAACCTGAACCTGGCATTTTTTGGAGAGAATATTTTCTATTTATCCGATAAATGGTCATTGACCCCAGGATTCAGGCTTGAGTTTATCAAAACTGAAAGTGACGGTTTTAGAAGGTTAGTACGTTTTGATGCTGCTGGAAATGTGATCCTTAATGAGCGTATTGATGAAAACCTAGTCAATGAGCGCAGCTTTGTATTATTAGGACTTGGGTCCAGCTATAAACCCAATTCTAAACTCGAACTCTACACCAACGTATCACAAAACTATAGATCCGTTACCTATACAGATATCAGTACCGTCAACCCAGCTTTTGTGATTGATCCCGACATTGCTGATGAAAGAGGTTTTACCGCCGACTTAGGGGCCAGAGGAACCATTGATAAGTCCATTTCCTATGACGCCAGTGTATTTGGTCTATTTTATAATGACCGTATCGGATTCCGTCCGTTTGTGGATGATGGCGGAAGGGTGAAAAGTCAGCGTACGAATGTAGGGGATGCCTTCATTTACGGTCTGGAAAGTCTGGTGGAATTGGATTTGAACCAACTGATCTTTCAAAAAGACCAACTGATTACCACTATTTTCTTCAATACCTCTCTGGTCGGTTCTGAGTATTTACGATCTGAAGAAAGCGGTATAGAAGGCAATCGGGTCGAATTTATCCCTGAGGTCAATTTTAAGACAGGTGTCAAGCTGGGCTATAAAAATTTCTTGGCCAGTTTACAGTATTCTTATCTGTCCGATCAATTTACGGATGCCACCAATGCCAATGAAGGCAATTTAAGCGGTGTGATTGGTGCTATTCCTGCCTACGATGTGTTGGATTTTTCGGGTTCTTATAAGTTTAAAAACTTGAAGCTGGAAGCTGGGGTAAATAATTTATTGGATAATATTTACTTTACCAGAAGGGCTACGGGTTATCCTGGTCCAGGAATAATTCCCTCACCTAATCGTAATTTCTATTTGACCTTAGAGGTCAAGATTTGATTTAGATTTGTCGGCTATCAGTGGCTCTAATGAGGTTTCACAGCGCTCAATTCAAAGATTGTTGGGTAGTATGGATCTTTGAGATAGTATAGTCCATCGTCTCGTTTGGTCATGTCAGGAAAAACATCATAAGGGCTACCATCGTGTTCCTCAACATGCTGAATGCTCAGACCAACATTTATTAAGGCTTGAATAACAGTGGACAATCCATGATTCCAGGTATATTCTTTGGAAACAATTTGTGATGTTGGGTCTGCATAAGTTCCAGTGTACTCTTCATAAATCGTCTTATGCCGATTGTAATGGTATTTCAGTTGCGGCGGTGATGAGGTGTAATCATACATCCATGCGATGGGATGGAACTCTGCCATGTAAAATACACCGCCTGGGCAAAGTCTTTCAGCGATCATCTGTGCCCAGGGTTTTAAATCAGGTAACCAGCCGATGACGCCATAACTAGTAAATACGATGTCAAACTGTTCTGATATGAATTGGGAGGTATCCAGTACGTTACAGCAAACAAATTTGGCGGGAATATCCAACTCATGACTCAGCTTAGTAGCTATCGCAATGGCTTCATCAGACAGATCGATTCCAGTTACTTTGGCTCCACGATGTGCCCAGCTCAAGCTATCCTGTCCAAAATGGCACTGGAGGTGCAATAGGTTTTGACCAGTCACATCTCCCAAAGCATTAAGTTCGTAATAGTTGAGGGAATTTTTCGCTTTCGCGAAAGCGGATTGATCATAGAAATTGCTTTCTAAATGAACACGGGCCTTTTTATTCCAGGTAATTTTGTTGACAGAGAAGAATTCTTCACGTTCCATGCAGATGATTTTGCAGACAAATTAATACAAAATCAGTAGTATCTAGTTAGGCCAGTGATTTTAAACAGGATCAGTGCTGGACAGTCGGAGGGTGAAGGTTTATCTTTTGATAGTCCAGGTTCAATTGCGTTCAAAAGTAAGCTCATCTATATCACCATTACCACCGCTAACATCGATAAGCACCAGGCGTGTATCCGAGCTAGAGACTACATCCCAGTCATCATTTAGATCCTCGAATTCGTTGGTAAGGTTGAAGAAGATATTAAAATCTACATCAGAATCGCCTTGCGAGTTGTCGTCACCTCTCTCGTCTTCAACACTCCAAGTACCATTATAGGTGGTCGCAGTGCTGCTGGCGACAAGAGTCCCGTCCACATTAAAACTAAAAGTAAAGCCATTAAAATCATTGGTTTCGTCCTGGCCAGAATCAATGTATTCAGTAATGATCCATCCGCCTTGTTGCATGCGCAGGGTCAATTCTTGTTGGTCGATATTATTTTGCCCGTTGTCATCGTCATCACTGCAGGCTGTGGTAATTCCTACAGTCAGCATCAATAGCATTATTAATCGGAGGTAAGAGGATTTTTTCATGATCAGTGTTTATGGGTAAACGTAAAGATCGTTTATTAAATACTTAATCAATTCTTAAAATTGGGCAGGTGTAACATTAACCTCGGTTAGTCCAGGTAACAAGGTGGGTGTCTTAAACTTTGACCGTTAGAGAGTAAAAAAAGTACTGATGAGAATATATTTCAATGACTTCACGGTCTAATCGGTTTACAATCTAAAGACGGATTCTTATAGGAATGATCGCCTAGTAATTTTTTTATTTGGCTTCATTAAGTCATGATCGAGTGGGTGAGATTATGCCAAAACAAAAACACCGCTCTAACTGAATAGAGCGGTGTTTTCGACATTTTAGTTAACCTAACTTATTTCTTATTCAAGAAATCGTTTACTAGTTCTGGCGCCATGATGGCACTTACAAAAGTGTAAGCTCCAGTTTTAGGAGACTTGACCATTTTGATTGCCTTCGTTAATCTCTTTGATCCCGATTGTAGGGTTGCGATTGATTTCTTTGCCATGTCTTACTTATTTAATTTCTTTATGAACCGTCATACGCTTAAGGATCGGGTTGAATTTTTTCAACTCCAAACGATCTGGCGTGTTCTTTTTGTTCTTGGTCGTGATGTAACGGGACATACCTGGTTGACCAGATTCTTTGTGCTCCGTACATTGAAGAATTACTTGTATTCTATTCCCTTTACTCTTTGCCATCTTATATAAGCTTTAATAGAATTACTTGGTTAGAATTCCGTTTGCACGGGCTTCCTTAACGACTTGGGTAATTCCCTTCTTGTTGATATTTTTTATCGCTCTTGCAGATACCTTAAGTGTAATCCACTTATCCTCCTCTGGAAGATAGAACTTCTTCTTGAAAAGATTGACGTTGAATTTACGTTTGGTCTTGTTCATCGCGTGCGAAACGTTGTTTCCCGTCATCGCTCTTTTTCCAGTAAGTTCACAAACTCGAGACATGATTATCTTGTATTTAAAATCGGAATGCAAAATAACGATAATTAATTCAAACCCACAAGCCTAAATCCCTACCTTTTTTAATAATTCTTTTTGGAGCAGTTCAAGGGACTTGTTTACTGTTTTTTGAACCACCCGTTCCCTGTGGTTACCCATGGTAAAATGTAGTGCGTAAACTTCGTCAGGTGTAGCAATACCTATATACACGGTTCCTACTGGTGCATCGCTGTCACCCTTGTCTGGGCCCGCATTGCCGGTAGTTGCCACCGCATAATCCGATTTGAATTTTTCTTTGGCTGCCTGGGCCATGGCGCTGGCTACTTCGGCACTTACCACTGAATGTTGATCGATGAGTTGGCTGTCCAGTCCCAAAATTTCCACTTTGGAAGCAGTCGCATAAGTCACTGTACTACCTTTAAAGAATTTGGAGGCTCCGGGTATCTCAGTGATAATGTTGGCTATTTTTCCTCCGGTACAGCTTTCAGCGGTCGCCAGTGTTTTGCCTTGATCCTTAAACAAACGGCTTACTTGATCAATCAGTGATTCTTCATTGCTTTCGCCTACCACAATATCGGAGATTAATTCAGTCATTTTTTTGATCTCCTCGTCTACGCTTTGAAGAATTTTGTCTTTATCGGCGCCCACGCTGGACAATCGCAAGCGCACCATGCCCAGACTGGGCAGATAGGCTAGTTTGATATGTGGTGGCAAGGCGTTCTCCCAATTGGCCAAAACAGTTGCAATAGTGCTTTCTCCCTTTCCAGCGGTAAGAATAGTGCGGTGGTGGATAAAAGGACGATCGGGTAAGGCCTCTAGTCTGGGCAACACCTGACTGCGCATCAATTCCTTCATTTCAAAGGGAACCCCTGGCATAGCTACAAGTATGCAGCCGTTGTTTTCCATCCACATGCCTGGTGCCGTCCCGTATTGGTTAGGTAAGACCTGGGCTTTGGAGGGCACCATGGCTTGGGCACGGTTCATGTCCACCATAGGATCTTTGATGTACTGGGCAAAGAGTTGGCTTATGTGTTCAAGAACCTGCTCATCCATGACCAGATGGTCGTCCAGGTATTCACACAGCGTACTTTTGGTAATATCGTCCTTAGTGGGTCCCAGGCCGCCGGTGATCAATACCAAATCTGATTGGGATTCCGCTTTCGCGAAAGCAGACAACAAGTGCTTCCGATCATCACTAATGGTCAGGATCTCAAAAACTTCGACACCGATCTTGTTAAGTTCTTGGGCCATCCAGGCCGAATTGGTATCCACGATCTGGCCGATGAGAATTTCATCGCCAATGGTAATCAGGCTTGCCTTCATTTAAAAATCCCTTTTCAACTGTATGAGTATATTTTCCAACTCCTGGTGCAGTACCATAAATTCGTTTTTGATGTCCTTCGTTGTGTTTTTGTTTTTCCCCCAGTCTTCCAATATCAATATTTCATTGTGGCTTCGCAGCCCAAACATTTCCAAAGAAGGTTTCATCTTGTGGGCATATCGGTGTACGTTCACATGGTCGTTTTCAACCACAGCTATGGCGAGGTGTTCCAAGTCTTTGGGGACTTCGGTCAGAAACATGGTAACCATGGCCCGTAGGAAGTCTGGATCGTTATCGGAAATCTCGTTAAGCTTACTTAAATTGTAAGTAACTTTTTTCATTTTATTTTTATCTCAAACATATTTTGACCGTTTAATACTCCACGGAGTACATCACCGTCATTCACCTTTGATACACCAGCCGGCGTGCCCGTGTAAATAAGGTCACCTATTTTGAGCGTGAAAAATTGCGAGACATAGGAAATAATATCATCAATTTTCCAAAGCATATGAGAGGTGTTGCCATCTTGTTGCAACACATCGTTTTTAAACAATTGGAAATCTAGGGCGTCCAGTTCAGGTAGATCGCTCTTTGAAATAAAACTCCTGGATACCACTGCGGCGCCGTCAAAGGCCTTTGCCTTTTCCCAAGGCAATCCCTTTTCCTTGCACTGTGCCTGGATATCCCTCGCGGTGAAATCGATCCCAAGACCGATCTCGTCATAATACTTATGGGAAAACTTACTATCGATGTGCTTGCCGATACGGTTGATCTTGACGACCACTTCCACTTCATGGTGCACATCATTGGTCCATGGCGGAATAAAGAAAGGTTGTTTATGCAATAAAATGGACGTGTCAGGCTTTAGAAAAACTACTGGCTCTGTAGGGCGCTCATTTTGTAGCTCTTCTATATGCTTGGCATAATTACGTCCTATGCATATAATCTTCATCCTATCTGCTATAATTGGGTGCTTCTTTGGTAATGGTCACATCGTGAGGATGACTTTCCATCATTCCCGCATTCGTAATTTTAACAAATTTACCGTTTTCTTTTAAAGTTTCAATATCCTTGGCGCCACAATACCCCATACCTGCGCGTAAACCGCCTAGGAATTGGGTCATACTTTCAACCAAGTCACCTTTGTAGGGCACACGTCCAACAATACCTTCTGGTACAAGCTTTTTAATATCGTCTTCTACATCCTGGAAATAACGATCCTTGGATCCGTGTTGCATTGCTTCTACCGATCCCATGCCTCGATAGGACTTGAATTTCCTACCGTCGTAAATAATGGTTTCTCCCGGAGATTCTGTAGTTCCAGCCAGCATGGACCCCAGCATCACACAGTCGGCACCTGCGGCAATGGCTTTTGGGATATCACCTGTATAGCGTATACCTCCATCGGCAATAACTGGTACACCCGTCCCTTTTAAAGCATGAGAGGCTTCCATGATAGCGCTGAGTTGGGGAAAACCAACCCCGGCTACAACCCGTGTCGTACAAATGGAGCCAGGTCCAATTCCTACCTTTACGGCATCGGCGCCGGCATCTGCCAGGTATTTGGCCGCTTCGGCAGTAGCTACATTTCCTACCACCACTTCTAGATCCGGATAGTTTTTTTTGACTTCTTTTAACACATCGACCACGCCTTTGGTATGACCATGGGCAGTATCGATGACTACTGCATCTACTCCGGCTTCCACCAATGCGCCGGCGCGTTCTACGGCATCACCGGTAACACCGATCGCGGCGGCTACACGCAGCCTGCCGTAGGTGTCCTTGTTGGCATTGGGTTGTAGAGTTAATTTTGTGATGTCTCTAAAGGTAATGAGTCCGATGAGTTTGTTGTCATCATCTACCACCAATAGTTTTTCTATTTTGTGTTCCTGTAGAATCAACTCGGCATCCTGGAGCGATGTACCTGCCTTAGCAGTTACCAAATTTTCTGAGGTCATCACCTCAGTCACAGATCTAGTGTCATCTTTTTCAAATCTCAGATCCCGATTGGTTACAATTCCTTTGATAAACCCATCTGCATCAGTAATAGGAATACCACCTATTCCGTGCTCGCGCATACTGGCTTTGGCATCTCCAATTGTAGCGTTTACCGTCAAGGTAACCGGATCGATGATCATTCCGCTTTCTGCACGTTTTACTCGACGTACCTTTTGGGCTTGCGCCTCAATGCTCATGTTTTTGTGTAGGATTCCGATTCCGCCTTCTTGGGCCATGGCGATGGCCATGCGACTTTCGGTTACAGTGTCCATCGCAGCCGAAATTACCGGAGCGTTGAGTGTTATGTTTCTGGTAAACCTGGTCTTGATACTCACTTCTCTAGGAAGTACCTCGCTGTAGGAAGGTACGAGTAAGACGTCGTCGTAGGTAAGACCTTCTCCTATAAACTTGGAATCGTGGGAAATCATGCAATAGAATTTTATTGCACGCAAAGATAGCTTTTTAAATCCGGGTTTTTGGATTTATTGACGCCCAATATCCGGTCTGGTGGCTGGCCTAAATTATTCACAATTTTATTTTTTTTAAGTGGGCCGGTGGAACAACCAAACTACTTTTAAAATTATGACCCTTACCGCCGAGCAAATTAAAGAGTGCCTCACTCAACCAGAAATGGCCGCGCAAATGGCTGATTTGGTCTATATCCAGGATCAACACCTTTCCATTCACCGCAAGAAATACGGGCGCGGATATACTTATCTGATTGACAATAAAGAACGACTCAAAGACCGCAGTCAACTCAAACGTATCAAAGCTCTGGTCATACCACCAGCCTGGCAGGATGTACGTATCAGCGAGGTGCCTAATGGTCATTTACAGGTGGTGGGAAGAGATGATAAAAACAGAAAGGTATATCTGTATCATGATATTTGGTCCCTTCTACGCAATCAAACTAAATTCTTTAAGATGTCCGCTTTCGCGAAAGCATTACCCAAGATCAGAAAGAGATTAGATGAAGACCTCAAACAAGAGGGTATGCCTTTGTCCAAATGTCTGGCCTTGGTACTGAGCATTATGGATGAAACTTACATAAGGGTAGGGAACCAGTACTATGCGGATCGGAACAAAACTTACGGGTTGTCCACCATGCGTACCCGTCACGTGGAGGACACAGCAGATGGAGTACGTTTTAATTTTAAGGGAAAAAAAGGGGTGGAACAAAGTACAGCTATAGAGGAGCCAGAGCTGGTGAACCTGATCCATCAATGCGAGGAAATTCCAGGTTGGGAATTGTTCCAGTATTATGACAATGATGGGAAGCACCATTCCATTGACAGCGGGATGATCAACCAATACATGCATGAGATTGCAGGTGAAATATTCAGCGCCAAGGATTTTAGAACTTGGGGTGCAACCCGCGAATTTTTCAAAAAAATGGTCGAACTTGATGAGCCCAACACCAAAAAGGAACGGGAAAAGAATCTGCTTAAAGGCTATGATGCCGCTGCCGAAGCCCTAGGAAATACCCGCGCCGTTTGCCGGCAGTATTACGTGCACCCGCAAGTACCTAGTATATATGAAGACGAAGCTTTTGGACCGTACCGAGAGAAATATACCGCCTACCAAGACCAAACCTACTTTACAGCTTCAGAAAAATGCGTCCAAGAAATCATCGATCAATTTGAGATTGAATTTTCTGTAGAAAAGGACGAATGATATCTGATGTTTAAACAGGCGGACTCCTTTTCTCGGCGCTGGTAAAAAGTTAGGCTTTGTCGCGAACAGTTGAGCGATCACATTCAAAAAGAGAACATAATTACATCCGGATAGATGTTAGAAGAAATAGAGCCACTTGACCAGTTGACCTGCCATAATTGGAATGCGCAACTTCCCAAAAGTTTACCATAGCCTTAGCAAAAATTTCAACGCAAATGGAGCGGAAAGAACGTACTTTACAACATGAATGATACCTATCAGCTGGCCATCGTTGGTTTCGGGCCGCGTGGTCTTTTTGCCTTGGAGCAATTTTACCTTGTTGCTGCGCAAAGCAACCACCAAGAACTACCTAAAACACTGATCTTTGAACCCAATGACGAATTGGGAGTAGGTAAGGCCTGGAGTGTCAAACAGCCAGATGCCAATTGGATCAATATTGCAGACCGGGCGTTGGACACTTTTCCCGCAAGACCCGCCATGCATATTGCGCAGATGGATATTCCAGAATTCCCCAGTTACCTCAAATGGTTAGAAGAGGTGATGGATCATCATGTAAGCGATATCAAAGATACGTACCACCGGCGCAAGGTCATGGGGACTTATCTCAACCAGCGCACCCATTCATTGTTGGAACGACTCGAGACCTATGGTTGCGTTGATATCGTCAATCAAGAGGCAGTGGCGCTCAGCAAAAAAAATCAGGTTTTTACATTAGAGACGGCACAGAAATCCTATCAAGCCATAAAGGTAGTACTTGCCTTAGGTCACCTGCCCACTGCTATGAGTTCGCAAAATCAAAAATTTAAAAAACATGCGCAAGAGCAGGATCTCCATTTTAGCGCGCATTGTTATTCCCAAGAAGCTTTAGCGTTTTACGCTTTCGCGAAAGCGATTTCCATCAAAGGCTTGGGCCTTTCCATGATTGATGTTGTGCGTATGGTGATAGCGCATTACGATGGCGACTTTGAGCTTATTAAGGGATCATATCATCTGAAATATAAGGCCAGGGAGGAGCACCCTATACTGATTCCGTTCTCACTGGACGGACTTCCCACGGTTCCCAAGCCATTTGGTCATCCTATGGATGTAGCCTATGAGATGTTGACCGATCGCAAACAAGTGTTAATGGAACAACTAGAAAGGCTGAGAGATGATGAAGGTACGACAGTGAAGCAATTGGTACGCGCTATTGCTCACGAAATGATTAAGATATACTCGCGACTTGATCTGGCGCATGGAAATTCAAGACTTGACCATGAATTAATGGTCGATCTATTGACAGAATGGTTGATGGATCCATCCACATCACATGATTTGATATTGGATACTAGTTTACCTATTACGGATTATATTGAAACAACTTGTGCTATGGCCATGGGAACCGCGCCTCCAAGTCTAGATTATGTGGCAGGACAGATATGGCGTCAATTGCAACCTGACTTGTATATGGTTTTTAGCCATAAAACAGCACCAAGTTTGATGGCTGATTTTATAAAAATTGATGAGCAGACCAAACGTTACAGCTATGGCCCACCAGTAGAAAGCATGCTCCAGCTGTTGGCTTTACACCAAGCACAAATCCTTCATTTGGATGTGGTGAATGATCCCAACATAGATCTGAAGAAAGATGGGTTTAAACTATCCCAAAACGGCAGCTCACATACAGCAAATGCCATGGTAGATGCCATCATACCTGCACCTGATGTTACTGAGGTTAAGTCACCACTGATCAAAAATTTGTTGAAAGACGGTTTTGCGCAGCAAGTTCATGAAAAGTTAGGCTTTCAGGTAGACCAAGATGCCACGCACCTTGTTCATGGGCGTCGCATAGAAGGACTCTACAGTTTTGGACGCCTGGCAAAAGGTTCGGTGTATGGGGTAGATGCCATATTGGAATGTTTTAATGAAAAGAAGTTGAAGTCCTGGCGAGAGCAATTGAGTTTTGACCACTAGGTAAACGATCTTGTAGGGGGCTTCCTTAAGCTGAGTATTTAAAAACAAACATAGTGACGTTCACTAGGCCGGGCTACTATTTTCTTATATACTAGACTTAACAACTGGTCTATCCGGTGTCAAATTCACCTTTATTGGAAGAATTTTTTGCTCCAGACAGCTGAAGTAAGATAATAGGTTTTGTGCCTTTGAGCCATAAAATGAATCTTTTATCGGAAAAAACTAATTTTAATCTTGTAAAGAATATTTCAAAGATTAGCTTTTCCAGAGCATAGTTGGTCAAGGGTATGGGCTTACATCAATAGGTTATTAGGAATAAATTCCTACAAGAACATGTAATTTACTGGCTGACAGTGCTCAGATTTGTCAGCCAATAAATATCTTTATCAGCTAGGATATGCGTTTGTTTACCCCCTTTTTTTCGTTCAAAAATCTTGCACCTTTACTGATGTACTGCCTGCCGATCATGGCATTGTGCCAATTTCAATCTGATCAGGTGGATAGTGTAGCTTATTACACCCAAAAGATCAAAAACCACAGAAACCAGCAAGACAGTGTAATTATATATGGAAACCAGTTGCTCGCTTTCGCGAAAGCGAAACAAGATTTATCTACAGAATTCATAGCTTATAGATCTTTAGGGAGCGCCTGGAGTCGCAAGGGGAAGTATGCTAAAAGTAACGAAGATATCTATAAAGCCCTGACTATTGCCAAGCAATTGGAACAACCTGAACTTAATTATAAGGTCTATGCCCCTCTCGCGCACAATCATAGGTTCACTAAGTATTATGACAGCGCTAGAGTTTATTATAAAAAACTAGAGAAATGGCATCAAGCCAATCAACGACCTCAAATGGTGGTGAGGCAAATCAATTCTCAGGGGGCTACTTTTTTTGATGAAGAAGATTATCAAGGCGCGCTCACATTATTCCTTGAGGCATTTGACGGTGCTACAAGGCTGAACGATTCCAGATTATTGATGGAGACCCACAGATATTTGGCTGAAAATTACTTGCAGTTGCAACAGCCGCAACAATCTATTCTACATGCCGAGTCCGCTTTGGAGTTGGCTCAGGATCCCAGGTCAGAAAGATACCACGCCAGTTTTTATAGTATCATGGCCAGAGCACATAATCGGATGGGGAATACCGATCTCGCCCAGGAATTCAGGGCCAAAGCTAAAGCCGCAAGTGCTGCTATCCCAGAGAAGGCCTTGGTAGCGGTGCCCAACAATAAGGATTACATAGCGTCTCAGGTAAAGTTATCCAATAATGTAATTGACAAGCTTGAAGAGCAGTCCCAATCCAAACAGCGTTATCTCATCCTAGGAGCTGTGGTGATGTGCCTACTTCTGCTGGCAGTCATTCATTTTATCAGGAAAAATAGATCGGCCAAGTCTGAGATTGCCGTATTACAGCAATTGATTGAAGGACATCGGACGATTGCCTCAGAAAGAGTAGTATTACCTAGTGGGCATATCATGGAAAGTTCGAATATCATGTACTTAAAATCAGATGGTCATTACCAGGAATTTTATTTGGCCGATCATAAAAAGCTGACCGAGCGGCTCACTTTTAAAAAGGCCTTGGAAATCTTACCAGATACTTTTGTCAGAACACATAGATCCTATATTGTGAATAGTCAGCATGTCTCTTATGTCAATACGAGTCAGCTGCAACTTTCAGACGGTAGCTGGATTCCTGTTTCTAAATCTTATAAAGAGGCCTTACAAGATCACTTCACACGATTCCAACCTTAAAGCTGATTTGGACGGTGTTCATTCGTGACATATTTCGTGTAATTGGTGACAAAGTAAGCACCTTTACCATTCTTACAATTTGTGAATAAAAAGATTTGTACCAGATTTGTTATTGAGCAAAGTCATTGATCTGATAAACATCCGCTTGATGTCATGCGATGATCGACCATGAGCTACTATTGTTTTGGTCCAATTTTAGGCTCAACCAATTTTTTAACAAACACAGCAATATTTACCGAAAATACCAATCCATGAAAAACCTATTTATCTTCATTTTAATTGTTTGTAGCAATGCATTGTACGCCCAAGGCCCTGTCAATTGTGCAGAAAAATTCAATATGCCTGTCATTCCTCACGTCAATGAATGTGAAGCTGCAGCCGCTGGGGATAGTGGAATTTTACAGGGTTATCTGGAATGTGTATGTGAGCAACAAAAAAAAAGCGCCGCTGGGAATACTCTTCAAGCTCAATTGGCGCGGAAGGTAAAAGCATTTACCGATCGAAGGGCAGATGCCTATAATGAAACAATATTTCAAAGAGGGGATGATGATGACCTAACCTATTATACCAATTATTTGAACGCTTTTAAAAAAGCGGAATACAAGTTGACCTCCTTTGGGCTAGACATTGACTGTAGCGAAATCAGGTCGCTGAAAAAAAGATTGATCACTGAATATGGACTGGTTAAAATAGGTCCTGACGCAGAATGTGAAGCACTTCAAAGGGATATTGATTTGTATAGGAAGAAACAGCAATTTGCCCAAGAACAATTAGATCGTTTGAACAAAAAAAAGAACGTCGCTCAAATTGGATATTCAAATTCTGATGACACTGGCGCTGCAACGATAGCAAGTCTTAAGAAATCTAAAGGCGAACTGGAAGAAATCGCAGCGCAAATGAGAAGAGATGGAAGGACTAATACACAGGCCTATAGAGATATACAAAAATCAATTCAACAATCCAACGAGGCGCTCATTTACGATAAGCAGATGAGCCAGACTACCTACAGTCGGAGTAGTCAACTGAACCAAATAAGAGAAAGAGATCGACAAGGTCAGGAACGCTTGAGAGCTGCCAATGCTGCGATAGATGATCTAGCCTCTCTTTTTATGCCCAAACAAAGAGATCGTAGTGGTGAGGCCATTATAAAGGATCATAGCAGGAGGTCAAAAGCCATTGTTGCTGATTGGAAACGGGAGTTTAACGCAAAAAAAGAAGAATTAGCGGAACTGAAAAAACAGCGCATGACGAGCTTTGAGGAAATCATTAGCGATACTGCCAATGCACTAGTACTGGAAGAAGCTTTCAAACACTATAGATACGGCGATTGCCCAAACCCCAATTGTAAGAATGGGAAAATTCACGAACACCGGGTAGAACTGTGTTCAAGTTGCGAAGGCGCTACTTTTTACAGGGTTGGAGTATTCATAGCACAAGGCCAGACCAAACATCCCAATGATGGAAAAAAATTATGTACGGTCTGTGATGCCAGCGGAGTAGTAGAAAAGCATGTCAATACGGGCGAATCTTGCGATAGATGTCATGGATATCACAAAAGAGCTTTTATTTACACAGGTGGCCCGTCAATTTCTCAAGGACTTGCAGATGACCTCGCAAGATATTTGCCGAAGGAAATTCACTTCTATATGCAAATGAAGGAATTTTTTAAAAACAATCCTGAAGCCCCTTATTACTATAAATTATATGATGATGGAGAACAATACACCGGTATCAGATTTTGGAATAAAGAATTGGAAGAATTCCGCCCAGAGAATGTAGATGAAGAGATAAAAAAGATCTTTGATCACATGGAAAAAAGGCGAATTGAACAAGAAAAGTTCAGAAGCTTTCAGGTGGTTCTACCTGTACGATCAGCGTTAAGTGATTCCCTACAAATAGCCACTAAATCGGGTAAACAAAATTATATCATCAATACCGCAGAAGAACAAATTGCCTACACGCAACATGTCATCGACAGTGCGGTGTCATACAGCGATATCAATCGCCTCATCACTTATCATACTTGGCCAGATAGTTACAATTCCAACAACGGTTTGAGCAAAGGAGATCTATACAGTATCACGCATCGATTGGACAAGAAATTAACCACTATTGAACAAAAGAAAATCAAAGGATACGTCAATTATGAATTTGATCAAGACAGGTCTGTCGCCCTGCGCTACCTCAGTGATGGGGTATACATAAGAAATGATTCACTCAATGCCTTTAAAACCTTGCTTAATCAAAATGATGAGCCACTCTATTACGTACCTGGATCACGCCAAAAGGACAAGGATAAAATTGTGGAGTGGAGACCGATAACCGGATCTAAAGTTGCCGTTTTCAAAACACAGGAAGGTTTATATGGCATCATCAACGTCTTGTACAATGTCGTGGTTCCAGCAAAATTTGATGCCTTTGGATCAATTACCCGAAGTGATCTCGTCAATAATTTAATCCCAGCCAAGAGACGCGGTAAATGGGGATTCATTGACGCTGCTGGTGATACCGTGATCAAATTTAAATTTGACCTCCCTGAAGGCCAGGAAACACTGAAAGGTTTCCATGAGGGCAGCACAACTGTAATCTATAAGGGAGATCTAGTACAGATTGATGTTCATGGAGATGTGATACCCTAGAACAAAGAATCGAATTTAATAAGTCTGTCCTGTGTGATAGAAATTGAAAAAGCATGGTATGCTCAGCCTAAAATTAGTGAGCTTTCTGACGGTCGCAGCTTGAACTTATTTTTCTTATTTCAGATAAACAGGTTCAGGGCAGATCATTCGCCGACATAGATTCAGTCATATACCTAGCTGGTTTATTGATGCAGATGTTGGTGAGACATATCCACACCTGAAAGCAAATCCTGATGTAATTGCTTATTGTCCTTATTGTGCAAGATGGAAACATCTCCAGTGGATTCCAATACAGCAGCTCTTACCTCATTGTAATCATGCACATTAGCCTCGCGTAGTTTAGCGATCAGATCACCTTCCCCCACATTACATCTTTTGAGGTTATCGTAGAGTATTTTTCCATCGATCATTAATAGTTGCGGATCATTGGTAAATAGCTTTTTAAACCAATCCATTTTTCTGACCAATAAAGAGAACAGCGTTTGAAAAGCGATGATGGCAAATAGCGTGATGGCCCCTTTGAGTATGGATTGATCCTTGTTCAAGCAAATACTGGCCAATACCGATCCAACCGCAATCGTAGAAGCAAAGTCAAAACTTGACATCTTGGCAAAAGTACGCAGCCCAAATATTCGCGTGATAACGATGATAATGGCAAATATGGCCATGATTGTGCCGATGAGATAAACGATTTCTAGAAAGTCCATGGGTATGATTTTACAGCAATATCTAGAGATTCCCGTCGCCAATGCGTTAACATGCTGATAATAGGCACGGAATTAACAATTGGATCACCATATCTTACTATTACAATTATCATCAGCATTTGATCTTCTGATTACTACAACATAAGTAGACTTGTTTTTCTTGCGCTTTCGCGAAAGCGTCCCCTTCAAAAAATGATCTATACATCAGACCACATTTGAAAGGCCTACCAATCCATATTGATCAAAGTGGAGGTATCCTGAAACTAAAAACCATTAGTGACCCAAAACGTACAGGATGCCCTCTTACTTTTTTTCTTTTATCATTACAAACTGGACCTACTATAACTTTACAATGATGTATAAGATTTTTTGCTACCTGTTATTAACGATGATTTGTTGCTCTTGCGGCCAGCGACCGAAAATGACGGTAGAGCCTCAAAAACCCAATATCATTTTTATTCTGGCAGATGACTATGGTATTATGGACACCCAAGGCTATGCCGCTCATTTTACGGGGGTTTCAACTGACAGTACTTTTTATGAGACTCCTCACATCAACCAACTGATGAAGGAAGGGATTTCTTTTTCCCAGGCGTATGCGACCCAATTATGCTCTCCGACAAGGGCAAGTATTCTTACAGGTAAGTATGCTGCAAGATTAGGTTTTACTACAGCCATGCCGCATAGAGACACGTATTACAATCAAAATCTAGCAGTGCCAGAAGGTTATTATATTCATGATGTTCTAGAACACAAAGATGATATTAAGATCGAGCAACCCCATATCAATGGTATTTCTAATGCTGGAATTCCGACTGGAGTTCACGCTCAAACCGATCTTGATGAACTCACCTTTGCCGAGGCTCTGCCTGATTATCAGTCTGCTTTTATTGGTAAATGGCATGTAGGCGGTTTTGGAGCCGAAGGCTTTCAACCCAGCGATAATGGGTTTGAGACCTTGGCGTATTTTGACGGAGGCGGTTCGGCCTATTATAACTGGCGTGCCGGTTGGGATCAAAAGTCTAAAGCCCGATTTCCAAAAATGCCTCAAGAAGAATGGGAGATTGGAGATTCTGGACAACCTACTGGTGCCAATTATTTGACCGATGATCTTACCAATCAGGCTTTGTCCTACATTGATCAACGGGCGGCTGATAGCACCAAGCAGCCCTTTCTATTGTATTTTTCTCATTTTGCCGTTCATGCACCTTATCAAGGTAAAGAAGAGGAAGTATCTTATTTCAATTCCAAAAAGACCAAAGGTTATAATGGTCAAGATGATCCAGTCTACGCGTCCATGATCAAAAGCATGGATCGTTCAGTTGGTCAAATTCTGGACAAATTAAAACAAACAGGTCTGGAAGAAAATACCTTGGTAGTTTTTATGTCAGACAACGGCGGGATAGACGCAGAGATCACACCCGATGGTCATGGTACGGAAAATCATCCTTTTTTGGGCGGCAAGGCTTGTCTCACTGAGGGAGGAATTAGGGTTCCTCTTGTGTTTAGGTGGAAAGGTACACTGACCCCAAATCAGTGGGTCGATACTCCTGTGGACTGTACGGACATATTTCCCACCTTTTTAGATATCGCAGGACAAGACGCTGAAATGACGGTTTCCAAATATGATTTGGATGGAGAAAGTCTAGCGGGACTGCTTTACGATGTCAATAATGCTAATAATTCATACCAAAAAGACACCCACTACTGGCATTATCCCTTTAATGTTATTTACAAGAGTCCGTATGATGGTCATGCACTTACACCGCATTCAGCCATTCGCAAAGGAGAGCATAAGCTGATTTTTGATTGGTATGGAAGATTGCATTTGTACAACATTGAATCAGACCCATACGAGCAAAACGACCTATATGAGTCCGAGCAGGAACTTGCCCAATCACTCTTTGAGGATTTAAAACGTTGGCTGAAAGATGAGGTGGACCAACGCTATTGGCCGTCGCTCAATCCAGATTATAATCCTGAAAAAGAAGTGCGTAACAAAGCCTTCCAAGATTTAATGGTAGCCTCTGAATAAATTGATGTGAAAGAGTAATGTATAATACTTGTTCATGAATTCGCTTTCGCGAAAGCGAATCTATGAGAAGCCATTTCAATGATTGGAAGAGGTCAATTGATCTCTATTTTCTTGCCCCGCAGACCGCCTTTTTGTTTTCCAATATTTTCAGGTTTGTATTTTTCTGGATTAAAATTGGGGTTAGGAACAGGAACGACTGCATGGCTGGCATCGAGATACTTCTGGATCAAAGCGTCCAATTCTTTTACCTTTTCCGGATAAACTGAAGCCAAGTTATTGTGTTCGCTGATGTCCCATTCCAATTGATACAATAGATATTCATGTTCAAAATTGGGACCTTGGTGGAACAGGCGGATCAACTTCCAGTTGTCTTTGTGAATCGCCACAGAGGTAGGCAACCAGTCGGGCACCCCAGGTTGATGTGGGAAATAAGTGATGATACCTTCTCGATCCAAAGACTCACCCCTGAGCGTTTGTGTGATATCGATTCCGTCGATCGGGTGGTTATTGGGTAGCTCCAAACCAGCCAGTTGAAGTAGGGTAGGATAAAAGTCTGTTGATTGGATCAGTGATTCATTTGTGGTTCCTGGCGTGGTCATACCTGGATAGGAGATCACCGTGGGCACTCTAATTCCTCCCTCATATATGGTAGCTTTTCCTCCTCTCAAGGGTCGATTACTTGTGGGTGGAGCCAGGTATTGATCGCCATTGGCCAGGCGATCAGGTACACCATTATACATATTGCCACCGTTGTCACTGGTAAAAACGATAATGGTGTTTTCAGTGCGCCCGAGTCGGTCCAGTTCATCAAGTAATTTTCCTACCGCCTCATCCATGGACTGTACCATGGCTGCATAGGTAATAGAATGTTGGGCATCGGTCATATCGACTTTACCCCTGTACTTAGCTTTTAGTGACTTTTTAGCATCAAATGGCGCGTGCACAGAAAACTGCCAGTAGTTCAAAAAGAATGGCTGTGAAGGTTCCAGGCTGCGCAACCATGCAACCGCCTCGTCACCCATTCTGTCTTCTATATGTTCATTTTTGGTCTTGGCCTTAAAGTTTTGGTATTTCCACGGCGCCACAAAGCTACCAGCGGGACCTGGACCATTAAAATGGGGGATATCTACGTCAAACCCATGTTCTAATGGCGAATAAGGTGCTGTTCCCAAGTGCCATTTTCCAAAATGTCCAGTGGCATAACCCGCTTTTTTAAATTGCTTGACCAGCGTAGGAAGTTGGTTGTTTAGTCTGGTAACTGATTCAAGGACTACAGATTTATTTGCAGGTCCTGGATTGGGTTGCAAGGTAGGCTTCAATTTAACCTTTCCCAAGTGAGCTGTAGGAGCTGTAATACCGGTTCGAGCTGGGGTTTGTCCAGTTAAGATACTTGCACGTGTGGGAGAGCACAATGGACTTGCAGCATAGGCTTTGGTATAGGTGATACCTCGAGCAGCAAGTCGTTCCAGGTTCGGAGTTTCGTAAAAACTTGTTTTTCCGTACAAGGTAACATCACTCCACCCCAAGTCGTCTGCCAGGATAAATACGACGTTAGGCTGTTTTTGGTCTTGGGCCTGAGAGGTCAGAAAACTTAAGGCCAACAGTAGGCCAGTCGTTATCCCTTTAAAATTCAACGTTGAGGTCATATTACTTATTTACAGCTTCAAATTGTTTTTCCAGTGGAACCCCATAAATAGATTCCAATTCCTTGACACTCTTTAAATAAAACTCGGTCTCTGGTGGCATTGAAATGCTTTTCCAAAACTCGGGATGGTAGGTTATTTCGTAATCACCTATATCCATTTTATCGTAAATGATGTTTTGGGGATCTATCTCTTTCCTATCCGTTTTTATGTTGAGAACGATGGCCTCATGTCTATAAGAACTTTGGACCCTGGGTTTTTGTAGCCCTAATTGATTTTGCTTGATGGCACTGATCTCTGTTGAAAAATTGGCCTGTCTGTTGTGGTAACTGAGGACCAATTTTCCTTCTGGGCCTTTTTTATAGATATAGACCGCATTTAGGTTGGCTATGGGCGAGGCAAACCTGGATACTTCAATCCTATACACCGCATAGGTGTCCAATCCTATATAGAATTTGATCCAGTTTTGTTTGGGATGGTGTTTTTGATTCTCTTTAGTACCTTGAACGATAACAATATCTTCACCATCATAAGATGTATAGCCCTGTTTTTCCCATACATAATCGCGGACGTAAATATTTTGGCGCAACGGATTGATTTGAGCCATGATATTTACAGCATGAGCGGGCTGCTTTTTAAAAGCAAATCTGTAGTCAGCTGACTTTCTGCCTTCCGCAATGCCAATCTCATCTAACTTAACATCAGTAGGTCCATAATCGATAACATTGAGGTAATGCTCTACCATAAAACGGGTTTTGCCATTTTCAACAGACGATCTGCGGTAGAGCATGTCGAGTTGGTGCTTGGAACTGTAGGCGGTTTTCCGCAATTTTTTCAAGGCATTTTTCACCACATCTTCCACATCCATAATGACAACAGCATCCAAGGCGGTAACTTCTTCCTTTAATACGATTTCAGATATGTTTTGATCGATGTAGTCTGAAACTTTAATTTTTAAGGTTGAAAACCCAATGCTCGACACCTCTAAGGAGTCCGCGATATTTTCTTGAGAAAGGCTCAATTGAAATTTACCTTCATCGTTGGAAGATGTACCTATATATTGTTGGGGAATACCCACGGCCGCATAGGGTATGGGATCACCAGACTCGTCTATTATTTTACCGCTTATTGTTATGTTTTCTTGGGCTAACGTGGCATAAGAAAGACACATTAAAATAAGACCACAGATGAGTTGAAGGTTTTTATGAGTGCGTTGTTTGAAGTTTAAAATAGCTACTGGCTCAATGTTACTCATGTAATAATTCATAAGGTGAGTAGGTGTAATTGTACGTCCATTTACTGGTGGGCTCCACAGCATTAAATTCCTTGGCGCCATAAAACTCATCACCGTATTGATCCATCCATTCCTGCGTGAATCCATGTAACTTTTGCTGAATGGAAGCGTATTTTGGATTATCGTATAGATTATTCAGCTGATAGGGATCCTGGACACGATCAAACAGCGTGTTGATGATGGGGTCATCAGATTCCAGGGCAGTAGAATAGGTATACCTTTGTGTTTCAACACCACGCCAATTGGAATTTTTAGCCCGACCGATGCGATAATTCCATGTAGGTATATAGTGATCTTCCATGGTGATATTTTGAGTTAATGCCTCTGATAAATCATCCCCATCAAACTCTTGTTGGGTTTTGATATCCATAAAACCAAGTAGGGTAGGAAGGATGTCCATGGTTCCTAGTAAGGTTTGAGTGCGAGATCCTGGTTGGATCTTGCTGGGATATTTGATGATAAAAGGAACTTTGTTGGAATAATCATGTGGATACTGCTTAGGTAAGGTGGCATTGTGGGATTCCAACATGTCACCATGATCTGAAGTAAACGCTACCAGCGTATTATCTACCGCGTTCATATCCGTTAATTGTTCCATCAATCTTCCGAATGCAATATCTATTCCAGAAACCTGCGCCATATGACCGTGATACATTCTTCTCCTATCTGGGGTGTCTTCCAGGCCTGTTCTTAATTGAATTTCTTCCCTGTTATAAAGCGCCATCAACTCTTCCAAAGAGTCGTACCTGTAATGCATTTTACCGTCGACTCCTCTAAATTTTCCCCAGTCATGTGGTGGGTGCAGGGATAGGATGATGGCAAACGGTTTAGAACGGTCTACTTGCTCTAAATAATCAATGGCTTGACTTGTTTGTGCATAGGGTTCCCACTCGTCAAAATATTCCTTTTCTCCATCTTCATTCCAAAAAAAGGCTTTTCCAGGTCTGAAGTCTACATGGCAATTATTAGTCTTAACCGTATCAAAACCGTAGGAAAGGTCTTCTGGAATAGGTCGATCTCTGTTACCACCCAAAAGATGCCATTTTCCAAAATAGGCAGTCTGATAACCTTTTTCCTTTAGAATTTCAGCCAAAAGAGGGCTCTTATTGGGTAAAAGAGGTACGTCGTTGACAAAAGCACCATTCTTGAAAGGATGCATTCCACTCATCAGCATGCCTCTAAATGGAGTGCATACGGGTTGGCTGGAGAAAGCACGTTCCAATAACATACCTTCTTTAGCCAGCTGATCCAAATGGGGAGAAATAATTTGATCATTGCCATAAGCCCCCAACATATCTGAGGAATGTTGATCAGACAACACAATCACGAGATTCGGAAGTTTTTCTTGCCCCGGGTCTTTTCCTTCAGCGGATTTGTTTTTCACTTGACAGCTCATGAATCCTATCATGATTAGGGATAAAAGGGCTGTTTTTTTCATAGGCTTATGCACTGATAAACGTTGCTATTCTATTTAATTTTAAGCTTCAACACGGGTGACTACCAACCAGGATTTTGGGTTAAATTGGGATTCTTTGACAATTCTACTATAGGTATTGGTGATAGTTTAAATTTTTCATCCCAACCTTGATTTGGAAATCTAAATTGTCTTAGTAAATGCTGGTTGTACTCTTCTTCCGTAGTGTCCCATCTTCTAATGTCAAACAATTCTCCCATTTCACCATGTAATTCCCGTACACGCTCTTCTCTGATAATTTCTCGTAGCTGTGTCTGGTCGGTGGTAGTGATTTCACTTGCGTTAACACGATCTCTTGCAATTTTGAGATAAGGTAGGGCTCGGGCAGGTTCGCCGTTTTCATTAAATGCTTCTGCTAACATTAAAAAGGCATCTACATATCTATAAACAATATGATCTTTTGAATGAATTACGTTACCTGATGCTCCTCCGTCCTGATATTTGGTCATACATATACCGTTTCGACCGCCGTAAGTCGCACCAGGGACATTGATGGGAGTCGGCTGGTAATTCACCGTTGCCCCATTATTAATACGTGTATAAGAATAGGTAAACCCTTCGGTAAGTCTCACATCATTGTTCTCATAAAGATTTAATAGGTCTGGGTGCCATGCAACCAGGTAATTACTTCCGGAGGCGGTTTGGATACCACCAAACTCGCTAAATTGCGGGTTGGTCCAAAATGGCATTAAACTTCCGAGCAAATTTTGATAAACATTACCATGAGAAAATATAATTTCCTTATTACCCTCATTGCTTAAGCTGAAGACACTACGCCAATCTGAAAGTAATTCTACATCATAAGTTCCAGGGTTATCTGCCAATGGTTGTAAGACGTCAATCGCTTTTTGGTAATTTTCAGTACGTTGTAAAGGGAATCCTGCTGAAGTAAGGTAAACTTTACCTAATAGAAAAGCGCCACCTGCTTTGGTGACACGACCATTATCTGAACCAGTTAATGGCCAAGAAACAGGAAGAAACTCATTGGCGTATTCCAAGTCTGAGATGATCAAATCATAAATTTCAGCAGTTGAGCTACGCGCCTTAAACAAAATTTCTGGATCAGCATTTTCCACCGGCTCTGTATACATAGGAAGGTCTCCAAACAACTGTGTTAATTGAAAGTAGGTATAGGCTCTCATCCATCGTGCTTCCGCTACATATTGATTGACTATATCAGGATTGGATGCTGCAAAGCTCCCCTGAGGTGCATATTTGATGATCGTGTTGGCCCTGGAGATCGCTCTAAAACCAGTGTTCCATAACCTATCATATCTAAAAGGTTGTCTGTCGGCAGTTAGGTAAGCAGAATGAATGGCAAACCCTGGATTTCTTGACGTCGCATATTTGTTGGTCATACTTACCAACATATACATATCCTGCTCCCAAATAACATGTCTGAAAGCTTCATATATACCTACATTTTGCGCTTGAAGTTGTTCTTCATTTTGATAAAAATTTTGGGCGCTGTATGTAGAAAAAATCTCCTCTTCCAATTCTTTTTCACAAGAATTCAATCCTGCTACAAGAAAGAGAAATATCAATAACCTGTAATTTTTCATAATAGCTAATTTAATGTCTAAAAGTTAAGTTGCAATCCTAGTGAGTACACTTGTGGTCTTGGGTAAGCTGAATAATCGATTCCACGGTTCAATGCCCCGTTTCCATTGGTGCTAACCTCAGGGTCTGGCCCTGTGTAATTGGTCAAAGTGATGAGGTTCGTTCCGGTTAGAGTGATTGCAGCTCTTTCAAAGTACTTGATTTTGGTCAAGTTGTAACGCACACTCAGGTTCTTTAATCTCACGTAAGTACCATCTTCAATGTAAACAGAATTGGGTATGTTGACTCCTGTAGGTCCAATATTACTTGGATAATTGATGTCGTTGTGCTGATTGTCAAGCGTCCAGCGGTTGTTGAAGTAGTCTTGCGTACTGTTTCCACCTGACCATCCTGAGCCTACAAAGGCCTTATTGAGATTGAGAATGTCATTCCCAACCGATCCTTGCACAAACATATTCACATTAAAATCTCCAATTCTAAACTGGTTGTTCCATCCAAAGAAAAAGTCTGGATTGGGATTTCCTATCGCCTGTCGATCCTCAATATTGATGATTCCATCATCGTTGACATCTTCAAAAATCCATTGTCCGGGTGTATTGGCTGCTGCGTTTCCGTTACCTGCATTGTTTCGAGCGGTGGTGGCAAAAATAGGTTCTTCGATCATACCTCCATTTCCATCGTCGACCATTACTGTTCTGATGTTGAAGTTTCCATTTTGATAATCTACCAAATCATCAGGTTGGATTAGGCCGATCACGCGATAACCGTAAAACAGCCCTAATTCATCTCCTGGGAAGGTTCGCGTTCCATTGATCTGGAAAAAGTTAGCTCCAAGACCTGGCCCATCTACAAACTCATTCAGTCCGTAATCAACTAACTCAGTGCTACTTTTGGTCCAATTTAGTTTAGATGTCCATGAGAAGTTTTCATTATTGAAAATATCATAAGCGATTTCAATCTCTACACCTTTGTTGTTTAATGTTCCAGCGTTGATAGGGATGGAGTTAAATCCTGTTTGGGTGGGAATAGGTAGTTGATTCAGTAGATCCTCTGTTTCTCTTTCATATACATCAATCGATGTTCTCAAACGATTCTTTAAGAAGTTGGCAGTCAAACCTATATTAAGGGTCGTACTGGTTTCCCAAGTCAACTCTTGGTTGGCAATTCTCGCAGGAAATGTCCCGGTGTAGAGGTCGTCTAAACTACCTCCCAAGCCAATTATTCCAATGTTATAGGTATCCAGTGTGGAATAAGGTGCCACACCATTTGAGCTACCTACAACTCCGTAAGAGGCCCTAAATTTCAGGAGGCTAATCGCTCTGATATTACGTATAAATCTTTCCTTATGCGCATCCCAAGCAATTGCCGCAGATGGGAAGAAGCCCCAAGGATCTCCTTGACTGAACTTGGAATCACCATCATATCGTCCTGTGGTCGTCAGGGTATACTTATCATCAAAAGTGTAGTTGAATCGGTACAGCGCTGATTGTATAAAATTGTTGGTCTTAATGCTATTAAAGTCTTGTGCTGAATTGGCAAGCCTGATGGCATCTACACCCAGATCATCAAAAGTGAAATCACTATATACCTCTCTTCTCCTGAAAGCGTTGATGTTTGTGTAGCTTCCTCCAACAGTTGCACTAACTTGATGTTTTTTGAAGGATTTGTTGAAATTCAAAAATGATTCTGCGGTAAAGCGGTCTGTCTCAGCTTCAGCTAAGAAAAGTCGCCCATTAAAATTACGACCTACAACAGTCTGTTTGTTATTGAAAACCTCGTTATTGTTGTACCCTGCATTAAAACCTAATCTGGTGGTCCACTTTAATTCGGGGGTGAAGTCATATTCAGCACTGCTAGAAAGGATAAGCCTTCTGTCTCGTTGGAAGTTATTGGATTGAGTAGCTTCAATAACCGGATTGGTGATCAATTGATCATCCGGACCAAACTCATTCAAGTCTCCAGTTTCAGGATCAAACAATGGAATCAGCGGATTGATCCTCATGGCAGAAAACACAACCCCAGTCAAACCTGTTCTTGCGCTGGTCTGAACTCTTTGGTTACGTGTGAAATTCAATTGCACGTTAGAGTTCAGGCTGAATTTTTTCCCGACCTTCATCTTTGAATTGTACCTCAAGTTCATCCTTCTAAAATTAGAATTGATGATGTTACCCTCTACATTGTTGTAGTTCACAGATAGCAGCTGAGAATGACTATCGTTTCCGCCGGAAATGCTCACATTCACATTTTCATTTTGACCTGTTCTAAAAATCGCATCCATGAAATCTGTTCCTATTGGAGCGTTCTCAGGTAATGGTCTTTCTTCTGATCTTCCGTCAAAAGGAATCTGATTATTATCTAGCAAATCTTGAAACGAGGTTTGCGGATTTCTCAAGACCACGAGATCATTTCTAAGTTGTGCATATTGAGGTCCGTTTAATAATTCATAAGGCATCCCAATACTTGTATAGGAAGACCTCAAGTTCACAGCCAGCCTCGTTTTACCTGCACGCGCTTCTTTGGTAGTAATTAAAACCACACCATTACCAGCACGTACACCATAAATAGCTGTGGCAGAAGCATCCTTTAAAATTTCAATGCTTTCTATATCGTCTGGATTAAGACCCGCCAAAGGGTTTGTGCCAGTCAGGAACTGATCATTCTCTGCTTGGATGTCTTCTCCTAATGGTATACCATTTAATACATAAAGCGGTTGAACACTTCCGCTAATACTATTGATTCCTCTAATGTTAACCGAGATTCCAGCACCAGGCTCTCCAGAGTCCGAGTTGACAAATACACCGGCAGCTTGACCTTGCAATGTTTCTGTCAGGTTATTATATACTTGATCTTCCAGGTCTTTTGCATCAATCGAACTGATCGCCCCTGTTACGTCTTTTCTTTTCTCTACTCCATATCCTATCAACACAATTTCTTCAAGCTTCTCGGTTTCTTCAATCATTTTTACATTGATTGTTGTTTCTCCAGCAACTTGTTTTTCTGTTGTGGCATATCCCAAATAGGAGAATACAAGTACATCACTCTGACCTTCCTGCAATATGATTTGATAGCCACCGTTCAACCCTGTGGTTACCGCATTTTTTGTTTCCTTTTGCGCAACTACAACGCCTAGCAGCGGCTCTCCTTCTACATTAGTCACGGTTCCCGAAATCGTTTGCGCCTCGAGACCTGAACAATAAAAGAGAAATGCGATCAATGCTAATTGACGTATGATTTCACTGGGAAATTGTCGTATTCTTAGTATCATATGATAAAATTAAATGGTTGTCAAGAATGACTATTATTGATTGATAAATCAATATTATGCATTCTAATAAAATAAAGTAACCTGTACCTTCTTGCTTTGGTTGGATAATTTGCTATTACAATGGCAAATCAACCGATATCAATTGTGGACTCCATGCTGTATGCAGAAGGTATAGTGGGTTTTTTCGCTTTCGCGAAAGCGGAACCATCAGAATATCCTTAGTTGATGAGTGGAGCACTGATCACATAAGTGCCCGATCCCAAGTTGACGGTAAGCTTGTTCGTGTCTTGTTGACTGGGTGTGAGATCTTGAATCTTATTCAAGGATCGGCTATTGATTTTGACTCTGTTGGGACGATCCGTCGGAATTACAACATGAGCAGTCGTGTTTACGGGAATAGTGATGGTCATCTCAAACTTTTTACCCTTAATTTCCCACCTAGAGGCCACCTTCCCATGAATGGTATTTGTAGAAGCCTCAATAAAATCCATTGCTGGATCAATCGCAGGTTCAATTGTAATTTCGTTATACCCATAATCTTTAGTGTCAATCCCAGCAGCGTATTGGTACATCCACTCGGCTACCGATCCAAAGGCATAATGACTAAAAGAGTTCATCGCAGCATTTAAGTCGGCATTTTCGGCATCATTTTTAGTAAAACTGTTCCATCGCTCCCAGATCGAGGTGCTTCCGTTTTCTATAGAAAAGCCCCAGCTGGGGTATTCCTTTTGCTGAAACAATTGATAGGCGGTTTTGTGATGCCCATATTTTGATAAGGCCAACATCACATGTTTTGTACCCAAGAATCCAGTAGCAAACTTATAGTCGTTGTCTTTTATCTTGTTGGCCAAATGTGCTGCACCTTTGGGCGCTAGATCTTCAGGAAAAAGGTCAAAGCACAACGCAAGAGCGTAAGAAGTCATTGAATTTTCAATAATCGTCGCATCTGGGCGTATATAGCGTTTCGCAAAAGCATTTTTAATGTTTTCAAAATCCCTTTGATATTTTTGAGCGTCTTCATCTTTGCCTATGGCCGCTGCCATCTCTGACATCAATTTTGCATCATAGGCATAATAGGCACTAGCAATGAAATCGTCGCTGGTGGTCTCGTTCACTGCCAGCCAGTCTCCCCAATTTTTACCCGCTCCGGGTCTCAGGTATCCAGTACTGGATCGTTCTTGAAACTCCATGAACTTTTTCATGCCCGGATACATATAATCTACAATTCTGGTGTCGCCATAAACCTTCATCATGGTATACGGAATAATCACTCCAGCATCCATCCAAGCTGGTGAAAATTGTCCGGGTCTTGAAAAGGGGAAGGGAGCAAAATTAGGGTAGGCGCCGTACCACCGTTGGGCATCATCCAAGTCCACGCAGAATTTCGTAAAGAAGGATGATACATCTGAGGTATAGGTGGCAGAGCGTGCAAAAACCTGTGCATCTCCAGTCCATCCCAAACGCTCGTCTCGCTGCGGACAATCAGTTGGTATATCCATGAAATTAGCCGACTGCGTGGTTTTAATGTTTTGAAAGAGTGTATTAGTCATGGGATTGGAGGACTTAAATTCTCCTCCATCAGTACTGATGGAACTGAGTTGTAGACCAGTAATCGTTTCCAGGTCTGGTTCTTCAGTCAACCCAGATACCTCAACAAACTGGAAGCCGTGGTAGGTAAAGCGAGGCTCCCAAACCTCTTCTCCATCACCTTTCAAAATATAGGTATCGGTTGCTCTTGCTCTTCTGAGATTTTCCGTCAATAAACTTCCATCACTCTTGAGAATTTCACCAAAACGCATGCTGATTTTTGTCCCTGCTGGTCCTTTTGTTTTAAGCCGTGCAATACCAGCTATATTTTTACCTAAATCAAATATATAGGTACCTTTTTTAGGCTCAGTAATACGCACCGGACGCAGTCTATGTTGGTTTTTTATACCCGTGGTAGGTGAGGCCATTAATTGTCCATTAGGCAGTGTATAGGGTTTGGGGGTCTTCCAATCGGTGTCATCAAAACCGGGGGAATCCCAGTTCTCTTGTTCCAAGCGTGCGTCATAGGTTTCCCCCATGATGATGTCTGCCTCTCGAATGGGTCCCTCGCTAGCTTTCCATGTTTGTGTGCTGGAACTGATAATTTCAGAACTCCCATCTTCATATTCAATATTAATTTGCCCCATAAAAGCGGGATTCACGCCATAAAAATTGCGAACCTGATCCAAGCGCACCAGCAATGCATAACCTATATAGCCCGAATACCAACCATCGGCAATGATCGCACCAATGGCGTTGTCTCCTTGAGACAGCTGATCGGTGATGTCAAAGGTTTGATAATACAATCTTTTATCATAATCTGTCCAGCCAGGAAGCAGATAGTTGTCACCTACCTTTTTTCCGTTCAATCGCAATTCATATAATCCCAGGGCGGTGGTGTAAGCGGTAGCGCGCTTAATTTTTTTATTTACCGTAAAGCTGTGTCGCAGATAACGTGCAGGAGGTAAATACAATTCTTTGTATTTGTCTTTTTTGTTATATCCTACATCCAGCCCTATGAATTGACCTTCCCAATCCTGAAAATAGAGCTGCCCCATGGACCAAAATGCAACAGCACTCTGGCTGGAGATTTGATTCTCGTCCCATACCGTGACTCGCCAAAAATATTTGTGATTGGATGCCAGTGCCGGACCAGAATAGACAATATGGTGGGTGGAATCAGAATTGATTTTTCCACTGTCCCAAACATCTGGCTGTTGAAGCATATCTTGATGGCTGGCAACGACAATTTGATAGCTGCTTTGGGATCGATCAAATCCGTCACCTTTAAGTATCCAGCTGAACCTCGGACGTAAAACATCAATTCCCTCTGGGTTGACTAAATATTCAACCCTTAGGTCTTCAACTTTTAACGGAGCTGTGTTGCAGTTTACCATCCCAAACGCCTGGGCTGAGGTCAAAAGAATCATCAATAAAATACTTCTCATGTCAATTTACTTTGTATCCATAGGCAAACACTTCAGATTGGCTATGTTCAGGGTTTTCTAAGCAAAAGCCCGATTCCAAGATCGGGCTTTAGTTTTTTCAATTACTGGTTGCTGATTATAAAGCTACTTTTCTGGTCAGGACATGGCCTGTTGTTTCAGAGAATAACTTCACAATGTAAATTCCTTTGGACAATGCATCAATTTCGATGCTATCTTGTTCCAGCGCACCAGAATTCAGTTGCTGTCCTAACGTGTTATAAATTAAATAGCGATCAAAGGAGATATTTGAATCTACTTTTAATTGGTTTTGATCGTTACGGTACAATTGCAAGCGAACATCATCGGAAATAGCATCATCTGTACTCAGCAAACCACCCGCTGCTGCTCCGTTTGTAATGATGTTATTGATGGTCGCGGCATCTAAGACTTCTGTAGTGATCACAAAGTCATCGATATACGCGTCAAGTAAGCCGGCTGTCGTGGAATTTTTTTGCACGCCAACAGAAATTTGCGCGCTGTTGGTTTTATTGTCAACTTTAATGGGATTACCGATCGTGTTGCTGGTATCTTCCACACCATCAATGTATAATTTGACGGTTTGGGCAGTTTTATCCATGACCAGTGCAATGTGCACCCATGTATTAAGTGGCGGTGTACTGGAAGAGTTGGAAACTGCTTCACCAAATGAGGTGTTTACGGTAACTGCTGCGGTCGCAATTTGTAATGGTCGACCTGCTAAAAATGTAGATGTAGGGCCTTCATCCTCTTGATGCATCAATTTAGGAGTTCCAGGGCCACTGGATGTTAAACTGTTAAAATTGACCCACATGAGTATACTGAATGAATCTCCGGCATTAAAAATACTATTGGAAGTAATGTACGGCTTGTCATTAAATAGAGCGGCATCTCCAAACTGGCCCGGTGCATAGGTATCTACTACACTAGTAGGGATTTTGGGGTTTAAAACCACATTCTGACTGGATGCATCGTTCAAATCGTTGTCAAATGGGAAATACATGATGTATTGATTCACATCTGCTGTTTGCGCCACAGTGGGTGTTGCGATTAAAGCAAAAAAGGATAAACTATAAAGTAATTTTTTCATCATAATACGGGTTTTATTAAACAATTATAATTCTATGTTCATTAATTTGTGTCCTGCACTGTCGGCTTATCGTCCGGTTTCCACGGTGAAAAGTAAAACATCCTACATTTAATTTAAAAAAAGTGGTGGTTAAAAACGCTTTCGCGAAAGCGTAAATAAGCTAATGGTTTACCCATTTCATCTTCTGCGTAAGCGAGTTGGGATGTTTTTGGGATTATCTGCTGTATCTCCTGTTTGTCGTCTCCAATCGATTAAAGCCTGTTCTAACTCTATTTTCTTTTCTGCAAATTCAGGAAGATAGGCCAGGTTGACCATCTGATAAGGATCGGTATTCATATCATATAATTCTATTGGTGGCCTTCCATTCTCTAGGTTTCTAAGTATTTGGTATGGAATGGGATGAGTGGATTGGGCTTCTACAGTAGCTTGATAGCTCAAATTACTCCAGCCTTTATACGCTCTTAGGTCGGCTGGTAACAGATAGGATTTGTTGGGCATCAAATTTTTGATCAAATAAAATCTACCATCAAAAATAACCCTGCTGGGATAGTGCTCTCTAGGGTCTGGCCCGTGGGAATTGTGTTCCGCAAAAATATACTTCCTACCATTTACTTTATCATGTGCACCTGAGGCTACGGGTAAAATCGATTTTCCTTGTACCGTTTCAGGAATTGGCAAGGACAGGAAATCCAACACTGTGGGCATGATATCCACATGTGAGATCAAAGCATCTGAAACACTGGCAGCATCTACACCTGGCCCCAGTATGGCATAGGGCACATGTAGTCCCTCTCCGTAAGGCGAGGCTTTTGCCCGGTGATAAGGTTGGCCGTGGTCAGAGGTGATGATGATTAACGTGTTTTCTAACTGGCCTTGTTTTTTGAGAGCTTCGACAATGGCGCCGGTGCAGGCATCCGCGAGTTGAACGCAACCGTAATATTTGCTCAGGTCTTCTCTCATTATAGGGGTGTCTGGTAGATAATCTGGGACAATGATGCTCGCGGGATCAGGCATGAATTGCGGAAATGCGTTCATGTGAGCATCAAAATTGCGATGAGGCGGAGAAATATTGGCCTGGAAAAAAAATGGTCTTGATCCAGATTGCTTGATAAATCTTCCAATGACCTCCTTGTATTCCGTGGGGTCATTATGTACCGGATCACGTTCACTATATGGGAATTTCCACGGCGGACTCATGTGAAATTTTTGGGTAATAGCTGTGAAATAGCCGTGTTCCTTCAAGATTTCTGGAAGCGTGGAGATGTACTCATGTATACCCACTTGATCCACTCTTGTCGCCTTACGGCTGAAAGCTACATCATCATCAGTGAGTTTGGGTGTAATGGTATTTCTCCAGTGACCATTGGCATGCGGAAACATACCTGTATTAATGGAACTACGGCTGGGAGAACAGGAAGGTACCGATGCGTAAGCATTCGTAAATCTCATTCCTTTTTTGGATAACCTATCAAAGTTGGGCGTATTTGCTCCAGTCATGCCATCTACCGAGGTATCATATCCCTGATCGTCCATCAGTATAAGCACAACATTCATGGGTTGGTTCACTTCACCCACCTGTTTTTTTGAAGTTTCCTTTTGTTGAGAGGCACAAGCGTTGAGCAAAAGTGCCATCAACCATAAAAGAAAAGCCAGATGACGGCGTTGAGGTAAAACCCGGTATTGAATCATTGTTCCCATATCTAATTAATTGTCTAAATATCGTTATAAGATAGGGCGCAACCATCCTGTAATGGCAGGTAGGTCAGCGGTACAGGTTGGCACAGGATAAGTTTCTATTGATAATGATGCTTTTTTGTATAGTGAAAATTTGGAACTACATACGATTGATGGCAATGGGCGTGATGGTTTTCTATCCTTCAATATGCCATGGTCAGTCTAACAAGCCCAATATCCTGCTGGTCGTCGCAGATGATTTGGGTTATAGTGATTTAAGTTGCTACGGCAGCGAGATTCAAACCCCACATATTGATCAGCTCGCCAAAGATGGTGTCCGATTCAATAAGTTTTATGTGTCTCCCATGTGTGTGACCAGTAGAGCGGCGCTGATTGCTGGAATGGAATACATGGCCGCTGGGAAAAACAACATTCCCAATGCAGTCAGCATAGCATCATTGATGCGTGATCAGGGATATGCCACACATCTTGTCGGGAAGAATCATGGTCTGGGAAATCTTGATATCGCTGACCCGTCGAATGATTTTGGCTTTGATCACTTTTACGGTTTTACAGGAGGGCAAATCAATAGTTTTACAGGAGAAGGTAATGTACAATGGCAAGAAGATGGCAGGATGTTTGAACCAGCACAACTGCCCGCTGATTTTTACGCCACAGATGCATTTACAGATTACTCCATGGCCTATATGAAAGAGGCCATCGCAGAAGAACAGCCATTTTTTGGAATCTTGGCGTATAATGCGCCGCACAGTCCGCTGGACGCACCACTTGAAAATGTGCGCAAATATTATGACCCCACAAATGGGATTAATGTTTATGAGAAAGGCTGGGAACAATTGAGAATTGAGCGATTGGAAAGAATGAAACAGTTGGGTATCGTAGATGAAGATATAGCATTGCCTGAATTTGGAGTGGAAATACCTGATTGGGATGCGTTGCCCCAAACTTCAAAGAACTCATGGGACCTACAGCAGGATTTTGAATCCTTGTCTCGGAGCGCCTATGCTGGAATGGTGGATCGGATGGATGAAAACGTGGGCAGAATCATCCAGTTTTTAAAGGATCCCAATAATGATGGTGATGTGGAAGATAGTCAGCTGGAAAACACCTTGATCATTTTTATCTCTGACAATGGAGGCTGTTACGCAGGAAGTTATACCCATCGGGAGGCACTACCATGGAGCCAAGAAAAAAGAGGCGCAGGTTTTACTACCAACTACGGTTGGGCGGCCCTAAGCAACACGCCTTTTGGATCCTATAAACACGGCAGCGGAGAAGGTGCCATCAGGTCGCCGATGGTTGTTCACTGGCCCAAAGCCATGTCGCTTAAAAACGCTACTATAAGTAATCAGATGTTACGCATATGGGATTTATATCCCACATTTTTAGAGATTGCTGGAGGCACTTACCCTGCTGATCAAAAAAGCCTGATGGGGCAAAGCTTCTTGCCGCTACTTCAAGGTAAATCGCAGGAAAGAGAAGAGTTTTTTGTCTCCACGTTTTATCGATCAAAGGGAATTGTTCAGGGAAAATGGAAATTGGTGAGCTATTATGATAGCCCGTTTGAACTTTATAACCTAGAAGAAGATCCGACAGAAATATGCGATGTCCGTGACAAATACCCTAAAAAATTCCAGCAGTTGTTGAAACGTTGGAACCAGTACACCATTAAAGAAGGTTTTGAAAATGACTTGAGGTGGAATATGCCGACTGGATCAACGAAGCGCGGATTTGGTTATGATAGGCTCAATGCGCTGCTCAACAAAGCAACTCCCGATTATATGAGTGATCAGGTCCCTACCGACCAAAAGCTTACCTTAAATTTTAAAGGCAAGATTACTTTTGCGGGTACCACAGGGAAATCTATACGTTTGCAGAAATATGGTAGTCCTGATGTGATTTGGTCAAAAGATTTTGATGCGAGCAGTTTACATGAAGGAAAAACCAGTATTACATTTACGGACTTCCCTACTTTAGAGGCCGATTCACATTACTACATCACCTGGGATGCCGGATGGGTCAAGGTGATGCATCAAGGAAAATGGCGGAATATAAGTCCGGTCAGAGAAAGTGCTTTCGCCTACCGATTTAAAACGATGGCAATACCCCAGAAAAATGATTAATAATTCCGCTTTCGCGAAAGCGTTTAAACACATAATAAAAAGAATGAAAAAGACTTTACAGATCATCGCCTTACTTCTTGCCATGACGGCTTTGGGCCAATCGCAGTTACCTCCAGTTTTTGATGCTGCTGATCTCGCCAATGCTACCCATTCTGAAATGGTCAAAACCTACTTGGTGCCTAAACAGATTAAATGGCAGTCAGATTCTTCTGGTACTTATATCAAAAATGAGAAAACCTTGCTGAAGAAAGGCAATGGGCAAGTGGCGGTAAATGACAAGGGATTGTTTACATTAATCAGTGACGATACGCAACGACCCGGAATCTTATTGGATTACGGAAGAGAAATTCATGGAGGGGTGAAAATTTCGATGGGAATCAGACCTAGCAAGACTCCGCTCAAATTAAGAGTGCGTTTTGGTGAATCGGTTTCTGAAGCCATGTCTGAAATGGGTGGTGAGAGTACGGCTACCAACGAACATTCTTTAAGGGATTTTGTGGTGGAAGTGCCGTGGCTGGGCTCCATTGAGGTAGGTGAGACCGGGTTCAGATTCTTAAGAATTGATCTGGTGGAAGCAAATCAAACAGCGCCGATCAAGTCCGTTGAAGCAGCTTTTGTTTATAGGGATTTAGATTATCTGGGTTCTTTTGAAAGCAGCGATCCAAGACTGAACGAAATTTGGATGACAGGTGCCTACACTGTTCACCTGAATATGCAAAACTATTTATGGGACGGAATAAAAAGAGATCGTTTGGTCTGGGTGGGTGACATGCATCCTGAAGTGATGACCATCAATACGGTTTTTGGTGACCATGACATCGTTCCTAAAAGTTTGGATCTGGCCAGAGATCAGCATCCTTTACCACAATGGATGAATACGATTAGTTCTTATTCCATGTGGTGGTTGCTCATACATAAGAATTGGTATGATTATCACGGAGACCTTGCTTACCTCAAAGAGCAGGAAGATTATATGATTCCCTTGCTCGATCAGCTCGCCACCCACATAGACGAAAATAACAAAGAAACCTTGGATGGAGGACGATTTTTGGACTGGCCTACCAGCACTGATCCCAAGGCGGTTCACGCAGGTCTGCAGGCCATGATGATCATGACATTTGAAGCAGGATCTGAGATGATGGAAATCTTGGGACGTGATCAGTTGCAGGATAAATACGCCAAAATTGCCAGCCGATTGAAACAACATCTTCCCGAAGGAAATACGTCAAAGCAAGCGGCTGCGCTAATGGTGCTCGCTGACATCGCAAAAGCCAAAACAATCAATAAAAAGGTGTTGAAAAAGGATGGTGTGGAAAACATGTCCACTTTTTACGGTTATTACATCTTAGAGGCCATGGCAAAAGCTGATGATTACACTGGAGCCATTGATGTCATAAGGGAATATTGGGGCGGAATGCTTGATTTAGGTGCCACCACTTTTTGGGAAGACTTCAACATCAAGGAAGCTAAAATTAGCGGCAGAATTGATGAATTACCCGTAAAAGGAAAATGTGACATCCACGCTGACTTTGGAGCATTTTGTTATGTCGGGTTGCGTCATAGCTTGGCACATGGTTGGGCCAGCGGGCCGACTGCCTGGTTGAGCCAATACGTGCTCGGAGTAAATGTCTCCAATGCCGGTGATACCGTAACCATTGACCCGCACTTGGGTGATCTAGACTATGTCAAGGGCAGCTTTCCTACGAAATACGGAATCTTAAAGATTACACATCAAAAAAATAAAAAGGGTCGTATAGAAACTACCTTGGACATTCCAGATGGCTTGACCGTAAAAAGGTAAGATGATTTTTTTATTTCCTATGAAAGCGTTGCGATTTTATTTGATGTACTGGATAGGTCTGGTTGGTTGTATGGCTTATGGGCAAAAAGGACCAGGATCAAAACAACAGGAAAATAACCTAACAGATCATTGGGTGGCCACAGATGGATTAGGCCGCGACCTGGTAAGTTTTGATCAAACAGGAGAAGAGCGTCAGGATAAGCAAGTAGGCGTATTCTATTATATCTGGCATGGCCATCATGGAAAACAAGTCTATGATATTACAAAAATTTTAAAAGATTCTATAGGTCAAAGAAAGTGGGGACCCAAGGGTAAATTTCATTTTTGGGGAGAACCTGAGCAAGGCTATTATCGCTCTGAGGATCCTTGGGTACTGCGCAGGGATCTACAAATGCTGGCCAATGCCAAAGTTGATTTTATATACCTTGACGTAACCAATCATTTTATTTACCCCAAAACTGTGCATGCCCTATTTGAAATGGGCGCTCAAATGAGGTCTGAAGGTATTCCTACACCTGATATCACGTTTACAACCAACTCCAAAAGCGGTAAAACGGTTCAAAAGATCTACAACCAATTTTACAAACCAGGCTTGTATAAGGACCAGTGGTTCTACTGGCAAGGAAAACCACTGATCATGGCCAATCCCGATGATCCGAATCTTTCAGAAGAAGCAAAAAATTTCTTTACCATCAAATACAGTTGGGCATGGACCAAAACCAAGGACAACCCAGATCACTGGCAATGGCTGGATACTACACCGCAAGATTACGGTTGGAGCGAGGATCCTGATCAACCAGAGCAGATACCAGTCTCAGTAGCTGGACACCCGGTCGAACTCGGACATGGATTGTACGGTACGAGTCGGTCCAACAATGTTCAGCCGCCTGTCAATAAATACTATGTTACTGAAATTACAGGGCAGGGAGCTCATTTTGAAGAACAGTGGCGCCGAGCGCTAGAGGTGGACCCCAAAGTAGTTATGGTTACACAGTGGAATGAATGGCTCGCACAACGTTTTATCTGGGATGGAAAGCTCAATCATAAAGGATATGCAGGACGGCCGATAGACATTGGCGACAGCTATTTTGTAGATGCATTTACCGAAGAGTTCAATCGGGATATCGCCCCCATGAAAGGAGGACATACTGATAATTATTATTATCAATTGGTCTCGAATGTCAGAAAATTTAAAGGCATGCGCCCCCCAGTTAAAAACCATCAACCCGCAAATATTATCATCGACGGATCGTATGATGAGTGGGCCGATGTTCTACCAGAGTTTTATGATCCGCCAGGAGATACCATGCACAGAAATTTTGCTGGTTACCATCCTGACACAACCTATACCAATTTTAGCGGCAGAAACGATATCGTACAATCCAAAGTCGCCATAAATGACCAGGACATTTACTTTTATGCCACCACTACCGCTCCCATGACCTCATCGCATGACAAGCAATGGATGCTTTTGTTTATTGACAGCGATAAAGATCTGTCAACTGGTTGGGAAGGTTATGACTATGTCATCAATCAAGAAGTGATTTCAGACACCAGGTCTAAGATTAAAAAATGGAATGGTTCATCTTGGGAAGATCAGGGTGTGGTCAATTATCAGTTAAAAGGGAACGAATTAGAATTGAGTGTTTCAAGAACAGACCTCAATATTGGATCAAATGCAAACTTTTATTTCAAATGGGCAGATAATCCGGGAGAGTTAACTGATGTCAGTGTGTTTTTTATGAATGGAGATACGGCTCCGGACCGCCGATTCAAATATCATTTTGAGGAATGACCAACAGGAGATAATTTTCAGGTGTTTGATCTTTTGGAGTAATCGCTTTCGCGAAATGTGATAAATAGGAATGAATGGAAGGGGGATTACTTTTCTTTCTGAGAAAGACAAAGCCATTATAAACTAAAACATGAACCTCATGATCAGAAAGGCATTTAAAATGAAACTTTTCCCAGGTAAACTCCAGGAATACATTGTTCGACACAATCCAATATGGGAAGAACTGGAAATTCTCCTGAAAGAACAAGGTGTTTCAAATTACAGCATCTTTTTTGATGAAGACACAGACATTCTATTTGCCTATGTTGAACTAGAAAGCATGGAGAAATGGGAGGCAATTGCTAAAACGGAAGTTTGTAAAATTTGGTGGGTATCTCTGATCAGTATCATGGACACCAATCCTGATAACAGCCCAAGCGTGACCTATCTAAAAGAAGTTTTTCACATTGATTAAAAAATTAAAATGAAACGAAATATTATACTTCAAATTATTCTGTTGAACTGCATTTTGATGAGTTGTAAAAATGTTGAGCCAACAAAACAACCCACACCAGAATCAACCGCTCAACAACCTCCAAATATTATTTTTTTGATGGATGACCAGCACCGCTACGATGCACTGGGACTACTTAATGAACAGGTTAAAACGCCTACTCTTGATAGTTTAGCGATGCACGGAGTACTATATAGCCAGGCCGTGTGTCAGGCACCCATGTGTGTTCCCAGCAGAAATTCGATGATGTTGGGTCTCTATCCGAATCAAAACGGCGTATTTCGCAACAGCGGAGGTATAAAAGACGAAGATTTACCGGTCAAAACTATGGCCCAGTACTTTCAGGAAGCCGGATATGAAACCGCTGGATTTGGAAAAACCCATTGGGGCAAATATCCCACGGGCACTCGTGGATTTGAAACCAGATATGTTTCTGAAATTCCAGAAAAAGGTGCCGTAAGTATGGCCGAGATGAATCCGGAAGACAAGGCCGCTTATGATCTTGAAATTAAAGATATGGGACCAGGGGAAGAGAATAATTTAGGATACCTTGGTTTCACCAGTAAGCTGAATGAAGAACAACACAGAGATGGATGGATCACCCAACAAGCGATGCAATATATCGACCGTAGGGAGGATGAACGTCCTTTATTTTTGTACCTCTCTTTTATGAAACCTCATGCGGGCCACAATGTGCCTAAGGGTTATGAGGATCTTTACGATGTGGATGAAATAAACTATGCAGAGCAGCCGGATTGGGAGCAAGATCGATCACCACACTCTCAAGGGGTGAATCGTAGGGATATGTATGAACAGTATTGGAAAAATGCCAGTGAGGAGGAATGGAAGCTAATGACCATGCGGTACTATGCAAACGTCAGCTGGATCGACGACATGATGGGTAGAGTTCTCAAGAAATTGGAAGATAAAGGTCTGTTAGAAAACGCCTTAATTGTTTATACTTCTGATCACGGTGAAATGTTAGGCGAGCGATACTACAAGTTCAACAAGTATAATCTGTATGATGCCAGCGTTCGTGTGCCTATGATTTTCTCTGGTCCAGCATTACCAAAAAACATTGAAAAAGGCAGTAAAGACGACCGCCCTGCAGAAAATGTGGATTTACTTCCTACTTTATTAGCCGCAGCAAGTATCCAACAGCAAGATGCATTGTTGGGTGATGATCTTTTTGAAAAAGAACAAGGAGGGGCTGGATTTGCGGTGATCCATGAACGGCCAGGGGAAGCTGCCTTTATGTGGCGTACCAAGGAGCATAAACTCATTTTGGTATTAAATCGTAAGGCAGATGCCACAACTTATACAAAAGAAGATATTATTGATGGCGAATTTTACGACCTGAGAAAAGATCCTCGAGAATGGGTAAATCTTTATGGAGATCCATCAGTGAAGACAGTTCAAGATACTTATGAAAAAGCTTTGTTTGATTTTCTTAAACAATTGGAAACTAAATAATCATCCCCTTAATTGGGAAATAGTTATTACAGGTGAGGACAGGACGCATTTTTATTTTCTTTAACTAAATTTGCAGGTTAGTAAACTGTTTTACAAACTTATAAGAAGCCTATGGTGTGGACTAAACTACTTCTATACAGACTGTCAATTTTAACAACGGTGGTGATCTGGTATTCGTTTATGGGTTTCAACAACTCCAAGGCCCTAATTAGTTCTTCGATTGAATGTGCGCCGACTACCTTGCTTTCTGTTTCTGCAGTGAATGATGGTGTTTGGAACAACCCAGCCACTTGGAGCAATAATCAGATCCCTACTTCAGCCGACGATGTAACAATTCCAGCGGGTGTCACGGTAAGTCTATCCGGAGCTATACAGGCGAGAACAATCATGGTTGAAGGTATTCTTACGACAGAAACTTTGACCGCCGATTTTGACATGAGTACCAAAGGAATAATGGTACATTCGGGTGGTGCCCTGGAAATAGGTACAGAGACAAACCCTTACTTAGGTAATGGTATCATTACGCTCAATGGGAGTAATCCAAACGAAGTTTTGATGAGTCCGGCGATGGGGGCTAAACTCATTGGTGTGATGGGCAACGGGAGGCTTGATTTGCACGGTGCTCCAAAAATATCATGGACACAACTCAACGCCACAGCTGCGGTAGGAACTCAGACAATCACGTTGAAAGAAATGGTCGATTGGCAAGTAGGAGATGAGATTGTCATTGCCTCAACAGATTTCGACCCACACCAAGCAGAGAAAAGAGTTATCACGGCTATCAATGGTTTAAACCTGACGCTTGATACACCCCTTCAATATATGCACTGGGGTACTGAGCAAATTTATAACGATGGCAGCAATGACAGAATACTCGACGAACGAGCTGAGGTTGGACTCCTTACCCGTAACCTCAAGATTCAAGGCGATACCTCTAGTGAAAACAATGGTTACGGAGGACATATCATGTCCATGCCTAATTCTCTTTCGAAGGCTTCCAATATCGAGTTGTTCCGTATGGGGCAAAAATCTCAAGTAGGGAGGTATCCATGGCACTGGCACTTGTTAGGAGACGCACCTGGTCAATATATAAAAAACGCAGGTATTCACCGATCTTATAATAGATTGGTCACTGTGCATGGGACCAATTATACCTTAGTGGAAGGCAATGTTGGGTATGACTTTATCGGTCACGGCTATTTTCTTGAAGATGGTAATGAAATCCGCAATTTGTTTAAAGATAACTTAGGTGTCGTTTGTAAGCGTCCGGTGGTTGGTGAAGAAACTACTCCTCATGATTTGGGGATTGGTGCAGATAGAGGAGCCAGCCCAGAAGCTTTTCCAGTTACATTTTGGATTACCAATCCCAACAATGATTTTATAGGAAATGTATCTGCGGGTTCAGATGGCTCGGGTTTCTGGCATTTGGTATTGGATGAGGTCCTGGACGGTAGCAACAGCGGCTATGTGCCTGGTCACCAACCCATGGGTGTTTTTGATGATAATAAAGCCCATTCCAATTTGTTCAGCTGGGGAATAGATGGTGGGATAGATGAAGTTACAGAAGAAATTGAAGCGGGCCATTATCGTCCACGCAATCCAGATGGTAGTCAATTTGTTCCAGTGATCAATCGTTTTGACGGTTATAAATCTGTAGATAGGAATGTATGGATCAGAGCCAATACAATGGATTTTTACGATTGTGATTTTGGTGACAATGGTCGTGCAGATTTCTTTTCCTACAATCAAACTCTTTATAATTCGCTTATCGTAGGGAAATCCGCAAATATTGGGAACCCTCAATCGGCTAGTGAGCTACAGGCTGGTAGGTCGCTTCCTTTCCCCAACAGAAGTATCGATGCATTTACAAATGCCTTTAGAGGACACAGTATTTATGATGGCCCATCGGGAATTGTAGATACACATTTTGCAGGCTTTGACCAGGTAGGTGCTCGTTCTTATTGTTTTCAAACCAACGGAGCTTCAAGAAAGTCAACCAACCATTTTGCCAGAGGCATCACTTTTGACCCTGCTATTCCTGAGAATGCCAAGTTTGACTTTCAGAATAATTCTTTTTTCAGTTACATGTATCTGAGTGGTTTAATTGATGAAGATGGAAGCATTACAGGTGTTCCTGGAACCAATATTAGGCCTGATATCATTCCGCATCCCAACGGACAAAATCTATATGAAAAAGGAGCTAACATCCAGATGTCCAATATCATTGGAAAACCAGAATGGGGTGCCTGGTTAACCCAAAATAAAACCTATAATTATTTTAAGGATACTGATTTTACCGATAAGTCAGCAGCTGCTTTTACACCTCGCTATTTCATTACACAATATCCTGATCTTTCAACGCATGCGGTTTTTAACACACAAACCCAACAGTTGTACTTTGACGCACCGGTCATTACCAATGATTTGGATTACACTTATTACATGCAATATCACAAGCTGCCAAAATACATGTTGGGAGAAGTTAACGGTGCCGTTGGGAATTCAGAGAATGTAATTGTAGCTTATCCCAATATTCCTTCCATTGCCTACGCAGGAAATGCTACAAGAGTAACCAGCATGGCACAATTAAAAGCAAGTGCCAGTCAAGCCTATTTTATAAAGGATAATACCGTTTTTGTTAAGCACATTACCAATGTTGTACGTAGCGACTTTCAACAAAGACAGTTTGGATCGGATTACAAGTATGAAAGCAACCAAGTGTTTATTTGTAATTCGGGGAATTGCTTTGATAATACCACTTGGGGTGATGTTCTCAATCAGGTGACCTTGATTGATTACGGAGTTCGCTCTATGAATCTAGGTTCCGTGGTGACCAATAATGACTCCCGGGACGCAGTAAGTACCACGGATGGATTAAGTGTTCCCACTTTGTCTTATGCAAATACTAGGGTCAGTTTCAATGTCCAAAATAACGGCAATGGAACAGATGGCTACACCGATTATGAGATTGACCTTGAAGCTAGGCAAGTTTGGGAGTATTTTGAAACCTTGAATGTTGATTATACAGGCCCAGATGTGGAATTGTTGGTCGTGAATCAAACAGGAGACACTTTTAGTGCAGGAACTTATAGTGCTTCAGATATTGATAAGGTACAGATCGGACAAGATGTACAGTTTGATATTTTCTCCAATGTAAAAAAATTGGTGTTGAGATTCCATGAATCAGCCATTGGTAATGACTTGAATACGGCAGCTAGCCAACCCGTCGAGATCAATAGCATCAGACTGGGATCTGATGTGCCCACTGCCTATAGCCAATCTTCTACTCCCGTCGGACAAGATACAGATGGGGATGGTTTGTTGGATAGTGAAGAGGTGACGCTATGTAGAGATCCCAATACTGCTGCAGATTTTGCATTGGAATTTGATGGTCTGAGTACTTTTTTTGATGGATATACAACAGATCAGTTGTCCAATGTACAGGAATCTAATGGTGTTTTCGGTGCTACCTCTACCGCTGGTGATTCTAAAATCATTCATCGCAATGTAGTTTCTTTTGAGAGTTCGGAGGTCAGTTCACTAAGGGTCAGGTTTAAAGCCGATCGGTCAACAACGAGTTTCCAGATCTTTTTTGAGACTTTAGCCAATTCATCCTTTAGTGCCAGCAGATCTTTGACTGCTGTCTATACTGGGAATGGATCCTGGGAAGAATTAGTGTTGGATCTTTCAGCCAATGTCGACCTGGCCAATCAAGTGATTACAGGTTTGCGTATTGATCCTACCAATCATAGCAATGTTAATTTTGAAATCGATTGGATCAGGGCAGATGCTGCTTTAGATCCCGCGGTAAGCTGTTCTTATACTATAGATGATGATGGTGACGGATTGAGCAATGGTGAGGAAACAGATAACTGCAGAGACGCTAATTCTGCTGCAGATTTTGCCATTGAATTCAATGGGGATGATATTTTTGACGGTTATACAACACAGCAATTGACCTCAGTTCAAGAATTAAATGGAACCTTGTCAGGTATCAGTACAGGTAGCGATTCCAAATTGATCAAAAATGAGTTTTTGGGTATTCAAGGTTCGCAGATCACATCCTTGCAGGTGAGATTTAAAGCTAATATCAGCTCTACCCAATTTAGGATCTTCTGGAAAAATGAGGATGGTGGTTATGCAGCAGCGAGATCTGTTGCGGCTAACTACACTGGAAATTCAAGTTGGCAAACCATTCAGTTGGATTTATCAAACGACCAGGATTGGATAGGCAAAACCATTACAAGTCTGCGTATTGATCCTACAAACGACACCAATGTGAGCTTTGAAATCGACTGGATCAGAGCTCAAGATGCTGTAGATCCCAATAACCCTTGTGGCACTTTATCTTTGAGAAATGATGAAATTCAGCGCCAAGTTCAACTCTTCCCTAATCCAATAGCTCAAGGAGATAGAATTGGTATCAGAGGTTTACTGCAGCAAGATAAGGTAAGCATCCAAGTATTTGACATGAGCGGTAAACGCGTAAAGGTGGAGGCTGATCATACCATGCTACAACTGATCCAACCGAAAGCTGGAATTTATCTGGTCGTGTTTGAGATCAATGAACATCAGCGGTTGACCCATAAATTGGTGGTGTACTAAACCATTAGATCACCAAAGGCTCATTTTACATATGGTAGACTGGATTTTTATGCGATGGACTAGCAGCAAAACTTTTTAGCATGTATTTTGCATTTTTCGGTAAGCGCTTTCGCGAAAGCGCAACTTAAATCAACGTATATACTACTATTTAAATATCTTGCTACACATGATTCCATCGGCTCACAAGGATAAACTTTCTTTGATCACATTATTTCTGACTTTTTTGGTGTTGGCTGGTTGTAAAGATGAGCATACTGCGGTTGAACAAGAAGATGCCACGACCACAGTGAAAGCTCCAGAAGGCATGGTTTGGGTAGAAAGAACCACATTTTTACAAGGAGGCAAACCAAATGATAAGTATGCAATGGGTAGAGAGCTTCCCGCCCATGAGGTACAGGTTGATGGTTTTTTTATAGATACCACTGAAGTAACCAACGCTCAATTCCGAAAATTTGTTGAGGCCACTGGATACAAGACCATTGCTGAAAGGGCCGTAGACTGGGAGGAAATGAAAAAACAATTACCTCCAGACGTACAAAAGCCGCATGATTCTTTGTTAATGCCAGGTAGTTTGATCTTCAATAAAAATGTAGATGCTGTGGTAAATATGCAGAATTACGCGCAGTGGTGGCAGTGGAAAACTGGTGCGGACTGGAGACATCCAGAGGGTCCAGGATCTGATATAGTAGGCAAAGACGACTATCCGGTGGTACATGTGGCCTATGAAGATGCTAACGCCTATTGTCGTTGGGCCAACAGAAGATTGCCTACAGAGGCAGAGTGGGAGGCAGCTGCACAAGGTGGTGATAGAGACTTGATTTTTACCTGGGGGAATGATCCTGAACTGCTTACGCAACGTGCCAATACCTGGCAGGGTGTATTCCCCACTCAAAATCTACCTGAAGATGGATATACCTATATAGCACCCGTAGGCTCGTATCCGCCCAATGACTTGGGGATTTATGATTTGATTGGTAATGTGTGGGAAATGACCAGTGATCTATTAAATGTAGAATACTACCGGCAATTGGAGTCAGGTGTGATCGAAGTCAACCCAAAAGGAGCCGCAACAGCTTACAACCCTGCAAATCCCTATCAACAAGAATATGTCATTAAGGGTGGTTCCTTCCTATGCCATGAATCTTATTGCGCGAGTTTTAGAATATCGGCAAAGATGGGCGTCACGGCAGACTCGGGATCTGATCACGTAGGTTTCAGAACAGTAGCCACACCTGAAATGATTTCAGAATAGGCTATTACAGCGAATGACGATCGATAAAGTTGAAAGGTACCTTAAACTGGCCTTTGTCTTTTTCCAGTATCATTTTGGCCGCTTTTTCTCCCATGATTTGAAAATCTGTTGACACTACAGTGATGCCTAAAAGCTCCTTCAGCGGCGTGTCGTTATAGGAGATAATGCCCACATCCTTTCCTAATTTGAGTTTTTCTTCACGAGCTCTTTTCACCAAAGTCACGAGATCGGATTCTTCAATGGTGAGAAATAGATCGCCTTTTTTGATGATCATATCTTCCGGCACTTCTTCTAGTGTTTCTAAATCAATATCATGTTCAAAACAAAACCTGCGTATCCCGTGCAGGATTCTTTTTGGGTAGGGGTACACCGTTTTGGTCGGATAAAATAAGATGAGGTTTTTATAGCGATCTATTTTTGGGAACGCCTCATTGAGGGCGTGATAAATATCTTTATCATAATCTTGAAAAATCTCGATACTTCCTCTGATCATGCCTTCCTTGAGATTGTCTAATATGACAAGTTTATCTTTGGGAATCTCCTGTAGTGCTTGTTTGACCGCATCAGTATAGCTCACATGAGTGGTCTTGTTCATATTGAAATGCGGCATGATCACAAAATAATCGTAAGCCGATTTATTTTTGGCAATAAGGTTCAAGAATAGCGACTCATCACAATGGTAGATCCTGAGGTCTGTATGACAATTGTGGCCTATGTTATTCACAAACGAATTATAGATGCGCAGTTTATAGGAACTTAATTTGTTGACCAGAAAAAGTATGTTGACCTTGGAAATAAGTTTTGTACGACTCACGTAAAATCCTTTTCCCTTGATCGAGGTGATAATGTTGCGCTGCTTGAGAATGTTGTAAGCTTTTTCAACCGTATCTCTGGAGAGATAAAACTCTTCACTAAATTTATTGATAGATGGAATACGTTGATCAATTGTCAAATTCCCATTCGAGATATTCTCAATGATAGAATTGACGATCTGTTGGTATTTGGGTATTCTGGAATTCTCATCTATAGTTATAAATTCAAACATAAAGGCGCTATTTTTTTTCAAAGTATGCGACGTAAAAATAACAAACTATACCTCAACTCGATTCTAGCAAATTATTATTTATTGACCGCCATTATTAATAAACCATAATTAATTTGAACCGATTTCTGTGAAAAATATGAACCATGACGGTATAGAACAGGATAGCAAAGCTTAATTCTTCATTTACATTCGTATAAATCTTTTTAATTCTTGTATGGAAACTATTAAAAAAACATTTAAGTACGTAGACTATTTATGGGATCAGGAAAAGGCTGATGCACTTGGAGATGACCAGGTAGCTTTGTTCCTGTACCGTTCCAATATATTGGGTGCAGATTTGAGAATTACGAATTATGGAGGAGGAAATACCAGCTGCAAAACCATAGAAAAAGATCCATTGACCAATGAAGAGGTAGAGGTGATGTGGGTGAAGGGCTCAGGTGGGGATATCGGGACTTTGGATAGAGCAGGAATAGCAGGTTTGTATACAAGCAGATTAAGAGACCTTAAGAAAGTTTATCAAGGAAAACACGATGAAGATCGCATGGTAGGTCTGTTTAATCATTGTATTTATGACTTGGATAGTAAAGCTCCGTCCATTGATACGCCATTACACGGACTTTTGCCTTTTGCACATATTGATCACCTGCATCCGGATGCCTTAATAGCTGTGGCTGCAGCAAAAGACAGCGAGCAAGTAACCAAAGAAATTTGGGGTGATACCATGGGTTGGGTACCTTGGCAAAAACCAGGTTTTGACTTGGGGCTACAACTTGAAAAGTGTCTTGCTGATAATCCAGGCATCAGAGGTATAGTCCTGGGTAGTCATGGACTTTTTACTTGGGGTGATACTTCGTATGAGTCGTATATGAATAGCTTGGAAGTCATAGAAATGGCTTCGGAATACATCGAGAAAAAAATCAAAGAGAATGGAGAAGTCTTCGGCGGCGAGAAAGTTCAAAGTCTTCCGAAAGAGGAACGCCGAGAAAAGGCTGCCCAACTCATGCCGCTTTTAAGAGGACTTTGCTCTTCAGAAAAGCGTATGATTGGACATTTTTCTGATACAGATGTCGTGATGCAATATATCAACAGCCATGATTTAGAACGTCTGGCACCTATGGGTACATCTTGTCCTGACCATTTCTTGCGTACCAAGATCCAACCATTGGTACTGTCATTGGATAAAAATGAAGACCTTTCGGATACGGAGGCGATCAGAAAAAAACTAGAACCGGCTTTTGAGGCTTATCGTCAGGAATACATTGATTACTACAATAATTGTAAAAGAGAGGATAGCCCTGCGATCAGAGATGCTAATCCAGTCATTATCATTTACCCAGGGGTAGGTATGTTCAGTTTTGCAAAAAACAAACAAACCACTAGAGTGGCCAATGAGTTCTACATTAATGCCATTAATGTAATGCGCGGTGCAGAGGCCATTAGTGCTTATACATCTTTACCGCGTCAGGAAGCTTTTGATATTGAATACTGGTTGTTGGAAGAGGCGAAACTTCAAAGAATGCCAAAAGAAAAACCACTTTCCAGAAAAGTTGCCCTGATCACCGGAGCAGGAGGTGGTATAGGAAAAGCGATCGCAGATAAACTAGCTGCCGAAGGTGCTAATGTGGTGCTAACAGATATCAATGAGGACAGCCTTATCGAGGCGCAGGCTACCTTTAAAAGAGATGTTTCTACCTATGCTGTAGGCGATATTACTGATAGTGCTTCCATAGCCTCAGCTTATAAAAAGGCTTGCCTTGAGTTTGGAGGTGTAGATATTGTAGTACATAGTGCAGGTTTGGCCATTTCAAAATCACTGGAAGATACCACTGACAAAGACTGGAACATTCTACAGAATATTCTTGTCAAAGGTCAATTTGAGTTGGCTCAACAAGCCGTGGCCATTATGCGTACACAAGATCTGGGAGGAGACTTTATTTCCATTGCCAGTAAAAACGGACTGGTAGCAGGGCCTAATAACGTTGCCTATGGTACCGCCAAAGCAGCTCAGCAGCACATGGTAAGATTGCTGGCAGCAGAACTTGGTAAGGATAAGATCAGGGTAAACACGGTCAATCCAGATGGAGTTATCGTAGGTAGCAAAATTTGGGAAGGTGCCTGGGCCGAAGGTAGAGCCAAAGCCAATGGGATTACCGTCGAGGAACTTCCAGCTTTTTATGCCAAAAGAAACTTATTAAATGAAATCATCAGACCAGAAGATATTGCCAATGGCGTATTTTCATTGGTAGGTATCCTGGATAAATCTACAGGGAATATCATCAATGTAGATGGTGGAATGGCAACTGCATTTGTCAGGTAGAACATTGTCAGTGCAGCTTTTGCAGCAATATTGTTGGAAATAACGCAGATGAGCGTTCATGTTTCGCTTTCGCGAAAGCTTAAGTTTGCATGTCAACTTTCATCTGTGTTATGCCGACAACAGCACCAGACCATTTATCAGGTGCCGATGAATTACTTTTAAAAAAGCTTACAATATTACTTTTATGAAGATTACGTCAGAACATATTCATGACCAGAACAAGCAGTATCAGGCCGATCATGATAAACAATATAATTTTTTAGCCGATCAGCTCACCGCAAAAGGTCATGACACCGATCAAATACTCAATAGGCTCTCAGAGTTTCAAGTGGCAGTGCCCAGCTGGGCTCTTGGGGCAGGCGGAACACGATTCGGTCGTTTTTCCTTTTATGGAGAACCTTCGAGTCTAGAACAAAAAATTGATGATGTGGGTGTATTGCATGCACTGACCCAAACTGCCGGAGCCGTTTCATTGCATATTCCATGGGATATTCCTTCTGACTACAATGCGATTAAAGAAAAGGCAGCTGCCCTGGATATTAAATTTGATGCAGTCAATTCAAATACTTTCCAGGATCAAGAGGGCGCCACTCAAAGTTATAAATATGGCTCCCTGAGCAACACCGCTCAAGCAGTCAGAGAGCAGGCCATCCAGCACAATATCGATGTAATCAACATCGGAAACAAGTTGGGTTCCAAAAGTCTCACGGTCTGGTTGGCTGATGGTGCCAGTTTTCCTGGTCAGCACAACTTTCAAACTGCGCTGAAGCATACCCAAGATAGCTTGAAGACGATTTACAAATCTTTACCAGATGATTGGAAATTGCTCATCGAATACAAACCATACGAACCCAACTTTTATTCTACAGTGATTCAAGATTGGGGGACGTCATTTATGCTGGCCAACGAATGCGGTGAAAAGGCTTTTTCACTAGTAGATTTAGGACACCATTTACCTAATTCCAATATTGAGCAAATTGTGTCAACCTTGATGTTCAAAGGTAAATTGGGAGGTTTTCACTTTAACGACAGCAAATATGGTGATGACGATTTAACCGTTGGCAGTATTAAACCATACGCCTTATTCCTCATTTTTAACGAGTTGGTGTACGGAATGGCTCATAACCCGCAAAACCCGGAACTGGCTTGGATGATTGATGCCAGTCACAATATCAAAGATCCGCTGGAAGATCTTATACAATCGCTGGAAGCCATTCAAGAGGCTTACGCCAAGGCACTTTTAGTAGATCAACAGGAACTTAAAGCCGCACAGATGGATCACGATGTGGTCAAGTGTCAGGAAATATTGCAGCAAGCTTACAGAACAGATGTCCGGCCTTTACTCGCTGCCGCAAGATTAAAAACTGGTGGAGCTATTCATCCGATTGAAAGCTATCGTTCGCTCGCAGTGAGGTCTACCTTGATCAAGGAGCGAGGCAAACATACCACAGCTACTGGACTGTAAAAATCAATTCATGAAGCAAAAAGTAACCGCTGTATTTGATATAGGTAAGACCAATAAGAAATTTTTTCTTTTTGATAGTGAGTATCAAGAAGTCTATCGAGAATATTCCTCTTTTGATCCCATCAAAGATGAAGATGGACATCCTACTGAAGACTTACAGGCGCTACAAAAATGGTTGAAAGATTTGTTTCATCGCCTGTTGAAAAATGAAAAGTATTTGATCAAGGCGATCAATTTCTCCACTTACGGTGCCAGCTTTGTTCATTTGGACGAGGATGGTGAAATTCTGACACCGCTCTATAATTACACCAAGGAAATTGATCCTGCCATCGAAGAAGAGTTTTATAAAAAATACGGGCCTGTATCTGAGCTAGAGCGAACTTCGGGTGCTCCCAGAGCTGGTTTGTTGAACTCGGGATTACAGCTCTATTGGCTTAAATACCGAAAACCAGAGGTATTTAATAAAATTAAGTACTCACTTCACCTTCCTCAATACTTGAGTTACGTGTTTACCGGGATACCACTTAGTGAATATACCAGTATAGGTTGTCATACGTCTTTATGGAATTATGAGACCAAGGATTATCAGAATTGGGTATATCAAGAAGAGATGCATCGCATACTTCCACCCATTGTTTCTACAGAAACCAGTATCAACATGAACTATAATGGTACCAGAATCAAAATAGGTGTGGGTATTCACGATAGTTCTTCAGCGTTGTTGCCTTACGTAAGAAGCGTCAAAAAGCCGTTTGTCCTGGTGTCTACTGGTACCTGGTCTGTATCGCTCAACCCTTTTTCGCAGCAACCATTATCAGATGATGAGGCGAGCGAAGGATGTATCAATTATATGCGGATCAACGGTAAACCTGTCAAATCATCAAGATTATTTTTGGGCAATGAGTACAAACTCCAGATCCAAGAGCTTGCCAATAAATTTAATGTCGCCAAAGATTATCATAAGCAGGTGATGTTTGATCATGAGATCTATTACAACATCATCCAAAATTTTGAACACAAATTCAAATGGAAATCTATCGCAGCCGAAACAATGCCGGCCTCGACTGATTTGGACTTTAAGAACTTTGAGTATGGCTATCATCAATTAATGATTGAATTGGTCAAGTTACAGGTGAAGCATATTGAAAAATTGAGAAAAGATCAAGATATCACTCGATTGTACGTGGACGGTGGTTTTACGGATAATGATCTATTTGTAAAGCTCTTATCTCATTATTTAAGAGATATGAAACTACGCACCACCAAGGCGTCGCTGGGTTCAGCCTTAGGAGCTGCTATTGCCATTTCTGACTCCAAATTAAACTCAAAATTTTTGAAGAAGAATTATTCGCTTAAAAAGCATGTTCCGGTCATCATCAAATAAACCTCTATGTCTCTGAAAATAAATCCCAAATATCCCTCAGTTACCGATTTAAGAAAGAAGGCAAAAGATAAAATTCCAAAATTTGCTTTTGAATATTTAGATGGTGGCTGCAACGACGATGTTAACTTACATAGAAATACAGCAGAATTGCGAGAGGTGCAACTCCAGCCCAATTACTTGCGCGCTCACGGTGGATCATCGCTGAAGACCCATCTATTTGGGGTGGAATATGATGCCCCATTTGGTATCGCTCCAGTAGGTTTGCAAGGTCTGATGTGGCCTAATGCGGCAGAAATTCTTGCCAAAGCAGCCCATCAACACAACATCCCATTTGTGTTGAGTACGGTGACCACAACCAGTATAGAACGAGCAGCAGAACTTACAGATGGAAAGGCCTGGTTCCAACTATATCATCCTACAGAAGACCGATTAAGGGATGACATCATCAACAGAGCAGCCGCGGCTGAGTGCCCGGTTCTAGTGATCTTGTGCGACGTTCCTACTTTTGGGTTCAGACCACGTGACATCAGAAATGGTCTGGCCATGCCGCCCAAAATGAATTTGAAGAACATCCTCCAGGTATTCGGTCGGCCTCATTGGGGAATTGAAACCTTAAAACACGGGATTCCCAGCTTTGCGAATCTTGAAAAATATATGCCCAAAGGTTTGGACTTGAGCCAACTCGGTAAATTTATGGACGATACCTTTACTGGTAGGCTCAATGCTGAGAAAATTAAGCCGATCAGGGATATGTGGAAAGGTAAATTAGTGCTTAAAGGTGTGGCTTCCCATGAAGATACAGAACAAGCTATACAATTGGGCTTGGATGGTATTATCGTTTCCAACCACGGAGGCCGTCAATTAGATGCCGGTCAATCTTCCATTAAACCACTTACTTCTATTGCAGATAAATATGGCGACCAAATCGAAGTAATGATGGATAGTGGTCTGCGGTCTGGGCCTGACATCGCCAGATCACTTGCTTCTGGAGCCAGCTTTACCTTCTTGGGGCGCTCTTTTATGTACGGTGTTTCTGCCTTAGGTAAGGAAGGTGGTGACCATACGATCGCTTTACTTAAAAACGAATTGCAACAAGTTATGGAACAACTTTGTTGCGAACGCGTGCAGGATTTTCCTGATCATTTAATTCGATAATTTTAGCCTAATCAATCAACTGAGCTATGACGCAATACAATATAGAAGAAGAAATTGAACAGATCGCTGGAGGCGAATTTGAAAGAGAACCAGTGCCACCTTCAAAATGGAAAGGTTGGAAAAGCTTCTTGGGCATGTATGCGGGCGAGCATGCTGCTGGAACTGAGTTCATGATCGGCCCTTTGTTTCTTACGGCTGGCGTCAGTGCGTTTGACCTGATCGTCGGACTTCTGATTGGTAACCTTCTGGCGGTGTTGAGCTGGAGGTTCTTGACGGCCGAGATTGCGGTTAAAAATCGACTTACACTATACTTTCAGCTGGAAAAGATATGTGGTAAAAAATTAGTTACGGCCTATAACCTGGCCAACGGTATCCTATTTTGCTTTCTCGCTGGATCCATGATCACGGTCTCTGCTACCGCAGTTGGAATCCCATTTGACATGGAAATGCCTAAACTATCGGATACCATGCCCAACGGACCTACCTGGGTGATCATCGTCATTGCTATCGGGGCTGTGATCTCCTTGATCGCTTCCAAAGGTTATGAAACGGTTTCCAAAGCGGCCAACTGGATGTCTCCAGTGATCGTTCTGGCTTTTGTGGCTTGTGGTGTGGTGGCCTTGAATCAATTAAATGTGACCAGCCTTTCAGAGTTTTGGGATATTTGGGGTGAAGGTTCTGAGCCCTTTCCTGGTCAGATAAAATTTACTTTTTGGCACGTAGTGATCTGGTCGTGGTTTGCTAACGGGGCCATGCATATCGGAATGTCTGACTTATCCGTCTTTAGATTCGCCAAAAAAGCAAGTTCGGGCTGGACAACCGCAGCTGGAATGTACGTAGGTCATTATATGGCTTGGATCGCTGCGGCTTTGTTGTACGCAGTATATTTAAAAACTCCGGAAGCCATGACCTTTCTCAGCAATGGAGAGGCGCCACCGGTAGCTCCAGGACCATTGGCCAATAATGCCATCGGTTTATTCGGTATTATCGCCGTTGTGCTGGCTGGTTGGACTACGGCAAATCCCACTATCTATCGCGCTGGACTGGCCTTTCAAGCCATCATCCCTAAAGCCTCTACCTTTTGGGTGACCATCATTGCGGGTACGGTGGCCACCATAGCGGGTCTATTTCCAGCCTTTGCTATGAAATTACTAGGTTTTGTGGCCTTATATGGATTTATTCTTGCACCAGTAGGAGCAGTCATCGTCTTTGAACATTTTTTGGCCGAACGATTCGGGATTATCAAAAACTTTGCTTCGGTAGCTGGTTTGAAGATCAATGTGGCCGTATTGTTGGCCTGGGCGATTAGTTTTGGATTGTTTTACTTTATTTCGATCCAATTTGAAGTGTTCTTGTCTTTTGTCACTTTACCAGCATGGATCTTGAGTGGGATATTGTTCTTGATCTTTAGCAAGTACCTACAACGCAAAGTGGTAGTAAAATAAAAGTGTAATGCCTGCCCATGTGGCGAGCGTACATTAATTATCGCACTTTATCTTGTGCTGATGTGGCATTTTCGCTAGAGCGAAAAGATTACCGTATTTCTTTACCTCAAAGTTGAGATCGATTCTTTCTTTGCGCAAGTTGCCCATTTGCGGTACATCTAAGGTTAGAGAATGAGGAATCTATCATCGGAAAGCTCAGGCTGAAGGTCCATCATGGTCAATTTTATCAATGATCGACCACTCAGATAGCTGGGTAAGTTGGAGATCACCAAAGATCGTCAGCTTTGGTCGCCATGGGTAGTGTGAAAGTCTGATGAATCCGAAATTGATGGGTAACTCATGTGAATCGGCAGCTACAATTCCGTTGGTGTGATCAAGAGGAAATTTCAACCTATGCGAATAGCATCATGAGCAGCTTGGTACCCGAGTTGGTGGAGTTGTGAGGTTTATAGATAAGGAAAAAGGCTGACAAGAATTCAACCCAACTTAAGCATGGTTGAAACTGGCAGCCCTTATTGGGAATTGTAAACAATATTGTTTAGATCAATTGGTTTTCAGCAACTTTTTGATATTCTCAATTTCGTTTTTGAGACTTTTCAATTCTTCTTTTAACGCCTCTGTCTCAGCATTTTTTGCTTCTAGTTGGGCCTGCTGTTGCTGCACTGCTCGGGTAAGGATAGGAATCAACGAATTATAATCCACGCCCAGCAGCTGATCTTCTCTGGTGGTCGTGGTTACGATCTCGGGTAAGATTTTTTGTAGTTCTTGAGCGATAAATCCGTATTCCTGACGGTCATAGGAATCTTCTTCGATTGATCGTTTTTTCTCGTAAAATACAGGTCGTAATTCCATGACCTTTTCCAACATATCATCAATCTCTACCACATTCTTTTTTAACCTACGGTCTGAGGTCAACAAAGTACCCGCGGCAGTGACCGTTCCAACAAAGATCCCATTCCCATCTACATCTAATTCTGCCGTCGGGGCAGTGGTCTTATTGATAGCAACAAATCCATTGGAACCATTTATGCTGATTGAATTACGTGCTACTCCTAATACATCGATATTGATATTACCTGAACCTCTATTGAGGATGGCAAAATTACTGTTCTCGCCTGGATTGCGCAGTAGTCGCGATTTAAAGTCGGTATTTCCAGTATCAGAAGAATGAAAGTCAATAAAGATGGGACGATCTCCAGTGGCCCTTTGTCCTAACTCCATATTACCACCAGTGGACAGTCCACCTTCATTTTGAATGGTACCGTTATACAGGACATTCATTAGTCTGCTGGTACCATCGGTATTATCTGCCCGAAAATAGAAGGCTGAGTTGCCCGGAGTAACACTCGCAGCATTAGAATTCATATCAAAGTAAACACTCTGGTCACCATCTTTATGAATCCGCAACCCATTCTCTCCGGCAGATGGAACTCCAGAGACAAAAATGTTATTCTGAAATAGACCATTCCCATTGACATCCAACTCCTGGGTCGGGTCAACAGTATTGATACCTACAAATCCGTCGCTACCATCAACCAGTAATGAAACACCTACCACATTGCCCGTGTCAAATTGAAGATTACCAGTTCCAGTATTGTTCAGGATAAAATCACCATTTCCATTATTACTCATTTCAAGATTCCCATCGGTACCAGCACCTCTGATAATTCGCGCATGGCGATCTACCGTGGCAGGCAAACCAGCCGAATGGAAATCAATCAGGCTGGCTCGATCTCCAGTTCCTAGTTGGTTCAATTCTAAATTACCACTGCTATTGATATTTCCGCCGACACTCAATCGCTGGGTGGGATCTTCAATACCAATCCCCATATTTCCTGCATCTTCTACAACTATGGCATTGGCTGCCGTTCTGGCGACTCCGGCTGAAGTATTGGTCAGCTCGACCCGATTATCGGTGGTATTATTGCTCCATTTACTTTTTTCAGCATCGATGGTCAGGGTTTGCCATAGACTTCCATCAAAGAAATAATATCCGACTGTATTGATAAGGCCGGTAGCTACATCTGCGGTACCTGTAATATCATCCACAAAAACAATCGTACCAGCTTGATCCATGGTATAAGCTGCGTTTTTTGCGACCAGATCGGCTCTACTTATTCGAGGTGGGATGATGCCGTCAGCCAGCGTGAGATCTGTTGGGTCACCCACAACGTCAAGACTGGCAGCTGGTGTTAGTGTATTAATTCCTACTTGTGCCTGAGTACTTATTCCTGTAACTAATAGAATAAGTAATAGTAAATTTCTGATCATGATACTGTAGAACTAAATTATCGGTTTGTTGTACTGAAAACCTTAGGTGTTAATTTTTTCTTAATGAAAAATACAAGTAAATTCATGTATCACTATCCTGTAGTATCCTGAATTCTATCGGCATGGTGTTGGGGGTAACTGATGCAAAGATTGTTTTGTACTGCATCGTATTGATATTTAGTTGAGTAGAAAAAAATATTGATGTTTCGCTTTCGCGAAAGCGGTAACAAAAATCCACCGGTAATGGCCTTAAGTGATTCGACAAATGGTTAATTTATGGTAGCTGGAAATAACTCGATCTGGTGTCGGGTTTAGGGGAGGAAACTGACCTCCGGTAACGACTAAACTACTTCACCCCAATAGCAAAATTAAGATAGGGAATGGTCCAGCCAATTGAGGTCATGTCCATTCGAAATCCTGATAATGGCAGCATTTCAACGCGTATAAAAGTCAGACAGTGGTTAGAACTTGGTTTGCTTTCCGTACACAAAGTCATGTAAGTAAGCAAAGCCTTCGGTTAATTTACCATCGCTAGTCGTCATCTGTGCGCGTTCCAAGACCCCATTTTTATCTTGATTAAAAAATGCTGGAATCACGTGTTTAGAAAACATTTCTCCAAAACCTTCACTGGCATCTTTGGGGAGTTCGCAAGGCAAGTTATCCACCGCCATAACAGTGATTGCTCCAGGACTGGTATAATCCACTTCTTGTTCAGATTGTGGGTCATATCCGTAAATCGGGTCGGCGATGGTACTGGGGCGAATGGTAGAGGCGATCGGTCCGTCTATATCACAACTGACATCGGCCACCAGGTTGATATGGAAGTTGTCCTGTTTGGCATCTTCCCGGGTAAACAAATAAGGCGCATTGTTACCATAGAAATGTCCGGTGATGAGCATATCGGTTACTTTGGCAAACCTCATAAAATCACTCTGTAAGAGCTCTGGATTATTGTAACATTCAGTTTTGGTAGGTCGATAGCCATCTTTGCGGATATAATAATCCGTTACATCGATTTGGGTAAAAACAGTTTGTGTATTGTTGAATTGGCCCAGTTGAAGGTATTCTTTGGGGCGCAATTCGTGAATTCCCAGCACCTCCAAAATTTCGCGGATACCGCCAGCCACTTTTCCAATACCAGTCATACAGATATTGATTGGTGGGAGCAGGGGTTTGATGGCTTTGAGTTCGTTTTTCAGGGCTTTGTAATCTGCCAGGCTTTCTACTTTGGGGAGTTCAAAAAGTTTATCCCTCAATCCCAGGGCGCGGAAACCATTATAAGCGCCAACGATGCCCGCGTATCTCCCAAAACCGATCAGTCTGGCCCCATTTTTCTTGACAATCGTCTCATGGTCGTACAGCTCAATCTTTTTGTCCAGAATCGCCCGTAGGAGTTCGCGGTTATAAGGTTGTTCCTTGATGGTATGCGAAAAGAAAAAGTATTTTTTATGGGGAATCAGGTGTTCGATGGGGACCTCCTTAACGCCAATCATCACATCGGCATCGCTGATATCCTCTTTCACCTCGATATTATGTTGTGCATATTGCTCATCAGAAAAAATGCGGATAGGGGAGGATTCAACGACAAACTCCGCTTTCGCGAAAGCGGAACGCAGATGAGCCAATTGCTCTGGGCTAAACACGACCCTGCGATCCGGCGGATTTTTTCTTTCTCTGATGATGGCAAATTTCATGCTGCTAGATTTAGGCAGCAAGATACTAAAACAGCTCCAAAAGGCGTAAGAAGTTGTGTTTTCAACCTACAGACGCAAGCAGAAGCCTGTGGAAACAATAAAAGGTCAATTGGGGCGAATGGAGTAGGAGTAGGTATGCGCGATCATGCCAGGTTAAGGCAGTAGGCCAGGGCAGGGAAGAGGCGGTGGAATAAGTAGGTTTTGGCATGGTTTTTAGGATATAATCGGTGCGAGAATATTATCTTTGCGATGTGAAGGAAAGCCTGTTTTAGTAGGGGTAGATCTGGATCAAACCATGGGGTCGACTGGTTTTGACAGCGGGTCCGAGTTGGTTGTAAGCATGTAGAGCGCTGGGAAACAGCTCTTAAATCTCATTTTTCATCTTTTTTAAACGGCGAGAATAACTACGCCCTAGCAGCATAATCTGAATTATAGTAAGATATGCCTCGGTCTGTTAGACAGACATGCAGGAAGTTCCTCAAAGGCCTTGGTTTACGGCATTTGATTTAGGGACTTCGTAAAAGTAAACCTATCTGTTGTAGGGCCTTGATGCAACGGAGACATTTGATGGAGGACAAGCGTTGTTTTGGTAGTTTCTGACCGGTGCAACGACTGAAATTAAACGGAAACTAAACATGTAGAAAGCGATGAATTCGCCTGTTTGGACGAGAGTTCGATTCTCTCCGACTCCACTTCAAAAACCCACTGGGCGCGCCCAGTGGGTTTTTTTGTGCAGATCGGGAGAATCCGGCCAGCGCGCCAACTCGCCCACTGCTGCCGCAGCGTCGTTCTCCGACTCCACATAGGCAGTAGGGCCATTTTCTCGGGCTTCGGTGAAGCTCTACCAAACTTCCAAATGCGAAGCTCAATGCAATGCGAATAGCTCAATAGAACATTATTCATATTTGTAATTACTTAAGGAATCCTTAGCAAGCTTTTAGGATGTTGCAGTTCGAAAACAAGCTAACTTACTTCCTCTAACCAAGTAAGATTGGAGCAAACTAATAATATCTTAAAACAAACACTATGAAAGCCAAAGTTGCCATTGTACAAGAAGCCGGAGCCGAATTCACAATGAAAGAGGTCAACATTTCGGAACCATCAGCTCATGAAATACTCATTAAGGTAGTGGCAACGGGTCTTTGTCATACCGACGTCGCCGTTAAAAATGGAGATTTACCTACTAATTACCCTGTGGTGTTGGGACATGAAGGTGCTGGCGTGGTCGAGAAGGTTGGGTCTCATGTCCATGATATACAAAAAGGAGATCATGTGGTTCTGTCCTACGGTTCTTGCGGGAATTGCAGACCTTGTCAAGAAGGAGATCCTGCCTATTGCGAGGATTTTAATCCTCTTAATTTTATGAATGAACGTCAAGGTGGATCAGATCCTGTTTTTGATTCGGGAGAAGAGCAGCTCAACGGAGCCTTTTTTCAACAATCCTCTTTTGGGACCTATGCACTGGCCCACCATCGCAATGTAGTGAAAATCAGCAAGGAGGTTGATTTAAAGTTAATGGGACCATTGGGATGCGGAATTCAAACTGGGGCAGGAACAGTAATGAACACTCTCAATCCAAATCCTGGGAGTTCGCTAGCGGTGTTTGGGGTAGGTTCTGTCGGACTTTCTGCCATCATGGCGGCCAAAAATGCAGGTTGTGCGCAGATTCTTGCCGTAGATATCAATCCCGACCGACTCCAACTGGCCAAAAAATTGGGCGCCACGCATACCGTCAACAGTGAAAAGGCAGATGATCCCGTGGAGGCGATCATGAAAATAGTCCCTCACGGATTGGATTATGGCGTCGAGGCTTCTGGGGTAAAAGAGGTGGCAGAAATGGCGTTTAATGCGCTCGCCCAACGTGGTACGCTGGCAGTAGTAGGAGCGCCTCCTGGCGGTACTGATTATGCCTTTGATGCCAACGACCTGATTCTTTCGGGTAGAAAGGTGATCGGTGTAGTGGAAGGTGATGCCATCGTCAAGGTGTACATCCCACGACTTATTGAACTATTTGAGCAAGGCCGTTTTCCTTTTGACAAATTGGTAAGTTTTTACCCGTTTGAAGATATCAATAAAGCGCTCCACGACATGCACGATGGTAAGGTGATCAAGCCTATCTTGACGATGTAAGATCGGTATATGAATCTGGATTTTTTATAAAGAGCCGCAATCCAAACAGCTTTTTTGGTTGAGAATCGATAGAGGTTGTATGGAACCGCTTTCGCGAAAGCGAATAAAATACAATAGATTAGAGAATAGAGGTCAGGATAATGGAAACCCTAGGCAACAGCAAAGTTTTGGTGATGCTAAGTTCAGATCAATTCCAGACGACCAGGATCATGTACTAATCCTACTTAAGGCTGGTCTGCTTATCTTGATACGAGCAACTGGTAAGGGTTTCAGTTTTCTTAAGCTGTTAAGGATAAATTCGTTACATTAAATTTTGATAAAAAAGTCAGCGTTCAAAGAATTATTTCCTGAACGCTTCAGAACGGGGTCATGTCTGTAACGTCCTTAAAATAAAGGGATTGATTTTGTTCATGGCTTGAAGACCAGTTCTGGCATAGCCTTGTCCAAAAACAGGATGAGTTGAAAGCGATGGTGTGATGGTTTTTTCTACGGCCTGATCTTGAAATATTTTTGATGCCTGTACAGTAATAATATTATTTGAACACTGCATCAATAAAAACTGGCATGGTCCAAACGGATCATACCAGTTGTTGTTATTAGTAAATGCAGCTATAGAGCTACCAAACAATTATTTTAATTTTCGATTGGCTTTTTTGGCCAAGCGGTCTATCTTTTTGTTCATGTCCTCGATCAGCTCTATGGTAGCATCTTTACACATGGGTAAAATCTTTTCGGAAGACATGACCGGAATACCACCTACCATGACAGCCTTTTTCTTAGAACCTGCCAATTCATGGAATTGGAAAATACTTTTGTTGTCCTTAGAAAATAAGTCTACGTTCACAACAGCCTGAATACTGTAATATCCTAGTTTGCCAATTCCGGTCTTATTAAATCGATAGTTCAATCGCACGATCATGACCGCATCAGCGCCTAGGGCTTCAGCAATAGGCTTGAGTTTCTTGATCTCATATCCGCTTCCATAATTAGGAATGACCTTATAACCATCGACAGCAATATAATTGGCTTGCCCGCCAATGTTCTTGGTATCACCCAATCTAGGCTTATAATTTTGATATTCGGGAAGCGACAGTACTTGTTCCTGCGGGATCAACTCAAAGTCAAATTCATCGACATAGCTGGCAAAAAACTGATCAAAAAACTCCTGCAGAGGTTCTGACAAATTAAAATTTGGATCATTACTCATTTCGGTGTTTTGGGCGATAAAGTTGACGCTCGGATCTACTGCAGACAGGTCAATTACTTTATCGGCGTAAAAACTGACCACAGCCACTTTCTTTTTTTGGGCCGCAGCAGAAAACACGACTACGGAAAATACTAAAATGGAAATTATTTTTTTCATTTGGTTGTTGGATTAGGCGAATAAGATAAGGAATCGAAACGATTTGTAGGATGACTCGTGCCACGCGATATCAATGCTTTGGAAAAGTAAAAGAGGAATCCTTGTTGCCGATGTCGGATATTGAAATTAGAAGAAGATCATTGAAACAAGTTTTTAATGTTGAAATAGATAAAGACATCAAGGAATGCGAAAACCCACCACCTCAAAGAAATTAATAGCTTTTAATTTGTAATATTTCTTTACCATCCCAGCATCCACCAAATAGGTATAGCATACTTTAGCATTATCAACATTTTATCTTTCTTGGAATGATAAATTGTAAGGGTTTCTATCGCAATAGTTCTTCGTATCCTTATTGGTTAGTAGGATATGTGTTAGAGTAGTAGATGTATAACTGAGTTATCTTATATAGAGAAGCAAAAAAAGCTAGCTAAAAAACGTTATGGGAAAATATAGAAATTCAAATAGGGCTTTTGCTAATTCTTTGGGGGTGACTTCCTGAACTTATATCACCGTTGTGCTCATAGTGATAGTTTTTGATTATGGTTTTAATTATCTCAACAGTATAGCTTCTGCGCTTTCCTAAACTTTTCGCGCATTCTGCGCCTTAACTGTTTAGGCGCTAAAACTTCTAGTGTTTCTCCAAAACCTAACAGTAAACGCTCCAACTCATAATTCAGATGCACGTGAATTTGAAAGGTCGTACTACCATCGCTGTGTTCTTCTAATATCATCTGACTTTCATGAAAAGGCTTGGTTACCACATAGGGAGCATTTGTTCGATTTACTTTAAATACCACATCATGTAATTCTCTATTTGAAAGGACGGTTACACCTATGGTATGCCTGTAAAATGAATCTGCATCGAGATGTGCAGCTTTATAGTCAGAATGCAGATCATAGTCAATGCCTAAGATTCGATCCAGTGCCAAAGTCAAAATTTTGCCATTCTCATCTCTGATACCCACTAGAAACCACCTATTGTTATATTCCTTCAATAATTGCGGATGAAATTTAATGGTAGAAGGCACCTGGGCTTTAAATGACTGATACAGAATATTAATCACAACCTCTTTCAAAATTGCTTGGTACAATTCGTCCAGTAGTTCTAATCCTCTAAGATTGGTATTTTTATCTAAATGTATTACTGCGGCTTTGTGATGTCGCTGAGTATGTATCTTATCCTCCAATTTCTGAAAGACTCCTTTAAATTCATCGAATAGAGAAAAATCTTGAAATTGCTTCAGCATATCCATGGTCTCTGACAGCACACTCATGTCATTCTCGGTTAGTGGTATATTGGTTATACTATAATCAGGATCAGAATACCGGTAATATTTCTTTTCATATACCTCTATGGGTGCATTATAACCTAACGCATCTCCTCTCATATGCTGCAGGTCGAGCTGTATCGTGCGCTTACTCACATTTACATCCTTTCCCGCTAGATCATACAGGGCATCGCTACAAGCGTCGATGAGATCATCAAGCGTCCAGTCGCGCATATTATTTTGGAGACATCGATCGATGGTTTTATATCGTATCAGTGCATTTTTATTCAGTGCCATAAGTTCAATTCTATCGAAATCTAACATTAAAATCTTTCTACGCAAAAAGATTGCGCAGTAGATAACAAATATTTGTGTAGAGTTAGTAGGGAAGTATATTCTTTGTGGTTTCTACTTCTCTAAGTGGTGGCTCCGTCAACCAGAGGAGTGGGCGGAGCTTTTAATCAAGTAAAGATAAGACGATGAAAACAGAAACAACAATTACAGGAAAAGATTTGATAGATATGGGTTTCCCACCTGGGAAATGGTTCAGAAAAGCCATCGACCATATCAATGAAAATCAGCTTTCGACAACTGAGATAGAAAACTATTTGGACCAGTTCAGGTTGCCAGATCCTCAACCACTATTTGATGTGCCTGTTTTTTATAATTTGAACATCAGCGCTTCTAATGAATTGGAAGAAGAAAATATCGCCAAAGTCAAAGAAACCATGGATGCGGTTATGCGCACACCCACGGTAGTCGGTGGGTCTGTGATGCCAGATGCCTGCCCGGCAGGACCTGTAGGAACTATTCCCGTAGGTGGTGTTGTAGCGGCTAAAAATGCAATTCATCCTGGTATGCATAGTGCAGATATTTGTTGCTCAGTCATGTTGACGGACTTCGGTCAAGCGGATCCTAAGGTAATTCTGGATGCTGCGCATTCCGTGACGCATTTTGGTCCGGGTGGGCGTCCTCGTGGGCAGCAATTCCAAATGCCAGAAGCCTTGATGGAAGCTTTTAAAACGAATGAATTTCTTTGGGATGAAAAATCCATCTCTGTCGCTCGCGAACATTTGGGTACTCAAGGAGATGGAAATCATTTCTTGTTTGTCGGCAAGTCCGAACAAACTGGCAATACGATGATGATCACACACCATGGCTCTAGAGGTCCTGGAGCACGATTGTACAGTAAAGGTATGGCTACCGCAGCACGCTTTAAGGAATTGCTTTCGCCAGAAACCTTGCGTCAAAACGCTTGGATCCCTTTTGATACAGAAGAAGGACAAGACTATTGGAATGCCTTACAGGTCATCCGTGATTGGACAAAGTTGAATCACGAGTTGATCCATGACGAGGTAGCCAAAAAAGCAAGTGCTACTAAGGAAAATAGGTTTTGGAATGAGCATAATTTTGTGTTTAAGGATGGAGATATCTTCTACCATGCCAAAGGTGCGACACCGCTGGACAGCAAGTTCATGCCAGACATCACGGGACCTCGATTGATTCCTTTGAACATGTCTGAGCCTGTGTTGATTGTTCAAGGAGAAACAACGACCACTAACTTAGGCTTTGCACCTCATGGGGCTGGTAGAAATATGAGCAGATCCCAACACAAACGTAATTTGGCGCACCTGACAAAAGAAGAAATCTTTGCGGAAGAAACCAAAGGACTAGATATTCGTTTCTACTCAAACGAAATTGATATTTCAGAGCTTCCTAGTGCCTACAAGGATGCAGACAACGTACGTGAGCAAATGCAAGAATTCAACCTCGGTCAGGTATTGGATAAGGTAATGCCCTATGGATGCATCATGGCCGGTAACTGGAAAAAAAATGCCCCTTGGAAGAAAAAGAAACGCCACCGCAGAAATTAGGCTCAAGAGTCCGCTAGAGATAGTGGGCTTTTTGGTTGACGTATAAGAAATTCTTTAGACTTACATCCTTATCAGTTTCGAGAGTATTGACCTTTGAAGATGCTTGTAACACTTTCGCGAAAGCGATAAGGTGAGTTTCCTGACTTAGATTAAAGTGAATGCTTGATTAATAACATCTTTAAAGGCTTCTAAATGATCTTCAATTAACTTTTTGCTACTAGCTTTAAAATTGGTCTCATACCAAAGTTCAAATTGAACAATTTCTGTAAAGTCCTCGGCGTTAAAAATACCATAGTTCTGAAATGTCTTGCGCAGAGGAAAATGCTTATGCTCATTGAATAGTTTATTTCCCAAAAAGTCAATAAATCGAGAAGCGTGAGCTGTCAGAATGTTTTATTCAAATTGTAATTCAAAATCTTTATTTGGAATAGTAAAGTAGTCTACAGTATCTAAAATTTTGTCTTCAAAAAATTTTCTGGATTTATTGAAGCCACCTTTTTAAATCTTTCTTCACCTAATTCAGCTCTAATGGTATGATACAATCGCTTTTCCGTGCCTTTTTGAGCGACTACATAAAAATCTGTTCCAAATAATATTTTGTGTCCTACTCTATTATCATCAATGAGCAATTTGAGTAATTCAAAGTTATTCTTGTTGTATAGCATGAAACTCATATCAGCATATACATTGTCGTAAGTGGCCATCAAATCATAAATAATGCTTAGCCAGCTTGCACTATCCCAAATCTTTTGGACATTAGTGTACGCAGTTGCTTTACCAATGTTTTCTTTATTGAACAAATTGTTGTTGTAAGTTTCATAGATATCTTCAAAGTACCTATCCCACTCAGCGGAACCACCAAAATGTGCTAAACAAATTTTTAGTTGGGAAAAATCAACTTGATCTCCAAAATATTCAGTTGCCTTTTTAGGATCTAATAAACATTTGTAATTTAAAGGATGAGTGAAGTTTTTAGTGAAATCATGATTAGCTCGTTGTGGTAATTTTAAAGGTTCGGATTGAGCGTTAACTTTTAAAATAGGATGATGATTCCATTCATTTTTGTTATTTAGGTGAGCATGTTCATCAGAATTTCTTGTCTTGGATCCTCTATAATATATCGTCCCTTCAATACAATGCGTCATTATGGGTATGTCATATCTTATACAATATTCATATAATGACTTGAATCTTTTATCAAAGGGATAAAAACCTAAAGCAGGATATAATTTCACTCCAGAAAACTTTTTACTTGAAAACCTATCCATCAAATAAGTTAGAAATGATTTGTCCTCTTGCAATCTTCTAGGATCAATACCTGGAAATACATGTATTTGATTTTTCTTGTTTTCCTTTAAATTAATTAATTCTTTAAGCTGTTCCTTGTATGGTATACGGATTGAACCAGCACCCATATATTCCATGTCCATGGCTAATACGACGAACGAAAAATAGTTCGGATAAGATCTAGTTAAAACTTCAAAAATCTTAGACTGATCAATATAAGTAGCGAATCTCGCAATTCCCATGTACCTTATTAGCCCTTCTTTGGTCCTATGACCAAAGAAGGGGTTTAATACAAATTTTGTGACTCTTAAAACAAATTTGAATACAAAGCTGACAATTCCATGAATTAACAGGTACAACCAAAACAATATGATGGTTAGCCTTAAAACATCCAAAAATCTATTCCAAATCTTACTTATTTTAGGATATCTCCCATATTTGAGTTGTCCTGCAATTCCATCTTTTCGTATGCTTAAGTTCGTGTATAACCAATTAAGGACTGAGACGTTAAATATATAAGCGAACAATAAAGGGATCATCTTTCGCCCTACAAACCTTGGCACATGATCTATAGTAAATATATGAGTATGGCAATTGTAATACTGGGGCTTGGAAACTTGCTTTTCTGAACTCATTGCACTCTAGTCGTCAAGAAAGTCTATGGCAGCTCTTTTATCATCACGACTTGGTCTTTCATTTTCATTGGCAATCCCCATTTTTAAATAAAATCCTGTGATAATATCAATATTGTATTTACCTGCAGCATTTGATATAGCTTCCTGTAAAGAATTTCTGCTTATGATGTTTCTAGCCGCAACTATTACTGAGCGAGCATCCCTGTAAATATCGTTATTGATCTCGTCGCTAACATAAACTTGAAAAGGCTCTGGCTTCAACTCTTCGTGATTGTCTGCCATATATCGCCTGACCTTTTCAGCTGCTTCTAGAATTTTGTTATAGCTATCAAAGTTGAATTCTGCTGGACCTGGTAGCGATTTTAATATACTGGGTTTGCTGATACCAATCCCATTAATTTCATATTCTACCTTAGCTAAACCTAATTCTGCCGCGGCAGCGATTGCACCAAATTTGAAATCTGCATTACTTTTTATTTCGCTTACTTTAAGCAGCACTCTCAGTCCTGCCCCCCATCTAGTTCCATAAATTTTACCGCCGATTGGAGTGCTCGTAATTTTATCGGTATACAGCATAGCTTCATAGCTCAAAACGAAGGATTTGAAGCTTCCATTAACACTCCCTAAAGCAATACCTAGTTTAGCAGCGGTCTGAATATTTAGTGTTTTCTGCATTACCTTGAATTGAGAAAAAGGATTATCTCCTTCTTCTAATTGAAGTGGTTTTAATTCATGAGCATTGTCTTCCAACGACAAGGAATAAAAAGACCCATCCTCTTTTAAAAGTGGGTTGATTGGTTGCCATTCTAAATTTGCCATAGGTTTGATTAGTTTTAAATGAATATTTCTTTTTGAATTCTTAAAATTGAGTTAACGTGATAATTGACTATTTTTTGTCTACCTGATCTTGTATAGAGGATACTTTTAAATTCTTCAAGATTATCCATAAAGAAGCTTTCTGTTAAGACCGCTGGCATTTTAGTACGAGTTAAAACATAAAAGCGTCTTTCCTTATCTAAATCGCCATCAGAAAAATCTGTACGCAAATGTCGATTGGGAAATTCTAATTTGAATTCTTCACCAAACACAGTAGCTATCTTATCACTTAATGTATCACCCGGCGAGGTGAAAATTTCACTACCTTGACCGCCACCAGCATTGCTATGAATACTTAAATAGAAACACTCATGACCTGCATATCTATTTGCCCTCTTAACTCTCGTCTCTAGACGAACATCCCAATACTCAGGGGCGATGTTAACAAACGGAATATTCTTTTTAGTAAGCTCCTCAATAATTCCTGCGGTAATAGCTCGATTAAACTCACCTTCATATATTATCCCATGGCTTCCATGGTCAAACCTTTTTCCTGGGGTTACATATTTACCATTGATTAGTGAACCATGGCCATTATCTAGAAGAACTACCATATTGAAATATTCTATTTTTAAAGGTTCTCTTTTATTTTAGGCAAAGATGTAGTAAGAGAGCGAATGATCAACGGAGCTGTAATTCCTACATGAAAGGCTAATAATCGATCATTAACTCCAAAGCCAGTCTTATCATTGAAGTAGATATAACCGATAACGCTACCCATAAAAACATATATCAAGACAGTGATATAAAAAGTAAGATCTTTGAAATCTATGCGAACTGCACTAGGCTGTTTAATTCTTTCTAATAAAGTCAATAATGGATACGCCAAGCCACCAAGCGCTGAAAGAATAACTCCTTCAGTGAATATATTTTTTATGATTTCGCTCATGTAATTTTGTTATTTATAGCGTTGAACAATCTATCTGTGAAAGCAGTTCTCTTTTTATATAATCTTCTTGTTGTTAACTTACGGTCACTATTCATCACTATGAGATCAGAATTCTCTATAATTTTGTCTAGATTCTCTGGAGAAATACTCAAGTCGTTAAATATTCTATTTTGATCTAACCAAAAACTCTCATCAACAACTCGTTGCTCTATATAAGTGGCAATAGCTTCGTCACTAAGGTCTGCTTTACTTAAACTTTTATCATCTTCTATCATTTGACAATTATTTTTTTGGTAGTAGAAATCAAATCACCTTTGAATTCAAGAAAATAAACAGAGGGATTTAGGCCTAATTCTTGAATATTAATGTTAGTAGTATTAGGTTCAAGTTTCAACAATTCTCTCCCTGACAAATCATGAATTGAAATAGATTGAATAGAGAGATCCGTTTTAAAATGTAGAATTTCAGATACAGGATTAGGGAACACTTCTACCTCATTAGGCTTAATGTCTGGACTGTTTAAAGCTGCTCCAGGAATGAGCACTTTGACAAGCCATGCATCAAAGAAAGTAGGTGTGAAACTATTACCAAAACCAGTTGCGAACAGGCTACCGTCATCTACTAATTTCATATCAAAAAATTCTGATATGCTAGCACTAGCATTTAGACTGAAATTATTAGGAGGTGCTGATCCCGAAGGGCCACCAAAAGTTGTGTCAACCGATCCGTCTGTATTTAATCTAAATAATAAACTATTATAGCCTGCCACTTGCGGTGTGGTTCGGTACATAACAATAAGCCTACCGTCAGGCTGAAAAACGACATCATTTGCAATATGGGTTGTACTAGGAACAAAAACATAATTATTGACACCATTAGAATTACTAGAAAAACTCGTGTCAATACTACCATCGGGATTTAAAACAGCTATATTAAGTTCTTGTTCACCAGAACTTGAAATTGTAGATGGATAAGTACCATAAACAACAATTTTTCCAGTGCTACTAATTTCTATTGATTTATCTAAATCAGCGTTAGGTATATTAACGGTTCCATTGGTCCCAAAACTTGGAATTACATTACCTGTAAAGTCATATTTCCGTATTACATTATTCAATACCTGAGTATTATTATCAAATTCTGCCATAGAAATTAAGAAAGTAGTTGAACTATCCTGTATTATAGCTTCTGAAACAAAGGACATAGAGGCACTACTAAATTCTATCAACCCATTTGTTCCAAAATTAGTGTCTAAATTGCCATTACTATCTAGTTTATAAAAAACATGATTTAAAATACCTCCTACCGCTATATAAGTATGTGATAATATATAACCGAAGTTATTTCCAAGGCACAACGTATTATAAAAACCGCCGGCATTCATAATTGCATTAGAAGGCCATGGAAGCACAGTCGAACCGCTATTTCCAAAAGTACTATCAAATGATCCATCTGCATTTAATCTTATCAGTGCAGGTCTGCTTTCAAATTGCAAATTTACAGCTAAGACGATTCTATCAGTTCCTGGTTCTAATGAAAAATCTCGTACACTTCTTACAACTACAGGAAGACCTAAGTTGTCTACATATCCATTGGTTCCAAAGTTGCTGCATCTTGTGCCATCTTGATTCAAACAGTAGATTTCATATCGTAAATTACCTATAAATGAAAATGTCTTTACTCCAAATAAAATAGTTCCGTCAGATTTTTTTAAAACACGTCTTCCTTCTTCATCATTACCACCAGTATTAATTAATTGTCTTCCAGAAGGTGAATTAAAATTTGTAGTGTCATAACTCTGAGCACTTACAAGCATATTAATAGATAAAATGCTAAATAGAAAGAAGACAACTGTTTTCATAATATTATAATTTAAGGTAATTGATAATGTAATTTAGCTTGAACACTCCAGTATCTAGTATCTGTTATATTTCCAATACCTCTACAACAGAAAACTAAAATCCTATCTTGATCTAAAATAAAATCGTTTAACAATACTTCATGTCGTTGCATATCATACATTTCGGTTGAATGTGGCAACAAATCAGTAGGTGGTAAAATGACTTGATTTTGAGCTTCAGCAGCACTATCATATCCAGAGGTATTGAAATTAGTCCCTTGACAGGATAACTGAATCTGAACACCTTCTACTTCAGTAACATTTACCCTACCAATAAATTCTAAATTCTTTAGTACTGAACCTGCCGGCAAATAACCAAAACCTATATGGTTCCAAAGAATACCAGGTGAGGCTCCGGTGCCGTGACTTTGATAATTATTTACCGTAGCCTGTCCGTAATATGCAAGGTGACTAACCCATCTTTTGTCTGGGTGTAAATAAAATCTACCAGAAAAATCAAGGTAACTTGGCACAGTAGGTACTTTTGTAGAAAGATCTTCATCTTGATGTAAAAAACTATCAAATAAATCTTCAAAATCGTTTTCCGTCGGTTTATAACCGTTTATAAAGGTATCTTTTAATTCCTGTTTTGTTTTCTTTGCCATGGCTTTATTTTTCTTGTAAACTATTCTAATTATAGTATATCCAGTGTATTTCGAAAGATTAAATCATTTATTAAACTCGTAATATTTTATCGAGGTTAAGTAAATATTTTTATTTATGCTTTCGAGAAAGCGAAATTATCATCATTATTTATGTTAAGATAGTCATCAATATTACCAAAATATAAACATCTTTTAATCAAAACGTTAAACCTTACTATTTTTTAACATTGTTAAAGTTGTTTATGATACATGTAAGCTACTTCATAATCTGTCAAATTCCTGTCATGATATCTTAATTCGTCAATTATACCAGCGCCATAATTTAAATTTTCATCATTCCCAACATGAGATATACTTGAATTGCTACTGTTAAAATTATACGCTCTATTAGAAACACCAACCTTTCTTCCATTGACATACAAATCTATAAATCCATTAGGTAAATAATTATAGACTATACTTGACCACTGATTGTTGATTAAGTTCTGTTCACCATTGCTGGTGATGAAATCAATAAACGATCCATCAAAAGCAATAAGGGTGTTCAATCCATTATTTCTCATGCTAGCTACACTTCTGTTGGAACCAGAAGCAAAAAAGATCTTATAGAAATTTTCCCCTGTTGCGTAATGCCAAAAAGAAATACTAAATGAACTTGGAAGACTTATAGCTGTTTGAAGTTGAGGACGTACTGAACTATCTACAAAGACAGCTTCACCCTTTATACCGGGTGAGAAGGTTAAACCTCCACCGCTGTCAGCATAATTATTACTTTTAATCTCAGTGATTATTTGCGAGGAGTTATTCTCGCAAGTCCAGTGATACAAACTATCATCAACAAATTCAGGCACTTTTTCTAAATTGCCATAAATCGCATATCTCTCATCACCATTGCTAGCATTAGATAATTTTTTAATCGTTACTACAGAAATAGTAGAAGTACTAAACATTTCAGTCTGCGGTAGATAATTATGATTATACAATAACTCTACTCCAGCTCCAGTAGTAAAAAAGACTTGACCTTGTTCGTTCCTATCAACAATGTTAGTTTCAAACCGTTCATTGAGCACCCCTACATCTATTTTTACAATTGTGTCTCCTGATACATTAAACTCAATATCAAAGTTTTTATCATCATCTGATAAAATATAAACCCCACCATTTCCCGTGATTTGTTTATTCAACTTATTCACTTCTGATAGATGGAGGTAACTATCTAGCAAGTCTGCAAAATCATCTTCTGTAGGTTTGTATCCGTTTACGAAAGTATCTTTTAACTCTTGTCTTGTTTTCTGTGCCATAATTATTTAAACTAATTTATTAGATTTAAATATGAATATTGTAGTCGATGTGACTGGAGTTTGTTTTATTTGATTATTTAAATTAATTGGTTATACATAAATTGGATTTCATAATCTAATAGGTTTCTATCGTAATAGCGAACTTCGTCCATCAATCCAACTCCATAAGCTTGTGTTCCAGAGTTACCTATGTGAGTTATTGGCTGTGAAATAAAGTCGTGATTTATGCTTTCCTGCGATACACCAATGTATTCTCCATTCACATAAACTTTAAAAAATCCATCACTTGAATAATTATAAACAATATGATACCAATTACCGACACTCAGAATATCAGATTTACCTGGTTCCAAATTAATAAACTTAAACCCTGAATTATATGCCATTAGCCTATTTTCACTGTTATTAGACAATAACATCGCATGTTGGTTGTTTTGCATTCCAAACAAGGTTTTATATTGACTTTGTGTATTTGGATAGTACCATACCGAAAGGGCGAATTCTCCAATTGGGGATATTGGATTTGTTAATGCTGGCTGCACTGTAGGATCTATAAAAACCCCACCATTTTTGACTCCTGCCATGAAAGTTAGGCCAACAGCAGTTGCATTATTTCCATTTTTAATATCCATTATAGTATTCCCAGAGCCATCTTCGCAATTCCAGTGGTACAAACTGTCATCAACAAACTCAGGCACTTTTTCTAAATTGCCATAAATCACATATCTCTCATCCCCATTGCTAGCGTTAGATAATTTTTTGATCGTTACTACAGATATAGTAGAAGCGCTAAACATCTCAGTCTGCGGTAGATAATTATGATTATACAATAAATCTACTCCAGTTCCAGTAGTAAAAAAGATTTGACCTTGTTCGTTACTATCAAAAATTGTGGTTTCAAACCCTTCATTGAGCACCCCTACATCTATTCTTAAAATTGTGTTTCCCGATACACTAAACTCAATATCAAATTTTTTATCATCATCTGATAAAATATAAACCCCTCCATTTCCCGTGATTTGTTTATTGATCTTATCCACCTCTGATAGTTGGAGGTAACTATCTAACAAGTCGGCAAAATCATTTTCTGTAGGTTTGTATCCGTTTACGAAAGTGTCTTTTAACTCTTGTCTTGTTTTCTGTGCCATAGCCCTTTTCCTTTTTATCTAAATTTTAGGCTATTTCATTTAAGCCAATGTTAGCAAAGAATTCATTTAAAATTTCTCTTTGTTTTTGCGTCTCTTGAAACGAAAGACTTGATCCCATCGCAAACATTGAAAGAAAAGCATGATCGTACGATGAAGAGGTTGCATAATTACCTATGACAATTTTGCGATTACTCATTCTATCAGCAATTTGCTCTAAAGTTTTAGTAGTATATTTAGTAACGTAATTTACTTCACTAGAATTAGATCTACTAATGCTTCGATAACCCACAACATTTGACGGAAGAGTTCCAACCATTGGTGATGCGGAATTCAGCCAAGAATTAGGACCCGCAGAAAACCATCTCTCATCCGTACTGTTAAGAGCTGTATTAATACAAGCGGTACCTCCAGAAAGATCGTAAATAATGCACTCCTTAGAAGCATCATCTTGTGTATAATTCTCCCCATCAGTGGATGGTACGAAATTGGTATCAAGCGCAGCTTGCAAATCAAAATCAAAGCCATATTCAGTTAAGACAGGTTCGACTCCATAAGGAGCTTCACACAAAATAGATCGTTTTAAATCAATCTTGGCAAAATCGCTTAACAGCAGATTATTATAAGCAAAGTTGAAAAAAGTATCTTTTTTATCCCACAATCCTTCTTGCTTCATCCTTCTAATCAATCTATTCAGGCTAGTAATTGTATTATTGTCTGGTGCCTGAAAATTATTCTCGTATGCAATTCTTAAGGCATTTCTTGTTTCGACTTCTAGATGATTTATGTTTCCAATTGTAAAAGTTCCATCAATTATCATATCACCAATTCCACCTAACTCTACCCAATTGTCCAAATTTGGAATTGTCATAATATTCTCTTGAGTACTTAGCAAACCTGATGAGTTTTCTGCAATCACTTTAAAATGATGATATATCGGATTGCCATTATTATCTAAAGTGGAAATACCAGAATCATTAATTTGAGTTTGTATTAAATCTAAAAACAGTTCTTCTTCTTCATTCCCTCTTTGTTCGCCGATTTTACTCCAATTTCCTTGCTGTGTCATTTTGTAAACATGATATATCCCTTTATAGGTGGTTTTGTTCCAGGCTAAGGTTATGTTAAGTATATCTCCATAGGAATCAATAGGTTCTGAATAATATTTCATAACAGGTGATTCTGGTACCGCATTTTGAACCATTAATCCACCCAAGATTTTTGAAGGTTGAGACGCCTGATAGTCGGTTACCAGGTTTTTTTGTAAACCATTATCAATGTCAATTCGTTCGTATTTTACTTCTCGTAAGACAACTGCTCTGTAATAAAGAGGGTCTCCGTAAGGTATTTCACTTAAATCATCAAAAGTATCTGCAATAGACCAAACAGGGCTACCAGCAAAATTAGAACTGGTAATATCTACTTCTTTGACTTCTTTCATTGTTCTGATACTTTGAGCATCTAACAGTGTCTTTGATCGATAAACCTTGATTTTTGTTATGTTTTGAATCTCATCAAATGCATTGATATCGATTTGCATCTTTGCACTCAAGCCCAACTGAGGATTATCTAAAGAGGGAATCAAAGATTTAATTTCAGGTCTCTCAGGCGGGTTAGTATTAGGTAGAAGTACTGGTCCAAGCGCAGGGCTCATTTCACTTACCGCCATACTAGTTCCTAACTCCCTTACTGCGTAGAAATAAACGTTGTTTGTAGTTCCATCTAGCTTGAAATCTGTAAACTGGGTTTGGTGAGGAGAGGTATTCACTATTTTCATCATAGGAGCCATGACAAAATCAGGATGAAAAGGAGACAAAATGTTTCCATTGCTATCCCTTAGATTTTGTGGTCTGCTATTAGGTTTATATGAATCGTCATTAATGTATTCATAAATGATAGGAGCTTTTGTCAATGGGATAAAAGCAGAAAGTAAGGCTCCTTTTACAAAATCTCTAATTGTATCATGACCAGCTGGTAGCGTTCCATAGGCTGATTCTGGAATGTTGGGAATCGGTGGTTGATTTGAGCTTTCATTAATTCTATTAATTATTTCATTACACCAATCAAAGAATCCTACTTTATCAGGATAAGGAAATTTATAACCATTTGTAGCTGGAAAGGTTAAAAAATCTCCATTCGTTAATAAGGCGTCAAAATCAAGTAAATTAAGATACCTATTCGCAAAAAATGTACCATCTGATCCACCTCTGGCAATTAATTCAGTTTTTATAATATCAATGGTTTCAACACTATAAAGTGCATTTAATAATAATTGGTCGCTGGTACGGTAAAACAATAATCCGTGAGGCTTATGCTCATATTCTGTTCTGAACGTATATGTTGAACGTCCATAGGTGTCTGGTTTAGTCGCATAATTAGAACCAATAGGTAATAATGGTTGTTTAGGTTCTATTTGCCTAGGTATTTGAAGTAAGAAAGGAGGACTTATTTTAGATTTTAAAATTGGATTAAAATCATTATCTACTGATCTAAGACCTATCATTGCTGTTTTGACATTCTCTGTTAAGGGAATGGTATTAGTTTCATTCAAGAGAATAGAATCATCTTGATAATAATAAGCGCGATAACCAGGATAGAAATTCACTTCAACATTTGCTCCTTCTTCGATAGCAACATTATCACTAGAATTAAATACAAACTGCTCATCTCTACAGATCAATTGTAGTGGAATAGGATTTCCATTTTCGTCCTTAGTAATTATCTTTTGTACTTGAAGTACTTTTCTTGTCTGTGTAGGAAATCCATTACTATTAGTTCCTTGAACATGAATTCTAACAATACCACCATGCCATTCAACAGAATTATTAGTCGATGAAAATTGTGGATGATGGTTTAAATTAAATCCATTTGATGTTAATATGTATCGACCTAGAAAAACCGTGATAATACTATTTTGGTCAACTTCATATTCTTCCTCATCTATCCTATCAACGCTAGCATTAAACCAAAATCCTCTAGATTTTTCTACATGCCTTTCTATCTCGCCATCACTGTTAGTAAATTGTATGAGTTCCCTATGTATACCGTTAGTATCCCAGTTATCTCCTATTTGAACTTTAAATGAAGATGGATTGGATGCTTCCCAAGAATTCTCATTTAACATGTTTTCTATGCAAATAAAGTAGCCGTCTCCTATTATTACAGGAGAACTAGAGGTGGATCCATTAGTGGCTGCTGCACCATTATTAAAGATAGATTGACTGATTTCTTGCTTATAAACCGTAATTTGATTCACTCTATCAAATTCAGCATTCTCATTAACTATGGATAAACTCTGTACTATGAATCGCTCGCTTCCCATCATCAGAACTGATCCTATAAAATTATTTGCAGTGCCTTGAATTATTAATGGGGTTTCAACCGTGTTTTGACTTGCAATTACATAGTCGTCAACAGTAAATCTACAAAGGGAATCATTGCCATTAACCGAATTTATAGCAGAGATTTTACCTGTTATTCTATTTGGCTCTTTTGGCCTGAAAAAAAGTTCTACCTCATCTGCAAAAATCTCTTCATTATCTGGAAAAAGGATATCTGGATTATTTGTATTCAGCGGATTCAAATAATCTGAATTTGTATAAGGCGAATTGAGCGGTACCTGATAAGTCTTAAGCTCGTGATTACTGTTGTAATCAAATCTTACTCTCATCAAGGTTTTATCTGTTTTTCCTCCATCTGACAATAACATTTGTAATCTTTGCTGCTCATCTAATGAAGTAAGCATTAGTGGTTTTTCCTCTTTTATTATGTGAGCATTTAAATTAGTAGGAGGTACTAAATTGTTTTTTTGTTGAATGGTAGTGGCTAAAATTTTGCTGACATCACTATTTGTTGCACGGGAGAAAATATTAATTCCATAGGAAGAATAAACATGTGTACCACTCTTCTTTTGTTTATGTATATATAAAGCCTGGTCACTCTCTGGAATATTTAAAGGTCTAGTTTCAAAATTAGATAGAGCGCCTTGACTATTTACATTTGAATACCTAACATCGTGAGCCAACTCTGGGTTATCCCATTCGGTAGTTGTAGACAAGCGATGTTCTAGACCTGCATAAAGAGGAAATGTTTTGTTATGCAGTTCAAGTGGAGTTGAATCATGAAAAAATTCCTGATTATATTCATATGCAGGAAGTTCATCCATGAAAATCTGGACATAACGTGACATTCCATCATGAGAATATCCATTTTCATCTGTGATATTCACATTATCTAATTCAATTCCAGGCGTAAGTCGATTTAAGTCAATTGGAATAGGTAATCTAGAATCATGAATAGAAGTAGGTAATGAAATAGCTATATGCTGTACATACTTAGCACCGTTGCCATCTTGAAGATCTCCGTTCGTCTCATATATCGCTAGATAAATATAGGTGCCATCAAAGACTTCAGTATCTAAATCTAAATACCCCAATCCTAACATTCTGGCTATATGGTAATCATATGATGCTAAATTGAGTACATCTAAATTACTTATCTCTGTAGTGTTACCCTCTTCATCATAAAAATCAACTGCCTCGATAGCTGTCGGATTGTTTACGTCATTACTTAAGGAAACATAATTAGATATAATTTCTACCAGGTCCCTATCTTGAGGGTCTGTTATATTGTTAAAACGCTTTTTATAGTTGTCTACATTTACAAATTCTTCATCATTAAATCTTTTCCACTGAGAATTTACAGCGTCTCTAAAAGGTTCTAATGCCCTGTAAGCTACATCGGTGTCTTGAGTTAAGGAAAAATCTCCTAAATGCGTCCATCCTTCTCCTTGGTTTACATGATTGAATTGGTCTTCGTAAAATTCGAAAATGATAGAACTTACTGGCTTTAACAAGGATGTAAACTTGACCAGCTTTCCGTTTTCAGCCTTCAAGTTCATTTGAGAAAAATCAGATGAGAAATCCTTCCTTAAAGAACAGACTATCTGAGCATTGGTTCCATTATGTGGGGCCGAATGAACCTCTGCTCTATAGTAAGAACCATTAGGATAAGAATCTGAATTTAATTTCGCACTAAAAAACAATTGGCTACAGTGTACCTCGATCAATCCCGTACCATAGGCTTCTAGGAATCCTAAAGTATCAGTCATTGGGTCGATACTTTGCCTGACAGCAGTATAAACGTCTAAATCCTTAAAGTATATCTTAAATTCTTTCTCCCCAAATCTGTATATCCAAAATTTCAAGAGGTCGTTAACTGCACTTGGAGCAACGTCTGCAAAATTTAATTCAAAGGTTGAAGGGGTATACCTAGCTCTATATAATTTGACAAAATCATTTGGTTGATTAAAATTTGAAGTTCCCGTTGCCATATTGCCCTTAGGTAAATGAAGTTCACCCAGAGATCCTGTTAAAACCCATCTAGTGTGTATACCTAAAGAACTATCTGCTCCTATTGAACCTGCAGCTTGAATTCCAAAACTCGGAGACTGAATAGACATGTTTTCACTCAATTCAAAATTCTCTCTGTTAGGAGAGCAAACGGGCGATTGAGTAGAATTGATAGAGGAAGTAGAAATATCGACTGTTTCTAGTATCATTTCGCTTTCGCGAAAGCCCAAATTGAGAGTTTCAATAGATAATTCAGTGCGGTCTGAATCAATAATAGGAACCGTTGTAGATTTACAGTTTTCAAAATCCTTATCGCTTCTACATACTAAACTATTGCCCAGTTCATCAATGGGGGTGGTGTAAATGGAATTATCTCTTCCATCCGGACAAAAGGACCTCAGATTATTATCAACATTTGACGCAAGAATTCTTTTGCTCCAGATAGGTATTAACTCATCGTCAAAAGCGCGAACAGATCCGTTTTCTCCCAGGAAGTGCAAAAGATAGAAACCTGAACTATATGTTTCTAAAGTTGAATCGTTATTATCTAGTGATGAATAAAACTTAAATATCCCGTTCTCCTCCCCTGGCTGTACGGATGATAGATAGAATTTAGAGCTAGTTGCATCGAGGGAACTGACAATTAGGTTACCCTCATTTGTTCTCGTTACGCTTTTACATATTGAATTAAGAAAGATCTGGGTATTATTTATTTCCTTGAGATCTCTGGTCAATTCGATGATTAGAGGATTTATATTTGACTCTCCATAAGTACATGAAGATGCCACTAAAATCTCATCTTTTTCAACCTTTAAGGCACCAGCTGATAGTTTTGAATCACTATGAAAAATAGAGATAGAATTCTTAATTGAGCCTAAAGAATCAATCTCAGATACGGTTATTTCATTTGAAAACTCATTGTTTTCATCGTCAGAAATCATTAGATAAGGTCGCTTATCGTAAACTGAGCTATCTATACGACAGATTTGACTTTCTTGTAATCCGAGAATTTGATTTTGCCAAAGTAAGTCACCCGTAGAGTTTATGCTTAACAGAAAATGATTGTTGCTATCTGATGCGTGAATGATATACTGAACAACATTATCAAATTCAGCAACAACGACATTCTGAAAATTCAATTTGACAGTAGAATCAGGGATTGTATAAATTTTTTCCCAGATTACTTCACCATTAGGTTTTAAGGCATTAACAATTCCTGACTTATTATCATAAAGCCCTACGGCCAGAACAAATGCATTTGTTCCCTCGATAAACTCTTTTGCTAGGTTAAATTTAACCGTTTTTGAATAGGTATATTTATTTATAAAAGACATTATCGAAAGGCTTAGTTAATTATTAAATCTTCTATGGTTACTGTATCATTTTCTTCATAATCTGAACCATTCCATTTGATATATGATAGTTTTAAATTTAATTTTGGTCTATCAATATTCATTGAATTATGGCAAATTATAAATTGTGACCTGTCTTTAGAATGTAAGATTGAAAAGCCAGAATCAGGAGTCATGTCCTCTTTTAAAATTTGAACGCTAGGCATAAGAGATGATGCAGTTAGTCCAGAATAAATTATATCTGATGGAATTAATGGACTATTTAAAGGTTCTGGATTTCTGAACAAGATTGCTATCACCTTATCATCATTAGAGTTCCTTATCACATTAAATTCACTACAAACAGGTGGGTCTAATGTACCTAACTCAAGTATCGTATCAACAATTCTATCGAAACGATTTACAACGTCTTTTTCCAGTTCCTCTGCAGATGAATTTGGCGTATCTAGGATCAAGTTTTTAATAATTTGAATTTTGTTGACAGATAGATCCATCGACATATCTAAAACTAAATCCTTTTCCATCAAAGTTTCGGTATCCTCTTCAACTGCAGATAGTTTGTAACTATTTACTTGATCAGAGAAACTAGCATACCTTGACGTTTGAAATACAAACTCATGTATTTTCTTACGCTCATATGCCGTGGAAGTTCCTGCATAGTTGTTATAAACTAAAACCGTGTATAACTTTTGAGGTTTTAGGTTCGACAAGATAGCTTTAAAATTTTGATGAACGGGACTAATGGGATTACCCATATCTAGCTGACATGATATCGTAGAATTATCCTGATTTATTCTATCAATTATATTGTTCAAAAACATAATAGTTGAAGGAATTCTAGGATCCCTGTCATCCACCCATTCATCTAGCGTATTCGGAACTGTTTCAGAACTAAAATTTACAGGAAGCGGATAAGGTATAATTTCATCACTCACTGGGTCTTTAATCGCAAGGGAAATGGAACCATTCAATGCATCAAATCCCTGACTGCCTGAAATTTTATATCCGTTCCAGTTATTTAACATGTGTTGAACAAAAGGCTTGATAAAAAATAATTCTATCTGTGCTTGTTCATTTCCATAAAATAACGGTTTTGCCTGAAGCAAGTTACCATTAGCCTGTGGATAAGACTTTTGATAATCGATATATGATTTTAAAGTGGTCAAAGCATATGAATCTTCATTTCTATCGGTTCCTATGTAATCCACATCTGGATGGTCTTGATAAAAACCTAATGGGCCTACAGTTTTAAAACCATAGTAGTAATCCCATGATTTGGCTAGAGCACTATCATTATCTACTTCATCTTTAAGCCTAAATCTGATGTAGTACTTAGTATCTGGTCTCCAAACTGGCATTGCCACACTTTGAAGAGTTTCGATCATTTGTGTACGTTCCTCGTTTATAGCGGCAATTTCAGGAACCGTTGAGTTATATTCAAAATCGGCAATAGAAAGCCATCCAACCTCTTGAACAGTAGTGTAGCATTTTTTTATTTCAACCTGTCGATCTTTACAATCACAATTAGCCAATACATATATATCTTGTAATAGTCTGTAAGTTACATTTCTAAACATGTAGTAGGTACTAATATTAACCTCTTCAGAATTACTCCAAGAAGTCACAATATTCTGGAAAATAATGTAAGTATCATAAGTAGGCGACAATTGATCTTTCAGATTTAATTCAGGATTTTCATCTATAAATGAAACTAAAATCGAATGAAATTCCTCAAACACCGTTTGAATTTCTCCCAAAAGATATTCAGGTTTTGCAACAGGAAAAATGAAGTCTATCTGAAAAATTGATATAAGTTCCTTATAAAGAGAGCATAACTCCGTATTTTCCTCACATGGCAGTGTAATTATATCGCTGTCGCAAGCTATATCCTTTAAATCATTCAAATTGGAAAGTAAATTTAGATATTGTGAATCTGATGTAATATCACTTAATGGTCCATTTTGCCCGTTGTAATAATTTGAAATATAATTATTTAGCTGGTTTTGTGCGTTTTGTAAGGCCGCTTGATCTGCCCTATTAGGCATAATTATGACTTTAGATATTAAGTCATTTTGAGCTTCATACTCATAAGCTACATTAAGCTGATTCCTATTGAGATAAACAGAATCAAATTGAGTATGAACTACCTCATCATTTGTAAACCCATCGGATTTGAAAAACTGTAAGGTCACACCTGTAGAATAGGTCTGAATAGAAAGTTTAACTTTTTTTGCAGCTTGTGGAATTTTGACAACTAGTTCTGAATAATTATCGAACTTCAATGAATGAACTTTGTTAAATGGATTTGGTTCATCAGTGATTTGCAAGTAATCAGCATTCTCTAAAATATTTTGGCTGCCGTCTGGAGAAGTTCCTACCACTAAAAAGTTATTAAAATTTAATGCATAATAAGCTTGATCAATGTAGTGTGCTTCAAATTGAGAAGGGTTGAAATAAATTCGACCTAAAGTTTCATCTACAAAGTCTGAATACGTGTAATCTCGTAGCTCTCCTTCACAAAAAAGATCTGAAGGTGTTATTCCATAGTGCTCGGGAATAAATGAGCCAGGACTTCCGTTTTCAGTATATTGAAAAGGGTTTGTAGACGGTATCCTAATAGTATTGTATTTTTTATCCGACTTTTGCCAATATCCTACTGGTGAATTAGCAAATTGCGCCCGATCTGTTTCTTTAACCACAGCTTCAAAAGGATGGTAATGCTGCCAGTTACCGCTACGGTCTAGGGCCTTGATTTCAATCTCTTCTATAGAATATTTATGCTTAACCTGACGTAGTTCTCTACCACCTCGCACGACCTTATTTGGTGGTATTAAGTCTACAAAATTATCAGCCCCATGAGTGTTACCACCAATCTTTGCCTCTGATGTTGAACTTAAATTCACTGCCGTAGGGTCAAGACTTTTTGCCGACTTTAGATCGATGTAGGTATCTATAGGAATAACATTTGCAATCGAATTTTCAAACGCGTTAATATTTACCGCGGTACCCGATTCAACAATGTGTAGTTTGGTCAAGTTAAAGGTTTCACTAGTTAACATGTGAACTCCCTTTACAAGGTCATTAGATTTGTCTAACTTATAAGGTAAGCTATCTTCAAAGGTCAATGGAGCAATGGGTGTCCGGTCTACCTGGTTATTTTTTTCCCATTTTAATTTGACTGTGAATCTTTTACAAATTCTAGCAAAAGCAATTCTTATACAGGCTCTCAATCTTAATTCTGCATAAAGCAAAAATGGTTTAGTAGCCTCTACTGACAATATAGCGTCTACAGAGATTTCAATACTAACTACCCATATATCAACTCGTGCTTTTCCTCCTAAAGCGATGTAACCACCTATTTGAGGCCGCTCAAAACTTATCATTCCACCTACCTCTAGATAAGCTGTTAATTCAACTCGTGCTGGCCCAAATCGCTTCCTCAATTCAAAATCTACCCTTGCTCCTGCTTCTAGGCCACTGGCTGAGATCATAATGAATGATCTTGCCGTCACAAGATCAAGAACTCTCGCTGTTACAGGGTTATCTCGAGTACCAATATTGATGTACCAGGCTGATGGATTGTTTTTGAAGAAGGCCGCCTGAGCCTCTGCATAAAGGCTAATTAACTTTCCTTTAAATGTACCTGACTTCTCCAGTGAGAAATCGGCACCAGCCCAGAATTCTACCGATGCATCACCTATGGCCACACCCGCAAAAAACGGTGGTTCAGTACGATCCATCATTTTAATGCGGTCTCCTAATAAATTCGCACGCCCGTCTAATATTAACACAGACGGTAACGACAGAATTAACATTAGTCTTGAGCTAAATAAATAGCCATCATCTCCATCAGTTCCTAATACCGTCCCTGCTCCAATTGAAAAAGGAAAATTATATTCATCAGTTTTAGGCGGTTCACTGAATTTATCTATATTAACACCTCGACGAGGATAGGTATAATAATCATACCAGGTATCTTCTCCAGAAACTAATCCTATAGCCTCTTTCTCAGCTACATAATTATATCCAAGTAATCCACCAAAACCGTAAAAACCTAGCCCTGTACCTAATAAGGGGATAGGTTTAGGGAGTTCTAAACCAGCTTCAATTACAAAGGCAGGCTCACGAGGCATGAAACGCATGTCGGCACCTGCACTTAAACCAGTTGGATTATTTTGTTCAAAAGTCACTTTACCTATAAACTCTTGAGACACTCCAGGCTCTGGTATACTTAACATACCAGTAATAACTGCTTTTGCACTTTCGGCTTCAGCATCATTAGGTATAACCATTTCTACCTCGATGGTCTGTATACGTAAAAAACCGTGAGCTTGCTTTATCACTGGATTACCTTGGGCATCTAGAATAGGATCACCGTTGGCATCCAGAGCAGGTTCATCATTATCTGTAGTATAATAATATTTGACACCTTCTCCACGAGCATCTATTCCTACTGGATTGAGGGAAATCGCACCGTCAAACCCTATATAGTTATAGGTGCGCTCTATACCGTCATGCTGTTGTTGATGACTTCCTAGGTGTATTCCTGTTACGTCAATATCTATGGGGCCTAGAGGTAAGCTTAAATTTGTAGGAATAAAAGAATTACCGCCTACAATTTCCATTGAACCGTTATCATAGACTCGTAATCTAGGTAATTTAATTACCTGTCCTTTAGTAAGCTTATGGATTACACTATCTTGTGGAAAAGAAATGTCTACTTGTGTTCCTATATAGAAATCGTCGTTTTGTGTACCTAATTCAACTGACTTAAAATTAAAAATTACTAAGTCTGCTAATCTAGCTTCAATGCCATCAGGTTCTGAAGCAGTAAGCTGAAAGTCTCCATTTTCTTGTAGATGTGCCGAAATTAACAGCTCTGCTGGATTATCATTGGCATCTTTTAACTTTGGGATTTTTAAACTACCTGTTATATTAGAAGAGACTACAACATTTTGACTAAACACCATGTCAAAACTGCTAAATCCTAATTCCCAATTCCCAATTTTTGTTGATAATACACTATTAGCTATGTTAGCTCCTGGAGTAACCGCTTCTAGACCTATAGTGCCAGAAACACCACCAGTACCAATTAACAAATTTCTTCCTACAAGTTGTAAAGTAGTGTTGTCTGTAGAATTGAACCATTTTTTTGGTAGTGTAAGTGAAGCCTGACTGGCAAAAACACCTCTAAAATTATCCGGACGACCATCGAGTACAGCCTCAGGAATATTTCTACCTTTAGACAAATCAACTTTTAATCCTAAAAACTCCGCTATGATTCCAGTTTTACCGATAACCGATCTTGATAAACTAAATGCTGTTGTTTGTTCAAATTCAAACCCTCTTCTTGTGGAATATCTAAATGTCCCGACATCAAAAGTCAAAAAACTAAAATATTGATCTGGTAAAGGTTCATCTATGCCTATTCCCGGTTCATTAATTGCAGAAGTGTTAACAGGTCGTAACCATTTATGAGGAAATTGAAGACCAATTGCAATATTTCTTATGATTAAATTAAAATGCAACTGAATAGCTTCCATTAAAGAATCCACGATGTTATCTATGAAGTCTTCAAATATCAACTGGACATCTTCTAATGTGACGTTTGAACTACTTAAAAACAGCTCATATATAACTTCAATGGGATCATAAGAAAGGTTTGCAATACTTTTTGTAAACTCACTATACTGATCAAATTCATTTAGGTGAGGTTCATTGATAATTTGAACATTTTCATTAAATGTCGAATTAAATGCGTTTATAAGATCGTTTAGATCATTTAAATTATTACTAGCTAACTTATTTACAGCAGTGTAGAGTAATTCATCTGGTGTAACGCCTGCAAGTTTGAAAATAATTTCAAAAACTGACTTAATTGAATTATCAAAGCTAGTTATATTAAATTCCGATATATATCTAAGGATTAACCAAGAATAATCAAACTCAATTGGCACAGACATTCCAGAAATTCCTGAAGGATCTGGATTTAATACTAATTTCAAATCTGTTACAAATGGAATATCCAACTGTACACCTGTGTAGCTCTTTATAGTAAAACTATAAAATCCTGCATCTGAATAGGTAGAGTGCCCAATAATAACATCATGTACAAATAATCCATCAAACACATTGGTAAGAGCATCTCTTAATGCACTTAATTCATTAGGAATTTTTTCTAATGGCAATATTTGATCTAAAGTAGGTGCTATAGTATTCATATGCTATTCGTCATAATAGGTTAGATCTCTAGTGGCAATTATGGAGACTTCTCCTTTGTCGTTTTTATCACCATCTAAGTAAATTCTCTTCTCGGTCCAATTGTTAAGGTGATCAAATTTGAAATACTCAATGTATTGAGTGTTTAAGGTGTCGCCACTGCTATGCACCCGATCTACCCTTGTTATGTTTTCATATTTATCAAAGAGTATTATTGCTTTATATGAGCTATTCACTACCCTACGATCATCACTTGCAGTGAAACTATACTCTATTTTTTTCTTAAGCGTATTACTACCATCTCCGTATATGTAAGAATGCTCTGCAATAGAGCGATTACCCTGATAAAACATCCATTTTATAATACGTCCTTGATCATCGTATTCAAAATCCTCTGTACAGGGAACTTTTATAGTAACTAACTTTCCATGGAATTTCTCTGCTCCAAAGCTCCTCTCAGGATTATTTTTATCAAAAATGGTTATTTTACTGACTATACGATTATCTTTATATTTATAATGGTTTTCTTCTCGAATAATGGTATCAGTATAACCTATAGATTGGTAAAGCACTTCGAAAGCCTGTTGTTTTATTAAATACCCTTTTTTATCGTAATCAAAAGTATAAACATGCCAAAAGTCATATTCTTGTTTCTTTTTTCGAAGCGTATGGGAATCAACATGTTTATAATTAAAGTGTATTTGATTAGGGTATTTTATATGCATGGAATAGTCTGGGGTTAAATTATCCTCAGAGTGTAAAGTACTAGATGGCTGATAATCGAAGTATTTAATACCATCAAAAAATGGATATTCAGAACGGGTATCATTCTTATACAATAATTGATGTCCAAATTGGTCAAACTCATAATCTCCACGATAACTGATTATTGTATTAAAAGGAAATACCTTATAAAGGTCCGTATTTATGGATCTATTCATTTTGTCAACAAAGCTTACGTCCAAGATTTTTACAGGTCCAAATAAATTTGTTCTGTCATTTTTAAAATTTTTAATTAAGTATCTAACCGCTTCTAATTTTTGCTTAGATTGATTCTCAGTTACCGTTTCTTTTTTACCGTTACATGAGCTCATCATAATAATTAACAAACCATAGCAAATTGTATATTTTAAATTTCTCAACATAACAGGTATTAATTTCATTAAAACATCACGCTTTCGCGAAAGCGTAATTATTATTTTCTTTATTCGGTTACACTAATCTCTTGTCTTAAGCTACCTGGTTTGAGCGCTTTTTTCTTGTCAGTAGTTGTATCCATAGCACTGTGATAAAGTTCAACGATCTTATCAATGAGAGGCTTTAAATCATCCTCACCAGGTAAAGCCAGATTGGATCCTTTCTCAATAAAATCACCCGAGAAACAAGCGCTAAGAGAACCACTTAAATTTATTCTACCTTTCCCTTTGACTATTGCAGCCTTAGCACTACCACCCAACGTTGCACCTAACACCGCCTCAACGGAAACATTAAGGTCTATAAAATCACATAAATAGGCAAATATTTTAAAAAGATCTTCTGTTCCCATCTCTTCATCGAAATCTTTCATAATTCCCGTAGCATTTGGTACTTTTAATGTAGAGGTATCGATGGATTTATCTATGCTTTCAGTATCATACTCATTGTACTGTTTTTTTAAATAGAGTAATAGCTTCTCATAAAGGGAAACAAATAAGCGAATAGAGGTAGTAAAATCGATTTGTGAAAGATCTAAAGGTGAAAAATGATCACCATGAGCTGGATTATACATGTCCAGGATATAATCTAGTAATTGATCATTACGTTGTGTAAAAAAGTCAACACTATCTAGCTTATCACTGCCTTGACTTGCGCTGTAAGACTTTCTAAAATTAATTTTAAATGCTGAAATTTTCTCTTTAAATCTTTGACTATCATGTAGATTTTCATTAAAATATCCTATATAATAAATCCCATAAAATTCTAGAAATTTAATCTCAAGATACTTTTTAATACTATCTAGTGGCAATGTGAATCCTATATCCACAACAAATCCCATATCGAGCAACACTTTGAAATCTTCCAAGATAGGACTACTAGAATCTTTTTTAAATATGCTAAAAAAGTCCTTAGTAGCAGTATTTCCAAAAAAGTCTAATAATTTACTAACTTGAATTGCTTTGGCTGTAGAGCTAAACAATTTTGATCCTCTACCGTTGTTACCTATACCCGCTTTTATTCTTTTTTCGAACGCATAAAAAACACCTAATAGGTTAGATAAGTTTGAATAATCGTAATTTCCGAATCCTTGACTATTAAAGCTTTGAACTAATTGTCTGGCCTTGTAAGCATTAATTAATAAATAGGTTTCAGATCCAGGCATACCTAAACTATCTATATCACCAGAAAAACTCCCGGCTCGAATCAACATTTGCCAATAGGAATTGTTAAACTTCAAATATCCATTATTTTCAGAGATGTTTGATTCAGAAAAGTTACCGCTTCTGATAATTTGATCCAGATTTAACCATAAAGAGTTTGTAGGATCTTGGAGAGGTTTTTCATAATCAAATTGTAGACCTAACTTTAAGCCGTAATCTATACTAAGCATAGGTAATACATAATTTATTCCCGCACCTAAAATGCTGCCAAGTAAGTTATTTCCTTTTAATTGACCATTAGCTTGAAAGTGCCCTAAATAGTTCATTGAAACACTTACTTTATCTGGTTCTCTTTTTTCTTTATCTATTATAAAATATCTGGAATTCGTTCTATCGTATTCTGCTGTGTATTCAAATTCTAAGCCTATCTCAAGACCCCCGCTTCCTGCAAATCCAGGCACCCATTCTCCAAATTGATTAAAGGACATCTTACTCTCTTTCTCACTAGCTTTCGCTTCAGGAGAAACTTTACCGTACCATTTCAAGGTTTTCTGATCTGTATTTGGAGCTTGAGTTAAAACCCCTATTTGTCCTGAAAGATTTGCTGTGACCACAAATGTTACCGCCAAGTTTGCATGAACTAAATAGTTAACTGGATTAACATTATTTAGAGATAGTAGATTTTCAAAATTATTGTGAGATGTAGATCTTTCTTGTAAAAATGCGATTAACGAAGCGAGTATACTAGTTTCATGCTTAGCTACGGGTAATTCATATTTCTGCACATTACTAAACCTAGCACCGGCCTGGAAGCTGCCACCAGCATCGATTCCTACACCCTTGCGTTTACTGCCTTTACCCATGAATAGACCCGCTTGAAATTCAAAGCCTATATCCACTCCAACTTCAGCGTACCCTGAAATCTGAGTCTTTAAAATAAGCTCATCCTCTTTACTAAATTTCCTTATGGTTTGAGAATAAACAGCAAAATCCGTATAAACGGGAATTCCCCAAGTTACCCCTAAAAAGCCTCCACCAGAAATGCCCGTACCTCTAGGCCATACTTCCATCAACACGGAAGTCGCAAAAGTATACAGTTTTGTAATAATGTTATACGAGTCTTCATGATTTTTTCGGATTTCTTCCTTTACAGTAGGAGATAAAGGCATATAATCAGGATGAATTACAAGGTCATCTATAAACTCTTGTACATCTGTTATGAAATCGTATAATGCAAATGGTGCAGGCTTAGTTAGATATTCATGAGGCCTAAAATTAGCATCTGCCCAAGCAGCCTCTAGCACTTCTCTTTTAGGCATGACAAGAAACTTTCCTGGTTGTGGCGAAAGGGTCGTACAATCTCCACTATTTAAATCGTATTCTATTTTGAAATTTGATTGAATTTGCTCTTCTTTTAGAAACCTTCCATAATTAGTCAAGCAAGATTTGGAATCGCTAGTATTAAAAATATTTTCCTTTAAGTTATATGATTCAATGAATGATACATCTGGTAATTTTTCAGATGAATTGCACTTGAAGCCATACTCGTTAACTACTTGATAATTCTCGTTTACATCAATGTTAAGCAAGTAAATAAAACGGGTGAAGAAAATTAATCTTGCATCATCATTGCGATCTGCCGCTGGATATAAACCATAGTCATGTAGATCAACAACATTTTCAGTACCGTAATCAGGGTAAAAAGGATTAGAAATCGAATAATTATTTTGATAATAAAAATCTTGTATAATACTATTTACAGAATCAGTATCCTTGACGCAATAATTTTCTTGAATTAGGTCATTAGAAAGTTTAGTTTTAGAGATCTTATCGATTTGATCAAATACTTCTTGTGACGAGTTTAATTGCTCACCGTTAATCAAATGCTTATCAATTCTAACTTCAATTTTCACAGGAACATCTTCAATTTCTGGTCCAATTCTACCTCCAAAATCAAATAATTGTTTGGCCCCCTCAGCATCTAGAGGTATACGATTAACTTCAACGGCTGAATAATTTCTTGGATCTACAAAATTTGACTGTAACTTTTCTTTATTACTTTTAAAATCAAAATCTATTCCATCAATCGTGAAGTAATAAAAATATTCTTCAGTATTTGATGTAGCAATTCCAGATATTTCGAGCGAAAAATTCGTTAATTCTCCGATAGGCTTCTTAGATTCAGTGAAAATATTTTTGGGAATTTTTCCGTCTATATGAAGGAGTGTTTGAGAGTTAACGACACCTGTAGGAGACAAATTGTAATGATTTTGATAATTCAAAATTACTGCTTCAAAATCCGAATCAAAAAGAGTGGATTCAATATCACTAATTGAAAAATTTAAATTATCATTTTTGATTATCAAAGCAATACCGATTCTCACAAATGCTACCTCCAGTAAAACATCATTAAGCTGTAAAGGTCTGTAACCACTATTTGTAGCTATTCCAACGAGGAGAGAACTTCGTCGAAATAACTCCCAGGTCAACCGAGAATTCCCCCCATTTAAACCGGAAATACTACGTTCTTTTAAGTTAGAATTCTGAATGCTATTTAATGAAATAAATTGTGCCATTTTTAAATTATAAAATTTGCTCTCAGCGTAATTGAATTTGAGCTGGGAATTAAATCTGTTAATGTAGATAAATTGATTTCTGAATTATCTGAACTAGCTTGTGATGGGGCTGTTGCGGTCAATTCTATGTCTACTATTTTAGAAGTGACTGTATTATTTATTTTTTTAATCTTTCCTTCAAGAAATATTGGACCAGATAAATGATAGTTTGCACTAGAAGAGTAATTTTCAATTGCACTGACAAATATGGAGTATTCAGAGTGATCTAAAGTAAAACTATTAAATGCATCTAAAAAATTCAGATCGCTATTTTCATATTGAGCTATACGCTCAAAATGCAAAAAGTTTGTTCCGTTTGAAGTAAGGTCCGGATTATCTATAATCTTTTTACCAATCCTGTATTCCTTAAAATTTTCAAATCGTTTTAAACCATAAAGAAAAGCAGTACTTAAATTTAAAGGTGCGCTATTAAAATCATCAGTATTTGTAGTTAATGTAAATTTACCTGTGGCTATAGAAGGTGGTCGTGTAAATACGCCAGAGGTATTTGAAATATCTTTTTCATGTTCCTTTACAGTAAAAAATGTTCTTGAATTCTTATCAATGGCCAATCCAATTGATAAATCATAAATTCTATCTAATCTGCTATTAAGAATGGCAGGAGCATTTAGTCCAGAATAAAGCTTAACATAAAAAGTCTGATAATCAATATTAGATAAATCTCGGGAAAGCCTCATTTTAAAATTGAAAAACGATGAAAAATATCTAGGTAAAATATTATTACTACTTTTCTGTGTATTTTCAATTTTCATCAAATAGTGGGATGTAAAAAATTTTCCTGAATTTGATACATCTTCACCCCTGAGGGAAATTACTTCTGAGAACCCGACTTTTGTTGTCCCGTCGTCGTTTAAAAGCCCTAATAAAGAATACCTTTCGCCGTAAGAACTGTTTTGAGACTTCACATTATTGTTGAAGGTAGTCAACAAAGTGTGGTGAAAAGGTAATCCTACATCTATCCAGGACCTAATAAATAATTCACTCCCTTTGATAAAATCCTGATTGTCTAAGATTATTAAAGGCCAATTATTTGAATAATTTAAATCGTTAAATACAAGATTGCCATCATTTGGATCTATTGCACCTATTTGTATGGTTTTATTGTTTATAAGGAAATGATTAAATGCTAAACCATGCTCATTTCTAATGTCTAGATATAATTTATTTTTATTACTAAACTTGGATTGCCAATTATTTTTATCTAAACCATTGACTATTCCATTTCTCAAAAGTGAATTACCGAAAAAGGCAGTTATATCAATGTAACCTAATATTTTTTCCTTTTCGACACGATGAGAGTAAAGACTGTTTTTATCAACAAATTCATTACCAGATAGAGTAGGCAACTTGGGAACTTCGAGAATATTACTTTGACTTTTTGCTTGAGCAAAATCTAATTCGTGACCAATAGTGTTTAAAATGCATTGGATAGAGACCTTCTGGGATCCTCCTTTAAACAAACCAATTTGGCAACCTTCATTTACAATCACAGGTTTAAAATCATCAGTATGGTCGAAAACAACGCTTTCGACAAGAGAGGTGTCATTTGAATTACTGAACTGTATACCCAACGAATCTGATGTAGCTACTTCATTTATACCTTCCTCAACATTAATTTTATCCTGAATTTTCTTAATCAACTCTAATATGTTATCATCCTTCCATTGAGAGGTAGCCAATTTAATTTCATTATTCGTATCGACTAACGAGGATTTGTCTATCCCTTTAATGACAAAACAATTTAATGGTAATCCTGCGTAAAATGATTTTCCGAAAGGAAACAAAACACAATTCAGTATATCAGAATTAGTTTGACTCTCCACATAGAAAACAATCGACTTACAAATAGAATAAACAGGAGCATTTACTGAAACGTCAAAATGATTATCCAGTTTAAACCTATCGTGAGTTGCAGTGCTAGGCATAATTCCAAAAGCATCACTGCTTATTTGATTTTGAATTTGATAATAATTTGTAAAAAAATGCATTTGCTTATTGGATATTAAATAAAAAACCCTAACACGTCAACTCTTCTGCAAATTACAGTTAAGTGTTTACGTGTTAGGGGGGACATAAAACTATAACTTACTTTTAAATAAAACTAAATTTTATAAGAATTATTTCATCAGGATGGTAAAATAATATGATAATCCGATCAAAAACAGTTGTAAATAAGGGATATTTTAGAAAATAATTTAAACGAAATAAATTTAAACGATCCGTGAATCTGTCGAAAAAATTGAAACCGGCCTGATAGGATTTTCTATACTACCTATCGCAAATCAACCTAACGATATAGAAGTTTATGATGATAGTTCAAACGATGGTACAGAAGTTTTTGATCTTCGCTTTCGCGAAAGCGAGATTTTAAACGGTCCATCTGCTACTGATCATATAATTAGTTATCATGTAAGTCAGTCAGGTGCAGATCTTGGAATCAATGAATTACCTTCTAGTTATTCCAATCAAACAGCTAACGAAGATCTATTGGTACGTGTAGAAAATACAAATAATGCAAGTTGTTATGCTACGACTTCCTTTCGTATTCACGTTTAGAACATACTACCTCAGTTTTTCAGACCCATATTTTAGGTTTCTTAGTTGATCTTTTAGGCTGCACCTAGGTATTTTATTTCGGGTTGTTGCCCTGTTTTTTGGTGCTTTCTGATGTTGTATTTAATCCATTTATCGATTCCCCTAAACAACTGTAATCCATCCTCAGCTGGATTGAGGTAGATGTGCCTGTACTTGATTGATCGCCAGAAACGTTCAATTTATTATTGTCTAGTCAAAAAACTTTTAATATACTTTATTACTTATGATCGATTTACATCATAAATTATCAAGATGATTTTTTAAATCTTGAACAAATATGGCATCATTAATTAGCCCTATCTGGTTGTATTCATTAATTACATCTGTTGCATAATTATTGTATGGAACACCCATCAATTTGTATACAATTAGTCTTCGTTCGGGTAAAGGCTGACTATAAAACTTTGCCATTTCTGAAATAGGCATAGCCTCAGCAAGATTATGAAAATCTTCTAGGGTTTTATGTGTTCAAAAAGGCTATGGCAGCATCTAGCATAGATTGTAAGTAAGGACGCACCTGAGCAAAGCTAGCGTCATCTTCAACAGTGATAGGATAAACGTCGTCGTAGATTACTTGTCGAGTGAAAACACTATCAGAAAAGTCATCGTGAAATGTATTACTGTCTAAATCATGTCCAAAACTTAAATTTGAATGGTTAACATAGACATCATGAAAGATTCTTTCTACTTCATGAAAGGTGACACCAAGCGAACAAGCGTCAAAATTCACACCAAACGGAAAAGACTCTCTACCTCCTAAACTAATCATTATCGTCCTACCGTTATTCTCATCTCTTAACAGGTACTGACCGTATTGATTCATGTTATAACCGGCAGGCATAATTTGCTGCAGGTGCCTATGATAATCTTCTTTATTGTATACTGAACTCATTTTTTATAGATTATTAATATTAGAAGTTGATACTTGTTTGATATCATTGATTGTTAGACCATCCGAATAATCCCATATTTTAAACATAGAGATGTTAATGCTATTTAAATTGCTTAGATTGTTAAGTTCATGTTTCACCTTCTTTAACGAACCCTAAAATCTCTGGGATCTCATCTTCATTTATCACTGTGGCCAGTGTAGGATAAAATCTATCTGTTAAAACAGGTATGTTATTACTGGGCATATCGTTATTCTTTTTTTATTCTCTTTTACTCAACTAGTTTTTAAAAATGAAAAGTCATCCTATTCGGTCTAACATTCTTTTTCTTAACATCGCTTTCGCGAAAGCGGAGTCCTAATCTTCATTCATAATGGATTTTCAATGTTGCCAAAAAAAGAACATTATTCTCTAATTTTAGCTATTATCATTTAATACCTTTTTCAAAGTAGTGCTTCTAGTTTTATGTTTTAAAAAGTTTCTATTGCACTTCCATTAAAAAGTTTTGTCTAGTTGAAACTACCACCTTTTTTTACATTGTCTACTCCAAATTTTATATATTCAGAGAGAGTCATGTCAAATGACCTAATTCCTGTACCATTATCGTCCTCTTGATCCTCTGTCCCATGAACAGCTGCCTCACTCACAATAGGATCGTCTCCTTCATCTAAATACACTAATAAAAAATAATCTCCAAAAGACGTACAGTCTATGATATAGTAGGGTCTAGTGATTTGAAGTTTATTATTAGCATTTATGATTAACTGGCGCTGGCCTAGTTGAAATTCTTGTTGAGAATTATAACGGCCAAAACTAAATAAATAACAATAGTCACCTGCCAGAAACAGCAGCTCCCTTAAGGCTTTAGGAAAAGGCGCACTATTATTAAACTGAGTTTCTAGGGCTTGAATCTCTGTCATAGGGATTCCTCTATTTCCAAACTTATGTTCACTATCCATAGGGTATTGTTCGGGATAATCTCTTAGGTCTTTTAAATATTCTATATGCATCATTGACGGTTATTTCTTAGTTTATTAAATCTTCTATTTTGTTTATCTCAGAAGCTCTAGGATGTGTTTTTATCTCATATTTAAACTGCAGGTTGCTTTTTGTTACGGCAGGTACAGAGGATTCTAGATAACGCTGGCAACTGGTGCAAATATCCAGCACTGATTCACCTGATATCTTGATATAACTATTAGTTGTATCCCAACTGTTAATAGTACTCCAGTTTACCTCATTAATATTAAAAAGCATTTTTATTTCCGTATCGTTTTTTCGACTTTTATCTACAAAATCAATCGCTTTTTGATGGAAGCTTTTAAATCTTGACAATTCGTTGGGATCAGTAATTACAACCAGATTAGGAACATTACTCTGTAATTCAGTAATAAAAGGGACTAGATCTTCAGATTTTCCAGATATATAAGATTGAATAATTACATCGCTTGTATTAACGCGATTACCTGTGGTATTATCTATATTCTCTATAGTCACGTAAAATCGATTTTTAGTCAAGAAAAAATCTTTAGCAGCTGGGGACAGATTGTTTGAATACCTCAAATGAAGTTCACTAAGCTGTGTATCATTAAGGTCTATGATGGTAATCCCTTCGGCCTGTCTAAACCTCGCATTTTTTTCTTGTAACGGTTTTTTAATACGCTCTATCAGTAAATCATAAGTGTTAGATTCAAAGTTGCTCCTAGTAAAATCATAAAGATTATTTATGTTAAATTGGCTAGGATGACTGGATTTAGCAGTCTTAACATGGGCAGTAAATAATTCTATTGCTTTTGGATTTGCTATAAGGTCTGCATAATCTGTTGAAATTCTTCTATGAAATGCGCCACCTTTACTTGCAAATGCTGTCATCCTTTCTTCTTTAGTCCATGTTAATAAATACTCTCAGCAATCTCGGAAAGCTTTGTTTCCACATCCACTGGAATGATTTGAATATTATTTGCTTGCTCGACATCTTGCTTAAATTTCTCTAAAGATGTTTGTCCTGTTGCAGGCTCAGTAAAAGTATTTATAAAATGGGCAATGGCTTGTTCCTGGTCTATGTTTAAAACCTGTAAAGCTATTTCAAATATCTCTTGAGGAGAAAATAAAAAATTCCCGACACTAAACTCTCATAAAAAAGCAAGCACTTGCCACTCATATTCTATTGTGATAGGAAAAGAAGAAATATTGTTGTCATTCCCTATCAAATCAGGATTTAAGACTAAGAAAATTCCAGTTCATGGAATTTCAATGTCTATACGATTTGGAGATATTATGGATAAGCTATAAAATGCAGCGTCACCTCTAGGACTTTTGTTATACTGTAAGTCCTTATAATGTATCTTTTCAAAAAGATTAACGATCCCATCTTTTATAAAGCCTAGGACCTCAGGAAAATCATTTTCTGAAACTATTGAGGATAAAGTAGGATAGTACCTTCTTTTTACAACAGGAGTGCTAGTATTAGGCATGCTTTTCTGTTATTAATTAAATTATAGTTATTTGATAAAAGTTCATTCCCTGCTTCTTTTTACTGGTTTACATTTTCTTAAGGCTTTAAAAATCATTTATTAGTATTTCGCTTTCGCGAAAGCTCGCTTTAAAAATTTTATATTTTCTCCTTCCTTCAACTGGCTTATCTTTATTGATAAAAAATCAATCAGGTTCAAAGCCTGTGGGGTCCACGGCATCTGTTAAAAAATATTCTTTTTTAATAGGCATATGGATGTCTAAAGGAAATTCTATATCTGAAAAATTATTATACTCTGTCTCCTCATCTACCCACGGTGATTCTTCTGTTAAAAAAGCATTTCGAAAGCTTCCATTGGGGTGATAAAAAAAGGCATAGCTTCGATTAGTAGCCTCAAGCTCAAATTGCTTTATTGTAATTTCTTCATCGGGATCAAAGCCATTCTGATCATAAATTTGCTGTATGCATAATGAATCTATTTGCCCTTCTAATTCAACAGAATCTGATTCGACAAAAAGTACTCCATCATTATTATATTCTCTTTCTCTCTCTCTAAAATATGGGCCAATAGCTGTTCTTTCCACGATACTAAAATGATGATTATACTGTCCGGCAAAAGAGGCTACTAACGCTGTTTCATCTTCGCCATTTTTTTTATAGTGAGTAAAATGATACAAAGTTCCTTGATCATCGTAATCTTCCATTCGATCTCTGATATTGTTTGTGTAATATATTTTCTCAAAGCTCTCTCCAGACGTCAACGCCTGCTGCTCTGTGATAACACCGTTCCACTTTCTATATTCGATTCTTGTATTTATAGTTTCTTCTTGTTCACTCTGTTTAGAGTGACCCTTTCGCGAAAGCGGAATTTTTATTCTTTTGCTAGTCATTGCGAGCTTATTGACTGTGGTAAATAATTATTTTTTAATTATTGTTTAGTATCCAACGTAAAATTTTAGCAATGTTTCTGGCGTCATCTACCCCACGATGATGAGTGCCTTCTAGTTGTATCCCAATACTTTTAAGTGCCCTATCCATTCCCATGGGTTTAGACTTTTTAGTCTTGGCAAATTCTGCTTTTACATTGATATGTTTATTTGTTAAAGGATTATGTAAACTCCACTTTTTGCTTTGTCGTTCTATCATGCCTTTATCATAAGCACCATAACTCGCCCAAGTAAGCTCGTGTGATTCATACTCGTCTAGGAGTAATTCATAAGCATCTTCTAGCGATACACCTTCTTTTGTGACCATCTCTGGGGTTATGGTAGTAAGTTGTGTACAAAACGGGCTTATTTCTGATTTGTAAGGTTCAACTAATATTCCCAGATTTTTACTGATTGTACCAGTACGGACATCTAGAAGAGCAACTCCTATTTCTATAATTTCTGAATGCTGTCGCTGGTACTCAGGACGGTTTTCCCAGCAGGTAGCTTCAAGATCAATGACTAATATTTTATCTGTAGTTTGCATAAATTTAAATAATTCCATTAGCCGGTAATAAAGGCAATAGGTTATGAAAATAAGGGTGGTTGTCATAGTTGAATAGTGCCATTACTTCTGGATTGTAAACTTTTTCAATTATAGCACCACCATAGTAAAAATCCCAATGCCCTCTACCGCCGCAAAAAGACTCTGCATTAAAAGTATGGCGCTCATAATGAAATTGTACTAAAGCATCTTTTTTGCCTGTATCTGGATTAATGTTAAAAAAACGTTTAGTACCATGCTTTACGGCTTCTGTAGTAAAATCTAGGTGGGCATTAGCGATATCAAAACCATCTTGATCTATTACTAATTGGATTTTACTAGATAATATTCCCTCTTCATTATATACATCTCCTTTCCATAATTTGTATTGTCCAGCCGAATTTAATAGGGTGTAAAATACGAAGTACCACCCGTTTTGTGTACAATACTCTTGCACTAAATCCGGAACTACATCATTAGAATTTAAGAAATAATCACCCCCAATTATTTCACCATTTTTAATATGATATATAATTTTTAAATCGCCATTAATAAATTTATACTTTTTATATCCAAAATCTTGCATTTGTGCTTGCTGTAGGGTGAGTTCTACATCACCATTATAATATTTGTATATGATACTCATTGTCTTATAATTATTTTAATTAAACTTTAAAGGTGTTTTAATCCCATTATCTAAACTAGTATTAGGTTTTATAAATGCAAAATTTATCTTATCAATAGGTAAGTTAGTATACTGTATTCGCTACCTCAGTTTTTCAGATCAATATTTTAGGTTTCTTAGTTGATTTTTTAGGCTGCACCTAGGTATCTTATTTCGGGTTGTTGCCTGTTTTTTTGTATTAATTAATAAAGATTATTTATAAAAATTCATTCCCTGCTTCTTTTTACTGGTTTACATTTTCTTAAGGCTTAATAAATATTTACTGACATTTCGCTTTCGTGAAAGCTTAATATTTATATCATTTATTTTAAACATTCAAATCTTATTCTAAATTGATTTAGTAGAAAATTATTAGGCCTATGAGCATTATTTATGGCATCCAATTAGGATGTAAGTAATAACTAAAATCATGATTACTTCCAAAATATTCCATTACTTCATTTAAATCATCCAAAGTATCTATTAGATGCCTATTTTCTTCAACAATGTGACCATTGTTAACGTCAATGTCAATAATATCTTGGGTGGCTTTATCATAGTAAAATTGTAAATAGAATAAATCTGTACTAGATGTACCATCAGTTTCTATAGTTGTGATATTCGTATAATAATATTTCTCAGTCGTACGAGTGTCAACTCTAGGGTTGTCATTTTCATCAATTCTTTGATAGCACACCAAACGATTTTGAGCATCATAAACGCGGATGTAACGCCAGATATAAGAAGGTGTATCCTTTTGATAGCTTCTCTCTCTTTCTATAAAATAAGACCCTATGGGGATTTTACGCTCAAAGAAACCTACGCTATCCACGAATTGATAAAATTCATTGAGCAATTGAGTTTCATCTTCACCTGCATCTAGATAATATTCAATAGCTGATAAGTTTTGATTCTTATATATCTCTACTTTTTTAATTAACCCACTATCATCTTTAAAAAATTTATGATAATAATCATCTTGTAGAGCTTGTTGCTCTGTCATATACTCAACTTTGGTACGTCTATTATTTTGAAATCCATATATAACTTCCATAACGGCTAAATTTTTCTTTATAATGTAATTTGACTTATAGGTCTTAACTCCGTTTGCTTTGCTTCCAAGGGGTATATTTTTAAATCCATTTTATTCTTAATTATTGGATCTGATAAATTTAAACTATTCAACATACTTACAAGTTCAGAATCTCCTGCGCCTTTAACAACTGATTTAAGATTACTTACTTTAAGTATGTTGTTTGTATCCTCATAAATTGATTTTATTTTATTTTATTAATTCCAATAGCTTCATTAATGTTGAAATCTGGGCTATCAACAACGACTATAGGTCTGAACCATGGAGGTAGCTTTGTGGTTGCAGCATTTGCCATATTTCAAATTTGACGATGAACTGAAAATAGAATAACAAGAGCATTAAAAAATTTTGCTCACGCTTAAACGAAAAAATAATGATAATTTGCACACGGCAACCCAAGCTGCAACCAACATCAAATATTTCTATTGAATGAAGAAAAAATTACTACTGGTAATCTCATTAATTGTATTACTACAAGGGGCTTTTGCACAAAAACTTGAACGCTATCGAAAATTGAACGATACTGTGGTTCATTCTGCCTTTTTAAATAATGATAAAGCAATTAGTATTTATGTGCCCCTGGAATGGCAAGCGGACTTAGATAAAACCTACCCGCTCACGATTGTTTTTGATAGGCAAAACCAAAGAACACACCATTTTATTATCAATACTATTGATTTTTTAACGGCTACAGACCAAGTTCCATCTTCTGTCATCATCAGTATTAATTCCGATAGAAACAAACGGTTTAGAGAGACCAATTACCGGGCAACTGATGCCAACGGTCTTGCTGAAAAGAACATCAGTTTCTTGTTTGACGAATTGATTCCTTTTGCTCAGGAAAAGCTGAAAACCAATTCATTTAGATTGTTTATCGGACATTCCAGATATGGATTTTTTGCATCAGGTTTATTCGCTAACCATATTGACGATCTAAGTGCAGTTATTGCCATTGAGCCTTTTTTTACTCAGCAGAATATCAATCTTTTGGAGGATTTTGAATCACTGTCCAACAAGGTGTTAACTGGGCAGAAATACTTTAGGTATGCCATTGGTAGGGATAGTTACTCTCAATTTACTCCTGCTCAAGAGGTACTTTCAACAATCAATCATCCCAAGATAAATATCAAAGGGCAGTTGTTTGAAGAATTGGAACATTATGCGATTCCAGCGGTCACTGTTCCCAATGCCTTATATGAAATATTTGAATTTTGGGCTGCACAGCAAAATGAACTCTTACACAAAAGCGCAGATATTCATAAAATAGAAGACTTTCAACAAGAAATACTAGCGCATTATGGTGAAAATTTGACGTTTTCACTATCTGCACTCTATGGAATGGGTTTCACTTATTATAATCAAGGTGAATATGAAAAATCAATCGAAGCTTGGCAGAAATTTCTAACGATCTATCCAAATTTCAGCGAAGCTTATCTCAATATCCTACGCGCACAAAAACACCTGAACTTAGACACAGAAGAAACGATCGTAGCTTTTAAACGCAGCCTGGAAAAATCCGATTTTTATTCTGACGAGCAAAAGAAGGAAATGATTGAATCACTTCCATAAGTGATGGCCAACTCTGATAATGATTACAGGCCAAGTCTTTACTACAACCAAGGTTGTTGCATGTTGGTGTCTCACCAATCCTGAATAACCAGCTTGTAATTACACAGAGAGGCACAGTTTGTTTTAAGGGTTATTTTTTATTTCTAGTGTCAAGCCACAACTATTGGACACCATCTCTTTAATGTCCACGATTGAGGTAGAACGAATCGGCAGGTATGAAACCAAAAAGTTTCATATATTTGTAAAACCATTTAGTTTTATAATTGATGAAAGATAGGATCAACATTACTGTGGAATACAATTTTCCGACATCAGTAGTTTGGAAAGCCATAACGGACAAACAAGCGGTAAGCCAATGGCTAATGCCTTGCGATATTGAGCCGGTCGTTGGACACAAGTTCCAGTTCAAAACAAAATCCAATCTATTCTTTGATGGAATCATTGATTGCGAAGTATTAGAAGTGGTCGAGAATAAATTGCTATCCTACAGTTGGAGTGGTGGTCCCTTAAGCAACACAACTGTTGTTTTTAGACTTGAAGAAGTAGATAACAAAACTATACTTCATTTTGAACATAAAGGATTTGATGGGTTATTCAATCGATTTATAGTTCGTAAACTTTTATCGAATGGGTGGAAGTCTAAAATATTGACTGAAAACTTAACAAATTACCTGCAAGACAATGGCTGATGTATTTAAAGCAATTGCTGACCAAACGCGCAGAGAAATTCTATTGATGCTTATCAAGGATTCAAACAATATTGGAGAAATAGCACAGCAGTTCAACATGACCAGACCTGCAGTGGCCAAGCACATAAAAATTCTCCAAAGTGCTAATTTGGTCGGTATTCAACTGGACAAGAATGACAGCCGACAAAGAATTTGTTTTGCTCAGTTAGAGGCCTTACAAGAAGTGCAAGAGTACCTGTCCGAACTTGAAAAATATTGGCAAGTTCAATTAAAAGGATTGGGAGAATTTTTACAACACCAACACAAGAAATAATGGCATTCAATCAAGAAGTTACAGACTATATCCACACCGCATCTGCAGAACAAATTACAATACTGGAAAAGTTGCGCGAGTTGATCCACCAAAGTGTGGATGGAGTGACCGAAGAGATCAAGTGGGGAATCCCAGTGTTTAAAAAGCGTAAAATATTTACCTATCTACGACATAGCAAAAAACATGTGGCCCTTGGGTTTTATCGTATTGATAAAATAAAAGACATCGATGGTATCTTGGAAGGAACTGGTAAAACAATGCGTCATCTTAAAATTAGGAAGCAAGAAGATATCAAAGAAGAATTAATCATAGAATGGTTGAATGTAACAGCCGAGTAAATTCTATATATAACCACATGTTTAATAGGTGATTAGTTGTTATTTTGACCACTCATTCCATGAGAACAACATCTATCATACGAGTCATTATCTGTTTTCCCTTGCTTGTTTTTGGCCAAGATGAATTGACTCAAAAACAAATAAGCGAGGACTACACTGTTGTAAAGAATATATTGACCGAGGGCTACCCAAGTTTATATGAATATACTTCCCCAAGCGATTGGGACAGCCTGTTTTCCAACGTTGAAAACAAACAATTAGCCAAGCTTAAAACCAGCAAAGATTTATATAAAACCATTACGGAGCTGACTGACCATGCTAGAGATGGACACTTAATCGTCATGCGTCCGCAACTAAAGACCATACCAAAATTATTTCCGTTGTTGGTAAAAATTATTGATAAGAAATTCTATACTGATACAAATGATTTTGGTATTCCTGTGGGTTCAGAACTAATAGCTATTGATCAGGTAGATGCGAAAGATATAAGGCAGAGACTTCTGAAATATGCTCCTTCAGATGGTTTCAACACCACCAAAAAGGATAGGCAAATAGAACGCGAATTTAGTATCCTGCATTTTTATGAGTTTGGTGCTGGTGATGCCTATCAGGTAGTTTACAAAACACCCTCAAACGAGCTATTCACAAAGAACATAGAAAGTCAACCCTTTCAGCAAATCGGCAGTAGATTCGTGGAGAGAAATTCCTATTTTTCCAACTATCATCATGCGACCAATAAATCCGAATTTGTGAAAAACACGCTAGGCAAAAAAGAGCCTTATGTTTACTTCATTGATTCCGTCAATACAGCGGTATTGACAATGAATAGCTTCCAATTGGATGTTGAAAAATTTCAAAAGGAATTAAAGACTATTTTCAACAATATCAATAGAAAAAAAGTTGACAATCTAATTGTCGATATCAGGCAAAATGAAGGTGGTTATCCGTTGAATAGCATTCAGGCTTTTTCTTATATCGCAAACGAAGCATTTAAACAACGAACTGCCACTGTTGTTACTACTTCCAATTTACCCGAAGAAAGTCACAGTCAAAATTTAGTGAATGGATATACCTACCACAGCTTTTTTGAGAAATATTACCAAAAGGCTGCAAAGAAAGATAACCAATGGATATCAACGACAGACGAGAACGAATCAATGATGCTTCCAAATAAAAAAGGATTCAAAGGAAAAACCTACGTATTGGTTGGAGGAAAAACCTTTTCAGCAGGAGCAAGTTTTGCGCTCTTCTGTAAAAATCAGGGTATATCATTAATTGGAGAAGAAACCGGCGGAAACTATTACAAGCAAACCGGTGGATACCCGGTAATTTATACCTTGCCAAATTCTAAAATCAAACTTTTGATTTCGTTTGTTCAAATTGAGCGATACGTCAAAGATCATACGGTAGAAAAGGGGAGCGGGATATTGCCTGATATTGAAATTCTGTTGACAAAACAGGACTTGATTGACGGGAAAGACAGTGTATTGGATGAGGCTTTAAGGCTAATCAAAGAAGACTAATCTGCGGCAATGTGGTGTAGGCAAATAAGCTTAGAATTCTTTAAATCAATATACTAATCAAATGAAAATGAAAGACTTCGTCATTTTTGCTTTTTTATATATTTGGCTTGGTGCGGAATTGGATTCAACACCGAGAAATATAAAACCTCCAAAAAAGAATGGAAATTGAATTGAAACCCTTTTGGCTCAAATATTTCAAATTTGATTGGAAGTTTGGGCTTGTTTTACTTTTAGCCATTAGTATTCCTCGGTTCATTTTGGTGTTGCACGGCAATTTCATTGGCAGTATGCAATTTGTTGGAATAGCAATGCTCAGTATGGCTGCTGCACCGTTCGTTTTTTTGACCAAATTTGGCAGAAGAAAAATCAGCATTAAAAAACCAGCTCGTATTTATTGGTTGATGATTGCTTTCATCATCGGTGCTGGTTTCAGTATGTTTCTTTACTTCATCGGAGACGCATTGTACGGTCAATCTTATGAAAATTGGTACACCTATATTGGGGCGTCTTATCCTATTTCGCCAGACATTGACGAAAATACCAGACTGATTATGTTTGGTGTTTCAGCTTTTATAGCCATGACCTTTAGTCCAATTGGAGAAGAACTTTTCTTTAGAGGAATAGTCCATTCGAGCTTTGCAAATTCGCTCGGTGATCGAAAAGCATCTTTAATCGATAGTGCTGCATTTGCTATCGTTCATATTTCACATTTTGGATTTGTTTATCATCAACAACAATGGGAATTTCTCTTGCTGCCAACCCTGATTTGGGTGTTGAGCATGTTTCTTGTCAGCATTTTATTTTATGTATGTAGAAAAGCTTCAGGGTCGATTTTAGGCGCTATAATATGTCATGCGGCTTTCAATTTAGGAATGACGTATTTAATCTTCTATCCACTGGGTGGTTAAGGCCTAAAAAACATGTAAATGCTTCCAATTACAGGTGTTTAAGCAAAATTTTGGTCGAATAAAATGCGCTTCGTTGATGACAAAACGCCAGTAGCCAACAGCGGACTACAGATTCGACCAACACCCCTAAAAAGGTTGTTGTGGTTAGTATTCAAAGATTAGGGTTTATTTGGCCAAGCTCCTCCCAAAGCATTGCAGCCTGATTATTTTTAAAAGCTGGATGGTTTGGCTACATTTATTGCCTGGGTATAAACTTGGGCTTTATTTGCCATCCAGACCTGATATGAAGAATCTATTCAAACATTTGAATTTTGTTCACCGCTGGCCTGTTTTGGTTTGCTTCTTGGGTGCGTACTTATTGCAGGGTCAAAGCATGCTTCCAGAAATCGTCAACTATTCATTTGGCGGCGTACAGAATTGGGGAGTAGATACAGATGAGGAAGAAGTGATCTACGCCGCTAATAATGCAGGGTTAACTGTATATAATGGACAATTCTGGCGCTTGCATGAGTTGCCACAAAATACAATTATACGATCTGTTCGTTGTTTGGGAGAACGGATTTATACAGGTTCCTATGAAGAGTTTGGTTATTGGCAAAAAGACAATACGGGACAATTGATCTACCACAGCCTTAAGGAATCTTTTGGTGCCAATCCGCCCTTGCCGAGTGAAGAATTTTGGCAAATTATACCTTTTGGAGATCAGGTGGTATTTAGGTCATTTGGTGCGGTATATCTTTATGATGGCTCTACAATCAACAGAATTCTGGAAGGATATGCTGTTTCAAGGGTACAAGAATACCAGGGCAGGCTGGTAGTAGCCACTCTAAATAATGGATTATTGCAAATATCAGAAGAGGGCATCCGGGCTTTTGAAACTGGAGGTCAAACACTGGACATCGAATCATTCAGTCAGTTAGCGGTTTATCAGGATCAATTATTTGCTTATTCGCCGAGTGCTGGAGGTTTTTTTATCGACCCACAAAACATCCGACCTGTATCGCCTGAACTTAACCAATTATTGAAACAGCAATCCCTCAATAGTGTTCAATTTATAGATGATCAACGCTTGGTATTTGGTACCATCAAAAACGGAATTTATCTGATGGACAACTTGAATCAGGACATGCAAATGCTAAATAAACAAGCAGGTATAAATAATAATACAGTTTTGGATTTGCATGTTTCTGGTGACCGACTGTGGGCAGCCTTAGACAACGGACTAAGTAGAATCAATATCAGCGGAGCACTAGCTTATTTCAATGATCCAACAGGTGTATTGGGGACAGTCTATGACCTGGCTGTGATTGATCAAGTGTACTATTTGGCCAGCAATACAGGTATATATCGATACTACAATGACCAACTCCAATTAATTCCAGGGTCTGAGGGACAATGTTGGAGTCTTTATCCCTGGGAGGACGGTTTACTCTGTGGACATAATAATGGTGCGTTTTGGCTAAAAGGTGAACAACTCAGTCTCATACCCGGTTCCTTTAGTGGCGTGTATGATTATACTCCCATTCCTGGTGATAAGAATTTACTACTGGCCACTTATTCTGGATTAGGCCACTTGAATGTAACTGAAGGGCTACAAATTACTCGAATTTCAGGATTGGATCGTCCCATCGAACAAGTCAGTTTTGATCATGAGGGGCATTGGTATGCCTCAGGCTTTTATCAAGGACTTTATAAATCTGATTTTGCCGCTCAAGGCGAAAGCCCAACAAACTGGGAACCATGGGGGGAAGATGATATTTTTCAACAAAATAAGGTCAAACTTAACATTATTGACAACACCATATATTTAGCAGAAAACAACCGTTGGTGGATGCAATCAATGAAAGGATTTCAAGAAGTTCCTGTATTAACCGACCAAAAACTATTGGGCCAAACCAGTGATGAATTATGGTTTTGGGATCAGACATCTACTTTAATTACACGTCGTGATGTCAAATTTAAAAGCTTGGACACTTGGACCAATTCCAGCCTTGTGGAAAGATTTGTACCTGGCTTTCAGAAAGTATTGATACAGAATGATTCTACCTTATTACTGAACCTTATTGATGGATTTGCCCGATGGGATGTAACTCGTAACCGCAAGGACAATGATATTTCTCCAGCAATCGGGGCGATCTATCTCAATAACACAGCCATCCCTCTGGAAAATATGACTGATTTGACCATTTCCCATGCTCAAGCCAGGACAGTTGTTGTGGAGGCTTATGTTCCGCAGGCTCAGGGCAGCGAATTGGAATATGATCTAAAGGGACAGCAAGAACAAAAAGGTAAAATTCCCAATGGTAAATTGATGTTGCAAAATTTACCAGCCGGAGACTATGAGCTCAGTATATATGAGACTGCGCATCCTCACTCACCGGCCCAATTAAATTTTGAAGTGTTACCTCCCTGGTATTGGAGTCCGCTGATGAAATTACTCTACCTTATTCTATTTATAGCTTCTTTATTTGCAGTTGGGCGCTTCCAGAAACGCAGAGAACAAAAGGCAAGTATAGACAAACAGAATCGATTAAAAATTGCTGCTCAAAAGGAAATCGCTGAAATTGAACGAAAAAATCTACTCAAGGAAATCAAGAACAAAAAAAAGGAGCTTACCAATACCACCGCTTCCATGGTGCAAAAGAACGAAACGATTATTTCTCTCAGAAATGAACTCAAGCGTCTTGAGAAATCCTCTCCAAATGTAACTCGAACCAAAAATATACTTCATCGATCTGGACAGCAGTTAGACAGTAAGAAAGATTGGAGCTTATTTGAATCTAGGTTCAGTGAATTGAATGAGGACTTCTTCAATAAACTTTCACATGCTTACCCAAAACTGACTACCAAGGACAAGAAATTATGTGCCTACATAAAAATTGGCCTCACTTCCAAAGAAATTGCCCCCTTGTTGGGTATCACAAAGAGAAGTGTAGAACTACAACGTTATAGATTAAGGAAAAAGCTAAATCTCGACACTAAAATTAGTTTTATCGAATTTTTAGATAGGTTTTAATGGGAAATCCGTGATTTTAAGTTGAAAATCACCCCATCATTACTACATCATATTGTTAAAGTTTACAATTTTATTCTGATGTAAGTTATTCATTAATAATAACTTATATTTCACAACCGACTACATCGTTATAGTCGCTTCGATTCAATACATGCTTCCATTAATTTTGAGCTATAAGATTGGGAGACCAATTTTAAGAGCAACAAAACAATCGCTACGGCATGAAGTTGAACACTACATTTTTCCTATTGTTGATCGCCATAGTATGGGGACAAAACCTACTGGCACAAACCCTTATTTCTGGGCAAATAACCGATCAGAATAACCTACCTTTATTTGGGGCAACGGTGGTTGTGTTAGAGACGAATACAGGAACTCAGACTGACCTTGAGGGTAATTTTAGCTTAGAAGCGTCTGCAGGTCAAACACTTTCTATTAGCTATGTGGGTTATACGACCCAACAAATAACTGTAGATCAACGATCTACCTATCAGATTCAATTGCAGGAAGATGTCGCCGCTCTGGAAACAGTGGTGGTTGTGGGATATGGAACACAAAAGAAAGCTATTTTAACCAGCTCGGTCGCTCAGGTCGATGGGGAAGAGTTGGCGCGTGAACCTGTGTTAAATGCTACTCAAGCTCTACAAGGTAAAGCAGCGGGGGTAAACATCATTGCATCTGATGCGCCAGGTGCCGCATCCAACGTCATTATAAGAGGATTAGGAACCGTCCAAGGTGGGCGTGATCCATTATATGTAGTCGATGGTGTATTGACTGATAATATCAATAACATTAATACCAGTGATATTGAGTCAGTAAATGTTCTTAAGGATGCCGCCTCGCTAGCCATATATGGAAACAGGGGAGCTAATGGAGTGGTGATCGTTACCACTAAACGAGGTAGAACTGGAAAAATCAAGATTAATGCAGATGCTTACTATGGGTTTAGAGATATTCTTACAGAAGTAGAAATGGCCAATGCCTCAGAATATGTTATTTATAGTAACGAGGCACTGAGAAGAGATTATCTTACTGATAATGACCCCACCAATGATAATAGTACGTTTGGTTTTATCCCAACCGATCAAGTTTATGATACCAATTGGCTGGATGAAATAACTCAAATTGGATTGATGTCCAACGTGAATGTATCTGCGAGTGGAGGTTCTGATGTTGTAAAAGCCTTTTTCAGTGCAGGGTTCAATGAGGAAAGAGGTGTATTGCTCAATAATGATTTCAATCGTTTGACGCTGCGCAGCAATGTAGACTATGAGATTGGTAAAAAGTTCGATTTTTCCCATAGAGTAGGCATCCAATTGGCTACAGGCACGCCACAAGATTATAGTTTATTCACTTCGGCCTACAAGCAAGCACCTATTGTACCGGTGAGGGATGAAAATGGAGCATTTGGTTCTTCCGTAGAACTGAATAGTGTGGCCAATCCAGTCGTAGGCGCAAGCAATGCCTTCAAGGAAGACAAGAACAAATTTTTTAAAATCCAAGGTGCTTTTAAATTTGATTACGACTTACTGGAAGAGTTGACCTTCACCTCTAGATTCTCCATCGAAACAGAATACGGTAGATTCTATGCCTTTAGAGATCGACTAGGACTGTTCCTAGCCCAAAACCCATCCAATACAGCCAGTAGTTTTGAAGGTGATCTGGAAAATCCAGCCAACACTAGACTCACTGTCACGCATACCAATACTTATCGCTGGTTTTTGGACAACTATTTTACCTATGACAAAACTTTCGCTGACAAGCATACCATCAATGCCACTTTAGGTATAACCGCTGAGGAAAGTCAGAGTGAATTCTTATCCGCCACGAGAAATAACGTTCCATTGGATAGCAACTTGAATTTCAACCTAAATACAGGAGATGAAGATGATACGCAACTTAATGCTGGAGCTATTAGTGTTAAAGATCGTTTGTACTCTTATATCGCTAGAGTGAACTATGATTTTGAGGATAAATATTTGTTTGGAGGCTCTTTCAGAAGGGATGGTTCAAGTAAGTTTCAGGAAGGTAACCAGTTTGGAAACTTTTATGCCTTAAGTGCTGGTTGGGTTATTACCGAAGAGGAGTTTATGGAGGGATCCGTATTTGATATTTTAAAACTCAGGGGAAGTTACGGCGAACTAGGTAACCAAAATGTCCCTTTAAATGTATTGACCGCCACCACCGGCGCCGCTGGTTTTTATGCCTTCGGACCTAATCAGGACCTACAGCAGGGAATAACGATCACAGGGACTATCCAGGAAGATCTTACCTGGGAAAAAACAAATGAATTCAATGTAGGAGTAGAGTTCACTTTATTGGATTACAGATTTTCAGGGGAAATCGATGCATATCAGCGTACCAATACCAATGCCACCCTACAGATTGACCTACCGGATATCGTCGGATTCGATCCTTTCAATTCGCATGTAGGTGAAATTCAAAATACTGGGGTGGAGGTGGCCTTAAATTGGAAGGATGATATCAATGAGGACCTCAAGTATCAATTGGGATTGAATTTTTCCTATAACAAAAACGAAATTACAAAGGTCACCAATCCCTTCTTTTTAGAACAATTGGGTGGATTCATCAACAATGGTCAATACACCAAGAAAATTGCCGTCGGACAACCCTTAGGAAGTTTCTTCCTGTATGATGTAGAAGGTATTAATGAAGATGGAGATCTGGTATACAAAGATTTGAATGAGGATGGTGTAATTGATGAAAGAGACAGGGCGTTCTTTGGTTCTTACATTCCTAAATTTTACGGAAACTTCAATCTAGGGTTGCAGTACAAACAATTTGATTTTAATGTAGATACCTATTTCAACGTCGGGAACAAAGTGTACAATGGTAAAAAGGCCCAACGATTTGGTAATGAAAATATTGAGGAGATTGAATTTAACAGTCGATACACCACGGGAAGACCCAGTAATACGACCCCAAGGGCTTTTAATGATGTTCCGCTTTCTTCTACTTATTATCTGGAGGACGGTGATTTCTTGAGGATCAATAATATCACCCTGGGATACACAGTACCACTTCCAGAAGATAGTTTCTTGAAAAATGCCAGGTTCTATGCGACTGCCAAAAATCCAATCATTTTCCAAAAATTCTCTGGATTCACCCCAGAATTGCCAGGTGCACCTTTAGGGTCGGCCGGGATAGAACTTGATGCCTATCCTACTTTGAGATCTTTCTTTATCGGTTTGAACGCGTCATTTTAAAAAAAAAATAAAATCATGAAAAAGAATAATTTAACAACGAAGCTTCAATTGGCCATTTTTGCCTTGATAGCGCTGTTGACATTTTCATGTACAACAGACTTCATCAATGTGGATGCCAATCAGGAAACCGAGTCGGCTTTAACGGCTGATCGTGCACCCGAGTTGGTTAATGCGATTTACAACAGTTTGCTGCAATGGGAAATGAGTTCGTTTGCCTGGACAGGTATCACCAGTATCGCTTCCGACGATGCAGATAAAGGAAGTATTCCCAGTGATACAGGAGCCGACAAAGGTCAATTGGACCAGTTGGATATTACGCCCACTTTGATTTCTGTCGCCGAGGTATGGAGAGGACATTATAATGGTATCCAACGCGCAAATCAAGCTATCAACAGGATATCTCAATTTGATATGGACCCAGTTCTACAGCAACGTTTGATCGGTGAGGCCAGATTCTTGCGTGCTTTATTTTATTTCAGACTGGTCCAAACTTATGGAGGTGTGCCTTTGATTGAAAATGTGACTTCGGCTGACCAGATAGATGCTGATTTGCTTACGCGAAAGTCCAAAGCAGAGTGCTATGCGTTCATTGAGGCTGATCTAGATTTTGCTATTGAGAACCTTCCGCTGAAAAGCGAATATCCACCTAGCGAATTAGGTAGAGCGACCCAAGGGGCTGCGCAAACTTTGCTGGCCAAAGTCAGTATGTATCAAGAAAAATGGACTGAGGCCCTGCAATTGACCAATGATGTTATCGCTAGCCAGGAATATCAACTGACTGATAATTATGAAGATATCTGGAAAGAATCTTTTGAGAATGGTCCGGAATCTATTTTTGAAATTCAATCTAGAGGTGTGATGCCCGCTGCGGGAGTGGATAAATACAGCACCATTCAGGGAGTTCGTGGTGAAAGCGGCTGGGGATGGGGCTTTAATACGCCTTCCCAGGACTTGATAGATACGTACACGGCTGATGATGAACGTATGGATGCAACGATCATATTTCCAGGCGAAACCCTTTTTGATGGAAGACAAATCAGCCCTAATGTGCCCAATATCGGGTATAACCAAAAGGCCTATTCAAGTATACTTACAGAAGCCGAAATCACAGGTAAAAATGTAAGGCTATTGCGCTATGCTGAGGTGTTGCTGATCAATGCAGAAGCCCGATCTATTTTGGGAGGCGATGTAGCTACACCATTAAACCAGATAAGGTTAAGAGCTGGATTGACACCGGCCACAGATTTATCTACACAAGCGATCTGGGAGGAACGCAGGTTAGAGATGGCCTTTGAGCACGATAGATATTTTGACTTGGTCAGACAAGGGCGCGCAGCCCAGGTATTAAATGCTAAAGGTATTCCCTTTGTTCAGGGAAAGCATGAAGTCTTCCCTATCCCACAAGAGCAAATTGATTTAAGTGATGGAGCTCTCGTACAAAATCCCAATTATTAAGAAAGTTTACAGATGATGATGCATAAATCAAATTTTATGACCCCAATAAAAATATACTTGGTCGGATGGGTGTTTTTCCTGTCCAGTAATTGTACCAATGAAGATATCGCACCACCACCGCCAGATGTGGGCTTTGTGGAAACGCCGTCGGTGGAGCGTTTAACCACAGAGGAGTTATTGGACCTCGTACAGCAGCGTACTTTTAACTATTTCTGGGACTTTGCAGAAACTAACAGTGGATTGGCTCGTGAAACTTCTAGAGATGATGCATTGGGAGGAACAGGAGATAGAGTTGTTACCACAGGTGGTTCAGGATTTGGTATTGCTTGCTTTCCTGCGGCCGTTGAACACGGTTGGATCACCAGACCAGAAATGCTAGCCAGACTGGATCGAATACTCAACTTTCTAGAAAGTTGTGAAACCTACCACGGTGCTTTTTCCCACTGGTATTTTGGTGATACGGGATTGACAAGAGATTTCAGTGCGCTAGATGATGGTGCTGATATTGTTGAGACTGCTTTCCTATTGCAAGGATTGTTGATCAATAGGCAATATTTGTCAGATACAGTTACCGAAGAGGCCGCGCTCATCAATAGAATCACCACGCTATATGAAAACGTAGAATGGAGCTTCTTTGAAAGAGGACAAAATGTAATGACCTGGCACTGGTCACCCAACAATGCCTTTGCGATTGACTTGCAGGTGCAAGGATGGAATGAAGCTTTGATGGTGTACGTTTTGGCGGCGGGATCGCCGACTTTTCCTATCGATAGGGCTACTTATGAAAATGGATGGGCAAGAAATGGCGCCATGGTCAATAACAATACGTATTTAGGCACTCAACTCCCTTTGGGTGTGGACTTTGGAGGTCCTTTGTTTTATGCGCATTATTCGTTTATAGGTTTGGATCCGCGCAATCTCAGTGATCAGTATGCCGATTATATGCAACAGAATACAGCGCATTCTCTGATCAACTACACACACTGTAGAAACAACCCCAATAACTATTTAGGCTACGGTGGAGATAGTTGGGGACTTACTGCCAGTAACGATTATAATGGTTATGCGGTTCATGATCCACTCAATGACATTGGAGTAATCACACCTACAGCAGCTTTGTCTTCTTTTCCGTATACACCCACTGAGTCACTAGCGGCCATGGAGTATTTCTATTACAACCTCAATGATGAATTATTGGGTCCCTATGGTTTCTATGACGCTTTTTCTGAAGAATTTAATTGGTATGACGATAGTTACTTGGCTATTGATCAGGGACCCATCGTTGCGATGATTGAAAATTATAGAACCCAGATGTTATGGACCCTCTTTATGCAGGATCCTGATGTAATCAATGGTTTGAACAGATTAGGCTTTACATTTTAATAGCTATGCACAAAACACTTAAAATTTTATGTATTGGTTTGGGATTGGCGTCGATGACCTCCTGTCACAATACAACCTATAAAGAAACCCAGGATCCGGCTGAGCAGGAAATTTCCCGCAAAGTTGATTCAGTATTGTCCTTAATGACATTGCAGGAAAAGATAGGACAAACTGTTTTGTATTCAAGTATAGAGGACGTTACTGGGCCAACGCTTGATACCAATTACATGAATTATCTAAAAAATGGAGAAATCGGCGCCATTTTTAATGCGACAGGATCTTCATTTACCCGCGAACTCCAAAAAATAGCGGTAGAGGAGACAAGATTAGGTATTCCATTGTTGTTTGGTTACGATGTAATTCATGGGTATAAAACCATTTTTCCCATTCCGCTGGGTGAGTCGGCGAGCTGGGATATGGATTTGATGGAAAAAAGCGCTCGTGTAGCCGCCGAAGAAGCTACTGCGGCTGGGTTGCACTGGACTTTTGCGCCTATGGTGGATATCTCCAGGGATGCCCGTTGGGGCCGAGTGGCCGAAGGGGGAGGAGAGGATACCTATTTAGGTAGTTTGATCGCCAAGGCTCGGGTAAAAGGATTCCAAGGAGAAGATCTTTCTGACATCAATACCCTTCTTGCTTGCGCCAAACATTATGCAGCCTACGGTGCCGCTCAAGCGGGTAGGGATTACCACACCGTAGATATGTCAGAACTTTCCTTGAGGGAATATTATTTACCACCTTTTCAAGCCGCGGTAGATGCCGATGTAGCTACTGTGATGACTGCCTTTAACGAACTCAATGGAGTACCAGCTACTGGCAATTCATATTTGCTCAAAGATGTACTGCGTGATCAGATGGGATTCAATGGTTTTGTGGTCACTGATTACACCTCCATCAATGAGATGGTACCACACGGATACGCCAGGGACCTTCAACATGCAGGTGAGATGGCGATGAACGCAGGGGTAGATATGGATTTGCAAGGTGGTGTTTACAAGGATTATTTAAAGAAATCTTTGGACGAAAAAAATGTGGATATGGAACGCTTGGATCAGGCGGTAAGAAATATCCTTAGATTGAAATTTAAATTAGGTCTTTTTGAAGACCCATATCGCTATTCCAATGAGGAGCTTGAAACCGAGGTTGTTTTAAGTGAAGAAAACCTAGCCTTTGCGAGAGAGGTGGCACAAAAATCTATGGTTCTCTTGAAAAATGACAAGCAAACCTTGCCTTTAAAAGACAACCAAAAAATTGCTTTGATTGGACCTCTGGCCGCTGATGAATTTCATATCATCGGGAACTGGTCCGGTCGAGGTGACAGAGATGGAACTGCTGTAAGTATTAAAGAAGGCTTTGAGGCACAAAACAAAACTTTTACTTATGTCAAAGGATCTGAAATCACAGGCGATGACCGTTCTGGCTTTCAGTCAGCTGTCAACCTGGCCAAACAATCAGATGTAGCCGTTTTAGTGGTAGGAGAGTCTGAAAGAATGAGCGGCGAAGCGGCCAGTAGGACCAATATCAGAATTCCAGAAATTCAACGTGAATTGATCAAAGCCGTAAAAGCTACGGGAACTCCTTTGGTACTCGTGCTTTATAATGGTCGTCCACTGAATTTGGTTGAAGAAAATGAGATGGCCGATGCAATGTTGGAAGCTTGGTTCCCAGGTACCAGTGGTGGACATGCTGTCACGGATGTACTTTATGGGAGATACAACCCAGCTGGAAAACTTACACTGACCTTCCCTCGCAATGTAGGACAGGTGCCCATCCACTACAACATGAAAAACACTGGAAGGCCTCAAGACCTTGAAGGTGCACATCCGCGCTATGTATCTCGATATATTGACGTTGAAAATGCACCTTTATTTCCTTTTGGATACGGTTTGAGTTATACAAGCTTTAATTATTCTCAGCCACAGTTGTCCAGTACAACCTTGCGGGATGGTGAGAAGCTAACCATTATTACTGAAGTGACAAATACTGGGGATTACGATGGAGAAGAAGTGGTCCAGTTATATATCAAAGATAGATTCGGTAGCGTAACCCGACCAGTAAAGGAATTAAAAGCTTTTCAAAAAATCAGTCTGAAAAAAGGAGAGACCCAAAAAGTCAGCTTTGAAATCAGTGTAGATGATTTGAAATTTTACAACCGCGATTTAGAATTTGTTAATGAAGCCGGTCAATATGACTTGTTCGTAGCTGGTAGTTCTGATCATGCGTTTACCAACAGTTTCGAACTAAAAATGAGGGACACCCAAAATAATTTATGATGAAAAAAACTTTACTCTTAGCAGGTCTTTTAGTGGCCGCTTTCGCGAAAGCGCAATGCGTAGATCCCGTATTAACTGATTTTGAATGTTCAGCGCCTTCACATCCTTTGGTAGGTGCGATTACAACGGTTACCAATCCATCGTCCACAGGAATTAATACCAGTGCCAATGTGGGTCAATTTGTGGATGATGGAACTATGGCGTTTGATAATTTATCGGCTGATTATGTCATGCCGATTGATCTCAGTCTCAATTCGGTTTTTCATATCAAGGTATACACCTCTATAGCAGCTAGCCTGTCCAACCCTATACCGCTAGTGGCAAAACTGGAAGGAGGAACTACACCTTTAGAATTAACGGCACAGATTGAAGCCTCTGATGAGTGGAGAGAGTACACTTTTGATTTTTCTCAAGTGAGTAGTGCTGGTAATACCAGATTGGTGCTGTTTTTCAATGCGTTTCAAACCAATGGTACGGCCAATGATATCTATTTTATTGATGATTTGTTCTTTGATGAACCTGTGACGATGCAAACCATGTGTGCTGACCCTATCCTAACGGATTTTGAATGTGATTTACCGTCGCAGCCTTTGACTGGTGCTGTGACTAGGACAGCCAATCCATTTCCAGGAGGTCTAAATACATCAGCCATGGTAGGTGATTACACAGATGACCCTACTGATGCTTTTGATAACCTTGCTTTTTCCTATAGCACTCCCATCGATTTATCAGTCAACAATAAATTGAGACTTAAAGTCTATGCTACTCAAACGGCACCCTTGTTAGTAAAGCTTGAGAATGGAACGTCAATGCCGGTAGAATTGGGAAGTGTGGGGACAAATGGAGACAATATAGATACGGTCAATGCCTGGAAGGAATACGAATTTGATTTCAGTAGTCAGGCCAATGAAAATCACCAGCGCCTGGTGCTGTTTTTTAATGCAGGGAATACCCAAGCCACTGCTCAAACTTATTTTGTGGATGATATACGGTGGGAATCCACCACCTTGTCATCAGACGATATTTCAGTGCCGCAGGTCAATGTTTATCCCAACCCGGCCGTTGATTTCTTGAACCTGAGTTCCAACCAGCAGTTTGAATCCTATAGCATTGTTGACCTATCTGGACGAAGCATTGTCAATAATGCCCAAATTCAAAATAATCTGATCAACATCCAATCTTTGTCTCAAGGAATGTTTTTCCTAAGACTCGATGGACCATCAACCAGCCAGTTGATCAGGTTTTACAAAAAATAAAATAATTACAAGTCATGAAGACATCATTTCTAAGAATAGGCACCTGTATTATCATCTTCTTTTTACTTTATTCCTGCGAGAGGGAACTGGAGGAATATGATCTGATCAGTGAACAACGCTGTGAGAGGGATGATGTGGTGCCAGATCCATTTGTGATCACAGACTTCGAGTGTCAGTCCAATATCGAATTGGAAGACGTTGAGGTCATCAGGAACCCCAGCAAAACCGGGATCAATCTTTCCAGTTTTGTAGGACGTTACACGGATGGCCAAAGTCCAACGGATGCCTTAACCATCAATTTTGACAATGGTTTGGATCTGTCCACCAATGCCTTATTTAAATTCAAGGTGAAAACTGCGGTGACAGGAACTCTAAGACTTGATTTGCTCGGTGGAAATGCTGGTGATGTAACCTTGGAAACTACGATCGATGGCGATCAACGCTGGAACGAGTATGAATTTGACCTGATCGATTACAGGAATGAAAACTTTTCGTCCTTCCAGCTGATTTTTAATGAGGGCGTTTCAACCAGTGGGTCTGATGAATATTTACTAGATGATTTAAAATTTGACCCAACGATCGATCCTTGTGAAGGTGTGGCCACTGATCCTAGCATTCTTAATGATTTTGACTGTCAGCAAAATCAATTTCTAGGTGCAGATCCTACCATGTCTAGCGTGGAATTGGTAGATAATCCTTTCCCCCAAGGCATTAACACCAGCGCTCATGTGGGGGTGTACACAGATGATGGAACTCAGCCTTTTGACAATCTTCAGATTGTATTTGACAATCCAGTTGACCTGTCCCAGAATGCCGTCTTTAGCTTAAAAGTTTATTCTACCACTGCAGGGCCATTGATTGCAAAATTAGAAGGTGGAAATACGCCACTCGAATTGACTACAAATATCACTGCTTTAAACCAGTGGGTTGAGTACAGTTTTAACTTCACGCCTGCCTTAAATGAAGGTAATAATGTACTTACTCTATTTTTCAACGCTGGTGGTACCATGGGTGCTGCGACAGATGTTTATCTGATCGATGATTTGAGGCTTGAGGAATTTGTGGACCCTTGTCAAGGGGTGACAGCAGACTTATCCATTATTTCTGATTTTGAGTGTCAGCAGAATTACACCCTAGGTTTAAATCCAGCCTTGATCTCGACAGTACCAAATCCTGATGATACTGGCATTAACCCAAGTCCGCAGGTGGGTCGTTATCTTGAGGATGGAACACAGCCCTTTGACAATTTGTTAATTGACCTGGGGACGCCTGTGGATTTATCAGCTACGCCTATTTTCAGTATTAAGATTTTATCCTCAATGGCAGGCCCTGTTATAGCTAAATTGGAAGGAGGAACTACACCTCTTGAGCTCACTCAAGATATTACTGTACTTAACGACTGGGTAGAATACTCTTTTGATTTTAGCTCAGTAACCGGGGCAGGGAATGATCAGTTGGTCATCTTTTTTAATGCAGGTCAAATGAATGGAACCACACAAGATATTTATTTCCTGGATGATTTGCGCTTTGAAGCAGACCCTTGTAGTGAAGTGGTGGCCGATTGTACTGGAGTAGCCCAGGACTTGAAGGTGATCAATGATTTTGATTGTCAGCAAAACTACAATATGGGTAATGGTGCCGGTATCAACGATGCGCCTACCGTCCAAAACCCTATGGTAAGCTGTAATAACCGCAGTTCCAACGTAGGGGAATATACTGATGACGGAACCATGCCTTTTGACAATTTATTTATTCCACTCAACGGGCCATTTGATCTGACCAATAACAGTACTTTCTCAATGGATATCCTTACTTCTAATCCTACACCTTTAACGGTACTGGCCAAGTTGGAAGGCGGTACGCCAGTTGAAGTAATGGCCGATGTCACTGTCACAGACGAATGGCAGGAATTAACTTTTGATTTTAGTGGAGCAATTGGCAATAGAAATACCGCCTTGGTGTTGTTTTTCAATGCTGGGCAGGCCAACGGTTCACCTGCCGACCTCTATTATATTGACAATATGAGATTTGAATAAGTAATAAAAAATGATGATGAGACTCAGCCGATTATGTTGCTTAACCATTTGCTTGATTAGCCTCAACACCTATGGCCAAATCGGTTTAGGTACCAATGACCCACAGGCGCTCTTGGACATGCGAGTGAGCAACCAAGCCGCTCCAGACAATACAGATGGATTGCTAATTCCCAGACTGGATGAATTTCCTGCAGTTGATCCCACCTTTAATCAGGATGCAATGATGGTTTTTATCACAGGTAATGCCACTGCAGTAAGAGGTTTTTATTACTGGGATAATAACAGTTCGTCATGGGTAAAAGTAGGCAGAGATGCCACATCCGATTTTTCACTTACCAGGGTTAGTCTTTCTGGAAATCAGGCGCTGGCAGCAACCGGAGCGCAGAAAATCAACTTCGATAATGTGATCTTTGATATCAACAACGAATTTGATACTGCCAATAATCGTTTTGTTGCCCAGCAGCCTGGTTATTACCGAGTGAATGCCGTATATCATACAGTGACTGCTCAAAGCAACTCAAATTTCTATGGTATCGCAGTCTTCGTCAATGGATCAGGCGTACCCTCCAAAGAGTTTGCTCACCACCATGCCTACAATGCTGCCGAAAACGCCAGCCAAGTGACCAGGCATATCAATACCGTGGTATATCTCAATACCAATGATTACATTGAAATTTCAGCCATTAACTTTCAGGCAGGTGTAGTGGAATTGGATTCTTTTGCGGGTAAAACTGACTTTACCATCGAGCGTATACGATAAGCGTAAAACACCAATTATTGGGTGTTGCTGATCATACGTGAGAATATTAGGGTAGAAGCTTAACCCTAGTTTGCGATCGGCAGGATCATATTTTGAGACTGGTCCGATACAGACCGAGGAAAACACGTACAAGCATGGCTGGTTTTGACACTAACTTTCCTATTTTTGTGGCCTTTACCTAGATCATGAGCTTTTTTAAAAAAATATTCTCCCAAGAGAAAAAAGAAACCCTGGACAAGGGACTGGAAAAATCCAAAACTACCTTTTTTGACAAATTGGGAAAGGCCGTTGCCGGTAAAGCCAAAGTCGATGAAGATGTACTGGATGACCTGGAAGAAGTCCTGGTCTCCAGTGACGTGGGTGTAGCGACGACCATAAAAATCATTGATCGTATTGAAGAAAGGGTGGCCAGGGATAAATATCTGGGAACCACAGAGCTGAACCAAATTCTAAGAGAAGAAATTGCCGGATTGATGAGCGAGGTCAATCACGGTGATGCCACAGAATTCACCTTGCCTAAAGTTGACGGACCTTATGTCATCATGGTGGTAGGTGTCAATGGTGTAGGGAAAACCACGACCATAGGAAAACTGGCTTATCAATTTAAAAAGGCTGGAAAGAAGGTAGTGCTGGGAGCAGGTGATACCTTTAGGGCAGCTGCGGTGGATCAATTGGATATCTGGGCCCAACGTGTAGGTGTAGAAATTGTAAAGCAAGCCATGGGAAGCGATCCCGCAAGTGTCGCTTTTGATACCTTGCAAAGTGCCGTAGCCCAAAATGCGGACGTAGTTTTATTGGATACTGCTGGCCGATTGCACAACAAAGTGAACTTGATGAACGAACTCTCAAAAGTCAAGCGGGTTATGCAAAAGATCGTACCCGATGCACCCCACGATGTAATGCTGGTTCTGGATGGTTCCACAGGACAAAATGCTTTTGAACAAGCCAAACAATTTACTAATACCACTGAAGTGACCAGTCTGGCTGTTACCAAATTGGACGGAACCGCAAAAGGTGGTGTGGTCATTGGTATCTCAGATCAATTCCAAATCCCAGTACGCTATATTGGAGTAGGAGAGGGAGTTGAAGATTTACAAGTCTTTAACAAAGTCGAGTTTGTCGATAGCTTCTTCAGGCAATAAGCATACAGCATGTAGCATTCAGAATTGATGATGGTTGACATTCTGGAGGTAGGAAGTAACAACATGTAGGATGAGCTGTTGACTTAAAAATCGTGCAACTTTCCAGTAGATCGGAATTCGTAATTATTAATTTCCTAGATCTTAGCCTGATCTCGATAATTCGCTTATTCTGTCTTATTTTTAAGGAAAATCTTTGTCATGAAAAAGTTTTTTCTGCTTCTCCCCATTTTATTTCTTGCCTGTAAGTCTCAAGACGGCGTCGATCCAAAAAAATCAAAAGATGACTTCAGGGAATTTAAAGTATTGGATTCTGCTTATCTGACCAAAGAACAAGTTTTTGGACCGTTATTGGGACAGGTGCAACGCTTTCGCGAAAGCGGACTCACCAACAATCGAACACAGGAAATAGAAACAGTGGTGTTGGAAGGAAGCATTCCGGCCGTTCAACAAGCAATTTTTGATGGGCAATTGACCTATGAGGAGCTTACGCTGTTCTATCTCGATCGGATTTACACTTACGACCGGTGGAACACCAAATCACTTAATGCTGTCATCGCTTTGAATCCGCAAGCACTGGAACAAGCCAGAGCAGCAGATCGCGATTTACAATACCTTAAATCCCAGTCCGCGGTCTTTAATCCTTATTCGCTAAAAGGAATGCCCGTGCTGTTAAAGGACAATATCAATACCGAAGATATGGTCACCACAGCTGGGGCAGCGGTATTAAGGGAAAATAGCACAACCAATGCGCCCCTGGTGGATAAATTAAGACAGGAAGCCGCGGTAATTTTGGGTAAAGCCAATCTAAGTGAATGGGCTTATTTTTTCTGCGGTGATTGCCCGAGTGGATATAGTGCGGTAGGAGGGCAGACGTTAAATCCGTACGGACGGCGTTCCCTGGATACAGGTGGGTCGAGTAGTGGAAGTGGGGTAGCTGTGGCAGCTAATTTTGCCATGGCCGCTATTGGAACGGAGACGTCGGGATCTATTTTATCTCCTTCCTCGGCCAACAGTGTGGTGGGGATGAAACCTACGGTGGGAACCATCAACGGTCAGGGAATTGTTCCTATTTCCAGTTACCTGGATACAGCTGGACCCATGACCAAATGGGTGATCGACAATGCTATCCTGATGGACGCCATCAGCAGTGTCGAATTATTTGAAAAGGGAATAGGTTCGCTTGCCACAGCTGATCTCAGTGGTAAACGCTTTGGGGTATTTCCAGCATACCGTGAGAATCCACTTTATGCGCAAGCATTGAAAGATTTGGAAAATTTGGGGGCCACCTTAGTTGATTTGGAAGAAAGGGAATTAGAACTGAAAGGTTTTTTACAACTCCTGAACCTGGATATGAAAAAGGACTTGCCTGCTTATTTTATGGGACAAAGTAATGAAAAATACAGAGGCTGGGATGTCGAAAAGGTCATGCAGTACAACAGACAAGACTCGTTGCGCTCCATGCCTTACGGTCAAAAACTTTTTCAGGGTATCCTAAATGAGCCACCGCTGTCTGATGCCGAGTTCTGGAAATTTAAGCAGGAGATGACCGCCAAAGCTCAGGAACATTTTGACTACTACATCAAAAATAACAACTTGGACGGATTTGTGTCGATCAATAATTATGATGCCGGGATTGCTGCGGTAGGTTTTTATCCAGCCCTGACGGTCCCTATGGGTTATGGAGAAAAAGGTAAACCTTTTGGACTGACCTTTATCGCTCCCAATGAAGAAGACGCTCAGTTATACACCTGGGCTAGCGCCTTTGAAAAAGCGACCATGCATCGTCAACCGCCTGCCAATTATTAATCTGCTGCCTTTCCTTGATAAGATATGGGTATTGGCGCCGCAGTGCCTACCTTTACCAACAGAAATTTAATCACTTTGACAGATTCAAAACCACCCATTCTCACCCAAAAGAGCCTGATCATTATTACCAAAGTCACGGCTATATATGCCGCCTTTTATATCGTAACCGGACTGGTTAAGGTGTTTGCTGATCCATTGGAAAATCAACCTACCGTATCGGTTCACGCCTACGACCCCCTTTATGTGGTCGCAGGAATACACCTGTTGGTTTTACTGGTGACTGGTGCCTGTATAGCGATGAGTCGGTACCGTTGGATAATTACCATATTGAGTGTAATTGTCGTACTGCTCAGCCGAATCTTTTATGAAGATATTGCGCTTTGGGTATGGAGTTGGAGTGCATGATTTTTAAACCACATCAAATGAAGAAAATCCTACTTTTTAGCTTTTTACTGAACCTGTGTTACGCCACAGCCCAAGACCGTAAAGCGGAGTCTATGACCTACCGTCAGGAACTCTCTGCCGAATATGCTTCTGGAGAAAACAATGTATTAACCGCGGCAGAACGCCAAGGCTTCAGGTACCTGAATTTTTATCCTTATGACCCAGATTTTGTGGTCGAGGCCAGATTTGAAAAACTGGAAGGCGGCGAACTAATGAAGCTAAAAACATCCACCAGCCGTATAGCCACTTATAGTCCGTATGGCTATTTGCATTTTACCTTAAAAGGAAAGAAGTGCCGACTGTTGGTATTGGAAAGTCCCAGTTTAAAAGACGATCCGGAATATTATAACTACCTCTCCGTATTTTTTACCGATGATACCAATGGAAAAGGGAGCTATAAGGTAGGGCGCTATATGGAATTGAGGTCGCCACTGGATGAAAAAGTGGTCTTAAACTTCAACAACACGTATAATCCTTATTGTGCGTATAGTTCGCGCTTTTCGTGCCCTATCCCACCAGCTGAAAATCACTTGCCGCTCAAAGTAGAAGCAGGGGTTAAAAAGGGATTTACGGGTAAAGGAAGATTGTAGGATTTATCATAGTCTCTTGGCCCCCAGAAAGATAAATTATATGGTTTGGCTTGAGTTAATTTGATAACGAGAGGTCGTAAGTATAGCGCCAGCGGCATTTCTTGTTTCTACTATTTTAACTGGCGATTCGGATAAAATATGCCAGCTTATTTCATTTTCTGTCAACGGCTTGTCACTGGTTAAAGAAACTTCAATGCTATCTTTTTGAAATTCCAGATCAAACCCTAGACGTTGGTCCAGGCAGTTTTCAAATCGTAAATCTTTGAACCCATAGACTACGGTGGCGTCGCTTCCTAAAGGGGTATACCTTGTGTCATCGGTGTAAATATCAGTGGAGTGATGATGTCTTTCCAAAATAGTCACACCACTTTTTAAAAGACATAAATAGATCATACCAGATAATTGACATAATCCACCCCCATAATCCTCTTGTAGCTGGCCTTTAATTAAGTTTCTACCCTTTTTGTAATTATTGCGGGCGGTAGGTCGAGGTATAAAGTGCCAAAAGGAAAAAGTTTGCCCAGGTTCAATGATCAGGTGCTGGAGACGGTCAAAAGCCAGTTGAATGTTGTGAATTTTATTTTGACTACCCTTGTTTACCTTTATGGGTTGGCGGATAGATATTCGATATTCAAGTGCAGCATTTTCTATCCTGGTGCTGGCAATGCGTTCCAGGAAACCACATTGGTTGTCCATTCTTTTTCTCTTGTAAAGTTGCCTTCGCAATCGCACGGATTTTGGGATGAGCGCTCTGATCATTTCTTTCTTAATACAACAAAAATATAACTGGAATACGATTTGAGCCAACTCCGGCATAGCCATCCATCAAGAAACAATAAATACTTACGTAATTGTTTTGGAATTCTGTGAATAGGGAAAAATATGATCCCGCAACTTTCCACCACATCAAAGTATTCCTGTGATATCTTTTTGATCTCAGATAGATTATAACTAGTTGCTCCATGCCAGTTCACCGGACGATAGCGGATCAAATTTCTTCTTTTCTTAGAGGGGAAATCAAACAGGAAGAGACCTTTATTTTTGAGTAAACGATGAGCCTCTATTAAAATTGGAAGCATCTCTTCCTGATGGAGATGCATCATCACATGCAGGGAATATATCTTGTCGTAGGATTCCTGGGCCAGCGTCGTATGATTGCCTTTAGCGCATAAGAGTATTTTATCAGGGTGCTTGGCCTTAGCAATTTTTAGCATTTCTTGGCTGGGATCTACGCCTGTATCTGCGTAGGCCAAAAACCTTCCTGTGCCACATCCCAAATCAACATGATGAGCCGCATTTTCTTTGCCTACGTACTTGTCTAAAAGACCTATTTCTTGCTGATGGACGTAGGCCCCATAAGTATTAGAAAAACGAGATTCATCATAATTTGTGGCAATGCTATCGTAATAAGATATGACTTGGTCTGGTGATTGTTTCATATAGAAGGTTGACTAAGTAGTAGGCCCGCTTGACCCCATATAGTGTACATCTCAAGAGTCATAGACCATTAATCAAACATAAAGTGAGTTCCGCATTGCGTCCTTATGGTGAACAAAGGAAATTCAGCAAAGCGGTTGAAATTAAAGTAGCTGACCGTTGTTATATATTTTCTATGAGTTGGTGTTAATTAAAGGTAAGGTATTAGATTCTAATTTTTATCGCTTTCGCGAAAGCGGAACAAAAAAAGTCATAAACCATACTTAAGTCGTAAATTTGCAGCCGCTTATGAGAACAAAATCCAGAAAAAAGAACCGAATCAATGTGATTACATTGGGCTGTTCCAAGAATGTATATGACAGCGAAGTACTGATGGGCCAGCTCAAGGCCAGCGGTAAAGATGTGGTGCATGAAGAGGAAGGCAATATTGTAGTCATCAACACTTGTGGTTTTATCGATAATGCAAAAGAGGAGTCGGTGAATACCATCCTGGACTTTGTACAACGCAAACAGGATGGAGAGGTAGATCAAGTATTTGTATCAGGATGTCTTTCTGAACGCTACAAACCAGATCTTCAGGCCGAAATTCCGGATGTGGACCAATACTTTGGAACCACCGAACTACCTTCTCTTTTAAAGGCTTTAGGGGCAGACTACAAACACGAATTGATCGGAGAACGTGTTACCACCACCCCAAAAAACTACGCCTACTTTAAGATCGCCGAGGGATGCGACCGTCCTTGCTCGTTTTGTGCTATTCCTTTGATGAGGGGCGGTCATAAGAGTACGCCCATAGAGCACCTGGTGATTGAAGCTGAGAAATTGGCGGCAGCTGGGGTCAAGGAACTGATTTTGATCGCTCAAGATTTGACGTACTATGGTTTAGATCTTTATAAGAAGCGACGTCTGGCTGACTTGTTGCGCGAATTGGTGAAGGTAGAAGGAATAGAATGGATCAGAATGCATTATGCATTTCCTACAGGTTTTCCAATGGATGTGTTAGAGGTCATGAGAGAAGAACCAAAGGTTTGTAACTATCTGGATATTCCTCTGCAACATATTTCAACCCCTGTACTCAAATCTATGCGTAGAGGAACCACGTTTGAGAAAACCAATAAGTTGCTCCAACAATTTAGGGAAGAAGTTCCTGATATGGCGATACGTACCACTTTGATCGTCGGGTACCCAGGGGAAACTGAAGAAGATTTTGCCATCCTGAAACAATGGGTAAAAGACCAAAGGTTTGAACGCATGGGGTGCTTTACCTATAGCCATGAAGAAAACACGCACGCCTATGAATTGGAGGATGATGTTCCGGCTGAGGTAAAACAGGAACGCGCGAATGAAATTATGGAAATCCAGTCGCAAATTTCCTGGGAGCTGAACCAGCAGAAAATCGGCAAGGAATTTAAAGTGATGATTGACCGCAAGCGTGGAAATTATTTTGTGGGGCGTACCGAGTTTGATAGTCCAGATGTGGATAACGAAGTATTGATCAATGCAGACGAACATTACCTAAGTGTAGGAAGTTTTGTTCAGGTCAAAATAACTGATGCAGAGGATTTTGATCTCTATGCGATTCCAGTAGCCTAAGCCAATAAGATGAGCTTATTCATTCTCGGTTGAGACTCCATTAGCAAAGTCTTGCATAAGACTTGTGAGGTAGAGCTCTGGCATGGTGCGGTGTTCATACATTTTGATGGTCATAGATTTTTATCTTCTTATCACAATTGACGGTTAGGCCAATATAGGTGTATAAAAACAGGAGGCCGCCCAAAATGAGATTGTAAAGTGTCAAACTGAACTTGCCGAAGTTTTGAACTTCTTGAATTTCAAAAAGGTCTTCGCAAAGTTCAGACTGACAATATTAATCTTCACGTACTTTTTGGACAGCCCCATGTTGTTGAGGTCAAAACGATCTATTGAAGATCGGTAAAAACGCTATGTCGCAATTAAGATTTATTCCCAAGCAGCAAGACCTCGTTACAGACCACTTCTGTAGTGTATCTTTTTTGTCCTTCAATATCATCCCACTGGCGGGTCACCAGTTTACCTTCAATACCTATTCGGTTTCCTTTTTTAACGTATTTCTCAATAATGGTTGCGGCTCCATTATAGGCAACTACCCGATGCCATTGTGTATCGGTTACCTGCTCACCTTGCTTGTTGGTGTAACGCTCAGAAGTAGCGATAGAAAATTTGGCCATAGTATTCCCGTTACTTAGCGTCTTCATTTCTGGATCTTGACCCAGGTTACCGATCAATTGTACTTTGTTGCTTAATGTGCTCATAATAAATTGGTTTATATGGATTAAAAAAATTAGTGCCAACCATGAGTTAGGATGACGATGCAAAATTGGGGCAAAGAAAAAGTTGCTTTCGTATTTTAACCCTTTACTTCCGTTTATTTACGTTTGTAAACGTTTAAATATTTTAAAGTCCCTACTGATAGTGCATTTTGTGATTTTTATATAGTGCTGTGTTTTTTTTGCCTATAGTGACTTGAATAGCTTGTTTATTCCAAAAGTTGATCAAATCTACCTGAATCACAATGATCCTATGATTTGGAGTAGGAGTGAGATAAACATGAACTACAGCTCGCGAATTTTCGAATTTTCCCAAACATGATGTATATTTATATACCCTACAAACCCAACCTTATGAAACTACCAGCCCAAATTCTCATTGGCCTTATCGCTATTCTGCATATTTATATTATGTATTTAGAAATGTTTGCCTGGGAAAGAAAAGGCCCTAAGGTGTTCCGAAATCTTCCCAAAGAGCTTTTTAGAGAAACCAAGGCCATGGCAGCTAATCAGGGCTTATACAATGGGTTTTTAGCCGCAGGATTGGCCTGGACTTTTTTTATCGAAAACCCCACTTTTAGAGATCAGGTTTCCTATTTCTTTTTGGGTTGTGTGATGATTGCAGGTATTTATGGTGCGATCACCGTAGATAAAAAAACTGTATATATACAAACTGTTCCAGCTGTCATTGCTATGTTTTTATTGGCCATGAGCCTATAAAGCCACCAAGAATCATCGTCTACCTATAGAGAAGTCGAAACAAGTTAAACTTTAGTATAGAACTCTTATACTTTCTACTTGTAGACAATATGTCGTGGTTATGAGTTGACAAAGCCTTATCAAACAACAAATTCCAGATGAACCGAATGAATTCGTCCCTGATTAATGATGAATTGTGCGCAAGAACCCTTGGATGTTTATATAAAATACTAACTTAGTCACTCCAAAACCTATTGAAGTAAGCCTAATTATGTAGAAAATTATGCCGCGCGTAGCACAGATTGTATCAAGTCTAGGTTTTCTTTTTGCTTCCTGTTGTCTATCCCTCAGTTGGGCGCAAAATCAGGAACGGTCTACAATATCTAAGGATAGCATAGTTGAAATGTTCTATGCCATCGAGCTTAAAATCCAGAATACCGAGGCTGATGAAGCCTTAGAACTAGCCATTCAAGCGCTAGATCATGCTGAAGCAAATGGTGACCGCGAACTCATAGCTCGATCATACAATGCGATAGGTAACTCTTACCAGCAATTAAAAAAACCTGAGAGTGCCGAAATTTATTTTGAACGTGCACTTCAAATAGGCAAGGAACTCAACGATCTGTTTATACTTAATTCGGCCACCAATGGCCTGGCTTACATCCATTATGACTATTATGAGGATGAACAAAAAGGCCTGGATTACCTTAAACAGTCTTTGGAGTACAATTTGCAGAGAAATGAGCCCCTAGCCATCCTGGTGAATTTGGCCAATATTTGTAATATGTACCTGGAGATGAATAGGCCAGAAGACGCAGAACCTTATCTATCCCAGCTAGAGGCAGCTCACGAACTTTATTTTGGCAACATACCTACTCATGGTGAGTACATTCCTTTGTACGATATGCATGTGAACTTGCTATATGGAGCGTATTATAGCCAGATGACAGATTATCAAACTGCCTTGTATTATTTGGAAAAGGCCAGGGCGATCGGAGAGGAATATCAACTGGATGACTATACCATTGAAGTCTACGAGGAGTTGCTAACAGCGCATACGGCTCTGGATGATAAGTCGGCCATGATCAATGACTTGCAGCAGATTTCAGAACTTCAGAGGATACTCTTCGACCGTGAGAAAAGCCTAGCTTCAAAACTTACCGAGGCCAAACAATTGCGCAAAGAGCTCCTTGCCTCAGAAAAGCAAAAACATATATTAGAGAAACTCTCAAATAGCCAATCCACAGCGATTTATATTGGGATACTCAGCATCGTTTTATTACTACTACTTCTGAGTTTCATGTACTATAGTTACCGAAAATGGAAATCAAACTTCAGGTTACAATCCCAAAATGAAACCTTGTTAGTGGAAAAAGATAATGCAGAACGCCTGGCCGAAATGAAATCATCTTATATTTCTAGGGTCAGCCATGAAATTAGAACTCCGCTACACAGTTTGATCGGTATTACTACCTTGTTAGAAGAGGAAAAGGGGCAAGACAAGAGGCTCCAAAGTTTGGTCAATGGCCTTAAGTTTTCCGGACAATACCTTATGAATATCGTAGAACGGGTGCTGGAACTTAGAGAAATTGAATCTCAGGGCATTCATTTAAACCTCAAACAAAACGACCTAAAATGGCTGATGGAAAATATTGTCAGTTCGTTTGACTATCAAGTTCGAGAAAGTGACAACCAACTCAGTCTTGAATGGGACCAGTCACTGGTCAGAAACTATATTTTTGATGAGATACGTTTGTCCGAAGTCATGATGAACTTAATCGAAAATGCCGTCAAGTTCACGACCAAAGGAAAAATTATTATAGCAATAAAGTTGGTCTCAAGGGATAAACACGGTGATAGGATCTCTTTTCAAGTCAGCGATAACGGGTCGGGAATCGATCAAAATCAAGTAAATATGATCTTTGAAGCTTTTAACAAAGCGGAAAGAAAAGAAATCAATGTTGGTTCTGGTGCAGGATTAGGTTTGTCCACTGTAAAATACTTACTGGAAAGCATGGGAAGTGAGATCGAGCTGGAAACTACCAAAGGGGTTGGATCTACCTTTTATTTCAGTTTGGTGCTGCAACAAGGGAGTTCGCAAGAAGAGAATGCCAGCATTGAGTTCGCCCCTTTGCACCCCAAGAAAATTCTTGTCGTAGATGATAATAAAATGAGTTTGTTGGTTACTGGAAACATGGTAAGATTATTAGGGCATCAAGTAGAAACCGCAGAAAATGGATTGATAGCCGTGGATAAAACATCCAAAGAGCATTTCGATTTGATTATTATGGACTTGAATATGCCCGTCATGAACGGCCTGGAGGCCAGTAAGCAAATTTCTGAAACACATCCAGAAGTTTGTATTATAGGTTTATCTGCTACGGATATTTCCATTATATGTGAGGAATGCGTTGAGGCTGGGATGAGAGAAGTGTTCAATAAACCCATCACCAAAAAGAAATTAAAGGATATGATCGGCCAACATCTAGGCACCACCAGTGTGGCGAGTACGGGAACTGATTCATGAAAACTATCCTTTAATAAATGCCGGTTTTACAGCAGTTACGCAAGTTGGGACCAGAAATTTAGCACTTACGCCTTCTCTATTTAAATCAATGTTGTTCATTTGTATTTGTCCTATTTTTGACGCTTCATGAAAAGATACCTTATTTTATTTTCATTTTTCTGGAGCCTTTTAGTGTTTCCCCCAACAACAAATGCCCAAGAATCTCAGGAAAATACAACGGTAAATGTCGGTACAGGAATACATCAACCCAACCTGGTTTCTACTCATCCATTGGGTTTGTTTTTTGCCAGAGTAGGACCTAATTTCAATACGAAGGTGACGGCAGGAACTACCCTGAATTTTCAGGTGCAATCTGGGAATGTTTTCCAGCCGCCAGTAGAAGTTTACCTGCCTGATGATCCAGCCCTAAGGGAGACTTTCAGCAATCAGCCCTGGTTCTTTCGAAGCTTTGATTACATCGATCAGGAAACAACACCAGCCCAACGTATGGACTTGCATTTTGATGCTGTATATAAAGTGTACAGAATGAGTGTTGATATTCCCCTTAATCAACAGCATCAATTGTCTGTAGGTGTAAGGGCTTTTCAGACCATCTCTGGTAACTTTGTGAATTCGCCATTGACCAACGATGAATCCATAGAATGGTTCCATCGAAATGTTGCAGGAGGCCCAGACCCTTTTGGTAGGGAGTTTTATGGTCTGAATCAGGTGGTAGTCGATTATACCGATCGTAATGGACGTCAGCTTAAGATGCAGGAAAATGAAATGATTCTGGGCGGACTTGAATTGGTGTACAGGTATTCTCCCACCTTGACCCACTGGAACCAAAAGGGATGGTCTCTTAACCTTCAGGCGCACTTGGGATGGAATACAAGTAAATATAATCCATCATTGGACGTAGGGGCGGGAAGTAGCTTGATAAAATCCATTCTTTTGACCAATAAGTCCTGGTTAAATGCGGGATTAGGCTTACATGTAACCGCCAAAAATTTCTCCCGAAACGAAGATGTGCTTGACACTGGGAATAACAATTTCATGGGGGTTGGAGAAGTTACGCTTCAGTGGTCGCACAAAACCCGTCACGGGAATTGGAACAGTTTAGGTGTTAATTATCAATATCAAACGCCATTTTTTAAACGGGAAGAAGCCGATTATTTTCATCTTAAAGGAGATTGGGATGCGATCAATCAAGGCTGGCATCACGCTTATACCACACTTATTGAGGAGCTCACCGGTTGGAGCCTGATCTATTCCCACCAGAGAGAAGTTTGGGGAATTTCAGTTTATCTGAGAGAAGATCTTGACGTACATAATGCTCCCGATGTAGAGACTGGCATTCAACTAAATTTTTTGCTGGATCGACCTAAAAGTTGATTTTTATACTGATGATGCGATTGTTGACTTGCCGGAACTAGGTATATATCCTGATGCTGGTTGGCTCGCTTTCGCGAAAGCGATACCTGTCTCATTGATAAAAGGAGGGATATTCTTACCTTAGAACAGTTCAACTTTGATAGGAATTGGCTTGGCCTCAAAAGAATGAACACCAATCATCAAATATTTTGGAAGTATTTCTGCGTTTTATTAAGAAAATTATCGTGATCAGGAAAAGCAACTTGATATTGCGCTTGATATTGATGCTTTCCTCTACACATCTTGTCGCCCAATCGATCAATAAAGCATCTCTGAAAATCGACGCTGTGGGCATATTTTTAGGTACCGCAAAACATGAAAGTTTCTTGATCAAAGATGAAAACTATCGCTATGCCAATACTTCTTTTAAAGCAGTTTTGCTTTGGGAGATCAAGCAAGGAGAACGTTGGGATTGGGAGATTGTGTTGGAACCTGGAATATATCGGGTGGAACATCAACTGCTCAATCCATTTTATATAACGCCTGCCTCAGGACCTGATTTTGAGCAGCGACGCATGAAATTTACTACCCCTAGGACATTTCATGAATATGCTCTTAATCTAGGTCTTCAAGTGAGATACCGATGGAATGAAAAATGGAGCACGCCATTGTTAGCCAGCCTTGGACCCATGTATGGCACTATGCAAACGGAAAGATTGAGTAAGGGTTTTGCTTTTTCAAATATTTTAGGAATAGGTATATCTTTTCAACAAAAGGAGTGGGATTGGAATTTAAGATGTATTTTGAGGCACACTTCAAACCTTGAGTTTATCCAGCCCAACTCTGGACACAACAGTTGGGGAATTGAAATGGGTTTGATTTATCACGTACAGCTTTAATTGATGAAGAAACCTTTACTCCTTTTAACTCTATTCTTAAGTGCCAATCTCTATGCCCAAAACGATGTAGAGAATGTACTTTCTGACATTCTTTTTATTTTAGATGGCTACAATCAGCCTGCCGCAGAGGCCAGTGTAATGCAAACCAGTGGAGGTTGGTTCCATACCGCACGCCCGTTGGGTTTATACAAAGTCAACCTAGCAGTGGGTATTGGAGGTTTGCCTTTTCCTTCCAGGCGAAAACGTTTTGAAGTTTCCAATACTGATTTCAGCAATTTGCGCATCCGAGGTGGTGAGCGTGCGTCAATTCCCACTACCATCGGAGGTCGCGGACTTACATTTTTTGATTTTGAAATAGAGGGTGAAACTTATGAGTTTCAGGCTTTTTCTGGATTAGATACAGATTTTTTTGCCTATCCCTACATTCAATCTCAGATCGGTTTATGGAAGGAAACTGAACTAACATTGAGATATGCACCACAAGTCACCATAGAAAAAACTAACTATGCGGTTTATGGTGCAAGCCTCAAACATGGATTGTCTCAATATTTTTTTGAATCAGATAGAAGCTTTGAATTGTCCTTATTTGTCAATTACAGCCTGAGCGATCTCAACTTGATTTATGACGAGCCACTTGACCTTGAGCCTACCGACGGTGGTGCACAGTTGGCCATAGTTACGGGTTCGCTGATCGATTTTCACTCTGTCAATACTGGGGTGGTCGCTAGTAAGCTTTACGGTAAATGGACCTTATCGACTGCCGTCAATTACAATACGAGTTGGGTTGACTATAGATTGGTAGGAGAGGAGGGACCATTTTTTAACTTATTTAATCAGGCATTGACCAGGTTGAGCGATAGAAAAAACACCTTTAAACTAGATCTGGGGGCTGCTTATCAGCTTTCCAATCGCTGGAATCTCAATACCCAAATCAGCGTGGGCGATTTTGTCAATTTCAATTTGAGCGGAGTGTATTTACTGAACTAAGTAATGTTTGGTACGCCTGGTTCTTACCTATTCATGCACCAACCTTGATGACGCTAAAAAGGCGCTCATCAAATGCGTGCTTGATGTATGGGAAGCAGTCCATATGATTTCTCGGTATTCTCTTTTTAATAAATAATTAAACTTGCGGCCGTTCTACAAGCGATCTAACCAAATTTAACATAATACTTCGGCTTTTTTAGCAATAAAATTGATTCTTTATTAGGTATACCATTAAAGTTATCATCTTAATTTTGACTCAAATCAAAAAAGAGATATTATGAAAAAGACAATGTTTACCTTATTAATAGCAGCGGGAATGATGAATCTAAGTCAAGCCCAAAACGTAGGTATGAACGATGTGGACGACGATTTAGAAGATACTGGAATTGTAGGTGTAAGCGACTGGGAAAGTTTTAATACGCTATCAGAACATGTATATATGTTGGAAGGTAAAACCTTAAATGAAACCATGGTAATCATCCCGCAAATGCGTGAAAATATCATGCTATTGGACGATACACTGCCCATGTGGATGTGGACCGAAAGTGTGATGGAAGATGTGCAGGATGTTCAAAAGGAGTACATCGAATTGATGAAAGGTACCAAAATGGACACTTCTGAATTTAAGGAGAATTTGGAAGAAGTAATTGAGCAGTATGAAGACTTGCGTGAAGAAGTTGGAGAAACAGTAAAGAAATACAATGACATTCAAGCGGAAGCACGTGAAGAATACATGGAGGAGATTGAAAATAATAGAACCCGCAGACAAAATATGATTGAGGCTTCAAAAGAATACGAAGAAGAAATCAAGGAATTGAATGAGGTGACCGATATGAAGAAGTAATTTCTTCAATATAGTAATGCAAAAAAGCAACCCGTTCGGGTTGCTTTTTTTATGAGGTCAAGTGGCTCAATTGTTGCCTTCTCAAGTCATCTAATAAAAAATCCCGGTCGATAGACCAGGATTTTCAATGCGAGATGGTGGTTACACCTTAATTACTTTACTTTTTTAACTACTGCTTCAAACGCTTCTGGGTGGTTCATAGCAAGATCGGCTAGCACCTTTCGGTTCAACTCGATATTGTTTTTCTTTACCGCACCCATAAACTGAGAGTAACTCATTCCGTGAAGACGGGCACCAGCATTAATACGGGTGATCCACAATCTGCGGAAAGTTCTTTTCTTGTTTCTTCTGTCACGGTAAGAGTATTGCATGGCTTTCTCTACCGCGTTCTTGGCTACTGTCCAAACGTTCTTACGACGTCCGAAATAACCTTTGGCCTGTTTAAGGACTTTTTTTCTGCGGGCTCTACGGGCAACCGCGTTTACTGATCTTGGCATAATTTAATTTTTTAACAGCAGGCGATCCTGGGGATACTTCTTAGAGCACTACTATTGGGTTATTGAATAATTAATAAACCGTCAAAGTGACAATTTTCCCTTATTTAAGGTTCAATTGCAATTTGACATTAGGCTCATCTGCTTTGTGCACGAGGGTATCGTGGGTCAAAGCCAACTTGCGCTTCTTGCTTTTCTTGGTCAGGATGTGACTTTTAAAAGCGTGCTTTCTTTTGATTTTACCGGTACCAGTAAGCTTAAAACGCTTTTTGGCACTGGATTTTGTTTTCATCTTAGGCATAATTTCCTTTTTTAGATTCTCGCAATCCTCTTGCTAAGTCCTGCTTAATGGCCTTCAGGAAAAGGCATAAAAAAACAGTCCTCATTTAGAGGACTGCAAAAATATATGTTTTCTTGGTAATGACCGCATTAAAACGCTAAAATCACACCGATGATTTTTATTTTTTCTTAGGGGCGATAAACATATTCATACGTTTACCTTCCATCTTGGGCATTTGTTCTACTTTCCCTAGTTCTTCTAGATCTTGCGCTAATCTTAAAAGCAAGATTTCGCCTTGATCTTTATAGATGATAGAACGTCCTTTAAAGAATACGTAAGCCTTTAACTTAGCTCCTTCTTTCAGGAATTTTTCTGCGTGCTTTCTTTTGAACTCATAGTCATGGTCATCTGTATTAGGTCCAAAACGGATCTCCTTAATGACTACTTTACTGGCGTTAGCTTTCATGGCCTTTTCCCGCTTCTTCTGCTCGTAAATGAACTTTTTGTAGTCCAAGATCTTGGCAACGGGAGGTTCTGCATTGGGGGAGATCTCTACCAGATCCAATTCTTTTTCTCTAGCTTCTGCCAGAGCATCGCGGGTGTCGATGATTCTAGGTTCTCCTTCGCCTACCAGGCGAACTTTTCGCGCGCGGATCTTTTCATTGATCGCATGCTTGTCTTCTTTGATAATTCGAGCCGGGCCTCGGCTTCTGCGTCTTCTTATTGCTATGGCTATATAATTTTATCCTACTATCGTAGGTTGTTAAACTTCAAATGTTTTGATCGTTTGAGAGATCTCTTTCTGTACCAGTTCGGCAAATGCTGCCGGAGTCATGGAACCTAAGTCCTCTCCACCGTGTTTACGTACAGAAACCGTACCATCCTTTTCTTCTTGCTCTCCCACGATCAACATATAAGGCGATTTATTCATTTCGGCCTCACGTATCTTTTTGCCCATGGTTTCCGCGCGATTGTCAATACTAGTGCGAATTTCGTTATTTTCAAGAGAATCTGCCACTATTTTGGCATAATTTTCATATTTCTCGCTGAGAGACAGCACCGTACATTGCTCAGGCATTAACCAGAGCGGGAAATTACCTCCCGTGTGTTCTAGTAAAATCGCAATAAATCGCTCCATGCTTCCAAAGGGCGCTCTGTGAATCATTACGGGTCGATGTGACTCATTGTCAGCTCCTTTGTACCAAAGATCAAATCGCTCAGGTAAATTGTAGTCCACTTGAATGGTTCCCAATTGCCAGCTTCTACCCAAGGCATCCTTGACCATAAAGTCCAGTTTAGGCCCATAAAAGGCAGCTTCACCTTCCTCTACCACATAGTTGAGGCCTTTATCACGAGCTGCACTAATAATGGCCTGCTCTGCAATTTCCCAATTGTTGGTGTCACCTATATATTTATCTGGATTTTCTGGATCCCTAACGCTCACTTGCGCAGTGAAGTTTTCAAAGCCTAAAGAACCGAATACATAAAGCACCAAATCAATGACAGCCTTAAATTCGGCATCCAACTGTTCTGGCATACAAAAGATGTGTGCATCATCCTGTGTAAATCCACGTACACGGGTCAATCCATGTAACTCTCCACTTTGCTCATATCTGTACACCGTACCGAATTCGGCAAAGCGCTTAGGAAGATCCCGGTAGGACCATTGGGCACTTTTATAAATTTCGCAGTGATGCGGACAATTCATCGGCTTCAGCAAAAACTCTTCGTCTTCGCTGGGTGTAGTAATAGGCTGAAATGAATCTGCACCATACTTGGCATAATGACCAGAAGTAACGTAGAGCTCTTTGGACCCGATGTGCGGACTCACCACCATTTCGTATCCAGCTTTTTTCTGGGCTGCCTTTAAAAAGTTTTCCAGACGCTCGCGCAAAGCAGCTCCTTTGGGTAACCACAATGGCAACCCCTGACCTACACGTTGAGAAAAAGTAAACAACTGCAATTCCTTGCCCAGTTTTCTATGGTCACGCTTTTTGGCTTCTTCCAGTAATTCTAAATATTCCTTTAGTTCTTTTTGTTTAGGAAAAGAGGTACCATAAATACGGGTCAGTTGAGGATTATTCTCATTACCACGCCAATAAGCACCGGCAATACTCATAATCTTTACCGCCTTGATCATCCCTGTATTGGGAATATGACCTCCCCGACATAAATCGGTAAAAGTGTCATGGTCACAAAAGCTAATCTCACCATCGGTGAGGTTTTCAATAAGTTCGACCTTAAAGGGATTGTTTTGCTTTTTATAAAATTCGAGGGCGTCGGCCTTGGATACATTCCGCATCTCAAACTCATGCTTACCACGGGCAATCTCTAGCATACGCGCTTCTATTTTAGGAATATCAGCTTCAGAAATACTATGGTCTTTAAAGTCAATATCATAATAGAAGCCATTGTCGATCGCTGGTCCAATGGTCAGGCTCACACCAGGAAATAGTTCCTCAATCGCCTGCGCCATTACGTGTGAAGTACTGTGCCAGAAAGCTTCCTTTCCCTCGTCATCCTTGAAGGTGTACAGAATCAAGCTTCCGTCCTCTTCCAGAGGCGTTTTGGTCTCTACCTTTTTACTGTTAAAAGAGGCGCTGATAACATTGCGAGCCAATCCGTGGGAAATGCTCATGGCTACATCCATGGGCGTGCTACCTTGCTCTACTTTTTTAATGCTGCCATCTGGCAGTGTAATATTGATCATAACTACAAAATATGAACCGGTAAAGGTAAAACCTTTACTTAAAAAGACCAGTTTTATTTAGGCTTGCTTTTTAGAAATTTTGCAGATTAATTATTGATTCTCAGCTGCTGAAAATAAGATATTTATGTATTTTCACCGAATCAATTCTCAACTCATGACTTCAATTATAGGGCAATGGAAGTTGTGCTGGCTACTGGTTATCGTAGGTATTTCCGCTTTCGCGAAAGCGAATTCAACAGCCATCTACCCACCAAGCACAATGAATGACGACCAGGTCAGGGTGTTTACCATCAATGCGCAATTCGACCGTAATCAAATCTTTGATCTGATCAGAGAACTGAAAGAAGCTTATAGTATTACTTGTAAGATCAGTGGTTATCAACGTTCTTCTGGTGTGACCAGTAAATTAGGATTGAACCTGATCTCTGATCAAGGCAACGAGTTTTCCATTTTAGCAGAAGACAAAAACGGAATCAAAGACATTTGTTTGAAAATCGATATCCAGAAGAATTTGATCCTTTACTTTGATTATTGTGATCTTGGAGCAAAAAACGAAAAACCAGCCCAGCCATCAGTTCAAAAGATGGATGAAAAACCTGTACAGACCGAATCCGATGTATCTGCCCAACGCGTGAAGGAACCGCACCGACCGCATCCTGTCAAAAAACAAGAAGCACCCCAACAAAATGCTGTTGATAATCACAGGAAGAAAATGGATCCAGCTGCTGACACGGCCGTCAAATTAACTACAGAGCAGCGCAAGACCACAACTCGACAACCCAATTCGGATTCCAATCCTAACCACCGGGCATTGGAAAAGGAAATCAGTGCCACGGAGAAACAAAAGGCCAGGCTATCAGATCAGGCAGAAAAAGCACGAAAACAAAAGATCGAGGAGGAGATGAAGCTTCAAGCCATCAAAGAGCGACAGGCTTTAATTGAACAAGCGATTGAGCAAAAATCCAATGAGGAAAAGGCACATCAAAAGCACAAGGAAGCCTTGAGAAAACGCGCTCAGGCCATCCAGGAAGAAAAATTTAAGAGTAAAAGAGTTACAGAAGAGTTGCGACTCAAGAAATTAGAGGAGGAAAAACGGCGCATCTTGCAAGAAGTCGAAGCCTTGAGAAAAAAAGCTGCCGCTGTGAAACAAGAATCAAAACGCACGTAGAGTCAAGGAAAATTGAGGAAAAGCCTGTGATGGCCAAGGTCGCAGCCTTAGGAATCTCAAAAAGGGCCAATGCTGTAACACAGATGGGATGAAGAAAAAGGACTTTAGTATTAATCTAGTCTTTAGCCGACTTCAAAAGCGTACCTTTGGCGCTTAATATTTTTCATGACATTTAAAGAATTAGGACTTGTAGATCCCATCTTACGCGCATTGCAGGATCAGGGCTATGAACGTCCCACACCTATACAATCACAATCTATCCCGGTTTTGCTCGAAGGCAAAGATTTATTGGGATGTGCACAAACAGGAACAGGTAAAACAGCAGCATTTTCTATCCCAATTGTTCAGGATTTGTACCGCCAACCCAAAGAAAAGGGTAAGCGCAAGGTCAAAACATTGGTGGTTACACCCACACGTGAACTTGCGATTCAGATCGGTGAAAATTTCACAGCATACACCAAATACACGGATATTAAAAACACGGTCATTTTCGGTGGTGTAAAACAGACATCTCAAGTTTATGCTTTGCATCAGGGTGTGGATGTGTTGGTGGCTACGCCTGGACGTCTATTGGATTTGATTGGTCAAAAGTTCATCACGCTAGAGTATATCCAGCATTTTGTATTGGATGAAGCGGATCAGATGTTGGACATGGGCTTTATTCATGACATCAAAAAGATTTTAAAATTACTCCCACAACAGCGTCAATCTTTATTCTTTAGTGCCACTATGCCCTCTGCAATAGTGAAATTATCTAACGAGATTTTAGGGAATCCTGCACGTGTCACGATCGCCCCAGAAAAAACTACCGCAGAAAAGGTTGAACAACAAATTTACCACGTCAACAAGGTGAACAAAACCAAACTATTGGTTCATTTGTTACAGGAAAAATTGACCGAACCGACCTTGGTTTTTTCAAGGACAAAGCATGGTGCCAATAAAATTGTAAAAATTTTGGATAAAGCTGGCATCAAATCAGCTGCCATTCACGGGAATAAATCACAGGCCGCAAGGCAACGCGCTCTTCAACATTTCAAAGATGGCGACCTCAGTGCATTAGTAGCTACAGATATAGCGGCCAGAGGCATTGATATAGATGAGTTGTCCTATGTGGTCAACTATGATCTTCCCAATGTCCCTGAATCCTATGTACACCGCATAGGTCGGACAGGTCGGGCTGGTGCTAGTGGATTGGCTATATCTTTCTGTATGCTGGAAGAACGACCCTACCTCAAGGATATTGAAAAATTGATCAAAACCAAGATTCCAGTCGTAGAAGAACACGAGTACGAATTCAGGATGGAAGATGCGGCAGAACCAACGCATAAAAAACAAGGCCAGCGTCCACCCAGGAGGAAAAATAGCTCATCCAATCCATCTGGAAAATCATCTGGTAATTATAGCTCCGGAAACAGGAATCGGAACCGAAAAAGAAACTAAAACGGAAAAGGGAGTGATAGTCATAAAAGCTTTTCAATAAAGGGCCTCCACGGATTTATTTGACAGAGTGACTACCTTTTTTAATCATCAAGTTTAAACAATAAACTTTTTTATGATCGACCAATGAAACCCTCATTTGCTCATTGGTATCACATATGGTCAATTTATTGACTTATATGACACAATTAGCTGCTGTTATCTTGGTTTTAATATAAGTTCTCGTAGGAATATATTACATTAGCTGTGCAGATAAGAATTTGTTATTCCAAAATGCCAAAGCCAATCCGTTTCTTTTATTCTCTTCTGTGTGCTACCTTTTTACCTCTATCGGTAATCTTAGGTTTTGTCAATTTTCAGGATCCTGACGTGCAGCCTTCTCAGGAGGTTGGCAAAATATCGCTCGATTCAATGGTAAGTGTTGTTCGCGGATATTATTATTCCAAGGATTACGAATTAGTCATAGAGAATGGACAAAAGCTTCTACAACAGGCCGAAGAGCGCAATGATCTCAAGTCATTTGTCAATACGTCTAGTTTGTTGGGTAGCTCACTCTTACAATTAGGCGATACAGTACAATCTCAGGAGATTTTTGAGCGTAGCTTGCGTAAAGCCAAGGAATTGGATGATACCCAGAGTATACTCACCGCCTCCATTGATTTGGGCAATGTTTATGCCATCAGCGAAGATTACAGCTCAGCCATCAAAAATTATCAAAAGGTGCTTCCCCTGGCCGAACAAGTCAACGATACTATCTCCCTGTTCCTGCTGAATTATAATATTGGTGAATCTTTTCTTGAATTGGATCAAGCCAAGGACGCCAAGCCGTATATTGAATCTTCAGAAAAATATGTATCCAGTTTGGTCGATGCTTACAAGGCAGGTCAGAAATCCTTGTTCGGTAAATACTATTACAGTACCCAACAATTCAATGCCGCGGCCGATGAGTTAGTGCAAGGAATCAAATTGGCCGAATCCTCGGGTTTCAAGGAAATATTGGTAGAAATTTATAAGACTTATGCCAGCGTTGAGGAGGGTAGAGGAAACTATGCATCTGCCTTGGATAAGTTACAAAAGTTCAACGAACTGAATGAAGAAAAATATCAGGTAGATAAAATCAATGCCGTCGAAAGCGCGGTAGCTAAATATAAGGTGGATAAAATCCAGCAGGAACTTAAAAATGCGAGGATAGAAAAGCAGCTTACAGAGGAACGGGCTTCAAGAAATAGTATTCTTGCCCTAGGTATTGCGGTAGCTGTTTTCCTCAGCTTTATCTCTATATTACTATATATCATTCAGGTCAAACGTAAAAAGTTGCTTGTTGATCTACAGGAAAAAAATAAATTACTTGCCCTTGCCAAAGAAAAAAGTGACCTGCTGCGTGAGGCGAAAGATGCGTTATTTTCAAGGATAAGTCATGAATTGCGTACGCCGATGTATGGTATCATAGGTATCTCCAATTTGATGATCGATAATGAGGAAGAGGCCCACAATGTGGAAAACATTAAATCCTTAAAATATAGTGGTGACTATTTATTGTCCTTGATCAACAATGTATTGGAAATGAACCGGATGAATCGCGTTCAGGATGATTTCTTAAAAAAAGAGGCTTTTAATTTAAGAAAGGCTTGTCACTATGCTATGGACTCCGCAAGATATATGGCGCAAAACGACAGCAACCAGTTCAACTTAGTTATCGACCCGCAAATCCCCAAAAAAGTTATAGGAGATCGTTCCAGGTTGTCTCAGGTACTTATTAATCTGTTGGGTAACGCTGCCAAATTTACCGAACATGGAGAAGTGCGCTTAACCTTAACCAGTACGCAAATCAATCCTGAAGGCCATTATATTAGATTTGAAATCAAGGATAACGGCATCGGGATTCCTGCAGAAAGACAATCGATGATATTTGAAGAATCAACCCAGATCAAACATCTTCATGAGAATGAAGGAACTGGATTGGGATTACCTATTTCTAAAAAGATCATCGAGTTGCACGGTGCTGAAATCGAATTAACCAGTGCGGTAGGTGAAGGAACAACGATCGCATTCACTATTTGTTATGAACCGGTAAAAGAGGTAGGAAGCGTTTCTGGCGTAGAACAGGATAAAGCTGGTCTCCAATCAATTGAAACTTCAGCATTACCTGAAAATCTTAGGTTACTGGTGGTAGATGACAATAAAATTAATCAGATTGTAACCAGAAAAATATTAGAATCGGCAGGCGCAAGGGTTGAACTCACAGATAACGGTAAAAGTGCCGTGGAATTGATGCGGGACAATACCTATGATATGGTGTTTATGGACATCAACATGCCTCCTGGTATCGATGGATTTGAGGCATCTAGGCAAATCAGAGAGTTTGACAAAGAAACTCCTATTATCGCTTTAACTGCGGTTGAGCAACGGGAGATCAAACAACGGATGGAAGATTCTGCGATGAATGATTACGTCATCAAACCATTTGAAAAATCAAAGTTTTATCAGAAGATTCTAAAGCATCTGAATAAGTAGGGCCATCAGGTGTTGAATTGATCCTAAAGACTATTTTTAGGAATAAAGTTTTTGGACTTTTCCGGTACCGCCAACTCATTATTTTTACAAAAAACAGTTCATTGCTTTCATTAAGCAGGTTCGATAAGGGTTTATCTTGTAGAAAATAATAATCGCTTGTAAGAAGTTTTGATGCGTTAGTATTGTTGGAATGCTCTGAGGTCATCTGTTCAAGAGATGAGGCAGGGGTAATCATATGAGATGTTGAATATGAGCAGTTGGTCAACGCATTGTTTTGTGCTGTTTATTGTTTTCTCTTTTTGACAAGTCTTTCTAAGCATTTAGAGCTTGGCGAATAAGAATGGTCTCCAGACTAATTCATACTAGTTCCTAATAAACCGTGAAGGTTTAAAAATTTGAATTGAGCAAAACGGGACTTTAAATGAAAATCATACTGAAAGCGAGTTGATCATTCATTCAGCAAGAGAGTCATAGGACATTATAAACAGTCGGCTATGAATTACTGAATAGACTCCGCATATCAGTTTGCAGTTGAACAGAATACAGCCTGTATGCCTATCCTAAAGAATTCACAGCGAAAGAGAAATTATAAAGGAGAAGTGTTAAGTCCTTATCCGTGATGCTTCATAATCACCCACTTTTGGATGGTTGCATCATAGACCAAACGCATCATTTCATATTGGGCACAACCCATATGACTATTCACTTGAATCTGGTTTTGAGGTAATGAATCTCCACTTAGCGGTAATAAGTCCATACGGCCATCAACGGGATATAACCATATTTGCGTGCCATCAGGAGCCGCTTGTATACCTGAGATGGTCAAGTTGGTTGATCCAGTTCCAGAAGTATTAGGATGCTCCATACGGATAATTGATTTTCCTTCATTACGGTCTCCTGGTAAAATAACGATGTCTAAATTGTCGATGATACCATCTGACGGAATAACTAATGGAGGTAGATCTCCAAATTTCATGACTTCTCTTTTGGCCCTAATCGTATTTCCTTCAACTTCAATATCCTCCCCAAATTCAACTGGAACCATATTCCCTAAAGCATCTACGCCGATCAATCTGATGGCGCCACTTCCTGGAGTTCCGCTGGCAGCATCCATTAAATTGCGCACCCTAATGTTTCCATTTACATCCAACTCGGCTTGGGGATCAGAAGTATTAATACCCACTTGAGCCATGGATAATGTACCGATCAAAAACAAGAAGAATGCAGGAAATTTGTGCATGAAAGAAATTTTAAACGAAAATACAAACATTATTGATTGATTCTAAGAAATTTATAGAAAACCATAATTTCTATAAAAAGTTTTGGTCGTTTATCGATAATATTCAACGCAATCGACTCTTTATGTAGCTTTTACGCCACGAAGAGGCAAGTGATGACCTGGTGAAAAACTGATACTGGAACGAATGTTTTCATTGCAAAATTTTACTCGGCCTAGTCCATTTTCAATCCCAAGAATGCTTTAAAACAAGAAAATAGCAACACTATCTCTCCCTTCACGTTCATCGACTTTTTTGTTTCACTTATTTACGTCACAAATCGACTAAACTTGAGTAGGGTAAAGTCATGATCACATTCTAGAGGTTGTTCAAAAGCGGGCTATTGATTCGTTTTGACCAATGGTAGTGTAACTTCTATCCAATTTACAGCTCCCAGAAGAATGACCTGCCGTCAAGCCTAAAAAAAAGCGTATTTTTGCCCGCTTAAATCACAAATGATGGGCAAGATCTTCAATAATTTCATCGGAAATCTAAAGAATGACCTCTTATCGGGACTGACCGTTGCTTTGGCCTTAGTTCCAGAAGCCATAGCTTTTGCTTTTGTGGCTGGGATCAAAGACCCCATGGTAGGCCTATATGGTGCATTTATGATGGGGTTGATCACCTCGCTCTTTGGTGGACGCCCTGGTATGATCTCTGGAGCTACAGGAGCCATGGCAGTAGTAATGGTGCATTTGATAGCTGTAGGTAATGAAGTAGGTGATGGTCTTACACAACCTATTGAAAATCTAGGTCTACAGTGGCTTTTTATTACCTTACTTTTAGTGGGAGTGATTCAGATGTCCGCAGGACTCTTTAAATTGGGGAAGTTTGTGCGACTTATACCTCACCCGGTTATGATGGGATTTGTAAACGGTTTAGCCATTGTGATTTTTCTTGCTCAATTGGGATTGTTCCCTAGCATCAGTGAGATGGGAATGTTTGAAGAAAACACTACTTTTTGGTCAGACCTATTCAGTAATGGTGAATTCTGGATCATGTTGTTTTTTGTATTGTTGACCATGGCCATCATGTTCTTCCTTCCGAAGCTCACCAAAGTTGTACCCTCAGCTCTGGTAGCTATTGTGGTAGTGGCAGGAATTACAATTTTTCTTGGACTTGATACCGAAACCGTGGGTTCCTTTCTAAGAAAAGGTGCTGGTGAGGAGGCAACACTGCAAGGTAGTCTGCCTTCTTTTCAATATCAAATTTTTAGCCTGATCGATACCATGAAAGGCAATTGGTCGCTCATTTTGGGTAGTGCAGTTACCTTGGCGGCGGTAGGTTTAATTGAATCTTTAATGACTTTAAATCTTGTCGATGATTTGACTGATACTCGTGGGAGCGGGAACAGGGAATGTCTTGCTCAAGGTGCTGCCAATATGGTCAACGGACTCTTTGGAGGAATGGGTGGTTGTGCCATGATCGGTCAGTCGATCATCAATGTTAACTCTGGTGGTCGTGGCCGACTCTCTGGTGTCGTTGCAGCAGTGGCTTTGTTGATGTTCATTCTTTTTGGAGCGCCAGTGATCGAGCGCATACCTATTGCTGCCCTTGTAGGCGTCATGTTCATGGTGGTCATTGGTACATTTGCCTGGAGTAGCTTTAGGATCATTAATAAGGTGCCACTTTCTGATATTATTGTTCTAATTACAGTGAGTGCCATTACAGTGATTGCCGACCTTGCCATTGCTGTAGTTGTCGGAGTGGTGATGAGTGCTCTGGTATTTGCTTGGAATTCTGCTAAACGCATTAGGGCACGTAAGAGTCTCAAGGAGGATGGGACCAAGGTCTATGAGATCTGGGGTCCGCTATTCTTTGGATCGGTGACAGCCTTCAACTCAAAGTTTGACCCCAAGAACGATCCAGATCAGATCGAAATTGACTTTATTGAGTCCAGGGTGCAAGACCACAGCGGAGTAGAAGCATTGCGTAATCTGGCCAATAAATACTTGGATCAGAACAAAAAGATAAAACTTACCCACTTGAGTCCAGAATGTCAAGGGCTTCTGCTCAGAAGAAACCCAGAGTTTGCCAGTATTATTGAAACCAGTGTGGAGGATCCAAGATACCATATCGCTACAGATCTTCTGGACGCTGAGGTCTAAGTCTTTATCTTTACTTAATGCTGGCCTTTAAAAGGCAACTTCGCCATATCACGTGCTCCTGGTAGTTAGCCTGAGTAGCGCGGCTAAATCAGTTCAGTCCCATCTAGTCTACGGCCTTCTTTTGCGCATCAAATGGTTGAGTTAGCAACCCTATATCGACTAGCTACTTGACTAGCTTTCTATCATTCCTAGGAAGTTTTATCTTTTTGAATTCCAGAAAAATTAGTGGAAAAGCTTGGACTTTTTGTACAGATTCGTTGATTTGATGAGTTGTTTAAGGCGATCCTGGCACAATAACTGCAGAGTGATAAACGTTAATAAATCCTTAATACGATTGGTTTCTTTCTATGCGAATTCTCCTTTTATTGGTCTTTCTATCCAGTTGTTCCCTATATTCTCAGGCTCCAGCGATCAAAGCTGCAGCGTTTAAAACAGACTGGGGTTTTTCTTATCGGGTCACCAATGCTGAACCTGTACCCGTATCTGTGCGTCTGATCGGTACCTTGGTCAATCTCACAGCTTCAACGACATTGGATCAGGTATTTGTGGTACCTGCGCACGCCGCGGACTTTGAAATAGTTCAATTGAGACCCAAAACAAAAGGCAAGTATGGCTATAACTTACGAACTTCTTATTTGTGGGGAGACCAGCGTAAATCTGATTATGATAAAACCTTTCTCTATCATTTACCTTATGCCAAAAAATCAGCCTGGAGGGTTTCGCAAGGGTACCATGGTAAGAGTACGCATCAGGACACTTATGCGATAGATTTTACCATGCCCATAGGTACACCAGTGCATGCAGCCCGTGGTGGAGTGGTTATTCAAGTCAAACAAAATGAAACCAAAGGTTGTACCGCTCCTGAATGTATGAAAAAGGCCAATTTCATTAGGATTCTACATCGGGATGGAACCATTGCAGAATATACGCATCTGAAGTACAGAGGTGCTGTGGTTAGGAAAGGAGATCGGGTGGAACGCGATCAGATGATTGGTTATAGTGGAAATACTGGCTGGACGACCGGACCACACCTGCACTTTACCGTCTATCAGCCTCGTTTTGCCAAAAAAAGCCGCACCATTCCAGTTCGCTTTCGTTTGGAGCGTGACCGAGTGGCCGATTTGTTGGTAGAAAACAGAAGCTACCGTAAGCCCTGATTGAAGAAATACTTTTTTTTACATCCATACTACATCAGTACCACATCTTCTACAATTACTGAGATGTTTATTTCGCTTAAAGCGAAAGTTAAGCCTTTTCCCAGCCGAGATCTGTACGCTTAAAATCCTTATTTTTGGTCAAAGACTAAATAATACATGGATATCAACTTCAACAAGAACGAAGATCACAATAAATTACTGCTGTCTGATCTGAATAGAAAATTGGGCAAAGTCCACCTAGGGGGTGGTAAAAAACGCATTGAAAAACATCACGCCAAAGGTAAGTTGACTGCACGTGAGCGTATTGACTACCTACTCGACGATGCGGAAAAATCTATTGAAATTGCCGCTTTTGCTGGAGAAGGAATGTATGAAGAACACGGCGGTTGCCCGAGTGGAGGTGTGGTAGTGAAAATAGGTTATGTGCAAGGACGACAAGTCATCGTTGTAGCCAATGATGCTACCGTCAAAGCCGGTGCCTGGTTTCCAATTACCGGAAAAAAGAACCTGCGGGCGCAAGAAATCGCCATGGAAAATAAATTGCCCATTATTTATTTAGTGGACAGTGCTGGGGTATATCTTCCCATGCAGGACGAAATATTTCCTGACAAGGAACACTTTGGAAGAATTTTCAGAAATAATGCCGTGATGAGCAGTATGGGAATTACTCAAATTGCTGCCGTTATGGGAAGTTGTGTGGCCGGTGGGGCTTATTTGCCTATCATGAGTGATGAGGCCCTGATTGTAGATAAGACGGGAAGCATATTCCTGGCAGGTAGTTACCTGGTCAAGGCAGCTATCGGAGAAAGTATTGACAATGAAACCTTGGGAGGCGCTACTACCCATTGTGAGATCAGCGGTGTTACCGATTATAAAGCTAAGGATGATAAAGATGCGCTGGACAAGATCAAGAATATCATGGATAAGATCGGCGCAGTTGAATCAGCTGGCTTTCATAAAAAGGAAAGTAAGTCTCCGGCCGAGGATCCAGAAGAGCTTTTTGGCGTGCTTCCGCGAAAGCGAAGTGACCAATATGATATGATGGAAATTATAAACAGACTGATTGACGCTGATTCTTTTGAAGAATATAAAGCTGGATTTGGTCAAACCATCATTACAGGTTACGCGCGGATTGATGGTTGGGCGGTAGGTATAGTTGCAAATCAAAGAAAGATCGTTAAAACCAAAAAAGGCGAAATGCAATTTGGCGGTGTGATTTATAGCGATAGTGCCGATAAAGCCACTCGTTTTATTGCCAATTGCAACCAAAAGAAAATTCCGCTGGTTTTCTTACAAGACGTGACCGGATTCATGGTTGGTTCAAAATCTGAACATGGCGGTATCATTAAAGATGGCGCTAAAATGGTGAACGCCGTTTCTAACAGTGTGGTTCCTAAATTCACCGTGGTGATAGGTAACAGTTACGGTGCTGGTAATTACGCCATGTGTGGAAAAGCTTATGATCCAAGACTTATCGTGGCTTGGCCTACTGCCGAGTTGGCCGTGATGAGTGGAAATAGCGCCGCCAAGGTATTGATGCAAATAGAAAAAGCATCCCTTGAAAAGGATGGAAAAAAACTGAGTGAGGAAGAAGAACAGGAACTTTTTGCCAAAACTAAAGACCGATATGATCAGCAAGTCTCTCCCTATTATGCAGCTTCCAGAATTTGGACGGATGCTATCATAGATCCCAGAGATACACGCAAATGGATCTCCATGGGGATTGAAGCCGCTGATCAGGCTCCCATTGAAAAGCCTTTTAATATGGGTGTGCTCCAAACCTGATCTACAACAAATAAAAAAGCCATTGATCTTACATCAATGGCTTTTTTTTGAGCTTATCTTTTTTGAATTTTTTCAATCCAGCGCTCTTGGTTTTGATTATAAACCTCTATCAGGTATAATCCAGGTGCCAATGCTGAGGTATCCAGTTGATTGTTGACCATCTTGGCCAGTTGGACTTCCTGTCCGCTCAGGTTCATGACCCTGATACTTTCAATTTTCCCGGGCACCTGAATGTGGAGTAAACCTTCCACCGGATTAGGGTAGAGTTGGATTTGATCAATATTTCGATGGACAACTGAACTTTTGGCACTTCCGCAATCTGGGGCTGTGGTCGAATTGCTGAAATACAGGCTAAAGCCTTGGTTCTTGGAAACCATTACAAAATTACCTCCGTCATCGGTTACCCAATAATCACCATCCAGACCAGGTATTCCTGATCCGTTGATACTTACGTCTGGCGAACTCGTATTAAAGGATGCGACGCTGGCATTTCTAAGATCCACATAGTAGGAAGGTACACCGTTTGAAGTGTTTATGGCAAAAGTGTATAATCCATTGACAGGTGCATCGTAATTGATGGTAAACTTTCTAAAGTTAGATAGGCTGGGGCCACCAGATCCTAAAATATGCACTTCGTTAAAGACCTCGCGGTCATATAAAGGCAGCGGACTGCTGCTAGGTGTTCCAAAAGTGCAGCTGCCTCCGCTGCTACCGCCACCATTATCTATGGAGTTTACAGTGATGCTGGTTTGAGCAGTAGCGGTAAATCCGTCGGTTCCGGTTTCCACCGCTTCGACACTGATGGTATAGGTGCCCGCAGCGGTTGGGGTCCATTGGGTGGAGTAAGGAGCCGTCGTATCTGTAGCGATGGTTTGTCCATCCACTGTAAAGTTCACCTGTGCGATTCCCTTATCGTCTGAGGCGTTGGCTTGAATGCTGACCGTATCTCCAACATCTACCGCCGAATTTGCTGTTGGGCCTACAAGGCTAACACTAGGCGGTAAATTAGTATTCACGTTCCCACCAGTTGGAGGTCCAATACGCGTGGTGGATACTTTAAAATCATCAAAGTAGGCATGCACATCTTTGGTAGGCTGGAAACTGGAATCAGATCCTCCAAAAAATGAGGACAAATAAATGGCATTAAGGCTGATATCAGATTCTCCGGACTGACGATAATCTTGTGCGTCGGTAATGTTAAGTGCCAGCTGTCCATCCAACCATCCGCGCATGATACCATCGGCTTGGCCTGGTGTGTTGAGTTTGTGATACATCTCGACATGGTGCCATTGGCCTTTCGTGAATTTGACCTGGTCTGGCTGAGGTTCACCGTTAGGTTCATTCACAGGGTCTATCAAGCTCCAATTGATAGAAGCCCTGTATTCTGGCCTGGTCGGGGTGGTGTTATAATGCACATAGGTTTCCACCAGTCCGTTGTATCTCCACATCAAACGCAAGGACATATTTTTATCACTGGACTGGTAGGCCAGACCGGGTAGTTTTCCACCGGCTCTGAATTCAAAATCATTGGGGAAGAATACCAGATAGCTGATGTATAATTCGTCATGCACCTGCTGGTCATCCAGATAGATCTTGGTGTGAATTCCGCTTTCTCCTGTTTTGACTTTGCCCTGCGGATACAAAACACGCAGACTGTTCCCTTGGTTGGGTCTTGCCTCCATCGAGATTCTTCCTTCATCGGCTCCTTTACAAAACGCGACACCCAGGGCGGTTTTTATTTGATCCAGATTGTACACGCCTGTAGCCAGATGGTTAAAGTCCATATCATAGACATCTGCCGTTTGACCAATGGCCGGTCGACAAAACAGGGCAAGTACAATTAATACTAAGTAGTTGGTAGTAAATTTTTTCATAATTATTCTTATTGTTGGTTAGGGATGATAAGTTTTAAGGTTTGTTGGTTAGTTTCTTGTTGAATGTTCAAAAGATAGATGCCACCTGGGACACCAGATATATCTAAGCGATGTGTAGCTCGGTTTACGGCCAAATTTTTCTTAAGTACAACAACTCCTTTTAAGTCGATCAATTGGAATTGGGTGCTTTCAAGAGGATTGAGGTTACTTAGCTCTACCTGCGAACCTTTGGCTGGGTTTGGTGAAATACTATACGCTGTGGCTTGCTCAATGATGAATTGAGTTTTGGCTTCGCCGCAAACCGGTGCTGTACTGCTGTTGCTGAAATACAAAGTATAGCCGTTGTTTTTGGAGACCATTACAAAATTACCTCCATCATCCGTGACCCAGTAATCGCCATCTAATCCTGGAATACCTGATCCGCTGATACTGACATCCGGCGAACTCGTATTGAAGGATGCAGTACTGGCATTTCTTAGATCTACATAGTAGGAGGGTACACCATTTGAAGTATTAAAGGCAAAAGTGTACAATCCATCGGCAGCCGCATCGTAATTGATGGTGAATTTCCTAAAATTAGAAAAAGTAGGCCCACCAGAACCCAATACGTGTAGCTCCTTGAAAACTACCCGGTCATAGGTTGGCAATCCACTGCTGGCTGGGGTATTAAAGCTGCAGCTCCCGCCGTCACCTGTGCCGCCTCCACCAGGACTGGCCAGGTTAAAACTCAGCTTATTGAGATTAAAACTTCCTCCATTAATGGTAAGCCTCAATACTTGATCGTTTCCTCCAGTGATAGCAATATTGTTTAAACTCACCTCGGCCCAGGTTTGCCATCCTGTTGTATTAGGAACGGGAATATCACCTAATGCATTTCCATCCAAGCTTAGAGAAACTGATTTAGCTGTGTCAGAATTACTGGCCACACGTAGTGTAATATCATAGGTACCAGCTTGGACTGAAGCAATGCTATATTCCAACCATTCTCCATTTTGGGTCCAACCTACGTTAAAGCCTCCGCCTATGTCTGTTGTGTTTTGGATGTCCACTCCCTCAGAACGGTATTGGCTTCCATTATTGGAAGTATCCGCATCGTTGTAGGCAATTCCCTGACCACCGTTGTCAAAATCCTCTGCCTCAACTACACCAGGAATGCTCAGACTGGTATAAGGAGTTTGGGGAGTTGGCTGATTCGCATCGACGGTCACATTCACACTACTGGAAGTCGTGGTGGCACCATCGTTATCAGTTGCTTTGGCGGTGAAATTATAAGTTCCTGCGCTGATATTAGAAATGGTGTAGTTATAACTGGGCGTGGTGTCTTCACCTATTTTGGATCCATTGGCGTAAAATTCAACCTTGGTTACATTACCATCTGCGTCGCTCGCGTCGGCGCTAATGGTGAGGTTGCTACCAGCCGTGATGGTGGTGTTATTGTTGGGGGAATTAATGCTCACAAGGGGTGTCTGATTGCTTCCTCCGCTGCAAGGAACTATATTCCAGGAAGGACAGCTCAAAGTGACGTAATTGGCAGTGCCATCACTTACAGGGAAGTCCGGACCACTAGGTACTCTAGTGTTGTTCCACACATGTACGTCGGAAGGGTCACCTTGTTTCTTTCTTACTGTGTTGATGTCTGAAGCGCGACTCCCCAAATTAAAAGTATTGTTGAAAATAGCCAGTCGGAAGCCCGTTTGATAGCCAGTTCCTCGGTCCAAAAAGTCTATTCCCGCATTAATGATGGTGGAACCGTCCAGATTAAAGACATTGTTATATACAAAAGCATTTGCTCCCTTTAGGTCGATAAAGGCATCGGCGCTGTTGGCTCCAGAAATTCCATCCGCAGAAAAAGTACAATTGCGTATAATGGTGTTATTGGTGCCTTCTTTGACATCTACACCTTCGGCGGTTACATTTGGTCCAACTACACAAAATTCAAGGGTGTTATTATCGCAATCACGGTCATACATATCGTGTTGTCCTTTATCAGAACCTACGTATAAACCTTCACCTATCCCAGGTTTTTTTATTCCCGTGTTATATACCTGACATCCGGTAACCAGGTTATTGCTGGACCCATCTCGCAGGTGGATACCTTCTTCACCTATATCGTGTACAGATACATTCTCAATATGACAATTATTAGCACGATCCAGCACTAGACCTTTAGAACCTTCTTCCAGTTCAAGATCTTTGATAATCCAGTGATTACCCAGGATACGCATGATATAGCCGTCATAAATATTATTAGGGCCTTTGAGCACAGGTCTGTTGGTGCTGCTTGCTCCTCTGAGTATTATGGGTTGACTGGCAGTTCCATTCTGATTGGAATAAAAGCGCGAGGCTTTACCGTCATTGTCGGGTAAATCCGTTTTGGAAGTAGCGGTATAGATACCACTGGCAATCACAATCTCATCGCCGGGAGCCGCATTTCTCATCGCATCAAGAATACACTGGACCGTACTGCAATTGATGGTTTGTACCAATGTGGCTGACTCGTTTTTATCGATAGGACCAGGATTTGCAGTGCTCCATAGAGAGGTCATGCCTATCCAACAAATCATCATTAAGGACTTTTCTATAACAGAAAATCCGGAAAACGATTGTAGGGTAAAAGTTTTCATATATAAGTTGTTAAGGGTTAGGGTGTTCAAAGCATAATAGTTTGACTAAACTAAAGTACTGCATCGACCGATCTGACATGAGACCATTTGTACAGTAGAGGGGCACAATTGTCTAATAAAATGTTAAAATCGACCAGTGACCTTGCATCTGAATCAATGTTAATGAGTTGAAGCAGAGTTAAGAATAATTTCCATCCTAACTTTTCCAATGCAGGTTTTGCTTGTACTTTTAGACCCAATAAGATCTTTGATTATGAGGATAAAAAAGCTTTTGTGGATTGTTGGCGTGGGTTTGTTGATATACCTGTTGTATTTAGTGGCATCGTTTTTTTTGTGGGAAGAAGAGCGTATCCAAGGTTTTTACCTGATCCCAGAGGATGCTATTTTCTTTATGGAAATGGATAAACCCATCAAAAACCTTGAAGTGTTGGCTGAGAGCCAGATTTGGGATCACTTCCAGACCCAACCTCAAATCCGTGAAATGAGCGCCAAACTCAATTCAGTAGATTCGCTTTTTCAAGACGACACAGACTTATTTAAACGAATTGGAGACCGGGACCTGATCATCTCGGCCCACATGATTGCTCAAGATGACTATGCCTTTCTCTACATTGCCGATCTGCGAAAATGGTCCAGATTGTCACTGCTTAAAAGCAATATCAATCAATTTTTTAGAGAAGGATATGAGGTCACCAGCCGAACTTATAAAGAGGTAGAAATCACTGAAGTAACCGACCAAGAGACTTTTGAAACCCTTTCTCTGGCTTTTATCAAAAACCAATTGATCGCCAGCTATACGCCGCAATTGGTAGAAAAAAGCGTAGACGCTTCCATCAATCCGCAAATAGGTAGGAACCTCCAATTTCTGGAAGTCCAAAGACAGGTGCGCAAGGATGATCTTTTTAGATTTTATCTCAATCACCAGCTGTTGAGTGATTATTGGCAGGTTTTTTCTAAAGAGGAGAGCGCTATTATTCAAACCCTGGAAGAATATTTTGACTTTTCTGGATTCAAGGTAGATGTAGAAGATGATCGATTGCTGGTGGCACAAGGCGCTTCCAATGGTAATGGTACATTACAGAATTTAATTACTGCCCTGGACGAGGCTGGGACAGGGTCAATTGATGCTACGACCGTTTTACCTCAAGAAACTGCGCTTTACGCCAGTTTTGGTTTTAATAGTTTTTTGGATTTACATGACAATTTTTACGGGTTATTGGAAGAACGACAACCTGAGATGGTAAAGGAATACCGCACCAATAGAAAAAAGGTCGAAAATTTTCTAGACATCGACCTGCAAGCCGATTTTTACAATTGGATGGGTGATGAATTGGCGTTGGTCCAGTGTGGGAACCCTGGGCAAGGTTCAGGTCAGCCAGCTTTTGGTGATAAGGAAGGTTTGGCTGTGGTCATTAAGGCCAATGATATCGCTTTCGCGAAAGCGAGCCTGGAGAAAATTCAGGAAAAAATCAGGAAAAAGACACCGGTCAAATTTCAAGAAGTACCTTATCGGGATCACAAAATCAACTACCTGCAGATCAAAGGTTTTTTTCAACTTATTCTGGGATCACTATTTGAAGATATTGAAAAACCATATTATAGTATTATTGATGAATTTGTGGTTTTTAGTAATTCGCCCAGAACCATCAAGCTTTTCATAGATGGCTATGAAGATCGGACCAGTTTGATTGGCGATGAAACCTATCGCGAATTTGTGGATCATTTTAGTTCGCAAAGCAACATTTTTCTCTACGTCAATACCAATAAATTGGCCAACGCTTCAGAGCGCTATTTGACACCATCTTCCCGACAACAATTGCGAGAAAACCGATCCTTTTACTCTCAATTCACTCATCTGGGATTGGAGCTTAAGGCCGAGAAAAAGAGCTTTGAGACCCGTATGGTCATCGCTTATGATCCCGATTATGATATTGAGGCCATAGAACTGGAAGAACGTACCCGCAAAATACCGCTGGATCTGGTAAATGTAAAAAAAGAGGAAATTGATAAGGCAACAGTATTTGATATTCCGCCTATATTTCCCTCTGATTTTACGGCTTCCTATTATGAGGAAAAACACCTGAACGGAAAAACCAAAATGAAGGTCAGGCTTAAGGATGGCATCCCTGACGGACGTTACAGATCCTATTATTTTGACGGGCAGCTGCGTATTTCTGGACGATTTGATGAAGGCGAACAAGCCGGTCGATGGAAAGCTTATTTGAGAAATGGTACGCTATTTCACAAAAAAAGATTTTAAATCCGATCAGATGGAAATAATGAGGTTGATCAAGTTGAAAGAAGTTTAGTTATAACTCCATTCTGGTCAAGGTGTGATTCAAGCTACTCCTTTTCTCTCTTTTGCTTTTTCTTTTCCCGGAAGGACTGCTTAAAATTGCGTCTGCGTCTATCCTTGACACTTCCTTGTCGGCTTTTATTCCAAACCAGGAAAACAAAGAATGCGAGAATGACTCCACCAATATATATCCAATCTTGATAGGTGTTTATGAATTCCATGCTTTGTTTCTGGTATCACTTTCGATCACGCCGTCACGCAAACGTATAATTCTATGGGCATGTTCGGCGATGTCTTCTTCATGCGTTACGAGAATCACGGTATTTCCATCAGCGTGAATCTGGTCAAATAAGGCCATGATCTCTACTCCGGTTTTGGAGTCCAGGTTACCGGTGGGTTCATCGGCTAGAATAATGGAAGGTCTGTTGACCAAAGCCCTTCCCACGGCTACCCGCTGGCGTTGTCCACCAGAAAGCTGATTGGGTTTGTGGTCCATCCGATCAGCCAATCCTACACTGGTAAGTACCTCTTCTGCTCGTTGATTTCTTTCTTTTTTGGACTTTCCCGCATAGATCATAGGTAGCGCCACATTGTCCAGTGCTGTAGTACGAGGCAATAGATTAAAGGTTTGAAAGACAAATCCGATTTCTGTGTTGCGTATATCGGCCAGTTGGTCGTCAGAGAGCATCGATACATCCACACCATTGAGTCGATAAGACCCGGAAGTAGGGGTGTCCAGGCAACCCAAGAGGTTCATAAAAGTTGATTTTCCAGATCCAGAAGGTCCCATAAAGGCTACATAGTCTCCTTTTTTGATATCCAGGTCGATGCCTTTTAGGACGTGAACGGTTTCTTGTCCCAATCTAAAATCACGGATGATGCCGCGTGTCTCGATCACATTTTCACTCATGAAACGAAGTTATGAATTATCTTCGACGGTATGACGATACAGCCGCCCAAACGTTACACCTTGATATAAAAGCTTTCCTGCAATTGTTCTTTACGCAAGAAAAGCAACCCCCACTGAAAGCTGTCCACACTAGCCGTTACTTTGGGATGTTTGGTCAATTTTCTCCAAGCACTGGTCATATCAGCCGACCAGTAAATATCATCGAGTATAAACACCGTATTCGGATGAGAAAAAGGCAGCAGTTTCTCAAAATAATCCAAGGTGGCTGGTCCATCGTGATGCCCATCGATAAAAATAAGGTCATAGGTGCCATCAGGATGATGCGGTAATTTACCGTCTAGAAAATCGGCAAAACTTCCGGTAATTACCTGCACATTTGTTAGGTGATGTTGTTCTAGTTGGGATTGAGCAAATTCGGCCACAGCAGGTGATCCCTCCAGGCTTGTAATGCTGGCTTCTGGTCTCGCAGTGGCCAGTGCATGAGTTCCCACTCCAAGGGAGGTTCCCAATTCCAATATGCGATCGGCTTTAAAATACTTGGCGATCCTAAACATCATTTTGGTGCGCTTTGCACTGGTGCAGTTATACTTTAGAATGTCAGCGATTTTTCTTTCGTCCGTTGCCAGTCGTTTGCTGCCAGCTCCGAAATCTTTAATTTTTAAGTGGGATGGATTATTTTTTACGCTTTCGCGAAAGCGCGATAAGGCTTGATATTCCGGGTAAGCAGATTTGTCCTTTAAACAGTTTTTTTCCAAGCTAAACACAAATGGAGAATGTATACCATGCAGGTGGAAAGACTTCAAACTGTGTCTCAAATAATGTCGTATCGAATGAAGTAGGGACAATGTTCTTTTTTTATGCTTGGTGTACAGTTAATATTGATGGCAGATCAACAGGTATAAAAATAAGACGCCAAAGAAGAAGATCAAGTTGTAATAAACATCTGATGACAGAGGACATCAGTTAATCTCCAAACTTTTCAGAACATTCCAGCCATTCCATTTCCACTTCCTCTAGTTCGGATTTAACGGCTTCGAGTTCGATCGAATTTTTGGTCAGGTCTTCTGGGTTCAGGTCAGGATTTAAAAAAGATTCCTGCAAGATATCCCGGCGTTCTTCCAGCTTTTTGATTTTGTTCTCTAGGCGAGAAAGCATTTTTTGTTGTTCTCTGGTGGGGCCGGTAGCCATCTTTTTAGGTTTTTCTTCTTGCGCAACCGTTTCCTTTTCGCCTTGAGCGGTACTGTCATCGTCCAGTGCAATATCTGTGTTGCCAACATAAGCCCTGAAATCGCTATAATTCCCAGGGAAATCTGTGATATGTCCAGATTGGTTAAAAACAAAGAGGTGGTCCACTATCTTGTCCATAAAATAACGATCGTGGCTCACCACGATGATACAACCAGGGAAGTCCATCAGGAAATTTTCCAGGATATTCAATGTGGGAATATCTAGATCATTGGTAGGTTCATCCAGGATCAGGAAATTTGGATTTTGAATAAGCACAGTACAGAGGTATAAACGCTTGCGTTCCCCACCGCTGAGCTTCTCTACGAAGTCATGTTTTTTCTTATTGTCAAACAGAAATCTTTCCAACAACTGGCTCGCACTGATGATTTTTCCTTTGTTCAGTGGGATATACTCTCCGTATTCCTTCACCACATCGATGACTTTTTGACCAGGTTTGATGGAGATACCGCCTTGGGTATAATAGCCTAATTTTACCGTTTCACCGACCACCACTTTCCCTGTGTCGGGTGGTAAGGCACCAGTAATCATATTGAGGAATGTAGATTTTCCCGTACCATTTTTACCGATAATACCCAGTCGTTCACCACGCAGGAAGTTATAAGAAAACTCTTTGATCAAGGTGTTATCTCCAAAGCTTTTACTGATCTTGTGCAATTCGACCACCTTGGTACCCAGGCGTTCCATATTGATTTCGAGTTCGACTTGATGATCCTTACGCCTGTTGTGGGCGGCAGCTTTGATCTCATAGAAATCATCGATGCGGGACTTTGATTTGGTACGCCTGGCTTTAGGTTGGCGACGCATCCAATTCAACTCCTTTTTGTACAGTTGTTGGGCTTTTTCCTGAGTGGTTTGCTCAATTTCCAGCCGTTCCTGTTTTTTCTGCACGTAATAGGAATAATTTCCTTTATAGGAATAGAGTTGGCCCTGATCCAGTTCGATAATTTCATTGCATACCCGATCCAAGAAATAGCGATCATGGGTAACCATAAGAATGGTGTAATCTTCTTGTTTAAAGTACTGTTCCAGCCACTCAATCATTTCCAGATCAAGATGGTTGGTCGGTTCGTCCATGATTAATAACTGCGGATCAGAGAGCAAAGCGATGGCCATAGCAATGCGCTTTTTTTGTCCGCCACTCAATTGGCCTACTTGTTGGGTCAGGTCGTTGAGTTGTAGTTTGGACAATATCTGGCGGTATTTAGTTTCAAAATCCCAGGCATTGACCGCATCCATAGCATCAATTGCCTGCTGCATTCCTTCGGGATCATCGGTGTTTTTCATGGCCCGCTCATACCTGGCGATGACTTTCATAATAGGAATATCACTGTCTAGAATCACCTCTTCAATACTTCGATCGGGGTTCAGGTCAGGTTCTTGGGACAGAAAAGCCAGTTTTAAACCGTTGCGGTAGGAAACCTGGCCATTATCAGGGGCTTCTTTTCCGGTGATAATATTAAGCAATGAGGTTTTACCATAACCGTTTTTGGCAACAAAGCCGATTTTCTGCCCTTGATTGATGCCCAGAGAGATATTCTCAAAAAGCATCCGATCTGCAAAGGAACGGGAAACATTTTCAACGGTGATATAATTCATGCAGCAGCAAATTGGAATTGGGCTGCTAAATTAAGGGTAATTGACCGATTGTCTATATATAAAGATCAACTGGTTATATCTGATCGTCTGTCTAGGGCCTATTCATTCGATATAGTTTACTTTTGTTGGCTCCATGGGTAACAAGATTGACAGTTTTTTGATTGAAGCCATTAAGGCAAGCCTGGTCGCTGGAGAAGCTATAATGGAAATTTATGATTCCAACTCCTTTGAGGTGGATCATAAATCTGATGATTCCCCATTGACCCAAGCAGATATAGCATCCAATGCAAAAATTATAGCTGCGTTGAGCCCAACCGAAGTACCTATCATCTCTGAAGAAATTGCCAACCTACCATATGCAGAGCGCAAAGACTGGGAAAGTTGCTGGATTGTAGATCCGTTGGATGGAACCAAAGAGTTCATCAAAAGAAATGGAGAGTTTACCGTCAATATCGCTTTATTGGACAAGGGTAAATTAAGCATAGGTGTTATATATGTACCTGTGCATCGGCAACTCTATTTCACACAACCTGACATGAAGAAGGCATATGGATTGGTTTGGGAAGACCAAGAATGTACCTTATCAAATTTAATGGAACAGGCAGAGCCGCTTGTTCCAAGAAAAGATAGTAAAATACTGAAAGTCATAGGTAGCAAATCCCATATGAATGAGCTTACGAGAGATTATGTAGATGGGTTGGCCATGCAAGATGATCGACCGCTGGACATTGTGGCGGTGGGTAGTTCGCTTAAGTTTTGCGAGGTCGCTGCGGGAAAAGCAGAAATTTACCCTAGGTTTGGACCTACGATGGAATGGGATACAGCAGCTGGTCAAGCCATTTGTGAGGCAGCCGGGTTAGATGTAATTCAAGCTGATACGGGGGTGCCCCTACAGTATAACAAAGAAGATTTATACAATCCCTATTTTATAGTCAAATAAGATGGAAGTTTCAAAAAAGAGGCATATCGCCAAAACAATCACCTGGAGGATCATTGCCAGTGTTACTACATTTATCTTGGCCTATCTGTTTTTCAAAGAAGATCCGGACGCTGCCACCAAGGCTACTGGTGTCGCGCTGGCCGAAACTGTGATCAAAATGGTGTTATATTACTTTCACGAGAGAGCCTGGTATAAAAGCAATTTTGGGATTAAAAACAGAGCGGACAAGTCATGAGTGCTGAGCATATTTACAAACATGATTTTAGCGATATTATCGCAAAAAGAAAAGCCCTCAAAGGTCACCAACCCTTATTGATATGGTTTACTGGTCTTTCAGGCTCAGGAAAAAGCACGCTGGCTCGTCATCTCGAATTATTTTTGAATGATCAGGGAGTTCATACCTTTGTGCTGGATGGAGATAATCTCAGAACAGGCCTCAATGCAGGTTTAAGTTTTAGTGCTGCAGACCGAACAGAGAATCTTAGACGTGTCGCTGAGGTAGCCAAACTTTTTCTGGATGCAGGGACAGTTGCGATTTCTGCTTTTGTATCTCCATTACAAGAGCAACGGTCGATGATAAAGACCATAGTAGGGGCTGAAAATGTGTTTGAAATATTTGTAAGCACATCCTTAGAAATTTGCGAAAATCGAGATGTCAATGGCTTATACAAAAAGGCAAGATCAGGAGAAGTGAAGAACTTTACTGGGATCAGTGCGCCTTATGAAAAACCAAGTGATCCAGATTTAATAATTGATACCGAAAAAATGGATATACCTGAGGCCATTGAAGAAATTGCCACAGCCATTATGAAAAAAATACAGCCATGAGTAAATTCTTTTTAGATTACCTAGAGGAGTTGGAGGCCGAAGCGATGTATGTCATCCGTGAGGTATGGGCGCAGTTTGATCGCCCGGTCATACTTTTTAGCGGCGGGAAAGACAGTATTGTTGTTACCCATCTGGCACAGAAAGCTTTTTACCCTGCCAAGATTCCATTTAAATTGCTTCATGTGGATACGGGGCATAATTTTCCAGAGACCATAGCCTTTAGAGATCGCATTGTTGAGCAGAAGGGCGTCGAGTTGATTGTGGGAAGCGTACAAGCATCTATAGATCAAGGAAGAGTTAGGGAAGAAAAAGGAAAACATGCGACACGCAATGCCTTGCAAACAGTAACCTTGCTGGACGCGATTGAATCCCATGGTATTGATTGTGCAATTGGTGGAGCAAGACGTGATGAAGAAAAAGCCAGGGCCAAAGAGCGTTTTTTCTCACATCGCGATGACTTTGGTCAATGGGATCCAAAAAACCAAAGGCCTGAGTTGTGGAACATCTTAAACGGAAATCATTACCAAGGGGAGCATTTCCGTGCGTTTCCTATCAGCAATTGGACGGAGATGGATGTTTGGAACTATATTTTGAGGGAAAAAATAGAAATACCTAGCCTTTATTTGGCGCACGAGAGGCAAGTGATTTGGCGCAATGATGCCTGGCTACCTTACTCAGAATTCCTACCACAAGTTGACCCTTCTGAAATTCAAACCAAGAAGGTAAGATTCAGGACCTTAGGAGATATCACCATTACGGGTGGAATGGAGTCAGAGGCTGATACCCTGGAGAAAATCATAGTAGAAGTGGCGGCACTTAAGCAGACTGAACGCGGTAACAGGAGCGATGATAAAAGATCAGAAACCGCGATGGAAGACAGAAAGAAACAAGGATATTTTTAATAAGGCAGCAACCATGGATATTGCATCAAACCAATTATTGAGATTTACGACGGCAGGTAGTGTAGATGATGGTAAAAGTACTTTGATCGGACGCTTACTTTACGATTCTAAATCTATATTTGAAGATCAAATTAATGCAGTTCAAGCCTCCAGTACACAAAAAGGCTTGGAAAATATTGATCTGGCCATGTTTACCGATGGACTCAGGGACGAGCGGGAGCAAGGTATCACCATTGATGTGGCCTACCGCTATTTTACTACCCCAAAAAGAAAATTTATTATAGCGGATACTCCCGGGCATATCCAGTATACCCGTAACATGGTAACCGGTGCATCTACGGCCAATGTAGCTTTGATCCTTATTGATGCGAGACACGGTGTGGTAGAGCAGACCAGAAGACATGCTTTTATCGCCAGTTTACTCAATATACCACATATTGTAGTTTGTATCAATAAAATGGATTTGGTAGAATACAAAGAAGAGGTATTTCAACAAGTCGTCAGCGACTTTGAGCACTTTGCTTCCAAAATGTTGATTCAAGATATTTCTTTTATTCCCATGAGTGCACTCAATGGCGATAATGTCGTACACCGATCAGAAAATATGCCTTGGTATCTGGGTGCGCCATTGTTATATACGTTGGAACATATGCATATTGGTAGTGATTTAAATAAATTGGATCTCCGCCTACCAGTACAGACAGTTATACGGCCACAGCGAGAAGGCTTTACTGACTACCGCGGTTATGCTGGGCGGTTGGCGAGTGGCGTGATCAGAATTGGGGATGCTGTGGTGGCTTTACCATCCGGTTTCTCTTCCAAAGTCGCAAGTATACAACTTGGAGAAAAGGAATTGGAAGAAGCTTTTGCTCCGATGTCAGTCGTTGTGACCCTGGAGGATGATATTGATATTGCCAGAGGTGATATGTTGGTCCGACCGAATAACCAACCTGAAGCTGTTCAGGAATTTGATGTAATGCTGTGTTGGCTACATACCAATCCTTCCGTTCTACGTAAAAAATATAAAATCATGCACTGCAACAATGAGCAAACCTGCATGATCAAAGAAAAGGTATATCAAATCAATATGGAAAATTTATCCAGGGAGAAAACTACAGATCCCTTTGAGGTAAATGAAATAGGTAGGGTGACTTTAAAGACTAGTAAACCCATGTTGGTGGATACTTATCGGGAAAATCGAATTACAGGAAGCATTATTCTCGTAGATGAGCAAACCCATGAGACGGTAGCTGCGGGTATGGTGGTTTGATTGATTTTCCGATGAAAATGCAATATGCTTGGTTAAATGGTGTTTTCATTACAATAACTTTATATTTGCAGCTTACACAATTCTGACTATGCGCAAGCTTTTGGCTTTATTTATTTTGGGCGTGGTGTTGCTGGTATCTTCCTGCGTACCGACTTCCAAGATCACTTACCTTCAAGAATCAAAGTCTGCCCTCAACGATTCTCTGATTTCTATTAGAAAAGTGCAGGCACCCTATAGACTGCAAGTAAACGATATATTATCCATTCAGATCAAGGCGCCTACAGACCCAGATTTGGTTACAGGTTTTGATGTTTCGAACTCTGGACCTGGAACTACCCAACAAAGTACGCGTAGTGGAGGATTGTACTTTACTGGTTATAGCCTGGATCAACACGGTGATATACGTGTACCGCAGTTGGGTAAGATCAAGGCATTGGGCATGACCACGGAAGAGCTGAGAATGCTTATTGAAAAACGCTTACTGGCTGAATTTTTTAAAAAGAACGCAGATATTTTTGTTACCGTAAAACTCGATGGTTTGCGATATACCATGGTAGGTGAAGTAAATGGGCCAGGTCAAAAGAATATTTATAGAGATCAAGTAAGTATCGTCGAGGCCATTGCCGACGGTGGTGGTGTACCCATCACCGGAGATCTGACTGCAGTAAAAATTGTACGGCAATATCCAGATGGAGTCCGCACCCACGAATTGGATCTGACCAGTATGGATGTGGTTTATTCGCCTTATTATTATGTTCAAAACAATGATATGATTGTAGTGAACCCATTGCCTCAAAAAGCATTGGGGACAGGAACCACTGGCCTTTCATCATTTACAACTATTTTATCTGTATTTACCGCAGTAGTGGGAACGGTTTTATTGATTGACAGAATATCCAATTAGCATGGAAGAAGAAGAAAAAGAAGTTAATTCGCTGTCCAATATCTTTGATATTAGGCAATTTCTGACTAAGCTGCTTAAACTTTGGTGGCTATTTATATTGTGTCTTGTGATCGGGGTAGGTTACGCGTATTACAAAAATCAATTTATACAAACATTTTATTCTATTGACTCTTTAATTAGTATTAAAGATAATACCAATCCATTATTCACCAATAACACCAGTTTGACTTTTAACTGGGGAGGAACTACCGATAAGGTAACTACGGTAATAACCCAGTTCAAATCCAGGAGCCATGCTGAAAAAGTGGTAGATGAACTACAATATTACATCAACTACATCAAAGAAGGTGACTATTACAACAAAGATGCCTATAAACAAACCCCTTTCTTCGTTTATGCTGATACCAATCAATGGCAATTGTATGGGAAATCCATACGGGTAAAAGTTCTGGATCAAAATACATTTGAATTAAGCACCAACTTTCCTTCTGCTTCAGCTAGGGTCTATAACTATACCACACTCAAAGCAGACAATATACCGGTAACTCAGGGAGAATGGTCAAAGCGCTATAGCTTTGGTGAGTCCATTGATCTGCCTTTTCTTCATGCGAAAATTGAGAAACGCACTGAAAATATTAAAGCTGGAGAATGGTTGATCAGCTTTGGTAATTACTGGGGTACGGTCAATAGATACAAAGAGATCAGTATACAACAGATGCCCGATGGAAGCTCAATACTCAGATTGAGCCTTGAAGGGACCAATAAACAGCGTTTGGTCGATTATATTAATACGAGTTCGGTAGTACTGGAAAAGGGAGAACTGCTTCGCAAGAATAAATTTGCCACCAGTACGATTGAGTACATCGACAGCACATTGATTGCCGAGGCAGATGCCTTAAAGGAGTCTGAACAAGCTTTAAATGATTTCAAAAGCAACAGCCAGCTGATTGATGCCAGTGCGCAGAGTTCGGATTATAATGAAAAATTGACCAACTATGAACTGCGTCGTAATACGCTTACTAACAAAGTGAATTATTACGATAATTTGAAATCTTACCTGCAAAATAAAACAGACTATACTGCTATTCAGGCACCTACGGTCGTTGGGATTACCGAGCCTAATATCACTGGAAGTGTTGCCAGAATCATTGCCTTGTCTGAAGAACGCAAACGACGCGAATTTGCAGTTAGAGAAGATGCTCCTGTATTTCAGCGCATCGACCGGGATATTGATGCGATTAAAGATGTGATTTATGAAAACATTGCCAGTTCAAAAATACAATTGGCCGATGAGTTGAGAGAGCTCAACCAAGACATCAATGAAGTAGAAGCGCAAATCAGGAAGTTGCCCAAAGAGCAGCAAGAGTATTTAAAAATTCAAAGAGAGTTCAACGTTAAACAAAATGCCTACAACATTTTCCTGGCCAAAAAAGCGGAAGCTGAGCTTGTCAAGGCGGCTAATGTTTCAGATATTTTTGTAATTGATGAGGCCAAAGATGTAGGTCAAGGGGGAAGGTCACAGGATAGTAATATCAATTATCTCATCGCGTTGCTTCTTGCTATTGCGATGCCTATTGGTGTCGCCTTTATTCTAACCGTTCTTGATAATTATATTCATGCGCCTAAGGATATTGAAAAATTATCTAAAATTCCGTTGCTGGGTGTAGTAGGTAAAATGGACCACCCAACCAATTTGATTGTTCACGATAAACCAAAATCAACCATTGCCGAATCTTTTAGAGGATTGCGTTCGAGCTTACATTTCTTATATAACCCAGATACTACGTTTAATTCGCGGACCATCATGGTGACCAGTAGTGTGAGTGGGGAAGGGAAGACGTTTACGAGTATCAACCTGGCCACGGTGTTCGCTTTAAGCGGAAAACGCACCTTGCTGGTGGGACTGGATTTAAGAAAACCGAAGATCTTTGATGATTTTGAGATTGACAATGACCTGGGCGTATCTAATTACTTGGTGGGCGACTGTACCATGGAGGAAATGATAAGATCTACTAAAATCGATCATTTGGACATTGTCTTATCTGGACCAGTTCCACCGAATCCCAGCGAATTGATCATGTCGCAGCGGGCATCTGAAATGATTGAAGGTTTTAAGACAGCATACGATTATATCATATTGGATACACCTCCTTTAGGTCTTGTCGCGGATTCTTTAGAAATCGCACGTCATGCAGATGCCAGTATTTATATGGTAAGACAGGGCTATACCAAAAAAGGAATGTTGGACGTCATCAACGAGAAATACCAACGTGAAGAGATCAGTAATGTAAGTTTTGTCTTTAACTATTTCAACGAACGAGGAAAATACGGTTATGGCTATGGTTATGGCTACGGTTATGGTTATGGTTACGGTGCTTATGGGAACGGTTATCATGAGAATGAAAAGAAGTCATCGGGTCTTAAAAGTCTTCTTACTAAATGGACTTCTAGGAAAAAATAAAAGGAACAGTGAAGATGGCAGCAGGATCACAAGAATGGTTGTATGAGATTAAACCCAAGGCAAAGTTTATTGATCTGAACTTTAAAGAAATTTGGAGGTATCGTGATTTATTATGGCTGTTTGTAAAAAGGGATATTGTTACCGTTTACAAGCAAACTATTTTGGGGCCGCTATGGTTTTTAATACAACCCTTATTTACCAGTGTTATTTTTACTTTGATCTTCAACAACGTCGCAGGAATTGACACAGGTAGTGTACCCCCATTTTTATTCAATTTATCGGGTCTGGTATTGTGGACTTATTTTAAAGAATGTCTCAATTCTGCCAGCAGTACTTTTAAAGCCAACCAAGGCCTTTTTGGTAAGGTTTATTTCCCTCGGGTCATCGTTCCGTTGAGTAAGGCAGTTTCTGGATTGTTTAAGTTTTCGATTCAACTATTCATTTTAATCATCTTTTATTTCTACTATTTATACCAGGGTAGTGATATTGCTCCAGGGTTTGACTGGTTTCTCTTTTTTGTTCCTATTCTAGCTATTGCTAGTATTGCTTTAGGGACTGGTTTTATATTAACTGCGCTCACCACAAAATATAGAGACCTCAGTATACTGATTGGTTTTGGACTTAATTTATTGATGTATCTCAGTGCTGTGATGTACCCATTACAGGAGGCCAAGAAAAAGCTGAATGAATATTATTGGCTGATTGAATATAACCCGCTGGCCCAAGTAATTGAGGCATGGCGGTATATGCTACTAGGCGGTGATCAACCCAACATAATACCTCTGTTAGCCGCACTGGGACTGGGGGTTATCATGATGTTCATAGGGCTTGTCATCTTCAATAGAACAGAACGTAATTTTATTGATACTGTATAATGGAACACGATCGATTATACTGTTGGAGTGAGCGATATATTCAGAAGAACCCTTTTGAAAATTATGGGGACTTGATCGGTCCCTTCTGGTACGAGAAAATTACAGGCAGGGCTCCAAGGTTTTTTAGAAATAAGGACAAAAAATGCTGGCAAAAACCCAAAACCTATCATGCGACCGTAGGAAGTATTATTGATCACCTGGCTGCTTATGCTACCGTTTGGGGTAGTAGCGTCATGAATGTAGATAGTGAGATGCCTAAAGCTATTTATCCCGCTGTAAGAGGTCCGCTTTCGCGAAAGCGAATCCTGGATTTGAACATAGATTGTCCAGAAATTTACGGAGATCTTGCCTTGCTGCTACCTGATTTCTTCGCGCCAGAGATCAACAAGACCCATGAATTGGGCGTTATACCACATATCAATGACCTTGACCTGGTAAGGGATTTGCTACAAGATCGCAAAGATGTGAAGCTTATCGATTTCAATTCCAATGACGTAGAGTACACTACACGTGACATTTTATCATGTCGACAAATCTTATCATCTTCTTTGCATGGATTGATCGTAGCCCACGCCTACGGAATCCCAGCTGTACAAGTCAAGTTTTCTGATAAATTTACAGGGGATGGAGTCAAATACCATGATTATTTTCTCAGTGTGGGATTGAATCCTTATGAACCTATTTCTATTCAAAACGATCACCAGATAAATTTTGAAGAAGTTCAGAAACATGGACAAAATTTGCCAGATAGGGAGATGATCCTTGAGTTGGGAAAGGGGCTTTTAAGCGCTTGTTCATTTAAAATTGACGACCATGAGTGATGTGATTTTAAAAGTCGAAAATTTAAGCAAGCAATATCGATTAGGACTTGTGGGGACCGGATCATTGGGACATGATCTCAACAGATTCTGGCATAGAATAAGAGGTAAAGAAGATCCATATCTAAAGATAGGAGCAGAGAATGATCGCAGTGCCAAGGCAACCAGTGATTATGTATGGGCACTTCAGGATATTAATTTTGAGGTAAAACGTGGCGAAATTATCGGAATTATCGGCAAAAATGGAGCGGGAAAGTCTACATTGTTAAAGATTTTATCAAGAGTCACCGCGCCTACTACGGGAAGTATTAAAACCAAAGGTAGGATCGCTAGTTTACTTGAAGTGGGTACTGGGATGCATCCTGAGTTGACAGGACGGGAGAACATCTTTTTAAATGGGGCTATTTTAGGGATGACCAAGGCAGAAATAGCGTCAAAAATTGATGAAATCGTCGACTTTTCAGGTTGCGAGATGTATATAGATACACCGGTTAAAAGATACAGCAGCGGTATGCGTGTACGTCTGGGCTTTGCGGTGGCGGCATTCTTAGAACCTGATATTTTGGTGGTTGATGAGGTATTGGCCGTAGGAGATGCCGAGTTCCAGAAAAAAGCCATCGGTAAGATGCAGGATATTTCTGATACCTCAGGTCGAACAGTTCTTTTTGTGAGTCATAACATGGCTGCAGTTAAAAGTTTGTGTACGAGAGGGATTGCCCTGCAGAATGGTAAAATAGCTTTTAGAGGAACAACCGATGATTGTGTTTCATTTTATCTCAATGAAAATGATGAAGGAGTGGTTTCTAATGCAAGGAAATACGGAGAAGATAAAGTTTCAACGATTGATGGCACAAAGTTAATTGAGGCTAAAGTTATTGCCGTCAATAAACCTGGTGGTCTTCCAATCGCCATGGATGATTCAATCGAATTCACCGTAGAAATTCAAGTTGTCGACGTTTCCAAATATTACTACATCAATGCTCAATTTTTTGAAAAAAATAAGGAAGTTATCTTTGCTTGCACGAGTCAATTTGAAGAGAATGTGTCTGCTGATAACACCACAGGGCGAATTAGATTTATGATGAAAATACCTCCCAACTTCTTTAATTCAACCATATTTACGTTGGATTTTCAAGTGTATAACGAAGAAAAAGAGGTATTGTTTAGAGAGCAGCAGGTGATTGAATTTAATGTTATACCAAAGAATATTGAGTTAGGACGCTGGTTTGGAAAATCAAAAGGGCCATTAAGACCAGATTTTGAATGGAATCTTGAAAAAATAAAAAATTAATATGTGGGTAATTTGTGCAGGCGCTAAAAGGTCAGGTTCTACATTGCAATACAATCTAGTATCCAAACTTGTTGAAACGGACAATTTAGGAATAAGGATACCTTATTTTAAAATAGAAGATTTCAGCAAGATAAAAAATAAATATTCTAGCTATTCAGGTTTAAAGGTCATTAAAGTTCACTCCTTTAATGATGAAATACTTAGAACAATAGTTGACGAGAATGCAATAGTTTTTCATTGTTATCGTGACGTTAGAGATGTGATCGTATCCTCGATAAAAAAAGGATGGATAAAACAGAATGATGACGAAATTGAGAATGCTACCCATACCTATTTAAATGAATTTTATAAATGGGTAAATCTTCCTGTTCCAATTCATTCAAGAAAGTACGAAGATTTTACTCAGGATTATATCTTGGAACTAAAATATTTTGAATCCATTCTCAATATCAACATTTCTGACCCGCAGAGGATTGAAATCGCTGATTCTCTTGGTATCAATCAGATTAAAAAAACACAGACAGAATTAAATAACGAAAATAAACAAGAAGCATACGGTCAGGTGTTCAACAAAGAAACCCTAATTCATCACAACCATATAAATAGTGGTGAATCCAATCAATTTCTAACTGAATTAAATGAAAAGGAAATAGTATCTATTGAACGAATAGCTTATAAATATTTAGATCGAAATGGGTACGAATTAAAATGGCCAGACCTAAATGCGTTTATCTCCTTGAGCCAGCATGGTGATGATTACATAGCTTGGCAATTGCTAGGAAAGAAAAAAAATGGTTATGCGGTGGAGATTGGAGCATTTGATGGCATGCACTTAAGCAACACGTATAGCTTAGAAAAAATTGGCTGGGAGACATTGAATATAGAGCCCAACCCAATCATGTTTCAAGAACTTGAGTTGAACAGGCCTGATGCTATTAATGTAAACTGTGCCGTAGTTGAAAGTGATCAAAATAATACAATTACTTTTTTTGCTGAGGAAATAGGCGTGTTGTCAGGTTGCTCTTTCGATGAGGAAGACATAAAAAGAAGATATGCAAATCGTGGGTTGCCGTACGAAGAGCCTAAACGATTGGAGGTAGATGCAAAATCCTTTGGAAAAATACTGAAGGAAAATCCAGGCTTTCCAAAAAATATAGACGTAGTTTCTATTGATGTGGAAGGCTTTGAATTGGAGGTTTTGAAAGGTATAGATTTTAACGAAGTGAACATTTCACTATTAATTATTGAAAGCAATTCATCGGAGTTTGATCAAAAAATATTTAATTTTTTTAAGTCAAGAACAGAATTTGTGTTCATTGGTAGGAATTACCAGAATCTATTTTTTATAGATAAAGATAAAATTGACAGATCCAATTTAAGGTCAATTTCTAACTTAACATATCAAAGAGCTACGCAATACCATCCATTTAACAAAAACATGGATCTCGATTCTACTCCGGCAAACTTTGAAAAGTCTAAGGAATTTTTAAAGCGTCAACGTTTTTTTAATTTTTTTAAATGATTAGAATTGCTCACATTATAAACCCAGTTCTGGTTGGTTCAGAATCTGATCTCTTCATAGCGCAGCCCGTTACATTTGAAACGATGTTGATAGCACAGAAGTTGAGTGAAGGAGTTGTTGATGTAAATCTAGCCACCACACAATATGAGGAGGATCGAAAAATCATACCTGATGGTTTCATAAAAACCAAAAACTTACAGAGATCGGTTCTTGATCTAGGTGTTTTCAAAAAGAGGCGTAAGTTGCCAGTATTAAACGATATTCTGGGCCGCGCAGCAGCTCTTAATTCTGACTTTATCATTTATACAAACAGCGATATTGCTTTACAGCCTTATTTCTACCTTTTTGTCAAACAAAAGATTGAAGAAGGATTGGATGCCTTTGTGATTAATCGGCGCACGATCTCAGGATTACATTCTTTAGATACTCTGTATTCTGCATATAGTGAGATTGGGGAAAAGCATCCAGGTTTTGATTGCTTCGTTTTTAAACGTGATTTATTTTATAAACTTCAGTTGGAAGACATTATTATAGGAGCTAGATATGTTGGGCTATCGTTATATTTAAATCTATCTGTCTTTTCTTCCAATTTTAAAGAATTTGACGAAGAACATCTTACCTTTCACATTGGGAATGACCAAAATTGGAAGAAAAGTGAATTTGATGAATACGAAGCACACAACAAGAAAGAGTATGAAAAAGTAGAGGAAAAATTATCTATGTATACAGAAAACTTGCAATCTGTAATCGACTACGCTTTGAGATTCTGGTCTAAAGAAAATTCTGAAAAGAAGCAAGAACAAATTATTACTAGTAATCTTGGTTTGATAGATCGAATACGGAGTCGATTTAATCTAAAGTGAAATTAATATGTAGAGTTTTATCTAGACCAGTACATTTAAGATCGTCATATCTTTATTGAAGTTGGAGTTTGGAAATCAAAAAGAATGAAATATTCACAATAATAAATTAGATACTGTGACAAGTAAAAACTCATTACCTTCAAATTTTCAGCAAATACATCACGTAAGTAGTGAATTCCTAAATCAATTTTATGCAAATTACGAACCTGTTTTTGTTCTCAATACGGGGCGTTCAGGGTCGGCATTCATTCAAAGAATTTTCAAAAACTATTCTGAAATAGACGCTCATCACGAGGCATTTCCTAATCTATTTTTATTGTCTGATTATGCTTTATTTAATCAGGACAAGCATGAAACGCTTCAAATGATATTTGAGTCTGCTAGAATTGAACTTATGTTACAGAGTTCCATCCAGAACAAGATCTATTTAGAATCTAATCAGTGTTTGGTTTTTTATATTCATCAAATAAAATCACTTTTTCCTAAAGCTAAGTTTGTTCATCTGACTAGGCACCCAGGGGATTTTATTCGAAGTGCGATAATGAAGGGATGGCACAGGAACGACACGGTTTGGGAGATGGGAAGAATTAAAAACCCAGATCGTTCGGTTTGGGAATCGTATTCGCAAATTGAAAAATTAGCCTGGGTTTGGAACGCCACTCATGATTTTATTGAAGAGTTCAAAAAGGATCATCTACCTTGTTTCCTTACATTAAAGTTGGAAGACCTCACTAAAGACCTAACCGTACTGAAGTCATTATTTCAGTTTATTGGGATTAATAATCATTTAACTGATAAAGAGTTAATTGCGTTATCTAATAAGCGGGTAAACAAAGTAACTATTACTGGTAATGAACCTAGAAATATGTTTAAATTGAGTAACTACCCTGAATATCAAGCTTGGAAAGAAAATGAGAAACAAGAGATGATAAACTTGGTAGAGAATTTATCTGGCAAATATAATTATGAGCTTTAAATGACCATTTCAGTTTATATCACATCCTTCAACCAAAAGGAATTTCTCAGAGAAGCTATCGAAGGAGTTTTGGCGCAAACTTTAATGCCTGACGAAATCATAATTGTCGATGATTGTTCTTCTGATGGCTCAGATGAATTGATACGGTATTATGCAGATCAACATAAGATTATAAAGTATTTCATTTTTGAACGAAATCAAGGTGTTTCGAAAGTTCGATCGAAGGCCATTTCCATGGTTACCAGCGACTTTTTTACCTATTGCGATGGTGATGACTTATACCTTCCAAATAAACTTGAAACAGAAGTAGAAATTATTAAAAACTACAATTGTGATGTTGCTTTTTCCAATAATTCTTATTACACAGAAGAATTAGATAAATTCCTTTTCACATGGGCGGAACAAACAGATGATTTAATAACTTCGAGTTTTAAAAGGACGTTGTGCAGGAATTATCCTAGAAACAGTCTTTTTAGAATGGAATTGATAAGAAAGAATGCTGTAGAGGAAATAGGAGGTTACGATCATAAACTTGAATTATACGAAGATTATGATTTCCGGATTAGACTTTCAAAAGAATTCAAGATTGTTGGATCAAATGTGGTCACCACCCATATTAGACAAAGTAAAAGTGGTTTGTCTAAACGACCTATACAACAACACATATCAGCATATAATTATATTTTTAAGAAATATCGCCAAGATATTAAGCAATTGGGAAGAAATGAAAGAAAAGAAATTTTTAGTAGGCTAAATGAGTTGAAAACGGCGCAGTTGAAAAAAAGTAGAAAAAGAGCCTTATTAAGCAGAATCAGAAAATATCTTGGAAGAAAATAATATCATATTCATCATTTCTCAACCACGAGCTGGTTCAACCCTGTTGCAAAACTTATTGTCTAACAATAATGATGTTAATACGATAAGCGAACATTGGTTGCTATTAAATTTCGCTAATCAGATCAATAGCGATCTTGTATCTAGTAAATTTGACAATGTTTTGGGAAATGACGCTTTTCAAACCTATTTAAGACATACAGGTACTGATAATTTTCAGTCCAAGTTTAAGAACTTTCTACTTTCATTATATGAGCCCTTGGTTAACGATTATCCTTACGTAATAGATAAAACTCCCAGATATTGGGAAATCATTGATGAGATTAAAAAGATATTTCCCAATTCTAGGATGATTATTCTAAAAAGAAATCCAGTTGACGTATTTAAATCAATTATCAATACTTGGAATAAGGGATCGATTGAACTACTGGAGCCGTACAAGCGTGATTTGTTATTAGCCCCTAAAAGGCTACATGAATTTAGTTTGAAACATAAAAATGATCCACTAGTCAAAACAGTATACTACGAAAACATTGTTGACGACCAATTAAATGAAATTGAACGCATTTATGAATGGTTGGGAATTTCGTTTCAAATTGATTTTTTAGATACAAAACGGAACGTTAAGATCAAAGGTAAGTATGGAGATCCATATCAAAACTCTGGTAAATCTTACAAGCAAACCAAATCCGAAAGCAAGGATTTGACAAAAAACAATGATGAATTGAAAGGTCTTTTACTACAATATCAACGCTTTTTAGGAGATCAATTTTTACAAGAATATGGTAATTACCCCTCAACCAAAGGCGATTTTGAAATATCAAATCTATCTCCTTTTTTCAGAACTGATCATCTTCATAAAACCAAGGAGGATTATAAAAAAGAGTTGCAGAGAATCAAATCATCAAAGACTTTCAAAATAGCTTCAAAGTGCGCATATTTTTTTAAAAAATTAAAAGTAAAATGAGACCTTACTCTTTTTCTTTGATTAAGACTGTCGATCATATTTACTAAAAATCAAGCAAAAGCATTAAGTCTCAATTATGATAAAAAGTACATATATATAAAAGCCATAAGAAATAAGTACTTAAATTCGGCCGGATCCTAATTCTCTTTGTGAATAAATAGCTCAATATTTTTTGATGAAACTCTCAATCATAACGGTAAACTACAACGACGCAATAGGTTTAGAGCGTACTCTAGAAAGTGTTAAAACCCAGTCTAACACCGACTACGAATTGTTGGTCATTGATGGAGGTTCAGATGACGGTAGTGTGGAGGTGATTCAAGAATTCTCTGAATATGTTGATCACTGGATATCAGAAAGTGATGATGGTATTTACAACGCTATGAACAAAGGAATTCGAGCAGCAAAGGGTGAGTATGTACTTTTTCTTAATAGTGGGGATGCATTTTATTCACCTCAGGCTGTTCAATATTTTTATGAAAGCGAACTCAGCACGGATTTTATATATTTTGATGTAAGGCTTATTAAATCCGATCAGGCCATTCTTAGACAAGCACCAGATAAATTGACATTTTCCTTCTTAAGAAAGCAAATGCCTTTTCATCAAGTCACCTTCATTAAAAGAGAACTGTTCTATACATTTGGTTTTTACGACGAGTCATTAGCGATTGTCTCTGATTGGAAGTTTTTTATTTTGGCTGTCGCTAAGCATAATGCCACTTACGGGCATGTACCAAAAGTTCTTAGTGATCATTATCATGACGGGATCAGCGCTGACCCAGCTAACAAAGAACTGATTGACCGAGAAAGGACCTCCGTTCTTCAAGAACATTTTCCTTTATTTGTAGAAGATGCTTTGGAACTAGAGGAATACCAAACGCTATTTCAAAAAATGAATAGATCCAGAAAAATCAAACTTCTCACTAGATTGGGTATTATTCCACGACTTTAGCTATGTTTAAAATCCTCGAATCAAAATGACCTTAGTTTTTGCACTTCACGAATTGACTCGTACAGGATCGCCTTTGGTGATGTTGAATTTTATGTACTGGTTAAAAGAAAATACAAACCATACGCTGATGGTTGTAGGTATGAAGTCAGGGGAGCTAGAGAAAGAGTTTCAAAGCGTGGCTGATTTACTTTTGATTCCCAAATCTCAGGGTAAAAAAGGAAGGATTCTAAGCAAAGTTGAGAAACTATTCTTCCACAAAAGCTTTTCGGAAGTTGTATTAAAGTCCCTAGAGGATATTCATGTGGATTTAATATATGCCAATTCAGTGCCTACTTTTTTATTGGCGACTCAAATCAAGCAAATTAAAAAAGTGCCCTTGATCTGTCATATTCATGAAGCAAATATTATGCTCAAGCTTCTGGATCAAAGATGGCGGGCGCAATCTGATTTAGTAGATCACTTTGTCGCACCCTCCAGCTTAGTCATAGATGATTTGAAAGCTTATTTAGATACCTCCAAAATCAATGTTAGCTTGGTCAGGGAAACTCCTGCTAAGGATATAAAGGTTGAGAAGTATGAAAGCCAGGAGTTTATCATCGGAGGCTCGGGTACGGTTCATTGGCGTAAAGGACCAGAGCTGTTTGTTCAGGTAGCCATCAATTTTTTTCGAGAAAATCCCATGTCAGTGGCCAAATTTCAGTGGCTAGGTCACATTGATAAAAAGTTTAGAACCATTTACGAAGCAGATATTTCCAAGGCTGGTCTCGCAGGGAAAGTAGAATTCATGGGTGCAGTGTCTGATCCAATAGAATCTTATCGCAATTTCTCTGTATTTCTGCTCACCTCAAGAGAAGATCCATACCCACTCGTATGTGTCGAGAATGCGCTTCTTAAAGTTCCCATCATTACTTTCGACAAAGCCACAGGGATCAATGAATCTATCGTTGATGGAGGTGGGGTGATTGTTCCTTATCTAGATACGCAGCGGATGGCAGAGGCGGTTGCCAACTGTTACAACAATCGATCTCTAATAAAAACCATGGGAGAACAAGCGAGGATCCAATTTCAAACTTCAAAATCTGATGTGGTTTTTCCTAAATTACTTAATATTATTGAATCTACTTTATCCGATCCCATCCTATAATATCTTCATCTAAGTTGTTATTCACAATGCAATGACTTGGATTGATATTAGGATATTCGCTTAATAATCAACCACTAATTGAACAGTATAGATCTAGATTGGATAATAATTATAGCGATCAATTCCCATATACGTTATATCAATCATTAAAATGGTATAAATGTCAAATCCTTACCTTTCCGCACATGTAAAAGCTTCTCTTTAAAAGAAACTATCAAATAAAAATGAACTCACCCCTAGTATCTATTTGTATTCCTACCTATAACGGTGAAAAATACCTACAGGAAGCCCTGGACTCAGTGCGTGAGCAAACCTATAAAAATATTGAACTTGTAATCAGTGATGATGCCAGCACAGATCGTACCTTGGAAATCGTTGAAGCATTCAGAAAAAACAATCCGATTCCCACCCGTATTTTACATCATCAACCTGCTGGTATTGGGGCCAACTGGAACAATTGTATCGCTTTCGCGAAAGGTGACTATATCAAATTCTTATTTCAAGACGATGTGCTCATGCCAAACTGTGTATCTGCAATGTTAGCTATTCTTGAAGCTTCGCCTGAAGTGGCTTTGGTGAGTTCAAAACGCGAATTCATCGTAGAATCTGGTCCAACTACTTCAATAAATGAATGGATCAAAAAATTTAAAAACCTTCAAGCAGAATTTCAATCCGATAAGGATGTGGACCTGATTGATCATACCATGATGTCGCAACCATGGTTCCTAAGCCCATTGAAAAATAAAATTGGCGAACCTAGTTGTACAATGTTCCGAACTGAAATCATTCGGCAAACAGGTTTGTTTGATGAACATCTAAAACAGATTTTAGACTATGTGTTTTACTATCGGATCCTTAAATTTGCCAAAATAGCGATCATCAATCGTTCCTTGGTAAAATTTAGACTGCATCTAGAACAAGCGACCAGTGTAAATAGTAAAACTCAGATCATGGACTATCAGCACTATAATAGGATTTTGTATAAAGAGTTTTTTCCTTACCTGCATGCAGATATCCAATTGAAGTTGAAAAATAAATTCGGTTTAAGCGCCAGAATAATGAGAAAGCTTAAACGCTATTTGGGTAGGCATGACTAAAACATTTATCATTATCGTAACCTATAATGGCATGCGCTGGCTGGAGAAGTGTCTAGCATCCATACCCGCTCAATATCCAGTGATTATTGTGGACAATGCGTCAACAGATGATACGGTTCAGTTTATTACTGACCATTACCCCCAACACAGGCTGTTTGCTCAATCCCAAAACCTGGGTTTTGGAAAGGCCAATAATCTTGGTTTGACCCATGCACTGCAAGAAGGAGCCGAATCTTGTTTTCTTTTAAACCAAGATGCCTACTTGAGAACGGATACCATTGAAAAACTACAAATCTGTTATGAAAATCATCCAGAATTTTCGCTCTTGAGCCCGATCCATTTTGATGGCACTGATCGCAAGCTGGATCGATTATTCAGTTATTATCTGCAGTATGATCACAATCCTGATTTCTATTCAGATGCGATTAATCAAGAATTAAAACAGGTTTATGAAATAGCTTTTGTCAATGCAGCTGGATGGTTTTTGCCAAAGAAAACATTGCAAACCATCGGCGGATTTGATCCTGTTTTTTTCCACTATGGTGAGGATGAAAATTATTGTCATCGCCTAAAGTATCATGGGCTCAAAATTGGTGTCGTTCCTTCAGCAGCAATGATTCACGATAGAGCAAAAAGAAAAATGGAGGATATTAAGCGGTATTCCATTAAGGATGTGGACAAAAGGATGTTGAAAATCAAACATTATGTGGCCAATCCAAACGTCCCCAACAATGAAGTCATTCTTAGAAAAAAAATTAAAGAATTCAAGCGCAAGAGCGTTAAAAACATTTTAAAAGGAAATTTTGATGCTTATACATACTATAGATCGCTTACCAAGAATTTGTCTAATGAATTGGATCAGATCGTTCAGCACGTTGAGTTAAATAAGACCACAGGACCTCATTATTTATGAATAAATTGGTTTCAATCATTATACCTGTTTACAACCGAGGTCACTTAATTGGCGAGACTTTAGCATCCATCTTAAAGCAAAGTTATACCCATTGGGAATGTATTATAGTAGATGACCATAGCTCAGACAACACCGTGGATGTGGTTGAATCTTATGTAAAAAAAGACGACCGTATTCATTTGTACAAGCGTGATCAAGAAAGACCCAAGGGTGCAAATGCTTGCCGAAATATAGGATTTGAAAAGTCCACTGGGATTTATATCAACTTTTTTGACAGTGATGATTTAATGCATCCGGATAAGTTGCTGCTACAAGTCCAACATCTCAATCATCATGCATACGATTTTAATGTTTGTCAGACCCTAGTTTTTGAAGGCAAATTTGATGGTAATGGTACACCCAGGTCAATCAACTTACATTCTGATGATCCTTTTAATGACTACGTTTCACATCGTATAAAGTGGCTGACTCAGGCTCCATTGATCAAAAAGGAGGTTCTCATCAATCACAAGATTCTCTTTGATGAGCACCTTCATCAATCCCAAGAATTGGATATGTTTGGTAGATTGTTAGCCCAGACCACCAATTATGGTGTCGTTGATCAGGCATTGGTTTTCTTTAGAAAACACGACCAAAGCATTTCCCATGGTCCAGCATCTGCAACAAAATTAGCATCAAGTTTTCGCGTACGTTATCAATTTGTCACTGGATACCCAACCTTGACCACACCTGCAGCTCGCCGGATATTGATAAAAGAATTGATCGGACTGTTTGTCACCGCCTTGAAACAACCAGCCTGGCGTAAATCACAGATGAACAGAGAAATGTATGCGCAATTGCGCCATTTAATGCCTGAAAAAAAGCAATTGTGGTTGTTGAAACTCATTTATTTTTCTTTCCAATTCACAGGGAAAGGAGAAGTTTTTAAAGGTCTTCTGCTCAAATCCATATAAACTATATTTGCTTTTTTAATCCCTCATGAAAAAAAATATTCTAATCACTGGTGTAGCGGGCAATGTAGGAAGTGCACTAGCCAATTATCTTTTACAGCAAGGTTACAAGGTTACAGGACTGGATAATCTTAGCACAGGTGATGTCAATAAATTACCAAAACACAGTGATTTTTCCTTTGTAAAGTTAGACGTCAACGACCTGCAGGCCTTATCTCAGGTCATGTTGTCAAAATCCTATGATTTTGTATTTCACTATGCAGCGGTAGTGGGCGTGCAACGTACATTAGATAACCCTATCAATGTACTCAATGATATTCAAGGTATCAAGAATATTCTTGAGCTTTCTAAAAATACAGGGGTCAAAAAAGTAGCCTTCAGCTCCAGCAGCGAAGTTTACGGTGAACCTGTAAGTCTTCCCCAAATTGAAGATGTAACTCCCTTGAATTCTAAACTTCCGTACGCAGTGGTAAAAAATGTGGGAGAGGCCTATTTCAGGTCCTATTTTCAAGAGTATGGATTGTCTTATGTTATTTTTAGATTCTTCAATACCTATGGTCCGCACCAAAGTGAAGATTTTGTCATCCCTAAATTGTTGGCACAAGCGGTCAATCATCAGGATATCACGATTTACGGAGATGGTCAACAAACCCGTACGTTCTGTTATATAGATGATAATATTGAGGCATCATGTCGTATTTTCTTTGATGATCAATATGCAAACGATGTCTATAATATAGGTAGTGATACCATTTACACGGTCAAAGAGCTTGCAGAAACTATATTGTCAATCACCAATAGCAATTCCAAAATTGTGCACCTACCAGCGCTTAAAGAAGGTGATATGACTAGAAGGCAACCTGATATTTCAAAAATGAAGGCAGTGCTTGATCGTAGTCTTGTCCCGCTAAATGAGGGTATCGAGAAATTATTAGCACATTATAAGCATCAGCAATGAGGAGTGGCGTCAATCCAGTAAAAGGAGGAAAGCCTGTAATAAAGGCGCCTTGCGACCATAGGGTGGTAATTCCTTTGTTCATTCCACATGAGAATGATTATTTTAAGGATGCATATAAGATTTTTGAGCTCTGTTTAGGCTCGCTTCTCAAAACCTCGACTTCTGCTCTTAAGATATCCATCATTAGTAACAATTGTAGTCCGGTGATCAATGAAAGACTCATTAAACTCTACGAGCAGAAAGAGATTGATGAATTGATCATTGAACGTGAAGGTATTGGGAAAATCAATAGTGTTTTAAAAGCCATACGCACGGCAGAAGAACGTTTGATTACCATAACGGATGCCGATGTACTTTTCTTAAATAACTGGGAGCAGGAAGTGGTTCGCGTTTTTAAGGCATTTCCTAGAGCTGGTGCCGTTTGTCCAGTTCCCGTTTACAGAAAGCAGTTTGACTTGACTCACAATATTTGGAAAGATTACTTGTTTTCAAACAAGTTGAAGTTTTCTGAAGTAAAAGATAAAGATGCGCTAGAAAACTTTGCTAAAAGTATTGGCTGGAAATACCTTCCAGAAGAATTTGGAGATAGTATTGCTACATTAGAATCTAAGAATGGCCTCAAAGCTGTAGTGGGCTGTTCCCATTTTGTAGCTACTTATAAAAGAGAGGTTTTTGAAGCCCTTCCCGAAAGAAATTCTCCTTACTTGATTGATGGCGATAGTGAATACCTGTATTTAGATAAGCCTGTTATTTTATCAAACGGCTATCGATTATCAACCTATTCCAATAATGCTTACCACTTGGGTAATGTTCACGAAGAATGGATGAGTGATGCATTTGAACAACTAGATGCTGTTTCGTCTCAATTCAACGATTATAGTTCACTTGATCGATTAGAAAAAAACGCTTTTAAATATTGGTTGGACTTCACTTTGTTCAAGAAGTTATTTAAAACTAAAAAATTTCTCAGATGGGTGTTGAAAAAGAAAGGGCTGAACGATCAACAAATTTATAATTACTTAGACAGGGTATATTAAGCGACATTTTATCCATTCGTTAAGCGATTATAAAAAGGTAACTTTACTTATATCTAAGAGCTGATCTTTTTCTCATGAGCAAGATTTTAATATTGGGGCCCATTTCAGAATTTGGAGGTAGAGAAAGTATGACAAGATTCTTGTATCAGATATTTGATGATCTGTACAAGGTTTCTATTTTCTCTACAACAGTGGTTTCTGATCAGTCTATCGCATTTGAGAAGGTTCCTGCGCAAAATTTTACGTCAATCGGTAAAGAGATAACCAAGCGCTATCCTTTGATATCCTTGACGGGCTATCTTGTTAAAAAATACCACTCTAGAAAACCCCCTCATTATTTTTTTCTAAAAAACGGTTTGACCCGTTCTTTAGTAGATTTTGATAAGATTTATCGTAAGATCATTATCGATATTACCAAAGACTTCGACCTGCTGTTTTATAGTGGCGAAATATGTGATAAATGGATTTCATTACTAAGCGCCCAAACTTCTTCTAAAAAGCAATTGTTTATTAGAGTCACTGGGATGGTAAAGGTTAAGCAGATCTCAAAAACGCTCTCAAAAGACATTCATTTTATTGTACATTCACCTGAGAATTTTGATGCCCTACGCACGCAAGGCTTTGAAAAAGTAACCTACATTGAGCAATCCACCAGATTAGAGCAACAATTATTAAATCTTCCTTTACAGCACAAAGATCCTCCTGTATATGGTTATGTTGGTAGATTGAGTTCTGAGAAGGGAATCTTAGAACTTCTTGAAGCGGCTTACCAATTAAAACTACCACTGAAAATCGCTGGAGATGGGCCTTTAATAGACCAAGTGAAAGCATTTGTATCCAAATATGATCAATTTGAGTACAAGGGAAATTTAGATGACGACGGGCTGGTGCAATTTTACCAGGAAACAGATGTCAATATTATAAGTTCATTTCATGAGGGTGGACCAATCGTTGGAGTAGAGATGATGGCAGCTGGTAATCTAATTATTAGCACTAAGGTAGGTGCTATGGAAAAAAGGCTGTCAAATACTAAAAACCAGTTTTTTTTAGAGCATCAGGCACTTAAAGAGAGCTTGAAAAATAACGTCCAAAAAATCAATGAACTGAGTTCAAAAGAACATACAGCACTAAAGCAAGAATTGCGAAACACATATTTGGAAAATTCGTCTATCGCATCAGTCAGGAGAGCGTTTCTGGAGACCATTAAAAATAACTCTTAATTTGAAAATCTTAGCTCTTTCCATACCCAATCATCATTTCTTTCAATGGATCAATCAATTGGAGACAAGTGGCCATGAGGTCTTTTGGATGGATATAACAGATGCTGGAGTGAGTCCTAAAATCCCTTGGGTACATCAAATATCTGGATGGCGGCTGAAATCAGATTTTCCAGGTAGGACCAGACTAAAGAGTGCTTTGCCAGCGGTCTATAATATAATTCAAAAGTTTAATGAGCGCCCTGTGATAGGGCAACTTCAGAAGATCATCGAACAGATTCAGCCAGATTGTATTCATTGCTTTGAAATGAAGCTGACAGGTGTTCCTTTTCAGAAATTATGGGATAACACTCAAATACCTATTATTTATTCTTCTTGGGGAAGTGATTTATTTGATTATCAAAATTTAGGATTAAGTCGAGCTCAAGTTAAGGCGTTTCTTTATAGCGTCGCTTATTTGATTACAGATTGCCAACGAGATTATCAAATTGCGAGGCAATTGGGATACCCAGGTAAATTTTTGGGCGTATTGCCTGGTAATGGAGGTATAGATTACCCCAGTGAATTTATTCAACCTCTGTCCAAACGCAAACATATCATCGTTAAAGGATATGATGATGGTGTAGGCCAAGCACTCCATGTCGTTAAGGCAATTGAGGCAAGTGATATGCTGCAAAATGGCAAGTTTGAATATGTTATATACAGTGCAGATCAAAATGTTATTGATTATTGCAATCATTCCAAGACACTTCAATCCATGCCTATTCAAATCATCAGGCGCGGTGATTTTTTAGAAAATAAAGCCTTATTGAAGATCATGGGTACCTCATTACTCCATGTTGCAGTCAGTACCAGCGACGGTATGCCTAATTCACTTCTCGAGGCCATGGGGATGGGCGCGTTTCCCATACAGAGCAACCCTGGTGGCGCTACACAAGAGGTGATTGAAAATGGGGTGAATGGGTTGATCATAGAAAACCCCATGGATGTTAACGAAATCCGCCGCGCCATGGAAAGCGTCATTGAAAATCACGATGTATTGCAGCGTGCTATGGAAAAAAATGTTGCTTTTATGGCGCTTCAATACGAACGTACTACTTTGCGCCCTGTCATTCAATCCTTATATCAAACCCTGTCAAACTCATCATGACCTTTTCTTTTCTCATCGTCACTAGAAATCGGCCCAATGATTTGGAGGTCACTCTTAAACGTTTGCATGATATAATGAATCTCGATACTGATGAGGTTATGGTTTTTATAGACGGCTGTAATGCGACCAAGGCTTTAATTTCTAAGTACACTTGGGTCCAGTGGCATTCATCAGACAAACAATTGGGGGCATCACCCGCACGTCATCAACTCTATCCTTTGGCTACAAAAGATATTTTAATCGGTTTGGATGATGATGCTCACCCCTTAGAAACTAATTTTTTAGATCAAGTAAATACACGCTTTCGCGAAAGCGAGCACATCGGGATCATTGCCTTTCAAGAAATTACCGGCATATTCGAAAATGATTCCAAAGCCTTATCTCAAGCTAAAAAGGGTGTAGAGTTTAAGACCAATGAATTCGTCGGCTGTGGTTTTGCCATGCGGAGATCGGTTTATGAGCAAATTGTTGGTTTCCCTACATGGATGGACATTTATGGAGAAGAAAGTGCAGTGGCTATACAAGTTTTAGACAAAAACTATGATATTGTTTACTCATATGATATAAAGGTCAATCACAGAAAAGATAGTCAAGGTAGGAGAGCTTCTGGAGCCAATTATTTTAGGTTTGAGAAGCAACTGGTCAATACCTTGGGATTCTATCTCATTTATTACCCAAAGCCAACGCGTAAGATATTAAAAACCATATGGCATAACGGAAAGAAATACGCCTTTAAAAATCCGACCTACTTTTCAAAGTACTGCAAGGCTATTTTAACATTATTGATCCAATTACCGAATTATTTGCAACGAAGAGATCCAGTAGATCCTAGCACAATTCAAAAGCGTAACGCACTTCAAAATCTGACCTACTAGCATGCTGTTTAACTCGCTTGACTTTGCCATTTTTTTGCCTGTAGTTTTTCTACTGTACTGGTTTGTATTTGCTAAAAATCTAAGAGGTCAAAATCTATTAATAGTTGTTGCAAGTTATATTTTTTATGGCTGGTGGGACTGGCGATTCTTGGGGTTGATTATATTCAGTTCAGCCTGTGACTATTCTATAGGCTTTCTGTTGGGGCAGAAGAGAGCTCAATCTCAAAGAAAGTTACTGTTGGCCATAAGCCTTATACTCAATCTAGGCCTCTTAGGTTTCTTTAAGTACTTCAATTTTTTTATTGACAATTTTGCCAGTGCTTTTTCTTTTTTTGGAAATCCGATAGCCTCCAATTCGCTGGATATCATTTTACCTGTAGGAATCAGTTTTTATACCTTCCAAACCTTAAGCTACACCATCGATGTTTATAGAGGAAAGTTAGAGCCAACCAAGAACCTTATTTCGTTCTTCGCCTTTGTGAGCTTTTTTCCTCAATTGGTGGCTGGACCCATAGAACGCGCTTCGCACTTGGTGCCTCAATTTTTTGCGGAACGCAGGTTTGAATATCATTTGGCGGTTAATGGGTGTCGGCAAATTTTGTGGGGACTGGTTAAGAAAGTTGTGATTGCAGATCAATGTGCAATTTATGCCAATTCAATTTTTAATAATTCTTCAGATTATTCTGGAAGTACTTTAGTCATGGGTGCGCTTTTTTTTACCTTTCAGATCTATGGAGATTTTTCTGGATATTCTGATATCGCTATAGGTACTTCAAGATTATTTGGTTTTGATTTGCAACAAAACTTTGCCACTCCTTATTTTTCTAGAGATATTGCAGAGTTTTGGCGCAGGTGGCATATTTCCCTATCTACATGGTTCAGAGACTATTTGTATATTCCTTTAGGAGGAAGTAGAGGAGGCCGCTGGATGCAGGTCCGTAATACTTTTATCATTTTTGTGGTTAGTGGTTTTTGGCATGGTGCTAATTGGACCTTTATTTTCTGGGGCTTTTTAAATGCTATTTACTTCCTTCCGCTATTGTTGGCTGGCCGGAACAGACGTCATATTGATGTGGTTGCAGATCAGAAAATTTTACCCAATTTTAGGGAAGCAATAAATATGTTGGTTACCTTTTCCTTGACGGTTTTTGCTTGGATATTTTTTAGAGCCGAGAATCTCAAACACGCATTCTCTTACATTCAGGGTATATTTACTATGGATTTGATTAAAATGCCTGGGGTTAGGCCTTCGGACCTATTGTTGATGGTCGCATTATTTTTAATAGTTGAATGGGCGGGAAGAAGGCAAAGATTTGCGTTAGAGTCATTTTTGATTAAAAAGCCAAAAGCCGTAAGGTGGGCCTTTTATTTATCATTAGCATTACTCATACTTATTTACAGTAATGAGGCGCCTCAAGAATTTATTTACTTTCAGTTTTGATGAAGAAATTTTTACAAGCTTGTTTGGTTTTTGGTCTACTGCTGTTTGTTGTGGATAAGGGCTTGTATTTTTTTATCGAACATGCTCCAAAAAAAGAATATGATAAAAGGTTAGAGCTTATCTTAAATGGAGAGATGAACAAAGACATCATCATATTGGGTTCGTCAAGAGGTGCAAACAATATTGCTGCCGAACAGTTGGAAAAACAAACCGGTTTAAGCACTTATAATCTTTCCTACCGCGGGTCTAATGTGATTTTTCATGAGTTCATTTTAAAAACCTTATTAAAATATAACAAGAAGCCTGAAAAGCTCTTGCTGGTAATTGATTATGAGAATCAATTTTTAAGCAACCATTCTCTACATTTCCGGTACGACCGGCTTTTTCCCTTAAAAAATTATTCTTACATCAATCAAAAATTGATAGCATCAGATAAAAAAAATGTGTTATCACCATATTTGTTTGCTTTAAAAATAGATAGAGCAGATTTCAATCTAAAGCCAAATCGGGTTTATCCTATTAATTTGATGACTTCTCATGGTTCAAAATTATTGCCGCCCAAGCCGAATGACGATTTAAAATACATTGCATCCACCTCTGCTTATGATATCAATAAGGAAGATGAAGAAAAATTAGCATCATTACATTCTATAGAGCGTATATGTAAAGAAAACAATATCCAATTATATTACGTGTTTACGCCTATATATAAGGCCTACAATACTGATTTTGTAAACAGGTTTAAAAATTTAAAGTCTAAAAGAGCCTCCATCATTTTTTATGATACTTTAAATACTGAATACCGCAGCAGTGACTTGTTTAGAGATGAGGCGCATATGTTTTCGAAAGGAGCTCAGATTTTTACTTCAGAAATTGCGGAGCAGATAGACCGTTAATAATGTGTGTCTATAGTTTAGATCATATACCAATAGGTATATCTTGGTTGGAAGTTCAGATAGCATATCCTCAACCATAAACAGTGATGCCCGAGCCTTAAGAATAAAATGCTGTAGTATTTTAATTATTCTATTTCGGAATATATTGTTTTCAACACACAACCTTATTTTTAGTTAACCCATTTAATTCTCAAACAATTTATCTTCTCTATGTTTAGCGCCTAAAAAGTTTTTAGGTTTGTTACTTGCATTAATCATTGAACAAACCAATGAAAAAATTTGGGTATCTTATCTCAAATTTAATTTTGGTGGGAATTTTCGTCTCATTGTCACTAGATATTTGTTATTCAACCATACCCATATTTAAAAAATTAGATAAGAATGGCTAAATGGGGGTTTGGGATGGTATCTATACACCCAAAATCAAGGCCGACTTGGCGATATATGGTTCCTCTAGAGCTTGGGTCCATGTGAAACCAACAATTATAGACGCTGTACTCAGAACGCATTGCTACAATCTTGGTATCGAGGGTTACCCTTTCAATAGGCAATATTTTAGGCATAAGGAATATTTTGAACACAATTCAAAACCAAGATCAATCATACTAATGGTAGACTGGCATAGTTTAGCTCTAAGAGAAGATTTGTACAATCCTAACCAGTTTTTACCAAATATGTTATGAAATCCCAAGGCCATCAAACACTTGTCTAAAGTTGAGTCTGTTGATCCCATGGACCTTTGGGTGCCATTTTACCGCTACACAGGTCAAGGAAATCCGTATCGAATGCTATTGCAGAAAGAAGATACTATCAGGCCACTTAATAGAAACCGTGGATTTAAAGAGATGGAAAAAGATTGGACCTAAAGAAAAATTGAACCCTTTAGAATTCAGGTCAACGACCAAGTCAAGTCAATGCTAAATGAGTTTCTTTATGAAATGCAGTCAGAAAATATCGAGGTTATTTTAGTGGTGGCCCCGTATTTTATAGAGGGATAAAAAATGGTAGTGAATAAACTAGAGCACATGGATATTATTGAGAGTTTTGCCTCTCAATATGAACTAGCGCTACTCGATTACAGCAGGTCAGGTGTAAGTTCGGACCAGTCCTTATTCTATAACAATATGCACCTTAATGCTGAAGGGGCAAATAAGTTCAGCTTAAAGTTAGCTCAGGATATATATTTGTTGAATCGATAACTTTTGATACATTAAAGTTATTTTTGAGATATATATTTTAAACATCTTCAGATGAAATCCATAGGCTTTATACCATTAAGAGCTGGCTCCAAAGGAATACCGGGAAAGAATAAAAAGAAATTACTGGGTAGACCCTTGTTTTGCTGGGCGCTAAGCGCTGCTATTGCCTCAACATTGGAAGATGTCTATATATACACTGACGATGAAGACATTTTGGCCTTCGTGAAAAAAGAATACCACTGGACCACAAAAGTACACGCCGTAAAAAGATTGGCATCTAACGCTACCGATACGGCCAGTACAGAATCGGCAATGGCCGACTTCATTAGAGATGAGGATCCAGATTTTGAAGTCTTTTGTTTGTTACAAGCTACTTCTCCTTTTACTACTTCCAAGGACATCAATCTATGTCTACAACAACTGCAGGAAGGTAAGGACAGTGCCATGACAGTGGTAAAAACCCATAGATTTACTTGGAATGCCGATGGTACCCCACAAAATTACGACTTGTATAAACGCCCAAGACGCCAAGACTTTGAAGGATTACTTTTAGAAAACGGAGCGGTTTACTTGACTTTGAAAGAGAAATGGTTTGAGTCTAAAAATCGCGTGTCTGGAGATATTGGTTTGGTACATATGCCTGAAGACAGCCTCACCGAAATCGATAGCCTGACCGATTGGAGTATTGTAGAACAACTACTGGCCGAGCGCTTAAAGTGGAAAAAAGGCAATGCTCCTATTTCTCATCTGATCTTGGACGTGGATGGTGTATTCACGGATGGCTGTGTTTATTTTGGTGCGGATGGCGAACTCATGAAGAAATTTGATATGCGGGATGGAATGGGGTTGGAAATCCTGCGTCAGCAAAACATTAAGGTGATGGTCATGACCTCAGAGGATTCACCCATCGTTGCCAGTCGCATGAAAAAATTAAAGATCGACGATGTGTTTATGGGGGTCAAAGATAAGTTCAGCTTATTGTCTCGTATCGCTCATGATCGCCAGTTGAGTTTCTCTTCCATGGCGTATATCGGAGACGATGTGAATGATTTGGCCAATATCTGTGCCGTCGGTTGGTCTTTTACACCAGCCAACGCCACAGCCGCAGTCAAGAATCACGCTGATGTAATTCTACAACATGAAAGTGCTGCAGGTGCCATACGCGAGGCCTGCGGATTCATAGAAAGGTATAACCAACGATTCCGTGAGTAGAATTTGAGGTTGTGGGGCGCGGTAAAGTATTGAATTTAGCAATATTAGTGTCATCAACGTTTCTATCAGATAGAAAATAAGGCTATACACCTAGGGTCAGATAAAAAGCTTTTCTGATCGGCAAGGAGTAATAGTATTAATCAGTTTTACGTAACTTGCACAGCTTTAGAAGATGTTTATGAAGACTTATCACGCCCCCTATGTGATCGCCGAAATAGGATGTAACCACAAGGGCGATATGGAAATCGCCAAGGAATTAATCAAAGTAGCTGCCATTTTTTGCAAGGCTGATGCGGTTAAATTTCAGAAAAGAAATAATAAAGAATTATTGACTGAGGAGCAGTACAATGCACCACACCCTAATCCGGTCAATAGCTACGGGGATACTTATGGTGCCCATCGCGAATTCCTGGAGTTTGATGTTGAACAACATCGAGAGTTAAAAGAATACTGCGAGGAGATGGATATCACTTATTCTACCAGTGTTTGGGATACGACTAGCGCCCAGGAAATTGCTTCTTTGGAACCAGAGTTTATCAAGATCCCTAGTGCCTGTAACAACCACTATGAGATGCTGGGTTGGCTTTGTGAGCATTATCAGGGCGAAATTCACTGTTCCACGGGTATGACCACCAAAGAAGAGATCGAGGAATTGGTGCAATTTTTTGAGAAGCATGGGCGCGGTAAGGATTTAGTAGTATATAACTGTACCAGCGGCTATCCAGTGCCGTTTGAAGATATATGCCTGTTGGACATCACCACCTTGAATGAAAAATACAAGGACAGGGTGAAACACATCGGCTTTTCTGGACATCACCTGGGGATCGCGGCTGATGTAGCCGCATACACCTTGGGAGCTCCTATCATCGAGCGTCATTATACCCTTGATCGCACTTGGAAAGGGACGGATCATAGTGCTTCACTAGAACCCAATGGTTTGCGTAAACTCTCCCGAGACTTGCGTGCAGTGCATAAAGCCCTGACTTTTAAATCCCAAGATATTCTTCCAATCGAGCAAGTACAACGCGATAAGTTGAAATACAGAAAGGCTTAAATTCAACCGACCGGTAGTACAATTCAAAATGTAGAATTACACCCATTGTCAGCCTGAACTCCTTTGTCAGCATGACACCCTTTGTCAGCCAGAGCTCCTTTGGTCAGCCTAAGCTCCATTGTCAGCCTGAGCCCGTCGAAGGCGAGTATCAGCGGAACCAGCTTGTAAGATTTCAAACCCTGCTTCGACGAGCTCAGCATGACACCTATTGTCAGCCTGAGCTCCATTGTCAGCCTGAGCCCGTCGAAGGCGAGTAACGAAGGAACAGGCTTGTGAGGTTTCAACCCTGCTTCGACGAGCTCAGCATGACACCCTTTGTCAGCCAGAGCTCCCTTTGTCAGCCTGAGCCCGTCGAAGGCGAGTAACAGAGGAACAGGCTTGTGAGATTTCAAACCCTGCTTCGACAGGCTCAGCATGACAACTCTTGTCAGCCTGAAATCCATTGTCAGCCTGAGCCCGTCGAAGGCGAGTATCAGAGGAACAGGCTTGTATGATTTCAACCCAACTTCGACAAGTTCCGTTTAAAGAGATCAATAAAAGGTGAAATGCTACTAGACAAATCTGTTGTACTCAAACTTCACTAACTTTCATCAAAATTCTTTTGTAAAATGAAGGCTTATTGTGTATACATTCTAAAATGCAGCGATGGTAGTTTTTACACTGGAATCACTTCAAACTTGGATGCTAGGGTAGCCATACATAATACAGGTAAGAATAAAGGTTTTACATCCTCACGACTACCCGTGGAACTCGTATGGTACAAAGAATTTCTGGATGATCCTGATCAAGCTATTATCTGGGAAAAAAGAATAAAAGGCTGGTCTAGACGTAAAAAGCAAGCTTTAATTGACGGAGATTGGGAAAAGCTGTCCTTGTATTCAAGGAATTATACAAAGTACGGGAACAGAATAAATAAAAAGGATCAAGATACTTAAAGCTGGTAACTAGAGGATACCAACCCAACTTCGACGAGCTCAGCATGACAGCTTTTGTCATCCAGAGCTCCATTGTCAGCCTGAGCCCGTCGAAGGCGAGTAACAGAGGAACAGGCTTGTGGGATCTGAACCCTGCTTCGACGAGCTCAGCATGACACCCTTTGGTCAGCCTAAGCTCCATTTTCAGCCTGAGCCCGTCGAAGGCGAGTAACAGAGGAACAGGCTTGTGAGATTTCAAACCCTGCTTCGACAGGCTCAGCATGACAACTCTTGTCAGCCTGAGCTCCCTTTGTCAGCCAGAGCCCGTCGAAGGCGAGTAACAGAGGAACAGGCTTGTGAGGTTTCAAACCCTGCTTCGACGAGCTCAGCATGACAGCTTTTGTCAGCCTGAACTCCATTGTCAGCCTGAGCCCGTCGAAGGCGAGTATCTGAGGAACAGGCTTGTGAGGTTTCAAACCCTGCTTCGACGAGCTCAACATGACAGCTTTTGTCATCCAGAGCTCCATTGTCAGTCTGAACTCCATTGTCAGCCTGAGCCCGTCGAAGGCGAGTAACAGCGGAACAGGCTTGTGAGATTTGTAGCCAGCTTCGACAGCGCCTGTACAGAGTTTGCCGAAGTACTCAGCATAACATAAGTAGGTAGTCTAGAAAAATAGAAATCATTCATTATCTTCTTCAAATGATCTGAATAAAATATCTTCGCAACCCGTAAAATTTGGTAATGCCTAAACATCAGAACAAAACGCCCAAAATATTTATACTTTTTCCAGATGGTGTTGGTTTACGCAACTTTGCATTTACCGATTTTAAAAAGGTAGGGGAGTCGCAGGGTTTTGATATCACTTATTGGAACAACAGTGTTTTTGATTTGGAAAAGGAGTTTGGGTATTCGCAACTCATGATTCCCACCACCAAAATCCATCCCAAAACTCCAGTCATCAATCACGCAAGGAAACGGGTGGAGTTAGCGCTTTCGCGAAAGCGGTTCCAAGACGATGTATATCCTACCTACCGATTCCCTTTGCGCTGGAATAACCTTAAAAACATAGCTAAATCTGCTTTTGTGAAATTTCATGAAAGGTTCAGCAGTCATCCTAAAGGTTGGCAACAACTGATGGATCAAATGAATGCGGCAGAACGCAGTACTGATCGATATAAGTTACTAAAAGCACAGTTGGAGAAACATCGTCCGGATCTAGTTTTTTGTACTACTCAGCGCGCTACACAAGGAATCGCACCCATTCTGGCGGCACGAGACTTGGGGATCCCTACAGCTTGTTGGATTTATAGTTGGGATAATTTACCTAAAGGTATGACCACCATCGAGACCGACTACTATTTTGTTTGGTCCGATTTGATGAAAGAGCAACTGCTGCAATACTATCCTAAAGTAAAAGAAGATCAAATTTTTGTCACAGGGACGCCACAATTTGAACCCCATTATGACGAAAGTCTGATCGTATCGCGTGCCGATTTTTGCTCCCAATATGGACTAGACCCTAAGAGAACCTACGTCTGCTTTTCAGGCGATGACATGACCACATCGCCTCTCGACCAGTATTATCTGGAGGATACAGCAGCAGCAGTGCGCCGACTTAATCAAGAGGGGATGAATCTGGGAATTATATTCCGTCAGGTGCCGGTAGATCATAGCGGTAGGTACGATCAGGTGTTGGAAGCATATGCCGATCTGATCACACCCATTAAACCTTTATGGAAACCCATGGGTGAGCAGTGGAACCAGATCATGCCCACCAAAGAGGACTTTGCTTTATTGGTCAATACCTGTCATCATTCTGCATTAGTGGTCAATATCTGTAGCAGCATGGTGTTTGATTTTGTGATACACAATAAGCCGACGATATACCCCAACTATGAGCAACCACAATTAAAGAAAGGTATACGGGATATTGGGCAGAATTATAAATATGTGCATTTTAGAACCATGCCTAAAGATGCTGTGGTTTGGGCTTATGAAAAAGAAGATATCTATCAGGGAATAAAAGATCTAATAAAGCATAAGGAGAATCCAGTGCCTGTTTGCCATCAATGGTACGGTGTTATCAATCATCCTGAAAGGCCAGATCACGCCAGTGAAAGGATCTGGGATGGGATAGGTGAAATATTGAGAATGAATTCGCTCAAAATCAATTAATTTCCCATGTCATACTTTCCAGAAATTCAAAGAGCACAAGTAGATGCTTTAAAGCCTTCCTCCTATTTCTTAAAAGGTCTTAAGAGAAGGTTTTTTGATGCGCCCAAGCAAAAAGTTTTTGTGATTGGATTACACAAAACAGGTACCACGTCTCTCGGAAAAGCTTTACAAAGACTCGGTTATAGAGTTTGTGGGAGTCATAAAACTGCTTATGACTATGTCAATGTAGAGCAGGATGTAAGGGACTATCTGATGGATCGCGCCGAAGATCATTTTAAAGAATTCAATGCTTTTCAAGATACGCCGTGGTTTTTACTTTATAAAAATTTATACGAAAGATTTCCTAATGCCAAATTTATTCTGACTCTGCGCGATAGGGAAAGCTGGTTGCGTAGCGCGCAGTCGCATTTTAAGAAACATCCTTTTCCTTTCCACGATATATTATACGCCAATCATAATCCTGTTGAGCATCCAGCTATATATAGAGAGGTATTTGATACTCATAATGAGAATGTGCTTGATTTTTTTAAGGATAAAGGTCAACTCTTGTCGTTCAGAGTCGGGCATGACGGCTACGAGGCTCTTACTGATTTTTTGGAGACATCATCAATAAACGAACCCTTTCCGCATGCCAATAAGAAATCCAGTCGCAATCAATGGATCACTAAACTGAAAAAGAGGCTCAAACAAATTTGGTATCAGTAAATTTGTACCAATAGATGGCATCATGCATATAGCTTTTCTTACTCCAGAATATCCACATGAACGTATTGGTCACTCTGGCGGGATGGGTACCAGTATTAGCAATTTGGCCAAGGCCTTGACAAGCCAAAATGTACAAGTAACCGTTTTTGTGTACAGTCAGAAAGAAAGTGTGGTTTTCCAAGACCATGGTATTACTTTTCATTTGATTGCACATAAAAATTTTAAACTCGGTGGCTTTTATCGATACAGAAAATATATTGAAAAATATATCAACCGTTTTGCAGCCGACTTTGATCTTATTGAGGCGCCAGACTGGACGGGTATTACTGCATTTATGCGTTTTGATGTACCGCTTGTGATTCGTTGTCACGGTAGTGATACTTATTTTTGCCATATCGAACAACGCGCACAGAAATGGAAAAATCAATATTTTGAGCGTCGTGCCATGAAAGCTGCAGACGCGTTTATAGCACCAACCCATTTTGCAGGAACCACTACAATGGATCTCTTTAACCTCCCACAGGATCAACTTCAGGTCATTCCTTATGGACTGGAGCTAGAACAATTTGTAAACCTGAATCCAGAGCAATATGAACCTTTAAGTTTACTCAACATAGGGACCTTGATCAGGAAAAAAGGGGTGTTTCAACTGGTAGCTATGTTCAACAAGCTGGTGTTAACTTATGAAAATGCGCAATTGCATTTAATTGGTGGCGATAGCGGCGATGTTCAAACAGGTGCATCTTCTACCTGGACATTGATCCAGCATGAACTTTCAGAACAGGCTTTAAAAAACACAACTTATCACGGTAAAGTGCCTTATAACCAAGTTCAAGAAAAAATTAAGAAAGCACATGTATGTTTGTTTCCGTCCTTGGCAGAAACCTTGGGTATGGTAACAATAGAAAGTATGGCATTGCACAAAGCCGTTGTCAATACCAGCATTGGATGGGCACAAGACTTGATCAATGATGGTGAAGATGGATTTCTAAGACATCCTAACCATATCAATGAATGGGTGCATAAAATTACCGACCTATTTGAGAATCCACAGGAAGTGCAACGTATAGGAGCCGCAGCGGTAAAACGTACGCACGAGGATTTTGACATTCAAAAAATCGTACACCAGAATATAGATTTTTATAAATCACTCATCAAATAATGATTTGTCTTAAGTTTTGTAATCCACATACGGCTTTAGCTTTGGATGCTGAAGGCAAGACCATTAGCTTGAAGGCTGTCTTGCCAATACAACAACTTTTTGAATTAGCACGACGCCATCCAGATCGTTGGTTGGGGTGGTATTCAGAAGGTGATGATGTGAACTGGGACGATTTGCTGTCTCAGGCAAGTACTTGTTACACCATGCTAAGTACAGGTAAAGCACCTGATTTTATTTACGATGGTTATGATTACCTTGAAGATTCTCCTTACCTCAATTACCAGCCAGAACAATGGTATTCCACATGGGTTATGAGTGCTGATACGGGAATGATTCATGCATCAGTTTTAAACGCCATCGAGAATTTCCCGACTGGCAAAAATTTTGAGTACGATCTAAATTTATTGTCCAGATCCCTTTATAAGCAAGGTTTGTTTTGTTATTCCAAATTGAGACCCATTCAAAAATTGCAAGTGAATAACAAGCTGACTTACCGCTTTGCGGCAACCATATTAAAAAAGAAATGGTTGGGCTTTTTGTTGTTGAGTCATTTGGTTTACGAAAAGCGTTTCCCGCTGTTATCTTTCGCGAAAGCTTTAGTCTTTAATATCCAGCCTATTACTGCCAACTTATTGACAGTACAGTCTGTAAAAAAGGCAGGAAGGCAGATCAATACCGATTATGAGGTCGTTATCCCTACCATGGGACGTGCCTCATATTTAAAAGACGTATTATCTGATTTAAAGGCACAGCACATCCTGCCAAAAAAAATCATTATCATTGAACAAAACGCTGATCGTCACGCCAAATCTGAGCTGGGGTACCTTAAAGAGGACTGGGGGTTTGAGATAGAACACCACTTTATTCATCAAACCGGTGCTTGTAATGCTAGAAATCTAGCTTTTAATTATGTTAGCGCTCCGTGGGTTTTACTTTTTGACGACGATATAAGATTCAAATCAACTTTGATGTCGGAGGTGTTTGATGCGCTAGAGCGCACTGGTGCCAGTGTGATCAATATGGCTTGCTTGCAAGAACACGATCAGGAACATCAGCTTACCTTTAAGCAGTGGCCTTACTTCGGCTCAGGTTGCTCCATGCTCCGTGCCGAAATTATTAAAGAACAGCATTTTGATATGGCTTTAGAGCACGGTTATGGAGAAGATGTTGATTTTGGTATGCAAATTAGAAATTCGGGTCACGATATTATCTATGCCCCGCAGATACAACTCAAACACCTAAAAGCACCAATTGGCGGATTTAGAAAGCCTCATACATTTGCTTGGAGTGACGATTTGGTTCAGCCCAAACCATCTCCCCAAATCATGTATTTTAGAAAAAAGAATTATGCTGCGAAGCAACTCAAAGGTTATAAATTGATGCAACTGTTTAAAACATATGGCAAATTAGGGACTTACAACCCTTATAAGCATTTCGTCATTTTTAAAAAACGTTGGAACTTGAGTGCATCTTATGCTGCTAGTTTATGATCAAGATTTTCACCTATCGAGATTTACTTACGCCAGGCAACAGGAGGCGTGTGCATCCTTTACTTTTTGATTTGCACTATAATGAAAATCCCCATCCTTCAGTCCAAGAACATTTTGAAATAGAAGATGATGCTCAAAAAGCCGACTTTTTCATTTTTCCAATTGATTATTCTGCCACTAAAGAAGTAGAAATAAGAGAGGCCTTTGATACAATTTACCAAGAATCGATTGGTCTAGGTAAAAAAATAATGGTCTACACCGGTGGAGATTATGGTTTCACTTTTAATGATGACCATATCATTACATGGCGCAATGCTGGTTTTAAAAGTTCTAATGATACCCAAACCATCATACTGCCTTCATTTATCGACGACCCAATTGATCGAGAAGGCTTCGTATTTAAAATACACAAATATCAACCTGAACCACATATTGCATTTACAGGCTATGCCAATGCGGGTTGGAGCGAGCAACTTCTTTTTACCAGTAGTTTTATAAAAAGATGGTTGTTCAGCAAATGGGGACACCGGTTAAAAGATGTGAGTCCATTATACAATGCTGCCAAAAAGAGATTTTATTTCCTTAAAGACTTAGAGCAGGATGACCGCATTCAAACCGAATTTATTTATCGCGATAAATACAGAGCTGGTGTATCGACTTTAGAAGAAAGAGAACAATCTACAGAGGACTTTTTTAATAATCTTAATGCTGCGCCTTACACTTTTTGCCTTCGAGGAACCGGAAATTTTTCGGTGCGGTTTTATGAGTCTTTGGCGTGTGGGCGTATTCCTGTATTGATTGATACCGATGTACATTTACCTCTTGATGAAGAGATTGACTGGGATCGACACATTTGTCGCGTGCAACCCGAAGATAATGTGGCAGATCAACTGATCAAATATCATCAATCTCATACTTCGGCGTCTTTTGAAAAACTTCAAGAGTCCAACCGCCATTTGTACCTGCATTACTTGGTGCGCCACAAGTATTGGAGATATGTAAAACAAATCCTTAAATCCATAGCTGAATCGTGAGACTATCTCTTATCATCTGCACTTATATGCGGCCTGAAGCCCTATCGAGACTCTTGGACTCTGTGATGACTCAAACTCAGGTGCCCAATCAAATACTGATTATTGACGGTTCTGTAAATCAATCGACTGCCTTGCGCTTTCGCGAAAGCGATATCCCTCAACTTCAGTATCACCAAGTGCCGCCAGAATATAGAGGCTTGACCAAGCAACGCAACTATGGTATTGAAAAAGTAACTGATGATATCGATATTGTAGCATTTTTAGATGACGATACCATTTTGTCTACCCATTATTTTGAACAATTGTTAGATACCTACACCAAATATCCAAAGGCGTTTGGTGTGGGTGGTTATATTACTAATGAGGTAGCTTGGGAACGGGTAAATCAGGAAAAACAGGACGACTTCGATCATTTTTATTTTGATGGTTACAGGCGTAAAGAAAGCAGTAGATATAAACTGAGAAGGCGACTGGGCTTGACCCAAAATACGCCGCCAGCCGTGTATCCGACTTTTGGGCATGGCAGGTCAGTTAGTTTTTTACCGCCATCAGGTAAAATTTATAAAGTAGATCAACTTATGGGAGGTGTTTCTTCTTTCCCTATAGCGGTGCTACGTGAGCATAAATTCTCAGAGTATTTTGAGGGGTATGGATTATATGAGGATGCCGACTTTACCTTACGGCTGTCGAAAATAGGTGATTTATACGTGAACACAGCTGCTCAATTAGAACACCACCACGAAGATGCTGGTCGACCCAACCAATTTGCATACGGCAAAATGGTGGTCCGCAATGGATGGTACGTATGGCGGGTCAAATTTCCTGATCCAGACCTGAAAGATCAAATAAAATGGTATCTCATTACCATAATTTTATGTGCTGTAAGATTTATCAATATCTTTACTACCTCAAAGAAAAAAGAATCGTTTACGGAGGTCATGGGGAGAGTGGTAGGAATACTTAGCCTTCTTTTTAATAGACCAAAAATCGAATCGGACGGACCATCGATATAAAATAGTGAACAATTCAGACCTAATGACCGTGGCAGATAATAAAGAGAAAATTTTAAAGACTAACGAGCGTCAAAAGGAATTCTATAATTCGGATGCCGTTGCTAAAAAAAACCTTCCTTCTAGGATATGGTCGAAAATTCGTAATGGGGTATTGAATGACTATAGAAAGCAATTCGATATCACTAATCGCGTGTACGATCAACACAAGTTGTGGTTAGGTGATTTGTCTGATAAAAAAGTACTTGATTTGGGGTGTCTTAGAGGTAATGCACTTTCTTTATACCTGGCCTCAAATTCAAAAAAATATATCGGAATTGACCTAAGTGATAAAGCTATAGGAGAATTACAGACCAAAATTGACGGTGTAAAAACCAATGATGCGCAGGCCATTGCGGTAGACTTCCTTTCTGACGACTTTGCAGAAACAGATTTTGATATCATATACGCCTATGGAGTATTACATCATTTTGAAGATTTTGATCTGTTGATATCGAGGCTCAAAGAAAAATTAAAACCTGAGGGTATTGTTATTTCCTACGACCCTCTAGAAACCAGTGTGCCTATTAAATTATTGAGATCTGCATATCGGCCTTTTCAAAGTGATAAAGATTGGGAATGGCCATTTACCAAAACGGTATTGCGCAAGCTTAAAAATAATTTTGTCATTTTAGACCAAAAAGGAATTCTGGGTAGTAGCAAATATGGTCTTGCTTATAACTTTTTGCCACTTAGTGGGGCATTTAAAACGTCAAAAATTCAGAAGCTTATAGAGAAAGACTGGAACCCTAAAAAAGATAAAGACGTGTATAAATGTATGCATCTTACAATGATGTTTCAAAATAAGTCTTGATTGAAATTACTCGTAATTACTGATGCCCATTTGGTGATCCAAAACGGTCAAAAGGTCGCCTATGCGCCGTATGTCAAGGAGATGGATTTATGGATGAACCACGTCAGCCATATTACTTTTCTGTGTCCAGATAAAATCAGTACCCCACTTCTTGCTCAAGCATTTAAGAGACAGGACTTCAAGCAAATTGGTTTAAGGCGTTTGGAGTTTCATCGTTTTTCATCGGTTGTACTCTCTTTGCTTAGTCTTCCTTTTCAAACTTTTCAATTATGCAATGCGATGCGTAAAGCAGATCATATCCACCTAAGATGTCCGGGTAACTTAGCGCTATTGGCAAGCATGATTCAAATCTTTTTTCCGCGAAAGCAAAAAACGGTAAAATATGCAGGCAATTGGGATCCACAATCGACTCAACCCTTTGCCTACAAATGGCAAAAAGCTATTCTTTCAAATCCACGACTTTCTAAAAACATACAAATTCTCGTCTACGGCGCTTGGCCAGATCAATCCAAAAATGTATTGCCATTTTTTACAGCTTCGTACCATCGTACTCAAATTCAATCGCCCTATGAACGACTATGGGACGGACCTATTTATGCTGTATTTGTCGGTACGCTAAGTCCTAATAAACGACCTCTGGAGCTGCTAGAAATAGCTGCAGAACTCATAAAAAAGGGAATAGATTTTCATCTGCATTTTTATGGAAATGGGAAACTCTATACCGCCCTCGAACAGAGAGTAACCGCACTAGGCTTGGAAAATCGCGTACGACTCCATGGAAATGTAGGTCAGGATGAACTGATCAAGGCTTATCAAAAAGCACATTTCTCTTTTCTACTTTCAAAAAGTGAAGGTTGGCCCAAAGCGGTGGCCGAAGCCATGTTTTGGGGCTGTATACCTGTAGCTACCCCAGTTAGTTGCGTGCCGTGGATGCTGGACTTTGACAAAGAGTCAAAAAAAGCTTCCAGAGGTATGCTGATTTCTAATCTTGATCAAGCCGCTCCAATCATAAAGTCCATGCTGGACCAGCCGGAAGTATTGGAAAAAATGTCCCAAAATGCCGCCGAGTGGAGCCAACAATACACTATGGAAGACTTTGAAGAAGCAATTGTCAAAGTACTCCAACAACCCAAGGATTCAGCATTGTGAATTAAGGATGCAGCATTCTTAATTCTGCATTATGCAATTCCCAGGATCATTCCTCTGTCTGCGCTTCTACTGCGTCCCAGTACTCATACGCACGTCGCAAATGGGGTATGACTATCGTTCCACCCACCAATGTGGCGATAGATAGTGCTTCCACTACTTCGCTTTTTGTTAGTCCAGCTTTGTGGCTGGCTTCCAAGTGGTATTTGACACAGTCGTCACAGCGCAATACTGTACTGGCGACAAGCCCTAATAGTTCTTTGGTTTTTTTATCCAAAGCTCCTTCGGTAAAAGCATTGGTGTCCAGATTAAAGATGCGCTTCAGGATTTTGTTGTTGTCCTCAAGAATGGCATCATTCATTTTTGCCCGGTAGGCATTAAAATCTTCTACTAAATTACTCATAGCATTAGGGGGAAGCTATCTTCCTTTTTCGTTTTTCTTCTTTTTTCAATACAATCCTGGAGATCAGGATACTGATTTCGTATAAAATTAATACAGGGATGGCCACAATGATTTGACTGGCCACATCTGGCGGAGTGATTACGGCCGCTACAATTAATACGATAACTAAGGCAAATTTTCTGTTTTTGCGTAGTCCTTCTGGAGTCGCCAAGCCAATTTTGGTCAGGAAATAAATGATAATGGGCAACTCAAACAATAATCCAGAAGCCAATACTGATGCTCTTATATAGGCGATATAGCTAGATAAGCTAGGTTGAGTGGCTACCTCAGAACTCAGGTCATAGGTGACCATAAAATGAACCGACATAGGGGCAATCACGTAATAGCCAAAGACTACACCGATAAAGAATAGGGCAGAGGAGATCAAAATAAATCCGCTGCTGTATTTTTTCTCATTGGACTTTAACCCAGGGGAGATAAACTTCCAGAATTGATACAATACCCAAGGAAAAGCAATGACAAAACCTACCGTAATTGATGTCCAGATATGTGCCGAAAATAAGTCGGACATCTCCCTGGACTGGATGATAAAATTAAAGTTAGGGTCGCAAAATTCACTTTCAATACCTACCCATCTACCCAGCTGACAGAAATAGCGATAGGTGATAAAATCGGGTCTTTTAGGACCGAAAATAAGGGTGTCAAAAATAAAGCTCTTGGCCAGAAAGGCGATAATCGCTCCTGCCAAGACCCCTAAAATGGATCTAATCAGGCACCACCTCAATTCTTCCACATGATCTAGGAAGGACATATTATTGGGATCAGCTTTTTTTCTCATTGCCATATTACACAATACCTTCTCTGACCAGGTCGTGGATATGAACAACGCCCGCATATCCTCGATCATCCACTGCAATTAACTGAGTGATGTTCATCTCTTCCATCTTTTCTCTGGCTTGGATGGCCATTGCCTCGGCGGCAATTGTTTTGGGTTGGTGGCTCATAATATCTACTGCGGTCAGGCTGTCAATATCTTTACCGCTAGACAGCATTCGTCGTAAATCTCCGTCGGTAATAATTCCTTTCGGCTGATTGGCTTCTGTGACTACCGTCATCCCCAACATGTTCTGGGTAATATTGACGATTACTTCCCTCAATGAGGTTTGCGCATTCACTTCGGGTTTTTTGTTTTGGGCAATTAGATCACTCACCCTGAGATATAATTTTTTGCCCAGTGAACCGCCAGGGTGGTATTTGGCAAAATCTTTATCTGTAAAGCCTTTTAATTCCAATAGACTTACCGCCAGGGCATCTCCTAATACCAACTGTACCGTTGTACTCGTGGTAGGTGCCAACCCATTGGGGCAGGCTTCTTCCTCGATGGGAGCCAGTAATACAAAGTCGGCTTCCTGCCCGAGGAAGGACTCTTTATTGCTGGTAATGGCGATCAATTTGTTTTCAAAATTCTTGATCAATGGCACCAGGACTTTGATTTCAGGAGTATTTCCACTTTTTGATAGACAAATGACCACATCATTTTGCTGTACGATGCCTAGATCTCCGTGAATTGCATCAGCCGCATGCATGAAAATTGCTGGTGTTCCAGTCGAGTTCATGGTGGCAACGATCTTTTGGGCGATGATGGCACTTTTGCCTATACCAGTCACAATGACCCTGCCCTGGGAATCGTGAATATGTAATACCGCTTTCGCGAAAACTTCATCCAAGCCATCTATCAGTCTTGTAACTGCTTGTGATTCAATTTGTATGGTTCTTTTGGCAACCGCTAAAACCTTGCTTTCCTGCTCCAAAGATGATATCGTTTAACTAGAATTTGTGAAAATGGAATTATATCGTAAATTTAGCTAACAAAGATAAACAAAAACGCAGCAGCCGCATGGCAGATACGCATAATGGATTAGAGGAAAGCCTTAAGAAATATTTTGGGTTTGGACAGTTTAGGGGATTGCAGAAACAGGTGATTACCTCTTTGTTGAATAAGGAAGATGTGTTTGTTATCATGCCTACTGGTGGTGGTAAATCACTCTGCTACCAGCTACCGGCTTTGATGCAGGAAGGTACAGCCATTGTGGTTTCTCCTTTGATCGCTTTGATGAAAAATCAGGTGGATGCCATTCGCGGTGTCTCTGATAATGATGGTGTAGCCCACGTGTTGAATTCATCCTTATCAAAAAGTGATGTCCAGCGTGTCAAGGATGATATTACCAATGGTATTACTAAACTGCTCTATGTCGCTCCAGAATCCCTGACAAAGGAAGAATACGTAGATTTCCTTAAAGAACAGAACATTTCGTTCCTGGCGGTCGATGAAGCGCATTGTATCAGCGAGTGGGGACATGATTTCAGGCCTGAATACCGTAATTTACGTCGCATCATCGATAGAATAGGTGGTGATATTCCGATCATTGGCCTTACCGCTACGGCAACTCCAAAAGTACAGGAAGATATTCTGAAAAACCTTCAGATTCCAGATGCTACCACTTTCAAAGCTTCTTTCAATCGACCAAATTTGTTTTATGAGGTACGTCCCAAAACTGCTCAGGTAGATGCTGATATTACCAGGTTTATCAAACAGAATGAAGGTAAATCTGGGATTGTGTATTGTCTTTCGCGTAAGCGGGTAGAAGAACTGGCACAGGTCCTTCAAGTCAACGGAATCAAGGCCGTTCCTTATCACGCAGGTTTAGACGCAAAAACAAGAGTGAAACACCAAGATATGTTCCTGATGGAGGATACGGATGTAGTGGTGGCGACGATTGCATTTGGGATGGGAATAGACAAACCAGATGTGCGTTTTGTCATCCATCATGACATTCCTAAAAGTATTGAATCCTATTACCAGGAAACTGGTCGAGCCGGAAGAGATGGGGGCGAGGGGCATTGTTTGGCCTACTATTCTTATAAAGATATCGAGAAACTGGAAAAATTTATGTCGGGTAAACCTATCGCCGAGCAGGAAATCGGTCATGCCTTGCTTCAAGAAATGGTGGGATATGCAGAGACCAGTATGAGTCGTAGACAATATATCCTGCACTATTTTGGAGAATCCTTTGACCCTCAAACCGGCGAGGGTGGCGATATGGATGATAACATGCGCAACCCCAAACCACAACGGGAGGCGGTCGATGATGTTAAAAAACTGATTCAGTTGATTGACGCTGCGGGCGAGCGCTATAAATCCAAGGATATTGTCAATATTCTCATGGGGAAAAATAATGCCATGATCTCTAGTCATAAACTGGATCAGCATGACTTTTTTGGGAGCGGTAAAAATCGAGACAAAGCGTACTGGACGGCACTGATCCGACAAGTCCTGGTGGCCAGATTGATCAAAAAAGACATTGAATCTTATGGTACATTAAAGGTCTTACCCGCCGGTGAGGAATTCGTAAAATCTGGTAAGAGCTTTATGATGAGTGATGACCACACCTACAGCGAAGAATCGGATAAGATCGTAGGGAACAGTAAAGGTGGAGCGACTGATGCTCAACTGGTCAAATTGCTCAAGGAATTACGTAAGAAAGTGGCGAGCCAAAAAAATGTACCTCCCTATGTGGTATTTCAAGATCCTTCTTTGGATGATATGGCTACCAAATATCCAATCACAATGGACGAGATGTCCAATATACACGGCGTGGGTGAAGGGAAAGCTAGAAAATTTGGAACCAAATTTATCGAGCTGATCGCCAAATACGTGGAGGAAAATGATATCACTCGTCCAGATGACCTCGTGATCAAAAGCACCGGTAGCAAATCAGGTAACAAGCTATATTTTATTACCAGCATAGATCGTAAACTGAGTTTTGATGACATGGCCAGTGCCAAAGGTATGGACATGGATCAATTGATCGATGAATTAGAAAGTATTGTGTATAGCGGAACCAAACTCAATATAGGTTATTGGGTGGATGAGATGCTAGATGATGATCAACAAGAAGAGCTTCACGAGTATTTTCTGGAGTCTGAAACTGATAAGATCAAAGAGGCTTTTGATGAATTTGATGGGGACTATGAAGAGGAGGAACTACGCCTTTATCGACTCAAATTTATCAGCGAAATGGCCAACTGATCAGATCGGTCTTTTGCTCTTTCAGTTTCACCTGTCATTTGATGACTTGGCCTTACTGGTTCTTTCGTTCATTCGGTTCAATAGTCTTCACTAGAGCAAGACCATTTACCCAAAAAGAATAGTTTAATTATTTTTCCAACTTTTTTTCATCTCTATTTTCAAATCATTTAACGCAGTTATGGTGGATCAAAAATCTGACATCAAAGAACAAATTGAATATTACGCGCAACAAATAGCTGATGGGAATATGGATATGTCCCAGATGCGCAAAACACTCAAAGATCAGGGACAGTCAGAGGACGATATCCAACATATCGTCAGACGAGTGGATAAAAGAACAGTGCGCATCACCGAGCTTAAAGGCTTAAAGTCTCGTGGTCGCGGACTCTTTATTGGCGGAATTCTAGTTATCATTTTTACTTTGGTCGTGCTAACTGTCTCTTTTTTTAAGAGCGAAGGTCGTATTTATTTGTGGACGTTTGCACCCTTGCTAATCGGTCTGGGATTGATGATGTACGGTCGCAATGATATGAATAGATACTGAAAACTGAGCTCTTCACCTGAACCAGAAAGAAAATTACAGCCTTGAGCTTGGGTTGAAGCGCTCAAAAGTGAGGGAAGTAGCATGGCCTCAACGATCATATGATCCATTCCTCTTTATAAAGAAGAATGCGCTTGAAATAATTGTATATCACAGGGAATTCGCTTCTGAATTCGGCATTGGACTCAAAAAAATACTCGGCCAGTACCGCCATAAATTCGTATTGGTTGGTAAAGGCGTATGCCCTAAAGAATTGTGTGTCATCCAATTTGGCCCTTACCTCTGATCGCATGAGTTGGCGCAGTATAAGTTGGTGGTATTTATGAAACCTGGTAGCATCTACGGTTGCGCTATGTTCACTTTCAAAATGAATGACATGAGTGAATTCATGAAGCCCCAAGTGCAAATTGTCATTGATGACGTCCATTCCGAGCTTAAAATCGGCCCAGGACAGCGCAAGAACTTTGGCATTGGGGTTGTATTCTCCTTTATGTTCGGCCTCATTGACTGGACTGGTAAAGGCCTCTGGAAACAGTAGTATGGTATGCAACATGGGCATCTGGTAACTGCGTCTTCCAAAAGTCAATCGGCATGCCACCGCCGACAATAATACATATTGCTCATCGGTAATAGGTTCATCATAGCGGTGTCTAAAATGCTTATCTGCTATAAAATTGGCTACCCTGTGTTCAAATTGTCGTTGGTATTTCGGCTGAAGATGCTGGTAGAAAGGATATTCCTCTAGGATTCGCTTTCGCGAAAGCGATAGTTTTCTATAGCTCAGTCCCTGTCGAAAAAATATAATATCACGCTTGCGTTGCATGGCACGAATCACCAAATGGCCCACCAATATAAATACACCCACCATCAAGGCTGCAAAAAAATAGGGTTTGAGCCATGGTAATTGCTCCTGCTGATATGTAAAGGCCAGTAAGTTAATCGCGGGACATAAAAATTCTGAGTATATACCAAAATAATAACATCAGGGCAGAGAATAAGCCCAGTGCCGCTCCTACATACTGGTCTGTATCATATTTATGTACCAAATTAGAGGTTTGGTAAAGTATAGATCCAGCCGCCAGTATCACCATGGCAGCACTAAAAAACAATCCCAAATCAAATCCAAATATCATTCCAGCTACGATCACTCCGATGGCAACGATGAAGCCTATCGTCAGGAAACTGCGCAAAAAAGAAAAATCCTTTTTGGTCAGAAATACAACCGCACTCAAGGCAGCAAAAAGAGCGAGAGTGACCACGGCGGCTTGATTGATCAATTGGCTATCATTAATAGCTTGAATTTGAAGGGCCATATAGATTAAGGGAACAAAAATGATCGCTTCTGCCAGGACAAAAAGAAACAAACCAAGGTACTGCTGAGTTCGATTATGCGAGGTATGGGCCATTTTTTCGGCATAACTTGTAGCAAACATGAAAGCGCCTAATACCAACAGCCAGGTCCATCCTTGAGTCAGTCCCATCATGAAGTTTACCAGGGGTTCGATACGCAGAAGAATGGCTTCTACAATGATAAAAAGCAGGGTCGCAAGAGCCACATGTGCATAGGTTTTACGGTAAAATATGGCGCGGGTGGCGTCATTGACCTCAATCAAAGGTCGATGTTGCGATATGCTGGAGGAAGAATACTCTATTGGCATGTGAATGTCTTATTTAAAGGTGAATATACTTAATTCTTCCTTAGTTAAACGAAGCATTTTGCGATAGATTATCTCAGATCGATTAAACCTTTTTGTACATTCATGGTCATAATAGCTTTATGGATAAACAAGCAGATAGCGAACTCGTAAACTTGATCTTGGATCCTGCTACCAGGGATCAAGGGTTTCGCCTATTGTTGACCAATTATAAGGAGCAGCTGTATTGGCAAATTCGTAAAATTGTACTGCAACACGACGATGCTGATGATGTGCTGCAAAATGTTTTTGTGAAAATTTATAAAGGCATCAAAAATTTTAAAGGAGACAGTAAACTGAGTACCTGGATGTACCGCATCGCTTATAATGAAAGCATGACGCACTTAACTAAAAAGGCACGGCACTTGCAGATCAGTTCGCAGGAATTACAAGATCACATGGTGAATCAATTGGAAGCTGATGTCTATTTCACTAGTGATCAGGTCAATCTGGAACTCCAAAAAGCCTTGTCCCAACTGCCAGACAGGCAACGGGAGGTATTTAATATGAGGTACTTTGATGACCTTATGTTTAAGGAAGTAGCCGATGTGTTGGGGTTAACCGAAGGAGCGGTAAAAAGTACCTATCATATCGCTGCTAAGAAAGTAGAAAAATTTATCAGACAGGATGAAACCTTTACCAATTAATTAGGTCTTAAAAGTATGAAAGACAAGCAACAACAACCAGGTTTTGAAGTTCCAGACGCTTATTTTGAACGTTTGGAAGAAAGGGTGCTGATGCGAGTTAATCGGCAAGACAACCAGGGTGGCTTCAAGGTTCCTCAGGATTATTTTGATCAACTGGATCAACAGGTGATGGAAAGAATTGAGGACCAAAAGCTACGTACACTGAAATCGCAGGAGCGATCCAAATTACGTGTTTTATGGAATGTTGGAGGACTGGCTGCGGCGGTATTGTTAGTGTTGGTAATTGGGAAAAACTTTCAGTACAATAACAGTGACTGGCAAGCTGATTCACTGGAGGATGAAACCATTGCTACGTATGTAGAAGAAGTAGCCATCCTGCAGGAAGAAGAAGATATAGAATTCCTCTTTACCGATAACACCATTCTGAACGATATCAGCATGGCCGAGGATATTTCAGATAAAGAATTGTTGGCCTATCTCGAGGATGAGGTAAGTCTGACGCAAATTATGAGAGAATGAAAAAAATAGCAATAACAGCCATATTCATCCTTTGTTGGATGGGTACACAGGCACAAGACAGTCGAAGGGATAAGATCAAAGCTTTGTCAGTGGCTTATATCACGGAACAAATTGATCTCACCACTGAAGAAGCTCAGGAATTCTGGCCTATTTATAACCGGATCAAAGAAACCTGCCATAAGATGGAAAGAGAAAAACGCGAATTTATCCGTTCCATAGAAGGAGATTTGACACAACTTAGCGATAAGGAAGCTGCCCAATATGTGAAAAAATTAACCGACTTAGAGAACGGAATTCACAAGAACCGTCTAGAGAATAACAATGAGGAAATTATTGAAATTATTGGGTATAAGCGCTTTTTGATGCTGACCAAGGCAGAGCATGATTTTAAACGTAGGATGATCAGGGAATACAAAGAAAGACGTCGCAAGAAAGAATGATGGTTTTTTCAAACTTCAAGAGCGCCATTAGTTTAAAAGACAGTTTGATAATAGCCACTTATTGGTAACGAAAAACCCCTTTTTAGTGTGATGCTAAGAAGGGTTTTTTATTGAAATGAAAGGTCAATATTTTTTCAGACGCCAGTTCATGCTGATCATTTTTAAGTGATCAGATAGTTGATTTTTTAGAATAGGCTAATTACTTTTAGCCCTTCTAAAAGCTGTTTTATGAATAAGTTTCCATTGTTAATCTTGATCACTCTTATCGCCAGTTGTAATAGTCCTGCAGAAGATTCTTCTAGCGCACAACCGCAAAATGTTATTACCAGCAGTGTGACCTATAAAAAATATGAAGAGGCACACAAGGATTATGTGTCTTGTAAAATGGAACGACCCCAGCTAACACAAGATTACATCGACGGTAAAATGGAGCAAGCTGAATTTGCAACAGCCTTGGAACGCAATAATCGCAGCTGCAATATCAAAAAAGAAATTTTCAATAAATACTATCAACTCCTGGAAGCAGAATACGATAAGGCTGCAGAAGAGTATAAAATTATAGAAAATTAAGGCAGTAAACTACCCATTTCTTTGGTGCTGTTGACCTCTGTGTCATTATAGATTAAAGTCCAACCCATCGAATTGGTGACAAGATAAATTCCGCTTAATTCACTGAGGAGCCTATTTTGTGCGTTGTCCATGACTGGACTTGCGTTGATCTGTTTTCTGAGATCTGTCGTGATCTGTTTTTTTATTGTATTAATGTCACTGGCATTAAAGCTATTCAGAAAGCCATTATCCATTTTATAAAAAGTTAAGTTGGGATCTATTTTTAGTTCTGGTTCAGGGAGATAGGTCAGATAAATGGTTTTTTGATCAGGATCAATCTCGTATTTGAGTTCTTTTAGATCATAAGCAATTTGAGCCTTGGCATTGGAAATGATCAATGCACTTTTTGTACTTTCTTGGCGTACAAAATATTCCCATCCATAACTTTTGGTATTTTCATAAGTATAGACCTTGGCATAAGTCATCTCGGTTACGACCAATTTGCTCACATTACTGATTTGTTGGGTGATCAAGGCGGTCTCTGCCTCTAGCCGTTGCTTTTCGCTGTGGTCATCATAGCAGGAACGAAAAATTACCACCGCCAATAGCATCAACAGGGCTCCGAATATATAGTGCTTGATCGATTTCATTAAATATTGATTTTTGGAAATAATTGCCTCAAGGCCTCCCGGCTGGTGTCAACCTGCTGACGGTGCAATTCCACATTTTTAGGTCTGTGCGCTTCGAGTTTACGGTGCTTTTCAATGGCTTTCTGTGCCTGATCCGTGCTAGGGCAGATGGCGCTTTCGCGAAAGCGAGACCAAACACAATCAATTCCCAACTCATTCAAATGTAACATGTCCCTGTCATAATACCTGTAGTCTCTCAATTCATCCATCACAATTTCATAAGCGGGAAAATAGGTGGCATTTCCAATATCAATAGATGTTTGAATGGCTTCATGCAACCTAGCTTTGCTACGCTGGTTTGAAACCACACCATCTTTTAAGTGACGTACAGGAGATAGCGTATAGATCAGTTGAATATCCGGATTCATTTGATGAAGGTGAGTCGTAATATGGTGTAGACTGGTATTAATTTCGTCTGGTGTCAGGAGTCTTTTATCAAATAAGCGCTGTGGCTGCTGGTGGCAGTTGGCTACCACCTGACCCGTTTCTTTGAGCGTGTATACCCAAGCTGTTCCTAACGTGATGAAAATATGTGTGCTGCCTTTTATATCTTCACGGAGCATTCCAAGCGCATGATTCATGGCTTCCATTACCTCTTGCTCACAAGAACCACTAACCGCAGATTGTGCTTCATAGCAAAAGCTACTTTCCACTTCTCCCAAGGCAAAAAATCTTTCCTGCATGGCACGCTCTATCAAAGTGGAAAGGCTCACTGGATTAAAGATGATCCCATACGGATTGATCGATACATGGAATCCTGCTCTTTTCAGTTTTTTACCCATGTGCTCGGTAAAGCAACTACCCAGCATCAATGCGCTGGAATCATAATCCAGAGGTTTTGAAAAGCTTGGTATAGGAACTGGTGTGAATAGTTGAATCATGAAAACTTATGCTCTTTCAAATGTAATTGTTTCCTAAACCAGTAACACCTGTTGAAAACTGAATTGTTTCTTAAGAATAGCCCAAATTTTAATTGTTTGTTACCGAATTCTCGATGCTTAAATAGAATCGAGCAAGTTTGCGCAATAGCAAAATGATTTCATGTTGTTGATCAATACATGCAGATGACCTGAAGGGTCAATTAAAAAGTAGGATATACAATTTCATCAATCCATAGACAATGGCTAGCGATAAAGCAATAGTAAGGCCCACTGACCAGTAAGTTAAATGACGTCTTTTGCGTTGCTTTTCCCTAAATGCTGCTTTAGCTGCTTCAATTTCTTCGACCGTATGTATCTTTTGATGGGTAGATTTTTTGTAAATACCTTCTGCGGTACCGCCTAAACCATCAAACTTTTTACGATTAGATTGGCGACTATTATTTTTTATGGCCGTAATCATGGCCTGTATGGCTCCTCCTCCTCCAATCATAAGAAATGGAATAAATAGATTACTATAGCTACGATGATCATGGTGAGGAGTATTGATAGGGACAAGGCCAACCCAGCTACCCATTTTCTACGTATGACTTTTTGGGCAAACTCAGCTTGAAATGCTGCCGCCTGGGCTGGAGAGTGCATTATTGTATCGTTGACCACTTCTAAGCCTTGTCTTTTGCCCAATCGAATATCCATGGCACGATCAGATCGCCGTTGAGCGTTCCTCTCCCTAATTTTTTTTATTTTATTGATTAAATGTGTGTTATCAAACCCCATACTTATCGGTAGTCCAAAAACAAGTTTTGTTACAAGATTAGTCTTATAACCTAATAATCAGATAAATAATAGCCAGTATTTATCATTCAGTAAAGAGCATATTACAGATCAGTTAAGCTTGTTGTATAATCAAATCCTCAGCTTCTTTTAATGCTGCTGGAATTCCAGCGGGATTCTTACCTCCGGCTGTAGCAAAATGCGCCTGACCGCCTCCACCTCCCTGGATGTGTTTGCCCAGCGAGCGTACCAATTGGCCTGCATTCAAGCCTTTTTCTTCTACCAGGTTTTTACTGATCATCACTGTAAGTGTAGCCTTACCATCATTTTCTGCACCGATGATTAAAAAAAGATTAGCCAACTCCTGTTCTAATTGGAAAGCCAATTCCTTTACCGATTTGGCGTCCAGATCTGTAGAAGTACCAATAAAATGAATCCCGTTGATATTTTTAGCCTGGTCAATAAGTGTATTTTTTAATTGACTGGCTTTTTCACGTTTGAGTTCTTCAATCTCTTTTTTAAGACTTGCATTTTCCTCCAATAGGTGTTGAATGCTTTCTGCTGGGTTTTTAGCCGGGTTTTTCAATACGGCCTTGATTTCTTCAAAATGTTGAGATTGTTCTGAAAAAAAGTCTTTGACTGCATCGCTGGTAATGGCTTCAATTCTTCTGATACCTGAGGCTACTGAAGTTTCATGCGTAATTTTAAAGTGCCAGACCTCGGCGGTATTCTTTACGTGTGTTCCTCCACAAAGCTCGTAGCTTTCTCCAAATTTTATAGTGCGTACAACATCGCCATACTTTTCTCCGAAGAGTCCAATAGCTCCATCTTGAATTGCCTCTTCATAAGTTTGACTCCGATTTTCTTCTAGGGGAAGTTGTTCCCTGATTCTGGCATTGACAAAATTCTCCACTTCTGCCAATTCTTCTGGTGTAACTTTAGAGAAATGGGAAAAATCAAACCTCAATGAAGCACTGCGCACCATGGAACCTTTTTGCTCTACGTGTTCGCCTAAAATCTTTCTCAGGGCTTGGTGGAGTAGGTGGGTAGCGGTGTGGTTTGCCGCCGTGCGCATGCGTTGGCTCTTATCTACGCTTACCCGATGTGTGCCACCCAATTCTTTAGGCAAGTTTTTTGTGAGGTGAACGGTTTGTCCATTTTCCTTTTTAGTATCGATGATATAAACGGTATCACCACTCGGGCTTTCCAGATAGCCTTTATCTCCTGTTTGTCCTCCACTTTCTCCATAGAATGGCGTCATATTGAAGACAATTTGATACAGCTCACCTTCTTTTTTGCTCGAGGTTTTACGGTATTTGGCAATCCTTACATCGGCACTGAGTCTATCGTAACCTATAAATTCTTGCGAATCATCGGCATTGAGCACCGTCCAGTCACTGGTTTCTGTAGCGCTGGCCTTTCTGGAGTCTTCTTGTTGCTTTTTTAAGGCAGCAGCAAAACCTTCTTCATCCATACCCAAGCCTTGTTCGCTTAGAATTAAGCGGGTGAGCTCTTTTGGGAAACCATAGGTGTCATTGAGTTCAAAAGCCTTTTTTCCGTCCAGGGTTTTGGTGTTTTCCTTTTTCATGGATTCCACCATTGCATCTAGCAAAGCCAACCCATTTTCCAGAGTGCGTAAGAAAGAGATTTCTTCTTCCTTGATCACATTATGGATCAGGTTTTTCTGTGATTTCAGTTCTGGGAAGGCATCACCCATTTGTTTAGCCAGCGTATTGACCAATTGATGGATGAAAGGTTCTTTTTTATTTAAATAGGTGAAGCCATAACGTATGGCACGTCGCAAAATCATACGGATCACATATCCTGCACCATTATTGGAAGGCAATTGTCCGTCGGCAATGGAAAATGAAACTGCCCTTACGTGATCGGCTATGACTCGGATTGCGATGTCTTCTTCCTTTGTATTTCCATAGGAATGACCAGTAATGGTTTCAATTTCCCTGATTATCGGAGTAAATACATCCGTATCATAATTGGATTGTTTGCCTTGAAGTACCATGGCTAGACGTTCAAATCCCATACCCGTATCCACATGCTGCGCTGGCAGATTTTTAAGGGTACCATCGGCCATACGGTTGAATTGCATGAATACCAGATTCCAAATTTCGACCACTTGAGGATGGTCTGCGTTGACCAAACTCGCTCCATCCACTTTTTGTTTTTCCTCTGCGCTTCTAATATCTACGTGGATCTCAGAACAAGGACCACACGGACCTTGTGCTCCCATTTCCCAAAAATTATCTTTTTTATTCCCGTTGAGAATACGTTCTTCTGCTATCAACTCCTTCCAGATATCATAAGCTTCCTGATCGCGTTCAAGGTCCTCTGATGAATCACCTTCAAAAATGGTGACGTAAAGACTATTCTTGTCAATCTCAAATACATCGGTAAGCAATTCCCAGGCCCACTGGATCGCCTCTTTTTTAAAATAATCACCAAAACTCCAATTCCCCAACATCTCAAACATGGTATGGTGATAAGTATCCACGCCTACTTCCTCAAGATCATTGTGTTTACCACTTACACGCAGACATTTTTGGGAGTCGGCTATACGTGAGTTTTTGGGTGTCGAATTTCCTAGAAAGTACTCTTTGAATTGGTTCATTCCAGCATTGGTAAACATCAAGGTTGGGTCGTTCTTGATTACCATGGGAGCGCTGGGAACGATCTCATGCTGTTTCTTTTTAAAATATTCAAGGAAAGTTTGGCGTATCTGTTGTGACTTCATCGGGTGGACCTAGCGGTTATTTCTATTTTCTTATTTTTGCTTGGTTGGGAAACTGAGAGATAGTGTTTACGCTTTCGCGAAAGCGGGATTAATACCATCTATTCAAGCTACCAAAAGCTTTTAAAGCACCGCAAAAATAGCATAATTAAACGTATGTCAAAGGTCAAGTACTACTACGATTCTGAAACACTTTCTTACCGTCAGGTCGAGACAAAAAAACGCAGGTATTTCTTTGGGGGATTGTTGTTTTTACTTTTCAGTGTATGTTTTGGGGCCGTACTTTTCTTTTTTGCCGCTCAGTTTTTTGAACTTCCGGAAGTAAAAAAGACCGGTAACAAGGTGGAATTTTTAGAATTACAATTGGAGCAAACTCAGAATGAGGTTGACCGGCTGGCTGCTGTGATCGCAGATGTGGAAGAGCGTGATAACACGATTTACCGTATCTATTTTGATGCAGCACCTATCACCGACGAGCAGAGGCAGGCTGGTTTTGGTGGTGTCAACCGATATAAGGAATTTGAAGGATACGGTCGTGCTTCAGAAAGGGTGGTCCAATTGCGTGAATCGATTGATAAATTAAAGAAACGAGTCGCTATCCAGTCAACTTCACTGGATGAGATTGCAGAGCTTGCCAAGGATAAAGAGGAATTGCTGTCCTCGATACCAGCGATACAGCCTGTCCGTAATCAGGACCTCACTCGTATGGCCAGTGGTTATGGATACCGTACAGACCCTTTTAACAAAACAAGAAAGTTTCATTATGGAATGGACTTTACTGCGCCCAGGGGAACTCCAGTCTTTGCTACAGGCGATGGTGTGGTCAAACGCGCTGATGCCAATAGCTCAGGATATGGTAATCATATTCGGATCGATCATGGGTTTGGTTATATATCACTCTATGCTCATTTGAGAAGGACAAAGCCGTATAATGTGCGTCCAGGACAAAAGGTAAAACGAGGTGATATCATCGGATATGTAGGAAGCACAGGAAGATCTCAGGCTCCCCACTTGCACTATGAAGTTTTTAAAGATGGAGATCGAATCAATCCGATTAATTTCTATTACGGTAACCTTTCACCTGAAGAATTCAATGCCCTACTCAAGAAATCACAGCAAGAAAACATATCTTTAGATTGATTATAAGAAATGCTCATCAAAGCCGTTTGTAAGTAAAAGCCATGCACGTAGATCTTCCCGATAAATTGTATTACTCCATGGGAGAGGTGGCCAGAGCATTTGATGTGAACGCCTCATTGATTCGATTCTGGGAGAAGGAATTTGATGTGCTTCAACCCAAAAAGAATGCGCGTGGAAATCGTAAATTCAGCAAGGAGGACATCCAACATCTGCAAACTATTTACCACCTGACCAAGGAACGAGGATTTACCCTGGAAGGCGCCAGAGATTACATGAAGACCCATAAAAAAGAATTGGGAACTTTTGAAATCATACGCAAGCTAGAACATGTGAAAGCAGAGCTCCTAAAAATCAAAGAGCAGCTCTGATTCAATAAACATAGTAAAAATGCTGCTTCATGAAAGTACTACAGCTTATAGATAGTCTGGACGCAGGAGGAGCAGAACGCATGGCCGTAAATATAGCCAACGCCATGGCCAGGGCTGGGCAGCCAGCTTTTCTCTGTGCTAGCCGTAAAGAAGGAATGCTCAAATCGCAAATCGATGATCGGGTCAACTACCTTTTTGCAGAACGTGAGGGCAAATTAGGGATCAGGGGAATCGTGCGTATCAAAAATTTTGTGCAAGAGCACGACATACAGATTATTCATGCGCATGCTACTTCGTTTTTTGCGGCTAGTATGACCAAAATATTACTACCACATTTACTTATTGTTTGGCATGATCATTACGGAAAATCAGAAAATCTGGATCAACGCGATGCCAAATTGATCAAAGTCTGTAAAGGTTTTTTTAATGCGGTCATTGCTGTAAATACCAAACTTCAAGAATGGGCAACAAAAGAATTGGGTATTCATTCTTCCCATTACCTGGCTAATTTTACAGTGCCGTCGGATGATACCAATATAGACAATGAACTACCCGGGCAATCTGGAAAACGCATTGTTTGCCTGGCCAACCTCAGACCTCAAAAAGATCAGATAACGCTGATAGATGCGTTTGCAAAGCTTGATCCCGAATTTCAACAATGGACATTACATATTTGTGGGAAAGATTTCAACAATACTTATTCGCGTAAACTCAAGTCTTTTATTCAAGAGAGCCGTTTGGAGGAACGCGTTTTTCTGCATGGTTCACGCACTGATATTCCTGGTGTACTTTCATCATGTGATATAGGTGTATTGTCCTCAATTTCTGAAGGATTACCCTTGGCACTACTTGAATACGGACTGTATGGATTACCGGTTGTGTCGACGGATGTGGGTGCTTGTGCTGAGGTAATTGGTGAAGATGGACTCTTGGTATCACCGTCAGATCCGTGGGCATTGAAAACAGCATTTCAAAAATTAATTTCAAATCCTGAGCTAGGCAAAGCACTCGCCACCCGATTCCATCAAAAGATCCTCGCAAATTACGGCGAGGAACAGTATCTTGCGCAACTGCAAGAGATCTACAAGGCATTGTAAATGATCAAATTTGAAAAGCTTTCCTTTCCGCTGATAGTCGCTGGACATATCATTCTGACGATCTTTATGATCGCATTACCTTTTTTGGTTAAAATTTATTTTTATGCGGCAATAGTTTATTTCGCTTTGCGAGTTTTTACCAGTGCCGATCGCAAACAGGAAGTTTTAATGGCCTGTTGCTACCTGGCCTGCGCTGAGGTATTCCTGCGTATGAATGATGCCTTATTCTTTTATGAAATGATCAAATATTTGGTCATCATCTTTATGTTGGCGGGTTTGTTGATCAGGGGGTTTTCCTTAAAGTCTATTCCGTACGTATTCTATCTATTACTGTTAGTACCTAGTATCGTGGTGGCCTCGCAAAATATTCCTATATCTGAAAGTTTGCGTAAGGCGGTTGCCTTTAATCTGAGTGGTCCTGTGGCTCTGGGAGTAACAGCCATTTATTGTTTCCAAAGACGTGTCACTTCCCAACGCCTGGACGAGATACTCAAGCTATGTCTAGGACCAATAATTATGCTCACTTTTTATTTGTTTGTGGTAACCCCTGATATCAGAGAAGTGGTAACAGATACTGCCTCAAATTTTGCTGCCTCTGGTGGTTATGGACCTAATCAGGTGGCTACCGTACTGGGAATAGGCATGTTTATTTGTTTTATCCGGTTTTTAAGGGGTAAAAATCTTTGGATCAACGTTTTAGATGTTGTATTGTTCCTGGGAATGACTTATCGAGGCTGGTTGACTTTTTCCCGGGGAGGTGTTCTTACAGCCTTTTTAATGATCATAGCAGTGATCATTACCCTCTTCTTTTTGAAAAGATCTGAATTTAGATTTAGTTTTCTTCCTAAACTGGGAGTCATTGCCTTGGGATTGGTATTGGCATGGGGATACACATCATTGGCGACCAGTGGTTTGATCGATAAAAGATATGCCAACGAGGATGCAGCGGGAAGGGCCAAGGAAGACCTTTCGACTGGTCGGGCAAAACTGATCAGCATTGAACTAGAAGCCTTTTTAGAGAATCCTATCGCTGGAATCGGTGCCGGACAGGTAAAATACTATCGTGCGAGAAAGGATGGCATCGTGGCGGCCTCGCATAATGAGACCAGCCGATTACTTTCTGAGCACGGAAGTATAGGTATACTGTCGTTGGTGGTGCTCATATTTACTCCGTTGATTTTCCGACTCACGCACAAAGGCAACATATACTTTTATGCCTTTCTGATTTTTTGGATTGCTACGATCAATCACAGTGCTATGCGTATTGCTGCTCCAGCCTTTTTCTACGGCATGGCATTGTTGTATGTCTACCAGCCCAAGAAAAAGAAGAAGCCTGCTGTTTCTCAATCTAAAGCTGTACTTGCTGCCTGATGAAAAACATTCTTTACATTGGTAACAAATTAGCTCAAAAAGGTCGTACCGCCACCACGATTGATACATTGGGACCGTTGTTAGAAGGGGAGGGGTTTAAAGTAAAATATGCCTCTAGCAAAAGCAATCCAGTAATAAGATTGTTGCACATGTTGCTCAAATTGATCACGCAGCTCCAATGGGTAGACCTTGTACTCATTGATACTTACAGTACACGTAATTTTTGGTATGCCGTTTTAGTGGGATGGATCTGCCGACTTACGGGAAAGAGATATGTTCCTATTTTACACGGTGGTAATCTTCCTCAACGACTTGAGTCAACCCCCCATCAAACCCATAAATTTTTGAAGGGTGCGTGGAAGGTGGTTTGTCCAAGTGCTTATTTGAAGGACGCTTTCGCGAAAGCGGGATATGCTGAAATCAAAGTTATTCCTAATTCTATAGATCTGTCCCAGTACAATTTTAAGTCACGTGATACATTACATCCTAAACTCATCTGGGTGAGATCTTTTGCTCAAATTTATCATCCGCAAATGGCAATTGAGGTATACGCCGAAGTGCGCAAGTTATATCCAAATGCCAGTCTGATTATGGTTGGACCTGATAAGGATGGTTCAATGGAAGAATGTGGAAAATTGGCCAAAGAATTGGGGATTCCTGTTCAATTTACTGGCCTGCTAACCAGAAAGGAATGGCTCAGTCTAGCAGCGAATTGTGATATTTTTTTAAATACCACCAAGTTTGACAACCTGCCGGTCAGTTTGATTGAAGCCATGGCACTGGGATTACCCGTGATAAGCACTGATGTGGGAGGTATACCTTACCTGATCAAAGACGAGTACAACGGCCTTCTCGTAGGCAAAGATAATGTTGCAGAAATGGTCCAGGCGGTCATCAGGTTGCTGGAAAATCCAGAATGGGTTTCTTCTCTGAGCAATAATGCACTGAACTCCATCAAACAGTATTCCTGGACTCAAGTGAGGGAGCAATGGCAACTTTTATTAGCAGGATAAAACAGTATCTTTGCACACCCTTAAATCAAGTTACGTGTCCAAGCCCATTCATTTTGAAATCTCTGAGCGCAAAATTCTATTGAGACTCATAGACGTGATTGTAGTCCTTGGGGCACTATATGCAGTTGGTGCCATTTTTGATTTTGATTATTTTAAAATCAATGCAGATCAGTGGTTTTGGTCGGTTATCCTGGCCTTTTATCTCCTGTTTTTTGCTGCTGTCTTTGAGTTGTACAATTTGCGAAGAGCGAGTCGTATCACTGGTACATTGCGGAGTGTAATATCCGCTACTTCGGTCACCTCCCTGGTTTACTTGCTGACTCCATTTTATACGCCCACCCTGCCGGATAATCGTATACAGATCTTATATTTTTACTTGGCCGTCACCTCGTCACTATTGCTATGGCGGGCTATATACATCAAGCTGTTTGCCAGCTCAAGATTCAATAAACAGATCATTTTGGTTGCAGATGCCTCTGATGCTAGTGTGGTTGCGCAGACCCTTCAGGCAGCAGACCCTAACTATAAGATAAATGGATTCATCAATACTGGTCCCGCCATGGAGCCTGGACACAGAGTAGGGGTGAAAAATCTAAGTATTAGTGAGGCTGACCAGTTGTTGTTTGATAATACAGTTAACGAAGTGGTTGTTGCTAGTAACCAAGTAGAAGGGATCACGAATAACCTTTACAAATGGCTCATCGAAATTGTCGAGACCGGTTATGGTGTGAGGGAATATACCCAGGTCTATGAGGAAATGACAGATCGGGTTCCGGTTCAATATGTCGGCAAGGATTTCTACAGATACTTTCCCTTTGCTAGGAATAACCAGAACAGATTGTATATGGTGTACCATCGATTATTTGATATTGTGGTGTCTAGCATCGGATTGATGGTATGTTTTATCATCACGCCTTTTGTATTGTTGGGTAATCTTTTTGGTAATCGTGGTCCTCTATTTTATACCCAAGAACGCGTTGGTAAAAATAGAAAACTGTTCAAAATCATTAAATTCCGCTCCATGGTGAAAGAAGCCGAGGCTGCTGGCGCACAATTTGCCGTTGAAAATGATGTACGCATTACCAGCTTTGGGAAATTTTTGAGGCTGACAAGATTGGACGAGTTTCCGCAATTTTTAAATATACTGAAAGGAGAGATGAGCGTGATAGGGCCACGTCCGGAACGTCTGGTTTTTGTTGAGCAACTTTCAGAAAAAATACCTTTTTATGAAACCAGGCATGTCATCAAGCCTGGATTGACGGGTTGGGCACAGGTCAAGACCAAATACGGAGTAACCGATGAAGATCATTTGAGAAAACTACAATACGATCTATTCTATATCAAAAAACGCAGTGTATATCTTGACTTGCGTATCATCATCAAGACCTTGAGTACCGTCATCTTTTTTAAAGGGCAATAGCTTTAAAATGTTGGAATGAGCTCATTTTTGATATTTGAGCCTTGGTAGTAAGTGGTTCCTAAACATAAGATGAAAAGAATGATGATAAAAGAAAAGGCTAGGCTTGATCCTCCTGACCGGGCCTTGCGTCATTTCCTTTTTAGCTTCCCTCTACGCAATACACTAAATAATAGAATAAACACGGCCATCATACCAGCAATTCTGGCGATATAATCACCGTGTTTACTGTAGAAAGTCAGTTCACACCTGGGCCTGATTTTTCCTGCTAAACTGCCTTGTTGCTCATAACCTAAGGATTGTACAACATCACCTTTGTCATTAATGATGGCGCTGATACCTGTATTGGCACTGCGAGCAATCCAGCGTCTGTTTTCGATAGCACGTAATCTAGCCAGGCTTAGATGTTGTTGATGTCCTTGCGTATTACCCCACCAGGCATCATTGGTAATAATGGCAAGAAATTGTGCGCCATTGTTCACATAGTCCGTAACAAATTCCCCGTATACGGATTCATAACAGATGATAGGGGCTACCTTAATACCTTCAGCCGACTCAAACACTGATCGGTCTTCCTGTGTGGTTTTTGTAGCTACGGTTCCTCCCAGGTCTAGCATCGCGTTGCCTAAGATAGGTTCCAATATATTTTTATACGGAAAGTTTTCTACACCTACTACCAACTTAGATTTATGGTACAATTGAGGATCACGGTCGGCCTTAAGAAAAATAGCGCTGTTGTAATCGTTGTAAAAGGTTCGACCATCATTGGCTGTATTGCTTTGTGGACCGTATCTTGATTCATCCCTGAAAATCTCGGCCATGGAGATTCCTCCCAGGTAATTGAGTTGCGGATAAGCCGCTAACTTTGATCGCAATTTTTGGATATTTGGATCATACGGAATTTCCTTAAGGTTTCTGACCTGAATGTTGTCGGCCAATACAGTTTCTGGAGTGATTAAAAATTGGGTAGAAGGTTGAAGTTTATTCTCAGCTAGCGTCATGATCAATTTCACGATGCTATCATTGTCCATCTCGTATTTTTCTTCGTACGGATCGATGTTAGGTTGTATAATAACTACTTCAGTTCCGTTGCCTTTTTGAAATGAAATGGGGTCCCAAACTAAGGCTTGGGAAATGAGCACGGGCACAACCAATAATCCGATGGGTAGCAAAGTGCGCTTTAAGATGAACTTGAAAGTCGGTCGAACAAATTTTTCATCGTGTTTTGGTATGGGGAATAGGCTTAAAAACAAGGCTATATTCACTATCCATACCCATATAGTTCCACCAAATGTTCCCGTGTACTCATACCATTGAATCCAACCTACCTGCTCACTGAATCCATTGCCTAAATTGAGCCATGGCCATGAAAAGTCCCAGTGCAAATGGAGACGTTCAAAACTTATCCACAAACAGACCAAAAAACTTAGACCCGCAGCTTGCCCAACTTTTTTTGCCATTAAATGATACCCAAGAAACACCAGACTCATGAGTAATGAATTCACCAGAACGGCAAACCACATCCCAAAAGCTGTAGAAAAATACAACCAGTAGGTAGTCGCTATATTCCAGATAAAAAAGGTCAGATACGCATGTCCTAATACGCGGATTGTCTTTCTTTTGGTAGTAGATAGCCGGATACGTCTTTCTGCAAGTAATAATGGTATCCACGCAATAAAAAGCAATCCAGCAAAACCATAGGTAGGCCACCCCAACCAAAACAGTATCCCAGAGCAAGAGGCAAGAAGTAAGCTAGTAGCTTTCAAATGTTTTTTTTGTAAAAGTAAAGGGTGCATGGAAATTACACCAAGGTTAAGCCTTTAATTTAGAGGCAAAAAGTTAACGGCTAAATACAGACAAATCAATATTTACCGAAAATACATTGGAATAAAGGGCCTCACTCGAATCACCGATATCCGTCAATGCATAATCTACCGAGATACCTTTATACTTAAATCCAATACCAATATTGGGTTGAAAATTCAAGTCATCCTCTCCATTCAATTGCTGGACATTTTGAAAATTTCCCACACCTGCCCTTACAAAAACCAAGTCTATAAAACCATACTCCAGACCTATAGCTGGGGTTGCGCTCACCGAACTACTAGAGATGATATCGTTTGTCTGTATAAATCGCATGTTGAGATCTAGTTCGGCAGTTAGAACGTGATCGTAGTGAAAGGTAAATTGTCGGGCCAGTCCCAACTGTAATTTGGGCAAGGTAATCTCGGTATTTTCAGGTAATTCTTGATTTTGATCCTGTACCGCATCACTGATGCTGGCAAACTCCTCTTCATCTATATTCCAGGTGTTGTAGGTGGTGGTGATATCCCTGGCCATGAACCCCAGCTGCCAGTCACCTCGCTTAAATTGCATTCCTAGATCCAGTCCAAAACCCCACGAACTCGCAAAATCACCGATCACCCTTCTGATTACTTTGGCATTAGCGCCATAGGAAAAACCATCCAATTTGGCTTCACGTGCATAAGAGAAGCTAAAAGCCCAATCAGCAGTGGAGAAGGTAGATATTCGATCATAATTGATATTGCCCTGGTCATCAATCAACTGGGTGGTATTTAAAATATCGTCCACAGAAAATCGTATCACCGAAAAAGCAAACGCACTTTGATCGTCCACTGGCATAGCAAATGCACCGTAGTTATATTGGGCGATATTGGCAAAATAACTCGCGTGCATCAAGGATACTTCCTGCTCTTCCATACGCATCAATCCTGCGGGATTCCAGTAACCTGAATTGACATCATCTGTGCTAGCCACAACAGCATTGCTCATACCCAAAGCCGCAGCATCCACTCCTATATTGAGGAATTCATTGGAATAGGCTCGGGAGGTCTGCGCTTTCGCGAACGCGGTTGCCAAAAGGATCGTGAATAGGAAATATGCTCTCAATCGGAATTCTTAAGCTCGTGCAAATATCTAGGTTTCTCTCTTAATAACTGCCAAAATCTGCGGATATTGCACGGTTAGAAGGGTAAGACATCGCTAAAAAACTGCATATTTGTAAAATGAAGTCATTTTTACCCAACTTGATCACGCTACTCAATCTATTGTGCGGTTGTATAGCGGCCTTGTATGCCTTTCAAGATGATCTTTTGATGGCAGGAATTTTTGTCGGAGCAGGAATATTTTTTGATTTTTTTGATGGCTTGGTCGCTCGTACGCTGAGGGTCTCCAGTCCTTTGGGAACCCAACTAGATTCGCTGGCAGATATGGTCACAAGTGGACTTGTTCCTGGTATTGCCATGTTTCAAATGTTGAAGGATGCCGTGGGCCTAAATGTATGGGATCAGGATGATAGAATTTTTATTATCGACGAGCCCACTGCATGGTTAGCACTGTTGGGTTTTTTAATCACCTTGGGAAGTTGCTACCGCTTGGCAAAGTTTAATATCGATGATCGACAAACCGATTCATTCATTGGGGTTCCCACTCCAGCCAATGCCATATTCATCATTTCGTTGGGTATTTTGGCCCAACAGACTCAAATCACTTGGCTTTTTGAAACCTTAACCAATCCTTATATATTGCTAGGCTTGACATTATTTTCTACTTATATACTCAACGCAGAGTTGCCTTTATTTGCCTTAAAATTCAAAAATTGGGGTTTGGCTGGCAATAAGATCCGCTATGCTTTTATCTGTATCTCCATTGTTTTGATCGCCACCTTGAAGATCTATGCCATTCCTTGCGTTATCCTGATCTATATATTGATGAGCTTAATTTATCAATGGTTGAGAAAACCATCCCAAAAAGTTTAGATCTTATGCTCAGTTTTTGATTTGAGCTGATGCGAGAGGGAGGAAACTTGCAACTCCAACCTTTTGACTTCTCTGGTGACCACGTTCCTATGCATATGCATCCACATATGTATTTTGATCATGCTCATCGTGATAAAACATAATAAAATGACCCCCCAATAATTGATTAAGTTATTGGTGTTTTCTTCGTCAAAGCTTTCTATGATAAAGTATAGCAAAGCGCCGAAAACCAAGATGTTAAAAATATTCATAGCCAGAACCCACCAGGTGTTTTTTCCTTTATACAGGCCCTTGATCATGCCCCATAAATTTTGTTCTTCCAGGCTGTCGTAGAATTTTGCTTCTTCCTTGGTTAATGTGTCCTTGATGAGTTGATCTACTTGTTCTGTTTTCATAATTTCTAATTTTTAAGTATTGTTTTAAGTTTTTTCCGGGCATTGAATAATCGGGACTTTACGGTGCCTTGAGATATGTTCAGTATTTCGGCGATATCGCTGACCGCATATTGTTGCACATAAAATAATTGGATCACATGTTGTTTTTCTACTGTTAGCTGCTCAATCGCTAATTTGAGTGCCTCTTGCTTATCGTCTATTGAGTGTTCTTCCACCTCATTTTTTAGGGTATGCTCATTCAATCGTTGCACATTGTTTTGATTCAAAAGGTCCATGCATTTATTGCTTACTATGCGCATGGCCCAAAATGAAAAGGCATCTGGGTTTCTGAGACCATGTAATTTATCCATGATCACCATCCACGACTCTTGTACCACATCTTTTGATTGATCTTTGTCTTTGAGTATCCAATAGGCTTTAGAGCAGAACGATTGATGGTATCTTTCAATAAGATGGCTGATCACCTTGCGGTCGCCTGATTGATAATTTGATATGATTTCGCGGTCGTCCAAGTTCTAGTTATCTATGGTCTAATATGGTCTAAAAGGCAGTCTTTACTCTAATGACGGAAAAATCAGCAAAAAGTTCATTTTTTTTCCTTTTTTTACAAATCCGAACAAACTAAAGGGCATCATTTTGTGAGATAACTGTAGGAAAGACAGCGTTTTTGAATAAAATGCTAGCAGTAGAAAAATAAATAATTAGCCAAGCCTTAAAGGCCATATAGTAGGTGTACAGATGTATTCATCCACAGCAGTTTAAGATTGTTAGAGCTTTCTTGTTGGTGCAATTGGTTTCTATAATCCTATTGGAAAATCTTCTTTTTGCGCAGTTCAAAATTTTGTCCCAAATACACCCGACGTACCACCTCGTCTTCTGCCAACTCCTCAGGGCTTCCATGTTTAAGAATACGTCCTTCAAACATCAGATAGGTTCTGTCTGTAATAGCGAGGGTTTCCTGCACATTGTGGTCGGTAATAAGAATGCCAATGTTCTTTTTGGTAAGCTGGGCGACAATACGTTGTATGTCCTCAACTGCCACCGGATCTACTCCAGCAAAAGGTTCATCCAATAAAATAAAAGTAGGGTCGGTAGCCAGCGCTCGTGCAATTTCCGTACGTCTGCGCTCACCACCACTCAACAAGTCTCCGTTGCGATTGCGACGATCCTGAAGACTGAATTCCTCTAACAATCGTTCACAACGCTCTTTTTGTTCTTTTTTGGAAAGATCGGTAAGCTGCAACACACCCAAAATATTTTCTTCAACAGTCAACTTTCTGAAAATAGAAGCTTCCTGCGCCAAATAACCAATCCCACTTTGCGCCCGTTTATACATCGGATACTTGGTAATCTTTTGCTGGTCCAGCCAGACGTCTCCTCCAGTAGGCTTAACCAAACCTACCGTCATGTAGAAAGAAGTGGTTTTTCCGGCTCCATTGGGACCCAACAGCCCGACGATCTCGCCTTGATTGACCTCGTACGATACACCTTTGACCACTGGTCTGCCTTTATAGGACTTTTGAAGATTGTCAGCTCTTAGTTTTCGTTGCATAAAACAAAGTTAATGGATTCGAATTCATTTTTGTCCCTGATTTCCCTTAAGACTTTATACTAATCATTAAATTGCAGCAAGTTTATAAGGATGTCAAAACATGCCTTGAAGCCCGTGGGGCATGACCCTACCAATTTTTAAACAAGCAAGATCATGTCACTTCCCAGATTCCTCATGGGCGATAACGTCCATTTTCCCGAAGATATTTTTGTCATCCACCTGGAATACCCGCGATTTGTCATTAATTTAAAAGATGATAGCATCGAGTTTCTGGAGGAAATATCAAATGCCGATAAAGATTTGCTGGAAGAGGAGACCAAAAACCTGATTGAAGAAGCCAGCCGTTTTTATGACGAACAAATGCAACTTTACGAGGAATAATGGAAACCGTTAAAGAATTGGATTGGGAGGCAACCCTTTTTCTAAACGATTGGGGAAACGACTGGGTGGATCTTTTTTTCAATGTCATCACCCATAAATTGTCGGCCATTCCTTTGTATGTATTGGTATTGTTTATCCTCTATAAAAAATTAGGTGTACGCAATCTGATCATTTCACTTATCTGTATCGCCTTGCTCATCACATTTTCAGATCAGTTGGCAGGTTTATTTAAGGATGGAATAGAACGCTTCAGACCGTTTCGTGAACCAGGACTTAAAGATCAGATATCTAAAGTTGGGCGTAGTGGCGGTACCTACGGCTTTTACAGCGGCCATGCTAGTAATGCCGTAGCACTGGCTACTTTTTTATGGTTCTTATTGCGTCGCAAGCACAAAGCAATCGCTGTCGTGATGTTGGTCTGGGCTGGATTGGTAGCTTACAGCAGGGTATATTTAGGCGTGCATTATTTGGGAGATGTCCTAATGGGCTGTGTGATGGGAACTTTATTAGGAATTGTATTTATATGGGTTTACGCTTTCGCGAAAGCGAGATACGGCGTATCCACAACCATTAGCTAGTACCGATCGCCAGCAACTTCTCAGCCGCCTCAAAGGGCGTGATCTTTTTATCCAACACTTCTTTTTCCAGGGAAGCCAATGCTTCGCTCACTGCTGTCTTTGTAAAGAAATGGTTCATCAGCTGGTCCTCGATGGTTTGATGCAACCAGTACAGTTCTTGGTCCTGTCTTTTAGCGCTAAAACTGTACTGTGCCCGCATCTTAGACTCATAATTGTTTATTTCATCAAGTATTTCCTGAATTCCATTTTGCTCCAAGGCGCTACAAGTATAGACCTTGGTCTGCCAATCTTGATTTTTGGGAGGTACAAGATGTAAGGCATTCCTGAATTCTCGTTGGGCGTGTTTTGCTGCGGTTTGGTTGTTTCCATCGGCCTTGTTGATCACGATGCCGTCTGCCATTTCCATGATACCGCGTTTAATACCCTGTAAGTCATCCCCAGCACCTGCTAGTTTAAGAAGCAGGAAAAAATCCGTCATACTATGGACCGCCGTTTCACTTTGTCCCACGCCAACCGTTTCTACGATAATAAAATCGTAACCTGCGGCTTCACATAGGATAATCGCTTCCCTGGTTTTACGTGCCACACCCCCCAAGGTTTTGCCAGCCGGACTGGGTCGTATAAAAGCCTGATCGCTTTTGACCAATTCTTCCATCCGGGTTTTGTCACCCAAAATACTCCCTTGGGATATCCCACTGGACGGATCAATGGCCAGCACTGCAAGCTTCTTTCCCTGTCCAATCAAAAGCTTCCCCAAAGATTCTATAAAAGTAGATTTGCCAACGCCTGGAACTCCCGTGATACCCAATCTAAAAGAGCTACCCGAAAGTGGCAAGCATCGCTGTAAGATCGCTTTCGCGAAAGCGTGATCTTTGGGAGCAGTACTTTCTACCAAGGTAATCGCCTGACTCAAAGCACTGATTTCACCAGCTTTAAGTTGGTCAAATAATTGGCCGATATCAGGAGTCGCTTTTGACCTTTTTGACCTTTTTGACTTTGGATTGATATGTGATGGAATTCCAGCCAAATCACTTCTTTTTTTGAAGCCTCAGGGCCAATCTATAACCTAACCAAGCCATTGGAAGATAGGCCAATAATATATCTACTGCACTGAACCAAAAAGGGCCCGGAACCATAAAATTAACGGCAATTCCCGCTAGCAAAAAGAAAACGCCAATGAGCATGGCCAGATTTCTTTTATAACTGGCAGCGATTAAAGCAGTAATAAAAGCGCCACTTAGCGTTCCGAGGGCATGGGCCAAAAAAGGGAAAATAAAATATTTGGCTTCAAGGTTGGGTGCTGCTTCAGCCAATGCTTCTAAATCATTGGGATCTACACCGGGAATGGGAAGTATACTGCTGCCCAACTGGACCAAAGTCAAATTAATAACATTGCCTACAATTAAACCTGTTACAACGCCAATTATATTTTTAACAATGGGTTTCATAGTTGGGGTTTATAGACTTTAAAAATAATGAATTTGCCAAGGATAGAACGTAAAGCTGACCTTCAACGGCAAGATGAAAATCGGCTTATTGATTTAATTAGAAAAGAATTCTAGCAATCCATCTCTTTGCAGGGATCGTGGCCCCAGTTTTTGAGGCTGTAACGCCAGTCGCTTTCCTTGATATCACTGCTAGGTTTTTGTGCGGTGTGTCGGTGCACGTATCCGATAACTTCATTCATGTGGTCATAATTGGCATCGGTCAATTCATCTTTCTTCTTTCGTTTGATTTTGATGATCTTTCTTCCAGATTTATGACCGATGGATTCTCCATCACCACTGTCTTTTCCTACACTTTTGGATTTGTCGGTTTCCAACCAATCTTCCAATTCGCTCGGAGTCATATTAACTACATTATAGAATTCGTCGTAGGTCTCGTCTTTGGATCTGTCGCTCATGGTTTTTTGTTGTAAGATAAATTCCATGGACGACCCGGTCTGTTAGCAAGCTGTTAACTGGCGAGTTTTTAACGTGATCAACATATAAAGTATGGATAGGGAAGGGGTCATCATTTGAGCTTTCTACAAATGATGATCTTGCCTTAAAAATATACAACAAAAGTGGCTGTCCAAAAGGAAACTTGATGATATCAAACTGAACCGGTCGAAGTTTTTTACTTTTTGATTTTCAAAACGTCTTCTACGAGCTCAGACTAACAACATTAATGTTTACAAAGCTTTTGGACAGCCACTTTTAAATTTCAGCAACTATTTGCATCGCACTACCATAAAATTCAGTAGCGCTAATAATGGATCAAGCCTTGCGGTCCAGTACCCATTCTCCTTTGTTGATCAGGGGTAAAGCCGATTTGTACTTGGTTTCCTTGGTTTCACCAGTCATGATGTTTTTGATTACCACTTTTTCATTACGACCAATTTTAGGTTGTTCCCTGGTAATTGTCTCAGTCACTTGAGGTCTTTGCTGCTGGCGACTGGCACCTGCACCTACAGCCCTGGCTTGAGCTGCTTGTTCATCACTATTGAGCACTTCCTCTTTTTGTGTTCGCGTTTTCTCTACTTTGCGCTGTTTGGCCTCACTGATGGCCTGACTGTCACGTGTAGGAAGGTCCCCTTTAAACATAAAGCCGATCACGTCTTTATTGACTTTGTCGATCATTTCTTTAAAGAGTTCAAAGGCTTCAAACTTATAGATCAACAATGGGTCTTTTTGCTCGTGTACGGCCAACTGAACACTTTGTTTTAATTCGTCCATCTTACGTAGATGCGTTTTCCAGGCATCATCTATAATAGCCAGCGTAATATTCTTTTCAAAATCAGTGACCAGTGAGCGTCCTTCTGAATCATAAGCATCCTTTAAATTAGTAGCTACGTTCAGCGTTTTGATGCCATCTGTAAATGGAACTGCAATTCGTTCATAGGTGCGTTCCTCGTTTTCCATGACGTTTTTGATCACAGGGAAAACTTCTTCAGCTGTACGTTCCATTTTCTCCTTATAGTGATCATAGGCGGACTTATACAGCGATTGTGCAATTTCTTGATCCGACTTATTCTTGAACTCGTCTTCAGAGATCGGACTGCTCATTGAGAAATAACGAATTACTTCAAACTCAAAATTCTTGAAATCCTGAGCTAATTTGTTGGTTTCCGTAATGTTCTCGGCGATATCATAGATCATATTGGCTATATCTACAGCAAGCCTATCTCCGAATAGTGCATTGTGTCTTCTCTTGTAAATTACCTCACGCTGTGCATTCATCACATCATCGTATTCCAGCAATCGTTTACGTACACCAAAAGCATTTTCCTCTACTTTTTTCTGGGCGCGTTCAATAGATTTGGAAATCATGGAATGCTGGATCACTTCACCTTCCTTCATGCCTAATCTATCCATGGTTTTGGCCATACGTTCAGAACCAAACAGACGCATCAAATTGTCTTCCAGAGAAACATAGAACTGCGAGCTTCCTGGATCACCTTGACGACCCGCACGACCTCTTAGCTGGCGGTCAACGCGACGTGAATCATGACGCTCGGTTCCGATGATGGCGAGTCCGCCGGCTGCTTTTACTTCATCTGACAATTTGATATCTGTTCCACGACCAGCCATGTTGGTGGCGATGGTGATTTGTCCAGGATTACCCGCCTGAGCCACGATATCTGCTTCTTTTTTGTGCTGCTTGGCATTTAGAACGTTATGGTCGATGCCTGCACGTTGTAAGGTGCGGCTCAATAATTCAGAAATGTCTACAGAAGTTGTACCAATCAACACGGGTCTACCTTCTTTCTGTAGCTTGGTCACCTCTTCAATGACGGCACCATATTTTTCTCTCTTAGTTTTATACACGAGATCCTGTCTGTCATCTCTGGCAATTGGTTTGTTGGTGGGGATTTCCACAACATCGAGTTTATAGATCTCCCAAAATTCACCTGCTTCTGTCACTGCGGTACCTGTCATACCCGCCAGTTTTTTATACATTCTGAAGTAGTTCTGCAAGGTGATGGTCGCAAAAGTTTGCGTCGCATCCTGAATTTTGACATTTTCTTTAGCTTCAATGGCCTGGTGCAGTCCGTCACTATAACGTCTTCCCTCCATGATACGACCGGTTTGCTCGTCAACGATCATCACCTGTTCCTCAGATACAATACCGTTTGGAGTACGTTTATCATGAGCCATCACTACATATTCTGTATCTTTTTCAAAAAGTGTGTAGGCTTTTAGTAACTGGTTCAGGGTATGAATACGCTCGGATTTGACGGCAAATTCACGGAATAACTCTTCCTTCTTTTCGGCTTCTTCTTCTTTGGAAAGACCTGCTTGTTCAATACGGTTAATTTCCATGCCGACTTCTGGCATGACAAAAAAGTCCGGATCATCCTTACCGGATAGGTACTCAATACCTTTATCCGTTAATTCAACCTGGTTGTTCTTTTCATCAATCACAAAATACAGGGCTTCATCCACCTTAGGCATCTCGCGATTGTTGTCCTGCATATAGAAATTTTCAGTTTTTTGCAACAAGGTCTTGATTCCTTCTTCACTCAGGTATTTGATCAGGGCCTTGTTCTTAGGTAATCCGCGGTAAACACGTAACAATTCCTTTCCACCTTCCTTGGTATCGCCTTCACCTATAAGTTTTTTGGCCAAAGCCAAAGTTTGCGTCAATTCCTTTCGCTGAACGCTCACTATATTTTCAACAGGTGCTTTTAATACATCAAATTCCTGACGATCTCCTTGAGGTACAGGTCCTGAAATAATCAATGGAGTACGGGCATCGTCGATCAATACGGAGTCTGTTTCATCGATGATAGCATAATTGTGTTTGCGTTGCACCAGGTCTTTTGGTGCATGGGCCATATTATCTCTGAGGTAATCAAAACCAAACTCATTGTTGGTACCGTAGGTGATGTCGGCCAGGTAAGCTTGTCTTCTTTCCTCAGAATTAGGCTTGTGATAATCGATACAATCAATGGTCAAACCGTGAAACTCAAATAACGGCCCGATCCAGGCACCGTCACGTTTGGCCAGGTAATCGTTCACAGTAACGACATGAACCCCATTTCCGGTAAGGGCGTTGAGGTAAACAGGTAGTGTAGCGACGAGTGTCTTTCCTTCCCCAGTTTGCATCTCGGCAATTTTACCTTGGTGTAGGGCAGTACCACCGATCAATTGTACATCATAATGGATCATGTCCCAGGTAATGGGTTTTCCGGCCGCATCCCAAGAATTGCTCCAAACCGCGTGGTCTCCATCTAGACGCACATAATCTTTTTCACCAGAAAGTTCGCGATCTCTTGCTGTGGCTACCACGCGAATTTCCTCATTGTGGAAGAAGCGTTTAGCGGTCTCTTTGACGACGGCAAAAGCCTCAGCTAATATGTCATTGAGGACGACTTCGGCTTGTTCATAGGCCACATCTTCCAATCGGTCAATTTCGTTATAGAGCTCTTCGCGTTTGTCAATGTCCTGCTCGTTCTCGGCTTGTTCTTTAAGTTCGTTGATGGATTGTAAGGTATCCGCTTTCGCGGAAGCGATTTTCTCCTTGAATTCCAAGGTTTTATTCCTCAATTCATCAATTGTCAATTTTTCCATTTGTGGTTCGATCGCGAGGATTTGATCCACAAAGGGTTGTATATCCTTGATATCTTTCTTGGACTTGTCGCCCACAAATACCTTCAATACGGAATCTAATAGTCCCATAATATTTATATGTTTGATTTAAAGCAGTTTAATAATTTCTCACTGCCCGTGCTAAGTTCTAAAATTAAAGCAAAAAAAAAGTCTCTTGACGAGACTTTTCCCACGATCACTGATCGTTAATATTCATCCTCATTCCAGAGGTAATCTTCATCTGTTGGATAATCAGGCCAAATCTCTTGGATGCTCTCGTAGAGATCTCCCTCATCTTCAATCGCTTGTAGATTTTCCACTACCTCAAGAGGCGCTCCAGTACGAATTGCATAATCAATCAATTCGTCCTTTTCTGCCGGCCAAGGTGCATCACTTAAATAAGATGCAAGTTCTAGTGTCCAATACATAGTTTTACTCGTTAAGTTTTTTGCAAAAATAAACTTATCGTCGAATTTTGCAAGTTAATTTTTACTTTATGATTTCAAGATTTGCAAGAGCGTATAAGCTTTTGAAAATCAAAATGTTTGGCTGAAAATGTGCATCAGTTGCCCCACTGGAGATCTTGCGATAATAAAAAAGTCAATGATTGTATTTACTTTTTAACCGCGCAAATCAATTTTTTTCTGGGATCCATTTTATCTCTTCGGCTTGTAGATCCTTTGACAATTTGCGTGCCAGTACAAAGAGGTAGTCAGAAAGTCGGTTCAAATACTTTAAGACCTGTGGATCGATGGGTGCATGTTCATGGAGCTCTGACGCCAATCGCTCTGCCCGCCTACAAACAGTACGAGTGATATGACAGTATGACACGGAGGTATGACCTCCAGGTAAAATAAAATGAGTCATGGGCGGTAACTCGCGATCCATTTCATCCATCTCTCTTTCTAACATCAGGATGTCGTCGTCACTAATTTTTGAGATATTCAAGCGTTCTTCCCCGTTTTTCAGGAGCGCTTTTTCAGGCGGAGTTGCTAGTATAGCACCAATAGTAAACAAATGCTGCTGTATCTGAATGATATTTTTTTTGGCCTGTTCGCTAACAGGTTGATCACGTATCAGACCCATCCAGGAATTAAGTTCGTCAACCGTTCCGTAGCTGTCAATACGTAAATTGTGTTTGGGGACCCTGGTACCTCCAAATAATGCCGTGGTTCCTTGATCTCCTGTCTTGGTATAAATCTTCATTTTCTATTGATATTTCCTTTTCTCATTCGTTGTCTCAACCCTGCAGTATAATTTCGCCTCTTATCTCCACTTCGTTTGAGTTGACCCGAGGTGATCCGGATAAAGATTAAAACGATGATAGTACCTATGGTTACTGTGATCAGCATTTGTTGATTCTAAAAAGGTTTTGTTGATTCTAAAAAGGTAAAGATAGAAAAGGAGCGTTGAACCCGACCGCTATAAAGCACAAATCCCAAAACCTTTTGGATTTTGGGATATTGTTGAAAGATAAGAGGATATTTAGTAAACCAAGTTCACTTCTACTTCAAAATTATCATAGATGAAGTTGTCTCCCAGTCCTTTGAAAAAGCTTTTAGATCCATATTTCACATCGTACTTACTACGATCAATGTTGAGTAAAGTAGAAGCACTGTTGTTGTCCAGCTTCAAGTCAAAACTGATTGGATGAGTAATGCCTTTGACGGTCAAGTCTGCCGTAACTGATGCATGTCCTTCTTTCTGTGTCACCTCGGTAAAAACAAGGCTTGCTGTTGGGTGTGCGTCTGTAGCAAAGAAATCATCACTCTTGAGGTGTCCTTCCAGTTTTTCTTTTGATTCACCGCTCAGATCTGACACGCTGATGCTTTGCATATCGATGACAAATTCGCCACCAGTTAATCGTTCTCCATCAAATTCAAGGGAGCCGGATTTCAGATGAATAGAGCCATTGTGGCTTCCGCCAAATTTTTTTCCGGTCCAGTGTGCTGTACTTTCTGTGGTGTTTACTGTTTTCATGTTTTTTAGGTTTGTGCTTTCTCAGGCTTATCAGGCCACTAGGAAAGCGGATTTAATTATTAGATATTGATAGAAATTATTTAATTTGTTTATATGTTATTTGTAGGTACATGTATAGGGTAAAATTTTTATAATCTATTCAATTGTTCCAGCAAAAATTTCATGGTGACTTCATCAAGGTTTTGCGTCAACTGCTCTTCAGTAGCGTCAACTTTTTCATCCAAGATTTTTAAAAGGTTTAAACCTCCCTCAGTAATGGTGAGTTCAATTTGTCTGCGATCGGTAGGACATTGCACTCGTTTGACATACTTCTTGTCCACAAGCTTGTCAATGACCCTGGTGGTGTTGGAATTGGCATGTATCATATCCTTGCTTACATCTTGTAGGCTTGCCACTGCTCCTTTACGACCTCTTAAAATACGTAGCACGTTGAACTGTTGAAGCGTGATCCCATGTTCCTTAACCGTAGCGTTTATGGCTTCAGTCACCTCGGTACCTTTTTTAATTAGGGTGGTGATCAGTTTTCGCGAAAGCGGTACTTGTGATGTCGTCGTAAACATACTCAATTACAATCTCATTAATTGTTGATACAAATTTATATGTGCCAATGATTGATCGATTTAAAATAAATGTTAAAGTTTTTATTCACAGTCTGTTGTGTAATGAAAGTGATGCATAGGTACTTTTCCCAAAAGCGGGTTAAAACCTATAATTAGAGGCATTTTAGTCAATAAATTTACTGGTAAAGGCGTTATAATAAAAAAAGTCTATGAAAAAGTTATTGATCATTGCCCTTCTGGCAGTTGGAGGTCTGGCCACGGCACAAACGGAAAGTGGATTCGGTATAACAGCGGGTCCTAATTATGGTTCTACTGGGGACTTAAAACAGGATGGCCGCACCATACTTGATGATCCTGATGATAAATTGGGATATCATGTAGGTTTATTTGTCAAAGCAGATTTAGGCAGGGTGTATTTCAGGCCTGAGTTGTTATATACCAATTTGAATAGTGAATACGATGGTAGGGCATTTGACGTTCACAAATTGGATGCGCCTATTTTAGTTGGTATAGATGTAGTGGGTCCTCTACATGTTTTTGCTGGTCCTTCACTTCAATATATTATTGAAACTGAGTTGGAAAACGTTGAAGTGGATGATGTAATGGAAGATTTTACAGTAGGAGCGCAATTCGGTGTGGGCGTGAATTTTGGAAATTTGGGAATTGACCTGCGATACGAGCGTGGTTTTACTGAGAATGAAGTGAGCTTCATTGATGAAAATGTGCTCTCCTCAGACCGATTCAGTATTGATACACGACCTGAACAAATTATTTTAGGTATCAGTCTGAAACTATAATAGTTCTATAAATTTTAATAAAAGCCGTCCGATATGGGCGGTTTTTTTATTCCATGCGGATTTGATCAATCATTAATTGAAAAGATTGATCTTTTTTGTTGCCAATCAATATGCCTAGCTCTTCAAAAGCATCTTCCTCAAAATCCGTCATACTCAATTTTCTTCCCCTGAATTGCGGAGATAATTCGCTGAGCGGAATCGTAATGCTTTCCCACTTGCCTGAGGTGTCAAAATCATAGACATAAGAATGGCGATCACTTTTTTGATGCTTGAGGCGAAATTGATAAGTGGAGCCGTCCCCTTTTATTTTCAGAATGATGTGGGTGAAACCTTCCGTTTTTATATGGCCAGCATCAAAACGCACAGAGGCAAATCCGCCATTATTGGCTGTAGAAACATTTCCAGTAAATAGGGCATGTCCCTCCTCATTGAGCTCAAATCTGCTGGACGAAATGCCTCCCATCACGGTATCGTTGACGGTGTACCATTTACCCAGATCACTGGCTGAATCGAAGTTAAAAATCATAGTTATTGCCGGCAACCCCATACCTACCATCATTAAAATTAGTCTATACATATAGGACTAGTCCAGTTACCAAGGAGCAGCTTACATTAATTTTTGTAAACTCTTGTTAAGTCTAACATATTGACCGGATTACTTTCCAAGCCTTTGACATTCTTTGAGATAAAACGGACACTCTGATCGTAGTAGAGAGGGATGATAGGTGCTTCAGCTATAATCAAACTATCCATGGCGACATACAAAGATTGTCTGATGGAATCATTTGTGGTGCTGAGTGAGGTTTCATACCATTGATCATATTGTTTTTTACTGAAGTGTGTATAATTAGAACCCTTAGGGGAAAAATTATCGGAATAGAATAAGGCCAGATAGTTTTCGGCATCAGGATAATCGGCTATCCAGCTACTTCTAAAGACATCCAATTGCCCCACCTTTCTTGCTTGACGTAAAGTCGACGGTGTCATGACCTCAATTTCTACTGTGATTCCTATCTTTTGCCATTCTTTTTGGATGTACTCACATAAATCCAGGTAATTGGCTCCTGTACTGATGGTAATGCTGGGGTTCTGATCGCCAGTTTCTTCTTTGTATTGAGTGACCAGTTCCCTGGCTAGTTTTGGATCATACGTATAACCTTGCACAATACCACCGCCTGGCAATCCTTGCGGAATAAAACCATGCACCGCCGGAGTGCCGATGTTGTTGCGCAGATATTTGATCATCTTATCTCGATCAAAGCCCAAGTTCATGGCTTTTCGCAAATTAGGGTTTTGAAGTTCCTGGACAGGATTGTCAATTTTTATACCCAGGTATTCTGTATTGAGATAAGGTGCTTTTACCAGATCGATGCTGTGGATGTATTTCTCCTTCAGATTTCCAGTGGTCGTAAGTAATTCGTCTTTATAGCTAGGATCTATGGCATTGATAAAATCCAGATTACCTTGAGCAAACTCTAAAAATTCGCTCTGCTTGTCATTCTTAAAACTGATAGCTACGGCTTCCAGGTAGGGCAATGAATTCCCTCCTGCATCGGTTTCCCAGTACGATTGATTTTGCCTCAACACCATTTTGACATTTTCTTCCCAGCGTTTCAGGTAAAATGGTCCTGTGCCTATGGGTTGATTGCGTAATTCAGTGCCGCTTCCCTCTGGAACCACACTGCAATACTTCATACTCAGCATGCCCAAAAAAGCAGGGAAAGGTTGGTCTAAACTTATTTGTATTTGGTAATCATCCACTATCTCAATGTCATTTACTCGTTCCAAGACCCAAGCTCCTGGTGAAGCTAATTGCGGATCACGCAGCCTTTCCAACGAGTATTTGACATCTGCAGATGTAAGTTCAGGTGCTTGCTGGCCTGCTCGATTGAAATAAATTCCTTTTTTGAGTTGGAAGTTATACTGAAGCCCATCTGGCGAAACCTCCCACTCTGTAGCCAAATCTGGTACTACTTTCATCTGGTTGTCCAATTGAACCAATCCGTTATAAATAAGATTACAAGCCCAAATATTGCGCTGGTCTTTGGAAAAGGCAGGGTCCAAACTGGTGATGTTGGCATGTTCGTTATACCTAAAAACTGTGCTATCATCTATTTTCTTAGTCTGATCAGCACAGGACCAACAAATACTCAGAATAAGGATCCAATACAATTTATTCATCTGGTAAATATATCAATTGGCGGTCAGGTAATGGTTTGAAACCATAACAATTCTGGAAAATTCAATAGTGGATGTACTTGGTAAAATCAATGAAGGAAATGACAGATTTGCGTAGTAATTTCCCACATGGGGCCTCGACTAATTCGCTAAGTTTTCTGATCTTTACTATCAAGGAATCCACAGTTTTACTTGTACTAATTCTGAAGATCGTAATTTTTAATGGATGATTTTAAATAAAACGAATTGTTATGCATAAGATGTGGTTAGGATTATTAAGTCTTATTTTATTTATCGGGTGTGATACATCACCTGATTTTGCCAGAGAAACACCCGATGACGGCTCCCAAACTATAGATCCTGCAGATTTTGTCAATGTAGGGAATCAGAACGGATTACCTGATTTTACAGCAGTGGGAGGAATCAATCGTACCGAGGCACCTGCGGGTTGGCAATTGGAATGGAGCGAGGAGTTTGAAACAGGACTGGATCTTTGGAGTTCTTGGGAAGGTGGCGCGTTCAATAATGAGTTACAACTTTACCAAATGGAAAACATCGCCACAAGAGCAGGTGTTCTTTATTTAAGAAGTAAACGAGAAGCCGCTACTGGGGATGTCACTCCATTTGATAATACCCAGCGTAGTTTCAATTTTACTAGCGGCCGATTGACAACCAATCGCACTTTTGGTCCGCAAGCATTTGCCAACGGAGTAGTAAGGTTTGCAGCTCGGGTGAAGTTGCCGGCGGGTGAAGGTCTTTGGCCTGCTTTCTGGAGTTTTGGCGATCCTTGGCCTACGCAGGGCGAAATTGATATCCTCGAATTTAGAGGAAATGCTACAGATCAATATGTCACCAATATCTTTTACGGTGACACGGCGGGAACACCATTGACCAACAGTGCAACCTTGACGTCCAACAATATGATAGGAGAAGATATTACCACAGAATGGCACATCTTTGAATTGATCTGGAGTCAAAACGAACTAGAAATGTTATTTGACGGCAGCACAGTTAAAACCTATACAGATGCTGATAGTCAATACATAGATGATATGTTTGACAAACAACAGAATATCATTCTGAACCTGGCTATCGGTGGTGATTTTTTCAATGGTCAAAATCTGGATGAAAATAACATACCCAATGAAGCTTTTTATGGAATCGACTGGGTAAGAGTATATACACAACAATAAAAATTTGAGTCAGCCAGAAGATGAAAGGTCAATCGTATTTTACGGTTGATCTTTTGTTTTTTACCTCACCCAATAGTAAATATAGACTCGGGGGGGCATTGGATTAAAAACTTAGTCCTAGACAGCAATACATATGCATTAAAACAGGTCTTTTTCCATGCACTCCGTTCAAGTATCAGCTGGCCAGGGTGGCAGACGATTTTAACTATCTGCTGGGTAAGTAAGTCCTATAATGTTTCGGATGTCATCCAATGTTTCCATCAATTGCCGACTATTCTCCAGAGAATGAAGATGACTAGCAGTTGCTCCATTATTTATGGCATCACGCACTTCCACAATCTCATGCACATATCCTTGTCCAGAATAGGGTAGGTCAAAGACCTGCTCTGTACCATCCTTTAATTGAAGACTAATTTTCTGGGTGTGATGAAATCTGGAGTGTAACTTAATTTGGCCAAGTTCGCCATAGAATATAGCTTCTGTTGGGGTATTGGAGATGAGGGAGGAATGCAATATGCCTATAGCACCCTTTTGATAAGTGGTCAGTATGGCACATTGCAGGTCAATACCAGTCTGCGAAAGTTGAGCACTAGCTTTGATATCAATTGGTTTTCCTAACACCAGTTGCCCTAAATAAATCGGATAAATACCAATGTCCAGCAACGATCCACCGCCTAGAGAAGGATGGATAACCCTGTCATTTGGATTTTGAGGAGCACGGAACCCAAAATCTGCCTGAAAGTTTGTGATTTTCCCGATGACCTGTTGATCCAAAAGTTCCAATAACTTATGGGTGGCAGGAATAAATCTGGTCCACATGGCTTCCATGAGAAAAACTTGTTGTTCCTGGGCTAAGCAAATCATTTCTTCCACTTGTTGCGAATTCATCCCCAGCGGTTTTTCACATAGCACTCCTTTACCAGCCTTCAAGCACATCATACTGTATTCATAATGAAATACATGAGGCGTTGCCACGTAAACGACATCTACCTCAGGATCCTGAATCAGGGCTGTATAATTATCATAATAAATTGTTGCGGCATGTTTTTCGGCAAATTCCTTGGCCTTTGACATACTGCGCGATCCCACGGCATATAACTGGCAACCTGTAACCAACGCGAGATCTGATGCAAACTTATGGGCAATTTTTCCCAATCCGAGTATTCCAAACTTTACCATGGCTATTCCAATTAATTAGGCGCTTTAAAATACAAAAAGACATTAGGTGCCCCATCATCCTTCAAGTAGTTATTTCTGTATTTGTGCACAATTTTTATGCAGTAAAGCGAGAAAATTACATTTCAGTAGACACATTTGACGGTTCGGTAGGTTGGATTCCGCTTTCGCGAAAGCGATAACACATATTTGTACCATCAAACAACAAAAACTATATATCATGAAATTTTTATTTACCTCCATTATTCTGTTGATCGCTTCTTTTGCAATGGCTCAAGACACTCACCAACTTACCGTTAAAATTAACAATGCAAAAACTGATGATGGCCATATTGTCATTTCCCTGAGTACGCAGGATCAGTTTCTCAAAGCTGCAGCCTTTAAAACTGCCAAAGTCGAAATAAAGGAAGGCCAAGCGACAGCTGTATTTGAAGATGTTCCTGTAGGCACTTACGCTGTATTAGTGCTACATGACATGAACGGCAATGGCAGGATGGACTATTCTAATGCTGGAATGCCAGAAGAAGATTACGGCATGAGCAATAATCCAATGAGCTATGGACCACCCACCTGGGGGGACGCTAAATTTGATTTTGAGAAAGATACTGAAATGATTATCAGACTTTAAACTTGAATATCAAAAAGCACTTGCCGCCCCAAGATTAAATATCTGTTGGGCGGTTTTTGTCTGTTTTATTGACCAAGGAATGGAATTGTTTAAAAAATGATCTTCAATAATTACATGTTAATTTGTTACCAACCTGTCCTTCCATCTCATGACCCAAGCTTAACTTAGAGGCATGAAAGTATTGATAACAGGGGCCACTGGTTTAGTAGGCTCTAAGGTAGCAGATCTTTTTAGGCAGCACGGACATCAGGTACACTATTTAAGTACCAGAACAGAAGCCCTGGAAAATCAGCCAGATTATAAGGGATTTCTTTGGGATGTCAAGGAAATGATCATCGACGACTCCTGTATTGAAGGGGTAGATGCGATCATTCACCTGGCTGGAGAAAGCGTATTTCAGCGTTGGACGGATGAGGTGAAAAAAAGAATCATGTCGAGCAGGTTGGATAGCACCCAATTATTGCTCAATCTCTTGGAGCGCAATGACCATCAAGTCAAGCATGTCATTACCGCCAGTGCCGTCGGAATCTATCCAAGCCAGCAAAACGGTGAATCCATGAAGGAGCAGGACGTGCCACCTGCCGACGATTCTTTTTTGGCCGAGGTTTGTCTAGCCTGGGAAAGTATAGGTTTTCAATTTAAGGAATTGGGATTACAACACTCGATTGTGCGCATAGGTATTGTACTGGCTGGGGAAGGCGGTGCTCTGGAACAGATGGCAAAGCCTGTTAAATTATATGCGGGGGCAGGGTTTGGTAATGGTAAAATGTGGCAAAGCTGGATTGCAGTGGACGATTTGGCGGGGATTTTCCTTTACCTGTCAGAAAATCAGCTGGCGGGTGTTTACAATGGTGTTGCACCCCAGCCAGTACGGAACAGAGCTATGATTGAAACTATTGGAAAAGTATTGGGTAAGCCTGTGTTCCTCCCCAATGTACCCAAATTTATGTTGAAGCTCATGCTAGGAGAAATGGCCATCATTGTATTGGGGAGCCAGTACGTAAGTAGCGAGAAAATAGAAAAGGCGGGATACCAATTTAAATATCCCGAATTAGCGCTGGCACTCAATGACTATCTAGAAAGCTAATTAATGTTCCTGATTCCAGGCGTCAGCGTCAGCGTTTTTATTTTTCTTTTGACTGCGTACCACGAGGAAAACAACCAGTGCGATAAGTCCAATAGGAATAAGGATACAGATGGCCATACCAATAAAGGTGCCGATGAAATAGCCTTGTTGATAGGCTGTTGAAGGCTCATCTTTAGAAAACAACCCATCCAGTGGGTTGCAAGTCATATACTGTCCTTCTCCTGTAAATTTTGGTGCAATCGTGATACTGTTAAAGAACAAATCATTTTTCTCTTTGTTGTGAGTAGCTATGGGTTGTACGATGCCAATTTGATATAACTTGTCCCTGACCTGTATCAGACGATAGTCATTGTGATACGTAACTTGATCGTCAATATCGTATTGCTCAAATTCAAAAACACCTTGATAAACTCCTTGATGTATAAAGCGTGAATCATATTTGACCTTCATACCTATTTCTGAATCCTTCCAATCCCTTACAGTTTCAATGTAGTATTCCTTGAGTTCTGCTCTATTACGCAGGCATATCAACTCATCAGTTTCTGCACGATGAACGATGTAGGACATGTCATTTTCTCCATAACCAAACCAATACTCAGAGTGAATACCTTCTTCATCATCACTCATTTCCATAAAATCAGCTGGCAGGCGAATGGATAAAACCGAGTCTATTTCTATCTGTTCATATTCATCAGGAAAGGCTAAATCGTCAGGATTTACTTTATCTTCTTCTTGACCAAGAGCTGTGCAGAGTCCCAGAACCCATAAGCTGATCGATAAATAGTATCTCATGTTGGTTGAATTCACCCCGCTAAAATAAGACTAACAGAAAACCTTGAAAAAAAAATCCCGGTCATTTGACCGGGATTTTAGATGAAGGAAAATTGTTAATTACTTGGTAGCTACCAGGTCAATCGTCAATTTAATATCGTCAGAGATGGCTTTGTCAGCTACGATGTCAGTAAAGTTTTTAGATCCGTATTGGATACCCCAATCCGTTCTGTCGATAGTGAATTCTTCACTTTTCAACATCATTTTGTTGTCTTCATAAGAAACCATAACTGGGAAACTTACGTTTTTAGTTACATCTTTCAAGGTAAGGTTTCCAGATAACTCTGTATTCCCATCCACCTCATTTACTCCAGTTACGACAAATTTTGCCGTAGGGTATTTGGGTGTGTTGAAGAAATCAGTTTCCTTTCCTTCAACGGTTCCTTGCAAGTGACCTTTAAGGTTAGCAGCGGAGTCACCTTCTAAATCAGTCACTTCAATACTACTCATATCAATGACAAACTCACCACTTTCTAGTGTCTCACCATTTACTTTTACCATTCCGCTTTGCAGGGAAATGTTACCAGTGTGGTCCTCAGTTGGCTTAGAACCTACCCACGCGATATTGGATGCCTCTGTGTCTACCGTATAAGTGACAGCTTCCATAGGCGCTTCTGCTACTTCTTGCTCGTCAGTAGCTTCTACTTCATTTTTATTGTCTTTACAAGCTACGGTAAATGCGATAACCGCGGCCATTCCAGTAATTTTTAAAAAATTGCGTTTCATTTGATTAGGATTTATTTGAAGTGCAAAATTAAATGTAGCAACAAACAATATAGTTAAATCTATATTAATTAAAAAGCGGTGACATTTTGACACCAGACGTTTAAATGGCAGTACTTTTGCCCCATCGCGCGTGGAAGTTACGGGCAAAGGGTTTGTAAATCGCTTTCGCGAAAGCGAATAACTTACCGCCCCTAGTAAATGTTGAGGCTGATGTTACAGCACAGGAATACTATCATCCCTTGACACGAAACAATAATTTGTAAAAAGTGAGTCGTAAAAAATGGCAACAGACAAAAACGAAAAAGAGATAAAAGATCAGGAAGCTCCTGAAGTATTAGAGCAAGAGCAACAACAAGACAACGCTCAGGATGACAACGCTCAGGATAAAGAAGAAGTTCAGGAAGAGGACAACAAGTCTGAAACCGAGAAACTACAGGAACAAATACAAGCTGAAAAGGATAAGTACATCCGTTTGTTTGCTGAGTTTGAAAATTTTAAAAGACGTACTGCCAAAGAACGTATAGAGTTATTCAAAACCGCCGGTGAAGGGGTTTTAAAGGACATGCTGCCCGTATTGGACGATTTTGATCGTGCGATGGTAGAGATCAAAAAGTCTGAGGATGACACGCTGACCAGTGGAGTAGAGCTGATTTCTAATAAATTGCGTAATACGCTGGTAGGCAAGGGGCTTGAACAAGTGGAAGTGAAGGCTGGAGATACATTTGATGCAGATGTTCATGAAGCTATTACCCAAATACCAGCACCCACTGACGATATGAAAGGGAAGATTGTGGATGTAATTGAAAAAGGATATAAACTGGGTGACAAGATTATTCGTTACCCCAAAGTAGTCATAGGACAATAGGATGGCAGATTTTTATGAGATATTGGGCGTTTCAAAAAGCGCTTCGGCAGGAGAGATAAAGAAGGCATATCGTAAAAAAGCCATCGAATTTCACCCTGACAAAAACCCTGGGGATGCCAAGGCAGAGGAAAATTTCAAAAAGGCAGCAGAAGCCTATGAAACGCTAAGCGATCCACAGAAAAAAGCCAGGTACGATCAATTGGGTCACCAGGCATATACTTCTGGTGGCGCTGGCGGTTTCGGTGGAGCTGGTGGCTTTGACATGGAAGATATCTTTAGCCAGTTTGGCGATATCTTTGGTGGAGGAGGTGGTTTTTCCGGATTTGGCGGTTTCGGCGGGCGTGGTCAGCGTAGGGTCAAAGGAAAAGACCTCAGAATCAGGGTGTCACTCACTCTCGAGGAAGCGGCCAATGGTGTCGATAAAAAGGTAAAAGTAAAACGAAAAAAGCAAGCCGCTGGTGTGACCTATAAAACTTGTCCCACCTGTAATGGTTCTGGGCAGGTCACCAAAATTCAGAATACCATACTCGGTCGTATGCAAACCAGTGCACCCTGTAGTACCTGTGGTGGAGCAGGTCAGACCATGGACCACAGACCAGCAGGTGCAGATGCTCAAGGAATGGTGGCTAGTGAAGAGACAGTAACTATTCAAATTCCTGCTGGAGTGGAGAGCGACATGCGACTCAAAGTAAGCGGAAAAGGAAATGAAGCGCCTGGAAACGGTGTGAGCGGTGACCTTTTAGTAGATATTGAAGTAAAGCCGCACGACCATCTTCAAAGGGAAGGTAACAACTTGCATTATGATTTGTATATCAGCCTACCTGAAGCCGTGCTAGGAACATCCAAAGAGATTCAAACCGTGACCGGTAAAGTGCGTATTCCCGTTGAAGCGGGAATCCAAAGTGGTAAAATTTTGAGATTGCGAGGTAAGGGTATGCCTAGCTTAAATGGTTATGGTACTGGAGATCTATTAGTGCATGTAAATGTCTGGACACCAAGGAGCTTAACGAAAGAACAAAAAGATTTTTTCGAAAGCATGAAGAGTGATGTCAACTTTGAACCAGCTCCTGAAAGAGGGGATAAATCCTTCTTCGAAAAAGTAAAAGACATGTTTTCTTAAAGAAAACTTAATGAATTAGAAAAATTTATATATATTTGATTCAACAAGCAATTTCTATTGCTTGTTTATTTTTCTTTTTCATAGCAATTTTTCCCACCTCTTGTTTTTCAAGAGGTGGGTTTTTTTATTTCATATTTTAACCTTGAATGGGGACCCTAAGGTAATATGAGCCGTATTTAGGTAAACGCCTATTAAATTATTCTAAATCACTAGCAATACCTTAGCGATGTTGTTAATTTAGCGGAATTAGCAAGTTTTATGGAATACGCACTGGATGCAGTTGATATCACTAAAAAATATGGAGACTATACTGCTCTTAATAAGGTCAATATCTCTGTACCTAAAGGAAGTGTTTTTGGGTTACTGGGGCCTAATGGAGCCGGTAAAACATCTTTGATTAGAATCATTAATCAAATCACAATCCCAGATACAGGTATGGTTAAACTCCATGGTCAACCATTAGCGCCTCATCACATAGCCGATATCGGATATATGCCAGAGGAAAGAGGCTTGTACAAGTCCATGAAGGTGGGAGAACAATGTATCTATTTAGCACAACTCAAAGGGCTGAGTAAAAGTGAAGCCAAATCCAGACTGCATTACTGGTTCAATAGACTGGATATGGAGGGTTGGTGGAATAAAAAACTACAGGAACTCTCTAAGGGAATGGCCCAAAAAGTGCAGTTCATCGTCACGGTGCTTCACCAACCCAGTTTGCTCATTTTTGACGAACCATTTTCAGGTTTTGACCCGGTGAATGCCAATTTGATCAAAGACGAAATTTTAAAACTCCGTGATGACGGTGCCACAATTATCTTCTCCACCCATAGAATGGAAAGTGTTGAAGAAATGTGCGATCACATTGCCTTGATTCATAAATCTAACCTGGTGTTGGAAGGCAGGCTTAACGATGTGAAACAGCATTTTCGTGATAGAAAGTATGCTGTTTCCTTGATCTGTTCCAATCAGGAAGAAAGCTTTTCTAGAATCCCTGATCATTTTCAACCGATGAAACTGCAACTTTCAGGATTGGACAATACCCTGGATTTTCAGATCCGTATTCCAGAATCTGTGGAGGTTCCACAAGCCTTACATACTTTGACTCAATTGGGAGAATTGACGCATTTCAGCGAAGTCATACCTAGTGTAAACGATATCTTCATTCAAACGGTCGACCAACATGGATAAACTTTGGCTTATTATAAAAAGGGAATACCTAAACAAGGTACGTAACCGCACATTTATCGTCATGACTTTTGTCAGCCCGTTGATTTTTGTAGCGGTGGCTCTATTGATTGGTTGGTTAACGAGTATGAATTCTGATGAGGCCAGAAAAATTGCCATCTTGGACATGACTGGGCAGGACTATGCTGCATTATTTCAGTCCAATGAACGCAATGAATATATCCCACTTGAACAAGTGTCTGAAGAAGCAGCCATCGAAGCCAGTAAGCAAGCCGATTATTATGGTCTGTTGGTGCTAGAAGCCGGACCTCTAGGATTGAAACGTATGTCCTTTTATTCTGACGACTCTCCTTCTTCAGGCTTCTTAGAATCCGTGGAAAATAGAATCAACAAAAAAGCCACGGATAACAGGCTTATTTATGAAGGGATCGATCTTGATGTGCTCAACAAGAGTAGGGTCAATGAGGAATTACAACTACAAAAATTCACTGGAGAGAAAACCAGTAAGGTGTCAGGATGGGTCAAAATCGCAGCTGGTGGTGCTGCAGGTTACCTATTGATGATGTTTATCATCATTTATGGAAATATGACAATGAGGTCCGTGATTGAAGAAAAGACCAATCGGATTATTGAGATTATTGTGAGTAGTGTCCAACCCATTTATCTTATGGTAGGTAAAATTACGGGTACATCTCTGGCCGGGATCACACAATTCTTGATTTGGATTGTGGTTGGAATCATTTTGATGGGTGTATCGACGGTGTTTTTTGGGGTAGACGCCTTCCAGAATCCAGTCAATGCCGAGGCCATGATGCAGGCGCAGGATGCTTCAAAGATCCAATTGATCGCTAATGATATCGCCCAATTACCATTATTGAAATTAGTGGGTTGTTTCCTGATTTACTTTATTGGAGGTTACTTTTTGTATGCCTCCATCTATACAGCCATTGGCGCTGCAGTCGACAATGAGACCGACACCCAACAATTTATGCTGCCGGTAATTTTACCTTTAATGTTGGCTATTTATGTGGGCTTCTTCTCGGTAATGGATAATCCACATGGTACTGTTGCTGTTATCTTCTCATACATCCCATTGACTTCACCCATCGTAATGCTTATGCGCATTCCTTTTGGTGATATCGCTTGGTGGGAAATTGCGACTAGTATGCTGTTACTTTATTTATCTATTATTGGTGTGGCATACCTCGCCGCTAAGATATATCGCATAGGAATCCTGATGTACGGTAAAAAAACGAGTTGGAAAGAACTTTATAAATGGCTTAAATACTGATGGAACTGGATTGGGAACAAATAAAGGAGTTTTTCACTCATCAAATTATTGCGGCAGAGAAAGAAGGTGATTTTCACTTTGACACCTGGATGCTTATTCTAGCAATTGTCGGTATTCTGGTCACTTCACTATTGCTTAGATTCATTAAAAGGTTTGTTACCCGCAAGATGGAATCAGCCGACAAGTTGAAGTTTGAAAGTATATTCAAATTTTTCAACTATGTCGTTTACATCATTGTCATTATCATCATTTTACATACCTCAGGAGTCAACCTGACTGCTTTACTTACCGCCAGTGCGGCCCTGTTCGTAGGGTTGGGTTTTGCCCTTCAGGACTTATTCAAGGATATCATTGCGGGTGTGACCATTTTGATCGATAAGTCTGTATTGGTCAATGACGTCATTGAGGTGAACGATAAGGTAGGAAGGGTTTTTGAAATCAAATTACGCAGCACCAGGATTATGACCAGAGACGATAAGATTCTTATCATTCCTAACCATCTCTTTCTATCAGAGGCTGTTTACAATTACACGCAGAACCACCCTAAGACACGTGAGGTTGTCCATGTGGGAGTGGCGTATGGGAGCGATACTGCCCTGGTGGAAAAATTGCTTAAACAGTGTGCACGCAATCAACGTGGCATAATGAAAAGCCCGGAGCCTTTTGTGATGTTCAACGACTTTGGTGATAGCTCGCTTAACTTTGGGATCTATTTTTTCGTACGCGATAGTTTTACGGATCCCAGGATTAAAAGTGGACTCAGGTTTGCCATTGACAAGGCTTTTAGAGAGAATAATGTGACTATACCATTCCCTCAACGCGATTTACATATTTATCAAAACAAGGCTTTTGAAGTCTCTGCAAAAAACCAAAATGCACAGACGGAGGCAGAAGAGGCAAAGCCTAAATCAACTGATAACTCAGAACAGTAATTTATGAAAATAACGAGATTAATTTTTGTGATGGTTATGTTGTTCGCTTTCGCGAAAGCGGACGCCCAAGGCACTGATCTATTCCGGGCAGAATACACTTACTTTCCCCAAAGAAAATCAGATAACAGCTTTAGAAGGTTCCGCACATTTGCCAATGTTCCTCTTAAGGTGGCCGAAGGCAGTTATATCGTACCATTCTTTGAATACAGGAACGTTCATTTACTGTTCAGAGATGATAGTTCGCTCACCTCCTTTAATACGGATAGATACGAAAGTATAGAAGTTTCATTAGGATACACTTTTCCCATGAAAAACGATTGGCGATTTGGCTCCAGGGGAGGGGTTATTGCGGCTTCCAATTTTGATGCAGGCAGGGCCAAAGGTGATGATTACTTTTTGACCGCCAGTGTATATTTCATCAAAAACAAAAAGGATAGAGAAGATGGAGGTAAGCCTTGGCGTTTAGTTGTGGGAGTACAATATTCCACCACAGCAGGGCGACCTTTTCCCTTACCGTACCTCAATTATTACAGAGAGATCAATGATCAACTCAGTTTTACCCTGGGGGCACCAAAAATGAATCTCAAATACAGTTTTAATGAAAAACACGAGGCACAACTTTATGCCAGATTAGATGGGTTCTATGCCAATATCCAAAATGATGTCCCTACGGCAAATGGTCTTGCAGAAGATGTTTCCATGACTATCGCCATGTACGGACCTGGCTATCAATACAACTTCACCAAACACATTTCAGCATACGTCTATGCAGGCTTTACCTTTATCAATGACATCCGATTAAGGAACGATGCAGGAGATGATGTGTTTACTATTAATGATACCAATACCTTTTACTCAAGGGCTGGTCTAAAATTTAAAATATAATGGCAAACTTACTGATCATTGAAGATGAAAGCGCCATCCGGCGAGTGCTAGTTAAAATCCTGGCCGAAGAAAACAAAGATTATAAGGTAACCGAGGCAGTCGATGGATTGGAAGGCATCGAGCTGGTGAGAGACAATGACTTTGATCTTGTTCTCTGCGATATTAAAATGCCCAAAATGGACGGTGTTGAGGTATTGCAAGCCATGAAAAAAATAAAACCAGAGATACCTGTGGTCATGATTTCTGGTCATGGGGATTTGGATACTGCAGTCAATACGATGAGATTGGGTGCCTTTGACTATATTTCAAAGCCACCCGACTTGAATCGCTTGCTCAATACCGTGCGCAATGCATTAGATCGAAAAACCCTGGTAGTTGAAAACCAACGACTGAAAAAGAAGGTGAGTAAGAATTATGAGATGATTGGCGAGAGCGAACTCATCACCATCATTAAGAACATCATTGAAAAGGTCGCGCCTACAGATGCTAGAGTTCTTATTACCGGACAAAATGGAACTGGAAAGGAGCTTGTGGCGCACTGGCTACACCAAAAAAGTGATCGCTCCAAGGGTCCGTTTATCGAAGTCAATTGTGCCGCAATTCCCAGCGAATTAATTGAAAGCGAACTCTTTGGTCACGTGAAAGGAAGCTTTACCGGAGCCAATAAGGACAGAGCTGGTAAATTTGAGGCGGCTAATGGTGGAACCATATTCCTGGACGAGATTGGAGACATGAGTGCCAATGCACAGGCCAAAGTACTCCGCGCATTACAAGAAAATAAAATTCAACGTGTAGGAAGTGATAAAGACATCAAAGTCGATGTGCGTATACTCGCTGCGACCAATAAAAATTTAAAGCAGGAAATTGAGGATAAAAAGTTTAGGGAAGATCTGTATCACCGACTGGCTGTAATCTTGATCAATGTGCCTTCTTTGAATGAAAGACGGGAGGATATACCTTTATTAGTAGAGCATTTTGCCCATAAAATCGCAAAAGAACAAGGTGTCAACACTAAAAATTTTACCGACAAAGCGATCAAGCAACTCCAGGAATATGATTGGACTGGAAACATTCGCGAATTGCGTAATGTGGTAGAACGTTTGATCATATTGGGAGGCAAGGAAGTAAGTGAGAAGGATGTCCAATCTTTTGCTAGTAAGTGATGAAATACAATGTAAAAAAGCAAGATTTTCAGGCCAGCAAGGATCTTAATTTGGCTGATTGTGCAACATTTCCTGATCAACCCCTGGATAAAAAAGACGCCAAAAAGCAACTGAAAAAAGTGCGTAAAGATCTAGCGGACTTTCAGGCCAGAATGTACGCACATGACCGACACGCTGTTTTGGTTTGCTTTCAGGGAATGGATACCGCTGGAAAAGATAGTTTGATCAGAGAAGTATTTGAAGATTTCAATGTTAGGGGAGTGACTCAACACAGTTTTAAGGTCCCCACTGAGCTTGAAAGATCCCATGGCTATCTTTGGCGTCACTACGTCGCACTTCCCAGTAAAGGTCATTTTGGTATTTTTAATAGGACGCATTACGAAAATGTACTGGTAACTCGAGTACATCCATCTTATCTCCTTGCCGAAAACCTTCCAGATTTCAATGAGCCTGCCGACGCGACGGAGGAGTTTTGGCAGATGAGGTTTGAACAAATCAATAACTTTGAGAAGGAACTGGTCCAAAATGGCACCTTTATCTTTAAATTTTTCCTGCACCTGGGAAAAGAAGAACAAAAAAACAGGCTGCTACGCCGACTCAGACTTCCAGAAAAGAATTGGAAGTTTTCTGCCGGTGACCTCGACGAGCGGAAACTCTGGGATAAGTATCAATTCTGCTATGAGCAGGCCATCAAACATACCAGCAAGGACCATGCTCCCTGGTACGTCATTCCAGCTGATGATAAACCCATGGCCAGACTGATTGTTGCAGAAATTCTCAATCAAAGCTTACAAGAAAAGACTTATATTCAACCACCTAGGTTAGATCAAGATACCTCTAGCCGCATTCATGAATTTATTGACCAATTGGAAAATGAATAAGATATTTCTCTTTGCATTAGCTGTTTCCGCTTTCGCGAAAGCGCAACAAATACCGTCGCCTAAAACTGACTCTTTAATGTTGCGCAGTATATATGATCACAATCTTACCCAGTCCAAGAGTTATGAATGGTTGGATCACCTGTCCAACGAGATTGGTGGTAGACTTTCTGGATCCATCCAAGCTGAACGCGCTGTAGACTACACGACCGCTGAATTAGCAAAATTTGTTGACCGCACAGAAAAGCAATCCGTGATGGTTCCCAAATGGACACGTGGAACTCCTGAATTTGCCTACATCCAACTGGGAAACCTAAATACCATTAATGTAAATGTATGTGCCCTGGGAGGTTCTATCCCTACCCGAGAGGAAGGTATAAAGGCTGAGATAATAGAGGTAAAGTCGCTTGACGAACTAGAAGTGCTTGGAAAAGAACAGATCCAAGGCAAGTTTGTTTTTTATAACCGTCCAATGGATCCCAAAAAAATACAGACGTTTGAGGCCTATGGCGGTTGTGTGGATCAGCGATATAGCGGTGCTAGAGAGGCTGGAAAATATGGTGCTGTTGGCGTGATTGTACGATCTATGAATTTGCGACTGGATGACTTTCCTCATACGGGTTCGATGAGTTATGGTGATCTGCCCATTGAAAACTACATTCCAGCTGCGGCCATTAGCACAAATGATGCAGAAAGGCTTTCCACCTATCTTTCCCTGGATTCTGATATCCAGTTCTATCTGAAACAAGATTGTACTGTGTGGGGAGATGTGCCCAGTCATAATGTATTTGGAGAAATCAAAGGTTCTAAATATCCGGATGAGATTATCGTCGTGGGAGGGCATTTGGATTCATGGGACCTGGGAGATGGTAGCCATGATGATGGTGCAGGAGTTGTTCAGTCTATGCAGGTGCTTCATACGCTCAAAGAATTGGGATACAGACCCCAGCGTACGATAAGGGTAGTCCTGTTTATGAACGAGGAAAATGGATTAAAAGGAGCCAAAGAATATGCCAGGCAAGCAGCTTTAAAAAAGGAGCAACACATTTTTGCCCTGGAAAGCGATGCTGGTGGTTTTACGCCAAGAGGTTTCAGTTTTGATGCCAGCGATGAACAAATGGCTTTGATCAATTCGTGGCGGAATCTTTTTAAACCTTACCTGATTCATTACTTTGAACAAGGAGGTAGCGGGGCAGACGTAGGACCCTTAAAGGAGCAGGGAACGGTCGTAGCTGGTTTAAGACCTGATTCTCAGCGTTATTTTGATTTTCATCATGCTGCTAATGATACTTTTGAAGCTGTCAACAAGCGCGAACTCCAATTGGGCGCAGCCACCATGACTAGTCTAATCTATCTGATTGATAAGTACGGTACCCTAAAAAAAACACTGGATTAAGTATTCAAGAGATCTTCTCTCAGTTATTTTTGTGTTTTTTACACTTGTATGTCTTTCCAGCAGTACGCTAAAGAATTTCCTAAAAACCTAAAAATTGCCGTTCCCATTATGTTGGGACAAATGGCGCATTTATTGGTCGCACTGGCCGACAATATCATGGTAGGGAAGTTAGGAGCAGCACAATTGGCTGCCGTTTCCTTGGGAAATACCTTGGTATTTATTGCTTTGTCAATCGGGATAGGATTTTCATTTTCCATTACTCCCTTAATTGCAGAGGCCCATGGTAAAGGAGATCAGACCAGAATCAAGACGATTTTTGATCACGGCATTCTGCTTTGCGTCATCAATGGCAGTTTACTCACCCTACTTCTATTTGCCTCTAAGCCGATTTTATATTATCTGGATCAGCCACCAGAAGTTGTAGCCCTCGCTATTCCTTACATGGAATGGGTAGCCATATCGCTGATTCCACTGATGTTTTTCCAAGCCATTAAACAATTCGCCGACGGATTATCCAAAACCTTTTTTCCCATGTTGGCTTCTATCTTGGCTAATGTGGTTAATGTATTGGTGAATTACCTTCTGATTTATGGAGCATGGGGATTCCCGCGCCTGGAAGTAGAAGGAGCAGCCATAGGTACATTGGTCAGCAGGGTGTTGATGGTCGTTCTAATCATGATGATGCTGGCCTGGCATCCCTTCTTCAAAACCTACTTCCAGTACTTTAGGATACATTCTATTGAAACCATCAAAAAATTGACAGGCCTAGGTTTTCCTACAGCATTTCAAATGTTTTTTGAAGTTGCCCTATTCACGGCTGCGATATTTCTGTCAGGTGTATTAGGCACAGAAAGCCAAGCGGCAAATCAAATAGCCCTTAATTTATCAGCTTTGACCTTTATGGTAGGAGTAGGACTGGGAGTAACGGCTACAATTAGGGTAGGTAATCAGTTAGGGCTCAATCGACCCATGGATTTACGCCGTATTGCAAGATCTATATTTATTATGACGGTGATAGTAGAAACGGTATTTGCTTTATTTTTCATCAGCTTCAATGATTTTCTTCCTTACATTTATATACAGGATGAGGTGGTGGTTGCCTTGGCGGCAGAACTTTTACTAGTGGCTGCTGTTTTTCAACTGAGCGATGGGCTTCAAGTTGTACTGCTAGGTGCCTTGCGTGGCTTTCAGGATGTTTGGATGCCTTTACTGATCTGTGTGATTTCCTACGCCATGGTTGGTTTTCCAGTGATGTATGGTCTAGGTATATACGGGAATATGGGTGTGACCGGTATATGGATTGGTTTGTTGGCTGGTTTGACTACGTCGGCTGGACTGATGTTTTGGAGGTATAGGGTACTTTCTCACCGTTTAATCTTAGCACCAGGAATTTGATCCTTTCTGTAAGTCTTGCTGTGTATCCATTTCTTTCCACATGTAGATTGATCGCTTTCGCGAAAGTATTGATGCGTGTATTTATTCTAGGGTTTGTTGTGTGGGCTATTGCGGAGTCTGATCAGGTTCTTGAGGGGGAAGGGGTAGTGGCTAAAAAAAACTTTTTGTGTTTGGTATTGGAAATGAGGTAATTGAGAATTGGGTTTAAAAAAACTTTAATTTTTTTGCAGAAAAGTTTGGTTGGAAA
>NZ_RMVE01000003.1 GCF_003865345.1 Nonlabens xiamenensis | reverse complement strand
TTCCCTTGCTCATTGTATTACGACCGTGATCAATTATACAGGTTTGATGAGCGATTCTGCACCGTAGTTTTGTGCGCTAAAGTGTGATACATTCCTAGGGTCTGGTGGGATCTTCAGCCGACTTTATCAATGGAAAGATCATTTAAATATAAGATCGAACTTGATCCTTTTAATTTATCGCTAAAGAAGTAGGTATTGATCACATTACTGAAGACCTTCTAGCATGCTATTCCTCGACATTGAATCTAAATATGCTCGCTTAAATTGTTATCGTGAGCTTGGGGAGAAACAATATGTCTAGTTTGATCAATATCAATTCGTCGGCTCTATTAAGACTTAATTAGATCATCTATACATAGTGCTAGAAGTGTTGTGAAGGTCCTAAGCTATTTAAAAAGATTTCTTTTAATTATGACAAATCCTTCATTGTACATAGAAATTATTTGCATTTGATCTTCTCGTATAGCCAAATATTTTTTGCTATATACTTTCTAAGTTTTTGAAAAGACTTACAATATTCATTGAGAACTGCACTTTAGGTTCAATGACCTTGATGCTATACTGTCCTTCTTTATCTCTTGTAGACATTCAACTTGTACAATTAGAAACGTAGCGTTAACCATATAGTTCAAGTAATGGGCTGATGCCTTAATCTTCGCACAACAGTTTTGTTCAAATTGATTTGCTGGTGCTTGATATGCAATCGTATACAAATAGAAACACTGCATTAAATTCGAGTGGTTGACAAATGATCCTTAGATCTTTAATTCAATTACATGATTGCATCATTTAGGAGATAATGATACTTCGGCTAGATCTTATTATAACAGCGGCATTTGAATTTTGATTAGATCTAGTCATATCGATTCATCTTGAAAACACAATACTGATTATTTAAAGCCTTTGTACACAATATGTTATTTCTAGAGTTTTGAACAAAAAAAAGTTCCAAGCTTTACAGCTTGGAACTTTGAGTGGTTAATCGTTTAAATAGATTAGTTGACTCTGAAAGTCACTCTTCTTACCAATTGTCTAGCATCTGAACTATTTTTATCTACAGATGCATCTTCACCGTCACCGTTGTAGGAAAGTCTCGAAGCGTCAATTCCAGCAGCAACTAGTACATCATGTACCATTTTAGCTCTACGCTCAGAAAGATCTTTATTGTATTCAGGGCTTCCAATCTCATCTGCATATCCTGTAAGTGTGGCAGTCGCGCTTGGGTTGTCATTCATGTATTGCATGATAGTATTTACAGCTCCAAGAGAGTAGGTAGTTGGCTTTGTACTGTTGAATCTGAAGTATACGTTCACATAACCTTCGTTGATCAATTGTTTGATCAGGTTACCATTACTAGCGTTAGCTCCGTCGATGGCAGTTTGAACATCTGATTGGCTCGCATATCTAGAATCCAATGCACTTTCCATATCGTCAGGAATACCATTTTTGTTTAGGTCAATAGCACGTCCTTTGTTATCAACACGCACACCACTCTCAGTAGTGTTGTCTCTGTCGATATAGTTCGGCACACCATCTTTATCGTCATCAGCGTATTCCCTTGCCATTTGATCCATTGCTTCAGCAACTTCATCTACTTTAGCCTCTAACGGATCTTTTGCAAAATCAGCTGGAGCATTACCATTTCCTAAGTAGAATGAAATACCTACCGATGCATTTACCAAAAGTCCTTCAAAACCTCTTGTTGCATTTGGAAGTGGCAAACCATCCCATCCATAATCATTTCTAACTGTTCCGATCACCGTTAGGTCACCAAATAAAGCCACATTGTCAGCTAGTCTCAATTGCGGAGTTATACCAACCTGGAAATTAAGTTGTAAATCAGTACCACCATCAGGATTAAAATCGTCATTAGCAGGTAAAAAACCGATACCCATACCACCATGTCCGATAATACCAAAATTAGAGGTAGCTGCATCCAAATTCACGAAGTTGCCAAGATTTACAATACCCTCTAAAGTAGTACGATAATACTTTGTTTCGAATTCAATTGGAGAATCTTCATCGGATTGGATATCATTGTATCCGAATTCTAATCCAATACCAAAAGATCTTGTAAACATATAACGTACTCCAAGATCTACTTGGAATAAGTCTGGTGTGTTTGTAAAAGCACTACTGGCAAAAGGACGAGTAGGTTTGTGGACACCAGCTCCAAGGTCGATGGCCCATCTTTTAAAATTAGAAGAATCAGAATTCATTTCTGGTTCCATGTTTTCAGTTTCCTGAGCGTAGAGAATACCCGCGCACATCAAAAGTGTAAGTGTAAGTAATTTTTTCATAAGTTTAATTCTTGCTTTCAGCGACAAATATATGAATATATATGTGACTAGTACCAAAAAATCTACCTCAGTTCACACATAAAATAATGTTATAAATAATTAAATTTTTCTCAATCGATTTCGTCACCAACAATATATTCGTAAGAGTATCAATTTCCTTTTCAGGCATTTTGATGTACTTTTGCCCTCTAGAAGTCGTCAGATGAAAATAAAAGAAATATGTTGCATCGGTGCAGGGTATGTGGGTGGTCCAACCATGTCGGTCATTGCCTCAAAATGTCCTAACATCAATGTGACAGTTGTGGATTTGAATCAGCAACGCATCAATAATTGGAATGATGAAGATGTTACAAGGTTACCTATTTATGAACCTGGATTAGCCGATATCGTTGAGGAAGCAAGAGGTAGAAATTTATTTTTCAGTACCGATGTCGAATCAGCCATATCCAAGGCCGATATGATTTTTATTTCAGTGAATACTCCTACTAAGACCTATGGTATCGGGAAAGGTAAAGCTGCTGACCTGAAATACATCGAACTGTGTGCGCGACAAATAGCATCCGTTGCCAAAGAAGATAAAATCATTGTTGAAAAATCTACTTTACCTGTCCGTACAGCAGAGGCTTTGAAAAGTATATTGGACAACACGGGCAATGGAGTGCATTTTGACATCTTGTCTAATCCTGAATTTCTTGCCGAAGGTACCGCTGTTGATGATTTGCTTCGTCCTGATCGCGTATTGATTGGAGGAGAACAGACAGAACGCGGTCGTGCTGCGCAACAGGCATTGGTCGATATCTATGCCAACTGGGTTCCAAAAAATCGCATTCTTACCACTAATGTCTGGTCCTCAGAATTGTCTAAACTTACCGCTAATGCTTTTCTTGCCCAACGGGTGAGCTCTATTAATGCTTTATCAGAGCTTTGTGAGGTTACTGAGGCTGATGTGAGCGAGGTAGCTAGGGCTATTGGAACAGATTCAAGGATTGGGTCTAAGTTTCTAAAAGCTTCTGTAGGTTTTGGTGGGTCCTGTTTTCAAAAGGATATCTTGAATTTGGTTTACATCGCGCAGAGCTACGGTTTAAATGAAGTGGCTGATTACTGGGAACAAGTAATTATCATGAATGACCATCAAAAGAGGAGATTTGCTAAAAACATCGTAAAAACGCTTTTTAATACGGTAGCAGGAAAAAAAATTGTTCTCTATGGCTGGGCGTTTAAAAAGGATACCAATGATACGCGAGAGTCTGCAGCCATTTATGTTGCCGATTATTTACTAAGTGAACAAGCCAATGTTGTGGTTTATGATCCAAAGGTAACTGAAAAACAAATGATTGAAGATCTCAAATATCTTGGAACTCAATCTGATGTTGAGATTTCAGAACAATTGCAAGTAGTGGACGACCCTTATACCGCGGCCGAAGGATCTCATGCGATCGCCATTATGACTGAATGGGATGAGTTTATCAGTTATGACTGGAATGTCATCTACAAGGCTATGCTTAAACCAGCCTTCCTTTTTGATGGCAGGATGTTGTTGGATTCAGAAAAATTGGATGAGATTGGATTTCAAACCTACGTGATCGGAAAAGGATAGTGGTTAACCATCCAAAAAGTTAGACTTTACTACGATCAATAAAACCTTCCATTTTGAAAATACTTGTTACTGGAGCCGCTGGATTTATAGGAAGTAATCTTGTTGAATATTTTTTGAATAAGGGATACTTAGTTACAGGACTTGATAATTTTAGTACTGGTAAACGATCGAATATATCTTCGTTTGTCAACCTTGATAGTTTTGAATTTATCGAAGGGGATATCCGCGATTTGAATACCTGCCGTAAAGCAGTAGAAAACTGTGAATACGTGCTCCACCAGGCAGCATTGGGAAGTGTTCCCAGATCCATTAAGGATCCAATAACCTCAAACGAAGTCAATGTCGGTGGTTTTTTAAATATGTTGGTAGCCTGCAAAGATGCAAAGGTCAAAAAGATGATTTATGCTGCCAGTAGTTCGACCTACGGCGATTCAAAAGAGTTACCAAAAATTGAAGATCAAATTGGTAAGCCTCTTTCACCTTATGCTGTGACCAAATACGTCAATGAATTATATGCCGATGTGTTTTATAAAACCTATGGATTGAATACTATCGGTTTAAGGTACTTCAATGTTTTCGGTAGAAGACAGGATCCAGAAAGTACCTATGCTGCTGTTATCCCAATTTTCACCAAACAGTTAAAAAATAAAAAATCTCCAACTATCAATGGAGACGGCAGCTTTTCTCGAGACTTTACCTATATTGACAACGTAGTTCAGGCAAATGAGTTAGCCATGCTTACCTCAAATCCAAGGGCAGAAAATGCCATTTTTAATATAGCTTGCGGAGCACAAACAACACTTAACCAGCTGGTCGAACTGCTCAAGTACAACCTTTCTAAATTTGATCCAAAGATTGCAAATATTGCGGTAAATCATGCTTCAGAAAGGATCGGTGATATTCCTCATTCGCTCGCTGCTATCGATAAAGCGAGGCAGCTTTTGGGATATGAACCAAGCCATACCATTACTGACGGTATCGAGGAGGCAGTCAAATGGTATTGGGATAATTTATAATTTCGCTTTCGCGAAAGCGAAACAATTACAACTATGGATAAAAAGATCGCCATTATTGGATTAGGCTATGTTGGTTTGCCTTTGGCTCGTATTATGGCCACCAAGTACTCAGTAGTAGGATTTGATATTAATCAAAAGCGTATTGATCAACTTAATGCTGGTGAGGATAAAACACTTGAAATCGAAAGATCGCTGCTCCACAGTGTATTAAAATCAAAGCCAGATAATGATGTAGGGCTTTTTTGTACATATCAGACACAAGATCTTAAAGGGATCGATGTTTTTATTGTCACGGTACCTACACCGGTGGACCAAAATAATCGTCCGCTGTTAGGCCCATTAATCAAGGCCAGTGAAACAGTAGGAGGGGTGCTAGCGCCAGGAAATATTGTTATTTATGAATCGACGGTATATCCTGGAGCTACTGAAGAAGTCTGTGTACCCGTATTAGAAAGGGTAAGTGGATTAACGTTTAATCATGATTTTTACGTAGGATATTCGCCAGAGCGCATCAATCCAGGGGATAAACTGCACACCGTTGATAAAATCCTTAAAGTAACATCAGGTAGCACACCGGAGGCGGCAAAGCAAGTTGACGATTTATACAAGAGTGTAATTAGCGCTGGTACACATCTGGCCCCAACGATAAAGACAGCAGAAGCTGCCAAAGTCATAGAAAACTCTCAACGAGATATCAATATCGCTTTTGTTAACGAGTTGGCTAAGATTTTTAATTTACTTGATATTAACACGCAAGACGTACTAGAAGCAGCGGGTACAAAATGGAATTTCCTTCCATTCACACCAGGACTCGTAGGAGGGCATTGTATAGGTGTGGATCCATATTACTTGGCTCAAAAAGCTCAAGAGGTAGGATATCATCCTGAAATTATTCTGGCCGGTCGCAGAATGAACGATAGCATGGGTAATTATGTAGCCAGCGAAATTGTGAAACTTATGTTGTCCAGAGATATACCTGTGAAAGATGCCAAAGCTCTAGTTCTAGGTGTCACATTCAAAGAGAACTGTCCAGATGTGCGTAATACCAAGGTGATTGACTTGGTCCGACAGCTCGTGGAGTTTGGTCTATGTGTTGATGTTTATGATCCTCTTGCCAATCCTGAAGAAGTTCAGCAGGAATACGGTATCACAACGCTAAAAACACAGCCATCAGGACGATATCATGCCATTATTGGTGCAGTGGCTCATTCTGATTTTAATGATTTAGATATTCACGGATTGAAAGAATCTAATTCAGTGGTTTATGATGTTAAAGGCTTCCTCTTTGATGAGGCAGATAAACGACTATAGCAAGATGAAAAAAATACTTGTCACAGGTGGTGCTGGTTTTATAGGATCCCATGTAGTGCGCAGATTTGTCAAAAATTATCCTACTTACCATATCACAAATTTGGATGCACTTACCTATGCGGGAAACCTGGAGAATCTGAAAGATATAGAGGATTACGCTAACTACACTTTCGCGAAAGCGGATATAACGGATTATCCAGCAATTCTAAAAATCTTTAAGCAGGCCAATTTTGACGCGGTCATACATTTGGCGGCTGAGAGCCATGTAGATAGGAGTATAAACGACCCTATGGCATTTGTACGTACCAATGTATTGGGAACGGTAAATTTACTACAGGCGGCTAGGGAGACATGGGCGAGTTTTGAAGGGAAAAGATTTTACCATGTAAGTACAGACGAAGTTTATGGTTCGCTGGGTGAGAACGGTCTCTTTACTGAAGAGACCCCCTATGATCCGAATTCGCCGTACAGTGCCTCCAAAGCTAGTTCTGATCATTTTGTCAGGGCCTACGGTGAGACCTACGGCTTACCTTATTTGATCTCCAATTGTTCCAATAATTACGGTCCTAATCATTTTCCTGAAAAACTTATTCCTCTCTTTATCAATAACATCATTGAAAATAAACCTTTACCAGTTTATGGGGACGGGAATTATACCAGGGATTGGTTGTATGTCATTGATCATGCAGCAGCCATAGATCAGGCATTTCACAAAGGTAAAAATGGAGAAACCTATAATATAGGCGGGTTTAATGAATGGAAGAATATTGATTTAGTGAACTTACTATGTCAATTGATGGACGAGAAACTGGGACGTGAAGCGGGAGACTCGGCAAAGCTGATTACTTTTGTCAAGGACCGACCAGGACACGACTTAAGATACGCTATAGATGCTACAAAAATCAAGCATCAACTCGGGTGGGAGCCTAGCGTTACCTTTGAGGAAGGCCTGTCGTCCACCATTGATTGGTATTTGAATAATCAGGAATGGCTTACCAGAGTGACTAGTGGAGCTTATCAAACCTACTACAAAGAACAGTATGAATAGCGATTATCGCTTTCGCGAAAGCGAACCCAAAATAGCAAATTATGAAGATTGAAGCTACTTCAATAGATGAATGTTTTATTCTTAAACCTACAATCTTTCGGGATGACAGGGGTTTTTTTATGGAAAGTTTTAATCGGCAGAAATTTGCAGATGCTACCGGGCTGGATGTTGATTTTGTACAAGATAACCTGTCACAGTCTACCTATGGCGTGGTAAGGGGTTTGCATGCGCAAAAAGGTGTCAATGCCCAAGCAAAATTGGTCTCTGTACTTCAAGGGGAAGTACTGGACGTGGCGGTTGATTTGCGTAAAGGTTCTGCCACTTATGGAAAAGTAGTAAGCGTATTGCTGAACGAGACCAATAGGCATCAGCTTTTTGTCCCAAAAGGTTGTGTTCATGGATTTGCTGTTCTCAGTGAACAGGCCACATTTTTCTACAAATGCGATAATTTTTATGCACCAGCTGAAGAGTATGGCATCCGACACGATGAGCCTAGTTTAGGTATTGATTGGCGTATACCTGTGGATCAGCGCATTTTATCTGAAAAAGATCAATTATTGCCTTCCTTGGCAGACTTAAAATTTTAATATGAAAGGAATTATTTTAGCAGGAGGATCGGGTACTAGATTACATCCTTTAACATATGCCGTATCCAAACAATTACTTCCGATCTATGATAAACCCATGATCTATTACCCGCTAAGTGTCTTGATGCTGGCTGGTATTAGAGAGGTATTAATTATTTCTACGCCACATGACTTACCTCAGTTCAAACGATTATTTGGCGATGGCAGCCAGTTTGGTTTGTCATTGGTATATGCAGAGCAGCCCAGTCCCGATGGTTTAGCCCAAGCTTTTATTATAGGTGAGGAATTTATAGGTCAAGATGATGTTTGTCTAATTTTGGGGGATAATATTTTTTATGGAGCGGGTTTCTCCAAAGTTCTTCAGCAAACCGTTCAAAATGTTAAAGAAACAGGCAAGGCAACGGTTTTTGGTAATTACGTTACAGATCCAGAAAGATATGGAGTGGTAGCTTTTGACAACAATGGACAAGTGACCTCCATTGAAGAAAAACCTAAAAACCCGCAATCAAACTATGCCGTTGTGGGATTGTACTTTTACCCCAACGATGTTGTCTCTGTTGCAAAACAAGTTAAGCCCAGCGATCGAGGTGAATTGGAAATCACCAGTGTAAATCAATTTTACCTGAAGTATGGACGATTGGATGTGCAATTGTTAAGTAGGGGGTATGCGTGGTTAGATACAGGAACTCATGAATCCTTGTCCGAAGCCACTGAATTCGTCAAAGTGATCGAGAAACGTACAGGATTGAAAATTTCTTGCCTAGAAGAAATCGCCTATAAGATGGGGTGGGTCAGTAAACAACAGATCATTGATAGCATTGTAGATAAGAAAGGTGATTATTATGAATATTTAAGTTCGCATATCTGATGAGTTATACCGCTGGTGTACTCCATCAAAGTTCTTTTTTGAAATAAGTGAATTAAAACCTATTTGTTCGCTCAAAGCATTACCTTTGCAAAAAAAATAATCAACCAATTCATGAGTCACTCCAAAAAAGTGTTGATCGTCTTTGGGACCAGACCAGAAGCTATCAAAATGGCTCCCCTGGTTAAGGAATTCAATAAGTATTCATCAAGCTTTGATACGAGGGTGGCGGTCACTGCCCAGCATCGGGAAATGTTAGATCAGGTGCTGGATTTTTTTGATATCCAACCAGATTATGATTTGGATCTGATGAAGCCTGGCCAAAATCTTTATGGCCTGACAGCTGATATTATTTCTGGGATGAAAAATGTGCTGGAGGATTTTAATCCAGATTTTGTTTTTGTACATGGTGATACTACAACGACTATGGCGGCAGGTATCGCTTCTTTTTACAACCAGAGTAAGGTCTGTCATGTAGAGGCTGGGTTGCGCACGCACAATAAGTGGTCTCCATTTCCAGAGGAAATTAACCGACAAATTGCCGGGCGTGTAGCTGATTTTCATTTTGCTCCTACCAGTACAAGCGCCAAGAATCTACTCCAAGAGAATGTGCCAGAAGATCGTATTGTTATAACAGGAAATACTGTTATTGATGCGTTGTTGAATAGTGTTGAGCGGGTTCAGTCAGAGCCCTCTCCTATAATACAGTCACTGGATCAGCAACTAGGTGAAAGCGAAGTAATTTTAGTTACCGGTCATCGCCGTGAAAATCACGGTCAAGGCTTTGAAAATATTTGCACAGCACTGAAAAACATGGCTACGTCGTACCCTGATGTTCAAATTGTTTATCCAGTTCATCTGAATCCTAAGGTTCAAGAGCCTGTGAATCGTATTTTGGGAGGATTGACCAATGTTATGCTGATTGAGCCTTTGGCCTACCAAGATTTTATATGGATGATGAACCGCAGCAAGCTTATTATTACGGATAGTGGAGGGGTTCAGGAAGAGGCGCCTAGTCTAGGTAAGCCGGTGTTAGTTATGAGGGATACTACAGAGCGTCCTGAAGCGGTAGAGGCAGGAACGGTGATTTTGGTAGGAACAGATCCCGATCAAATTTATAACGAGGCGGTTGGTCTCTTGGAGAATAAAGAAAGATTTGAAAAAATGAGTGCGTTGCATAATCCTTATGGCGATGGGAAAGCTTGTGAGCGCATAGTCAAAACGATAATGGATCATAATGAATAAAAAGCCAGAAGTAGTAATGATCGGATTGGGTTACATAGGTCTACCCACCGCTGCGTTAATTGCGAGTAATAAGGTGCAGGTGCACGGTGTAGATATCAATCCGCAGGTGGTGGAAACTATCAATCAAGGTAAAATTCATATTATAGAGCCAGATCTGGATACTGCTGTGGCGACCGCTGTTGCAGAAGGGTACTTAGAAGCTTCAACCAGCGCCGTTGAAGCCGATACCTATTTGATCGTGGTGCCGACTCCGTTCAAAGATAAAAATGAACCAGATATATCTTTTGTTGAGGCGGCGACTAAAGGTATATTACCCTTATTAAAGAAGGGTGATTTGTACATCATTGAATCCACATCACCAGTAGGAACAACCGAAAAAATGGCTGATCTTATCTATTCTGAGCGACCAGAATTGAAAGGAGAGATTTTTATTGCCTATTGTCCTGAGCGTGTGCTCCCGGGAAATGTAATGCATGAGTTGGTTCATAATGATCGTGTGATAGGTGGGATCAATGAAGAAAGTACCTCCAAGGCACTGGCCTTTTATGAGAATTACGTAAAGGGGGAATTGCATCCAACCAACGCGCGTACAGCTGAGATGTGCAAATTGGTGGAGAATTCGTCAAGGGATGTACAGATTGCATTTGCCAATGAGTTGAGTTTGATTTGTGATAAAGCAGGTATCAATGTCTGGGAATTGATCAATTTGGCCAATAAACATCCGAGGGTGAATATTTTACAACCAGGTTGTGGAGTAGGTGGGCACTGTATCGCTGTAGATCCGTATTTTATTACAGCCGATTTTCCGATGGAATCTCAGATTATTGGAAAAGCGAGAGAGATTAATAATTATAAGAGTTTCTGGTGTGCTGAAAAAATTAAGTCGACCAAATTGGATTTTCAATTGAAGCACGGTAGAAAACCGTCTATTGCCCTGATGGGGCTCGCGTTTAAACCAAACATTGATGATTTAAGGGAGTCTCCGGCAAAATATATTGCCCAGAAAGTTCTGCAAGATGCTAACGACGAGGATTATTTTATTGTTGAACCCAATATTCAGGACCATAAGGTTTTTAAGTTGACGGATTATAGTGACGCTTTCGCGAAAGCGGATATAATCGCGTTTTTAGTTGCGCATGATGAGTTTAAAGGATTGCCTAAGGATTCTAACAAAGTAGTGTTAGATTTTTGTGGTGTGAAAAAATAAAAAGTAATGAGTTTAAATTTAGGAGGAAAGTCAATATTGATTACAGGAGGTACTGGTTCTTTTGGAAAAATGTTTACCAAGCTGATCTTGGACAGGTGTCCAGATGTGCATCGGCTAGTAATTTTGTCAAGGGATGAACAAAAGCATTTTCAAATGGCTCAGGAATTTAGTGAGGCAGAATTTCCGCAAATCCGATATTTTATCGGTGATGTGAGGGATAAGAATCGATTAATGAAAGCTTTTGAAGGTATTGATGTAGTTATACATGCTGCGGCAATGAAACATGTTCATTTGGCTGAATATAACCCGATGGAATGCGTTAAAACAAATATTAACGGTGCAGAGAATGTGATTGATGCAGCATTGGCTTGTAATGTAAAAAATGTAGTTGCACTGTCAACAGACAAGGCCGCGGCACCGATAAATTTGTATGGAGCTACTAAATTGGCTTCAGATAAATTATTCATAGCAGCCAATAATATCAAAGGAAAGCGAGATATCAAATTTTCTGTAGTTAGATACGGAAACGTTATGGGGTCGAATGGGTCGGTAATGCCGTTTTTCCTTAAAAAGCGAAATGAAGGTGCGGAATTTCTTCCTATTACAGATAATAGGATGACTAGATTCAATATCTCATTGGAGGATGGCTGTGAAATGGTTTTTTATGCGATTGAGAACGCATGGGGTGGTGAGGTATTTGTTCCTAAAATCCCTTCATACAAAATCCCAGACGTGGCAACAGCAATCGCTCCAGAATTAGAACAAAAAGAGATTGGAATTAGACCAGGAGAGAAATTACATGAAGAAATGATCACAGCCTCTGACTCCTTTAATACAGTTGATATTGGTAAATATTATGCTATACTGCCGCAACAATCACCATATTCTAAGTACACAAAGGAAGAATATAAGTCAGCTTTTAAAGGGGAGGATGTTCCAGACGGTTTTGCTTATGATTCTGGCACCAATACTGAATGGGAGACAGTGGAAAGTTTGAGAGCATTGGTGAAATTACACGTTGATTCAAATTTTGATATTTAAATTATGTCAAGTTCAATTCCCTACGGCCGTCAAGACATCCAGCAAGCAGACATAGATGCTGTTGTTGATGCATTGCAATCAGATTATCTTACCCAAGGACCTCGTATCGCTGAATTTGAGGAGCAATTTTCCGCTTACGTAGGAGCTAAATACGCAGTGGCCGTTTCCAACGGTACCGCAGCACTACATTTAAATGCTTTGGCTTTAAATGTTAAGCCTGGTGATAAGGTGATTACTACACCAATAACTTTTGCCGCAAGTGCAAACTGTGTAAGGTATTGCGGCGGGGAGGTTGTTTTTGCAGATATTGATCCGAAAACTTATTTGCTAGATGTCCAAAAGGTGAGACTGCTTCTTGAGGCTTCTCCCAAAGGCACGTATGCTGGTATCATTCCAGTTGATTTTGCAGGACGTGCCGTAAATTTGGAGGAATATAGACAGTTAGCTGATGAATATGATCTATGGATCATTGAAGATAGTTGCCATTCTCCAGGTGGGTATTTTGTGGACAGTAATGGTGAAAAGCAACATTGTGGAAATGGTAATTTTGCAGACTTAGCTATATTCTCTTTTCATCCAGTGAAACATATTGCCTGTGGAGAGGGAGGGATGATTACTACCAACAATGAAGAATTATATCATAAACTTCTGGCCTTGAGAACGCATGGTATTGTAAAGGATGAGTCGCTTTATACCAACTCAAAGGATTTTGCGTCAGCCGAGAAGAACAGCCAAGAGTATCCAGGTTGGTATATGGAAATGCAGGAATTGGGGTATAATTATAGGATTACTGATTTTCAGGCAGCGCTAGGGAGTAGTCAGTTGCAGCGAGCAGATCAGGGAATTCAACGCCGTATAGAGATAGCTTCTGTGTATAATGATGCTTTTGAGAATAAAAAATATATAAAAGGACAAAGTGGGGTAGTACCAGGACATGCTTACCACTTGTATGTGATTGAGGTAGATGATAGATTGGGTCTTTACAATTACCTCCGGGAAAATGGTATCTATGCTCAAATTCATTATATACCTTGCCATTTAATGCCTTATTATAGAGGTTTGGGGTGGAAAGAAGGAGATGTACCTTTTGCAGAGCGCTATTATTCAAGGTGTATCAGTCTTCCGATGTTTCCAAGCTTGACAGATGAAGAACAACATAGAGTTCTTGATAAGGTCAATGAATATTATGGGTAATTTGTGCATTATAACAGCAAGAGGAGGAAGTAAGCGAATTCCAAGGAAAAATATCAAACCTTTTTTGGGGAAACCTATCATTGCTTATTCTATTGAAGCAGCGCTTGATTCAGAATTATTTGACGAGGTAATGGTTTCCACTGACGATTTGGAGATAAAGGAAACTGCTGAACAATATGGTGCTAAAGTTCCTTTCTTAAGATCTGAGAAAAACGCAGATGATTATGCGACTACATTTGACGTAATTCAAGAAGTTGTGGATATTTATGAAAAGAAATATGGTTTATCTTTTGCTTCTGTTTGCTGTCTTTATCCAACAGCCCCATTCGTCAGTGCTAAAAAACTAAAAGAGGCTCATAAACTTTTGAATAGAGGAAATTTTGATTCTGTACTTCCAGTCATGCGATATGGATTTCCCATTCAACGAGCATTGCGACGAGATACACACGGAAATATAAAGTTTCTAGACATCGATCATATCAATACGCGTAGTCAGGATCTTGTGCCGTCGTATCATGATGCCGGTCAATTTTATTGGTTGACTCAAACTTGTATTAGTCGTGGGGTTTTAATCACTGAAAACTCTGGAGGACTTGAGATTAGTGAAATGGAAGGACAGGACATAGATAATGAAGTTGATTGGAAACTAGCTGAGCTAAAGTATGGACTCTTATAAGTGCTTGTCGACTCAAGAATATTCTAATCAAGAATATCGTTTGGTACCCATAAGAATGGAGGATCGACATGCCATTATGAAATGGCGTAATGAGCAGATGTACCATCTACGGCAAAACGAGCCGCTGACCACAGAGAAACAAGATAATTATTTCGTAAGTGTTGTTACGAAACTATTTTCAGAAGAAAAACCAGAACAACTGTTATTTTCTTTTTTGAAAGATGATGTTTGTATTGGTTATGGTGGATTGGTGCATATTAATTGGCAAGATAAAAATGCTGAAATATCATTTATAATGAAAACCGAGTTGGAGCAAAGCAGTTTTCAAAAGCTCTGGGGTGTGTATTTGGATTTAATAGAGCAAATAGGATTTAAAGAGCTCAATCTACATAAATTATATGTTTATGCGTTTGATCTAAGACCGCATCTATACAAAGCTATTGAAGCAAAACGATATTTTAATGATGCTAGACTGAAAGATCATTGTTTATTTAATGGTGAATATGTTGATGTGGTTATACATTCAAAAATAAATGGTCAGGCATGAATATAGCATTACTTTGTAGTGGAAATTTGGGATATGAGATGCTCAAATACTTGCACCAGGGGTCATATCATTTATCCTGCGTGTTGACGGACTCAAAATCCAAGAATATCATTGAATATACTCAAGAAAACTCTATTGCATTGTTTGTTGGTAATCCTCGGGGTGGTAAAGCATACGCTGAGGTTAGTCATTTAAATGTAGAGGTCCTGCTATCCGTAAATTATTTATTTTTGATAGAAGAAGATCTCATTCAATGGCCGACTAACATAGCCGTAAACGTTCATGGTTCTTTGCTTCCTAGATATAGAGGACGTACTCCACATGTGTGGGCTATTATTAATGGAGAAACACAAGCTGGAATAACGCTTCACGAAATCGAACTTGGTTGTGATACAGGAGATGTTATCGAACAAATAGTGGTGGACATAACGCCTGAGATGACGGGCGCTAAACTTCTAAGCATTTATGAAGGATTATATCCTAAACTGGTGAACACGTTTCTTATTAATTATCAAGATTCCCAACTTGTTAAACGGACACAAAACGAGAAACAGGCCACCTATTTTGGCAAGAGGACTCCAGAGATGGGGAAGATAAACTGGAACTGGTCAAAGGATCGAATTTGCAATTGGGTAAGAGCCCAATCCGAGCCATATCCAGGTGCGTATGCTTGTTTTATGGATCATAAAATTATTATCGATAAGGTGAAAAAAAGCGATATGGGATTCCATTACGAAATGCCCAATGGATATGTACTGTCGACTGATCCTTTAACGATCAAGTGTCCAGATGGAGCACTTGAAATAATAAAAACACGTCATAAGATCAGGGCAGAATTTTTGTTAAATAAAAAACTAGAATCATGAAAATTGGTGAATTTGATATTCAAGAAGGTAGTCCCTGTTTTATAATTGCTGAACTGTCTGCAAATCATAATGGTAATTTAGATGTAGCACTGCAAACCATCGAGGCAGCAAAAAGAGCTGGTGCCGATGCAATAAAACTGCAAACCTATACACCAGATACATTAACCATTGATGTAAATAATGATTATTTTAAAATAGACAGTGGCTCATTGTGGGACGGTAAAACTTTATATGAGTTGTACAGTGAAGCTTATACGCCATGGGAATGGCATGAAGCACTTTTCAAGAAAGCTAAAGATTTAGACTTGATTTGTTTTTCTTCCCCATTCGACCACAGTGCTGTGGATTTTTTGCATGAATTAGATGTTCCAGCTTATAAGATTGCATCTTTTGAAATTCAGGATATCCCTCTGATTAAATATGCCGCATCCCAGGGAAAACCAATGATCATGTCCACAGGTATTGCTACTGAAGATGATATTGAATTAGCCATTAAGACATGTAGGCAAGCTGGCAATAATGAAATTATCTTACTTAAATGCACTTCGTCTTATCCAGCACCACTTGAATTGGCAAATCTTAAAACTATCACTGACATGGGGAAGCGTTTTGGTGTCGAAGTTGGATTTAGCGATCATACATATGGTTTTATTGCTCCAGTTGTAGCTGTTTCATTGGGCGCAAAAGTTATTGAAAAACATTTTATTTTAGACAAATCCATAGGTGGGCCAGACGCTGATTTTTCTTTAGATGAATCTGAGTTTAGAGAGATGGTAAACGCCGTCAGGGATGCCGAAAAACTTATCGGTTCAGTCGATTATTCAGTTACTAAAAAAGTAGAGAAAAATAGAAAGTTTGCAAGGTCATTGTTTGTAGTTCAAGATATCAAGAAAGGTGAAGTGGTAACCGATAAAAACGTCCGCTCTATCCGTCCAGGATATGGAATGCATCCTAAATATTTGGATCAAATAATTGGAAAGCCTTTTTTGACAGACCTGAGTAAAGGAACTCCGATGAAGCTTGATTATCTGGATGTATAAATACTTTTTGAAATACAAAGGTGTAATTTTATTTTCTTCTTTAAAATATTTGGAAATAGGAATTACAGCCTTGACTACGTTTATCGTGGCTGAAGAATTAGGTCCTGGTGAGATGGGCAAATCTATACCTATCTTTCTTTTCCTCACTTATTCAGCTTATCTGACTTTGGGTATCAATCAAGTGATGATTAAGAATTACAAAAAGTTACAATCGAATAAGGAAGAACAAGACTTTTTGATCATTAACCTTCAATACCATTTACTGGCAGGTGCTATAGCAATTACCCTAAGTTATATTTTACTAAGTAACGAATACTGGTTGTTTGTTGGCTTCCTTTCCGCATTTACCATTTTGAGAAGTTATTTTATGACTTATTTCAGGGTAATAGATCGAATACACGTTTTAAATAAAAACAACATCATTTTTTCCCTATTATTCTTGATTGGTGTATTGGTATTCGTAGAGAATCTGTATCAATATGTTTTGATATGGGCGATTTCTATGGCTATAGGTATTATATGTTATTTTATAGATGCATATAAAATGCTAAATACTATAAGGAAAAGATTTCTAACATTGAATTTTGATTTATTGAAAAAATTGATTGTTGAAGGAGTTAAGTTAATTGGAATTGGAATCATCACTACAATTTTGCTCACTTTTGACCGACTGATTTTAAATGAATTGGATTTGCAAAAAGATATACTAGGTAATTATCAGGTGGCTGACTTTTTTGGAAAGGCCTTTTATATGATCGCGACCACTGTGTTGTTTTATTATTATCCTAAAATGATCTATAGATTACAAAATGAACATGCTTACAGGGTGATTTTCTTTAAAAAAGTCATTCTTGTCAATATAATTCTGGTAGTATTCCCTGTATGCTCGTTTTTTTTTATTGAATTGATTCAACTTCATTTTTTCACCAATTATGATTTATTAAGTCATTTCACTTTATTTAATGTCTTGATCAAATCCCTAGTGTTTTCCAGCTCATTATTTTCTTTGATTTTTATTTCTGTAAACAAAGAAGTTTCATATTTGAGAAATTATGTGCCTCTTCTTGCGATTGTAGCCGGAGCATATTTTTACGTAAAATTTTATGACATTGATTATAGATTGATTGGATTCGTATTACTAAGTGTATTGATGCTTACTATATTTACGCAATATCGAGCATGCGCAAAGATTATTTTTAAAACCAATGAGTAAATATTTCAAGTTTTATCTAAGATCACTTCCTTTTTTGGGTCTTCTCGGAATATTTTTAAGTGCTCTGAGAACCGCCTTGGAGAGCACGGCGACGGTTTATCTACTAATTGCAACAGCTGTATTAGATTGTTTTGTAGTCATTATTGGTCGTAAATACCTAAACCGGCCATTCATTTACTTTATTTGTCTCCTTCTTTTGATTAGTATTTTCGTTGGTTTATTTAACGGTGTTGAACTATCACGACGGTATATAACTGATGTAACCAATCCTTTATTTTTTTTCTGTAAGGTCTATATTTTTAAGGAATATTGGCAAAGAAATGATTTTCAATCCTACGTTAAATTCTATTCAAAAATTGCATTTTTAGGTAGTGTAGTTCTATTACCCGTAGCTTATTATATTTACAGTTCTGCGGGAGTGAATAGAGTTGCTATTTTCCCGCCATTAGAATTGCCTTTTGCCCAGTATTTCAATGGTAATTTCATTTATCTTATTGCAGCTCTGCTACTCATATTGCTTTATGGCAAGAGAGCTCAATTATTTGGAGCCATCGCAACATTTATCGCGGGAGTCTTATTATTTAAAAAAAGACAAATCATCAGATATTTATTTCTAGGGGTCGCCGGAGTATTTTTGTTAGTTTTCTTATTTCAGGAGTACAGTGACAATAATGCAATTCGTAGGCTAAATTATTCCTATGAAAAGTTTCAGGAAGGTAGTAATTGGGAAGAGGGTTTGGCTTTAATAAGTGCAGGCCGGGATGATGAAATTAATTCCATTCTTCAACTAGTCAAAACAGACGCCGATTATTTTTTTGGTTTAGGGGTCGGGTTTACTTATGATTTGGGTGTTTATATCGATAAGGATGTTGCCAATGTACATTTTTCTCCAATTGGCTTTTGGTCAAAATACGGTATTGTTTTTACATTAACAATATACATATTTTTAATTCGAGGTTTAACTCTTAGGCCTAAGATTAAGGATCTAGGCTACAAAATTGCTTACCTTACATTTTTATTTTGCTTCATAGAATCTTTTTTCTCTTATTCCTTATTTGTTACCCCTTTAACAGCGATCAGTCTTGGTTATCTCTATAAGGATAATAAAATTTAGTATATGAAAACAATTTTCATAAATTTTGAAGGTCAATCATCTTTCAAAGATCAGGTTGATGTGGTGATATCAAAGAATGAAATTGTTTGCTTGCAAAGAGGGTTGAAATCTCTAAGTTTTGATCGCGAATTCGTCTTATCTGAGTTTTCAAAGGTCAAAGAGGCTATTAGAAATAGTGATTTCTCAGAACTTTTAAATGGGATGCAACCGGCTTTGTCAAGATCGGTTTTTATCCCCTTAGGCCAATGGTTGACCACTATAAAATATGCGATTGAAAACAACTATATAACAAAGGAAGACTCTGTAATCATTCAAAAATCTGGAAAAAAGATCAACATTTCCATGATGGAGGCTGAAGGAGAAAGTCAAACCAATTTTTTATATGACTATAGTTTTTTTTTAGCGCCAATTGTGATTCAGTATTTGCGTTTAAATGGAGTAAATAGCATTACAACCAAAGAAACATCCATCTTCAACTCAATAAAATTTTATATTCGAGGACTTTCTTTTATACATTTAAAATTTTTTCAGCAATGTATATACAAGATATTTTATTGGTTTCACTCCCGTAAATGTGATACTTCCCAGTCGGAAATCCTTTTTACAACCAGGGGTCTAATTCAATCACAATTTATTAAGAATATCCAACAAGTATTTTTTCATAAAAAAACCGCAATTTTTGCAGTAGAAAGTTCAATTTTCCCTTTCAGAAATTATCGTTATCTACATTGGTCCAAAGTAGATTTCTCTTACGGAGAAGGAATTTTACCTGTATATCAAATAATTTCTGACTACATCCAGATAGTTAAAAAATTCCTTTCGATCTCTTTGCTTGCTGCTCCGACCAAATGTAAATTTTTTGGTCTAAGTTTAAATTTAAATAAGTGTTTGGCAGATATAGCCATATATGAGTACTATTGTTCAACACTTGGGAAAGCTTTGAAGCACGAGCTAAAAAATAATGATAAGAGAAAAACGATCGTATGTTTTGACATGCTTTCACCACAGCCATATTATGTAAAATGTTTGAATCCTAATCAGCGTGTTGTCCAAATTCAAACAACACTTATGGCCAGTTTAAAACAAGAAAATTATGTTTTTGGTGATAAATTCTATTTTTCTGATCGGGAAACATATAACAATCATTCTATAATTAATCATGAATTAGTTCATGTGTTGGATGTACTACCGGATATCAAATATTCAGTTATTCACGACATCGAGAAAATAAAAAATGAAAAAAGAATAATATATTTTACTCAGCCTATCTTCCAAGAGGATGAGGGCGTCATCATACAATTGCTGAAAGAGTATTCCGAATCTTCAGAACTGGACTTCATGATAAAATTACACCCAAGGTCTAGAAAAGCTGAATATTCAACTCACAACGTTCCTTTTGTCCATGATAATGCTGACTCGATTGAAACAATAAAGATGGCGGAGGTTGTAGCTACCAGAAATTCATCGATTGGCTACGACGCTTGGAAATTAGATGTTCCAGTGCTATTTTTTGTCAATGGAAAGCTAAAAAATACTGGAATTGATTATATACCTGATGAGTATCAAGGCACTTTTAAGTATTTGCCGTCTATTCAGCAGATTTCTAATTTCGTGGATAACAAACAGCTATATTTTCATGACTACGGTAGGTTTAAAATTTCCGAAGAGGAGAGACAAGCATTAAAAGAAAAAGTCCAAAACCAATTTTAATTTTATACTTCTTTTGACCTTAGATTGACAAAAGCATTCAGTTAACCATTTTTCTGTAAAGCTTAATACATCCCACTTATGGGTATATGATAATCGTTTCTCACCCATTGCAATAAAAAACCATTGATACTAAAGGACATACTTTATATAGCATTTGATTACTCAAAAATCCATAAATATTAAGAAAAAATGGATATCTCAAAAATCACTTTATTTCTTCATACACTTAGGTTTTTAAAACCTATTCAAGTGTATTACCGTTTTTTCTATTTGATTAGGAAATTATTTTACCGAGTACCTAGAAAAGAAGAAAAATCAGACATCAACTATATTTCTTTTCATGAAAGATATGATTTTCCAATATATAGCGCAAAAACGTATTTTGAGCCTGATACTTTTAATTTTCTGAATCAGAAAAAAACTTTCTCAGGAGCTATCGACTGGAACTACTTGGGTTATGGCAAATTATGGTGTTATAACCTTAACTATTTTGAATTTTTGGAACAAAAGGACATGAGCAAGGAATTCGGCTTAAATTTAATCTTGTCCTATATCAAAAGTGAGCCCGATTTAAAAGATGGTCTAGAGCCTTACCCTATATCTCTAAGAATTATTAACTGGTTTAAGTTTCTGACAAAGCATCAAGTGGCAAATAAAGAGATTCATCAGTCTTTAAAATGGTACAGTGATATATTATATGTGAATATTGAATATCATATTTTGGGTAATCATATATTGGAAAACGGATTTGCACTACTGTTTTCAGCCCATTTTTTCAGAGATCCTCGATATTTAAAAAAAGCTAAGAATATCCTTCAATCAGAGCTAAATGAACAGATACTATCTGATGGAGCCCATTTTGAACAGTCTCCTATGTATCATCAGATCATTTTGTATAGACTTTTGGATGCTATCTATCTCATTGAAGAATGTAAATGGGTAGGAGAGATGAGTACAACCTTAAGAGGTCATGCAGCCAAAATGCTCACATGGCTAATGAATATTGGTTTTTCAAATGGACAAATACCTCTTGTTAATGACAGCGCGTCCGGTATAGCACCAGAAACAAGTCTTTTAGTTGAGTATGCCCGTCAACTAAACATTTTTCCAATAGCTAATCTAACATTGGGAGAAAGTGGTTACCGGATGATTCGTCTTGATCATGCAGAGGTATTGTTTGATGTAGGTAATATTACCGCCACTTACCAAGCAGGCCATCATCATAGCGACGCACTACAAGTGTTGTTGAATTGGAATAATCAACCAATTCTGGTCGATACAGGTGTTTCCACCTACGAGAAGAATGAAAGAAGACAATTAGAGCGAAGTACCAGTTCGCACAACACGGTACATTTTTCAAATGAAAATTTTGACAATGTTTGGGGAGGGTTTAGAACTGCACAACGATCAAAGGTTCAGCTAGTCGAGGATAGTAATAATATTGTTTCGGCCAGCGTTTGTCACTATATAACGAAGGAAACCTTCGTCCGAAAACTTACATGTGTCAATGATTTGATCATTATTGAGGATCAGGTCTCGTATAATGGGCCAGTTATGGCTTTCTTTCATTTTCATCCAGATTGCAAATTGAAGTTAGTGAATGATCACAGTTTTTACGTGCTGCCCTACGATATTTGTTTTACATTTGTTGGTGCTCAAGCTAGCTTCATTGAACCGTATAATTTGGCTACAGGTTATAATCAGCTTATCCCATCTCAAAGGATTAAAATCGTTTTCAAAAACAGACTTAGTACTAGAATAGCTATATGAGAATACTCTTTCTTACATTTTATTTTGAACCAGACTTATCTGCGGGCTCTTTTAGAAATACACCTCTTTTTAAAGCATTACTGGAAAAGCTTCCCTCAGATTACATCATTGATGTCATCACCACAGTGCCAAATCGATATTCCAGTTTTAAAGTAGACAGTGATGCTTATGAAAATTATTCTTCCAATTCTCATATACACAGGATTAAAATTCCAAGACATACAAACGGATTGTTAGGGCAAATAAACTCATTCAAAACATTTTACTTCCACGCAAATAAAATTGCCAAAGGAAAAAAGTATGATCTGGTTTATGCCTCCTCCTCAAGGTTGTTCACCGCCTTCTTAGGGGCACGCATTGCTCAAAAAAACAATGCTAAGTTGTATTTAGATATTAGAGATATTTTTAGAGAGAGCATCGTGGAGATTTTTTCAAATGGTCTGACAAAGAGAGGATTAGATTTACTGCTAAGGCCTGTAGAATCCTATACTTTTAATAGGGCTGCGCATATCAACTTAGTTTCAAAAGGCTTTGCTTCCTATTTTTCAAAATATAAAGCTCAACTAAGTTTCTTTACCAATGGTATTGACGAGGAATTCTTGCACAATCTCGAGAAAAATACCGAGTCTCCTACCTCGTATCCTAAAATAATTGTTTACGCTGGTAATATGGGGGAAGGTCAAGGTCTCCATAAAATTGTCCCAGACATGGCAGAAAAACTAGGGAGCGATTACAAATTTAAAATCATTGGAGATGGTGGCAAAAGACAAGAACTTCAGGATCAAATCACTCAAAGAGAAATTGACAATGTAATAATTTTGCCGCCAGTGCAAAGAGCTGAATTATACGATATCTACACTGAAGCAGATTATTTATTTTTGCATTTAAATGATTATAACGCCTTTGAAAGAGTTTTACCCTCCAAATTGTTTGAATATGCTACCTTTCCCGTTCCCATTATTGCAGGAGTCGCTGGCTATGCTGAAGAGTTTGTAAAGAGTGAGCTAAGTAATTATATTCTCTTTGCTCCAAATAATGTTGACGATTTCATGCAAAAAATCAAAGAGTACGATTATCATAAGGAAATGAGAACCTCATTTGTGAACAAGTATAGAAGACACCATATAAATTTAAAAATGGCGGACTCCATCAAATCTTATCTTAATGAATAGGATTATTGTTTCTGGTGCAACTGGCTTTGTAGGAGTCAATCTCGTCCCTTATCTTAACCAAAGTGGTTGTCAGGTAGAAGTCTTGTCTAGGTCCACTGATGCTAATCTGGCTTATAAAAACTTAGAGTCGAAAGACCTGAGTAAATACAATAGTTTTATTCACCTGGCAGGTAAGGCTCATGATCTTGAAAAAACATCAAATCACGAAGATTATTTTAAAGTAAATTTTGAACTGACCAGAGACCTTTTTGAACTTTTTCTAGACTCAGAATGTCAAAAATTTATTTTTTTTAGTTCCACTAAGGCAGTTGCAGATACCGTAAATGAAGTGTTGACAGAATCCCACGACTATAATCCGCTTACACCTTATGGTCAATCCAAGGCGATGGCAGAAAAATATTTGCTTAGTCAAAAGATACCTTCTGATAAGTCTGTGTATATATTGCGCCCTTGCATGATTCATGGCCCTGGTAATAAGGGTAACTTGAATCTTCTGTATAACCTTGTCGATAAAGGTATACCGTATCCATTTGGGAAGTACCACAATTCGCGCTCTTATTTATCGATTGATAATTTGTGTTTTCTTATCGATCAAATAATAAAGGGTCAGAACTTACCTTCTGGAGTATACAATCTTGCCGATGATCAGTCAATTTCCACAAATGAGGTTGTGGGATTAATAGGTCAGACCTTAGGTAAAAACGCAAGAATTTTCAATGTCCCAAAATTTTTAATTGGGGCAATTGCAAAACTTGGGGATATCATGCCTTTACCCATCGACTCTGAAAAGAAAAAGAAGCTAACAGAAAACTATGTAGTGTCAAATTATAAAATCAAAAAGGCCTTTGGGCTCGATGTTTTGCCTGTTAATACAAGTGAGGGTTTGATTAAGACATTTCAGAGTTTTACAAGTAAGTCTGTATGATACGAATATTCGATTTTATATTTTCCCTTTTAGGGGTTTTGTTTTTATGGCCAGTTATACTGATTATTATGATTTTAGGTTATTTTGACACAGGATCACCTTTATTTCGACAGAGACGATTAGGTAAAGGAAGAGAAACTTTCATTCTATTAAAATTTAGGACTATGAGCGTTGATACAAAGTCCGTAGCCACCCACTTAGCTCAGAAAAGTTCAATTACTCCACTGGGAGGATTTTTGAGAAAATCTAAACTTGATGAATTACCTCAGTTGATCAATGTATTAAAGGGTGAGATGAGCCTGGTTGGGCCTAGACCTAATCTCGAAAATCAAGAGGAATTGATTGAACAAAGAGAAAAACAAGGTGTGTATGATTATCTTCCAGGTATCACCGGACTTGCTCAAATAAAAAATATTGACATGTCTACTCCCAAACTGCTCGCAGAAGTTGATGCCAAAATGCTTAAAAATTTGACGATCAAAAAATATTTCCAATACATATTCATGACTATTGCTGGTAAAGGTTCAGGGGATAACGTGATTAATCCTTAATCAATTGACAAAATGTCTTATACAATTGTAAAAAGGCTATGTGACATTATTTTATCCGCAATGGTTCTGCTCGTTCTAACACCGTTTTTATTTATTTTGTGTACTTGGCATTGGTTTTATGGTAATGTTTTTTTTACCCAAGAACGTATTGGGCGACATGGTAAGTTTTTTAAGATTATCAAATTTAAAACAATGTCTGATGGACATGTTACCAAAATCGGTAGATACTTACGTAGATACAAGATTGACGAGCTACCGCAATTTATCAATATTATGAAAGGTGAAATGTCTGTTGTAGGTCCCCGACCCGACTTACCAGGATATTATGACAGGTTATCAGGTAAATATCGTGATATTCTTTGCCTGCGTCCAGGATTGACAAGTCTTGCCGCCTTAAAATATAGCAGGGAAGAGTATCTCTTAGAAAATCAATTGAATCCATTAGAGTTTAATGACAAGATCATTTTTCCCGATAAAGTCCGTCTTAACTACGAATATCTCAACAAACAATCTTTCTTTTACGACTTAAAAATTCTTTTGGCGACATTGCATAGATTAATGAAACCTTAACACTCATGGAAGTATGAGCAAACCTAGAATTTATATTTCCACTCCACATCTAGATGGCAATGAAGGGGAATTTCTTGCGCTTACGCTAGATTCAAATTGGATTGCGCCAGTGGGCGTAAACATAACAAATTTTGAAAGGGAATTATCCAAATATTTGTCTCAAGGCAAAGAAGTGACAGCTTTAAATTGCGGTACAGCAGCCGTTCATCTTGCATTGCTTCTGGCTGGGGTTGAGGCTGGAGATGAAGTTATTTGCCAGAGCTTTACCTTCTGTGCATCGGCAAATCCCATATTATATGTGAATGCAACTCCGGTATTTGTGGATAGCGAGAAACAAACCTGGAATATGTGCCCAGAGTTATTAAAGAGCGCTGTAGAAGATCGCATCGCAAGAGGAAAGAAGCCTAAGGCAATCATAGCTGTACATTCATATGGTATGCCTTACAAGGTGGATGAAGTTCACGCTTTCGCGAAAGCGCATCAAATACCAGTAATCGAGGACAGTGCAGAAGCCTTAGGAAGCACTTACAAAGGTCGTAAATGTGGAACTTATGGAGACTTTGGGATCTTAAGTTTCAACGGTAACAAGATCATTACTACTAGTGGTGGCGGGGCCTTAGTTTGTCCCGATCAGTCCACTAAACAAAAGACGGTTTTTCTAGCCACTCAAGCCAGAGACCAGGCACCGCATTACCAACACAGCCAACTGGGCTATAACTATCGTATGAGTAACATCTCGGCGGGAATCGGACGTGGTCAGATGCAAGTCCTGGATAAACATGTGGAGCTCAGGCGTCGCATGAATAGCTTTTATAAAGATCTTTTTAAGGAAATTGATGGGATCAACGTTTTGGAGGAGCCTTCCGCAGATTTTCACTCCAACCATTGGCTCAGCGCCATACTGGTTGAACCTTCACTCACCGGTGGAATCACTCGTGAAGATCTTAGAGTGGCTTTGGAAAAGGATAATATCGAATCGCGACCCCTATGGAAACCCATGCACTTGCAACCCTTATATAAAGATTATCCATATTATGGACATGGTGTTTGCGATTCCCTTTTTGATAAAGGCCTCTGTCTTCCTTCTGGATCCAATCTCACCGATACGGATAGAGAGAGAATTGCGAATGCTATTTTAACAGTTTTCAAGGACGCCTGATCTACTAAAGATTTAACAATTACTTATTTTAAACTCGGTATTCTTCAAAACAGATTTTCTTATTTTGCCGGCAAACTTAAACCTATGAAAAATATTTTACCTTACCTGGTTTGTACCTTTGTGGTAAGCTTATTTGGTCTTCACGCAAAAGCACAAACTGATCTTTTTAATGTTAACGGCGGCGGGCCTTTGCCTACTGGGTGGACGGCGACCAATAATGTGACTTCCCAAGATATAGATCGCGGTTCTTATTATTTACTTGATACAGGGTCACCTTCGGATATTATTACTACCGATACTTATGATCTTTCCGGTTTTGCAGCAGCCGAATTTACGCTGGATGTAGCTACTTTTGGTAGTGGCACATCCAATCCTGCTATTATAGAAATATCAGATGACGGGGGGACAAGCTTTTCACAGGTAGAGACATCAAATACACCCTCAAGTTCATCCTATGTGGATGGTGGAACATTTACTATCAATTCACTGACCAATCAAGTGGTGATTAGACTATCTACCAATGCATCTGGCAGGGGAGTGCGATTGCAAAATCTTGTTTTGACAGCTTCTGGTACCGCTACGTCTGATACACGAGTTAATTTTGTAACCACATCCCTTACCGTCAATGAAGGAGATATGACTGCCAGTGTGGATGTATCTATCACTAATCAAGATGCCAATAATTCCACTACGGTAGATGTGGTACTGACTTCAGGATCCGCTACTGATCTGAACAATTACTTGACCCAGACCCTAAACTTTCCTGCTGGTAGCGGGATGAGCCAAACCACGACATTGACCATTACGGATGATATGATGGTTGAAGGGACTGAAGATTTTGTTTTCAATCTCCAAAACGTAAATGGTGGCAACAATGCTAATGCTGGTGTTAACGATACGTTTACTTTAACCATCGAAGACAATGATTTTCCACCAGCACCGGATCTTATCATTACAGAAGTAGCTGATCCGTCAGACGAATTTTCAGGTCGTTTTGTTGAATTGTATAACAATGGTGCTACAACCATTGATTTTTCAGTAACCACTGTATTTATCTCAAGATATGTAAACGCTGGAACGACAACAGGTAGTGATACACAACTTACAGGAACCATTGCGCCAGGTGATTATTACGTGGTGGCCTCAGATAACAATGTACCTAGCTGGGAAACATTTTATGGTGTTACTGCGGATATCTATTCTCCGGTTCCTCAAGGAAATGGTGATGATTCATACACGCTATCATTAAATGCAGCGCCTGATAACGGCGGTTTTGTCTTTGATGTATATGGTGCCCCTGGAACCGATGGTACTGGTCAGCCCTGGGAATACACAGACTCAAGAGCTGTGCGTTTAGATGTGAATGATAGCCCTGCTAATCCATGGCAGTCTGGTAGTTGGTTGATTACATCCGCGGCTACTGGAGATATGACGCCTGGATTCAGGGAACCAGTCAATTATTTGTTTGACGGCACCCAATGGACCCCAGCTGATCCCGTAGGAAACAGCACTAACTTGGACAATATCATCGTTTCTTCTGGTTCAGTTGCATTGAATGGTGATGTAGACGTGAGACGCATCACAGTGGATAACGCTGCAAGCCTAGATTTAGGAATGAATACGGTTAACTTGACCAATAATATTGTCAATAATGGAGTATTGATTAGTCATCAGGCTGCTTTAAATATTTCAGGTACAAGTGCTCAAGCTGTTTTAGGTAATTCATTTGTTGTGGAGGATCTGATCATCAACAACCCTGGAGGTTTAAGTTTGGAAACAAGTGTTGAAGTTGAGGGAGTACTTAGTTTGACCAATGGTACGTTGACCACCAATGACAACCTAACTCTTTTATCTACCGCAAGTAGTTCTGCGGTAATTGATGAAGTCATCAGTGGTAGTATTAGCGGAAACATCAATGTAGAACAGTTTTACCCTGCACAGCGTGCCTTCAGATTTGTGTCGCCGTCTGTAAATATGACAGGAAGTGTTTTTACGGATTGGCAGCAAAACGGTCTGAATCCCGGAGATATGGGTTATCAATCTGGATTAGGTACCCAAGTGACGGGTGGTGCACCAGCCGACGGTTTTGATGTTTCCAATACGAATAACCCTTCGCTTTTTATGTTTGACAATGCAACCCAAGCCTGGTCTGCTGTTACTGCGACCAATACCTTAAGCTATAGTGCGGGCACTCCCGTCAGATTAATGATCAGGGGAGATCGTAGCATATCGCTTACCACTGCTAATACGACACCGACTCCCACTACTCTTGTAACTACAGGTACACCCGTAATTGGGGCGGTCAATGTCGGAGGATTGGCCAGTGGGTCCATGGAGTTCAGTATGGTAGGTAATCCTTACCAGGCTCAAGTAGATCTTTCTGAAATTATGGCGACTGGAACTAATGATGTGGATAATAGTGTTTATTATGCCTGGGATCCAACATTGGGAGATAGGGGAGCCTATGTAGCTTATGATTTTGGTTCTGGTTCCAATAATGTAATGGGGTCTGAAGTGAATCAATTTATCCAGCCACAACAAGCCTTTTTTATCCAAACCCTAGAGGATGGTATTGATACGGGAAGCCTGGCTCCGGCTTTTACTTTTGTTGAGTCCAACAAAATCAGTGATGTCTCTACAACCAATACTTACAGCACGCCTGGACAGGAGAATTATGTTCAACTAGGTTTATTCAAAACGGCTGAACTTGCCAGTGGAAAAGCCCGCGATGGTGTGGTACTAAGATTTGACGATTTGGGAACTACTAGTTCAAAACCAAGGAATTTGGATGAAAATATAGCCTTGATGGATAATGGCCAGCAAAGAGCCATTTTAACCCATGCACCTATACAAAGCGTTAGGATTTTGGATCTTGATTTAAACGGGTTAACTGGGACGGACTACACATTTAGATTTGATAATCAGTTGGAATTCGTGAATTTATATCTGCTAGATTCCTTGACTGGAACAGAGCAGGCTATTCTCCCAGGGTTGAACGATATACAAATTACTTTTGACCCTTCGAATACTGCAAGCATCGCCACCGACAGATTTGAATTGAAGTTAGAACCAGTTACCTTAAGTGTTGGAGACGACGCTTTCGCGAAAGCGATTTCTATATATCCCAACCCAGTGAATGAAGGGATTCTTTGGGTAGAAAACTTGGATGAAGAATCAGGAAATGTAGCGTTAAAAGTCTACAATATAAATGGCCAATTACTCATCCAAGAGCACATGACATCGATAAACGGCAGAGCTGAACTGAAAGGTTTAAGTGCTTTGTCCTCTGGTCTTTACCTTTTGCAAATATCCCATGGAGAAAGAAATGAAACATTAAGGTTCTTAAAACGCTAATTGTCATAAATATGTGCAATTGTTTATAATACTTGACTTTTTTGAATCAATTTTAGGACTTTCATTCTTTTTCATTTGAGATAGAATTGCTGAATATTGTGTCCAATTTTCTCAAAAAAGAGAAGAGGATTTAGACACATCTTTAAGATTTAACGATAAATTAAAGGGTGATACTGATGTATCGCCCTTAATTTATATGTAATATTGCAATAGGGGAAAAATTACTAGGAATGAAATGGCAATACTTTAAACGCCGGGCAACTCAGGTGCTCTGGAATGAAGATAATGCGTTAAGATTCAAAAACATACGTTATCTGCCACGTTGGATCGTCGTCTTAATTGATTTGTGTATTGTCTGTGCCTCATTTTTACTTTCTTATCTTATTGTAAGAGAGATCACTCCTGATTTTTATCAGCTACTTACCATCCCTGAACAGGCGCTAGCTATTATTGCAGTTCATTTTTTGGCCTTTTTCGTGTTTAGTACTTATTCGGGCTTGATACGCCACAGTACATTTGTAGATATACTAAAACTGGCTTTAGCATGTTTAGCCAGTGCGACAGCGCTGGCAGTAATCAATTACTCCTACTACTATTTGTACGCAGAGAAAGTTTTTCTGATGCCATTTTTGATCGTTAACATGGCCATCACCTTTGTATTGATGCTACAGTTTAGGGTGGTTGTTAAGAGTGTTTACGCTTTTTTCACCAAAATGGGAGCAAGTTGTAAATCTGTGTTGGTGGTAGGTATCAATGACGAGAGTATTGCAGTTGCAGAGGCGATCACTATTTCAAAAAATCAGAATTTTCAGCTTAAAGGATTTGTATCACTTTCTAAAAAGCATGACCGAATAAAAATATTGGGTCAGCCAATTTTCAAATTTGATGAGGATTTTTTTACCGAGATTGAATATCTAAAAGTTGATGGATTAATATTTGTCGGTAACCAAGTTTCGGTTACTAAGAAAAATTCGATCGTTGATAAGGCTTTAGCTTATGATCTAGAGATTTTTAATGCCCCTGACATCATCCACTTGGATGAAGGTGTTGATGTGGTTAAAAATATCAAACAAATTCAAATTGAGGATTTATTAGAACGGGCGGCCATTCACCTGGATGACACACAGATCAACAGATATTTGAATAATAAAACGATATTAATTACAGGAGGTGCAGGTTCTATCGGAAGTGAAATTGTACGCCAAGTGGCAGCCTTTAATCCAAAAAAAGTAATTGTGCTGGACCAAGCTGAGTCGCCCCTCTATGCACTTGAACTCGAATTACGACAAAGTTATCCTCAGGTGGACTTTGAATTCGTTATGGGTGATGTGCGACGTAAACAACGCATGGAAAATGTATTCGAAGCTTTTGATATAAAAGTTGTTTTCCATGCTGCGGCCTATAAGCATGTGCCTTTGATGGAAAACAATCCTCGTGAAGCCATTTGGGTCAATGTATTAGGTACAGTTAATTTGGCAGACCTCGCCGTTCAACATCAAGTTGAGCGATTTGTAATGGTTAGTACCGATAAAGCCGTGAATCCTACAAATGTGATGGGAGCGAGTAAGCGTGCAGCTGAAATATACGTACAGGCGCTGCAGGAAGAAAATAATCACAGTACGAAATTTATAACCACTAGATTTGGTAACGTTCTAGGTTCTAATGGGTCCGTGATTCCTCATTTTAAGAAGCAAATTGAGCAAGGTGGTCCTGTTACCGTCACTCATAAAGATATTATTAGATATTTTATGACCATCCCAGAAGCTTGTCAGTTGGTACTTCAAGCCGGAACAATGGGCAAAGGGGGAGAAATCTTTGTGTTCGACATGGGTAAACCTGTGAGAATTATGGATTTGGCGGAAAAAATGATTAAGTTATCTGGCTTTGAGCCCTATCATGAGATTGATATTGAGGTCATCGGTTTGCGCCCTGGTGAGAAATTATACGAAGAATTATTGAGCGATGAATCAACCACATTGCCTACCCATCATAGAAAGATAATGGTGGCTAAGGTGTGTAATGAATCTCTAGAGACAGTAACCAACCAGATCATCGAACTAGCGGCTGCTGCAGAATCTGGATCCAACGATCAGGTAGTACTCAATTTGAAGCGAATGGTACCTGAATTCGTAAGCAAAAACAGTATTTACGAAATGCTGGACCAAGAGGTGCGTTCTTCGAAGTAGTATCTATATATTTGCATTCTCATTTATACTTATGAAAAAAATATTGGGGCTTTTATGTCTGTTGATAATGATCTCCTCTTGCGTCTCTAAAGAAAAGATTTTGTACGTTCAGGATGTTCGTGAGAATTTACCAGACGAAGCTATTAACTATCACACGACCATTAAATCGGATGATCTGCTTAGAATCATTGTTTCAAGTCGTGATCCAGAATTGGTACAGGATTTTAATTTGTTTGTTAACCCAGTACTGGGTAATGATCTGATGGCTCAGGGAAATAGCGGGCGTTTGTTAGATTATTTAGTAGATGTTGATGGGACCATCAATTTTCCTGTGCTAGGGAACTTGGAAGTAGCAGGTATGACGCGGGAAGAAGTGCGTAAAATGATTGCGGAAAAAATGAGACCTTATGTTTCAGACGTCATGGTAGATGTGCGAATAATGAATTTTAAAGTATCTGTTTTAGGAGAGGTAAATCGACCTGGGACTTATACCGTTAATGAAGGGCGTTTGACGCTTCTACAGGCGCTTGGATTGGCTGGAGATTTAACTATTTACGGTGACCGGCAATCCGTCAAAATATTGCGTGATATAAATGGCGTGCAACAGTCTTATGAAGTGGATCTGACCAATACAGATTTTGTAAGCTCAGATTATTACTTTCTTCAACAAAACGATATTATTGTCGTGGATCCTAATAAGGCTCAAGTTCAGGCAGCTGGATTTAATCGCAATGCCTCACTTTTTGTGTCCATCGCTTCACTACTGTTGTCGGTGATTGTTATTTTGGTTAGAAATTAATTTATGGTTGATCAACAACAAACTGGAGATTCTGCTAGCAAATCTCTACAAGAACAAATTGCCTATTATCTTAAATCCTGGCCATGGTTTTTCCTAAGTGTTTTCATTTGTGTAGGATTAGGATATTTATATTTAAGATATGCTACCAAATTATACCAGGCTGAGGCGTCCATCATAATAAAAGATACACAAAGTGGTGGGGGACTTTCTGAAGTAGGTGCCTTGGGCGACTTAGATGTATTGGGGAATTCGTTCAATACGGTGGAAAACGAAGTGGAAATACTTAAATCCAATCGACTGCTTGAAAATGTTGTTAAGGAATTGAATTTACAAATTTCTTACATCAGGTCTGGTAATGTCAAGACTTCGAATGTCTATAATGATAGTCCAGTATTAATAAGTATAATAAATGATAGTATAGCCTATCGGATACAAGAAAAGAAAGATTTTTTTATCAAACCCTTGAATCCTTCATCTTGCCTTGTCAAAGTTACAGAAGCGGGAAAGTGGGAAACGGTAGATTATGGTGCCACCTTTGTCTTAGATGAATTAGAAATGTTGCTCATTCCCAATTTAGATCCCAACGCAAAGAAGGATGACGAAGAATATGAAATTCATGTCAAAATACAACCAATTGGTGATGTAGTAAGAGGGTATTCAAAAAAAATAAACGTTTCCAAATCGGATAGGCGCGGTAGTGTGGTAAACTTAAGTATTACTGACCCGGTCAGACAAAAGGCTGAGGACTTACTGAATCAATTGGTAGTTGAATATAATGAGGATGCTATCGCTGATAAGAATCAAGTCGCCAAAAATACGGCTGACTTTATTGATGAAAGGTTGGCAGAAGTGCAACGCGATTTAGATAGTATTGAAAAAGGAATAGAAAAGTTCAAAGACTCTAAAAATCTAACCGATCTTACCGCAGAATCCCTGATCAGCCTGGAGCAGTCATCTGGGTTAGGTCGAGAGGCGGTAATGGCACAAACCCAATTGCAAATCGCCAGGTCGATACTTTCTAGATTGAAACAAGCAGATTATCAAATTATTCCCGAAAATTTAGGTTTTACTGAATTTGATATCAATGCTCAAACGAGCAAATACAACGCTTTACTGGTTCAATATAAAAACTTGTTGCAACGTGGTACGGCCGAAAACCCAGCTGTAATTCGTTTAAAAACAGAACTGGACGCTTTAAATCAAGCAATGACAGCCTCCTTGGAAAGCCTAATTTCCAAGTTGGAAATTCAACGTCGAAGTATTGAAAGTGAATTAAGACAAGTGACTGGAAAAATATCCAATGTTCCAGAGAATGAGCGACTGAATAGGGATATTGAGCGCACCAGAAGGGTTGTGGAGGCTATTTATGTGTTACTTAGCGAGCGCAAGGAAACCACCGCTATCAGTCTTGCCATCACCGCGCCCAAAGCTAAAATTATTGATTTTGCATTTGCTCCACTGGTTCCAGTATCTCCTCAACCAAAGATTGTTTTATTGGCAACTTTCGTTCTCGGACTATTAATTCCTTTCGGTATACTCTATGTTAGAAATTTGTTGTATAACAAAATTGAAAGTAGAAATGATATTCAAAAAGCCTTACCAAACCTAGCTATATTAGGTGAGATTCCTAAGTTAGATACTGGAGATAGCGAAATCATTACTAAAAATGATCGATCCATTCTGGCCGAAGCCTTTAGAATTTTACGTACCAACCTTCAGTTCAAATTATCTACACTGGAACAGTCCAAGATTCCGATTATCATGGTAACGTCAACCGTCAAAGGAGAAGGTAAAACATTTGTAGCTTACAATTTAGCTTCGACTCTAGCCTTTTCTGGAAAAAGAGTGTTGTTGATTGGAGCTGACATACGTAATCCTCAAATTCACAGGTATGCCATCGACGGTACAAAGAGGTCGACTAAAGGTGTAACGGAGTACCTTACTGATTCAAGTTTGAACGTTGTAGAGTTGGCCCAGCAATCTTCGGGCAACCAAAATTTACAAATCCTTCTTTCTGGAGCAATTCCGCCTAATCCGGCGGAACTCTGGATGCAAGATCGAACCAGTGAGTTATTCAAGGAGGCAGCTGCTTCTTATGATGTGGTTATTGTCGATACCGCACCCACGATGTTAGTAACAGATACATTGTTGATTAATCATCATGCTGACATCACCGTTTATGTATCCAGAGCTAACTACACAGAGACCCAATTACTAGAGTATGTTAAGGATAGTGTAGAAGCTGAAAAGATTAAGAATGTTGCCATGGTTATCAATAGTGTAAAACTGGCCAACTTTGGATACGGAAATAAATATGGATATACCTACTCTGCTACCAAGGAAACATTCTGGGATAAGGTGAAAGAAAAGTTTACAAGAAAGAAAACAGACTTTTAAACTTCGATTATTATAGGATATTCAATCGAAAATAAGCTTATGGTTTTCCATAAGCTTTTTTGTTGACTCAAATTGCTTTTTATCCAGTCTGATGCAACCAATTTTGTCTACGTGCTCCAGTCTGTGTGCGTCAGTTCCTGCAAATGTGTACATATCCTTTTCCAATAGAGCGAAGGCTTTTCGCTGGGCATCCTTACCATAATGATCTGTGAGTGATAGTAGGTTCAATTGGAGAAGGAAACCACGTCCTGTCCAGTCCATATAGGTCTCCATACTTTTGACATATCTATATCGTTCAGGATGGGCCATAATAGGTTCCAGGCCTTTTTGCTGGATGTCAAATACCAAATGATGTAGGTTAGCGGGCTCTTGGAAATAGGAGAGTTCAGTCAATACATAATTATCTTTTAAGCAGAGCAGTTCCTTATTCTCAAGCAGCTCTTCAAAACCGGCGTCCAGCATGTATTCTGAAGCTACTCCAGCTATAAAACCAGACACATCACTGGATTTTAGCTCTTCCAAGGTGTGTAGGTATTTTTCCCTAATAACTTCGGCATCATTTCCATAGTAATCCTCCATGGTGTGAGGGGTAGGGATACAGTCTTTAATGCCGATTTCCTTCATGGCACGGATCATTTGCATGGTATCATTCAATTCAGCTGCGCCATCATCTATACCAGGAAGGACATGGTTATGAATATCAGTAAAACCCTGAAGGAGTTCCACCAAGTCATATTTTTTCTTGAAAAAGAACATAAAGCTAAGATTGGATCAAGGGTAAAATCTCTTGATGGTCAAGTAATTGAGGGAATAATTCTTCCCAGATGATGAGAAATTCAGCATCCCTTTTCAGGGCATTTTGCAAATAAAATTTACCTTTTACCCATTCGCCTCGCAAACAATAGGCACCGGCAAGCCGGAACTCCAATTCTGTTTGTTCTGGATAAAACTCCAAGCCATTGGTGAGATTGGATATCATAGCTTCCACTTCACCTAATACCAAAAGAATATCTGCTCGGTCCAGCCAGGTGCTCAATTCATAATTGCCTAATTCAATGGCTCTACGGTAGCCGTATTCTGCCTCTTCAAAAAAGTTAAGGCGTTTATTGAGCTTGGCATATTTTGTCCAATACAACGCATTTTCACCATCAATTTCGATCGCTTTCTCTATGTAGCCCAATGCTTTCTGATAATCCATGGATTTACAATAGAAATTTACAATCGCCAGCCACCCTTTATCCAGCAAAGGATCTTCTTTAACGGTCTGCTTGAAGTATTTAATGGCCTCTTCATGAGCGCCTAATTTTTCAAAACATTTCCCTAATCTTAAATAGGCGAAAGAGGTAGGGTCATCGAGTTTAAGAGTAATCTGATAATTGGCGATGGCCTCATTAAACCTTCCCAATTTCTCCAAGACTTTCCCTTTTTCCAAATAAGCACCTACAAAGTGATCATCAGAAATAATGGCAAATTCAAAAGCGGCCAATGATTTTTCATACTGCTTGAGGTCAAAATACTGCTTACCCACTTGATGCCAGGCAACTTCAGAGTAAGGATTTTTATCCAAGAAGAGATTTAAGTAGTCAATGGCTTCTTCATGTTCTTGCAAGAAATCAAAGCAGTAAATGACATTGTACAATGCAGAATAATCTGTGTCATCAATTTCCAGGCATTTCATGAAATTAATTTTGGCATTGGAATAGTCCTCAAGGAATAAATACTCCATACCGATGAGGTTATATACATCAGATTGGTCAGGAGTGTAGGACAAGGCCGTTTGCAACAATTCGATCGCCTTTTGGTGCTCTTCAGTTTTCGAGAATAGATTGGCTTTTTGGATATAGATTTCCGCGTTTTGCGGCTGTATCTCATATAGCTCATTCAAAGCGGCATGCGCCAATTCGATTTGATTGTCAAAAATGAGCATCTCTGCACGGAATAGTTTGAGGTTCACAGAGGTGGGGTGCTGTGAAATTCCAAGCTTTATCGCCTTACGAGCTACCGCCATTTTACCAGTCTCCAAATAGTGTTCAATGATTTGCTCAAATTCATCACTATCAAAGAATCCTACCTCATTGGTCTTGAGCATGTGCTCGAATTTTTGAATACTCAAATCGTCCTCTTCATTAAAATCAAATTGCATACAGTGAATTTTAAGAATTCATGTGTTACTAAGTTCAAGATTTTTGCCAAAGTCTCGTAAGGACTGGAAAATCTATTGTCAACAATTTATAAACAGAGTATTTTTTAATTGGTAGCGTAGAATTTTTCTATCACTTTCACCAATACCTGACAGGCTTTATCGATCTCTGCATTGGTAATGGTATATGGCGGAGTAATGCGAATAGCGCGTTTTTCATACAGGAGCAAAAAGAACAAAACACCTTCCTCCCGACAAGCATTAACTATGTCACTGGTAAACTTATCATCTGGTAAGATGACCGCTAGCATTAATCCTTTTCCTCGAATTTCCTGTATATATGGACTATCTAAGCTTTCGCGAAAGCGAACCTCTTTTTCATGCATTTGTTCCATATAATTGCCTTCACAAATCTCTTGCAAGGTCTTTAAAGCGGCTGCTGCAATTACGGGATTTCCTCCAAAAGTCGTGATGTGACCTAGCATTGGGGACTCCTTAAAAGTTGAAAGATGTTCCCGACTAGCGGTTAATGCCCCGATTGGCATTCCCCCAGCCAAACCCTTTCCAGTAATGACCATATCTGGTACGATGCCCCATTGCTCAAAATAAAACATTGTTCCAGTGCGACCTATTCCAGGTTGGATTTCATCAACAATTAGTAACGTACCTGTATCATCACATCGGTTGCGTAACGCTTTGATCCAAGCTACTGACGGCACAAGAAATCCTGCTCCTCCCTGAATGGATTCAATGATAACTGCAGCAGTATCTTTATCTATGCGATTGAGCTCTGCCAGGCAATTATATTTGATATGGTATATGTCTGGTACCAAAGGTCTGAAAACGGCTTTACGCTCCTCGTAATCCATTAAGCTCAAGGACCCCATTGTGTTGCCGTGATAGGCATTTTTCATGGCGATAATGGTGGATCTCCCAGTGACCCGGCGAGCCAGTTTAAGAGAAGCTTCAATAGCTTCAGTTCCACTGTTGACCAGATAGGTCATTTCTAGTGGATCTGGCATTAAATGGGCCAGTAGCTTACAGAGTTGGATTGCAGGATCCAAGGCGTACTCACCATAGACCATAACGTGCATGTACTTGTCAACTTGTGTTTTTATCGCGTCCACCACTTTTGGGTGACAATGTCCCAGTGGAAGGGCACTTACCCCAGCGACCATGTCCAGATATGTATTGCCTTGTTTGTCGTATATATAATTGCCAAAGGCATGGGAGATCTCAATCCCTGGAGCAAATGGTGAGGTAGGGGCTTGAAATCTTTTAAACGCTTCACTCATCCTCCTGACTTTTGACCTTGCCTCATTACAGGACTTTCCTTTTGATTTCCAGCATCTTCTTCTCCAGGTGTCCATTCTTCTACTTGATCTTCAGGACGATTGTCCAGATCAGTCTGCTTTAGCCTTGAACGTTTATGCAGCTGATCTTGATTTTCTTGGCTAAAGAATTCTGGTTCTACATCAGGTAAGGGTATTCCCTGAATTTTTGTAAGGACGGGTGCAGCTTTACCTTTAAATAAATCTTGTTTTGAAATGAGGCGTTCTTCACCTCTCCAGTTAAAACCTCTCAATTTACGTGAGTTTTCGGGAAGTTCTTCAGGCGGATAGGTGATATCCTTGGGGTCATCAAGATAGGTAATAACCGCCATCTCCCGGTCTTCAAAAATTATCTCCATTCGCCCACTGGTGCCCTTATTTATTCCCACCAATTCCTGTTGTTCATTCCGCGAGAAAATCAAATTCTCTACATTTTTGTAAATATTGACCACTTTGAGCTCATTCTGGTCATCAAATTGTCCAATCAGCTCTTTTCCTTTTATTTGGTTGAATCCGCTACTGTCCTTGTCGACGATAAAGGCATTGTAAAAAACGCGTAGGCTATCCAATACTTCTGTCTTTACATTGCTTTGTATATGGATACTGTCGCCGGTGATTTGACTTTTACCACTCCATAAAACAGGCCGTCGGATCATCTTAGTCAGTCCTGTATTTTGATTGGACACTATGGAGTCGCATTTACCGCTCAAATCACTTTTGTATAAGCGTACATCATAGAAGCCTCTGATCACCCGATCATTTTCTGGTCCGGTTACCATAAGTCGGTCTGCATGTATAAATACGCTGTCTTTTTCCTGAACAGAAATGGCCACGGCTCTTTTGGTGATAAATACAGAATCTTTTGCACGAAAAACTTCCGCATAATGTCCTTTAATGATGGAGTTGTTCATGGTGTCCGTTACAACAATATTATTGGTCGCACTCGCAAATGAACGAGCTCTATTGAAGTATAGACTATCACCTGTTACGGTCCTGTTATCATAATCGATTCGACTGTTTTTAATAAAGTATCCTTCATCATTTCTGGTGTCATAGAACCCACGCTCACAATAAACATTACTTGTGCTGCCTGTTATGGTGGATGGACCGTACATATAAGCATGTCCAGTATCGGTGTAGAAGTTGAGGTGATTTGAATTGATGGTATATTCTGGGTTCACGACTTTGACCTGATCCAAAAACTGATATCGTTTATCGTTTATAAAAAACCTACCGATCCGACTGGTCAACGTGCTAGCTGTATCCCTCACAGTACCACCACTTCGATAGTAGGCTTGCTGTTTTACACGGTCAAAATATAAAGTGTCAGTTTTGAGGGTAGATTCTGGATTTTTCATTTGTACGGCACCACTGGCAAAGGCCAATTGGGTGCTACCGTTGTACTCTGCATATTTCGAACTCATTTGAATGGAGTCTCCCTGTTCCATGCGTACATTTCCAATGGCGCGAATAAAATTATCCTCCCGATAAAGAAAGGCACGATCACACCACATTTTAATCCCCTTGTGCTGTACATAAACCTGGGCTGATTGGTCTCTGGAATAGACGACCGCATCTGGAAAGCTAGCCTCATCAATTAACTGCATACCTGCGGTCACACTGATCAGTGAATCCGCTTCTTGTTGTTGAGCTGATCCCCAAAGAGCCATTAACAGGATGAAGTAAAACAGTTTGTTCTTCAAGACTTTAATTTGAATTTGCAAAACTAGCAAAATACCCCCAAGTATTAGTTTTAGATCTTGAATGTTACCAACAAGATTTACGTCTGGGAGAATTGATAACGGAAATAAAGTAGCTTTATGATAGCAGCTAGCAATAGTCTTGAGGTGTAAAAATAAAAAAGGGATCCATTAAGATCCCTTTACTTGATTACTTTGCGTTGGATTAATCCTCAAATCCAAATCCGTTACCACACTGGCTTTTACAGAAGGTATTGGAAGTTGCCTGAATAGCATCATGATTGTCACCATCCAGCCAAAGGCCATCCGTATCAATCACGTTGTTGTTCTGATCCAATTTGTAAGCAACCACGTAAACGGAGTTACAACTACATTCTGGCAAACATGAATCGGCAAAAGTGTATGTTACTTTAGTGACTCTAGGACGGAAACAGTTACGAATATTGAACCCGCAAACATTAACCAAGCCATTGCTACCAGTTGGAAGCGCGTTACAATCACCATCAATATTCATGTAGATAGAGTGTATGTACCACCCTGGTTCTTCAATTTCAAACTCGTATTCAAATTTGGTGCCTTGCTGTGCAGAATGGTCGCTCTCATCGGCGACGCCATTTCCAATCTTTTTTTCGATATTAAACATCAATATTTCTCCATCCGAGTTACCGGCTTGGGAAGTTAGACAAACACCTCCAGCTGGATTACCAAATCCAAAATTCTTGGACATGTCATCAAAAGCTTCGATAGAAGCAATATCGAAAGGATAAACAGAAGCATCTGGATTAATCATACCTGGAATAAGGCCTTGAGAAATAGCCTTGTCTTCCATGTAATCCTGGAATTCCTGAGCCTCCATCTTTGTGATGTCTGTACTCTCTAAAGAATCGATTTGAGTTTCTTCTGTAGAACACGCACTGGCTAAAATTGCAAGACTAAAGTATAATAAAATTCTTTTCATTGTTGTTAATTTTCAGGAGCAAACCTACAACAAAGAAGGGGTTGAACTAAACTTTACACAATATTTTCGCCATTTGGTAGGATAAACTCGTTTTTTAACATAATAATTTGTAAACAACTGATATGCAGAGGTTTAAAAAATGCATTTCATCGATGAATCAGTCTGATTATCGTTTTATTATGCTTGCATAGCTAATCAGTGACTTGCCAGTTGATGATTTCTTGGGTGGGATCGACACTTATGGTCTTTGATTTTCCTACATTTTGACTTCCCAAGTTATTTTCACTTAATTCCATTACTTCGTACTTGATGATATTCCAACCGAGTTGGATATCTAGCTGATATTCGTCAGTGCGTTTGTAACTTTCTTCTGAGCCATCTTCGTATAGAGATAAATAAGTATCGGTACCTTTAATAGAAAAAGCTTCTAAGGCATAAATGAAATAATAATGGTGACCTGTCAAGGGACTTGCGTCAGGTTTACCTATCACAAATTCCAGAAAATCTTGACTTGAAGCAGGAGATAAATAAGCCAGATTGCCTGAAGGGTCAACTACCTCAAACCTATAATATTTTCCTGCAAAAGCCAAACGGGCTTGTTTGTTGACAAAATTAAGATCTCCAGCATCAGGAAAAGTTTCAATGGCTGTACTAAGGTTCAATTCATATTGAGCTTCTTCAGATCGATTGTAGTCTGCAAAAGCTTCCTGCGTCAGTTTTCCAAAATCCTTGGGAAGTACAATTTTAAATTTACCACCAGGCTCTAAATCACCAGTATAAATCGGATCAACAAAATAGCCCAATACATTAATTCTGCCCGCTATACCTTTCTGATTAGTTACTGACCCAGATAATGTCAAGCTTTCTGTTTTATCTTCCTTTTCTGCGTGAGAATGTTCAGTACTTGACTTACAGGAGATGAATAAGATCAGTATAGCGGTAACCACGTACAGTTTTTTCATCTGGTTTTATCAGTTTTAAACATTGAATCCAGTATAGTGTTAATTCCGTTAAAAGCCAATACCACAGCAAATATCGAAAAGGCGATTCCTGGCATTAAAAAAATAATCGGGTGATCACTTCCTGCTCCTATGTATATCAGCACAGGCCCTGCAATAAAAAAAGGAAGACTGAGCATCATTCTTTTAATTCCCTTAGTTAAGGTCTCACGGTCAGTAGAAGCTTGTTTCATATGTGTATGATCAGCAAATTCCTATGTGGTCGATAGCAAGCCTTACGCTACCGTATTCTAACAATAATTCATGAGCCTTGTCGTAAGAGACTCCCGTGGCCTCCATGATCATTTTGGTGCCACGGTCCACCAGTTTATCATTACTCAGTTGCATATCAACCATTTTGTTTCCTTTGACATGGCCTAATTGAATCATTATACTCGTGCTGATCATGTTTAAAATCATTTTTTGGGCCGTACCAGCCTTCATACGACTGCTGCCGGTAATGAATTCTGGCCCAACTACTGCGACCATTGCATGAGTGGCTGACAGTGCTAGGGGCGAATTCTCATTGCAAGTGATAGCTCCAGTAAGAAGCTTCCGGTCTGTACAAGATTTGATTCCTTCCACTACGTATGGCGTGGTACCACTTGCGGCAATACCCAGTACAGAATCCATGTCGTTCAGTCCATATTTTTCCAAATCCCTAATGGCTTGTTGGGTGTCATCTTCGGCATTCTCAACGGCCTTTCTGATGGCTTGATCACCACCAGCGATGAGCCCTATGATTTTGTCATCACTCACTCCAAATGTTGGGGGGCATTCACTGGCGTCGAGTATTCCCAATCGTCCGCTGGTGCCTGCACCGATATAAAATAATCGACCTCCCTGTTTCATGCGATCAACCACAGCGTCAATAAATTCTGCTATGGCAGGAAGAATCTTTTTTACGGCCATCGCCACACCTTGATCCTCTTCATTGATCCCGCGTACCAGTTCCAAACTATCTTTCATTTCCAAATCTTGATGTCTGGAATCCTGTTCAGTGGTCTTAATGAATTTCATGATCGTATCTTAAAAAAGATGAATTACTTTGATTAGTATTCTACGGTGTCTACGATTTCCAGGCCATAACCGATCATTCCGATACGCTTACTTTGCTCAGAATTGGTCATAAGTTTCAGTTTTGAGATCTTTAAATCATGAAGGATCTGTGCACCGATACCGTAGTCTTTATTATCTAAGTTTCTTCTGGGAGCCTTCATTTTTCCGTTTTCTTGTAGCTCCTTTAATTGGTCCAATCTGCCCAGCATATTTTCTGGTTCAAATTGCTGATTGATAAAGACGATCGCCCCTTTGCCTTCCTCATTCAGGCGGTGGAACATTGCATCTAGTTTTCTGTCCGCTTCACTGGTTATAGTAGAGAAAAGATCGTTATTTACTTGGGTAGAATTCATCCGAGTGAGGACCGTATCATTTTTATCCCAACTCCCTAAAGTTAGTGCAATATGGATCTGGTCATTGGTGGTTTGTTGATATGCGTGCAATCTATAGGTGCCGAATTTTGTCTTTAGCTCAAAGTCTTCTTTTTTGACAATTAAGCTGTCGTTACGCATGCGGTACGCTACCAGATCTTCTATGGAAACCAGTTTTAAGTTGTGTTTACGTGCTACCTCCACCAAATGGGGTAACCTCGCCATGGTACCATCTTCATTCATGATCTCTACAATCACACCAGCAGGTTGATGACCAGCAAGTCTAGCAAAGTCGATGGCTGCCTCAGTATGGCCCGTACGCCTCAATACGCCTCCATCTTTCGCCTTGAGCGGAAAAATATGACCAGGCTTGCTCAAGTCATGGGGTTGGGTATCCTCATTAATTAAGGCCTTTATCGTCTTGGCCCGGTCGCTGGCGCTGATGCCAGTGGTCACTCCATGACCTCGTAGGTCAACCGAAACAGTAAAGGCTGTCTCCATGGGGTCAGAATTGTTGTTTACCATCATTGATAGTTCCAATTCTTTGACCCGGCTAGCGGTAATGGGTGCACAAATCAATCCTCTTCCGTAAGTGGCCATGAAGTTGATCATTTCTGGCGTCACAGACTCGGCACTTGCCAGAAAATCACCTTCATTTTCACGATTTTCGTCATCAACGACAATGATGACTTTACCTTTTTTGATATCTTCAATAGCGTCCTCAATCTTGTCCAATTGGATTGTAAGTGCTGATTTTTCCTGTATAATCATATGAGTAAAACCCTTGGGAGACAAAGATACGGATTAAGACTTGGACCCTTTCGGCTTTAATAGGTTTTTGGTATTGCTGAAAAAGTTGCGCAATGTAAAGTTGTTGCCAAATACACCTTGATCAGTAGTAGCTCGGTAAGTCAGATAAATCCCAATTGGAAATATAATCATCGTGCTCATCCACGCACCAAGCCATGCAGGGAAGGCCCCTTCTGTAGCTGCTTTTTCGGCAAAAATACCTATAAAATGATAGGCTAGAAAAAAGAGGGTAGCAACCACAAGTGGCAAACCCATTCCGCCTTTTCGAATGATCGCACCCAGTGGCGCTCCAATGAAGAATAAGATGATACAGGCTACTCCCAAAACATACTTTTTGTGAATCTCTATTTCATGTTTTGCCAGTGTTGAAAACTCATGTCTGACCTGAGCAACGCGATTTTTGACAGATGCCAGTTGACTCCTGATTCTATTTGAAGCAGTTTCCAAGGTGCGTCTTTGATTCTGGATATCCAATTGTGATAAGGGGTCTGCATTTTCAACAAGACTGTCCATAGCTACCCTGCTATCCAAACGCCCGGGATCCCAGCTGTTATGTTGATTTTGCCTGTAAATTCTGAATTGATCATTTAAATCACGTGAAAGTGTGTCAATTCTTGTGTAAAGCTCATTGATCTTGAGCATTCTATGGTTATCCGTTACTTCTTCGGCTCCCAGATCCACGTCGTTTAATTCAGAAACATCTACATTAAGCGTATAGCTGTCAAAGTAACTTTTGACAAATGGCATTGAATTGCGCCTTCTAGGATCCGTAGCAAAAATGTCATCATAATAATTACCTTCTTCCAGCACCAACTGAATTACATTGGAAGAGAGCGAACTTTTGAGTTCGCCTCTCTTACTCTTAATGACGGTATAATTCCCAGATCTCTTGGGATTTTTTTTGTGAATGATCACGTCTGTGAGGAACTCTCCTCGCTCTCCAGATTTATCGGCAACCTTGATGTTGATATCACCAATCTGGTTAAAAGTACCTTTCCCAATTGCCATGGCAGGTTTGAGCTTTGCGATATTTCCTCTGAGGTTACGTTGCTTCAGATAACCCCAGGGGATTACAGAATTTGCAAATAAAAAAGACGTGATTCCAATGCCTAAGATCACGATCGTGAGTGACCTCATTGCTCTCTGCAAGGAAATGCCATTGGATTTCATTGCCGCAAACTCATAGTTTTCTGCCATTTTACCAAATACCAGGATGGAGGCCAGTAAAACGCTTAAAGGCAAGGCGATAGGTACAGCTACTGGAGTAGAATAATACAAGAACTTGGCAATGGTTACAGCATCCAAATCCTTGCCGGCTAATTCTTTAATATATAACCAGATCGCCTGCAGTATCAGGATAAACATCAAAACAGTAAAGACGCTTAAAAACGTCTTTACAAATTGTGTGAGTATATATCGATCCAGTATTTTCATACTAGTCCAATTCGTCTATTTCCCAACCTTCGTATTGATCGGAGTCAAAGACAAACGAATTTTTAGGCAAAGGTTCATTAGTTTTAAACGACTTCAGCGTGAAAGTTGCGACCGTGCCAGTTTTGTTTTCTGTGATGATGGCACGATAAATATGTTTGGTGTTGACATCAATACCTAGCAACACATGTTTGTACTCAGAATTTGATTTGATGGGCGTCAATTTAACAAATTGCAACTTGCGTCCATCCAGATTCTGCACGATATCCATCTTTTTGGTATAGCCTTTTTCATAAAAGGTCAAAATATTGGATGGAGTAATGACCTCGTTTCCATCATTACTGGGAGTAGAAACAGTGACTTGCTCATCTTCATTGTTAATAATGTATTGCTTGCTCCCATTATAAAGATAAGTCGTACCCAGATAGTTGACATTATACTTCTGACCGGACAACTTGGCTTCGCCTTGGATATCCATGTCCAAGTTGGATTTATTGTTTTTTAAATTCCCTTTGTAGGTAAAGGAAACATTGTCATAAGATTTAAATTTTGTGGCGACGTCTTGTAGTAATTTGTCAGCCTTTACGTCTTGGGCCTGTACTGCTTTCGCGAAAGCGAAAACCATAAAAAAAGCTAGGACTAATTGTTTCATTGTGATGTTTAATTATTTTGTTCTTCGTTAAAAAATACTTCCAGCGCTGCCAGGTCTGGAATTAAAACCTGCCTGGCTTTACTTCCTTCAAAGCCTCCAACAATTCCTGCGGCCTCGAGTTGATCAATAATTCTACCGGCACGGTTGTATCCCAATTTAAGCTTGCGCTGCAATAGGGATGCACTTCCTTGTTGTGCAGTAACGATCACTTCGGCAGCCTCGCGAAATTTGCTGTCGCGCTCTTCAATTATATTATCAATACCCGTGCCACCGTCTTCACCTACATACTCCGGTAGTAAATGTGCATCAGGATAAGCTTTTTGCGCACCAATGAAATCAGTTATTTTTTCAACTTCTGGCGTATCTACAAAGGCGCACTGCAACCTGATAATTTCGTTACCGGCGGTATATAACATATCTCCACGGCCGATGAGTTGGTCGGCGCCACCGCTGTCCAAGATCGTTCTGGAATCTACCTTCTGCTGCACCCTAAAAGATACACGTGCTGGGAAGTTGGCCTTAATCATACCAGTAATGACATTCACAGAAGGACGCTGCGTAGCAATTATCAAATGTATTCCGATAGCTCGCGCAAGCTGTGCCAAACGAGCGATAGGGGTTTCCACCTCTTTACCCGCAGTCATAATTAAATCTGCAAACTCATCCACAACCAAAACAATATAAGGGAGGAATTTATGACCATTGGCTGGATTGAGTTTCCTGGCCTTGAATTTTGTATTGTATTCCTTAATGTTACGACACATGGCCTCTTTTAAGATGTCGTATCTCTGATCCATTTCTATACACAAACTGTTCAGTGTATTGATCACCTTGGAATTGTCTGTAATTATGGCATCCTCACTATCGGGTAATTTGGCGAGGTAATGGCGTTCAATTTTATTAAACAGGGTCAATTCCACCTTTTTAGGATCAACCAGTACAAACTTCACTTCTGCTGGATGTTTGGAATAAAGTAAGGAAGTAAGCACTGCATTTAGACCAACGGATTTACCTTGACCTGTTGCTCCTGCCATCAATAAGTGTGGCATTTTGGCGAGATCTACCACAAAAGTTTCGTTGCTGATCGTTTTTCCAAAAGCAATAGGCAAGGCCATCTCAGCATTTTGAAATTTAGGCGAAGCAATGACCGATCTCATGGATACAATGGATGGATTCTGGTTGGGAACTTCTATACCTATGGTTCCTTTCCCAGGAATGGGAGCAATAATACGTATCCCGAGCGCGGCCAGTGATAGGGCAATATCGTCCTCCAAGTTTTTAATTTTGGAAATACGTATCCCAGCTTCTGGAACAATTTCATACAAAGTTACAGTTGGTCCGATGGTAGCACTGATCTTGGCAATTCCGATCTTGTAGTTGCTGAGTGTTTCTACAATACGGTCCTTGTTGGCCTGCAGTTCTTCTTCATTAATGGTAATGGTTTTGCCCTTAGTATAATCTTTCAATAAATCCAATGGAGGAAATTGAAAATTGCTCAATTCTAGGGTAGGGTCAAATTCGCCAAAATCCTCCACCAATTTAGAAGCTTTATTGTCTATCACTTCTTCTTCATCCGGTGTTTGCTCGATGTCCATCCCGATGTCATTCTCATCCTTGGGCGCAACGGTCTTTTTTAAGACAGGTTCGGGAGCATATTCTTCTTCCTCTTCGGCGCTGGAAATGTCAAGCGGTGTACTATCTGAGCTGGTTGTTTGTTCTTTTTGGTCGGCGCTCCCTTCAATAGTGGATTCTTTCCAGTCTGATTCTTCATCTGTGGTATCAATAGCATTCGGCTCTTCCAATCCTTCTTTAAACTCAACAGCCTTACTGGAAAAGTAAGCCTGGATTTTTTCTGGTGTAATTTTCAGTCTAAGTACCATGTAGACTACGGCGACAAATGCCATGACCAGAATCGCTCCTAAAAGCCCAATGTAATCCTGAAGCAAATCGTTCATTTCAAATCCGACTCTGCCGCCTAGCAATGCATTGGTTTCATGGAAAAACCCCAAAAACACGGAAAGCCATAGCATCAGTAACAATCCCCAGAACCATAATCTGGTAATCCGCTTTCGCGAAAGCGAGAACGCATTATCACCACTGGCAAAGAGATAAAGACCAGAAACGATGGTCAGCACAGCGATGGAGAATGCTGGAATACCAAAGCCATTATAAACGAACAAGTTACCTAACCATGCCCCTAACTGGCGTAACCAATTTTGGGTCACGATTTCCCGGCTGCCCAAGTCATTCAGTGTACTTTGGTCAATCTTTCCAGTGAACAAAAAAGATAGAAATGAAAAAAATAAAACCAGTCCAATCACGATCAATGCACATCCCACGATCACTTCCTGCAATCTGGTAGGCTGGAACTGGGGTAGTTGAAAGGATTTTTTAGTGGACTTTTTGGATGTGGTTTTTTTTCTCGCCATGTACTAAAGTGAACGGGCAAAAATACGAATATTGCCCTGGATTCATCGTGGTCAGGATTAAATTTGAGGCTTTATTTTGCCAGACAAAGGCTTGATCAAACGTCAAAGAGTTCAATAAGGTACGGGATGTAGATAAAACAACCCACAACTATGGAAGTGATTGCGGTGATAAAAACTGCACCGGCAGCCAAATCTTTAATGCGACCTATCTTAACATGGAAGTCTGGGTGAATAAAGTCAGCAATGGCCTCGATGGCTGTATTCATGCCCTCGAGGCTCATGATCAATCCTATGCAGATAATTTGAATCATCCATTCAATAGGAGTGATATGGAATAACCAACCAGCAATGGTCATGATTACAGCCAGAATGGCCTGAACCTGAATGCTGGGTTCTGTGCGCAAAAGCATTATAGCCCCTTTGAATGCGTATCCACAACCCTTGAGTCGCCCTATTAAGAATTTGCTCAATGACAACTTATAACAAGGATTTCAAGGCGGCTAGATAATTGGGTTCCTCGGCAATTTCAGGTACCTGCTCGTTGTAGATTACTGATCCTTCCTCGTCTAGGACCACAACCGCTCTGGAGTGAAATCCTTTAAGATCACCACTGGTCATGGTTAGACCATAGTCATCCCCAAATTTTCCGTCCAATACATCACTTAGATTTTCAACCTGATCTACTTCTTCATCATTGGCAAATCGTTTTTGGGCAAATGGTGTATCTCTGGAAATACAAAGTATCGTAGTGTTGTCTAGTTCACTAGCGCGTTGATTAAAGTTTTTGACAGAAGTAGCACACACATCTGTATCTATACTGGGAAAAATATTCAGAATTACGCGTTTACCTTTATAATCGGATAAGCTAGCTTCTGATAAATCTGCCCTTTTTAATTTGAAATCTGGCGCCTTGCTTCCTACTTGTGGTAGCTGTCCTATTGTCTGAATTTCATTTCCGCCTAATTTGATGGTTGCCATAGTATTTTATTTTTATTGGTAGTGTCTACAGACACTGATGTTAATAAATGATCTAAGTATCTAAGTAAAATTACAACCTGAAAGCTCAGACTCTTCTGAAAAACGCGTTAATCTTTGGGATTTTTAGAATCTTGGTGTGGACAAATAAACCAAAATCGCATCAATTTGCTGCTCATCCAGCTGTGGGAATGAATTCATGGATTTTTGGTTGTACTCATTATAAATGGCCAGGGCTAATGGATCCCCGTTATCAATCATTTTTTTGGAATCTTTGATCCAGGCATACAGCCATTCCCTTTCGTACTTTTCTTCAATGTTATGTAATGCAGGCCCCGTCATTCTTTTAAAAATATTGTGACAGGATGCACAATTTGCATTGAAAAGTGACTTGCCAGCAACTTGCTGCTCGTTCAGTTGAGGACCTGATACATGATCGATATAAGCCACAGGTGTAGTCGTTGATTCTTCTGGTGTACGCTCGTTAACTACATAGTAGATAACCCCAAAAACGAATAAAATTCCGAAGAGTAAAAAGCTAAACGTATAGGTTAATATTTGGGAGAAAGGCTTAAACATACAGGTGTTTTTTACTTACCTATAAAGATACGATCTAGCCGTTCTTCCGTCAATACCAAGACCCAATTATTTTAGGGACAACTTGAGGGTTTGACTAGCTTGCCCATTGCTCACCTGAACAAGATATATTCCCCCCGACCAGTCTGACACATCGAGTTGGAACCTCCTGCTTATATCTTTGGTTTGGTAGACTTGTTTTCCTAGAATATCGTAGATGGAAAGATCATAACTTTCCTCTCCCTGTAACTCAACACGTAATAAATTTTCGGCAGGATTGGGGTATAATTGAGCCAACGCAAGATCTTGATCATCGATACTGGCTGTGCCTTGGGTTATTTTGTAAATGGTTCCAGAACCTAATCCAGCAACATATAGCTCGCCCATGAAATCTTCCCCAAAACTTGAAAATGATTCGCCTTGAAACTGCTGCAGGAAACTGAGGTTATAATTTCCAGCATTTTCTGTCACAATTCCGATTTCATCGCTACAGAAATCAGCAAAAAAATAGTTGCCCTGAAGATTAGGATTTTGGCTACCTCGGTAAACATATCCGCCCGTCACTGAGCACTTATTGGGACCATTTCCAGAGTGATTATAAGTGGCTACTGGAAAGGTAAGATTTGCATCGGGTGGACAATTTCCATTGGTGTTAAATACTGTATTTCCTTCATAGCATCTCCAACCGTAATTTGCATCAGTCACGGTATATGGCAAGCGGTTGATTTCTTCTATTGCATTTTGTCCTACATCTGCAATCCAGATATCTCCTGTGGTACGATCAAAAGAAAATTTCCATGGATTGCGCAATCCAGTGGAATATATCTCATCCGCGCCTGCACTATTTGCAAATGGATTATCAGCAGGGATTCCATAAGCGTTGTTGCCCAAGGGGTTATCAACGTCAATGCGCAGCATTTTTCCGAGTAGGGTGGAGTTGTCTTGTGCACGGTCTCCTGGGTCACCACCACTTCCTCCATCACCTGAGGCAATATAAAGGAAACCATCTGGGCCAAATTGAAGGCAACCACCATTGTGGTTACTGAAAGGCTGGGAATAGGTGAGCAGAATATTTCCGTTGGGATCAGCAACATCAGGATTTGTGCTGGATACGTTATATTCAGCGATGACTGTGGTCCCGTTTAGATTGGTATAATTGACGTAAAACTTGCCGTTGGTGCTATAGTTCGGGTGAAAAGCAACGCTTAGTAGTCCACGCTCGCCTCCGGCATTGGTAAGGTTAGTGAGGTCCAAAAAAACCGTGGTTGGGTTGGCGCCAGCAGGATCTACAATTTTAATCAGACCAGCTTGTTCGACCACAAAAAGTCGGCTGTCGCCAGCATTTTTAATGTCTACGGGGCTATTAAGTCCAGTCTCAATTGTTTGCAAATTAATGGATTGTGCTTGGATATTGTTTGATCCTAATAATAGGAGAAACGCCAAGCTGAGGTAAAGTAAAGTTTTCATAGGGATTAATTTGTATGAAAGTAGCCAATTAATTCAGGATAATGTCTTATTTAGCTCTTGATTAACAGAAGTTTACAATTAGAATTTTGTTTCACTTCAAATGCTCCCCAATCAATCGATTTTATAAATAGTCTTTATTATTTTTGTAAAAAATATCTATCATGACAATTACCCAGTTGAAATATGTTTTGGCCGTAGCGCAACATCAGAACTTTACCAAGGCGGCTGATAAGGTATTTGTTACCCAGCCCACCTTAAGTATGCAGATTCAAAAGCTGGAAGATGAGTTAGATATTCAGATTTTTGATCGCACGAAAAAGCCAATTGAACTAACGGAAACGGGTAAAAAGATCGTACTTCAAGCGCGTAATATCGTCAATGAAAGTGATAGGATTCAGGATATCGTCGATCAGGAAAAAGGCTATATAGGAGGCGAATTCAAAATTGGAGTTATTCCGACAGTGATGCCTACTTTACTCCCTATGTTTTTGGCCAATTTTGTCAATAAATATCCCAAGGTCAAATTACGCATTGAAGAACTGACTACCGAAAATATTATTGAAAATCTACAGGATGGAAGCATTGATGCGGCAATTGCTGCCACTCCGCTTCATCATGAGTTGATTAAAGAAAGGGTCTTGTATTATGAGCCCTTTGTAGTTTACGATCCACGATTTGCCGGAAGTGAGAAACAAAAAATTAAAGTCGATGACATCAACGTGGATGAGTTACTTCTTCTGGAAGATGGTCATTGCTTTAAGGATAGTATTCTCAACCTATGCCGGAGTGCACGTGATACCGAAAGTGAAAGATTTATGTTGGAAAGTGGCAGCTTTGAAACACTGATCAAGCTCGCCGACGAAGGTTTGGGCATGACCTTGCTACCTTATCTCAACACCATGGATTTGCATGATCGTAAAAAAGAGAACCTGCGTTATTTTGAAGATCCCTCTCCTGCAAGAGAAGTAAGTCTTATCTACCATAGAAGCGAACTCAAAATGCAGATTGTTGATGCTTTGCAGCAGGTGATTTCGGGAGTGATTAAGGGAGCTATTGCCTTTCAAAATGTGCAGATTATCAGTCCGATTTCAACAAAATAAAAAACCTGAGCAATTTGCTCAGGTTTGGGATAGGTCAACAAAGTTTTTGATTGGCAGTCTCAACTCTTGAGAAGTGGCATGCATTCTCCCAATTCTGGGTTTTGAAGGATAAGTTGTTTTAACCAGATTTGAAGTTCTTCAACTTCAAAGGGTAATAATCTGTCAACTGCTTTTTGTAATTCCTTGCAAAATAATGCTGGATTAAAACTCACTTTTTCAAGTACGGTTTTTGTGTACTCAAACATAGCTCTAGCCATAATTTTCAAGATTTTGGGTTATAGTAGTGTTATTCAATAGGCTTGTTTTTCAGTAGGCTAAATATAGCATAAAAAACTTATTATGCTTTGAATAATATATGTTAAATAAGTCTAAAATCAATGTAAATCATCGATAAAATATTCAACTTATTTATTACTACAAGGTTATAGTTTAACAAATGTGTTGTGTTTCTACGCTAATGATTTGTTAGAGCCTTGTAATGGTCTTTTGTATGTTATTCATGATTTAGTTCAACTGAAAATCACCTATCTGGTCGACCTTGGAGCAACAAATCCTTAATGAATCAATAACTTTCTTGTTATTCTCTCGTCTCCATTTTTAATCTCTATAAAGTAAAGTCCTGGTGTCAGGTTTTCCACTTCCAGCACATTGTTTTTATTGGAAAGTGCTATAGTTTTTACCATTTGCCCCAGACTGTTCACCAAAATTAATTGAGTGTTCTGTTTAGGTATACCTGCAAAATCTAAATGGACCAATTCATCCGCTGGATTAGGGTAGACGCTTATATCTGTCAGATGCACTCCTGGTTTGACCTTGTTGTATGATTTGACTAACCCGCAGTTGGGGACGCTACTGTTTTGACTACAATAAATCGTGTAATTACCATTTTTGGCCACCATTACAAAATTATCACCGTCATTGGTGACCCAGTAGTTGCCATCCAGATTAGGTATTCCTGATCCCGATATACTTACATCAGGTTGGGCCCGATTAAAACGTGCATTAATTGAGCTTCTCAAATCAACATAATAGGAGGGGTTTCCGTTGTTGGTGTTAATGGCAAAAGTGTAAAGCCCGTTATACCTCGGGTCCCAATTGATCTGAAATTTTCTGATATTGGCAGCATTCGGACCGCCATTCCCTAATACAAATACGTGTGGAAACTCCACTCCCGGATAGGCCTGTAATGGCTGGGATTGAGGTGCGCCAAATGCACAATCATTTCCAGAACCACCGCCATTGGGCGTAGCTGTAAAGCTTAATTTGTTGATGTTGAATCTACCGCCATTGACATCCAATCGCAAAACCTTGTTTGTTCCGCCCGATATCGTGACATCATTCAGTCGGACTGTGTTCCAAGATTGCCATCCGTTGGTATTGGGAATTGAGATATTACCTAAAGTACTGCCATCTAGGCTCAGGGAAATAGACTTGGAGGAACCATAAATACTGGCCACCCTAATAGTGATATCATAGTTTCCAGCGGCTACATTACCGATCGTATACTCCAGCCACTCACCATCACTTGTCCAACCGATGTTAAATCCGCCGCCGCTATCCATGGTGCTTTGAATATCTACTGCATCGTCTCTATAAAGTCCACCATTGTTGGTGTTGTCTCCATCATTATAGGCTACACCTTGTCCACCTAGATCATAATCCTCAGCCTCAATTGTACCAGGTATGCTGTGGGGAGCAAATGCGCTTTGGGAAGAGCTACCGCCGCCTCCAGAAGTGTTGTCGTTCCAATTTTTGATAATATCCTTAATAAAAACTCCAGTAGAGGTGAGGTTGTTATTTAATAAACCTTGAACACCAGTATTGGGTGCAACTACCGAGGCACCTTCATCTTTATCACTAACAGACCAATTGGCGTGGCTTATATTGTTATCTCTCAAAAAATCCATCCATCGATTTGTTTCTGCAATAGCGGCAGCACCATTTCCATCAGCATTTACAGCGCCCCATTCGGTAACAAAAAGAGCAATACCATTGTTCATGGCAGCAGTGGCCTTATCCCTGAGATATTGGGTATGGGTACCTGCGTAAAAGTGCAAGGTGTACGCAATATTGGATTTGTTAATGGGATTGATAGAAGCTTCTTCAACTTCCTGGGAGTAAAAACGCGTGCCTACTACGATCAGGTTGTCTGGATCCTTTGTTCTTATTGCGTCAATCACGTTTTCTGCATAAGATTTGATGGTAGGCCATGGAGTATTGATCGGCTCATTATAAACCTCATAGATCACATGGTCATTATCACCGTACAGTTCTGCCATCTCGGTAAAAAATGTGATCGCTTGGGCTTCGTATTGTTCAGCATAGTGCGAGTGAAAATCGATAATAACATAGATATCCGCAGCGATTGCCGCATCCACCACAGCTTTCACCTTGTTCATCTCTCGGGTAGGATTGGTTATGTAACCACCGGGATTTTCTACTCCCATGGAAGCGCGCACGATATCTGTGTTCCAATCACTGGCGAGGTGGTTGACGGTCTCGGAATTATAAAATTTACCGCCTACGCTGTAGTTGCTCCAGAAAAGTACATTTCCAGCCAGACTAAGAGCAGAATTGTTTTTGTTGACTACCTTATTGCCTTGGACACGCAATCTACCGTGTTCCTGCACGATCGATTGTCCAAAGCAAACGCTTAAGCTCAAAAAGGCAATGAGAAGAAAAAATGGTTCGTAAATCGTTTTTTTTAAATGGTCGGAATCACCGACCCGTTGGGTAATTGTAGGTTTCATAATATAGGGATTAAGGGTTGTTAAATGTGTAGAAACACACTTAAATTTATTATGAAATCATAACTATACCTCATTTATTTTGCCAAAATCGCATATCATGAAAGGATTTTATGATCAATTGATATAATCATATTACTAACAAGCCTTAGTTAGTGTCCATTTAAGCTGATTGGATCAAGTTATTGATCTTCAATTGTTAACGTTCTGTATCAAGTTGACAAAACCCAAGTGCTGATGATAGCTAGTAACGCAAAGAGAAAGGTCGACAAGGCTACCTTTTTTAATTCAGGGTCCAACAAGGCCGGAACCTGCGTTTTTTGTACGCGCAGAAGATGTAGAAATAAGGGAATAAACGCCAATACGGGTAAGAATATCAAAAGATTCGCATCAGGTGTCGATAAATTCAAGTAACCGCGATACCATACTGTGATATAAAACAGGCTACTGCTCACAAAAGCACCAGTAATAAGTGTGTAGTGGAATAGTTTGGCCTTTGACCAACCCATTTTAACGACCAGCGTGTTTTTACCAGCCTTTTTGTCGCTTTCGGCATCTCTCATATTGTTGAGGTTCAATACAGCCACACTCAGCAATCCGATGCAAATGGACGGCAACAGCATTTGCCAGTTCCAGCTTTTGGTAATTAAAAAATAAATCCCTTCTACACTTACAGGGCCAAAGAAAATAAACACAAACACATCTCCCAGTCCCCTGTATCCATAGGCGTTATCTCCTACAGTGTATTTGATAGCGGCCCAAATCGCGGCAATTCCTAAGCTTAAAAATAGTAGGGAAATCAACAGCTGCTCCCAACCCAGACTCACATAAATCAAAGTAACTGCACTGGCCAGGGTAACCAAAGCAGTTATAGTCATAGCTACTTTCATCTGTTGGGGAGAGATCAAACCGCTCTGGATGGCACGCATAGGGCCTATTCTATCCTCGTTGTCGGTGCCTTTAACACCATCCCCATAATCATTGGCAAAATTGGATAAAACTTGAAACCCTAAGGTCGTGATCAATGCCAATATCGGAATGAGAAAATTATAGAAAGTAATTGTAGAGGTATCAGATGCGTCGCTCAGTACAGAAGCAAATGCTTTGTAAGTGCGATTGATGTCATAATAAGCATAAGCCGACCCCACTAAAATTCCGCTTATACTCAATGGAAGCGTTCGTAACCTGGCGGCGCTTATCCATGCATGAAAAACTTGTCGATCGGCCATAAACTTATTTTGACATGATATTGACCATTAATTCCTTGAGTAGATCGGCGTGATCGGCCTTGTATGTACCTACACCCTTTGATTTGACGTCCATTTCCCTGATCAACTTGATGGCCCGGCTACAATATTTCATGGGGTAATTTTTTGCGGCGGTTAGTAGTTCCTGAACAAAATATGGATTGATTCCGACCGCTTTGGCTACTGCCTGCGGATTCTTGTCCCGGACGGTATGGACTTTCAAGAGTTGGGTGAAAAAGGTGAAAAGCTGAGCCGTGGTAAGTACCAGCGGATTATCCTTTGGGTTGTCGGCAAAGTAATTAATGATCCTGTGCACCTTTACAGTATCTCTCATCCCAAGTGCTTTCCGCAGCTCAAAATTATTATAGTCTTTGGAAATCCCAATGTTGTCCTCGATAACTTGAGGTGTTATAGGGGAGCCTGGCTGGTGAACAATCGCCAGTTTTGAAAGTTCGTTATTGATTTTACCCAGGTCGGTTCCCAGATATTCTACCAACATCCTAGTGGCATTGGGATCGATCTGATAGCCCATTTGCTTGAGCTTATCTGTGATAAAACCAGGTACCTTGTTTTCATAGAGCGGTTTGCTCTCCATAAATACGGCATGCTTCTTCAGGAGTTTGGTAACCTTGCTTCTTCCGTCAGGGGTTTTATATTTATAAGCAAAGACCAGTAGAGTGGTAGATTGGGGCTGTTCCAGATAGGATTCCAGTTTAGGTAATTGTTTGGTCAGGTGCTGTGCCTCTTTAACAATTATTACTTGACGTTCTGCCATCATTGGGAAGCGCTTTGCATTCTCCAAAATCTCTTCCATGGTAGTTTCCTTGCCGTAGATCAACATTTGATTGAAACCTTTCTCGCTTTCCTCTAAGACGTTATTTTCTATGTAATCACTGACCTGATCAATAAAATAAGGCTCACTCCCGCATAAAAAGTAAACAGGGGCATACTTTTTTTGTTTGAGGTCGTTAAGAATCTTTGTCGCATCACTCATCGAGAGCTGTTGTGGTTTTTGTAATATTGCGGAATGGAGCCATTGCAACTCCCAGCTGGGGATTTTAGGGTCAAAAATACTGAAAAAGGACGTGCCATCTTTGACCCGATCCGTAAAAAATTTGTGCATTTGACTCCAGAGGAATGGGTACGTCAACATGTTATTTGGTTTTTGCTTTCGCGAAAGCGTATGCCACAGTACCTTGTAAATGTAGAAAAGCAAGTCCTGGTTTCAGGAACGACCAAAAGATATGATATACTTTCTTATAATAAAGATGGAAGTATTCATTTGGTGGTGGAGTGCAAGGCGCCTCAAGTACCAATCAATCAGGAAGTTTTTGACCAAATCGCTCGATATAATCTGGCCCTTGACGCTACCTACCTGATGGTCACGAACGGACTCCAGCATTATTACTGCACTATGGACTATGAGTCACAATCTTATAATTTTATTCCAGAACTACCCGTTTACCAATTATGAAAGTAGGCGTTGTTATTTTAAACTGGAATGGACTAGAATTGCTGAAAAGCTATTTGCCCAGCGTGGTTAAGTTTACCTATAACCACGTGATCTATCTGGCAGACAATGCCTCTACCGACGAATCTATTCTATGGACCCGTCAACACTACCCTGATGTAAAAATTATTGCCATGCAGGAGAATCGGGGTTATGCTGGTGGTTACAATCAGGCCTTGAAATCGGTAGAAGAAGAGGTAGTTTGTTTACTCAATAATGATGTTACAGTGACTGAACATTGGTGCGATATTATTGCTAGATTGTTTGAAACGGAACCTGATTTGGCGGCTTGCCAGCCCTTGTTGTTGGATGATAAAAATCCAGATAAATTTGAATACGCAGGGGCCGCTGGTGGCTATCTGGATAAATATGCCTATCCTTATTGCAGGGGGCGGATTTTTGATACGCTGGAGGTGGATCAGGGGCAGTACAAGACTACAATCGATTTGCACTGGGCCAGTGGGGCAGCACTTTTTTTAAGACGAAATGCATTTGATCGAGTAGGAGGATTGGATCCGGATTATTTTGCCCACCAGGAAGAAATTGACTTGTGCTGGAGGTTGCGGTTGGCCGGTCATAAGATTGGTTGTGCTAGTGATTCTAAGGTTTATCATCTAGGAGGCGGAACTTTGAATAATATCAATCCCCAAAAGACTTTTTACAATTTCAGAAACAGCCTCTTCAATATCGTAAAAAATGATCATCAACCACGATGGTGGTGGAGACTTTTTATTAGAATGCTGTTGGACGGAATTGCAGGAATCAAGTTTTTACTGGAAGCCAGACCTCGTCATTTTTTTGCCGTACTCAAGGCACATTTTAGCTTTTACAAACGACTTGGTGATTTTAAACACAAAAGAAAGAAGTCAACGGCCCTTCTGACACACAAAACATTACCACAACCTAAGATTTTCCTCGTATATCAGTACTTTGTAAAGGGTAGACGCCATTACACATCCCTTAAAAAGCATAGCTAATATTTAAGTTCGACGAATATTACATTCACTGGAATAGGAATTAGATGAGAAGGTGCGACATATCAATTGCTTATCTCGATGAAAATCAGTTAGATTACTTAGAATTATAACAGAAGATAACTTAAATCATTGTTAATAACCCTCAGTGGCTGCTCAATTATTTTAATTTTGCTCTAGAATTTAACAAATTAAAGGGTTTTCCTAAGATGAAAAAGATAATTGTAATGTTGCTGGCCGGTGGATTAATGATTTCCTGTGCCTCAAAGAAGGAACTTGATGCAGCACTAGCCAAACAACAAGAAACGCAAGAGCTGCTGGACACGGCAACTGTAAAATTGAATGCCTGTCTTGCTGACGAGAAGGCTGCTCAAGCCAAATTAGAAGCACTCAGAGATCAAATAGAAACTTTAAAAAACTCCAACGCTGCCTTATTAAATAACCAGGGCGATCTGGTAACGCTTTCTACTCAAGGAAGCCGTAACCTGGAGCGATCATTGGAAAGCATTCGCGAAAAGGATCTTCAAATCCGTAGTTTGAATGACGCAATAACCAAAAAAGACAGTGTAACGCTAGCATTAGTTACCAGTTTAAAGAGTTCCTTAGGGAATCTGAACGATGAGGATATCAATGTAAACGTTGAAAAAGGAGTGGTTTATATTTCGATCAGTGATAAATTGCTGTTTGCTAGTGGAAGCGATCGCATTAACCAAGACGCCAAAGCTGTCCTGGGAAAAGTGGCCAAAGTAGTTAATGACAAACCAGAGATCGAAATCATGATCGAAGGTCATACGGATAGTCAGCCTATCTCTACAGCAAAATTCCAAGACAACTGGGATTTGAGTACTTCTCGTGCCAATGCCGTAACCCGTGTGTTACAGGATGAATTTAACGTGAAGCCTGCGCGTATGACATCTGCCGGTAGGTCATATTATGTGCCTCTTGCCAGTAACGATACGGCTGAGGGACGCGCAAAGAATCGCCGTACGCGAATTATCGTTCTTCCTAAATTGGATCAATTCTTTGAGATGGTCGAGAAAGGAATGGAAGAAGCCAAGGCTAACGCCAAAAAAGAAACTGAGAACAAGAACTAAATTACTTGTCCTTTAAATTTAAAAGCACCTGTATTTTCAGGTGCTTTTTTTGTTTCAATAATGTATTGTCAATCCTAAATCATCAAATTTCTGCATTTTATTTTGCACCCTGTGGTCAAATTCCAAGACCAGATGATTAGATTGAGCCAATTGAAAATTAAGCGTATCAGTGTCTGCAAAAAATGCACTGAATTCACCGAGACCTTCTGGGCGATTGACATTAAAACGGACCTTAGTCAATTGCTTCATTTGATTTTCATGAATATAAGGTTCTAGCTCACTCTGCTTGTCTCTAAAGGGAAGTCTGAAGGTCCACGGTAATGAAGGGTGCTCCTTATTGGTAATGATGTCAATGGTCATTCCAGAAGGGAAATAGTCGGGTTGATAGATTTCTGAATTGCGAAACAAGTCGTCGCTACCTGCTGTATTAACGAGTCCCAAGCCAAAACGAGAGCATTCATTATTGGGAAAATTTGAGCAGTGACCTAGCTGGGTGAATGCGGTTTTTGGGTCAAGAATTTCTGATTCATCCACGATCCAAAGAATCTCCAGGAAAAAGTTCTCGAAGTAAAATTTCCTATTGATGGTGCCTTGTCCGGGATGTCTTCTGGAGCTTCCTTCAGACCACCCGAAATCAATCAATTGATCAGCCTCTTTTCCATGCTGATTGGAGAAAATGAATATGTGGTCAATTATCATGAAAAATACCGACTGGTGATCATATCAGTCCTATTTCAAATATACTCGCTAAACACGTACAAATTTTACAGCTATTTAAGTTGGTGAATTTTTCTATTGGTTACCACCATGAACTGAATCACAGATAAACTAGTAAATAGATATGATATCGCTCAAGGCGAAAGAAGCCCTGATTATCTTACTTATACCAGAGAAAATATAGCAGCACCATAAATTGCAAAACGCACGAATCTGAGCAATCCGACAATCATCCAACTCCGGATAGGATATTTCAGCATACCAGCCACTAGGCTTGCCATGGAAAAGGGGAGAGGTAATAATGCACCGACTGCGATCAGAATTCCGCCCCATTTTCTGGCCATCACCAACTGCTTAGCCATTTTGACTTCAAGGTATTCATGTAGACTTGGGATACGTAGCGCTCTGCGACCGATCCAGTAAGAGGTGAAACCTCCAAGGTAGGACAACAGGGCAATCAGGGAAAGATTAATCACTGGATTGGCAGTTTCACCCGCCCAGGCAATAAAAAGTTCTGGCGGAATTAAACCCAAGGCGGTTTCAGAAAGATAGAAAAAAGTCAAAACACCGTAATTGGGAAGTTCCTGCACGGCAAGTTCCAATGCTTTCTCAATGTCGATCACAAAAAAGTGGACCAGCAATAGTATTCCTACAACAACCAACACGGGAGGCATTGATTTCTTGATGCTTTCCCAAACAAAACTATAGAAGCCAGTAAGTTTGTAGTACCTATGTGCACGCTCTGGTTGAAACCAAGGTTTCTTGTCTGTGCTCGTATTTGTGGAGGAATTAGTCAATGTAATTTTTTGGATGGCGAAATTACCACAATAATCCAAAAATGGGCGTTAAAGATTTGAGAATTGAAGCTTTATAAAATTCTTAGGGTGAAACCAGCGGAACACCTTTAAAAAAGCAGTACTTTTGCAAATCCCAAAATCGAAAATTTAAAGCTGATGGCAATCCAAAACGAGACAGAAATCAAATCCCTTTATGACTATCAGGAGCGTGATCTAGAGGCAGTTTTTGACAGAATCAACAATAAGCCTGATGATTATAACCTGCTTTATCAATTGCCTACTGGTGGAGGGAAAACGGTGATCTTTTCTGAGATTGTACGTCGGTATCTCAAAGAGAAAAACAAGAAGGTCGTTATTCTGACTCATAGAATTGAGTTGTGTAAACAAACTTCCAAAATGCTCAACGGCTTTAATGTCAAAAACAAGGTTATCAATTCCAAAGTAAAGGAGCTGGATGACCAAAAGGATTTTGACTGCTTTGTGGCTATGGTGGAAACCTTGAACAATCGTATTCAAGATGATAAGCTTGAGTTGGACGATATTGGTCTGGTGATTGTTGATGAGGCCCATTACAACAGTTTTAGAAAGCTTTTTAAATATTTTGATCATTGTTTTATGTTGGGAGTTACGGCAACACCATTGAGCTCTAATTTTAAGTTGCCGATGAAGGACAATTACAAAGAACTTATCGTTGGTAACAGTATTAGTTCGCTGGTTGAACAAGGATTTTTGGCGCAAGCCGTTACCCATACCTATGATGTGGGACTTAGCGGATTGACCATTGGTATGAATGGTGATTATACAGTAAAATCCAGTGAAAAGCTATATACTGCTACCACCATGCAGGACAAGTTGCTTCAATCTTACAACGAGGTGGCTAAGGGAAAGAAAACGTTGATCTTCAATAATGGTATACGGACGAGTATAGAGGTAGAGGATACTTTTAGAAGAGCTGGAATCGAAGTCCGTCACCTGGACAATACCAATACAAAGGAGGAACGTAAAGAGATCTTAAAATGGTTCCGCAATAAGCCAGATGCTGTTCTGACCTCTGTAAGTATCTTGACTACAGGATTTGACGAGCCCAGCGTGGAATGTATTATCCTTAATCGTGCTACCAAATCCTTGACCCTCTATTATCAAATGATAGGTCGTGGATCTCGTATTCTGGATGATAAAAAAGAGTTTCATATCATTGATCTTGGTAACAATGTGGCTAGATTCGGACTTTGGAACGAACCAGTCGATTGGCAACAAGTCTTTAGATCTCCTGATTTCTACGTAGAAAACATCATCAGTGATGACGAGATCGAGCGTAATTTTGTTTACCGCATGCCAGAGGATGTAAAAGCAGAGTTCCCAAATACCAGTGATTTTAGCTTTGATATCAAAGGAGCCTACAAACGCATTACCAAAGAAGGTCGCAAATCAAAAGAGGTTCTCGATGAGTCTATCGCTCAACATGTGCAGTGGTGTGTAGAAAACAGCGAGGATGTTTTTGATGCACGTATACTGGCCAAATTGCTCAAAGAAGATATAAAAGATCGTATACGGAGATATGCTTACTGTATCATCAACAATACTAACAACTATAAGGATTGGTTGGAGGAGGACTACTATCGTCGCTTGCGAGTTGCTATTCAGCAAGAGTTTGCAGGAGTAGAAACAAATTAATCTGTGTCAGGCGGTAGCGCTTGATCAGCCTTCCTGTTCTTGTTCAATAAAAAAAGCATGAATCCAAAAAATTCATGCTTTTTTAATACGGTGATGTTACACTTATTCTTTGACGGTCAGCATAGGTCGTTTTTCTCCATTGACCAGTTCCCAGGCAGTGACAAAAATCAACTGTGCACGTCGTTGATATAGTTCATATTCAATCTTATCAGGGGTGTCGCTAGCTCTGTGATAATCCTCATGCACACCGTTAAAATAAAAGATGACAGGTACATCATTTTTGGCAAAATTGTAGTGGTCGCTTCTATAATAGAAACGGTTGGGATCATCCTTGCCATTGTAAGTATAATCCAATCTCATATTGATGTACTTTTTATTGGCTGCCTCTGATGCGTCATGCAGGTCTTGACTCAGCATATCACTTCCAATGAGGTAGACATAATCGGGATCGTCTTTTTGGTCCGGATCAATCCGTCCGATCATATCAATATTCAAATCGGCAATCGTGTTGACTAATGGATACACCGGATTTTCGGAATAATATTTACTTCCATACAAGCCAATTTCTTCCCCTGTCACATGAAGAAAAAGAATGGATCGTTTAGGACCGAAACCATCTTTTTCGGCTTGTTTGAATGCTTCAGCGATTTCAAGCAGAGCGATGGTTCCGCTTCCATCATCATCAGCGCCATTAAAGACCTCACCATCTTCCGTTCCAATGTGATCCAAGTGTGCTGAAATTACCAATACTTCTTCAGGAATCTCACGTCCCTTAATAAAGGCGAGCACATTTTCAGAATCTGTATCTATGCGTCTTAAGTAATCTGAGGGCACCGTCTGAAAATAGGAGCCATCTGCTGTTCCACCAGGTACCCCCATCTCTTCGTATTGAGTTTTGAGGTATTCTACTGCTTTTTTCTGACCCGGACTACCGGTATAACGTCCCTCCATTTCATCACTAGCATAATGATAAAGTTGTTCCTTTAGTTCCGAAACGGTTATGGTTTTGGCATACTTCATCGGGTCTACTTTGGAGTAATCCAATTGGGATACCATATTGGACATGGATTGGTCAGTGGTATCAACGCTATTTTGTTTCTTAATGGAATTACAGGAAGTGGTGAGGCCTACAGCCAGCAGACTCCACATCATATATTTGATATTCAAAAGCATCATTTATATTAAATTAATTTTCTTTTTTAGCCGAATTGGTTTTAAGCACTTTATATTCTTCATAGCATTCACTAATAGCATCTAATATCTGAAGGTCATTAGATTCTTCGATGAATTTCTTGGAATATTGACAATTACGCAGGATAGCATCTATATCCACCTTGTCCATTTGGAGAAGGTTCATCAAAGTTTCCCTGTCGTATTTGCTTTGTAAAAGGTTTCTAATTTCGTCCTGCTCTTTGATCTGTCTCAATTTACGCATGGATTTTCCTTTTTTTCCAAAGGTGTTGTACAGGAAATCGGCGGGATTAAATACACTACTTAGGACTTTAGTAATGGCCCCAGGCTCGCTGTCGCCAGCTTCATACCCTTTGGGAAGACCGCTGATCTTATAACGTCTGGTGGCATAAATGGGAGCACGCTTGGCGTCGATTTCCAGAAAGCCAGTTAGTGCGGTTTCCGTAACGGTGACTTCTTCCAGCGCTATTCCTTTTTCAGTCATGGAAATGGTGACGTCACCAAATTTCAACCAATCTTCCGTCACACGTACGTTGATGGTTTCAAAACCTAGATAAGAAAAATACAAGGTATCATTTACCGCTGCTGCGATTTCAAAGTTCCCCTCAGCGTTGGTAATGGTTCCCTTGACACTATTTAGGTTAACAATATTTACATTTTCCAGTTGAGACTCGTCTTTGGCATTGAGCACCTTACCCCTAACAATAGGGCGCTGGCTTTGTTCATTGGAATTATTTTCGCCTTGAGCGCTCACCTGAAATGCAGCACCAAGACAAAAAATTAAAATTAAGGTATAAATTCTCATTGGTAATTGTAAAAATAAGGTATTGGCCCCAGGTATCATATGATTGTTATTCCGCTTCCTTTAAATAATCGATAAGTTTCCGCAGGGCTTTGGCGCGATGACTGATTTTTCCTTTTTCTGACATGGTCATCTGCGCAAATGTTAGGTCATAGCCATCAGGTACAAAAATAGGGTCGTAACCGAAACCTTTTTCTCCGCTTTTTTCTTTGCTAATTCTACCTTCACATACCCCTTCAAAAAGGATTTGGTGACGGTTCAAATCTAACGCAATTGCGGTCACAAACCGTGCCTGTCTATTGTTATTATCTGTTAATTTCTCTAAGAGCAGATTCATATTATCCTCACTGCTTTTGTGAGGACCTGCATATCTGGCACTATAAACACCTGGCTCTCCATCCAACGCATCGACTATCAGCCCGGTGTCGTCGGCAAAAACGGGTTGTTCATAACGCATTCTAAGAAATTCTACCTTTTGAATTGCATTACCTGCAATGGTTTCGGCGGTTTCTGGTATATCATCTTTCAAGCCCAAGTCATCTAGACTGATCAAATTGATATGAGAAGGCATCAAAGCCTGTACCTCCTGTAATTTGTTCTGGTTGTGTGTGGCAAATATGATGTCCATGGTTAAAGGCTTTGGGCTATTTTTTCAATAAGTGGGGTATGTACCACATGTTTTATCTCCGGTCGATGTATCTCACATTCTGTACTAAAAAGTAGCTTTATTTTTTGAAGTTCGCGTTTGAGGACTTTTTCATTGGAATATTCATCTTCAGTACCAGAAATGTGGATGATTCTATCGCTGTATTTTTGAAAGTGCTGGCCATCTGTTTCATCCAGTTCAGCCGGTATACTACCACTGTGCATGATCAAAGCCTTTATCTCATATGCGTATGACCTACAAAACCTGGTGACAATAGATACACCTTGGGAGTAACCGAAAAATACGAGTCTGGGATCTCCCACGATGCCTTCCTGTTCCAGAATTTGTTGGAGATAATTGATGTTATTGTTCATTTCCCGTTGGGTGTCCACCCGGGTTAGCCAACTGGCCCCTACGTGCTTGAAGTCCTTTCCCTGGTAGTATTTTGAGGGAGCTTGAGGAACGATCACATAGTTTTTTTCTGGATCCAGACCGCTAAAATACTTCTTGAAAAAAGTAGCCAGATAGCCCAACCCGTGAAGGCATACCCAAATTTTTTCAGTCCTGGTGGACAAGTCATTCAAGGTCTCATAGGAGTTGGTGTGCTGGTAGCTTACGGTTTTTACCATTTGTGCTTGTTATGGCTTATTTTTGGTAAAGATATGGACAAACAAGAGATACTCAGCCGTTGCAACGCAATCTGTCGCAATACGCTCATGGAAACCCTGGACATCGAATTTGTAGATGTAGGTGAAGATTTTCTGACCGGAAGGATGCCGGTCACTTCAAAAGTACATCAACCCGACGGGGTACTGCACGGCGGTGCGAGTGTAGCTCTGGCAGAATCGGTAGGTAGCGCAGCCAGCTACATGTTTCTGGACACCGATCAATTTGCTATACGCGGTTTGGAAATAAGTGCCAATCATACCAGATCAAAAAAAGATGGACATATTTTTGCCACAGCCAGATTCCTGCACAAAGGACGCACGACCCAATTATGGGAAATACGTATAGAGGATGAACAACAACAGCTTATTTCAATTTGTAAGCTCACCACCATTGCGCTTAAAAAACAATAATTTGGTTTGAGTAAAGGATTAATCGGTAAGGTCAGCGAACTCATATCGCTAAAACTCCCTTTTTTTTTACTGAGAAAAGCAGGAGAGAAGCAAGTATTACTCTTAGCCCAAGATAACCAGGAACTATATCATAAGCCGCATGAAAACTTGCCCAGCGCAATTATGCAGCCCTTTGACCCAGGTCAACCACCGGTATATATTCATGGGCATCAACAACTTTTCTTTGACTGGGATTTTTCTGAAATTGGCGATACTTATGACTCACTACAGCAGTACCATGACCCGTTGGTAGCACAAACCTATCAGCAGCTTGTGGCCCAGGCGGTGGAAGATCTTCAAAAAGGTAAAATGAAAAAAGTGGTGCTTTCGCGAAAGCAAAACATCCCAACAGCTCTTTCCATGGAGGAGTTATTAAATGCCTTGTTGAATACTTACCCAAAAGCCCAGTGTTATTGTTTTTATCATCCTGTTGAAGATGTTTGGATGGGCGCGACGCCTGAAACGCTAATGACTGTTCAAGGCACTACGGTACAAACCATGTCACTGGCAGGTACAGCGATTTACAAAGAAGGCGTAGAACAGGTTTGGGGAGAAAAGGAAAAGGAGGAGCAGCAATTGGTTACCGATGATATAGTTGAACGACTTGAACGTCATGGTGTACAGGATATCCAGGTGGATGGACCTTTTACCTCACGCGCGGGCAACCTTATTCATTTAAAATCTATGATTGTGGGCAGAGCTGATCTGGAAACGATAATGCAAATACCTGCTGCACTACATCCTACACCAGCAGTTTGTGGGCTACCCAGAGAGGAAGCCTTTCATTATATCCAGCAACATGAGTCTTATGGTCGATCCTATTACACCGGATATTTAGGAGTGATGGATCCAACACAAGAAAAAGCTGATTTTTATGTGAATCTGCGTTGTTTAAGATGGCGGCCCGGAATGGCTGAGGTTTTTGTCGGAGGAGGCATTACAGCCAGAAGTGTCCCTCAGCATGAATATGATGAAACCTTGAATAAACTAGGCACCATGGTAAAAATTCTTCAATAGAATATTTATACAAGTAACTGTGAGGGTAAATCTATAGGTGGTTGGAATAAGAGTTGAGCACGCGATAAGTATTACAGGATACTTCTAAATGCCGTGCGGAGCAATGTAGTTTTAAAGCCCACCGTCTGACCCTGCTCATTTTTGGTCTCGTTCCATGAGTGAAACATGTGCTGTAGATGGCCAAATTGCCTTCTTAAAAAAATACCGGATTGATAAATACCAATAAACGAGTAATAGAGCGCGTATTTAAAAATGATCATGTACCGATAGCTTTTATTGAATTTAAATATCGACAATTAATTCAAATATGCCATCTTTCTTTTCCAAAACTTTGCATTAACTTTCTAAAATGAGCCTTATCATGGATAAACGTTCTTTTTCTAAGGATCATTGGAAAATATATCATAGATAAAAATCAAAAAGCGGCCATTTATCTGACCGCTTTTAAAATAATTTGATTAGAATTCTGCCTATAAGGACTCTGATCGGTTGACTTTAATTTCAGTAAATTCAGCACGAGAGTAGCCAGAACTGGTACTTTTAGTGCTCAGGTTGTAGACACCAGCTTTAAAATAGCACGTAGATCTTCGGTGTCTGGTGGAATTTGTAATGGTTTTCCAGGAGCTAAAACTATTGGAGTTGTATTTCCATCTGGTTTTATTGTCTTTTGCCTCTATTTTGATGGTGAAATAGGTACCGAGTTGATAGTCACTATCCAGTACATATTCATTTCCATTGATGCCATCCCCAGTGACGGCCAATTTATATTGGCTTCCAGATTTTCTGACGATAACAATTACATTTTCATCCTGACCAGAGTGGTATTGGACTACGCCTACACGTCCTGATGTTGAAACATGTGTAACCTTGACTCTTGCAGTTATACTTTTGGTCGAGCTGGTATTGGAACTCCAGGCGGCTTCATCTTCTTGTCCGTTTTCCCATTTGGTCATTTCCCTCAATTCGCATCGCGGATTGGAGGAGTTACCGCTGGTCGCATCCTGTGCATAGACAGTAAATTGTAAGCGATTGCAAGTAGATCCCACCATTCTAAATCTGCTGTTGGAATAGGTGGTCAAACTGCTATTGTCGGTACGCTTCTTTTCATAGGTCTGGGTAGAAGTGGGGTGTTGTAATTTCCAATTGCTGGAATTTCGGGCGTACTGACCTTTTTGTGAATATCTCAACCATTCATAAGGAACTTCACATGCGGCTTTGGAAAGTTCTTCTTCCATCAAGTCAATTTCTTGCTCATCAGGTTCCTGAATTTCTTCTGGGCTACAAGAAGTCATGACCAGGCTCATTGATAGTACACCAATGCTAAGGCATTTAATACTACTTAAATAAGGGGTGATAAATCGTTTCATACTAAAGAATTTAATGGTTTAAAGTTGTAGACTGCCATGCGCAATCGATGTAGTGAAAGTAGAACGCTAATCGGCATTATCAATGCGAGGAATGTGGAATTCGGATAATTGTTACCCGCTTATTGGACTATTGATAATTCAATAAGATTAAAATTGTCAAGTCGATAATATTAGCGGTAAAAATTTTATACCTGTTTAAAACTATTGGGCCCTACCTACGAACTTAGTTTTTTCAAAATATGATCTTAAGGGAGTTGGTCAAAGTTGTCCTGCCAACTACCTTTGCGATGTATGTATCCAGAGATTCTTCACGCCCAACAAATCGTCTTGCTATTCAAGAAAAGAGGAATCAAACATATCGTTATTTCTCCTGGATCCCGTAACGCACCTTTGACCATAGGTTTTAGCGAAAACCCCTTTTTTACATGTTATAGTATAGTTGATGAGCGATGTGCCGCCCACGTGGCCCTGGGAATGGCCCAACAGCTCAGAAACCCTGTTGCCGTTCTTTGTACCAGTGGTAGTGCATTACTGAATTATTATCCAGCAGTGGCCGAGGCCTTTTACAGCGAGATTCCTATCATCGTACTGAGTGCCGACCGTCCACCGCAGAAAATTGATATCGGTGATGGACAGACCATCAGGCAGCAGCATGTGTATGCCAATCATATTTTATTTGATACGCAATTGGAGATGATCAAAGAGACGAATGATAAGGAAGGTACAGCTACCAATGAGCGTTTGATCAACAAAGCTGTCAATATCAGTATTTCAAGACAAGGTCCAGTTCATATCAATATTCCCTTTGAAGAACCCTTGTACAATCGATTGGTTGAACCGAGTATTGATGTCAAGGTGATTGACCTTTTAAAAGACGAATCCAGCGCAATTCCTGAACAGTTTTTTGAACAATGGTCTAAGGCCAAAAGAAAGCTCATCATTTTGGCGACTTTAAATCCGCCGGTGTTTGATCAGGGAGATTTGGATCGATTAACAGCCGATCCCAGTGTTTTGGTCATGAGTGAAGTGAGTAGCAATACCAGTCACAAGAATTTGATCTGGGGTATCGATACCTTGATCGCTCCCATAGAAAAGGAAGATGACCAGATTGCCGACCTCCAACCTGACATGGTGATCACGATCGGAGGAATGATCGTTTCTAAAAAAATTAAACAATACCTGAGAAGATTTAGTACCAAAGTCCATTATCATGTTGGTAAACGCAAGGCCTACGATACATTCTTTAAATTGGCTGGACATATCAAGGTCCATCCCGCTCAATGGGTTCATACTCTACCCCAATCAACCATAGACAGTGATTATCGGGATCGTTGGCTCAATCATTTCCACGTTTATTTAGAGAAACGCAAGCAATATTTTCAACAAATGCCTTGGTCTGATTTTAAAGTTTTCCAGCGAGTTTTTGAGGAGCTTCCGGATCGTTTGATGCTACAATTAGGGAATAGCAGTACTATACGCTACGCACAGTTGTTTCAGATGAATCCTACGCATATCATTTTTTCCAATAGAGGAACCAGCGGGATTGATGGATCCACCAGTACAGCTATAGGCGCAGCCATGGCGGGTGACCGACCCACGGTGCTAATTACTGGAGATTTGAGTTTCTTCTATGACAGCAACGCTTTGTGGAACAATTATACCCCCAAAACTTTTAAAATCATTTTAATTAATAATTCTGGTGGGGGAATATTTAGAATTCTTCCGGGTCATAAAGACACGCCCGAGTTTGACCGATTTTTTGAAACCAAGCACCAGCTTACGGCTGAGCACTTAGCAAATATGTATTCTTGGGGATATACACAGGTGAATGATGAGTCCGCTTTCGCGAAAGCGTTTCCTAGCTTCATATCTAACAACCAGCAACCTCAAATACTTGAAATCATGACCCCCAGCCAACTCAATGATCAGGTATTGCTGGATTACTTTAAGTTTTTGAGATAGTTTTCAGCGATCAAAGGTGTGAAATAGGCTTAGTGTAACAGAGATGGTAGCATAAGCAAGCTTTGCTGGTATTATTCTTTGACTGCTGCTACTTCTTCCACCGTAACTATTTTGCCCTCATTCCAGGTTTGGATCGTATAGTTCATCACATCTGCCACTTCCTGATCATCCAATCCTAAGGGAAGCATTACACTATCATAAGTTTCTCCATTGACGGTGATTTCGCCTTTTAAACCATATTTGACAGCATGTATGCTTTCGGTACGTTTTTCGGTAAGCCAATCTGAAGGATGCAGCGGTGGAAAAGCACCTGGTACTCCTTTTCCGCTAGGAAGATGACAAGTCACACAGAGTTCGCTGTAAATTTCCCTGCCGCGATTCACACTTGCCTGAAGTGGAGTTTGCTGAACTTCCTCGGTTTGGTTTTGGGTAGTGACTTCACTGGTGTCCTCTTTTTCTTTACATGAAGTAATCAGTAGTAGGAAAGCAGCGGTTAAATAAAAAGGCTTTAATAAATGGAATTGAAGGCTTGCCTGCATAAGAATTAAGATTTTCTGGTGATTTTCATGATACCTTTACCTTCTACACCTATATAAATATGACCATCCGGTCCCATTTTTACATTGCGCAGCCTTCCGATACCGTCCACTAATTTTTCTCTTTTATTTACGCCTTTCTCATCCACATACAGCATTTCTAAATACTGAAACTTTAAGGAGCCGACCAAAAAATTACCGTCCCAGCTACCGTAATCTGGATTGTCAATGATGGCAAATCCGCTGGGGGCAATACTGGGTACCCAGTAATAAAAAGGTTGTTCCATTCCTTCTTTGGCAGTGATCTCGGTAAATTTTGAGCCACTGTAGTTGATACCATAGCTGATGACTGGCCAACCGTAGTTTGCTCCAGCCCGGATATAATTGATTTCATCGCCACCTCTGGGGCCGTGCTCATGAGAAATAATTTTTCCAGATTCTGGGTGTCTAGTCATTCCTTGGGGGTTACGATTTCCATAGGTATAGGCTGCAGTCTTGGCACCTTCTACGTCGGTAAACGGATTGCTTTCTGGAATACGTCCATCATCATATATTCGATAGATTTTACCTCCATCCCTGGTCAGGTCTTGTGGGTTCACCTCACGCTCGCCTCGCTCTCCAATCGTAAAATATAAAAAACCCTCCTCATCCCAGGCAAATCTTGATCCAAAATGCTGTCCTTTTTTGGTATTCGGCACTGCATTGTAAAGGACTTCAAGATCTACTAATTGGTCTTCCTTCAGTTGAGCTCTCGCAATGGCTGTGTTTCCACCTTCACCCGTACCTTCTGAACTGGCATAGGAAAGATAAATAAATGGCTTCTCTGGATAGGAAGGGTGAACAGATATGTCTAGGAGTCCGCCTTGCCCGCGAACATATACTTCAGGAACTCCTTTGATAGGCTGGCTGGTAGTGCCATCAAATCGGTATAATTTACCCTCTTTTTCTGTGTAGAGCAGATCGCCATTGGGCAACCAATCCATTCCCCAGGGATTTGTCAATCCTTCAACAATTGGGGTGACGTCATAATCTTTTTGGTCTTCAATTAAAGGAATGTTTTCTACATCCGGGACTTTCTGGTCGTTTCGGACATTTGTAGTCGGGTTGACGGTTTCGGCCAATTCCTCCTGATTGGATTGTTCTTGGTTGGATTGTTCTTGGTTGGATTTACATTGTGTAAACAAGGAAATTGCAAAGAATAAAAATAGGTAAGCTCTCATGACGGAATCTTTGACCTAAAAATACCTTCTACAGGAGTGCAAATTGTTAATAAAAAGAAAAATCCCTTCATAACAAAGGGATTTATCGTTTTCTGGAAGGCTGATGGGTACTAATACCTGGAGTAGTTTGAGATCGAGTGAAAAAAACAATTAGCAATTGAAGATCCACTGGTCTGCGTCAACTACCTCATTGAATGGAAGATTCTCATCAAAGGATCTGTTCCGGGACAATAATGGAAAGTCGGATTTGGTATCTGGGATGGGCAACAAACGGTTCATAGCAGTAGGTTTTAAGAGTTAATAAAGTTGGATTATCTGTAACGTCTTCTGGAATTCCAGGAATCTGAAAAAGTAACTTTGTTACTGGTCCTGTTGTTGGTTTCTTTACCGGCGTTTAAAAAAGCTGTTGAAGTTCTCATAAGGTTTATTGTTTTGTGGTTATATCTAATAGACGAGCAACTTCTTTATTTGTTACAGTTGTATGTTATACAAAGTAGCTATAAATTTATAAGTATCTATAAAACAGAAAACTAAAGTGCTAAAAAAATTAGCATAACCAATGTAACCATTTGCTGCTTCATCAAATTTCAAGCTCTTTGAACAGAAAAACAGCTGTGCTTATGACTGAATTTGATTATGAATTAACCTCTTCCCAAAGTTTCTCAGAAGAGAGTCGGTAGGTGCCCATAAATTCCCAGTGGCATTCTTCGGGAGAGATGACGGAGAGAAAAGGAATATTGTCTTTACGTCCTTTATATAAGTGATAAGTTTCTCCGACGATAGGTTCAAAGGAGAATTTAGCGCCATACACCAACTGATTATCCTCGTATTTTTTGACCATGGCTTCATACTGGGCTTTGAGTTGGTCAAATTGTGACTTTATCTCGTGGTTCACCTTGTTGATGTTGTTCTGTTTCCATGAAGTCACGTCAGGAGTGGTGATTTTAGGTGCACCAACACCACTGGAGTAGGGTAGAAGAGAAGCATTATAAGTTTGACTTTCTTCGTCAAATACAATCTGATCTGGTTTTTTTTCCTTTCCCATAGCGCAAAAATAAATGCAGGAGATGGTTCATGCCCAAGCCTTAACAACAAATTGTAAAACCATATTAAATTACAAAGGCATATATTAATTTCACGTATGGCCAATCCCTTATTTATGCCGTTCCCTTTTCATTTGGACATAGTTTTTGTTCAGCCGTCTTAATTTGAGCGATAATTATACAATCATCAATTTGATATAAGGAAGGAGCTTTCTCGTCCATCGAAGGATGATGGAGGTGTAACATGTGAAACAATTATGCTACCTATAGGTATGACAAATACGATACAATTTATTGATTTTATACCTGAAGTTACCGAAACTAAATTTTTTGGCGGTAATAAATACGAGTCGATTGACAAATGCGTAGAGCGGGCCAATGAGTGGATCCGAAAAAACTATAACCGAAAAATTATCAACGTAGAAACGGTTGTTTTACCACAAATATATCGCAAAAAGGAGGCCGATTCAAAGTCGGTATACTCGATTGCCACAGGTGGTAGTATCGTCTATACTTTTCAGGTGGTACGTATCTGGTATGAGTAGACCAGTGCTTATCTTTGCCTAAAACCTACTCTATGTCAACAATCACCTGGAAGACCGCTCTTGACTTTGAAGATATTACCTATAAAAAATGCCAGGGCGTGGCTCGTATCGCCTTTAATAGGCCAGAGGTACGCAATGCTTTTAGACCCAAGACCGTGGGCGAACTCATCAAAGCATTTTATGATGCACAAGAAGATCTTTCGATTGGTGTTGTTATTTTGACTGGGGAAGGACCTTCCAAAAAAGATGGCGGTTGGGCTTTTTGTAGCGGAGGTGATCAAAATGCCCGAGGACATGACGGCTATAAAGATGATGCCGGCACTGGTCGACTCAACATTTTGGAGGTCCAGCGCATGATTAGGTTTATGCCTAAAGTGGTGATTTGTGCTGTTCCAGGTTGGGCAGTAGGTGGAGGTCATAGTCTTCATGTGGTTTGCGATATGACACTGGCCAGTGAAGAGCACGGTGTATTTAAACAAACAGACACAGATGTGGCTAGTGTAGATGCTGGGTATGGAAGTGCTTACCTTGCCAAAATGGTGGGGCAAAAAAAGGCCAGAGAAATCTTCTTTTTAGGAAAAACCTATTCTGCTCAAGAGGCCATGGATATGGGTATGGTCAATGCGGTCGTGCCACATGATCAACTGGAGCAAACGGCTTTCGATTGGGCACAGGAAATTCTCAAAAAATCTCCAACGGCTATCAAAATGGCCAAATTTGCCATGAATGCTACCGATGACGGAATGGTAGGTCAACAGGTTTTTGCGGGAGAAATGACCCGACTTATTTATATGACGGAAGAAGCAAAAGAAGGCAGGGATGCATTTTTGGAAAAGCGTCAACCTGAATGGGGAAAAGATAAATACATCCCCTAATCATCCATCCTCTCAACAATTAATAGGCGTACAATTTTATTGCCTATTGAGCAGATATTTAATGAGATAGCCATAATTCATCAACGATGGAATGATAAAAGATGTTTGCTTAATTCGCTAAACGTCCAGGTTTTTATCGGCTAAATCTGCTCTTCATACTGTTTTAAGGGAATATGCTCTAGGCGAAAGTTTTTTTTGCTAGCTTTAAGGTAAGCCGATTTGTTATGAGTCAGTCAAGCCAATTCAGCGATTTTCCTCTTCAGGAAATCATGGACCACTCCTGCGTATTTACTGCAGTGGTCGGTCAGGACCTTAGTATACTAAAAGCTAATCAACGATTGGCCGATTTACTAGGAGTTGATTTGGACAACCAAATTTCTTTGGAAAAAGTGCTGCTGAATCCTAAAAAATGGACAGACTCAGTTCAGCAACTTGATCAGGGTCAGGATCCCATCAAAAAAACCTTGAAGTTCATTAGCAAGGATCATTTGCCCATCTATCTAAAATGCAGTATTGGGTTCCACAATGGCCGTTATTATATGATTGGTATTGATATTACCGATGATGTTTTGGCTCACAAAGCTCTTGTTAAGGTAGCACAAATCGCTCAAATGGGCGGCTTTACCTATAATCCATATAATGATGAAACCTACTGGACGGACATGCTGTACAAGATCCTGGATTTGCCCGGAGATTATGAACCGAATGGCGAATCCATATTCGACTTTATCCATCCAGATCATATGGAGGCTTTCGTACTGGCCGTGCAGAGCATATATGTAGATCTTGAACCTTATGATATCAAGGTGAAAGTCATTAGCTTTCAAGGCATTGAAAAATGGGTGCGCATTGCCGCCTACCCTGAAAACGGATTTAATGAAGTCTTATTTGTCTATGGTATATTTCAAGATATAACGGTATCCGAAACGGCGTCCCTGGAATTGAGAGATCTCAAGGAAACCATGGAAATGGCATTAATGGCCATGAATTCCGGTTATTTCACTTTCGACCTTAAGCAAGACGATATTTCTTATAGCAAAGCCTTTAGGGAAGAATTAGGGTTTGAAGATCATTTAAACAAAACAGCTTTTAAACAATTGATCCATCCAGATGATGTCGAGCAGGCAGATCAGAAACATTTGGAACAACTTAGAGATCCCAACACCCAGCATTATTTCAATGAATACAGACTACGCGCCCACGATGGGAACTATCAACATTATGAAGTGTATGGCTGGAAAATTTTTGACAAGGAGGCTAAAGTATCCCGAATCATTGGCAATTTGATCAATCGAGAGAAAGAACATTTGTTAGAGGTGGAAAAAGACAAACACGAACGACAATTGGAGGTACTGATCGACAACGCATTTCTACATTCCGTTTTATTGGATAAGAATTTTAGAATTATTGCGGCTGATAGCAAAACCCAACATAGGCTTGAAAAACTTATAGGCGTGAATCCTGTTTTACATCAATCAGATTTTACGGCTGTGCTCAACCATGAGGAAGCCCAAGATTTTAATTTACTGCGCAGCCGATTGAGAATGGGAGACGAAATACGTATGGAACTTGCACATCAATTTTTGGATCCCGAAGCAATTTACGATACGCTGTACAAACCAGTTCTAGCCGATAAAGATGCCCAGCCAGAAAATTATCTGTTGTATTTTTTTGATATTTCTGAACAGCGACGCATACAAAACGAATTAAAGCAGATGAACCATAAAGTTCAGCAAATGCACGAAATGAAGACCAATATTCTAACTAAGGTCGGCCACGAACTCAAAACACCTATGAGCAGTTTGCTGCTTACTACGGACCTTTTAACGCAAAATCCAGGTCAGCAAATGGAGGAAGTGCTAGCTGCACAACGCGAGTCTGTCGAGCGCATCAACACGACCTTTGACAATATTGTCAATCAAAGCCTGGTGGATCAATCCATCACTCCTTTGGCGAAAGCCATCAATTTAACAGCGTCTCTCCACCAGTTGGGAAGAACATATGACAGTAAGGCGCAATTAAAAGGTTTAGCTTATGAATTTAAAAACTTTTCAAAGCCAATTATTGTTGATGGAGATGAATCTTTCCTGGTGCAAAGCATTGGAAATGTGATCAATAATGCCATCAAATTCACGGAAAAGGGCAAGGTGAAAATTCATTGCCGAGAAAGCGCAGGCCTGGCTGTGATCATGATCGAGGATACGGGTATTGGAATCAAAAACGAACTCATCAATGACATTTTCGAACCTTTTCATCAAGTCAGCAGCGGCGATACCAGAGCTTTTGACGGGAACGGATTGGGTTTGAGTTTTACAAAGAGTTACCTGGAAACCATTGGCGGTAAGATATCGGTTTCGAGTGTGCTTAATTATGGTACTCTCTTTACCATTTCGCTTCCTTTATCACAAGATGGACAGGGAAACTAGCTATAATTAAGAGTTTTTAGGAGCACTGTAAGATATAACTTCCTCAATATTCAGCTGAAGATGTCTGGGGAGCAAGTTGTCTTTAGGAAGCACAGAGAGCTGTCTGTCATCATTAGAATCATACACTTGTTTGATCAATGGGTCAGGGTACCCCAAGACTTCACAAATGTCTTTGATCAAATCACTATGATGGATGAGATTATTGGATCCCAAGTGAAAAATTCCGCGTCGCCTTCTGTTGATGAGGTAATGCAACTGTTGAACGAGTTTGTCAATATGAGTAGCATTGATCACCACATGGGGAAATACTTCAACGGGTTGATCATTGATCAGTTGTTTTTTTAAATCCTGCACCCGCGGACTATTATACCCAAAGATCATGGGTATTCTACAGATCACATATTTGCTTGGAGGCAATCTGAGCAAGGCATTTTCAATTTTGATTTTTGACCTGCCGTAGATGCTTTCAGAAAAGGTTTTGTCATATTCATAACTCGGGAAGTGGGTGAAGCTATCAAATACATTGGCGCTGGATAAAAAAATAAGTCTGCTATCGCGGTTCCTGATCCATTGAAGAATAGATTGATGTAAATACAGTAAGCTATTGATATTACCACGTAATGCACTCACAATAAATTTTGGTTGTAACTGGTCCAGGATCAGATGTACCTCTTCTTGTTCCAAATCAAACTGGTGAAAGTGTTGATTACTTTCCAGCTTTGAATCATCAGTACGATACGTGGCATGTACATTGTAATAGGGCGCAAGTTCTTTGTAGAGCGCCTGCCCTATGAAACCGCTACCTCCTAGAATCAGGATTTGAGCCAAAAGCCTCGAATTTATTTATTATAAAAAGGTAGTTTAACAACGGTAGCAGGGATCAGTTTCTTACGCACCTGAATGTGTATTTTACTACCTGGAACGGCAAATATTGGAGGTACATAGCCCATACCAATACCTTTGGCCAAGGATGGAGACATTGTTCCACTGGTCACTATTCCTAAATCCTGTTGCTGAGCATCTTTGATCTCATAACCTCCTCTAGGGATGGCTCTTTCATCCATTTCAAAGCCTACAAGTTTTTTGGATACGCCATTTTCCTTTTCCTTTTTTAAGTCTTCATGGTTGACAAAATCCTTGGTGAATTTAGTTACCCATCCCAAACCAGCCGCAAAAGGAGAAGTAGTCTCGTCGATGTCATTGCCATAAAGGCAGTAGCCCATTTCCAATCGGAGCGTGTCGCGGGCGGCAAGACCTATGGGTTTGATATTGAAATCGGCACCAGCCTCAAAAACCTTGTTCCAGATTTGCTCGACTTCAGAGTTCTTGCAATAAATTTCAAAACCTCCTGATCCCGTATAACCTGTCGCACTAATGATGACATGTTCTATTCCAGCAAAATCAGCCACTTCAAAGTGATAGAATTTAATGCTCTCCAAATCCACTGATGTTAAAGACTGCATGGCTTCCACTGCTTTGGGACCTTGTATCGCCAGCAGCGAATAATCATCGGACAGGTTGCGCATCTCGGCCCCCATATCATTGTAGGAAGAAATGTGTTTCCAGTCCTTTTCTATATTGGAGGCATTGACCACGAGTAAATAGGTATCTTCCTTGATGCGATAAGTGATCATATCATCTATGATACCGCCAGTCTCATTAGGCATATAGCTGTATTGTGCTCTTCCCACACTGAGTTTTGAAGCGTCGTTTGAAGAGACTTTTTGTACCAATTCTAATGCCTTTGGACCCGAGATCAGGAATTCGCCCATATGCGAAACATCAAAAACCCCCACATCCTCACGAACAGTTAGATGTTCGATATTCACACCTTCGTACTGAACCGGCATATTAAATCCAGCGAAGGGAACCATTTTAGCCCCTAACGATTCGTGAATACTGGTCAAAGCTGTGTTTTTCATTTTAATCCTTTTATTTGTCCCAAAGGTATAGTTTTCTCTGCGGATGAAAAACCAAACTTTATTATTGTCATCCCTTATGTTTTAAGATTTCGAACTAAATATTGCTTAACTTCTTTATGTTCAACTTTCCATGTCCGAATCATACCAACTTTATCCTTGACGGTTTTATTGGAGTTGCGATTAGAAATTATTGAGCATAATTCGCCTTAGGTAGCTCATAATTTTAGTGCTTGCTATGTTTTCAACAAGTATTCATTAAATTGCAGAACACTAAAATTCTAGCCTTGAAAATACTCAGTGCCGCCCAATTGGCCGAAGCCGATCAGTCCACCATAGAAAAACAACAAATTTCCAGTATTGACCTGATGGAGCGTGTAGCGCAGCTGGTTTTTGAACGTATTCATCAACGTCTTAATGGTGCGCCGGTACCGATCAAAATCTTTTGCGGAATCGGTAACAATGGAGGAGATGGTCTGGCCATTGCCAGACATATGATCCAACATGGGTATCATGTCAAGGTGTTTATAACCAATTGTAGTAAGAAGCGCTCAAAGGAATTTTTGGTGAATTATGACCGCATCAAAGAAGTAACCAATGATTGGCCCGTATTACTGAGTTGTAAAGAGGAAATTCCAGCCATAGATGATCAGGATGTCATTATTGATGCCATTTTTGGAACAGGTCTCAACAGACCAATTACGGGTTGGATGGCCGATTTGATTGAGCACATCAATCAGTCCAAGGCATTCAAGGTAGCAGTGGATATGCCCAGCGGACTGTTTGCCGATCAACCCCACCAACCTGGAGATGCTATCCTTAAGGCAAATCATACCTTTAGCTTCCAAACCCCTAAACTTTCATTTTTCTTGCCAGAGACCGGAGAATATACCGGATCTTTTGAAGTAATCAATATAGGTTTGGATCCAGAATATTTGATGAAGGCTGATCCGCTGGCCCAATTAATTTCCAAGGAAGCAGCGCAAAGTATGTACAAGTCGCGAGAAATATTCACCCATAAAGGCGACTATGGTCATGTGCTTACCATGGCAGGAAGTCAGGGCAAAATGGGAGCCGCTGTTTTATGTGCCAGCGCTGCGATCAATACCGGTGCCGGAAAAGTGACCTCCTATGTACCTAGCTCTGGCAACAATATCATGCAAAGTAGCCTTCCCGAAGTGATGACTTTGCAGGGAAAAGGTGAGCCATACATCGCAGATTTCAATCATGAGTTGAAAAAGGTGGTGCTATGTATAGGTCCTGGGTTGGGGCAGGAGCCTGATACGGTGTCCGCTTTCGCGAAAGCGATACAATCTCAAGAGTTGCCCACTATCATCGATGCAGATGCCATCAATATTCTAGCCAGTCATCCCGAACTCATACAGCATATTCCCAAAAAATCAGTTCTTACGCCTCACGATGGCGAGCTTAAAGGTTTATTGGGAGAATGGAAAAACAGTTATGAAAAGATTGAATTGGCCAAGAAATTCTCGACAGAACATGATTTGATCCTCGTATTAAAAGGTGCCTATACCATCACTGTGGCTGGAAGCAGTTTATATGTTAACGATTCTGGTAATCCTGGAATGGCGACAGCCGGTAGTGGAGATGTTTTAAGTGGTGTGATCAGTGCGCTGGTCGCACAGGGTTATGACACCTTGACCGCAGCAGTCTTTGGTGTTTATATACATGGAGCTAGTGGAGATCTTGCTGCACAGACCTATGCCCATGAAGGACTTAAAGCCAGTCTAATTTCTAATTTTATCGGACCTGCCATACTACATCTTTTTAGGCAGCCACAGCAAGCCGCACCAGCGCAGAGTTAAGTATTTTGTTTAATATTGTGCTGTCCAAAACAGCCCAAAATGATACATTATATTTCATCAAAACGCCTGGGTGTGACACAGGTGGAGCAGATCATGCATGAGGTCACGGAGTTACAACTTTCTGACGCCTCTCGAGAGGCTATTCTGAAATGCCGCCAATTTATAGAAAAACAATTTCAAGAACCCGGCGGGCCAGCCGTTTATGGTATCAATACGGGATTTGGGTCTTTGTGTAACACGCATATCAACGATAAGGATCTCTCCCAATTACAACATAATCTCATCATGTCTCACGCTTGTGGGGCAGGGGAAGTGGTTCCTAGAGAAGTAGTCAAATTAATGCTATTTCTTAAAATTCAAAGTCTGTGTTATGGACACAGTGGTGTAAGTCTGGAGTTGGTAGAACGCCTCATGCTCTTTTTTAACAAGGAAGTCTTTCCAGTTATTTACCAACAAGGTTCACTGGGAGCTTCGGGAGATTTGGCGCCGCTGGCTCATCTGGCATTGCCACTGCTGGGAGAAGGAGAAGTAAACTATCAGGGAAAACGCATATCAGGTAAAGAACTTCACAAGGAGCTGGAAATAAAGCCCCTTCAGCTACATGCCAAGGAAGGTCTGGCACTAATTAACGGTACACAGTTTATGTTGGCTTACGGAGTACATCTGCTACTGGAAAGTCGGAAACTGTGGTCTTGGGCACATTATACAGCGGCGCTTTCCATCGATGGCTTTGATTGTAATATGAGTCCGTTTGACAAGCGCTTGCATTTGATCAGACCTCACAAAGGTCAGTTGGACAGTGCAGATCTGATCAGTCAGTTATTGGAAGGAAGTGAAATAGGTCGCAATGAAAAAATTAATGTGCAGGATCCTTACAGCTTTAGGTGTGTTCCGCAAGTCCACGGTGCAACGGCAGATACACTGGACTTTGTCGAAAAAACCGTGATGACTGAAATTAATTCGGTCACCGACAATCCTAACGTTTTTCCGGATTCCCAAACCATCATATCTGGAGGTAATTTTCACGGACAACCTTTAGCGTTGGCATTGGATTATCTAGCCATCGCAATGGCAGAAATTGGAAATATTAGTGAGCGTCGCATTTTTCAATTAATGGGCGGAATAAGAGGTTTGCCTCCTTTTCTTATTCAAAATGCAGGATTGAACAGTGGTATGATGATCCTACAATACACAGCAGCAAGTATTGTCAGTCAAAACAAGCAGTTGGCCCATCCGGCCTCGGTTGACAGTATTGTAAGCTCAAATGGACAGGAGGATCATGTGAGTATGGGAGCCAATGCAGCAACAAAAGCCTATCGCGTGATTGACAATTTAAAAACAGTTCTGGGTATCGAATTACTAGCTGCTGCACAAGCGCTGGAATTCAGAGAAGAAAAAACTTCAGATCTATTGGAATTGATCATCCAACAATTGAGGGAAGAAGTGGCGCCCTATGAAAATGATCGGATACTTTACACGGATATTGAAAAGGCACGTCGATTTATTGAGATGACCCAAATAGAAATAGGCGTCAATTAATCATTAATTGACTTTATAAAATGGTAGAAAACCTTGTGAAGCTTCCTGTAATTGGAGGTTGGTCCATACCCAAGCCTCCTGAGAAGTCAAAAACCCTTTTAGTTTACCTGGCTTAAAAAATTTGCTCTCCAAGTCCACTGAGCTCATGTCAGAGATTCTGGTCTCTACAATGCCTACACTGACCAGCGTGTTGTGTTTGCTATTATATCGGTGTACCATCGGATCTACACTATAACTATTTTTGCGCAAAGAAATATAACCAATATTGTGCTGGGCTCCGTAATAATCAATAACAGCATCGTTCAACACCTGATTGTATTCTAAGTCAAAGTGAATGCCCTCACACATGGTGGCGATAACCACATCGGGGTGAAACTCAAAAGTCCCGAATCCTAAGTCTACAGTTTTCATATAACACTGATTTTATAGGACAAAAATATTGTCATTTCTTGTCTTGCATTGAAATTTCAAGAGCTTTTTATCTCCAACCGATGAAAGGTCAAGCTTTTCGATAATCAAACGTTTTCGTAGGTATCCAAGGGGTATGTCATGCGTAAATATTGTAATAAAAAAAGCCCTGATCTGTGATCAGGGCTTTCTAGAATTCAAGTTCGAATTTCTACTTTTCAGTAGATTCTTCTTCTGGCTTCACAATGGTTACCACCAGCTTATCATTTTCTTTGTCATGATCCATAAAGATAGAATCACCTTCATGTAGCTGACTATTGACTATTTCTTCAGCTAGATTGTCTTCGATATATTTCTGGATCGCCCTTTTTAAAGGTCTGGCTCCGTACTCTTTATCAAATCCTTTCTCCACGATATAGTCCTTGGCAGCATCGCTGAGGCTGAGGTTGTAGCCTATATCTTCAATTCGATCGAACAACTTTTTAAGTTCGATATCGATGATTTTATGAATATCCTCTTTTTCTAGCGCATTAAACACAATTACATCATCGATTCTGTTCAAGAATTCGGGAGCAAAAGTTTTCTTTAAGGCTGCCTGTATGACTCCGCGAGCATTTTCACCTTCTGCCATTTTACGGGCACTGGTACCAAAACCAACTCCAGCACCAAAGTCCTTGAGTTTTCTTGCCCCCACATTGGACGTCATTATAATGATTGTATTTCTAAAATCAATTTTTCGGCCCAGGCTATCGGTTAAGAAACCATCATCGAGTACCTGCAATAGCATATTAAATACATCGGGATGCGCTTTTTCGATCTCATCCAATAGTATAACCGCATAGGGTTTTCTTCTCACTTTTTCCGTCAGCTGTCCACCTTCCTCATAGCCTACATATCCTGGTGGTGCACCGATCAATCTACTGATGGCAAATTTCTCCATGTACTCACTCATGTCAATACGGATCAGAGAGTTTTCAGAGTCAAACAGTTCTTTAGCCAGAACTTTGGCCAATTGGGTTTTACCCACACCAGTTTGTCCGAGGAATATAAATGAACCAATAGGTTTGTTGGGATCCTTTAAGCCAGCACGATTGCGCTGAATCGCTTTGACCACTTGCTTTACCGCAGTATTCTGACCAATTACTAAGTCAGTGATGCTCTCATTGAGGTTACTCAATTTCTTCATCTCTTTGGTGGCAATTCGATTCACCGGTATACCAGTCATCATACTCACTACCTCTGCCACGTTCTCTTCAGTCACTGTGTCTTTGTGCAGTTTGGATGCCTCATCCCAAGCCTTTTGAGCTTCTTCGAGTTGTTGCTCTAGCTTTTTCTCATCATCTCTCAACTTGGCTGCTTGCTCGTATTTCTGCTTTTTGACCACATTGTTTTTCTCTTCCTTTACTGCTTCTAACTGCTTTTCGATTTCAGTGATTTGTTCAGGAACTTCTATGTTGGTAATATGGATACGTGATCCTGCCTCATCTAAGGCATCAATAGCCTTGTCTGGAAGGAATCGATCTGTCATGTACCTATTGGTCAATTTGACACAAGCCTCGATCGCTTGCGGCGTGTATTCCACATTGTGGTGATCCTCGTATTTACCTTTGATATTATTGAGAATGGTGATGGTCTCCTCTATGGTGGTAGGTTCCACCATTACCTTTTGGAAACGTCGTTCAAGCGCACCATCTTTTTCAATGCTACCGCGGTATTCGTCTAAGGTAGTAGCGCCGATGCATTGGATTTCTCCTCTGGCTAGGGCAGGCTTAAACATATTTGATGCGTCTAAAGAGCCAGCGGCTCCTCCAGCACCCACAATGGTATGAATCTCATCGATGAAGAGAATGATGTCATCATTTTTTTCCAATTCGTTCATCACCGCTTTCATGCGCTCCTCAAACTGACCACGATATTTAGTACCAGCTACAAGGCTGGCCAGATCTAAAGTGATGACTCGTTTGTCATAGAGTATTCTGGACACCTTCCTTTGAATAATACGCAAGGCTAGACCTTCGGCAATGGCACTTTTACCAACTCCGGGTTCTCCAATCAACAGCGGATTATTCTTTTTACGACGACTCAGGATCTGGGAGACGCGTTGAATTTCATCTTCACGACCTACTACTGGATCCAACTTATCATCTTCTGCAAGCTGGGTCAAATCCCGCCCAAAATTATCCAACACAGGAGTCTTGGATTTTTTATTGCCTTTTTTGTCACCTCCCGATGGGGCAAACAAATTCTCCTTATTATCATCTTTCATATCATCTGAATCATCTTCACTAAAGGATTGGGCCGACACGTCTTCTACATAACCATCCTCTTGAGACAACAACATTTTAAATTCGTCTTTAACGTTGTCATAGTCTACTTTGAGTTTGTTCAATAGCTTAGTCGTCGGATCATTCTCATTGCGCAGTATACACAACAACAAATGTGCTGTATTGATGGAGGTGCTCTGAAAGAGTTTAGCCTCCAAAAACGTAGTCTTTAATGCGCGCTCTGCCTGTCTGGTCAGGTGCAGATTTTTCTTTTCGTTAATTGAGCTTTGGGTATTGGGATTGGCGGGACTCAGGATTTCTACCTTGCGTCTCAGGTTTTCCAAATCTACCGATAGGCTATTTAAGATATCGATAGCCTTTCCATCTCCATCTCTCAAGAGTCCTAACATAAGGTGCTCTGTTCCTATGAAATCGTGACCTAGCCTCAGCGCTTCTTCTTTACTGTAGGCGATCACATCTTTTACCCGGGGTGAAAAATTATCGTCCATATTGCTTCTTTCGTCTAAATGTATTGAATTTATTGTTTCAAAAAGCATTCCGCTTTGTAAAATAGGGTTAATAGTTTGTTCGCTTTCGCGAAAGCGCAATAGTTGTAGGGTATAGGGGTATCTTTAAGCAGACATAAACTTATCCACAGAAATAAGTCAAATGTGTTGATAAAAATAGCGCTGGAGATAGTGCAACGCCTTATTAATACTCGGTTTTTCCTTAAATTGCTCCTTGTTAAAATAACATCAATAAATAAACTGATTACATGGCAGATGGAGAAAAGTTAATCCCGATCAATATCGAGGATGAAATGAAGTCAGCATACATCGATTACTCGATGTCAGTCATAGTGTCACGCGCGCTGCCAGATGTGCGGGATGGACTTAAACCTGTGCACCGCCGCGTGCTTTACGGAATGTATGAGTTGGGTGTATTGTCCAATAGAGGGTATAAGAAAAGTGCGAGAATTGTAGGTGAGGTATTGGGAAAATACCACCCACATGGTGATACTTCGGTCTATGATACGATGGTGCGTATGGCACAGGAATGGTCGCTGCGTTATATGTTGGTCGATGGACAAGGAAACTTTGGTAGTGTAGATGGTGATCCACCAGCAGCGATGCGTTACACCGAGGCTAGAATGCGCAAAATTTCTGAGGAATTACTTGCCGACATTGATAAGGAAACCGTCGATACCCAACTTAACTTTGACGATACACTTTCAGAACCCACCGTTTTACCAACCAAGATTCCCAATCTGTTGGTCAATGGAGCCAGTGGTATTGCTGTAGGTATGGCCACTAATATGCCTCCTCACAATCTTTCTGAAGTGGTTGATGGCACCATCGCCTATATTGAAAACAATGATATTGAGGTTGACGAACTTATTACGCATATCAAAGCACCAGATTTCCCGACTGGGGGGATCATCTATGGTTATGACGGTGTTAAGGATGCCATGCATACTGGTCGCGGTCGTATAAAAATAAGAGGACGGGCTAGAATTGAGGAAGTCAAGGGTCGAGAATGTATCATCGTAGATGAATTGCCTTACCAAGTTAATAAGGCCGATATGATCAAAAAGACGGCCGACCTGATCAACGACAAGAAACTGGAAGGTATTTCTTCCATACGGGATGAATCTGACCGAAAAGGAATGCGTATCGTATATGTCTTGAAACGCGACGCCATCCCTAATATCGTGATGAACAAATTGTATAAGCACACCGCTTTACAATCCAGTTTTAGTGTCAATAACATTGCTCTAGTTGACGGTAGACCACAATTGCTGAATGTTAAGGAGATGATCCACTACTTTGTGGAACACAGACATGATGTAGTTACTAGAAGAACCCAATACGAGCTGCGTAAGGCTGAAGAACGAGCCCATATCCTTGAGGGATTGATCATCGCTAGTGATAATATCGATGAGGTAATTGCCTTGATACGTGCGAGCCAAAATGGAGAAGAAGCACGTGAGAAACTCATAGAGCGCTTTGAGTTGACCGAAATCCAAGCCCGCGCTATCGTAGAAATGCGATTGAGACAACTTACCGGTCTGGAACAGGACAAACTGCGCAGTGAATACGAAGAATTGGTTGCGACTATCGCAGATCTTAAAGATATCCTGGCCAAGAAGGAGCGTCGTATGGATATCATTAAGGAAGAACTTGCCGAAGTAAAGGAGAAGTTTGGTGACGATCGTCGTTCTAAAATTGAATATGCAGGTGGAGATTTAAGTATTGAGGACATGATTCCTGACGAGCAAGTCGTGATCACCATCTCTCATGCTGGTTATATCAAAAGAACAAGTCTGTCAGAGTATAAAACTCAGAATAGGGGCGGAGTCGGACAAAAAGCAAGTACAACCAGAGACGCAGATTTTCTAGAAGATTTATTCGTCGGTACCAATCACCAGTACATGCTGTTCTTTACCGAAAAAGGTAAATGTTTCTGGATGAGGGTGTATGAAATACCTGAAGGAAGTAGAACGTCAAAGGGGCGTGCTATACAAAACTTGATCAATATTGAACAAGATGATAATGTGAAGGCGGTAATTTGTACCCAAGACATCAAAGATGAGGAGTACATTAACAGTCATTATGTCATCATGTGTACAAAGAAAGGGGTGGTGAAAAAGACCTCCCTGGAGCAGTATTCCCGACCTAGATCCAACGGTATTAATGCGATAACAGTTCGCGATGGTGATACCTTGCTTGAAGCCAAACTTACAACTGGAGATAGCCACGTAATGCTGGGTCTTAAGAGTGGAAAAGCCATACGCTTTGATGAGTCCAAGACCCGACCTATGGGAAGAAACGCAAGTGGAGTGAGAGGAATCAGATTGGCGAGTGAGAATGATGAGGTAATCGGAATGGTGGCTGTCAATGATATGGATTCCAATATTTTGGTGGTGTCAGAAAAGGGTTACGGAAAACGATCTGCACTGGATGATTATAGAGAGACCAACCGTGGAGGTAAAGGGGTCAAAACGATTTCTGTTACCGAAAAAACAGGTGGGCTGGTCGCACTTAAAAATGTAAGTGATGAAGATGGTTTAATGATCATCAATAAATCTGGTGTCGCTATACGTATTAATGTATCCGACCTCAGAGTAATGGGTCGTGCGACTCAAGGTGTTAGATTGATCAACCTAAAAGGAAACGATTCGATTGCTGCAGTGGCTAAGGTGGTCAAGGAAGACGATGAGGACGAAATGTCTGATGAGGGAGCGATTGCTCAAAATCTTGATGCTGGCACAACTGTTGTAGATGATAGTGAAGAATAAAAAACATACATTATGAAGATTAAAATGACCTTGCTTTTTTTGGCCTTTGCTGGATTAGCATTTGCTCAGAAAAAGGAAATGAGGAAAATAGAAAGGGCCATTCAAAAACAAGATTATTCCCAGGCTCAAAGTATTTTTAAGGAAATTGATCCAGCAAGTGTTGAAGAAGACTATCTGGCTGATTATAATTTCTACAAAGCAGCTACACTTATTGATCTGACTGGTAAAAACAAAGCCAGTCTTGAGGACTTAAGAACTGCTGAAGAATCCATGAAGATAGCAATTGACAAAGGCTATGAGAATAAAGAGTATTTATCGTACGTAGATACTGCCATCAATGCAAGAAAATTTGAGTTAGCCAATGAAGCACTGGCAGCTCAAGATCGAGAAACTGCATTGATTCTTGTGGAGGAAATGTATGAGAAAAATCCGGATAATCTGCAGATGTTATATAATGCTGCTAATATTGCCTATGGCGCCGAGAAGTTTGACAATGCTCTGAATAAGTATCAGACCTTGCTTGATAAAAACTATACTGGTGTAAACACCATTTACACTGCCGTCAACAGCAAAGGCGAAGTTGATCAGTTTAGTTCAAAGAAAGTTCGTGATATAAGCGTGAAAACGGGCTCTCACAACAGCCCAGCTGAAGAGAAAACGCCTTCTAATTTAGGAGATATAGTTTTGAAGACGGTCTGGTTATATAAGAATGATCAGCAGATGGATAAGGCTAAGGAAGTTTTTGAAACAGCTGTTCAAGAATATCCCTCGGATCAGTCGCTACAATTGGCTAAAGCAGATATCTACCTCACCTTAGAAATGATGGATGAATATAAAAAAGCCAGTGAAGAATTATCAAAAACCGTGAAGGATCCTTCAGTTTACGATAATCTAGCTTTGGCAGCTTTAAAGAAAAAAGATTATGATCAAGCCATCAATTATTACTCCGAAAGCTTGGCTTTAGAATCTGACAACTATCCTGCTTTGGTCAATGTTTCCAATGCCTATCTAGAAAAAGGGAATTTGGATTCAACAACCTATGAAGAGCAGCAAGAGCTTTACAAAGAAGCCATTAAACATTTAGAAAAAGCACATTTAATGAAGCCTGAGGAAAAAGGTATTATCCAAACCTTGATCAGCCTTTATGGTGTTTTTGAAATGGAAGACAAAATTGCTGAAATGAAAGCGAAGTTATAATTGATTACAAAGTAGTTGAATTTTACTAAAAACTCCCAGAGCGAATTGAGCGCTGGGAGTTTTTCTTTTTAAAACCATTTATGTACTAGCGATGGTTTTGGAGTAACAATTCTGGAAGCTCCTTAGATGATTTTTTTAATCACTCTTAGCTTGTGGGTATGTGTGTGTTTTTCTACGTTAAAAATCCCACTTTGATCCAACCTATCTATACGAACCTTCCCGTGCGCATGAATGATATAATTATCGCTCATAATCAAACCCACATGCGTGATTTGACCTTCATTATTGTCAAAAAAGGCTAAATCCCCAGGTTCGGACTCTTCTATAAAACTCAATACTTCTCCTTGGGTAGCCTGTTGGCTGGCGTCTCTCAACAAATGAATTCCGTTTAATCTGTACACCAATTGTGTAAAGCCACTGCAATCAATACCTAAAGGTGATCGTCCTCCCCAGAGATAAGGTGCGTTTAGCAACAACAATGCATTTTCAATGAGTTTTGATTTTGATTGTCCTTCACTCGTTGTCCCAGTGATCATGCTATTATCTTGTAAAAAAGGGGCTGAACTTACATAGGCACCCATGGTCACCGTACTCAAGGTTTGATCAGCGTGTGTGATATGAGCTAATAGATCAGTCGCATAAACAATGGGCGATTTCAACAAGTTATGGTAATCTTCTGCATCTATCTCTAACAACTGTTTGTTGTCTAACCATCCTTCATATTTATCATGAGCTAATCTGATTTTAGACCACTTTTTACGAGGTTCAATGATCTTAAATAGTTCACCATACAATACCTGTGAAACCATCTCACTGGTATCAGCTGCTTCCTTTCTTAAAGGTGCAATGGATATGGGACAAATACCGTATCGCATGGATAGGGGTTAGGCTTCTAACACTATTGCACTTGCGCCACCACCACCATTGCATATGGCTGCTGCTCCCAATTTCCCTCCCTCTTGTTGCATGACACTTAGCAACGTGGTTACGATTCTGGCACCGCTACATCCTAACGGATGACCTAGTGAGACTGCACCACCATAAACATTTACATTGTGATCCTCGAGTCCCATCAATTTCATATTGGCCAGACCAACAACTGAAAAAGCTTCATTAAACTCAAAGAAATCCACATCAGCTTTATCTACTCCTGCCTTGGCCAAAGCTAGCGGTAAGGCTTTTGCAGGCGCTGTAGTAAAGTATTTGGGTTCCTGTGCGGCATCAGCATAAGATTTAATACTGGCCAATACCTTTAATCCTAGTTCGTTGGCTTTCTCTTCACTCATTAAAACCAATGCGGCTGCTCCATCATTGATGGTGGATGCATTTGCAGCGGTCACTGTACCATCTTTGCTAAACGCAGGTCTCAAGGCTGGGATTTTTTCCAATTTAACGTTGGTAAACTCCTCGTCCCTATCAACGATTACATCATCACCTCTTCGCTGAGGGACGGCCACTGGAACTACCTCATTCTTGAATTTTCCTTCTTTCCAAGCTTTTGCTGATCGCTCGTAGGACTGTATAGCAAAGGCATCTTGATCTTCACGAGTAAAATTGTGATCTGTTGCGCATAAATCAGCACAAACTCCCATGGCTTGTTGGTTGTAAGCGTCCACCAAACCATCTTTCTGCATTCCATCAACCAATGTTTCTGGTCCGAATTTCTTTCCAGTACGCATATGTACATAATGCGGGATCATACTCATATTCTCCATACCTCCCGCTACAACTACATCAACATCTCCCAAGGCAATAGACTGAGCTCCCATCATGATACTTTTCATACCACTGGCGCAGACTTTATTGATCGTGGTTGCCGGTACTTGATCCCCAATGCCAGCACCCAATGCGGCCTGGCGAGCAGGTGCCTGTCCATTTCCAGCTTGTACAACGTTCCCCATCAAAACCTCCTGGACTTCATTAGGGTCAAGAGAAATTTTATCCAAGGCGCCTTTGATGGCAATAGAGCCTAACTGAGTCGCAGGGACGGTGGATAATTGCCCCATAAAACTACCTATGGGGGTTCGGGCATAAGAAACTATAACAACTTTTTTCATGATCTTACTTTATCCTGCGAAAATAATGAATTTGGCCAGGAATATTCATAACCTGAATGGCTTTAAACCAAGGGTTTTTTATCTCAGGATGGTAATTCAAAACTATAGTTGTTAATTTGTAGCTTATGGAACTGCAGAAAAGTAGGATTTACAAACATCAAGATATCTTTTTCAAGATATTGTTATTGGTGGTTTGCACAGCGGTCACTGTTTATATTTTCCCAAATAATGACAGGTTTAAATATGATTATAAGCAAGGGGAGCCTTGGGAGTATGAAACTTTATACGCACCATTTGCATTTCCCATTGAAAAAACAGAGGGCGAACTCAAACAGGAACGACAAGAGGCAGAGGCTTCAGCTCCCAGGTATTTTTTGGTCGAAACGGATGTTCCTGGATTGGTAAAAAATGCATGGGACGAGTCTGCAAAAAATCTTCAAAACGATTCAGTTAGCAACAGGCAATTACGCAACTTCAGGAATGCTGGAAGAGAGCTTATCGATGATATCTACAGGTATGGGTATCTCAATCAACCCATGGAGTTGGAGAGCGACCATCCGATTTTATTACAAACAGGTGACAAAATTACCGACCAGACCTATGGACAAATTACCCTGCCCAAAGATCTGGGGGAATTGCTGAACAAAAAATTTAAAGGATTGGATTTGCCTGGAATTAGCGCTGCACGACTCAAGAGATCCTTTGTTGAGATTTTGGAGCCTAATGTAAGCTATGACGAGGAACTTACCGATGCAGCGATTCGCGACGAACTCAATAAAATACTTCCTACAAGAGGACTGGTCAGACGCAATGCGCGTATTATCGCTCAAGGCGAAATTGTAGAAGGAGATAAGCTACAGATCTTAAACACACTGAATAACACCTACCAATCCCAAACCTGGTCTGATTCACAATATGCATGGAAGCTCATGGGTTATTTATTATTGGTAGCTATGGCCTATACCATGTTGATGTTATTTATCTGGAGGTACAGAACGCCGATTTTCGAGAATTTCAAAAAACTGGTTTTCATTTATTTTAATATTTCGGTATTTGTTGTGCTTACTGTAGCCACTGTGAATTTGAATGTGGAATACATTTATGTGGTGCCTGTATGTATACTGCCTTTGATCATCAAAGCCTTTTTTGATTCGCGACTCGGACTATTTTGCCATGTGATAGCCATCTTTGTACTCAGTTTTATTGTCCCTAATAGCGATGAATATCTCTTCTTGCAAATGATGGCGGGTATCGTAACCATCTTGTCGGGTAATGAGATCTACAAAAGAGCTAATCTATTCATCACCGTTGGTCAGATCTGCTTGGTGTATTTTATATCTTATTTTGCTTTCTATTCGATCAATCAGGGCGGTGTAACAGGATGGGAATGGGAACGTGTAGCTTATTTTGCCCTCTGCGGACTAGCTATGCTGTTTGTTTGGCCATTGATCTATATTCTGGAAAAGACTTTTGGTATTGTAAGTGACGTTTCCTTATTGGAACTCAGCGACACCAACTCAAGACTACTAAAGGAGCTTTCCAATAAAGCACCTGGGACATTCCATCATTCTTTAAATGTCGCCAATATAGCCGAATCTGTAGCCAATGAAATTGGTGCCAATGCTATGCTGGTGAGAGTAGGGGCTTTATATCATGATGTGGGCAAGATGAGCAATCCGACTTATTTTACTGAGAATCAAGGATCGGGAATCAATCCGCATGATGATCTAGATCCAGAAGAAAGCGCTCAGATCATTATCGACCATACCATCAAAGGAATTGAAATTGCCAAAAAATACAATTTGCCAGACCGGATTATTGATTTTATAAGGACACACCATGGTGATAGTCTCGTGTATTACTTCTACCAAAAGGCCAAACAAAACAATCCAGACGTAGAGGAGGAACGATTCAGATATCCAGGTCCGAGGCCGTTCAGCCAGGAAACAGCTATTTTAATGATAGCCGATAGCGTAGAAGCAGCTTCCAAAAGTTTAAAGAACCCAACTTCTGTCGCTATTGATGAGTTAGTGAATAAAATCATGGATGGTCAGGTCAAAAGCGGGCAATTTTTGAATGCCAATATTACTTTTAAGCAATTGGAAAGCATCAAGTCGGTGATTAAAAAGAAGTTGGCCAGTATTTACCATTTGCGCATCGAATATCCAGAGTAATTTTTTAGAAAAAGTGGGCAGAATAGTTTGGGGATCTGTAAACTTATTTTACATTTGCAACCGCTTTCAGAAATGGGAGCTCGTTCTTTAGGAATAGGAGAGGTGCCAGAGTGGTAATGGAGCAGATTGCTAATCTGTCAACGTGCAAACGTTGCCCGGGTTCGAATCCCGGTCTCTCCGCAAGTGCCAGAAAATTTCAGGATGGTTCCTTTAAGGGACAAATCCTTAAGATTGGAACAGTTTATAACTTTCAATCGGGGTGTAGCGTAGCCCGGTCATCGCGCCTGCTTTGGGAGCAGGAGGTCGCAGGTTCGAATCCTGCCACCCCGACAATAATCCAGATTACATTATGTGGTCTGGATTTTTTGTGCTTATAAATCAAGTAATAGCTTAGGATTACCTTATTCCTCTTAGGTTTCAAAAAATCATAGATATTTCAAGATTACATTCTTTATTTTTTTTAAAAAGGGTTCATTTTAGGTTCCCAAAATAAATTTCGAGTACCCCAAAAAATTAGATATTATGTATCAAGATAAATTGAGTGTTCTCTTTGTTTTACAAAAAGCAAAGCTGAACAAAAAAGGATTATGTCCTATAAAATGTAGGTTAACCTATATGAAAAAGAGAAGAGCTTTCTCAACTGGGTTGTTTATTAATCCAGATTTCTGGAATAGCAAGAAACAAAAAGCTTTTCCTCCTACAGAACAAAATGAGTTACTAAATTCTCAACTGAGCCTTATTAGTCAAAAGATTAATAAGGCTTTTTTTATGCTACAAGTTCAAGATGAAGAATTTGATGTAGCCGATATTCTTTATGCTTATCAAGGCAAAAACGTCAAAAAGAACAAAACATTCTTAGAAACTATGGCTTTACATAATTCAAGAATGAAAAAGCTTGTAGGCAAAAGTTATGCTCCTAGATATTTTGAGAAATGGTTAGGTACTGAAACTCTACTGAAAGATTTTATAAGTTTTACTTACAAAAAATCAGATGTTTTGCTTTCCTCCCTAACTATGAAATTTCTTGAGGACCTTGATTACTTTCTTAAATCAGAAAAAGGACATAAGCAAATCACCGTGAATAAATGTATTCAAAGAGTTAGAAAAGTAATTTCATTAGCAATCTCAGAAGGTTATTTGCAAAGAGATCCATTCATTTCCTATAAGCCTAAGAGATATAAAAAAGAAGTCTTATTTCTAACTCAACAAGAATTAAAACTATTAGAGGAAAAGGTTTTTGTTCAGGAAAGGTTGCAACAAGTTAGAGATATGTTTGTTTTCTGTTGTTATACTGGATTAGCTTATGCAGAAATGTCATCACTTACAAGAAAGAATGTTGAAATAGGTTTTGATTGTGTGGAATGGATTAAAATGAAGAGAAAGAAAACTAGTTCTCAACTAGCTATACCATTATTACCTAAAGCAAAGAGTATTCTTGAATTATATAGTGATTTACCATCAGGAAAGCTCTTGCCAGTTATTTCAAATCAGAAATTCAATTCCTATTTAAAAGAAATTGCTGGTGTTTGTGGTATTGAAAAAAGAATGACTCATCATCTTGCTAGAAAGACTTTTGCAACCACTGTTTTGCTGTATAATGATGTTCCTATGGAAATAGTGAGTGAACTCCTTGGGCATTCAAATATGTCTATTACTCAAGCTCATTATGGAAAAGTTGTCCAAAAGAGTATTAGTGAGCAGATGAAAAGTTTAGCTGAAAAACTAAAAGTAAAAGAGGGGTAATATACCCCTCTTCAAATTATGCAGCCCAAGATTCTATTTTTAGTATAGGTTCAATATTCATGGCTTTAAAAATTGTATTATTCATAACTCGATAAACTAAGTCCTCATATTCTGGAGTTGTTATTATAGAATCATGTAATGTAAAGAGAGGGATTTTATTGTTTATTTCGTACAAATATTTAGTAGCAGTTTGAATTATTAATTGAGCTTCAAAATTCTGAAGAGTACAAGCTAGTGCCCTATGATTTTCTTTACCTCTTTTAACTTCCTTAAAAGCTGAATAAACGTTTGGATATGTTTTTTGAAATAGCTTTACTCTATCATCATAGTAATCAGCATTCTTTCTATTAAAAAGGCAGCTAAACATCGCAGACTTAGCTACTTTACGCATTTCTTTTTTAGAAAGGCTTGTAGATATTAAATTGGATGCTACTAGCTTATTTGCAAAGTCTTCATAAATAGTTCCATTGATTACAGACTGTGAGTATTCAATGACATCCTTGTGATTTGTAAAACTGCGAACATAATAGTGTTGTTGTAAAAAGTTATCATTATATGTTTTTATCAGTTTATCAATTCTATTTCTATAGTATATATCTGTATTTAGTAAAGCAAGACTTAACAGAGGTTGAGAGTTGACAATATCAATTGAAACAAGTTTTTTACCGTTATAAGTAATAAATTTTCTAAAGTTACTTTTTAACTGGGTTAGAACAGTATGATATCTACCTGCTGTTTTATCTATGGTACTTTGAAAAATTCCTTTTTGCAATTTAATTAAAGGAATGTGTCTGGAAGTTTTTTTCAAAAAGGCAGTTTCTTCACCATATTCTTTCAAATCGGATAAATAAAGACTGTTTAATTCTCTAATAGCTCCTTTATAATCTATTTTCAACAAATTGTTGAACCAGATGTCCAGGTGTTCAGGATAATGGTACTCTATAGTATTTGATGTATTTCTAGCTTGCTTTTTAAATAAATCTTTATATCTCAGAATAGCCTTTATAAGTACTTTGCTTTTTATTTTATGCTGTTTAGGTTCTGTCCAAAACTGTTGTTGAAATTTATAACCTCTCGATTTCTTACCTATTATACTTGTTCTATCTATTGATATTATATTTTGTTCTTCTAAGTAGATAAAAATTTTTGGATATTCTTTGACCTTTGATTCTAAAATCTTTGAATGTAATCTAACATAAGCCTTTGGTACTTTATCCTCACCTTTTTGTTTTCTATATGACCTGTCATAAATCAAAGAGCATATGTACGCAACCCTATCTAATTTAGTTTTAAAGTTAGGAGGGTTATCTGCCATCAATTTTTCTAAATCTAAATTAGATGGAATATAAATGGTGTATTCACAAGGAATATGTGTAGCTCTATCCGATAATACTTGCCTTGGAGAGCTTGGACTTAGGGTAACCTGTGGCTTTTCAGTATCAGGTTTTTCTATGGCTTTTTCCATAATCCCTTTCTTCAGAAGAAGAAAGAGCAACCACTAATTTAATTACTAATGGCAGGCTGTGAACTGAATTTCCTAATCAGAAAAACCACTAAATGATTAGACAGTTCACTGGCTTCATATGAGCTACAAAAATAACGAAAAATCATAAAATTCACTAATTATAAACTAATAATCATGCAATTAAGAAAATCAGAAAGGCGTAATGCCAAAATTAAGATGGCATTACAAGCGCCATCAGGAGCAGGAAAAACCTATAGTTCACTGCTCCTAGCGAAAGGAATCACAAATGACCTATCCAAAGTCGCAATAATTGATACTGAAAATGGCTCAGCAGATTTGTATGCTCATCTAGGAGAGTACAATGTATTAAGAATGGAGCCACCATATTCACCAGAGAATTACATTAAAGCAATTGATGTATGCCTAAAGGCAAATATGGAGGTAATTATTATAGATTCTATAAGCCACTGCTGGGACTTCCTCATTGAGTTTCATTCTTCTCTTCCAGGAAATAGTTTTACTAACTGGGGTAAGATCACTCCAAGACAACAAGCATTTATCAATAAAATACTTCAGTCTGATGCTCATTTCATTGCAACTATGAGAGTAAAACAGGATTATGTACTTAACAATAAGAATGGTAAAATGGTGCCAGAAAAGGTAGGACTTAAAGCAGTTCAACGTGATTCTGTGGATTACGAATTTACCATTGTATTTGATTTGGACATAGCTCACTATGCTAAAGCTAGCAAAGATAGAACTGGATTGTTCACCGATAAACCAGAATTTATCATAAATGCAGCCACAGGTAAGCGAATAAAACAATGGTGTAATTCAGGAGTGGATTTGGAGAGTATTAAACAGAAAATCCAAACAGCCACCACAGAGCAGGAGTTATCCCAGTTATATCATTCTAATAAGGAATATAAAGACGAATTAAATCACACTTTCGCTAAAGCACAACACAGAATAAGAAATCAAGTATTAACTAACTTAAATCACAGTCAAAATGGAATTACAAATAGTCAACAATAGTCCTAATGGTATTTTACCACAAGGAGTTACAACTAGTCGAGAAATAAGCTTACCTAGAAAAATAGAAGCTAAAAATCCATTTATAGAGGCTAATACCAAAAGTGTTAGCCTTTCTCATTTAGAAAAGGAATGCACAATTCCCGTATTCAGTAAGGATAACGAAATCACTATAAGCCATAATCAGTTTATAGATACTGCTCTAAATGGGGCTAGGGAAGCTTTGGGCAGAGAAATTTCTCAACCAGAGATTAGAATTAGCCATATGATAAAGGGAAGAACTCCTGATGCTATTCATATACCAACAAATGAATTGCAGGACCACCAAAGAACTATCTATTATGAAAGAATGGCTTGGATTGCTAGAATACCCAGTATTACATTGGAAGTAGGGGGAAACTTGTTAGCACTTACTATTGGAGGAGTTAGAGCTTATAATCAAGAAAACCTGTATAGCAAAAAGACATTTGAAAAGTTCAAGTTCTTTGTAGGTTTTCAAAATATGGTTTGCTGCAACCTTTGTATATCTACTGATGGATATAGCAAAGAAATCAAAGCTGATAATACTGATGACCTTTTTGCAAAGGTTAAGGAGTTTACAGCAAGTTATAATCATGACCAGCAGTTAACTCAAATGCTTAGTTTAGAAAAGCAGGTGATGTCAGACTCACAATTCGCTAGTTTAATAGGTAGGGCAAAGTTGTATCAGTATTTATCCAAGGAGGAAAAGCGTAAGTTACCAGAACTACTCCTTACGGATAATCAATTCAACACAATTGCAAAAGACTATTATCAAGATGATAGCTTTTGTCGCAATGAGTCTGGTGATATCTCTCTGTGGAAGGTATATAATCTTTTCACAGGAGCCAATAAATCATCTTACATCGATTCTTTCCTAGACAGGAATGAAAATGCCTTCAGTTTTGCAGAAGGTATCTCAAAAGCTATCAATGGTGATTCAGATTACCGTTGGTTTTTAAGTTGATTCTAAATGGGAGTTTTATGCTCCCATTTATTATTTTTACTTATATGAATTTTAAGCAGTCTTTGTATCATCCCAAAACCAATAAGGTCTCCATTCTAAGTAATCTTAAAGAACAAGGTTTCAATGGGTTTATTAAACAAATTAAACAGAATAAAAACAATCCATATATAAGACTTATTGTTGAAGGCAATTTGTTTCCTCAGAATATTAACAAGATTCATGTTTCCAACTCAGTTTATTACTCCGATAATTTTGGAGGAGAATTAGCATGGTTAACATGGAGTTTTTATAAACATGCTGATAAACTTAATCACTTCATAACTCTAAAGAAATCATTTGAAAACAATTTGGTGAAAAATGATTTAGATAAAGGGTTAAAAATTTTAGCCAAAATAGATGAACAAATTAGTTATTCTTTTTGGGGTATAGAAAATAGATTCTCCGTTTTAGAGACATTCAAAGGGACAGAGGGAAATTGGAAATATCTTAATACATTAACAAAAGAATTAAAAAAAAGTAAAGATGCTAATTTAATTGGCTTCTATTTTAACTATTTGAGTAAAAAAGCTGAAACAGACATCTCATACACAAGATATAAGAGAAGTATGAATTATGATTTAGGTAATCTGGACTCTGGTTGGAGAGAATTTTTGATGTTTAGATTAGGGCATTTTATTTATCCTGAATATGAAAACTACTCTCAATTTTTACTTAGATCTACTGCAAATTCTCTGATAGATAGATACGAATTGGTGATAACATTAATTCAGCACCTAGTGTCTAAAGAAAATTTTGAAAATTTAGATGATGTTAAAAGTTGTTTATTATTAATTAGTTCAAAAATAAAGGATGACAGAATCAAAAGAATTTTAGAATACCTAGAAGTTTTAAAATTTGAAGACTCAAGCTCAAGTGATGTCCATAAGTATATGGAAGCTTATAGTCGTGGAAAGTATAAGTACTGTATTGATGAGTTTGAAAAGACTTTAGAGAACAACCCAGATGCGATAGAGATTATAGAGCCATTTATCAAATCAACGTATGAACTGTCTATTCCTTTAAAAATGAAGGTAGATGATTCTGAGATTGGTAAAGCTATAATTTGTTTATACCACATTTACAACAATTCTTTAGAAAATACATATGATATAGAAGAACTTCTAAAAATTATAATTAAATACCCTACGCTAAGTTTTTCTCTTAAACTTCTATCGTTAGTATCAGGAATGACCAGAATAAATGGTTCTAAAATTATAAATAATCTTTATTTTTTTAATTCAAATTATTCTAATCCAGTTGGTTATTTGATTAATCCCGCTATTCACTTCAATTTTGAAAATTCATTAAGTCATTCAATTAATTATAAAATTTCTCAAAATACTTATGAATTAGAGGATTTAAAAGATTTAATTCCTCAAAAGAAAAGACATCTTTATCATATTAGATCTTTATTTGGTAGAAATGATATAGTCAAATTGAAAGAGGAAATTTGTAAATTTCAAGATAGCTATAAATTGATTGGCGCTGAAGAATCTGAGCTTTTTGTTTATGAGTTTTATACTTTATTAAGAAATAAAAGTTACGCAGAAGCTGTAAAATTGTATGTTGATTCCAGTCATAGTGAAAAGCTACATAGTACAATTGTGGATGTAGAACTTGTTTATCAACAGATAACAGAAGAAGAAGTATTGGTTAACGAAATAGAGATGGTTATTTTTTATCATCAAGCCAATGCAACTTCATATTATCAATTTGTAGCTTTGGAAGACTTTTGTAATAGTATATCTATTGATAAGCCTAGAGGGCTTTTGGATTATATTAATGTTCTGGAAAAATGGAAAGTTATATATCTACTTAAAAACATCTGTACCGAGGATGTTATGGGTAACTTTTTGGAATTTGAAGATAGGAATCAAGTTACGGAAGAAAGAAAATTTATCCTTACCAAATTGTTAGATTATGATGTTGATAATAAGGAGGCTATTATTAGTGAATTAGCTAGAATTAATAGCCAGCGCAAAATAAAATCATTGATGAAAGAAGTCAATGATGGAAGAATAACGATTAATTCTAGTAGTCTTGATTTAACTCACCGAACAGTCCTTCAGAATAGTTTCTCTCGATTAAAATTGTTAATTGAATTTACTAAGGATAATGATTTTCTGATCTATGATGATGAGGGAGAAATTTCAGTCATTTACGAAAATGAAGTTAAGACTAAAACTTCAAATGCTTCATTTGTTGCTTTCAAAGCATTATTTAACGAATTAACGAATAACTTTCTTTATAGTAAAGAATATGGGCTTGATGGTTGTTTAAGCACCAGAATAAGACATGGTGCACTTGAAAATGTGATAAGGGGAACAATAGAAAGATTTAATTTAGTATCCAAGATTAATGATGGCACTTACCAAGACATTGAGTTTTGGACTATTCAATATAATATTTTTACGAGAGATGAAATTTTAAGGCTCCAGAACTGTTTGAAAATTTTTTCAAAAAAAATAGACGAGATAATAATTGATCTTATTGAAAATAAAATTCAGATTTACACTTCTAAAAATCAGCAATCACCACAAGGTTTTTTCAACTACCAATTCAATGAAGATTTTTACATGTATGTTTATGAGACTTTAAAATCAGCGGACACAAATTATGATGAGTTTGTAGATGCTGTTTTTGACATTCTTAAAACAAGAACAGTTTCAATATGTGATAAAATTAGACAATTACATTTTCCTCTTGTATTGGAAAATGTGTTATCAGAGTTTAACTCATTGTCTGATAGCATTAATAAAGAATTTCAAGACAAAAAATTGGTGTCCCTTGAAAACAGTATTATGTCTGCTAAGACGCAATTTATTAATGAGATGGAGAATAATGTCTTCAAATGGTTCAAGCTTACAGAAGATTATTATGAAAGTCTTCTAGACTTTTCATCCGTTATTCAAACAAGTCTGTCACTAGTACAATTCAAAAACATAGGATTTAAACCAAAAATTATCTGTGACGAAGATTTTTCAACTTACGGATATATACATTTTATCTACATATTTCAAATTTTGCTAGAAAATGTCATTGAGCATTCTCACTTAGAGTATGAGAAACAAAAATGCTCAATTGAATTATCTCACAGTGAATCAACCTTAAATATAAAAGTAGCAAATAACGTTTGTGAAACACTTGACAAAAAACACCTAATTCATACATTAGATAGTATTAAAAAAGATTGGATAACTTCAGATACTGATGGCTCAAAAGTAAATATTGAAGGTGGTAGTGGTTTGGCAAAAATTAAACGAATTTTGAAGTATGATTTAGGTGCTAAACTAAGTAAGTTTGATTATGAGTATGAAAATAATAGAATTACTATTGAATTGTTAATTCCAATGAAAATTTATGAGTAGTATACAAGAAATTTTAATAGTCGAAGATGACACAAAAAAAATTTCCGACATAAGGAGTTTCTTTAATAATGAAGTCAATTTCAAATCAAATTTAACAATTAAAAAATCATTTAGAGGTGGTTTAAAAGCTTTGAGATTTAAAAAGTTTGACTTAATAATCTTAGATATGACCATTCCTAAATGGGAAGATGACTTGGTAGGAGATAGTGTCGAATATGAAAGTTTTGGTGGATTTAACCTTTTAAAAGAGATGAAACGTAAAAGTATAACCACTCCTACAATTTTAATCACAATGTTCAGAGAGTTTGGAAGTGATGAAAATTATATTTCCTTATCAAAAATCAATGAATTATGCGAACAAAATTTTACATTTTATCTTGGTTTGGTTTATTATTCATCAGGAAGTAATACTTGGATAAATGATCTTAAAGGTTTGTTATGAGGGTTCTAATAGTTGATGATGATACCATAAAATTAAAAGTAATTTCGCAAATCATTCCTACTATAATTTCTAATCCAACAATAGAAATTGCTGAATATGGAATGGATGCCTTGCGCAAAATGAAATTAATTCGTTATGATTTATTAATCTTGGACATAAATCTTCCTTACAAAGAGAATGATAGCCCAAATAGTAATGGTGGTAAACAAGTTGTACAGGAAATTTATAGGAAGCTTGATTCCATTTATGTGCCTAATTACTTAGTTGGATTAACTCAATACAAGGAGTTTATTAATGATTATTTTTCAGTTTGGAATGTAATTCATTACTCTTCAAATGACTCGACTTGGATTGGGTCTCTTAAAAAATTACTTACACACATTTCTTATGTGACTTATGAACAAATAGACAACTCAAGTAATAAGCCAGCTGTTTTGTTAGAAGGTGTCACTGATTTTATTTTTTTGGAAAAAGCTATAGAGTTTTATGAACCAGGATTGTTAAATCAAATAGATTTAAAATATGCTAAAAAGGTTGGTGGTGCACAATGGGTTTTAAACCAGGCAATAGTTTGGATGAACATGTACCCAAAAGATGCTGAAATGAAATATGTTAAAGCAGTTGCATTATTAGATAATGATTTCGCAGGAAATGAAGTCAAAAATGAAATTCTTAAATCTTTTTCGTCTGAAAACCAAAGAAAGCTATTAAAGGTTTTAACATTAGATTGTGAATATTCAAATGATATTTTGAATTTATATCGTATAGGTCTAAAAATTCCTTTTGAAATAGAATCCTTATTTCCAGTTTTTTGCTGGGAACACGCTATCAAAGAAGGTTGGACTGAAAATAGAAAGACATCAGAGTTTTCAATACCAAAAAACATGGAATGGTTAGAGGAAAGTCTAAAAGATTATATTGTAAAATGCAACTTGAGTGAAGACTCCCTAATGTATCTCAAAAAGATAAATAGAGAAAGCAAAAAAAATTTTTCAGATTACATATTATCAATTCCTGAAAATAGAGATATTTACAAAAACTTTGTACCATTAATTGAGGATATCAAAAAAAAGCTAGAAATATAGATTATAGAAAATTTTATAATGATGACTACTTGTTTTCGTTAACAATTAGCTAGTTTTCTTTTAAGAATTGCCTCCTTAAAGTCTAGACAATTATTAATATCATTAAAACACTCGTTACTCCAATAACAAACTTCCATTGTATTTTTGTCAGGAAATATGGGATCATGTAATAATTTTAAACCTTTAATAACTTTAATATAGTTAGTAATTAGATTGTTTACTAATTTACTATTAAATTTTGATGTAAAGTTAAAATCGCATATTTCATCAATTATTATATTTTTTTCATCATCTCTTAAATGTATATCTTTTTCAAGATGTTCAATTGTGCTTTTTGTGAAATTATATTTTAGATCACTGATCATATTTTTTGTGAATTCAAAAATAACCACTGAAAATAAAGACTTATGATGTAAAAAAATAGCACAGTCTTTTTGCTCAACTTTGAATTTGTGAGCAGTCCAACTTGATTCACTAATATCAAATGATTTATCTGAAATACTAATATTATAAAAATTTTCAAACATTTTAAAACAATGAATATTCATCATATCATGACATTTTATATCTAGGTTCAGATAAGAGAACTACCTTTTTAGTAATGTTTTTTAATTTGTTTATTGATATTCTATTTCTTTTTTCACAAATATTTGAGCTTATTTCTGTATTAAATATCTTAAGTGCTAAGACTACTTTAAATTGATTATCAAGTTCAATGAAAATACAATAATCAAATTGTAAATTCTTGAAATTTATAACAGCATTTCCTTTAGGTTTTTTTCGTGTTTTTATTTGTACAGTTTGACCAGTATTATCTTTGCCGTCAAAACCTTTTTGAACTTTATTATTACATAGCTCAATTCCTAGATATTTGGAACAGTAATATTCTCCCAAATCTCCCACAAGATTGTTTGATCTTATTATCCCTTTTTCCTTTAAAGACTTGATACTTTTTGCAATTTGCTCCAATTCTGGAATGTTACTTATGATCACTACTATGCTTTCTTAAATGTTATAAAATTTTTGAAATTTGTTGGACAACTAGGTTAGGATGAGTACCGTTTTGTAAAGAGTCCATAGCAATTTGTGCTGCCAAAATTTCTAAACCTAAGTCTGTTTCTTTTTGATTTACAATATTAACTAACTCATCTATTTCTACATTGTATCCAGATAATAGAACATTAGGTAGAATCCTTGCTGCAATTTCATGATTTTCAAGCCCACCAGCTTTACTCATTACAATTGTATTTATAAAATGAAAATCAATAAACTCCTCATCAAATTGACTAAGTGATTTCCTGAATTTTGTATAATTAAATCTGGTTTTCGCACTTTTAACTAAATAATCTGTTATTATATATAGTTCCTCATCAGAGAACTGTTCTAAGTTGTTATCCATTTTTTTATTCAAATAATTTCAAATTTATTGACTAAATTTTGAAAACTAGAGGTTTTGTCAATTTGGTCATGTGGAATTAATAAGTATCGCCAAGTTTTACCATCATTTTTACTAGTAAATTCATTAGCATACTGGCAATATTTTAAGGCTGCTTTCATTTTTAATTGTACCTCTTCGCTCTCTATCTCTTTAGCCTTTTTTGGCTCACACATGAAAATTGAATCTTCTGTTTCTACAATAAAGTCAGGCTCATACTTATTGGAGTTTTTACCCCAATAAATTCTAAATTGATTAGCAGCTGGTCTTAACCATTTTAATACAGATGCATCATTTTCTATGACAAAAGCAAAATCCTTTTCTGTGTTAGAATCAAATTTATATTCTGGATGACAAGATTTCTCAAAGCCTCTATATACATATTTAGGAACTAGACTCAAAGGTGTGATTACATCCGTATAATGTTTATAACCATTTTCTTTAGGTACTGTATAGTTCCAATCTTCAATTTTTACAAAAGGTAAAATTGTTGGTGGTATATAATCAGGGTTACTCATTTTAAAATGAATTTTTAACTGGTCATATATCTTTCCTGCAATGACTTTTCTGTATTGTCTAATTAATACAGGAAGTTGGTTTTTATCTGAAAGGTTTTCTGATAATTTTTCTAAAGCCTGAGTAACCAATTTATGTAATAAGTCTGCACTTTCATCGTAGTCAATTTCAGGAAAATTAATAAGTTCTGCTATAACTTGATTGACAGGTGTTTCATTTACAAATGCTCCTTGTTTAACACCTAAAGAATCAATTTTAGTCTTGTCTTTTAAATCCATCCTTAAAATCTCTTCTTGCATAATGTTTAAATCAAATCCCTTGCTTGTATCTAAATCAAAATCTTCAAACCAAGTTTCTACTTCCTCTAGAACTAAATCCATTCTAGGTATTTCAATAATCTGATTTTTAAAATTAGCAACTACTTCATCATATTGAGCTTCTGCTTCAGCAACAATTTGAGGCATAAAAATATTTTGCTGACCTCTAAATAAAGTCTCCTTAATTTTTTGAATTGCCTTTTGCTTTACTTCTGGTTTAGATAAATCATTTACACTTTTTACACCATCAGTAGATGAAAAAGTTGGAATAGCATTCACAATAGCCTTTTTAGCCTCTAAAGCATGTGTTAACTCTAGTTTTTTTTCAGGGTTAACTACTGCATTTATTTTAGCTTGTTCTTTTCTTATTTCTGCATTAATCTTTGTTTCAGAAGTGATAATCGTAGATTCAGTTTTTAAATCGTCTTCATCCAATTCTACATAGGTTAACTTGTTTAATACAGAATCTGGGTTTTGAGCTTCTTGAATGACTTTGTTAAAGTTATCGTGAGCTAAAACAGTCAATTTATCTACTTTGTCAACTCCTGTTCTTTTACCATTATATGGTAATCGTAAGCCTCTACCAATAGTTTGCTCAATTAAAACAGAAGCATTTGCAGCCCTTAAAGGAACAATAGTATATAGATTGGTAACATCCCAACCTTCTTTTAACATGTTTACATGTATTACAATTTCAATCTCATTATCTGGACTTTCTAAGGATAAAAATTGTCTTTCAATTTCTTCTACTTTTTTAGTGCTAGAATCTATCTGTAAAACTCTACCCTCATATTTACCATTGTAAAATGCATCAGAACTTATATAGTCATAAACTTCAGTAGCATGGTTAATATCTTTACAAACTACCAGAATAAAAGGTTTTACTAACGGTACATTGTTATTTCTAGCATAGAGTTCTAATTCATTTTTTGTGTCTTCGTGTACTGAAATAGCATCTTCTAGTTTGAACTGTTCTACTTCCTTTGGTGTTAAATTTTTCTTGTCAAAATCTTTACGTGTGGCAATAGCAGGTGCTTTTACATATTTACCATCTTCTAAGGCTTGTGCTAAATTGTATTCATAAACTACATTTTTAAAAGCTTTTCCTTTTTCATCTAGTGGTGTAGCGGTTAGCTCTAAACCTAAAATAGGTTTTAACTCATTAATTGCTTTTTTTGAAGCATCTGCATGATACCTATGAGCTTCATCCATTAAAATAACTAAATCATCTAGACCTGCTAAGTAGTCCCAATAAGACTGACCTAAATACTCTGATAATCGTTTCATTTTTGGTGGTTTGCCTTTATCTGCTTTTCCTCTTCCTACTTTGTTGTCTGAATTGAATTTAGAAATATTAAAAATGTTGATTCTAACTTCTTGGTCACCAAATAAACTTCCTTTTTCTGCATAATTATCTCCATTGATAATTACGGGTCTGTTAGTTACAAATTCACTAATACCTTTGAATACATATTTTTTGTAGTTAGGATTACCAAAGTCTTCAATTAACTTTTCATAGATGGTTAAGTTTGGTGCTAAAATGAAAAAATTACGTATTCCTTTTTTTAAATATAGGTAGGTAATAAAAGCACCCATTAATCTGGTTTTACCAACACCTGTAGCTATTGAAAAGCATAGTGACACAAAATCTCTTTCAAAGTTTTTACAACTTGGGTAATGTTGTTTAACTTTTTCTAGTTCTGCCTTTAAGTCAACCTCTTTTTTTAGTTCTAACTCTTCTGCTAAATAAGCTACTAATTGAAGGGAATCTCGTAACGGGTCTCTTAGTGATAGCCTATTATTAATTCTGTTTATAATTGTATCTACACTAGGGTTAGCTTGTTCAATTATGTAATCTCTAGTACTATTCTTCATTACCTAATTCTTCTTCAGTTAATACTGGGGGATTAATGATGTTTAAGCTGTAATCCTCTTTGCCAAACTCACATTTACCTAACAACATTTTAGGTATTTTTTTAAGTACAATGTTCTTGAACTTATTACGGCATTCAGGTTGAAACTTTTTGGCACAAATTAATAGACTTTCTCCTTCCTGTAATTGGTCTTGTAATTGGTCTAATAGCTCTACTGTGACAAATTGCGTAGTAGTAAAAATAAAGTCTTGTTCTGCACTATAGCCTTGTTTCCAATAGGTGTTTTTATCTGGTGCATAGGTAAAACCTTCTTGTTTAGCCATAGCAGCCGCTAACATAGTTGGGTTGTACTCTTTATTAATTACCCAATTGTCATATTTATCTTTGTTTAATAAGCTTGGTGCTAACTCGTAAAATTTAAAACCACCTCCACCTTGCCAATTTAGTTCTGTTGTTATACCTTGAGAATCTCTTCCGTCAATGACATTTTTAATTCTAGGTATACAATGTGTGAAGCAGTGAGGTCCCATTTCTACACCAATCCATTTTCTATTCATCTTAGTTGCTACTGCTCCAGTAGTCCCGCTTCCAATAAAACTATCTAAAACGATATCTCCTTCATTAGAAGCCATGCCAATAATACGTTTCACTAAAGCTTCAGGTTTTTTACCTTTTTTAAAAGTTACTCCTCCTTCGTTGTCCAAACCTGTAGTTTTAATATCTTGCCAAAAATCTCCAGGATGTATAGTTAAATAATCATCTGCAAAGAGTAATTTAATCCTAGGTTGGGCGGCATCAACATTGTAGCCAGACTTTATTAAATATTTCTTCTTTTTCGGGGTGACAATTAAAAATGCACTATTTGAATTACTTAATCTTTTTTTGTCAGCAATTATTTTTGCTCCACCTGTTGTGGCAACATCTCTAAATATTCTCCAAGAATTTTCATATTTAACCCTTAATTTGTCTTCTTCAGATTTAATGTTTTCTATTTCAAACAACTCATTTATGTTTGAAAATTGCATTTTTGAACAAATAGTGTCAGCTATTTCTATATCTTTTTCAGTAGAATCTATATTATTCATTATTTCCTTAACAAAAGTAACTTCCTTTTTAGTAACACCTTTAGCAAATATTTTATATTCGTTATCCCATTTATCCTTAGGGATTCTTTCTACAAACAAATTTTTAATTCCATTTTTTCTAGCTATAATAATGTATTCTTTTAGCTTAGGGATTCTTCCTGAATTTACTACATGTGCCATTTTCACACCAGTAGCTTCCGACATTTTTACACAAATGGTTTTTAAGTTTTTTTGACTATTAAATACCTCTAATAATAGTAAATACAACCTGGCAAATTCATTGTCGTCTATCTGAATAGCTAATGTTCCATCATCATGTAATAGTGTCTTTAATAACTCAAGACGAGGCTTCATCATCGATAACCATTCAGAATGTTCAATACCATCTTCATATCCAACTTCCTTACCATCAGAATCTATTCTTGAACCAGTGTTATAAGGCGGGTCTATATAAATACATTTCACTTTACCAGCATAGTCTTGTTCTAGTGCTTTTAAGACTAAAAGGTTATCTCCGTGAATAAGTAAGTTTTCTGTTTTAGGGTCTCCATAGCTATATTCTGGGTTTTCTATGAGTATTCTAGGTTCTAGAGTAGGTTCTTCACCTTTACCTATCCATGTTAGTTCTAGTTTTTGTTGTTTTTTGTTTGCCATATTGTTATATCAATTCCCACTTAATGGTAAATAATTCTTTTTCTTCTATACGTTGTGCTAAACGCTCTTCTATGTTACTTAAAACATCGTCTTTTTTATCATCTATTTGGTCTTGTGCTTCAAATAAATGTTTTCTTTTTTCATTACGCTTTTTCTCCAAGTCTTTAATAGCACGTTGTTCTTTTACTTTACTTTTTAAATCTAGTGTTTTTCTAGCTTCTGCTTTGCGTAATTTTATTTCTGCATCAATGTCTTTAATTTCTCTTTCTAAGCTTATTTTCATATCATCTGCCCATTTATCTAGCTTGTCATATTCTTGGTCAAAGAACTCAGCATTACGCTGCATGTTATCTTCTAAAACTTCTTGCTTTTGGGCTTTAAATAGGTCTCTAAGCAATAGGTCTGTTTCATCAGAAATAGCCGTTGTGTTTGCAGTTTTTGCAGGTAAGGTAAATAATTTTTGAGCTATTTCAGCATCTATTTTGTTTTGTTGCTTATCTAAAATTTGTGTAAGTAAATAGTCCTCCTCTTCAAAAGATAGAATACTTAATTGTATTACTCTTAAAGTCCCTTTACTACCTACATAATCTTCTACAATAGCCATATTTGTTGGGTGGTTAGAATAATCAAAAATTACTTTTTGTAACTCTAGGTCTTTTGTTTTACAGGCTTCTACTATTTGTTTAGCTAGTGGGTGACCTATTCTATATAAGTTGGTATCATTATCTAATTCTTGTTGCGATTTTTTTATGACATCACCACTTTTTAAGAGTTGGTAAGGACCTTCATTAATTTTACATTGAGGAAAAGGATTCTTTTTAAGTCGAAACACATCTCTCTTAAAATCAAACTCGGCATAACCATTTAGGTAATGTTTGGTAACAGTCCATAACCAGTTTTCGTATTGGTTTAAATAGCTTTTACCTTTCTCTAGGTTTACTTTTAATTTTTGGTGTACTTCATCATCAAAATGCTCTAGTAATTGCTCTCTTGTTTCATCAATTCTAGTATTAATGCTTTCATCCATTTCTTGCTGTAAAGCATCAAAAGCATTTTTTATTTCTGAAGGTTGTCTACATTCCTGATAAATTTGAGCAATACGTTTTTCAAAATCTACACCAGAACTAATACTACCTAAAACTTCATCAGAAGCACCAAAAACCCCATTAAAGAGTTGAAATTTTTGGTCTAGTAACTCATATACTCTTTGGTCTGCTTCATTAGATTGATTTAAGAAATTAACAACAACAACATCATGTTTTTGTCCATATCTGTGTACTCTACCAATACGTTGTTCTATTCTTTGAGGATTCCAAGGCATATCATAATTAACTAGCAGGGAACAGAATTGTAGGTTGATACCCTCAGCAGCAGCTTCAGTAGCAATTAATATGGTAGCTGTATTTTTAAAATAATCTACAATAGCTTGTCGCATATCAGCATCTCTTGCACCACTAACTCTATCAGTACCTTTATGCTCTTCAATCCAATCTTTATAAATCTGTTTAGATTTAGCATCATTATTAGAACCATTAAACAATACTATTTTGTTTTTGTAACCATTGTTAGTTAAATGGTTGGCTAAATATTGCTGTGTTCTTGTAGATTCTGTAAAGATGATTGCTTTTTTATTAGCACCAAGTTCTTCTAGTTTTTCAAAACCTTTGGTTAAAGCAGTTAATAGTTTTTCTCCTTTAGCATTTTTTTCAATAGAAACAGCCAGCTCTCTAAATGTTGAAACATTATCCAATTCAGCTTGTACTTCAGCTAATTCTTCATCAGTAAGTAACTCAAAAGAATTTAATTCTTCATCGTCCCATTCATCTTCCAATTCATTTAAGGTCTCAAATTCAGTTCCTAATTCTACCTTTTCGTTTAGAAATTTTTGGTCTGCTAAAATGGCTTTTAATTTGTTTTCTAAAGCCTGTAAAGTACCAGAAATAGCATATGTAGAAGAAGCTAATAACTTTCTTAAAATGAGAGTCATTAGTTGTCTTTGACTATTGGGTAAGGCATAAAGTTTAGGTGTTTGTAGATATTCTGAAACAAGGTCATATAACGTTTCTTCATCCTTAAAAGGATAGAACTCTTCTACAATAGCAATTCTGTTGGTATAGTTGATGTATTCTAAAACTTGTCTCCTAAGGGTTCTTTTACAGACTGTTTTTAAACGTTCTCTTAATTCAAAAAAAGCATCTTCTGTAGTAATTTTTCCAAACTGAGTTTTAAAGCTCTTTAAGTCTCCAAATATATACTCATCTATAAAACTTACCAACCCATACAATTCTAGTATTGAGTTTTGTAGAGGTGTAGCAGTTAGTAGTATTTTAGGTGCATGTTGAAGAGCAACCTTTATAGCATTAGCAATTTTATTTTTGGGTTTATAAACATTTCTAAGTCTATGCGCTTCATCAATAATGACTAAATCCCAATCTATCATTTTTACAAATTGCTCTTTAGACTTTATAAACTGAAATGAGGCTAAAACTATTTGCTTTTGGTCAAAAGGGTTTCTTTTACCCTGCTTTTTAAGCTTATTAAAAGATTGAGATTCCAAAACTATAGATGGAATGAAAAACTTATCTGATAATTCTTGATTCCATTGTTTTCTTAAGTTAGCAGGACAAATAATAAGTAGTTTTCTTTTTCTTTCTGCCCATTTTTGAGAAATAATAATTCCAGCTTCAATAGTCTTACCAAGTCCAACTTCATCAGCTAAAATAGCACCTTTAGACAAGGGTGATTGAAAAGCAAATAAAGCAGCTTCTACCTGATGCGGATTCATATCTACCTGAGCATCTTGTAAAGAAGCTGTAAATTTACCTATATCATTTGCAGGTAATCTTCGAGTTAATTCGTGAGCAAAATATTTAGCTTGGTAATCTGTAATCATTTATTTTCTATTTTCAACCTTTTTAAAGTCAGTTTAATAGCTTCAATAGCTAAATCTTCCCCTTTTACATCTTCATATATTTTTTCACTAAGCCAAAATTTTAAAAGTTTACTATGTTCAATATCTAATGCAATAGCCAATTTGTCTATTTGTTCCCTTGTAGGTTTTCTATCTCCCTTTTCAATTTTACTTATTAGAGCAGTGTCTACCTCAATTGAAGCTGCAACTTCTCTTAATAGTAACTCTTTAGATTCTCTCTGTGTTCTCAATAGTTCAGCAAGTATCATATTTGTCAAATTAAATCTTGTCAAAGAATGTCTAAATCTAGTTTATTTTTTTTATTAAAAAAATTACCAGCCTTATAGTGAATGTTTAACCTTCCCTGCACAAAACCCCCACCCATTCTCAGGTGGAAAACATCCCCCCACCTTCATCTATCAAAAGTGAAAAATCGCAGGTTAATCTAAATGCAAGGTGATAGCTGCATTGGACTCCTATGGTAAAAGGGATAATCATTGTTTAACTTAAAAATTCAACATTATGGTAACTGTAATCGGTTATGAAAAAAGACAAGCAGAGGATGGAAGAGAGTTCTGTACTCTAACAATTCAGGGAGGAGTAGAAGTGGTCACTTCTCAAAATGGCAATATGTATATGACTGCCAGAAAAACTAGCATTCCATCAACCTTTGATGAAGAAGGCTGTCAGATGATATTAGGACAGCAGATTCCTGGAGACATCAAAAAGGTGAAATGTGAACCATACTCCTATGTAAACAAAACTACAGGAGAAGAAATTATCTTATCTCACACCTATGAGTATGTAGAGGAAAAGCAATCTATTGAAGCATTGCCTTTCCATGCTGTTGGTGGGTATCACGATGATGTAGATGCTTTGTATGCTCAGCCATAGAATGACGTTTTTTATGGGAACTCTATGTTGGTAACTATAAAAATTGTCATTTTACATAATCCCACTGGTTTGTCATCAGTGGGATTATTGCTTGTAAGAATGAATACAAAATCTATGTTTTTTTACTGGGAAGTCCTCCTATGACTAAACTATAGATTAAATAACATAGCTAAATCTTAAAACTACTGCCATGAATGAAATAGCAGAAATCAAATTATCCTATTCTACCCAAGGAGGAAATAAGGATAAGTTTAAAGTGTCTTCTAATGAAGTTGCCTATAATTATTTTAAGGACAATTGGGATACTAGCACCTTGGAAATGCAAGAGGAATGTAAGGCTCTTTTGCTCAATAGGAGTAACTGCGTATTAGGGATATATTCTTTAAGTCGAGGAGGAATTTCTGGTACTGTGGTGGATATTAAATTACTTTTAGTAGCTGCTATTAAAGCCTGTGCTTCCAGTATTATTTTAGCCCATAATCATCCATCTGGAAATCTTAAACCAAGTCATCAAGATATTAAATTAACTCAAAAGCTGATTAAAGCCTGTGAGTACCTTGATATTCAATTTTTAGATCATCTCATCATCACTAAAGAAAACTTTGCAAGTATAAAAGACGCTGTGTAGTTCTTATTCAATTAAGATTGAATTATTTTTCAGTTTTAATTGAATACCTACTATGTTTTTAGGATTAACCAAAGATGAATTTGACAGAAAGCTTAAAGAGAGTATTCAGTATTACTATCCATTTTCCAAAGAGCAGCTAACAAAATATAGCGATATTTTAAACTGGTCAGAAATTTCAGCAAATCAGAATATTAAATGGTCCTATGAACTAATACTTGAGTTTAAGGAATTTATTAACTGGAATGTTATACATAAAAACAAAACTGTAAATAAGAAATTGACGTTAGGATTATTGTTTCCAGACAAAGTTGAACTCCCAAAATGCAACTGTTCATTTAATTACGATTTCTGTGAATGCAATGACAAGAATTTTTATAATGGGAACTGGGAGACATTGAACCATGTTCATGTTAATCTTAATGATACTTCAGATTGCATTATTGAAGCTGTATGTCAGGATATTGATGAAGAATATCTAATGGAATTATTGGGACTTAATTCTCATTAAATCTGAATAATTCATATAAAGGCACCTCTAAAGCTAGAGCTATCTTATTAAGAGTATTTACCGTAGAGTTTACTCTTCCAGCTTCAATTCTACTCAAATTAGTTTTCTCAAAATTACAATGCGCAGAAACATCTAACTGTGTCATTTCTTTTTGAGTCCTCAGTTCTCTTATTCTTAAACCGATTTTCTTGTATAAATCTTTTTGACTCATGAGTTGACATATTTGACAACTCAAAAATTCAGTTAAATTTGACCCTTTAGGTAATCATATATGTCAATAATAAATATTAATAAAACTACAATATGAAAAAACTACTATTTATCACAGCAAGTTTTCTATTGTTCTCTTGCTCATCAGATGATATTGAAGATGAACAAAACAATGGAACTTGTGAATGCGTGCAAACAATAACTATCAGAGAGCCTGGTCAAAATGGCACAATCCTTTTTGAGGAAATAAATAATATAGAATTAGATTGTGATTCTGCTGTAGACGAGGAGACAACTTTAGCCAATGGAAACATTTATAGAGAGGAGTGGGATTGTGATTAATCAAAATAACTCATCAATTGCAAACGTTTTTAAGAGTAAAAAGATTGGCCTAATAGTTTTACTTATAGGAGTAGTCTTGTTAGCTACTTCTTTACTATTCAAATCTGAAGTGGTTTACTTAGGAAAATATAATGTGCCCTATCATCAAACTATAGATGGTGAAATCTATGAATCACCGCAAAGTAAAGCTTTTCTCTTTTTTGATAGCTCATTATATTTCTCAATACTTTCTTCTTTAATAATCTTTATCATAGGTGTTCTTCTTTTAATTGGAGTAAATGATGTAAAGATTAAAGACAGGCTGAAAGGTATATCAATCTTTTTATTGGAAAAATCTAAATCATTTAGCACCTCTTTTCCTTTTATTGGATTGAATAAATGGTACCAGAATTATGCATCCCAACATACTAGAACCATTAAAGACTTAAATGAAAAAGAACTTGAAGAACACAGGGTTCATCAGCTAAAGGAAAGAAGATTAGAAAAGAGAAGTAATTGGATATGGATATTTTTCCTTGTAGGAGTAGTTCTCACTTCTAAATTTTATAATTCTACTGGTAGTGCTTCTTTCTTAGGATTGTTCTTATTCATAAGTATAATTCCACAGCTAGTAAGGGATAAAGGAAATAGAAGTAGTTTATTTATTACGCTTTGGTTTATAGGATTGGCTTTTCTCATTTTTATGATATCCAGTTTGACTATAAATAATTACATCATTGAAAAACTAAACAATACCTAGGATGAAACTATTTGAAACTTTTCAGTTAGGTGCACAATATGAGAACTGGGAGTTTCAATTAGAAAATCATCAGGACCTTGTTATTGCAGATAGATATAAACTAACAGATTATTCTTTAGAGGTTCTACATTATAATGTATCCAAAACTTTATTGTATTTTAATGCTGACATTTTGGTGAGAGTGGATTATATCATTGAGTCCAATTTCAAAGAAAACTTGTTTTTACAAATAACATTAGAACTTAAAACAGAATTTGAGAAGTATTATCAAAAACGAGGAGTAAGCAATGATAATATTTTTAATCTGTGGTTATTTAATGATAAGTTTGTCAAAGTTATGATGAGTTTAGATAGAAATACTATTACTATATGCTATGGTAAAACTATCTATGAGAAATTAAATTAGGAGTACATTTAGGCTACACTATTATGTTCGCAGTTTTTAAATGTTTAATAAATAAGGTAGTAGAGGAGCAGGTTCGAATCCTGCCACCCCGACAAAAAGCCTTTTTACAATTTGTAGAAAGGCTTTTTTGATGTGATAAATTTTCTTTGTACGTCCCACAACAGAACTGCTAGTTCATCCAAAGACATATCTTAAAACGCTTAGAATAATATCGACTTTTCTTCATCATAGAAAAAAGAGGCAACCTTTATAGAATGAGCTCGTAATAGCCTCATGAAATTTCATGGCGTACTGTACTGGTGATGTTTTGCCTAAGTCATAAAGTGGCTTGAAATGGTAATAATCATCCATTGTATGTTCTGTTGTCTTACTTGCTCCAGTCTTTGAAAAATAAACTTGTTGAGTATTCCTGGTCTGTATAAAAGGTAGGAGAATTTTAAATTGGTTTGCTCAGTTGGAAATATTAGAACGCTAACCGCGCTATTTGATTCCTGTCAATGGTGATATGCGCTATCAACTCATCAGGATGATCATCCTTTTTTGAATGAGTAGTAGCATCTACCTTTATCAACTATTTCACCATTAGGCAATAGCACACCGCCGGTTCAATAATCTTTTTACTCTGGTTTTTGAACCAGGGTTCTGTGTGGGTAAGGAATTTCAACACCTATAGCATCCAGCGTGGGCTTAAAGTTTTCTTGAAGATACCAGTACACTGTCCACATATCTTCTGATTTTGTATAGGGTCTTACGTGGATATTTATGCTACTATCCGCATTAGCTGCAACTACGATAACAGGAGCAGGATCTTCTAATGTCAGTGGATGCTCTGCAGCCAGTTTGCGCAATGCCTCCATGGTTTTAGGTATATCTGCGTCATAACTCACACCGATGGTGGTATCGCAGCGACGGATACCTTCTACATCGTGGTTTATGATATTTCCATTCAATAGCGGTCCATTGGGAATGATGGCCAACTTGCGGTCAAAGGTGACTACCTTAGTCTGTAATATATCTATTTCTTTAATAGTTCCAGTAATACCTTGTGCTTCTACGGTATCACCAACTTTAAATGGCTTGAACAACAACAGCAACACTCCTCCGGCAAAATTGGATAAGGACCCCTGCAAGGCCAGCCCCACTGCCAATCCGATGGCAGCCAATCCAGCCGCAAGACTGGTCGTCTGTACGCCCAATGTTCCCACCACAGTAATGATCAAAACGATCCAAAGACCCCATTTGATAATGTTCATCAAGAACTTCTCCAAGGTGATATCATAATCCTTGGCCTGAAAAAACTTTCGCGTAAGCCGCATCACTCGTTTGATCAACCAGGCTCCTATGATATAGAGAACCACGGCTTTCAATAATGGAATACCGTATTCCAGTGCTAGTTCTGCCAATTTTTCTGAATCGAAGTTTTCGAAGAATTTATCCATAGGCTGCAAAATTAAGCCTTGTCCATAACAATGATGTTTAGTTTATGTTAAGACCATTTGTGGAACAAATATTAAATAATTACCTGTAGCATGCTTTCCTCTGTGACCTAGCCAATCAAATTTTTGGAACTGCATTAAAAATCAAAAGCCGCTTTCCAAACGGGAAGCGGCTTTAGTTCACTTAAAATTAAAAATTAGAATGGGTATTTGTTTTCCTCAGTCACCTTGTCTGCAATCGTGTTTCTCAAAGCCACGATATTAGGTAGGTTAGCATATTTGGTAAAACGTTTTAGCCCCATTAACATCATACGTTGCTCATCACCTTCGGCAAAGCTAGAAATACCTTCTTCAGCTCTGTTCTGTATGATTTTTACAGCATTGTAGAGATAAAGCTTGGACATAGCCACTTGTTCCTTTTGGGCTTCCTCGCTGGTACGCGCAATATTCTTTTGCGTACGCAGGATGGCGCTTTCTGCCATGTAGATCTCAATCAAGATATCAGAGGCAGCCATTAACAGCTGTTGGTGTTTTTCCAATTCAGTCCCCAATTTCTGTACAGCGCTACCAGCCACCATTAAAAATACTTTTTTCAACTTCTTGACCATATCCATTTCTTCTGATAATGGTGCCGAGAAATCTGGTGTGTCAAAAGAAGGGATGGAGGTCAACTCGCTACCCACGGCTTGTGCAGGACCCAAAAGGTCCACATGTCCTTTCATGGCTTTTTTGACCAACATACCTACGGCTAGCATTCGATTGATTTCATTGGTACCTTCATAAATTCTGGAAATACGAGCATCTCTCCAGGCAGCTTCCATGGGTGCATCAGCGCTAAAGCCCATTCCGCCATAGATTTGGATACCTTCATCAGAACAATTTTGGATATCTTCAGAAACAGCTACCTTAAGAATGGAACATTCTATCGCAAATTCTTCAACTCCTTTTAATTCCGCTTCCGCGAAAGCAGCACCTTCTTCCTGACGTATATGGATCCGATTTTCTATATCCTTGGCGGCACGGTAAGAAGCACTTTCACCCACATAGGCACTGGTGGCCATATCAGCCAATTTCTTGCGGATGGCACCAAATTTGGCAATTGGTGTTTTAAATTGCTCGCGCTCATTGGCGTATTGAGTAGCCAAGGAGATTACCCTGCGTTGAGCGTCCAAACAGGCTGCGGCAAGTTTAATACGTCCAACATTTAAGGCGTTCATAGCGATTTTAAAGCCTTCTCCGCGGCCAGCCAACATATTTTCTACAGGCACCATGGTGTCATTAAAGAAAACCTGACGGGTAGAAGAGGAGTGGATTCCCAATTTGTGTTCTTCCGGATTCATGGAAATACCGTTTTCAGGATCATTTTCTACGATAAATCCGGTAATATTCTTGTCATCTTCAATACGGGCAAAAACGATAAAAACATTACAGAAACCAGCGTTGGAGATCCACATTTTCTGGCCATTGATTTTGTAGTGTTTACCGTCTTCAGTCAACTCGGCTTTTGTCTTACCTGAATTGGCATCAGATCCAGCTCCAGGCTCCGTCAAACAGTAAGCGCCAAACCATTCTCCGGTAGCCAATTTAGGGACGTACTTTTTCTTTTGCTCTTCAGTTCCATATAGGGTGATCGGCATGGTACCAATACCAGTATGTGCTCCAAAGGCTGTAGCAATAGATCCAGTGGCTCCAGAAATGTAATCACAAACGAGCATGGTAGATACAAAGCCCATTCCCAACCCATCGTATTCTTCTGGTACGGCAACCCCCAGGAAGCCCATTTCACCAGCTTTACGCATAACTTCTTCTGTCAGCGCATAATCTTTCTTTTCAAATCTTTCCTTATGCGGTACAATTTCCTTATCCACAAATTCGGTGACCGATTCCTTCATCATCACCTGCTCCTCAGAAAAATCTTCTGGAGTAAAAATATCCTGCGGATCAGATTCCTTGACGATGAACTGTCCTCCGCGTATGAGTTGTTTTTTTTCTAAAGTTTCCATGTTATAAAATCTTGCTTTTCTTTAATTGTTTATGGCACTGGGCTATCTCCCAATACTTATTTCAAGGCTATGCTTTCCTGCCGTAAAGACTGCTGCGTCTCTGATTAATTCAAAAACTCAAAAATACCAGCAGCACCTTGGCCAGTCCCTACACACATGGTGACCATGCAGTATTTGTTTTGGTTGCCTCTTTTGCGCATTTCATCAAAAATCTGAACAGATAGCTTCGCTCCGGAACATCCCAGCGGGTGACCCAAAGCAATGGCACCACCATTGACATTAACGATGTCTTTATCCAGACCCAATTCCTTTACGACAGCAACGGATTGACTGGCAAAGGCCTCATTCAATTCGATCAGGGCCATATCTTCTTGTTTTAAGCCAGCTTGCTCCAAAGCTTTTGGGATAGCCTTGATAGGTGCAATTCCCATGATTCTAGGTTCTACGGCAGCAACAGCAAAACTCACCAATCTCGCGATAGGTTTGATACCTAATTCGTTGACCATTTCTTCGCTCATTACCAATGTGAAAGCTGCTCCATCACTGGTTTGCGAACTATTTCCTGCGGTAACGCTTCCTCCGGCGGCAAAAACTGGTCTCAACTTGGCCAAGGCTTCCAAACTGGTTCCCCTTCTGGGACCTTCATCTTTGGTCACGGTATAAGTGCGCGTCTTTTTCTTTCCATCCTCATCTAGGTAGGTTTCTTCTACCTCGATAGGAACGATTTGGTCCTGAAATCTGTCTTCATCCTGGGCCTTTAGTGCCTTCATGTGAGAATCATAGGCAAATTGATCCTGTTCTTCACGGGAAACATTGTATTCGTTGGCTACCTCTTCAGCGGTAAGTCCCATTCCCCAATAATAGTCTTCATGGCCTTGTTTAGCCAATTGATAATCTGGGGTTGGTTTATACCCACCCATAGGAACATAACTCATGCTTTCTACCCCACCGGCAACTACACATTGGGCCATCCCAGATTGTACCCTAGCGACGGCCGCACCAATGGCATCTAATCCAGAGGCGCACCAGCGATTGATACTGATTCCAGGAACATCCACCCGGTCGAGCGCCAAAAGGGATATTTGTCTGGCCATATTAAGACCTTGCTCTGCTTCTGGCATGGCATTCCCTACGATCATATCATCGATTTTGGAAGGATCCAGTCCAGGAACCTCCTTAAGCATTCCCTGGATGGTTTCTGCTGCGAGTTCGTCAGGTCGCTTAAAGCGAAATACGCCTCTTCCCGATTTTCCTACCGCTGTTCTTTTGGCGGCTACTATATATGCTGTTGTACTCATTGTTAGTGTTTGATATTGTTCAACAAAATGGAACTCATGATCCGTTTATTTCTGGATAGGTAAGACCAGTTTTATAAGTCTAAGACTCTACCTCTATTGTTCAGTCCCATTACTTTACGTTTAGTTTCTCAATGGTTTTCCTTTCTGGATCATGTGCTGCAAACGTTCAAGCGTTTTGCGTTCTCCAGTAAGGCTCAAGAATGCCTCGCGCTCCAAATCCAATAGATATTGCTCACTGACTTCCTGTGCCTGACTCAAATCACCTCCTGCCATAACGTAAGCCAATTTGTTGGCGATTTTCAAGTCATGTTCACTGATATAGTTCCCAGCCTTCATCGCATCGGTTCCTACGTAAAACATTCCCAAGGCTTGTTTACCCAAAACCTTGATATCTTTTCGGGCAGGTGGTTGTGTATAACCCATATCAGCCATCATTCGGGCTTGCGCTTTCGCGAAAGCGATCTGATGAGCCGGGTTGACTACCACTTTATCTTTTCCATGTTGCAAAATTCCGAGGTCATAGGCCTCATAAGCACTGGTAGCTACTTTGGCTTGTCCGATAGTCAGAAAGTACTCTCTGAGTCGGTTCAATTCCACGTCGCCTTTTTCAAAGCCATCTGCCGCTCTCAACGTCATTTCTTTAGAACCACCACCACCAGGGATCAATCCAACCCCAAATTCAACCAAACCAATGTAAGTCTCGGCGGCAGCGACAACGGCGTCGGCGTGCAGGGACATTTCACAACCACCTCCCAGCGTCATCTGGTGAGGGGCAACAACGGTAGGAATGCTGCTGTATCGCAATCTCATACAAGTATTCTGAAACTGCTTAACAGCCATATTCAATTCGTCGTATTCCTGTTCAACAGCCATCATAAAGATCATACCTATATTGGCACCCACAGAAAAGTTGGTACCTTGATTGGCGATTACCAGTCCGTCGTACTTTTCTTCGGCAAGATCAATGGCTTTATTGAGTCCGGCTAAAACATCACCACCGATGGAATTCATCTTGGAACGGAATTCACAGTTGATGATACCATCTCCCAGGTCTTGAATGGATACTCCAGAGTTGCTCCATATCTCTTGGCTAGGTCTGATATTATCGAGTATAACTACGCTATCCTGACCAGGTTTCTTCACATAGTCTTTATCTGGAATAGAGTAGTAGTAGGTGGCGCCATCTTTAACCGTATAAAACGAGTCAAAGCCTTTGTCCAACATTTCGGTTACCCAGGCTGCAGGCTCTTTCCCGATAGCCTTCATCAATTCGATACCTTTCTCTACACCCACGGCATCCCAGATTTGATAAGGTCCATGTTCCCATCCGAAACCTGCACTCATCGCATCATCAATGCGGTACAGTTCGTCAGAGATTTCTGGGATTCGATGCTGTACATACGCAAATAAAGCAGCAAAACTCTTGCGATAAAATTCGCCAGCCTTGTCTTTACCTTTTATCAACACTGGGAATCGATCGACTACCTTGTCGATAGTTTTGGTCATTTCCAGTGTAGCAAATTTGGCTTTGCCTTGGTTTTCATAGTCCATGGAATCCAGGTTCAACGCTAGAATTTCGCTTTTCCCGTCATCATTTTTCACTTTTTTGTAGAAACCTTGACCGGTTTTGGAACCTAACCATTTGTTTTCCATCATCTTATCGATGAAGTCAGGTAGCTTAAAGGTATCTCGGTGTTCGTCCTCAGGGCAGTTTTCATAAACTCCGTTAGCGACATGTACCAAGGTATCCAAGCCTACTACATCAACAGTTCTAAACGTCGCGGACTTCTGGCGTCCAATCACTGGACCAGTGAGTTTATCGACTTCAGTTACCGTCATGTCCATTTCCTTGACGGTGTGGAAGAGACTTTGGATAGAAAATATTCCTATTCGATTACCGATAAAGGCTGGTGTGTCCTTGGCCAAAACGGCTGTCTTTCCCAGGTACTTTTCACCGTATTCCATAAGGAAATCGGTAACTTCTGGATCACAGTTGGGTCCAGGAACTACTTCAAACAACTGTAGGTAACGTGGGGGATTAAAGAAATGGGTTACTGCAAAATGTTTTTGGAAATCCTCACTACGTCCTTCATTCATGAAAGCAATGGGAATACCCGAAGTGTTTGAAGTAATCAGAGTTCCCGGCGTGCGGTATTGTTCTATTTTCTCAAAAACTGATTTTTTGATATCCAGGCGCTCGACCACTACCTCAATGATCCAATCAGTATTTTTGATCGTGTGCAAATCGTCTTCTAAATTTCCAGTAGAGATTCTCTTGGCAAAGGAAGTATCGTACAGAGGTGCTGGTTTGCTTTTAATGGCAGATTGAAGATTTTCATTCACTATACGGTTGCGCACCGCTTTATCTTCCAGGGTCAGGCCTTTGGCTTTCTCTTTTTCAGTAAGCTCTCGCGGTACGATGTCTAGCAAACGTACTTCACAGCCTATGTTGGCAAAGTGACAGGCAATCCCGCTTCCCATGATACCTGAACCTATGACGGTTACGTGTTTTATTCTGCGTTTTCCCATTTTATTTTTGAACTAATAAAGATTTTTGTTTGAAAATTTTTTTGGAGTTGACGATCTCATTGATTTTATAGGCAACTTCTAGAAAGGTATCCAATTTTTCTGGATCTATTTCATCCCTAACGGTTTGATCGAAGGTTTTAACAACAGATTTAGAAAATTCGCGCATCTCCATCCCAAAATCGGTGAGGTGAATCAAAACACTGCGTCCATCTTCTGGGTTTTTACGTCTTTCGATCAAGCCTTTGTTTTCCATCATTTTGAGTGTTCTAGATAGGGAAGTGGCTTCCATTCCCATTTTTGGTCCCAAGGCTGTACTGGGAGTACCAGATTCAGGATCAATACTGATTAAGGCAAATCCAGTAGACATGGTACTGCCTTTGACCGCTGCCTGTTCATTGTACATTTTTGAAACAGACATCCAGGTCGCTCTTAAAATATAATCTATCGTCTTATCTCTCATATTCTGAAATATGTTGCAATATACTTAATTTTATTATGCGTGCATAGTAAAATAACAAAATTTTCAATCGTTATAGTAGGAGGGCGGTTGTGGTTGGATTGCAACTACCTCGATAGCTGCTTTTTTGTCAATGCCTATAAATGTTGACTGCGTTTGATACTTGTGATAATTTGGCGTGCCATCTATTGTAAAGCATGGATCGTTAACTCCGTGAGGTCACAGCACAATTTTTATACATTATCTATGAAGCAAAAAAAAGTCCCAACCAAATAGGTTGGGACTTAACTTAAGCTGTTTAGCGGGATTTAATAATTGATGTAAACCCAACTCGCCGTGTCTTCAATATCTGACTCATTGTATTGAATGACGTAGAAATAAACACCGGTAGGCAGCAAACCGTCTCCAGCTGCAAGCCCAGAATTTGGTATGCCCGCAAACTCTTCATAGTTAGAAGCGCTTGTTTCATAGACCACGCTACCATTTCTATTAAACACTTTTAAATTAAAGTTGTCATACTGTTCTACCAATCCTGGAATCGAGAAAGTATCATTAAGGCCATCATTGTTGGGAGAGAAGCCTTCAGGGAATACTATTTCACAAGTTTCTACGGTGATGGTAAATGAGGTAGTATTATAACAACCATCAGGGTTTTGTAATCTGGCAAAAACTTGCTCACCATTGGAAGCATTATAATCAGTTGGTAACGCATTTGCACCTGATTCCGCATCTGCCTGTGAGCTATAGTAGCTAACTGTATTGCCACCGTTTGGATCTATAAAGGAATCCTGTTGGCTTAAATCAAATACCAGCATTCCATCAATTGGAGCCTCATCACACTCGGTAAGGTCTGGAGCTGTTCCAATTGCGGGAGCTTGGCTGATGACCAAATTAAATGGAGTAACTCCAAAACAGTCAGCATCATTTGTATTTTGCAATCTCACATACAACACTTCAGGTCCTCCTGAACTTGTATATAGAACAGATGTGTCAATAGGATTGGTTTCCGTCTGCGCATCTGTATCACTATTATAAATGGTGTATGCTACATCTACAGGATTTCCTGCGGCATTATCGATCACGCTAAGGTAGCCATCCAGATCAAAATCTTCCTGTCCATCACCATTCGGCTCGTCACAAAGTTCGAAATCAGGTATATTGGTCAGATTAGGTGTTGAGCTTACCGTGAGGTCAAAAGAGCCAATAGCGCTACAACCGTCATCGATGGGCGAAGTTCGGTTTGCAATTCTGACCCAAATGGTAGAAGTACCTATAGATTGATCATAATTTAGTGGCAATGGGTTTACACCGTCATCAGCATCCTGCATATTAGCGTGATAACTGATGTCAAATGTATTGGGATCTTGACCTCCTAGTACGTCAGAGGTAAATACGCTCAGGTCTACAATCTCAGAGCCTGAATTATCGTCATCACAATAATCTAGCAAAGTGTTATCCACTGGATCCACAATACCATTTTCAAAAATTGTAATATCCTGGCTGAAGTTACGCACATCTCCAGAGACATTAGTTACGTTTACACTAACAGTATAGGTGCCTGGATTGGCATAAGTATTCGTCACTACACTAGGTCCAGTCACCATGGTGGTATTCCCGTCGCCAAAATCCCAGTTGGAGGCTGCGACTTGTGGTAGACAAGCCAACACGAATTCGGTGGCATCTCCTTGACATTGATCATTCACCACAAAGGAGCTCGAAAATTCTGACTGGATAAATACAGGTAGCCCTTGCTTAGATCTACCAGGAGAAATATCTATAGCATTGAGTTCAACCAACGGTGTGGGAGTGTCAACGTTACTAATTCTACCAAGACTTTGCGCACCGTTATGGGCTATATAAATATTGTTGTCCTTGGCCAATTGAAGTGTTCCTCTACCTATACCAGTAAAACTACCAATAGTTTGCTTGGAGGAAACAATGTTGGCCTGATCGCAAAGACTATATTGATAAAGATTTTTCATTTCAGATCCAAGAGGCGGGTTATCCCCAGTTGAACCGTAGTCGTCACTTTCATCATGGTACAGATACTGGGAGGTGGCTGAAAACTCTGCACCGTATACTGGTCCAGTATGTAATATTAGACCGTTTCCACCAAACTGACCGTTACTAGGGTTAAAGTCATACAATACGGCGCCTTCAAAACCTGTAAAGGCATTTTGGTTACAAACTACCAATTTAGTACCATCTGGCGAAATTCTCAACATTCCCCTATCAGCACCCGAGGCAGCTGTTGGCGTTGTATAATAAGGCAAGCCTCCGTTTCCGCCTTGAGCCACGGGAGCAGCATTTACGAAGGAAACACCTGCTGAAGGAATACCTCTAACCTCCCAAGCAAATAACGCATTGTTAACTCCAGAACCAGGAGAAGTAGCAGTCGCGCTACTTCTGGCAAAGGTCATTACATAGGCATTATTTGTTCCCGTTTGGATAGTCGCAGAAACTTTTTCTGCACAAGTGTCAAGAAGCACAACGTTCTTGATACCTGGAACGACATCACCGAGACCACCATTCAAAGCCATTTCTATTCGAGAATAGGCCAGAGGTGTGGTATTTCCATTACCTACTGTAAAAATGAAATAAACTCCTGGTGTTTCTGGAGCTTTAACTACGATAGAAGCCTGTGTAGCAGATGTTCCGCCAAGTAACCCGTCTCCGTTGGGCATTACATCTCCATTTCGGTTGAATACCGTTTGACCATTGGTAAAAAACAAAAGGTTACCTGAGTCATCAGAGATAGTCCCAACACCTTCTTCCTGAGCGTAACCTGAGTTGAGTACTACAGGGTCACTAGAACGGTTTTGGGGATTTGGGGTAAATTCGACTGCTGCCTCAATACCAAAGATCCACCACGAGGACTCTTCCTGTGCGAAGGACATCCAGGTGGATAGAAAGAAGATTGATAAGAGTAATACTTTTTTCATTGGGCTATTTTTAATTTTGGTTTGTTACTGTAAATACACGTATCCCGATAAGGGTTTTTGATTAGGTTCGTTTAGCTCTAAAATATAGAAATAAGTACCTGTAGGTAACCTTTTACCAGGTGAGAAAAGGCCTGTGTTGGAAGTGCCGTCCCAGTCCTGGGTTTTATTGCTTCCTACCCATACTTTTTGTCCATACCTGCTAAATATATACAATTTAAAGTTATCATAGATATTTCTCAATCCAGAAACGATTAAAGTATCATTTCTTCCGTCACCGTCAGGGGTCACGACATTAAAAATTTCAATTGTGCACTCTTCCACCTGAATAATAAAGGGTATGACCTGAAAACAGTTGTCATTTTCAACCCGAACGTACAACTCCTGAATTTTATATTGATTTACATAAGTGTCAGTGTTCATGATGGCGTTTATTCCCAAGTTAGCATCTTCTGAGCTCTCATAAAAGCTGACCCTTAAATTTGGCTGAAGGTCGATCACCATTTGAGCTACTTCAGTTAAATCAAAAACGGCTTTGTCAAATCCTGTGTCGCAGGAAGATAAGGGAGTAATTTCCAGGTCCAGCGATACATTTTCAAAGACTTCGATATCAATTTCTAACTCAAATACCTGGACTAGTGTATCCACTATTACCCTGACAGTATATGTCCCTGGAGCCGAAAAGAGATGGGTGGGCATCAATTCCGTTGAAGTATTTGCAAGCCCAGAATTTGGGTCTCCAAAGTCCCAGTTGACTGAAACAATATTAGCAGAAGTGTTGATTTCAAAAACTTGGGGTTCACCAAAGCAATGGTTATTGGCATTTATTGAACCATCTAACAAAAATGACTGAACAAAAATGGGTAAACCATACCATGCAATCGTATTTGGAGCCAAAGCAAATTGGTTATAAACATAATTGGCTGATGGACCGGCTGCATCTGGATCATTAATTACACTCAGCGCACTCTCATTGATTCGTGAATGGTAAATTTGACCGTCTAATCCTAATTGCAGGGCTCCCCTGAATGTATTAAAATTATCCTGATGGACCAGCGTACGGCTTCCAGCAATGTTTGAAGCAGTCAAATCAAACTGCAATATCTCACCTCTGTCAAAATCAAAAATCTGCGTTACAGAAGGAGTCATATAATCTGCTTCTGCATACAAATAGCGACCATTGGGAGAAAACTCTACACCATAAAAGGAAGCTCCATCGCTACGGGTCATCAAAGGTTGGGGATTTGAAATCACCCCAGTTGCGTTGTCAAAATCGTAAAGGTACAGTTCGCCACCATTGGCATAAGCTGTACTTCTTGCAAAATTGATGGAAGTAATACCTGAAAATTCGGCAGAGTTGTTGTTTGAAAAGTGAGCAGCAACAAGCTTATTACCTCGAGCATTTACCTTAATATATCCACGCATTGCTGCGACGTCAACATTGGAGAAATTTGTATTGACTAATTCGATAAACGGAGTTACCTGAGAGATGACCGGTGTGGGGTTTAAGCCGGCGGCCGTAATGGAATAGGCAAAATAATTGTCTTCAAATTGGGTGATTACCCAAAAACCGTCGCCGCTGGCATTGGAGATGGCGGTTAATTTTTCTGAAACCAGTGGGAGTAAATTGATGTTTTTGTTAGCAGGGTCTACATCTCCCAATCCCGCATTTAAATCCATATCAACGATACTGTAGTGAAAGCCCTCATTATTTGTATAATTTAAATCATCAGTATCAACGGTAAAAATGTAGAAGAGCCTGGGATTACCAGGTTGGGGTACGATGATCGCACTGCTGGTGCTAGATGAATTACCTTTTAAGCCTGAGCCATTGGGCATGATGTTATGGGAGGCATCATATACTAGCGATCCATCTGTATAAAAAAGAAGGTTGCCCACTTCATCTGATATAGTCGCACAGCCTTCACCTGTGACCAGTTGGCCATCATTTGTTGGAACAGCAGACCCAGAATTGAAGTCTATTCCGGCATTGATACCAAAATACCAGTTGGCTGATTGCAATTGCGCTTTCGCGAAAGCGCAACAACTCAAACATAAAATAAGAATGATTTGCTTCATGCTCCTATCTGTAAAAATAGGGATTTTAGACTTATCTCTTTAAAGTAAAGTGTGCGGCAAAAGTGGTGCCGTCAAGCAAGGTCGCCTTGAACCAGTAATCGCTGGATGGCAAAGGGGTCCCATTAAACGTGCCGTCCCAACCAGGTCCCTCGGGAGAAATTTGTTTCAACAACTTACCGTATCGATCAAAAATGAAAATCTGGGTATTGGGTTCAAAAACATTACTAACGCCACTGAGTTGCCAAAAATCATTGTAACCGTCGCTGTTAGGTGTAAAAAACCTGGGGTATCCTACTATACTAAATTCCTGCGTTGTTACACCACAACCATTTTTATCCCTAACATAAAGTGTGTGGAAACCAGGTGGAACATTTAGAAATAGTGGACTGTCTTGATAGGGTTCATCCAGACTGATGCGGTATTCATAAGAGCCCAAGCCAGACACAACTGCTGTGATAGACCCCTGGGTACCACTACCTGCATGAACGATATCGATGGCATCAATTGTAGCGGGTTCTGAAATAATCACAGTGACTTCACGATCTTGTGAGCAACCATTAGCATCCGTTACTGTAACCTGATAATTTCCACCTGTAGAAACTGTAATGGACTCGGTCATCTCGCCTGTACTCCAGAGGTAACTGTAATCGCTGGGCGTTCCTTGTAATAAACCACTGTCTATTTGGAGGGGCTGTGGATCATTACCGCAATAATCAATCAGTTCTACCCTTTCAATATTGGGTAATGGATTAACCACTAATTCAATTTCAGCGATCCCATAGCAGTTTCCATCGGCTGACTCTGCTCTTGCAAATATGGTCTGATTGAAGGCGGTAGTATTGGTGAACATGACCGGAAGAGGATTTTGTTCCGTAAGCGCCTCATCATAGTTCGCATAGTAATTAAGTTGTACCCCAGCTGGTGCATTTGCTAACACATCGCTATCTGCATTGTTGAGGTCAAATAAAGCAAAGCCATCTTCAGTACCATCATCATCGCAAGATTCCAGGCTGGTATCCTGTGCATCACTGGCACTCACTGACAAGGTAATCTGGCTTAAGGTATAGCATCCTGTGGTCGTATCCGTGACCCTAGCAGTTACCACCTGCATTGCAGTTGCATTGGTGAAGGAGTTTTTGTCTAGGGGGTTATTTTGCTGATCAGCATCTGTTTGATTCAGGTAATATTGAACATCAACACCAGTAGCTGCGGCAGAAACGGTACTGTCAAAATTAGATAAATTAAAAATCGTCCGACCGTCTGGCGTACCATCTTCATCACATTGGAAGGCTTGGGAGTCAATCGCTACAGGTTTCGGATGAACGATCAGTACAAAACTTTGGGTCGTGTCCTCACAGGTTTGCTCATTTCGGTTTTGGATGCGAACGAAGACAGTTTGATTAAAAGGAGTTTCATTAGTGTAGAGATCTGGCAAGGCTTGTTGTCCTGCATCAGCATCTGCCTGCGACCGGTGGTAGGAAATGTCAAAAAGGTTGGGATCTTGCCCAGCTAGTATTGTTTGATCTTGGGAGCGCAAGTCAAACGTTGCCAAGCCGTCAAAATCATCATCACATTGCTCCAGATCACTAGTTGGATTTGCTATAGGTTGTTCAAACAACCTCAGTTCAAAATCAACCAAATCAAAACAATCCGCGTTGTTATTATTGGCTATTCGGGCGTAAAGTCTTACGGAGGGTTGGGTAAGTGTATAAGGCAAAGACAATTCATTCATATTGTCCATCGCATCTGTGTCTGAGACAAAATAGGATACGTTAAAAATGGTGGGATCCTGAGTTCCCAGCACCTGTGGAGATATAACATTTGCTAGATCAATAGTTTCTGCTGTGTCTTGACCCAAATCACAAACATTGATATCAGTAGGTGCATTGGCTACAGGAGATTCAAAGATTTGTACATTTTTTCTATACACACGTGAAGCCCCTCCAGTAGTTAAAGTGAGTGTGACATTGTAAATTCCTGGGGTGGCGTAGATGTGATCTGGATTCTCTAGAGAAGAGGTCGTTCCATCTCCAAAATCCCAAAGTACGCTGGTAGGAGGTGTATCGGTCTGAAATTCAAAGGTAGTCGCATCTCCAAAACAGGTGTTTTCTACTTGGATCAAAGCAAAAAAACTTTGAATAAATGGCGGCAATCCTTGGGTGGAAAGTCGCCCAGCCAGAGGGATAGCGTCGTGCTGATAGTTACATCCAGGGCCAGGTACATTTGGATTATTGATCACACCCAAAAACCCGCGGCCACTATTGTAGCTTTCAGAAAGTGCTCTATAAATCCGACCATCCAGTCCTAATTGAAGGGAGCCTCTGTATCCTTGACGCTGATCGATGACAGTCCCAGCCAGTAAAACATTCGATAAATTTTGTGGGGTTAATTCGTATTGATATAATGAAGAGTTATGTGCTGTAGCCTGGGCCGATTGGGCATCGTTGGAGGCTGTTACATACAGAAGACTGCTATCTGGAGAAAACTCCACGCCATATCCTGCGATATTGGGAGCATTGACCTGTACACGTCTCTCATTTGATACCGCGCCGGTGGTCTGGTCAAAATCATAGATATAAGTACCTGCAGTCATATTACATGAAACGAGAAATCTGCCATCAGGAGAAAACTTGAGATTACCTCTTCTCTCGGAAACAGGGGAGGCGACTGTGGACTGCACGGGAATTGGATCTACTCCATTGACACCAACCTTGTACGTGTAAAAGGTATCAAAGGTTGCTCCGCCCCCAGCACTTGCCAAAGTGGTCACAAAGATCTCATCATTGGTCGCGTGATTAATAGCGGTCAATTTTTCAGAACTGTCAAACAAAAGTTGCGGCGGATTGGCTATGTTGGTGGTTACAGCGCCCATGCCCAGATTCAGCGTCATGTCCACTTCATAATAATTCACTCCATCTCCACCACCTTGACGCCCTACCGGATTGTCTACAGTAAAGATGTAATAAATGTCTGGGTTCTGAGGTTTTGGGATGATGATCGCACTTTGAGTACTAGAAGGGTTTCCTCTCAGTCCCTGACCATTTTGCATGATTTGATGGCTACGGTCAAAAACTACAGTTCCATCAGTGTAGAATAATAACTGACCATTTTCATCGGAAATAGATGCGCAACCTTCATTGGTACTTACTTGGCCATCCGTAAGCGCAGTAACCGCTCCAGTAGCAGGATCAAAACTTATCCCAGCATTAAAACCAAAATACCAATTAGATGCCTGTAGTTGTGCCTGGGCCATAAAGCCTAGAGAAATCATAAAAAACAGGAGTAGTACTAAGGTTTTTCTGCGCATGGCGCGAATTTACCACAGAAGTATCACAAATCCCTGCGTTTTAACAATCGATAAGACCAAAATGTAAACAATGTCGTCCATCCCAGGCAAACCAGCACATTGATCCAGCGCACGCTGTAATCTTTTTCAAATTCGCTTTGCGATAAAGTTTCCCATCCATTTTTTACAAGACTTACCTTGGTAAATGGTTCTACTATCAAATTAGATATAGAAGACATGGGTAAGATATCACGCAATACATCCCAAATTCCGTAACCAAACCTCAAATCAATGTGGGAGGTAAATAAAAAAGTTAACAATTCAAAAATACACCAGATGCCTATGAGTCCCAGTGCAAAAGCACTGCGCTTGACCAAAATACCAGCAAATAAGCAAAAAGCAAAGAAAGTGAGATGACTCAGAAAAAAAGCGCCGACATATTCTACATCCCGAAATACTAAATTGAATTCGGTGATATCAGAATACAGGTAGCCCAGGAATAAACAAACCAGAAAGACCAATAGAGTCACTACAAGAGCCAAAGCAACCACCAAATAAAACTTGGACAATACCAGTTCTTTTTTGCTCAAACCGTCGATCAGATTTTGCTTTAAGGTTCGATTACTGTATTCACTTGCCGTAAGAGATACAATCACAATGGCGATCAGAAATTTTAGAAAACTAAGGATGTAAGGGCTCAAATGCCAGATGTAGGGAAAGTCAAAAATCCCTAAGTCCGAAAGACTGGCCTTTGCACCTTTAAAAGGAACTTCATATAATCCTACAAACATTAAGGCAAATACGATCACCAAATAAATAATCGTGAGCACCTTACTGCTTTTACTGTACTTGAATTTATGGAATTCTATGTCGATTAGTCTTTTCATGGTAGGAATTATAATTGGTTGGTAAGTTCGATGAATTGGTCTTCCAAACTTTGTTTTTTGTGGAAAAGCGTGCTCAGATGAATCCCCTGGTCAAAGGCATCCTTGTTGATCTGGCTGTTGTCTACATCCTTTATTAAGATAACTTCAAAACCATCTGCCAATTTTTCAATGGATCCGGCATAGTTCTGATTGTTGATAAAGGCAAACAAATCATCGCGATTAGGAGCGTCGATAACAATGGAACCATGGTTATTATTCATTTCATCTACAGGGCCTGAATACAACATCTGTCCTTTTCTCAACACTATCACATGGCTGCAGACTTTTTCCACTTCGTCTAGCAAATGAGAAGCCAGCAATATAGTAGTGCCAGTGGCTGCAATTTTCTGAATAATATCCCTGATCTGTCTTATTCCCTGCGGATCCAGTCCATTGGTAGGTTCATCCAGTATAAGGATTTCGGGATCATTGAGTAGCGCGCTAGCGATGGCCAAACGCTGTTTCATCCCTAATGAATAGGTTTTAAAGGGAGAGTGCTTTCGCGAAAGCAAATCCACAAGCTCTAGCTTTTCTTCAACTTTTGAGTAGTCGATTTCCTTGATCTTGCAAACCAATTTAAGGTTTTGTACCGCACTCATACTCGGATAAAAATTGGGGCGTTCAATAATAGCGCCAATTCTTTTCAGTGCTTGATGAGTCGTCGTGGTTCCATCGAACCATGAATAATTTCCGCTGGTAGGATTGACCACACTTAACACCATTCCTAGTGTGGTTGATTTACCACTCCCGTTGGGACCTAGTATGCCGTACACATGTCCTTTTTCTATGGTAAAGGAAATATGATCCACCGCAGTCAGGTTACCATATTTTTTATGCAGGTCATTAATTTCAAGGATTGTTTCCATGAATAAGCTTTTTTGTTGTATTATGTGACTGAAAGAAACAAAAAATGTTACCGAATCTATGAGTCAAAAGGTGCTGAACGATAAATTGCTTTCAGAAAAGAAGCCTACTTTCCCCATTGCCACTTCGCTCGCGGCTTACGTAAAAAAATATAACAGAAGCACGAGCATCCCGGTGTCCTATGACGATTTGTTGAGGTTTTCAGGCTCCGTTACTGTTTATGATAAAAATGATGAAGATACGTTATGGGTGCGTTGTTATTATCCAGACTACGAGCGTATCCATATTGACAATCACCTCAAAAAAATATATGATATACTCCACAGTGATGGCCGGGATGAGTCCCTGGATTACCTGAGTGTGGATGCAGTAGACTACTGCACGTTTGGCAATACCAAACCCTTCAGGATCAAAATCAGGAATATCCTGAATGACGGTTTTACCTATTTCTACGTAAAAAAAGCCGATGCCTCCCGGGTTTACGGGCTTGAACTCGAACACCTGCTCTCACCACACCGTATCAATTTCTTAGTGTATAAAGACACCTTAATTGAAGAACATATTGCCGGAATACCTGGTGACGAATTCATTGAAGATTATATGGATGGTTGTGATCACCAGGAACTCACCCAAATCGCCAAAGAATTTGTCAAATTCAACGAGCGCTGTCTGATCCGTTTGTTGGGGGATATGAGGGCCTATAATTATGTCGTCATACCCACCCATGATTTTGATCGCGTAAGTTATGCCATCAGGGCCATTGATTTTGACCAACAATCTTATGAAGGTAAACTGAAAGTATACCGACCACAGTTTTTTAAAGAAAATGTGGCCATGGTGATGAATGTAGCCGATTGTCTGAAAAATGAAAGTATCGAACAATACAAAAAAGAAGAGCGTGCTTTGATCGCCAAACGTCTGATCAATACCCAAACCAGGTATAAGCACTTGATCAAATGTATGAAAGCCGATTATCTTTCCACACCGGGGAAATTTAAGGAGTTAAGACGCGAACTCCACCAATTCACCGGCGATATCAAGTTTAAAACCGCCCGAAACATGGGGGGTGTGCTGAATACAGCACTCAACTTTGTGAAACGCAATTATCATGATGTCGATCATTAAATTATGCTAGATTTAGCTTGTATATGACTATTTGGTTTAAAAACAGATCTAGTTACTGATTCGTTTAAACCACGTTTAGCCTTCGCAAGGGATATCGGCAGTCCTCATTGTTGACAGTAATTAAGATAGATACTGAGCAAACTTTGAGCTGTGGATCAATGTAGATTGATTTTTACATCAACTCTTCATCCCTTTATCATGAAGACTTTTTTTGTTGTGGTGTGGTGCAGGAGTGCCCAACTCAGCCGCTGTGTTGTTGTAGATCAATGGCCGATTGAGAAAATATAATCATGTTTCCCGATCCCAGTCATACAGGTGCATTTCACACTAGTTCTCAACAAACATGGTCGGTGTATGACGCCGCTGGAAGAGAAGTAGCTGCTGGTGATGATCTCAGAGTAGATCTATCGACCCAATCAGTCGGAATCTATTTCTTTAAGACCACCACGCAAACTATAAAATTGGTAATCAAATAAGAAACAATATTTGCTAAAAACAAAGGCTGGAACGACATCATAGCGGTTCCAGCGTTTTAATGGTCTTAGGCCGATAAGAGAAGGTCTTTATTTTTTCTCCTCGCGGTTAAAATAGACCAGATAGTAATACATCTGTCGCTCCTCGTCCCAACCTTTTTCAATAAACTTATCTGCGCTGTCGGGATTTGTAAAGTCCATCTTGATCTGTACATGAGTATCCAGGTTGATCACACTTTTGATGCCTTTACGGGCCGCGGTTACGGCTTGATTGGAAATCGGGAAACTCGATACATCTTCAATGGAGTATTTGGGCCCTTTTTCTACCTTATAGTTTTTGAATTCCGGAATCAAATCTGGGTTGTCCAATGTCTCATTCAGAAAAGCAGTTTCTTCAAAAGCATCATTTTTGGCAAAGTGATTCACCGCCCGATTCATAAACATTACTTCTTCTTTTTTATCTTCTGCAGGAAGCACAACTTCCTTGGCAAAATCCTGGCAGAATTTCAAGTATTTCTTGGTAAAAAAGTTTTCATCTTCAAAAACATCCACACCTAAAAAACTTTCTAGCCAATATTTGGCATCATACCTATTGGAGTCTACTGATAGTATTTTATAGCCAGATTCAGCTTCTACATTAAATATAATAGCCCCTTTGTCTAGTTTGTTGAGGTTGACGCCTTGTTGTAGAATCATTTTAAGATTGTCTTCCTGTTCTTCAAACTGCAGGAAGTCCTGTTTAATCTCACTTTTGAAGATTCCGATAGCATCGGTTTTGTTATTGTCCACCATTACATTATCAAAATAGCAAACGTAGAGTTCGCCGCTTCTGATATGTGGGTGTACCGATTGCTGATAGAGGTGTTTAGCAATCTTTTTACTGTTGTCCAGTAAGGAGGCAGGGGTGGAGAATATCGCTTTCGCGAAAGCGTACATCTCGTGAAATTCAAGATCCTCATCGTGGAAAAAACTGTAGTAAGCCTCTTCCTTAGAACGGAAGGGTTTCAGGAAATATTCCTTCAGTAAAGCATGCATCTCATCGTCCAGGGAGGTGCTGTCGCTGGAGGTAAGTAACATCTCACCTTTGTTTTTGTTACCGACGCGGTGAATGGCGAGGTTTTCTATTCTTGTATTATAAAGGTTGATCATGGCTTAGTAAAGGTCGTATTCGTCAAAGGATTCTTCATCGTAGAAGTTATCATCGTCATCATCTAAGTCACCACGGTACTCTTCTTCACCGTCGTGGAATCTGGGATCAGCTTCAAAATTTTTATCTGGAGGGGAATCTGGGAGTTCGCCCATGGCAAAAATAACTTGGGGATAAGAAGTGCCATCCACAGGTCCAGCCACATCGGCCAACTCTACCAAAAAGGTCCACATGGAAAGAAAATCATAGACATAAATCATCCTTGTCTTTTCTTTGCCCATGACGTCCTCTAATTGGGTATCGCACATTTTCTGCACGGGTGCGGTGCCCTCGCTCATATCAAACAAGCAAAATTCCTCACCTTGATTCCATTCCTCGTCACTGGCATAGAAACTGGCCATTTCATCACCTTCCAATTGAAAGGATTGTGTGATGACGTTGTGAAATTCTTCCAAATTACTGGCACCATCAATCTCGATATCCCTAAAACAGTCAGTGGAGGCATCCAGGATGACTCGAATTCTATAGATCATTTAAAGTCAAAATTTAAGGTCGGCAAAGATAACGGATTTACGGCGTTTATGATGAAGTCAATCGTTAATATTGCGGTTCAACGGAGGCCTTTCGTCAACTGGCTTTTGTTCCCAAAAGCATCGGTTGAATACAAACATCGCTAGACCTTAAAGAGTAGTAGTATCATCAGCCACCCGCAATCGCATCCATAAATAAAATTGAACCCCCAAAATGATGGAGGCGATTACCAAATGCACCGCTTGTGATCCAAACGGGAAATCCATATAGTTCATGAAAACACCGCTTACAATTGTAATCAGTATCAAAAGTCCAAGGATCAGATAGGTAGATTTCGGATGTTTGAAATGGGTAATGGCTTTGTATATAAACCACGCATTTAACACCAAGAGTACCAAGGAAAAACTACGATGTATATAAAAAACCAATGGGCCATTATTTTCCAGCCAATAAGACTGTAAAGGGTAACCCCATAGGTCGATTTGCTCGTCAATAAATTGGCGCACCTGTGTACCCAATCCGACCTGAACTAAAGTGAGCACAATTAAGACCAAAGCAAATTTAGGCATCACCGGATTGGTCTTGTACCTATAGTCTACCGGCTTTACTTTATGCAGTAGATAAACCAGCAGTCCCACGATAAGGAGGGCAAAGATCATGTGAAAGGTGATCAATGCTGGAGATAGATTGGTGTCCACTACAATTTTACCGATCACCCCTTGAACGCCCATGGCAACCACTGCTAGAAAACTGAGCAGGGTGATCTTAGGGCGTCGCCTGATGTACCGCAATGAAAACAGGAACATAAAAAATACCACAACTCCACCCAGAGCTCCGATTAATCTATTGATGTATTCGGTCCAGGTATGATAGACATTAAAAATTGCATAGTCGTGTTTGGTATAAGGCTCCCAATTGGATTCCAAATAGGTATCTGAAGAGGTAAAATCTGTGGCAGCCACCCGTAGTTCCTTATCGACGATAATAACCATACCATCCTTGTATGGGGTATTCGGCGAAAATTCAAGTTGGCTCTGTTCAGTAGGAGGAATCCAAACCCCAAAACACTTGGGCCAATCTGGACATCCCATACCACTTCCGGTCATACGTACCACGGCACCAGCGACTATGATCAGATAAATCACAATGATGCTGGCTCTGAGCCACCAGCGATAGCGTTGTTCTGTAAATTGTTTTTTTACTTTTTGGATCATCTGCTTATTTTCATTGTTGCTGACCAGAATGGCTAATATGGCGTTGTAAGGATGGACTTAAAAATTGCATCCTGAGTATTGAAGGTCGAGATGCCACTGTTTGTTCATCACAATTGTTTGATTGAAAGTCACCCCAACTTTTTCAATGCATGCGATCCCCACGTACCTCCAGCAGAGGGAGGAAGCTGGCTTCATATTCCAGCCAGTAATTCCAACGCTCCATTACTTTTTGTTCGTCAAAATAGTTTTTGGCAAGTCGTAAGAACAATTTATAATGCGCTGCTTCGGCCACCATAAATTTATGATAGAATTCCTGTAGCTCTGGATCTTCCAGTTTTTGCGAAAGCGTTTTAAACCTTTCACAACTGCGAGCCTCGATCAGGGCACAGATCAACAGCTGATCCAAAAATGCTGCCTGACGGCCCTGTCCGCTGGGTCGACCTTTCATAAGCTTTTTTACATACTCGTCCCTACGCTGAATTCCCAAGGTCATCCCGCGTTTTTTGAGTTCGTTCAAGACTTGCCTGAAATGTCCCCATTCCTCGGTCACCACCGGCGACAATTCTTCAACAATCATGGGTTTATCTGAGTGCATTTGAATGATCGAAATGATATTACTGGCTGCTTTTTGCTCACAAAAGGCATGGTCAGTTAGTATATCCTGTAAGCTCATGGCGGCCAGATCTACCCATCGCGGATCCGTGGGCAGGTTCAATCCGAGAGTTGTTTTAGAAACTTGTTTCTCCATGATACAAAGGTCGGTTACAGGGCTCATTTATAACAATTACTCAGCTAAAAATTCTTGCCCTGGTTCAGCGGAATTTTTCTTAACTTTCTAGAACTAATCTTAAACCTATTATCATGACCACTAAAGAAGTAGCAGACCAGCTTGTGGCCTATTGCCGCAACCAACAGGAGGAAAAGGCCTATCAAGAATTGTACAGTTCAAATATCACGAGCATCGAAATGTCAGAACCCATGAAAGAAGTGCATGGCATGGAAGGTCTCCAGAAAAAAGGCCAGTGGTGGGAAGAAAATTTTGAGGTGCACGGTACCAAAGTCTCTGATCCCATGGTTGCCGATAATCATTTTGCAGTGACTTTTTGGATGGATACCACCCACAAACCTAGTGGTCAACGATCTCAAATGAATGAAATAGGGGTATATCAGGTGAAGGATGGCAAAATCTGGCGAGAGCAGTTTTTTTATGATAAGGGTGAGGAGTAGGCTTTTTATAGTTGTGAGTTATTAGTTGGGCAATTCTCAAGTCATCTCCTATTACTCGATCGCAAACTTGTACAGGCTAACTGCCATTGTTCCGGAGCTTTCTCCTCTGTAAAAAACGCCTATCTTTGCAGGCCAAAAATCTGAGGATCTTATGCTTGTGGAGACTGATACTAAATCTGTTGCCTTTTATACCTTAGGCTGTAAGCTCAACTTCAGCGAGACCAGTACTATTGCACGCAGTTTTGCTCAGGAAGGATTTGACCGGGTAGAGTTTGATCAAACGGCTGATATTTATGTGATCAATACCTGTAGTGTGACTGAAAATGCAGATAAGCGTTTTAAAAGCATTGTCAAAAAAGCCCATCAACTAAATGAGGATGCGTTTGTGATCGCCGTGGGTTGTTATGCCCAACTTAAACCAGAAGAACTAGCAGCAGTGCAAGGGGTGGACCTGGTCTTAGGTGCTACCGAAAAGTTTAAAATCACCGATTACCTCAATCAGTTGTCCAAGGAGCTACCTGCCCAGATCCATTCTTGTGAGATTGACGAAGCCGATTTCTACGTGGGATCTTATTCTAACGGCGATCGTACCCGCGCTTTTTTAAAAGTGCAGGACGGATGTGATTATAAATGTACTTACTGTACCATACCATTGGCCAGAGGTATCTCGCGCAGTGATACTTTAGAAAATGTGATGGAAAATGCCCGGCAGATTTCAGAGCAAGGTATCAAGGAAATCGTACTTACAGGTGTCAATATCGGTGATTATGGAAAGGGAGAATTTGGAAATAAACGCCATCAGCATACCTTTTTGGATTTAGTGCACGCGCTGGATCGAGTGCAAGGGATTGAAAGGTTGCGCATATCTTCTATCGAACCCAATCTGTTGAAAAATGAGACCATTGATTTTGTGTCAGGGGCCAATGCTTTTGTTCCTCACTTTCATATTCCGTTGCAGGTGGGAAACAACGAATTGTTGGGTAAAATGCGTAGACGCTACAACCGCGAACTCTATACTGATCGGGTGGAAAGAATTAAGAGCACCATGCCAGATTGTTGTATAGGGGTGGATGTGATCGTAGGCTTTCCAGGAGAGACAGATGATCACTTCTTGGATACCTATAATTACTTAAGTGATTTGGATATCTCATATCTACATGTTTTTACCTATTCTGAAAGAGATAATACACCCGCAGCAACGATGGAGGGCGCTGTTCCTCTCAAAGTTCGCAAGAAGCGTTCTAAAATGTTACGCGGTTTATCGGCCAAAAAACGCCGGGCCTTTTATGAAAGTCAGCTAGGTAAACAAAAAACCGTTCTTTGGGAAGCCGAAAACAAGGAAGGTTTTATTCAGGGATTTACAGAAAATTACGTGAAAGTAAAAACATACTGGGACCCAGCATTGGTCAATACCTTACAGGATGTCACCTTGGATCGCATAGATGAAGATGGCTTGGTAAGAGTAAAAAATGTAGATTCAGCCAGTAATTAGCTTCGGACTCTTAAAAATATTTTAAACTTGCATCCGTTATCAGCATAGCGATCTTAGAATTTCTTAATGCCAAATATTAAACCTGTCTTCACGCGTTGTTCCAGTCTGTCCTGTCGCTGGTCAGGTACTTTTTACACGTTATTTGGTTTATTTCTTTTAGTTCCAGTCTTATCCGTTCAGGCGCAAATTGGCGGTGAATCCACCTATCAGTTTCTGAACTTGGTAGCAGGTACCAAACAAGCAGCATTAGGAGGTCGGGTATTAACCGCTGTGGATTACGACCCTACTTCAGGAATCTATAATCCGGCGACCATTAACCCTAAGATGGATAATCAGTTGCAGGTTAATTATGTCAATTATTTAGGCGATGTGAATTATGGTACTGCCAGTTATGCCTACACTTGGGATCGACACGTGCAGACTTTTCACGCTGGAGTTACTTATCTCAACTACGGGTCATTTGACGGCTATGATGAACAAGGCAATTCTACTGGCGAATTTGGTGGAAATGAGGTGGCTGTTTCTTTTGGTTACAGTTATAATATTCCGTGGTCGGATTTTTATGTTGGTGGTAATCTCAAATTGATTACGTCTCAATTGGAAAACTTTACTTCAACTGGAGGAGCAGTAGATCTAGGCCTACTTTACTACGATGAGGATAAAGCGATACGTGCAGCTGTGGTAGTGCGCAATTTGGGAACTCAATTTACCCCCTACAACGAGATATATGAAAAACTGCCTTTGGAAATATCGGCTGGCTTTTCCAATACCATGAAAAACTTGCCTTTGCGACTTCATGTGACGCTGGAAAATCTTCAAAAATGGAACATCGCTTTTTCTAATGATGCCAATGCGCAAACCGATTTGGACGGTAATGTAATTCCAGAAGAACCTGGTTTTTTTAATAATATATTACGTCATACAGTGTTGGGATTGGAAATTTTCCCTGAACAGGTATTTGAAGTGAGATTGGGCTATAGTTTTAGAAGGGCAGAGGAATTGCGTATACAGAATACCAGGGCATTTTCTGGCGTGAGTGCTGGTTTTTCCCTTAAAATGAATAAATTAAGGTTCAGTTATACCCACGCGAGATATACACTCGCATCTCATACCAGCCTTTTTGGGGTCAACATCAATTTGCAATAAATGAAAAACAAAATTATCATTGCCATCGACGGACACTCCAGTACGGGTAAAAGTACCGCTGCCAAACAACTGGCCGCCCATTTACATTATGTGTATGTGGATACTGGAGCGATGTATAGGGCTGTGGCTTTTTTCGCTTTAAGCGAAAATATGATCAAAGAAGATCAATTGGATCGTGTTGCACTTGTAGATCAGTTACCTTCCCTTACCATCTATTTCAAGCACAATCCCGTTACCGATCGTGCTGATGTATATCTGAATGATAAAAATATCGAAAAAGACATCCGTACCCTAGAGGTCAGTAATACCGTAAGTCAAATAGCAGCCATTTCAGAAGTTCGTGCTAAACTCGTTGAGCAACAAAAAGCCATGGGTAAGGAAAAGGGTATTGTTATGGACGGTCGGGATATAGGTAGTGTAGTATTTCCCGAGGCTGAATTAAAGATCTTTATGACTGCTGATCCAGAAGTAAGGGCACAGCGCAGATATGACGAACTCACTGGACGTGGCGATCACGTCTCTTACGATGAGGTGCTGAAAAACGTACTTGAAAGGGATCATATCGACTCAACGCGAGAGGATAGCCCACTGGTTCAATTGCCTGATGCCAAATTACTCGATACCTCACACATGAATAGGGAGGAACAATTTGAACAATTGGTTCGCTGGTCAAAGGAGGCGATTAACAAAGCTTCTGCCTAAATCTTATTTTTTTCTCCGCTCGTAGATTTCAATCCATTCTGCTGGGGTCATTTTGCCGCATAATTGTCCGATTAGATCATAAGGAATATCATCCATGCGTTTAAAGCGGATACAGCTTTTCCCCATATCCAATTTGTACTGGCTGTGCTGGCTATAGGCTTGGACAAACCAATCGTGCAAGTCTGCGTTGGCATATATCCCAGAATGATAGAGGGCGATATAATTTTTTTGGGAAGCGAGATTGATAAAAGGTAGTGGAGTCCACTCTTTTCCTACATGGTACCCAGGTTCGTATATTTTTTTTGGCACATAATAGCCCAGCATCCCATAAAGCATTCCCTCTTCAAATCCGTCTGGTAGGTGATCCAGGATTTGTTGGCGAATTTTTTTAATAGGTTCCCGTCGGTCTGAAGGAAGCTCTTCCAGATAAGCTTTGGGTGTGTTTGCTTTACTATTCATGGCTTTTCGTAAAACCTCTAAAATAGATAATTTAAAAAACCTCGCAGCTCCTGGCCATACCTTTGGCTTTTAGGTCGGTCAGGCTTTGTTGCCGCGAGGTTTCCACCCCCAAACTTAATTTTGTTGTAAATAGGACATATTGTTTACTGTGGTAGCTGCATAGGCTTCCACCAATCTAACAAACTCCGCACGGTAGCCGTCCTCGTCCTTTCCTCGACCTGCTTTAGCTAATTGGACAATATCTTCTAATGTTGCTCCATTACTAAAGTCACTGCGTCTCAATTGCATTCCAAACAGGGCCACCGCAGCGGCAAACTGCATGTCAGTTCCAGCTTTGGTCAACTCATTTTCTTGTATAGATTCTAGCAAAATACTTTGGTCTCCATCTGGTTTTTTATACCTCAATTTCACGGTGAACAACTCGTCATCAAAAGCATGGGCAAATTGGGTGTTGGTGTATTTTAAATTGGTTAATGCTTTGAGGTGTTCGCTTTGACTTCCAGTAGGTATAATCTCATATAGTGCGGTTACGGTATGTCCGGCCCCTAGTTCCCCTGCATCTTTGGTATCATCCACAAAGTCTTCTGTGGCAAGCAATCTGTTTTCGTAGCCGATAAGCCGGTAGGCCTGTACGTTTTTAGGATTGAATTCCACTTGTAGTTTGACATCCTTGGCAATGGTGTATAAGCTACCGCCGTATTCTTGGCCAAACACCTTACGTGCTTCCTGCATATTGTCGATATAAGAATGGTTCCCGTTGCCTTTATCGGCCAAAATCTCAAGTTTGGCATCTTTGTAATTCCCGTAACCCATTCCCAAAACAGAAAGAAAAACCCCAGTTTTCCTTTTTTCTACAATCATTTCTTCCATGGCATTATCGCTAGATGCACCAACATTAAAGTCACCATCGGTGGCAAGAATTACCCTGTTATTTCCTTCTTTGATGAAATGCTTTTGGGCGATATCATAGGCGAGTTCGATACCTTCACCACCTGCGGTGGAACCTCCGGCTTTCAAGCTGTTCAATGCTTCCAAAATCTTCTGTTTATTATTTCCAGAGGTAGGTTCCAGTACAAGCCCAGCAGCACCTGCATAAACAACGATGGACACTTTGTCTTCTGGGCGTAATTTTTGAACCAGGAGATGGAAAGCAGATTGCAATAAAGGAAGCTTATTGGGCGAAGACATAGATCCAGAAACATCGATAAGAAAAGTCAGGTGGGATGGCGGCAAATCCTTTTCTTCATAAATTTTCCCCTGTAATCCGATCTTAACCAATTGGGTATCCTCGTTCCATGGGGTTTGTGTAAGTTCGGTGTGGACTGCAAAAGGATGCTCATCTGTAGGTTGATCGTAGTCGTAAGTGAAGTAATTGATCATTTCTTCAATTTTCACTGCATCTGGATGAACTTGTTGGCCTTGATTGATCATTCTGCGCACATTGGCATAAGAGGCCTTGTCCACATCAATAGAAAAAGTGCTGAGCGGAGCAGTATAGGTTTGTTCAAATTTGTTTTCCTCAATTTCCTTATAGGATTCATTGTGAAAAAGATCTTTGATTTGGTGCAATAGCTTATCAGCTTTTTTCAATTTTTTGCGACCTTGTGTATTGACTAAGATGACACCGTTGGATCCACGATTCCCGTAAATGGCTGTTGCAGCGGCATCTTTTAAAATTTTTACCTCAGAAACTTTATCGGCATTTATCTGGCTTAAATCATCCCTGCTGGCTATATAACCATTGATGACAATCAACGGACTATTATTACTTCTTATGGAGGCTTGTCCTCTAACTGATATGCTAGAATTTGCGCCGGGCTGGCCGCTTGCAGTGGTGATTTGAATTCCTGTTGTCTGACCAGACAACCTCTGAATAACAGACCTATTTGGCCTAGAAGATATAGTTTCTGATGACACCTTTAAGGCAGCTTTTGTTCTGGTACGGTAACCAGTAATCACCACCTGATCTAGACTGCTGGTTAATTGTACGTTTATTTCACGCTGATTTCCTACCAGTACTTCCTGACTGTCATAGCCAGAAAAGCTGAATATAAGGCTATCCTCTATACTGGCTTGAATGGTGTATTTTCCGTCATAATCGGTGGTAGTTGCTTTTTTGGTGCCTTTTACAACAACCGTTGCACCGAATAGCGGACCATCGGCATCGCTGACGGTTCCCGTAATAGTTTGTTGTGCCATTGTCAGATTTGTGAGGCAGATGACAATAAAAATCATAAAATTTTTCATTGGAGGTGTTTTTTAATTCAGGTCTAAATTATTTCCAATGCTAGATTTTAAAAAGCGAGAATGAGTCAAACGACCTTTTGAATGAGTGAGCTGAATATCCTGCCTCAAGCTTTTTGATATTCGCTTTCGCGAAAGCGAAACACTCACAAGCATTTATGCCAGAACAGTTGTAGGATATCTAAAAAAAAGAATGTATTTTTGCACTCCCAAATCGAGAACAAGGAAACCGGTTGGGAATCAAAAAGTTATAAAAATATCTTCTAGAGGTGTTCTGTCAGTTTCCGCCATCCTCTGGAATACAAATTTTAATCAGCAACAACATGGCTGAAGAAACAACAAAACAAGAACTTGAGGCAGCACAAGAAGGTGTGACCGAAACACAAGTTCAAGAACGAGTAGAGAAAGCATCTGCCTCAACAACTACTTCTCCGCAACAGGAAGATCCTGAAGCATTCCTAGACTCTTTTGACTGGGAGCGTTACAGCGAAGGAATTGAAAAGGTAGATGAAGAGCAACTTCAAAAATTTGAAAAACTGGTTGCCGAAAACTTTGTTGACACTATTGACAACGATGTAATCGAGGGAACTGTAATCAAAATGACTGATCGTGATGCCATCATTGACATCAATGCCAAGTCTGAAGGTGTGATTTCTCTAAACGAGTTCCGTTACAACCCACATTTGAAAGAAGGTGATAAGGTTGAGGTGCTCGTAGATGTGCGTGAAGATGCGACAGGACAATTGGTCCTTTCTCACCGTAAAGCACGTTTGATCAAAGCATGGGAGCGTGTGAACAATGCACACGATACCGGCGAGATCGTTAACGGTTATGTAAAATGTCGTACCAAAGGTGGTATGATCGTAGATGTATTTGGTATAGAAGCTTTCCTTCCTGGTTCGCAGATCGACGTCAAGCCTATCCGTGATTACGACCAGTATGTAGATAAAACTATGGAATTCAAAGTGGTGAAAATTAACCACGAATTCAAAAACGTAGTTGTTTCCCACAAAGCACTTATCGAAGCAGATATCGAAGAGCAAAAGAAGGAAATTATCTCTCGTTTGGAAAAAGGACAGGTATTGGAAGGTGTCGTAAAGAATATTACTTCTTACGGTGTGTTTGTTGACCTTGGAGGTGTTGACGGACTTGTACACATCACTGATCTTTCTTGGTCTCGTATCAATCATCCGAATGAGGTGGTAGAGCTAGACCAGACCCTAAACGTGGTTATCCTTGACTTTGATGAGGACAAGTCACGTATCCAACTTGGTTTGAAGCAGCTTGAAGCTCACCCATGGGAAGCTTTGTCTGACAAAATCAAGCCAGGAGACCGTGTGAAAGGTAAAGTAGTAGTCATCGCCGACTATGGTGCGTTTGTAGAAGTAGAAGAAGGAGTAGAAGGTCTGGTACACGTATCTGAAATGTCATGGTCTACGCACTTGAGAAGTGCTGGTGACTTTGTCAAGGTAGGAGACGAGATCGAGGCTGAGGTATTGACCATCGATAGAGAAGATCGCAAGATGTCTCTTGGTATGAAGCAATTGAATCCTGATCCTTGGACTGATATTACTAGTAAGTACCCAGTTGGTTCACGTCACAAAGGTACCGTGAGAAACTTCACTAACTTTGGTGTGTTTGTAGAATTGGAAGAAGGAGTAGACGGATTGATCTACATTTCTGACCTTTCCTGGACTAAGAAAGTGAAGCACCCAAGCGAATTCTGTGCTGTAGGAGATACCCTGGAGGTAGTAGTATTGGAGCTTGATGTTGAAGGACGCAAATTGTCTCTAGGCCACAAGCAAACTATGCCAAACCCATGGGATAAGTATGAGGACGAATTTGGAATGGGTACCAAACATGAGGTAGAAATTACCGAAATGGTGGACAAAGGTGCAGTAGTTAACTTCAACGAAGATATCTCTGTATTCATCCCATCTCGTCACTTGGAAAAAGAAGATGGATCTAAATTGAAGAAAGGTGATAAGGCAGAAATCCAAATCATCGAGTTCAATAAAGAATTCAAGAGAGTCGTAGGTTCTCACATGGTTCTTCACAAGGAAGAAGAAGCCAAGAACGTACAGCAGGCGGCTGCCAAAGCGCAGGAAGAATCCAAGCCTACCTTGGGTGATGCCAATGCCAAACTGCAGGCCCTTAAAGATAGAATGGAAGGTAAATAATCATTGCCTTTTAATTAACCAAAATCCCTTACCCTGCGGTAGGGGATTTTTTTTGTTCTCTATTGAGAGCCAGGCCTAGTATGCGGTCTCAACTAATCCACATCGAATGCGATCAAAAAAGTACGGTGGTCATGAGGCAAAATATGTATCTTTGTCCCAATCAGCAGTCCTTAATGAGTCAAAAGTTACTTCTCGACGCCACCGCCCTGCATTTGATCCTGAACAGGCTGGCCTGCCAGTTGATTGAAAATCACGATAGTTTTGAAAATACTGCTCTGATCGGTCTTCAACCCAGAGGGAGTTATCTTTTGAAACGTTTGGAACAGTTGCTTACCCAAGAATACAAAATCAAGAATTTGCAAACAGGATTGTTGGATATTACCTTTTACAGGGATGATTTCAGGCGCAACGACGAACCTTTAAAAGCCAATTCGACCGAAATTGATTTTCTGGTAGAAAATAAAAAGGTGGTGATTGTTGATGACGTGCTTTATACTGGTCGCAGTATAAGAGCGGCATTGACGGCTCTTCAGTCTTTTGGCCGACCTCAGAGTATAGAATTACTCACCTTGATCGATAGACGTTTTTCAAGGCACCTTCCCATTCAGCCCGATTACAACGGCCGACAGGTAGATGCGATCAACAACCAAAAAGTAAAGGTAATGTGGCAAGAGAATACGGGAGAGGATGCCGTATATCTGCTTAAAAATGACAACGCATGAGTGAGTTGAGTGTCGATAATGTTTTGGGGATCAAATATCTCACTCCAGAAGATATACAGCTGATTCACCGCACAGCCGACCAGTTCAAAGAGGTGATCAATCGCCCCATCAAAAAAGTTCCTAGCCTAAGGGATATAACGATTGCCAATTTATTTTTTGAAAATTCTACCCGAACCAAACTTTCTTTTGAGTTGGCCGAAAAAAGACTCAGCGCCGACGTGATCAATTTTAGCGCTGCTCAGAGTTCGGTGAAGAAAGGGGAAACGCTGGTAGATACGGTGAACAATATTCTCGCCATGAAGGTGGACCTGGTTGTCATGCGACATCCCAACCCTGGTGCAGGAGTTTTTCTTTCAAAGCACGTCAATGCCCGTATCGTCAACGCGGGTGATGGCGCTCATGAACATCCGACTCAAGCTTTGCTCGACGCATATTCTATTAGAGAAAAGCTGGGAGATCTCAGCGGTAAAAAAGTAGTGATCGTTGGAGATATATTGCACAGTCGGGTAGCCTTAAGCAACATCTACTGCCTGCAAAAACTAGGTGCTGAGGTGATGGTTTGTGGGCCAGCCACCCTTTTGCCCAAACACATCGCTTCACTAGGGGTCAAGGTGGAGCTCAACTTGAGAAAAGCACTGGAATGGTGCGATGTCGCTAATATGTTGCGGGTACAGAATGAGCGTATGGATATTTCTTATTTCCCCAGTGTGCGGGAATACGTTCAACAATACGGTGTGAATCGTGAGTTGTTGGACAGTTTGGATAAAGAGATCGTCATCATGCATCCAGGTCCGATCAATCGCGGTGTAGAAATCACCAGTGATGTGGCAGACTCAGACCAAGCCATTATTTTGAACCAGGTCGAAAATGGTGTGGCCATACGTATGGCCGTACTCTACCTGGTCGCTGCAAAAATCAGACGTAATGATCAGTAAAAAACACGATAAATACATTTTGCTCAAAGATGAGCACAACGATATAGAAAAGTTCGCCCCTTTTCTCGAGGGCATTTTTAAACAATTTGAAGGAGAAAATATCATCGTCGACTTGTTACAGTACAAGGAGGCTAGCCTGATGCAACTGGTTAATTTTTTGGAATTAAGCAACCAGCACCGCGCCACCAGGCAATCATTTGTATTGGTTAACGATGCTTTGTCCCCAGATGATATTCCAGAAGAACTCATGGTAGTGCCAACACTTCAGGAAGCCGAAGATGTCATTGAAATGGAAGAGATCGAACGAGATCTGGGCTTTTAGAACACATCCTTTCTCTTTTTATTGGGAAAGTTCGGTTCCAGAATCATCTACTTTTAATTGCCAAAAACGCTTAGTTTGAAACTTACCATTTTAGGATGTCATAGTGCCACACCTCGGGATAATGCCCGTCCAACGGCCCAGGTCCTTGAAATGAAGGGGCATCTTTTCCTCATTGATTGTGGAGAAGGCACACAGATGGCGCTGCGCAAGAACAAGGTCAAATTTAGCCGGATCAAACACATTTTTATTTCGCACCTGCACGGTGACCATGTTTATGGATTGATAGGTCTGATCTCAACTTTCTGTTTGTTGGGCAGGGAATCGGCTTTGCATGTTTACGGTCCAAAGGGTATAAAGGAACTCATTCTTTTGCAGCTTAAGTTGGCTGGAGTTTACACTTCTTTTGATTTACGCTTTCGCGAAAGCGCGGAACAAAACGTACAGTTACTCTATGAAGATGAGAAATTGACGGTTGAAACCATCCCACTGGAGCATCGTATTTTTACCCATGGGTTTTTATTCAGAGAAAAGCCCGGAGACAGACACCTGGATATTGTCGCTTGTGAGGAATATGGAATCGACCATGCCTATTACCGCAAGATCAAGCAAGGTCATGATTTTGCTTTAGAGAACGGAGAAGTCATTCCCAATGAAGAACTGACCACAGATGGCGACCCAGCCAAAAGCTATGCCTTTTGCAGTGATACGGTGTACAAAGAAGATATTGTTCCCCAAATCAAAGGAGTCACCGCCTTGTACCATGAAAGTACTTTTTTGAGTTCTCATGAGCATTTGTGTGAAAAAACCAAACATAGCACGGCTGCCCAAGCTGCTACGATAGCACAAAAAGCTGGGGTAGGTACTTTGATACTAGGCCATTATTCCTCCAGGTATGGGGATTACGAGCTCTTTAAGGAAGAGGCGCAAACTGTTTTTAAAGACAGCGAACTAGCTCTTGACGGGCGGGTGTTTGAGTTTTAAGTTGATTTATATTCCCGTTTCAATGTGAGCTCTGCATTTAAAAACCCTTAGGATCCATCTTAAAATTGATTCTTTCTTTTTTAATTCCTTATTTTAGAAAACAATTCATCCGATGTATCTACGGAAGGCTGGTTTTGGTGTAGGCAAGAAATAGAAAGATCGGAATGGACACCGAGATATAATAAAGATGGTGAGTTTATTGGATTTGCTTTTGACATGACAGTTTCAGTGAGACGATTTTGGATAGGGCTACGCACACAGGAGATTCTGGGCTTGGCTTGTACATACGAAGATTGGGCTAATGGATGGTAAAAATTTAATATGGTATTTCTAACCAATAATTGCCCAAGCCTGCTTTGGCTTGGGCTACTTATGAATGTATTTATATGTGAGGGTCAAACCGATTGTCTTGAATTAAAGCTAGTTGATCAGCAAAACAATACGGACCTGTCAGATTTCTATATTAAGATTCACAAAAAAGAGGTAGCAACTATCCAATACGATCATCAAAAGGGAAGTATCTGTATTCCACAAGAGTTGTATAACCAGGCTGACTCAATCATCATTCATAAAAGCTTCGAGAAGTTTAAACTTCCTTTTCAGCACGATTTCCTAAAGCCTTTTCCAATCGACACTCGTGGCAGATTGGATGAAATCGTTGTAAGTTCAAAGAAGCAGGTACTCACCATAGGGCCAACAAAAGCTAAACGAATCCCTTACACCATGCATAGTGGTGGTGCTACTGGAACCTTGTTCCAAATTGATAGTACCCAAGCAGGAAAATATGTGGACGAACTAAAAGTTCATTTTAGAGGTCCAGGCCCATTCATACCAGGAAGAAGTTATTTGAGTAGCTTTGAGGTCATTTTGTTGCATACTGCCAATGATGATTTGAGCGATTTGAAAGATTTATTACCCCAAGATAAAGAGCAACACGTGGTTGATTTTAGAGGACGTGGTTGGGTTACGGTAGATCTGAGTGAACACAACATTCAACTGCCTGACCAAGGATATATTATTTATGGGATTAAATCTGTCCAAGGCATACTTCACATCACTGGGAATAGTGCAGAAAAGAATCCAGGAATCACACCGGTCATGTTACAATTGAGTAAATGGCAGCAATATGGTCAGCCTAAGATTCGTGCCTACAGGAGCAAAAAATATGTCCACCGAATGTTATTAAGTGTATCTGGTCAATTTTGAACTGAAGTAGAGCAGGAAAACGAGCTGTCAGGAAATTTAAATTTTTAACCTAAAGGCAACTTCAACTATAGGCCTGGACTCTTGCAACTCATCATAGAGCTTATTGTTCTTATCGGTTCAACTTAAGGTTGGCCTTTACTTAAATCTTCTTCATCTGCTGCTTCATCATTTTGATTTGATCGGTGAGCATCCCGTGTTTGTCCAGTTTTTTGGCTTCGGTAAGTAGGGTAGTGGCCTCGCGTTTACGTCTTTTGGTCATTGCAATTCCAGCCAAGTTCAGTTTGGCGACAGCCAGATCCTGGTCCATGTTCAAACCTAATTTGATGGCTTTTTTAAAATACTTTTCGGCTTTGGTCATACTTTCCTGAGAAATCATTAATCCGTGAAGGTAGTTGTAATATCCCTGTTGCTTGGTGACCAACGCAGCCTCAGGATTCTTGATTTTGTCCAACCATTTTTTGGCACCCGCAAAATCTTGTTTTCTCAATCTTAAAAAAGCCAACAAGATGATTTCGTTTTTAAAATAGAGAAAGACAAAAATTCCGGCAAAAAGTACCAGAAATATACCGGTCATGATCTCGTTCCTGGTAAATTGATATACGGCATAAGCGACGACAAGCGCAGCCAATACCAGTTTGATGTTTTTGTTAAACATGGAAGGTCATTTTTCAGCCTGCAAAGATAAGGATTTGCTCTTGAAAGCTTGCTTTGCCTTGCTTGAAATCGGTACAATGATTTGCTGAACCAAGTTTGTGATGCGGGTGCACAACCGTATGGCGGTATATTTATCGCTACACTTCCAAAAAAACTTCAGATTGCTATTGTGTGATAAGAAAGACTTGTTATCTTTGCACCCGATTAAAAACGAAGGCAGTGATGCCTTTTTATATATAGATACAGATTTCAAGCTATGGCACAGAAGAGAACATATCAACCAAGTAAGAGAAAGAGAAGAAACAAGCACGGTTTCAGAGAGCGTATGGCATCTGTTAACGGTCGCAAGGTCCTTGCCCGTCGTCGAGCTAAAGGACGTAAGAAGCTCTCTGTATCTACCGAAAGAAGACACAAACGATAATGATTGTTCATTACTAAATATAAAAGGCGTTGATTCTCTGGAATCAACGCCTTTTTTTATACCTCAAAATCACGATATTTAAGTCCCATAAAAACCATTCAAAAACATGCCTAAAAGAAGCGATCTCAAATCCATTCTCATCATCGGGAGCGGTCCCATCATCATCGGTCAAGCCTGCGAATTTGATTATGCGGGTTCGCAATCCTTACGATCGTTAAGAGAAGAAGGAATTGAAACCATCCTGATCAATTCCAATCCTGCGACCATCATGACCGACCCCAGTATGGCCGATCATGTTTATCTCCTTCCGCTCAATACCAATTCGCTCAGAAAGATCCTTGCAGAGCACCCACAGATCGATGCCGTTTTGCCTACTATGGGTGGACAAACCGCTTTGAACTTATGTATCGAAGCTCAGGAAAAAGGAATCTGGGAAGACCATGATGTGGACTTGATCGGTGTGGATATCGATGCTATCAACATTACAGAAGATAGAGAGAAATTTCGCGCTTTGATGAGCGAAATCGGAGTAGGTATGGCTCCACAAGCTACAGCGACCTCTTTCCTTAAAGGAAAAGAAATTGCCCAGGAATTTGGGTTCCCTCTTTGTATTCGCTCTTCGTTTACCTTGGGAGGTGCGGGTGCAGCTATTGTGTATAAAGAGGAAGATTATGACGAACTCCTCACCCGAGGGCTTGAAGCATCGCCTATCCATGAGGTGATGATCGATAAGGCCTTGTTGGGATGGAAGGAATATGAGCTGGAATTGCTCAGGGACAAAAATGACAATGTTGTTATCATCTGTACGATTGAAAATATGGACCCGATGGGAATCCATACTGGTGACTCGATCACAGTAGCACCAGCCATGACGCTCTCTGATAGGACTTATCAGAAAATGCGTGACATGGCTATCCATATGATGCGCAGTATTGGTGAGTTTGAGGGTGGTTGTAACGTACAGTTTGCGGTAAGTCCAGATGAAAAAGAAGATATCATTGCCATTGAAATCAATCCGCGTGTATCCAGATCTTCGGCACTAGCCAGTAAAGCTACCGGATATCCAATCGCCAAGGTGGCTACAAAACTAGCATTGGGCTACTCCCTGGACGAGTTGAATAACCAGATTACGGGAACTACTTCTGCGCTTTTTGAGCCAACATTGGATTATGTGATTGTAAAAATCCCTCGTTGGAACTTTGATAAGTTTGAAGGTTCTGATCGCACATTGGGTCTACAGATGAAAGCTGTAGGTGAAGTGATGGGAATAGGTAGATCCTTCCAGGAAGCTTTGCACAAAGCGACCCAATCGCTAGAGATCAAAAGAAATGGTCTGGGCGCAGATGGAAAAGGATATACCGACTATAACCAGGTGATCGACAAGTTGACACACGCGAGTTGGGACCGTGTCTTTGCCTTGTACGATGCGATTGCCATGGGAATATCACTTTCTCGCATCCACGAGATTACCAAAATCGACATGTGGTACCTCAAGCAGTTTGAGGAACTTTTCCTTTTGGAAAAAGAGATCGGGAAATATAAGATAGATACGCTTTCGCGAAAGCTGCTCCTGGAGGCCAAACAAAAAGGATTTGCTGACCGCCAGATCGCTCATATGTTAGGTTGCCTGGAAAGTGAAGTCTATAACAAAAGGGACGAACTGAACATCAACCGAGTGTACAAACTGGTAGATACCTGTGCGGCAGAGTTTCCCGCAGTTACACCCTACTATTATTCTACTTTTGAAGCTGATATTGAGACCGCCGATGGTAAGCGCTACACGCAAAATGAAAGTGTGGTCAGTGACAAAAAGAAAATCATAGTATTAGGATCAGGCCCTAACCGAATAGGTCAGGGAATCGAATTTGATTACTGCTGTGTGCATGGAGTCTATGCTGCGCAAGAATGTGGGTATGAAACCATCATGATCAACTGTAATCCAGAAACGGTATCTACCGACTTTGATACAGCCGATAAACTTTATTTTGAGCCTGTCTTCTGGGAACATATTTATGACATCATACGTCATGAAAAGCCTGAAGGTGTGATCGTGCAATTGGGAGGTCAAACCGCCTTAAAATTGGCCGAAAAACTGGACAGATACGGGATCAAAATCATGGGGACTACCTATGAGGCACTGGACCTCGCCGAGGACAGAGGAGAATTTTCCAACTTGCTCAAGGAGAATAATATCCCTTATCCAGAATTTGATACCGCCACCACACCTGATGAAGCCCTAAAGGTCGCCGATAAACTTGATTTTCCGATACTGGTGAGACCTTCTTATGTATTGGGTGGCCAGGGTATGAAGATCGTGATCAATAAGGATGAGCTGGAAGCACATGTAGTAGATATTCTGCGTAAGATTCCTAATAATGTATTGCTGTTGGATCATTACCTGGACGGAGCAATAGAAGCAGAAGCTGATGCGATCTGTGATGGAGAAAATGTATATATCATCGGGATCATGGAGCACATCGAGCCTTGTGGAGTCCACTCTGGAGACTCAAACGCTACTTTGCCACCATTTAACTTGGGCGACCTGGTAATGCAACAGATTAAAGATCATACCAAGAAGATTGCGCTGGCACTGAAGACCGTGGGCTTGATCAATATTCAATTTGCCATCAAAGATGATATGGTTTATATCATTGAAGCTAATCCGCGTGCCTCGCGTACGGTACCATTTATCGCCAAAGCTTATGGTGAACCATATGTCAACTATGCCACCAAGATCATGCTCGGACACAACAAGGTCACTGACTTTGACTTCAATCCTCAATTGAATGGTTATGCCATCAAGCAACCTGTGTTCTCCTTTAATAAATTCCCTAACGTAGATAAGCGACTGGGACCTGAAATGAAGTCAACTGGAGAAAGCATTCTGTTTGTGGACAGCCTGAAAGACGACGAATTCTATGATTTGTACGCCCGGCGCAGAATGTACTTAAGCAAATAATATTTCTATTTCAACAACAACGATCCCGATGCCCTGCATCGGGATTTGTTTTTGTAATCCATATTTTCTATCTTCTAAGCTATGGAAACACAAGAACAGCAAGCGACCTTATTACATTTACAACGGTTGCGCAGGTTGATGACCATTTATACCGTGATATTACTTATCTTTTTAATTCTAGACTTAGGTTTTGACTTTGATTTCTCCTTTTTGAATCCTTGGGGATTGCCATCTTATTATTGGATACTGCTCAAGTTTATACCAGGGTTTTACGCCGTATGGTTTATTTGGAAAAAAATGCCTGTACGTCAATCACGCAAATGGAGCGAAAGCTTTTTTGTATTATTTCTGAATATCATCGGCTTGTGGATCTGGATCCCGTCTCAAAAAAGAATGAAACAGCTATTGATAAGAGCAAACTCCCCGTATTTTGAAAAGCGATAATTCATTCCTTATTCACCCGAGGTTTAGAAAAGCTGAGACAAATTGACTCATTGTCACCCTTCAGAAAGGTTAGATTTCCTCCACCATTATCTAAAAACTACTCGCCAATAGTAGGGAGCAAACAATGAACGGAAAATTCAAAAACATGGTATGCATAATTTATGAATGGGACAAGGCTGATCTAAATTGTGCTACCAGCCGTGCATTCAACTTGAGGCTTAAGAGGATTCAAAGGTAAAGTACAGCACATATCGCTTTCGCGAAAGCGGAACAACCACTATCTTTCCCCTAAATATTACTATCATGAGAAATCTTTTGATGACCTTGGTCCTTTTGCTCAGTCTAAGCCTACAGGCCCAACAACCGGACTTAAAACAAATAGATAGTTATATCGCTAAAACTCAAAAGGAGTGGGAAATACCTGGTTTGAGTGTGGCCATCGTCAAGGATGGGAAGATCGTTTTTGAAAAAGGATACGGAGTCAAGGAATTGGGTGGTAAAACTAGTCCAGACGAGCACACCTTATATGCCATTGCTAGCAACACCAAAGCATTTACTGCGGCTATTATTGCCCAGCTGGTAGAAGAGGGGAAGCTGGACTGGAAAGACAAGGTACAGCAATACTTACCTTATTTTGAAGTTTATGACCCTGTAATCTCACAGATGGTGACGGTAGAAGACTTATTGAGTCACAACGTGGGATTAGGGAACTTTTCTGGGGATGCAATTTGGTACAAATCAACCTTTACCACAGAAGAAATCGTGCGTCGAATAAAATTTGTCCCTCAAGCCTACGAATTTAGGGCGGGTTATGGATATTCTAACTTGATGTTTATTACCGCTGGGGACTTAATTGAAAAAGTAACAGGAAAGTCCTTTAAAGAAAACGTTCAGGAACGATTCTTACAGCCACTGAACATGGATGATACGGTAGTGAGTGTAAAAGACTTGAAAAACAAGAGCAATGTGGCAACTCCGCATGCTTTGGACGCAAATGATGATCACTACATCACTCCGTGGGTAGCTTGGGACAATATACAATCCACCGGCGGATTGATTTCTAGTGTGCACGACATGGGCAAATGGATGATTTTCAATATGAATCACGGAGTGCATGGTTCTGATACCTTATTTAATATTTCCAACCGAAATCGCATGTGGACCCTGCACAACAGCTTTACCACCAATCAGGTAAATCGCAATGCCACTGGTAGTCAATACAACGGGTATGGATTAGGGTGGTTTCTGGGGGATTATTATGGGCACTTCAGAGTTCGACATGGCGGTGGATATGACGGTATGATATCCACTGTGCAAATGCTACCTGATGAAAAATTAGGTGTTGTGGTGCTAACCAATGGTTTACGAGCTCCAACCAACGCTATTGCTTTTTACATTTTGGACCGCTACCTAGGCAGAGATGAAAAAGATTGGAGCAGCCAGATGCAGGTGAGTTATAAAAATTGGAAAGCCAGTGATACAAGAGTGGCTGACCGACGTTCAAAGCGAGTAAAAGGAACAACACCCATCTTAGATAGAAAGACCATCACTGGTACCTATCATGCAGATATCTACGGAAATTTTGAGGTAGTTGAAGAAGAGGGGAAACTGCGTTTACTTTGGGAACATTCCCCATTATTGAACAGCAGTCTGGAGCATTTTAATTACGATGCCTACGAAATAGTATGGGATCATCCACAGGCGTGGTTTGGTTTTGGAACGGTGAATTTTGAAAAGGATGCCTATGGGAATGTCAAAGGAATTAGTTTTGACATACCCAACCAGGATATTTTCTTCTATGAGCTGAATGCCGTCAGGGTTAACGAGTAATCGGTGCGCTTATTCGGATAGATTGGCCTTTACGGTCACCTTGATACTTTCTGCAATTTTGTTGCGTACAACAGATGGAATTGCTATATCGTAGTGTCTGGGTAGTATGTCAAAAGTGGCTGTTATACCGTAAGTATCGCCTGATCTTGTAATTCGGATAGGAACGGTTACAGCGCGTTTAACCCCATGCATTTCAAGATTTCCTTTCAATTCTACGTTATGAGCGATGCCATCCTGTGGAATACTCGTAAAATTGACAATCGTACCTCTTAACACCGCCTTGGGGTATTGATCACTTTCCATGTAATTCTCATTAAAATGCTCTTCCATTAGCGCTATAGGAAACTTAAATCCGCGCATCAATGCCAATGCGGCAAGATTGCCTTGCTCGTCCATCACCACAGTTACATTTTTATTTTCGGCTTGCACTGGTTCAAAGGAATCCACAGAACCTTCAAAAGAGATACTGGCGGTTTTGGTCAGAATTTTCTTTTGAGCAGTTATCGTTAAACTACAGAGTATAGTAACTAAGAGGAAAAATGTCTTCATCATATTTAATTTTCAAGATATCCATCGGCTTGCCACTGGATGATTAGATTGATACTGCTATCGGGTAATTGTCCGCCTTGGGGCATTTTTTCAGGATCTCCCACAGGTCTGGTGATGCGATTGATCACCTCTCCATTTTCTACAGCATCTCTGAATTGCACGTAACTGCTATAACTGTTGCCGCCAGACATAAAATTATCATTATGGCAGGAAAGACACTGGCTTTCCACAATGGGACTAATGTCGTCATTATAGGTGACCGATGCAGTGATGGGTTCATCGTCTACTAGGTCTTCTGGACTGGTTGCTGAACAAGAAAAAAATAACCAAGAAATTAACAAAAGGAAAATGATGTTTTTCACACGGAGTGTTTTATTTGTTGAATATCAACAGTTTGTTATAAATTTAAACTAAATTTACTTTAATTGTTCCTACAATGAAAAAAATATTATTGGTCGTGCTGATTTTAATTGCTCTTGTAGGGTTGAGCGGTTATTATTTTATCTATCAAGATCATAGGGACATCGCCTCAGAAGATGCTATTGCTACCTATGAAGCAGATGAATTGCTAGCTATTTTTCAGGATGCAGACACAGAGAACGATCGCGATATTATAGATCAAGTGATCCAGGTACAAGGAAAAATCACTTCTCAGGAGTCTTTCAATATAACTTTAGACAACAAAGTTTTTATAGAATTAGCTGAGGAGTTAAGTTCTACCAATAATACAGTTTTAATGATCAAAGGAAGGTGTGTAGGCTACGATGACCTTCTGGAGGAAATTAAAATTGATCAAGCTATAATAATCAATAATCCCTAAATTCAATTGTTATGAGAAAAAATTACTCCTTTTACAGCATTCTAACCGTTATTCCTATAGCCTTATGCATACTGGTAGCTTTTTCAAGCGGTCAACCAGGTAGTTTTTCTGGATCTCCGGGAGATGGTGGTAACACCTGTACACAATGTCATAGTCCAGGTGCTAACCACGGTGGAACACCAGTCTTAAGCAATGTGCCTACTGCCTATGCGGCCAATCAAACCTACACTCTCAATTTGGCCATCAATGGGAGTAGTGTTTCTAAGTTTGGATTTAACATCACTGCCGAAACTGCCGGAGGTACAAAGGTGGGTTCGTGGACCGCAGGAACTGGTACAATGTTACGTTCGGACAATGCCGGGCTGACCCACACGGGATCAGGTAATAGTTCCAATAACTGGAACTTGGACTGGACTGCACCAGCCACTGATGAAGGACCGGTGACTTTTTACTACGCTACCATTCAGGCTAATAATGCCAGTGGTAACGGTGGAGACCAGATGATCAGCGGTAATTCTACGGCGGTCTTAACTAATTCAGACGAATCAATTAGCGCTTACCGTTTATTTCCTTCCATAGCTTCATCAAATCTTAATTTTGTCCTAGCCAATGCTGAACAGGCTAATTTGAAGATTTATAATATGAGTGGTCAAACCGTCATCCAGCGTGAAATTAATCGAGAAGACCAATTGGATATCAGTCACCTGGCTAGCGGCATGTACCTGAGTCACGTAAGCGTAGATGATCAGGTGGCAGTACAGAAATTTTTCAAACAATAAATTTGAGCAAACTTAGTAATGGTGGGGTATAACCCTGCCATTATTTTTATTTTAAATCAACCAACTGTTTTCAATACCGACCAGGGTCGATAAATTCAATTCAAATCCAAACCATTACCCATATATGAAAAGATTTTTTATCGGAATGCTATTGTTTTGCTTTAGCCTAGTGGCCATGGCTCAAGAAGATGATTTGTTGGAGGGGCTGGAGCCTGAGCAGGACAAGACGGTATTTGCTACCTGGAAATCCCTGAAAGTGGTCAATTTTGAAACCACTAAACTGGTTGCTCCTAAAGAGTTACAAGTGGTCATTTCGCACCGCTTTGGCAGTGTGGAAAACGGTATTGACGATCTTTTTGGTTTAGATAACGCCGTGACGAGATTTCAATTTGTTTACGGCCTTACGCCATGGATGCATATAGAAGCCAGTCGCAGCGGATTCAACAAAACCTATCAATTGGCCTCTAAGTTTCGTTTGAAATCTCAGGAGTTGGAAGGATTTCCGTTTTCTGTTGCCTTATTTACTGCCATGGATGCCAACACAGAATTAGACAAGGCTATTTATCCCAAATTGGAGTTTGTGGATCGATTGGGGTATACTGCCCAGCTAATTGTTGCCAGAAAGCTGTCAGATCGCTTGTCTGGTCAGATCAGTCCCACTTTTTTTCATCAAAACTTTGTTCCATTGGATGAGCAAGATAATTCCCAATATGCTGTGGGATTAGGGGCTAGATATAAATTGTCAAACAGATGGAGCATCAATGCAGACTATGGTTATCACCTCAACAGGGCCGAGGACAGTCCATTTGTTAATCCATTGAGTATTGGTGTAGATCTTGAAACCGGGGGGCATGTATTTCAGATGCACTTTACTAATGCTCAGCCCATGCTCACCAATGGTTTTTTAAGTCAGGGTGCAGGTGACTGGACCGATGGGCGCTTTTACTTTGGATTCAATCTGGTACGGGTATTTTAACCTCATGAACCCATATCTAGATCAATTCCTTGATAGTTAGGTGCATACAAACTGTTAGAGGTTGACCTGAACATTGTACTCCTTCAATGCCTCTTTATATTTTTCATCTGAAAAATTGGCCGATTGTATTTCTTCGGAGCTTTTGTTTTTGAGTTGTTTTCGCTTGATGGCTCTGGCAAAACGACGTACATGAGTTTCATTACTGATTTTTAACCCGGGGACACTTACCGTTTTACTGTGCTCATCTTTGGCCACCATGGTCACAAATGACGAGTTGCAATGCTTACTTTCTCCCGTCTGAATATTTTCTGCTTCTACTCTGATCCCTACAACCATGGAGGTTCTTCCCACGTAATTGATAGAGGCCTTTAGCGTTACCATTTCGCCCACCTCAATAGGCGCCATAAAATCAACGACATCAACACTTGCAGTGACGCAATAGTGCCCACTGTGCTTTGATGCACAGGCAAAAGCGATTTGATCAATCAATGACAAAATATAACCTCCGTGAATTTTCCCAGAAAAATTAGCATGAGAGGGAAGCATGAGGATGGATAAGACCACTCTGGACTGTTCAGGAGATTTGAATTGATCGTTCATGTCAGATATTTTGATAATGAATAGGCTAGTAACCTAAAATAAAGAATGATACACTGCACCTCCATTTATTTTTATGGTTAACGGAGGTAGTTGTCCTTTCAATTCCTGTTAAAATGTGGGCTTTGTTCCAGACTTACCTCGGTAATAAAGTACTTGGTATCACCCCAAAAGAAGAAAGTTCCAAACTTTTCTTCATATTTGAGTTTAACGTATTCTCCCTGGTATTCCTGTAGCTTTTTAATCACTTCATCTTCCTTGTCCATGACCGAAAAAGAAAAAATTTGTGCACCGCTGATGCCTTGTGAAATTTCGCCTTCCCATGTTTTAACTAAAAAGCCCTTATGGGAAAATTTGATCAGTTCGCCACTGCGGTAACCATCAGAGTAATTGGCGAAATACAAAAATGCGTACCACGACACCATCATCAGCACAATAACAGTCAATATGATACCTAAAATCTTTTTCATAAGTAAAGTCCTTTAAAAAGTAATCCCACCAGAATAGCGATTCCAAAACTAAGCAATGTCCCGATCAAAACATATTCTGTAAGCTTCATGTTTTTGGCTTTACTTAAATCTCCAAATCTGAAAACAGATTTGGCCGTAAGTAACAATCCTACTGCGCTAAAATGATCTGTGATGATAAATAAAAAGATAAGTAACCTCTCAATAATCCCTATCCACTTGCCTGCATTTTTCAATCCGTATATGCCTGTATCTTCTTCAGTCAGAGTCCAGCGGGTAAAAAATACTTTAAGCATAATCGCTACCGGTGTAGTCAGAAAGAGAATACAGCATATCAAAGGCCATGCTATTAATTCAAATCCTTCCCACCAAAGGAACTCCTTGTTGGTCATAGCCAGGTAAAGTCCTATCAATACAAGCAGGTGTGCCAATTGGTCTAACGCAAATAACCAGCGCTTGTTCCATTTTCCAGATAGGTATAGCTTTCCTGCATCTATGGCCAAATGACTCACCCCTATAATTGGAAACACATACCAGTATTTCCATTCCCAAAGTAGTATCCAAGATAGCCCTGCATGGATAACTGCATGTAGATACAGGTGGTAGGAACGCAGTTGATACTGGCTTTTCTTTTTGGCAAACCAATCATTTTGAAAAACAAAATCACCCAATAAGTGAGCAATCAATAGTCTAGCTAGTATGTGCATGGCTTACATCTTTATAATATTGAACAAACAAACCTAGCAATATTTGAGTTTCCTTCCAGTATCCACGATCCAGGCGACGACTGGCGGTTGCTTGCCGTATTCCCAATAACTTACCTAAAGCTTCTTGGGTAGTAGCTGGTTGGTCTAAAACGGCATGAATGGTTGCGGCGCTATTTTCAGTCCACTCATCCATATAGAGCAAGGCCATTTGTAAAGCAGTGTTCATATAGATATCCAAAGGGCTATCAGCGTCTACCATCAGATTCTGCTCGCGAGACTTTAAGGAATCCAACAACGCTCCAGATCTGGTCAGCGCAGTGCCAGTTGAAACAGCAATGTTGTTATCAATTAGATTGATACTGCCCAATCCGATGGCGATACGTACGTCCAAACCCTCATTTCTTTTTAAGGCAGCCTTGATTTCTATGGCCGCTTTTAAGGCATCTTCGGGCTTGTTGATCCAGGCCTGAAAGCTATCTCCTCTGTACATTTGAAACATGTTGGTTCGGGAATATTTAAGGAGTATTGACTTCAATATTTCCAGGTATAATTCTGGCGGGTTCTTTTGGGAATCCACTATATCACCAGCAATAATTACTTCCATAGGCATAAACAATAATTAATGTACTATAAGTTATTACGCTTTTACGTAATAATTGGTGTTTATTACGCATATACGTAATAATCTATGTTTATTACGCTTTTACGTAATAATTCAAATTTATTACGCTTTTACGTAATAATCAAATATTTAGACCAAATGTTCTAAATATATCATACCAATAAAAATAATTGATATTCAGATTATTGCGTTTAAAAAATGCATTGAGTACACCTTATTATCCTTTATTGGCTGAAGGGTCCTGATCGTTAGAATTTTGGGCTTCCAAATAATCCGGATCATTTTCAATGGCGCGATTGACCAACTTTTGATTCAAGGCTTTATTGGCCTTGGCGCCTAATCTTTTAAGACGTTCCACCCGTCCAATAAGGTTTCCAGATCCTTCTGTAAGTTTATTCATGCTGGCAGAATATGATTTTTTAACGGTGTCCAACTGTGAACCCACTTTGATCAAATCTTCTGAAAGTCCGACAAATTTATCGTACAAAGCGCCTGCCGCATTGGCAATATCCATCGCATTACGTTGTTGTTTTTCGTTCTGCCACATGGTATCTATGGTTCGGAGAGTAGCCAATAGGGTAGTAGGTGTAACAATAACAATATTTTTCTCAAAAGCCTCGCTATAAAGATGAGGTTCTCGTTGAAGAGCGATCGCAAAAGCCGGTTCAATAGGCACAAAAAGTAACACAAAGTCAGGGCTTTCAATCCTATAGAGATCGTGGTAGTTTTTGGCAGAAAGATCATTGACATGTTTCTTTAAGGCCAACACATGCTCTCTGAGGTATCTTTCCTGTAATTCTTCCTCTTCTTCATTTACGTAGCGTTCATAGGCATTCAGGGAAACTTTGGAGTCAATGATCATCTTCTTGTCAGAAGGAAGGTTCACAATCACATCAGGAAAAACCGTGCGTCCATCTTGATCCTTATGACTTTGCTGTACCACATATTCAGAGTCCTTGACCAATCCTGATTTTTCTAATACACGTTCTAATACAAGCTCACCCCAGTTACCTCGCATCTTGGCATCTCCCTTCAGGGCTTTGGTGAGGTTGCTGGTCTCCTTGCTCATTTGTTGGTTGAGTTCCTTAAGTCCCAGAATTTGTTGTCTTAAAGCACTCTGTCGATCGATAGTATCTTTGTGGGTGTCTTCCACACGCTTTTCAAAACTCTTGATTTTTTCCTGCAGCGGACTCAGGATCTGCTCGATGTTCTTTTTATTTTGGTCGGTAAACTTGGTGCTTTTTTCATCGAGGATCTTGTTGGCCAGGTTCTCGAATTCTTTGGTGAATTTTTCGTTGAGTTTTTCAATTTCGTTTTGGGCTTCTGCATGTTTTTCTTCCGCTTTCGCGAAAGCGGTACGTTGCTCTGCCAACAGTACTTGCAAATTTTCCTTTTCCAGCACCTTGTCCCTATATTCCTTTTCAGATTTTTCTAAACGGGCTGCCAGTTCCTTGACTTGCTCTATTCTTTGTTCAAGCTGGGCGCCAAACTGGCTGTTCTGAAGGCGTAAATTATCTCTTTCCTGTACGATCGACCTCAGCGTCTCAACTTCCTCTAGAAGTCGATTGCGCTCTGATTCCAACAATTCCTGCGCGCCTTTGAATTTAGTCTTGGCAAAAAACCAAGCCACCAATGCTCCCATTAGAACTCCTAACAATAAAAACAACAACCAATTCAATTCTTGAGGCATAAGAAAACGACTAAAATTTCAAAGTTAAAAATACGACCCTCAGCTAACTGAGACCACCGTCGAGCAGATTAATTATTCACAAGGCAGTTCTAAAATTCGGCTGGAATTTCCATACTCATTGTTTCTCCGGAAATAGGATGCCTAAAGCGCAAGCTTTCAGCATGCAAGTAGAGTCGGTCTGAAGAAGCGCCATAGAGGTCATCCCCAACAATGGGACAACCTAAACCATCTCTATGAGCCGCATGCACACGTAATTGATGAGTACGACCGGTGATGGGGTAAAAATGTACCCGGCTGCGACCGTCTGACTTTTCAATAATCTCAAACTTTGTGCGGGCGTTTTTGCCATGTACAGGGTCCACCAGTTGATATGGTCTATTATCCAGGTCAACCCGCAGGGGTAAATCTATGTATCCGTAGTCCTGATCCGGGATGCCATTAAGTATAGCAACATATCTTTTTTCGACGCTACGTCTGATAAATTGATCCTGAAGATCTTGATGAACTTCCTTGCTCAATCCCGCCACCAAAATGCCAGAGGTACCCATGTCCAAGCGGTGAACCAGTAGGGGGCCAGTAGCATCAGGAAATTTTTCCCTGAGCCTCTGAAGGACTGAATCAGTAATATTTTTTCCTGGAACTGATAAAAAATCGGCAGGTTTGTGGATCACTACGAGATGTTCATCCTGATAATGAATGTTTAGATCGCTAACATTATTTTGAAGCTGCAATAGTGGATTCTCATCCACTTCCAAGCCTTTGAGCATGTGTTGGAGCAGTGGCTCACACCTGGACCTGCAACTTGGATAAAAATTTCCGTGTTGCCGCACTTGAGAATCTGGTGATTCACCATACCAAAACTCGGCCATCGTCAGTGGAGTATAACCATGGGTATAAGCAAATTGCAAAAGCTTGGGCGCCGCGCAATCGCCAGTCCCAGAAGGCGGGAAATATGGAGGTATGTTCTTAAAAATATCCAAAGCAGATTTGCTTTCTCCATTGGCATTGAGTAATTGATATTGCGTGAAAACCCTTTCCTGCAATTTTTGCGAACTTTGCTTGCGATGCTTTGAAAGCTTGTCGATTTGTCCGTCGATCACTTCTACTTCTCTACGCAGATTTCTAATTTTCTCATCCAGATAAATGGCGTATTCCTTCTGCATGAACTTGGCCTGCATGCTCAGGTAACCTTGTTTTTCTAAAAACTTTTCATACTTATCGGTGCTCAACTCCAATTTTTTCTGTGCCCGTTGTTTGCGGCGTTGAATTTTTTGGGTTCTGTGCTTTTCCTTAAGCTCATCGAGAAGATGGATGTGCTTGCTTTGAAGATTTTTTAATTTCTGGCGGTTGGCTTGGTAATCTTTATCTTGAATCAATACATTGATTTGCTCGGTCAGCTTTTCAAGTCGATGGTTTTCTTGTACATAATGGCCATTTTTCTCAAAAATATCAAAGACTAAAGGTACAAAGTCAGCGTGATCATTACCGCCTGTGACAACACCCGAATAAGCCCAAAGTTGTCCCAGTCGGCCATCCCTATCTTTTACCACCAGCACCCCAAACATTTTTCCTTGAAGGAGGCCCTGATCTGAGGATCCTAACCCCAAATCTAAAAACCAATCATCCATATCTTCAAGATATGATTGCAATTGCCTGCTGGCCTCAATGGCCCAGGGATGAGGGTCATAGTTAAAAGGAAAGGTGAATCGTTCGGGAGCTCCCGAGGCGTTAAGGGGTGCAATAAAAGGATGAAGTTGGGTAGGCAAGGCAGGTAAAGTTTTGCCTGGCAAAAATAAGCTATTCATTAGCTCCAGTTCAATATTAAGACAGCATAAACTCTAGAATTGGACGGCATTTTGCCTCACAAGCAGGGTAAAATTCGCCATGCTTTTTATCCCCTAATTTATTGGTCTTACCCCACCAAAATTCTGCCATCGCAATAGGTTGATAGCCATTTTTATAGGCAAACTGTAGGAGCTTGGGGGCTGCACAGTCTCCAGCAGCAGCCGGAGGCGTTTCTGAAAAGAGTTGGCGAACATTCTTAACGGCACCCTGAGAATTGAGAAAGTCATAGTGATCAAATATCCATTCTCCCAGCTTTCGCGAACGCTGCTGACGTTGTTTCTTCAATAATTGAATTTGTTCTTGTAAAGCACCCAATGCGTTGAGTGAATCTTCTATTTTACCTCCCAAATAAATCTCGTACTCCTTCAACATAAACTTCTCGTTCAGCTCGGCTTGTAGATGTGCAGCTTCCATTTGCTTGAATGCTTTGTTGGACTTGTCTGGGGGCAGACAGGCCAATCTTTTTCTGCGCAGTTGCTTTTGTTGTCGATGCTTTAATTTTTGGGTGGATAGAAGTTGTTGGTGAATCTCACGTTGCTCATTGACCTGCTTCTCGAGCTGTAATAATTCAGACGAATTCTCCAATGCTTTAATTTTACGATTCATCGAGCTGAAAGCTTCGTATTCTGACGTACAATAATCTACATCTTTTAGCTCGCCGAATACTGGTGGAACAAATGGAGGCTGATGACTGGTACGATCTTGAAGTTGACCAGAAAAGGCAGATAGATAACCAAGGCGATTCTGATGATCCTTGACTACCAGTACCCCAAACATCTTCCCCATGGCCCCTGGGCTAGTGGGGGTCCTAATTCCAAAATCATGCTTCCAGTCCTGTTGAGTTTTTAAGTAAGCTTGTAGGTCCAGCGCCGCCCGTTGAGCCAATTCTATTGGGTTTTTCTGGAACGGCGAGGGGAAAATTTCTGGAAATTGGACGGTATCAGATAGGTCTAACAATTTAAATTCCATCTTGTTTGGGATTCTGAGTGCAAAATTAAATGGAAAGTCTGACTCCTACTATTTTTAACCAACACCATTTCCAGTCAGGTAGATCGTTGATTAGCCGTTGCCAAGCTACTTTTTTGTGTATCTTTAAAAGACAAACGTCATCATATGATTCAAAGACTACCTCGCTTTATCTTATTTATAAGTGTGCTCACCGGCATTGCGTTTGCTTGTTCCTCAGGAGATGTATTAACGAAAGAGGAAAGGGACTGGTTAAAAAACAATGATCCGGTCAAAGTTGCAGTTTATCCCTATTATCCACCTTACATATTTAAAAATGAAGAAGGTAATCCAGAGGGAATACTCTACGATTATTTGAAATTATTGGAAAAAAAGCTGGATACTAAGTTTGAGGTAGTGGAATATTCAGATTTTTCAGTAGTGATCGAAGATGCACAAAATGGGAAAATAGATTGGATACTGGAAGTACAAGAAACAGAATCTAGGAAAGAATATCTGAAATTTTATACCAAGCTTTTTGAAACTCCATTTGTTATTGTGGGACACAAAGATCAGCAGAAGTCTTACGATCGTGACTCCCTTTCTACAGCCGACTTTTATCTGCCCAAGGATTTTGCCATATCTGAAAGTATTCTTAGAGATTTTCCAGAGGCGAATGTCATTTCCAACTGCGCTACCGATGAGGAATGTTTAAGAAAACTGTTGCAAAATAAACAAGCTTATTTTATTGGGCCGCAAACTGTAGTTACTTATTTTACTGAGTCTAAGGGGCTTGAGGATTTGATAGTTCTGGGCAATTTAGGTAGGGATTATGATCCTTCCATGGCAGCAGTCAAGGACAATGAGATGCTGAACAGTCTTCTTTATAAAGGGCTTAATGAAATAACGTACGAGGAGAAAAAGGAGGTGATCAATCGCTGGTTGGTGATGTTCAATAAGCCTATTTATAAAACAGAACGTTTCTGGATAACAGCTACTATTTTAATTCTCAGTTTTCTTCTTGCTCTTCTCGTGATCAACAGATACCTTAAGTATACGATCAAGCGCAGAACAAAACAATTAGAACAAGCCAAAGAAAAAGCGGAAGAAAGCAGTATACTTAAAACTTCCTTTATCAATAATATTACCCATGAGATGCGCACCCCTATGAATGCGGTCATGGGTTTCTCTGGCTTATTAAAGAACAATCATGTCGATAGAGAAACGAGGCTAGAGTATATAAATATTATCAATCAGGGTTGTCTGCGGTTAATGGACATGATGGATAACGTATTGGAAGTGTCACTTCTTCAAAGTAATCAAATCAAAACCCTAAATACAAGTACGGATGTAAAGCTGCTTATTCAACAATGTTATGATAAATTTAAAGACCAGGCCATTCAAAAGAAAATCAAATATGACCTGAATGTACCTATTGATGAATCGCAGAACTGCGTTCTTGTAGATCAAGCGAAATTGAGAAAAATAATACTGCATACCTTGAATAACGCTATCAAATTCACCGCTTCTGGTAGCATTTCTTTATCTGGCAAAATCATTGACGATCAATTGTACGTTTCTATCTCTGACACAGGCATCGGTATCTCTGAAAAACGACTCGAGTCCATCTTTGACAGCTATTCCAAATCCAATCAGGACACCACAGAGCTTTATGAAGGCCTTGGTCTGGGACTCACAATCTCTAAAGCCTATGCAGACTTAATGAATGGGCGATTGGAAATACACTCCAAATTGGGTAAGGGTACCGAAGTGGAAATTTGGGTTCCTGTACACGACATTGGCCCTAGTGAAGAATGTCAACCTCAGCAAAGAAAATTGAGGTCAGAGAGTCCCCTTTTTAAAGTGCTTATTGCCGAAGACGTACAACTCAATTTTATGTTTCTGAAGGCATTGCTGGATCGTAACTCAGAATTTGACATCCAGGTCCTGCGGGCAGAAAACGGACAAGAAGCCGTAGACCACGTGCGTTCCGGAGAACATGTGGATCTGGTATTTATGGATATTCAAATGCCGATCATGAATGGATATCGAGCCACTGAACTCATCAAGACCTATAACGCTCAAATACCAGTGGTTATGCAAACTGCTTACACGACAATATCAGATAAGCAAAAAGCCATGGAAGCTGGTTGTGACGACTTTATCTCAAAACCAGTCAAGCCTGAGATCGTTTCTAAAATGCTATTTAAATTTTTAAAAGTTACCTCCTCAGATGCAGTTTAATCTTTTAAGGTAAACACTTCTTTGACGGCTTTGGCATCTTTTTCAGATAAATTAGAGGTGGTCTCCAATATCTTTAAAAAAGTATCCACTTCTTCTGCGGAAGCTGGGCAACCTAAGTTCTGCCCTTGGTCATTGAAAGAATCTTCAACAAGTTCACCTTTGGCGTTTAGAATCACAAAGAATGGTAACCCGGCTTTTTCACCATTGAATTTTGTTAGGAAATCAAGTGAGCCTTTATTTTCCAAATTTTTGTTGTTGCTTGATTCTAACACCACCAAGGGTGTGATGATATAGTTTTGGTCAAAATAATCTTTTACGGCTGGGTCATTCAACTGTTTGGTCATGCGTTTACACCAAACGCACCACGAAGCCTCAAACTTCACTAAGATATGTTTTTGTTCCATCTCAGCCTTTTCCATGGCTTGCGCCATGATTTCACTGGTGGATTTTTGCGCACTTACACTAAGGGCAGCAGCGCAGATAAACAGTACACTAAAGATGGTTGATTTCATTGGAATTATTTTATTTAAATATAGATATTATCCCAGACTTTGCATACCTACAAGTCCGTGGTAAAGCCCATTTTTCGCCATGAGTTCGATATGTGTTCCTTGTTCCACGATTCGTCCTTTTTTCATCACCACGATCATATCTGCGTTTTGAATGGTAGATAGGCGGTGAGCAATCACAATCGAGGTACGATTTTTCATTACTTTTTCTAACGCATCCTGAACCAAACGTTCACTTTCAGTATCAAGCGCACTTGTGGCCTCATCAAGGATCAGAATAGGGGCGTTTTTAAGTACCGCACGGGCAATCGAGAGCCGTTGCTTTTGACCGCCACTTAACTTATTTCCACTGTCGCCTATATTGGTGTGGATACCATCAGGTAAATCTTTGACAAACTCCCAGGCATTAGCAATTTTGAGCGCGTCGATAATACTTTCTTCTGAGGCATCTTTGTTACTTAAGGCAACATTTGTTGCGATCGTATCATTGAAAAGAATACTGTCTTGTGTAACGAGAGCCATTTGATCCCTCAAACTTTTCAGACTGACCTCCTTGATGGGCTGGCCATCAATGCTGATCGTACCATCTTCTACATCGTAGAAACGAGTGAGCAAATTGGCAATTGTACTTTTTCCAGAGCCGCTTTGTCCTACCAACGCGACACTGCTACCTTTGGGTATGTTAAGTGAAAAGTCCTTGAGTACAGGTTCATCCTTGTAGGCAAATGTCACCTTGTCCAATTGTATCGCTTTCGCGAAAGCGGTAACATCAATCGCCTCTGGTTGGTCTTCAATCTCATTGTCGGTTTTCAAGATTTCTAGAATTCGTTGCGCTGCAGCGTTTCCTTCCTTAACTTGATAGCTGGCCTTGGATAGTGCTTTGGCAGGGGTTAGAATTCCATAAGCTAACAACATAAAACCAATAAAAGTAGTACCATCAATCACGTTTTCAACAATTACCAAACGTCCACCGTACCACAAGAGAATCCCAATAACAAGAATACCGAGAAATTCGCTTACCGGGCTGGCCAGTCCTTTACGGTGGTTCAATTTGACGGCAAACCTGTACAACCGATTTGTGCTCTGTTGGAAACTGTTTTCCAATCGCTCTTCTGCATTGAAGCCCTTGATTACCTTAAGACCGCCCAGGGTTTCTTCCAATAAAGACATAAAATAACCTTGTTCTTGCTGCACCTGCCCGCTGCGTTTTTTTAACTTTTTTCCCAACCTAGAAATCAAAAATCCGGAGACAGGTAGAAATAAAAGCATAAAAACAGTGAGCTTTGGACTGATCACGATCATCAATCCTAAAGAAAAAATAATGTTCAAAGGTTCTTTGACAATCAGTTCGAGTATGGATAGAAAACTGTTTTGAATTTGAAGCACGTCTGCACTGGTGCGGGCGATGACATCACCTTTTCTTTTTTCTGAGAAGTAGGAGATGGGAAGGTGAACGATTTTTGCATATAAATCATTTCTGATGTCACGTAAGACCCCATTACGCAAATAAGCGATATAATACATTCCTAAATATCCAAAAAGGTTTTTAAGAAAGAATAGAGTTAATACTAAGGCAATTACGATAATCAAGGCTTGTTCTTTATGATCAACTTGAGTTGTAATGTACCAACCCATGTAGCTCTTGATATATGTCATCAAGTCCAGAATACCGGTCCACTCAGGAATGGTAGTTACTTGCATTGTTTTATCAAAAAGAACGTCCAACATGGGGATCAACGAGATAAAACTCAGCGCCCCAAATAATGCAAAAAAAACATTGCAAAGGATGTTCAGCGCTCCATATCTTCTGTATGGCCTCGCGTAATGGAGAATCTCCTTAAAATAGTTCATTTATTGAATGTCAAAGTCGGCTAGAATGCCTTTAATTTTTTGTTGAAGCTCTTCATACACCACATCGTACTGATCAGGAGAAGAAAGCGGCGCCTTGACCGAGATATAAAATTTAATTTTTGGTTCAGTACCGCTGGGCCTAGCGGCAATTTTTGAGCCATCGGCAAGATAAAAAATCAACACATTAGATTTTGGGATATCTAATCGTTCGGTCTTATCCAAATGTTTATTCTGTCGCAGGCTCGTAGCGTAGTCCTCAATAATAATCACATCTTGTCCTGCAATCTGAGCGGGTGGTTGTTCCCTGAGATCGACCATCATCTTGCTGATCTCGGCGGCGCCAGATATTCCTTTTTTGACCAACGAAACCAATTTCTCTTGATAAAAGCCATGCTTGACATAAAGCTTAACCAACTCCTCAAAAACTGTAGAATGTTGGGCTTTGGCATAGGCATACATCTCACAAGCCAATAAACTCGAGGTGATGGCATCTTTGTCACGTAAAAAATCACCAACCATATATCCAAAACTCTCTTCCCCGCCGCCTATAAAATCTTGTTGCGGACAATCCTTGATCATTTTAGCAATCCATTTGAATCCGGTCAGTACCTCTTTACATTCCACTTTATGCGATAGGGCCAGTTCATGCATCATAGGCGTGGAAACAATCGTGGAACCAATAAAGGGATCCTTCAATGACGTCAGATCGGTTTGCTGGAGCAGGAAATTGGTCATGGCAATCATGGTTTGGTTTCCATTCAGCAAGCTCATCTCTCCGTGTTGGTCGCGTACGGCTATTCCTAATCTGTCCGCATCTGGATCTGTACCGATGACCATATCGGCATTAATTTTATTGGCCAGTTGGACAGCAAGTGCCAATGCCTCTGGTTCTTCTGGGTTAGGCGAGGTGACCGTTGGGAAATCTCCATCAGGAAATGCCTGTTCCTTCACCACGTGCAAGTCAGTATAACCAGCGCGCTTCAAGGTTTCCGGTAAAAGCGTGATACTGGTTCCGTGCAGACTGGTAAAAACAATTTTTAATCTAGAGCGATCTACATCCCCAGCAATCCTGGCCGCTTTGATGCTGTCCTCGATAAAAGCGTGATCGTCTTCCTCGGTCAATAGTTGGATCAAACTATCGTCTCCTTCAAAATTGATATCCGTAAAATCCAGGCTATTAATTAAGTCAAGAATCTCCTTGTCTTGAGGAGGAACCAGTTGGCCTCCGTCTTGCCAGTACACTTTATATCCATTGTATTCTGGCGGATTGTGACTCGCTGTCAGTACGATTCCAGCATGACAAGATTTACGTCTCACCGTATAGGATAGTAGGGGAGTTGGTCTCAAATCTTCAAACAGGTAGACCAAAATACCGTTGGCACTAAATACCTCGGCAACTACCTGGGCTAGTTCTTTGGAGTTATGGCGACAATCGTAGGCGATGGCTACCTTGACCTGCTCGTTTGGAAATTGTTGTTTGAGATACTGTGAGAGTCCCTGGGTGTTCTTACCCAAGGTATATTTATTAATGCGGTTTGTACCTACACCCATGACTCCCCTCATACCTCCCGTACCAAATTCTAAGTCTTTATAAAAGGACTCGCGGAATTCTTCATTATCTGCGGTGATCAGGGCAAGGGTGCGGGTGATTGTTTCTTCATCAAAAGGTGCCTTGGTCCAGGTGCGGGCCGTGCTGAGTATAAGGTTCTTGTCCATGGTTTGTCTTACTGATTGATACAACAAAGATAAGGATACTTCTTGGCTCCCTTTTCTATGCTGGTGATTAGCTTTTCTGGGAAAGCTTAAAGTTGCTCTGCGATCTTGTAACGCTCGTTCCTAGCACCACTGCGCAAAATGAGTTCGCCCAAAAATCCAGCTACAAAAAACAGGGTTCCCAATATCATAGAGGTCAAGGCAATAAAGAACCAGGGATTGTCCGTAACTAAGCGATACGGCAAATCATTAGCCAGGTTATAGAGCTTGGCACCGCCTACATATGCCGCAATAACAAATCCCAAAACAAACATAATCACACCCAGGCTGCCGAATAAGTGCATCGGGCGTTTGGCATATTTGGAGATAAAGGCGATCGTGATCAGATCGAGAAAACCGTTGATAAATCTATCGTAACCGAACTTGGTAGTTCCGTATTTCCTGGCCTGATGTTGTACTTCCTTCTGGGTGATATTGGAGTATCCCGCATTTTTGGCCAATACTGGAATATATCGGTGCATTTCTCCATGTACATCTATATTCTTAACCACCGCTTTTTTATAAGCCTTGAGGCCACAATTAAAGTCATTGAGCTGCACGCCGCTGGTACGTCTTGCAGCCCAGTTGAACAATTTACTGGGTAAGTTTTTAGATAGCACCGAGTCATAACGCTTCTTTTTCCAACCGCTCACTAAATCATAGCCCTGATCCACGATCATGCTGTAGAGGGCGGGTATTTCTTCTGGAGAATCTTGTAAATCTGCATCCATGGTGATGACCACATCGCCTTGAGCAAGCTGGAAACCTGCGTGAAGTGCTTGAGATTTTCCATAATTGGCCTGGAATCTTATGCCTTTTACGGGTCGGGAGGGAGATTCATGTTGACGCTTTCGCGAAAGCGAACTAATCCAACTCCAGCTTGTATCGGTACTTCCATCATCAATATATATGACTTCATAATCCAGGGACACAGACTCGAGTACTCGATCAATCCAGGATTGGAGTTCCGGCAGTGATTTTGCTTCATTGAGCAGTGGGATGACAATCGAAAGCTGCGGATTATTCAAATTCGTAGGCTTTTTCATTTTTGATCACTAGGCTACTGATAAGTCCGCCGATGGTACAGATAATTAGATTGCTCACATATCCAATTATAATACTGGGGATACCGAAAGGTTCCATTCCCAAACTCATACTTTGACGCATTTGTTCTTTACTAAGTGTCGGTGTTTGCGCCTCTAGACCAAACCACCCTAACATGCGATTGGTCATTTCCATAGCCATCTCGATGGTGAGTTCCAAGATCGTAGTTTTTGCTCCAGGATCAATAACATTAAAGATTAAGATGGCAGCAACAGCATAGCCAGCATAACCTATGACTACGGTAATGATAAATACCACCAAAACTCGACTGAAACTAATGTAGCCGCCATCTAGTTTCTTCTGAGCTACCTGAGCCAGAATTCCGAATACGAAGACAGAAATAGCAAGAGGATAGGTGATCAGCGGATTCAAAAACAAGGCCAGATTCACTTGCCACATAACAAAATAGGCAATCATGTAGATCAAGAATCCAATAAGGCCGAATTTAACGGCTGGTTTAGTTAGAAATTGGGTCATGTTGGGTATTCTTTTATGGGTTATTGTTTAGCTAATAATCTGAAAATGAAGGGTTCAAAACTTTCATTGTTAGCCGTAAAGTTTAAACAGGTCAGCTAGTCAAATATAAGTAGTAAATCTGGCTTTATCGCTGCGGAATCTTACTCACAAATAGTCCAGTAATCAAGCCGACAACAGTGAATATCATAGTTTTAGTTGCAAAGCCAAGGGCGAATTCAGATAAGCTGAAAGTTGGTGCCTTAAATACCTGATCGCGCGCCAGACCTTTTTGTTGCTCGCCGACCCCTTTCCAGGCTTCCAATAAAATATCTTTTGCTTCTGGATTGATGTGATTGAGTAAAATATAATGCGTGATCGATTCGGTAAAAAATATCAGGACTATACAAATGAAGTAAGCCAAAACGGTTTGTTTAAAAGCAATCTTGCCCTGCATAATTTTTCTTCCCCAAATTTGCGCCGCTACCCCAAAAATAATCGGATATAGATATAAGGAGGTATTGAGACCGGCATTGAGGTAATCCTGAGCTTGCCACATATAGATGTATATGCCTGCAGTAAGGAATGCTCCAACTAAGCCTATATAAAAGGAATCACGTTTGATCTTTGCGTCCATCGGGTACGGTTTATTTGGATGTTGCTTGCAAATATAAATCCTCCATTCGAGCTTTAAAGCAGAACCGATGCGGATATTGCATGGACTCCCTTCAAGAATTAGGATGATAGGGGTAAAAGTTTTCCGCGGGGGATCAATCACGGGTTAACTTTGCTTAAGTTTGTAGTGGCCGGGTATCAACTGAAAGAAATGTTCGAGCTAAAGTAGAACCCATCGTTGATCAAAATGTCAATAAAAAACATTCATCATTTTAATTTAAGCTCATTGTTGTGGTTTAAAGAAAAATAGTTAAATTTGCAGCCGCAAAAGAATAAGATTTATATCATGCAAAAAGGAATACACCCAGAGAATTATAGATTAGTCGCTTTCAAAGACATGTCCAACGACGAAGTCTTTATCACTAAATCTACTGCAGATACCAATGAAACGATTGACGTTGAGGGAACTGAATATCCATTGATCAAATTGGAGATTTCGCGTCTATCTCATCCATTCTATACAGGTGAAAGCAAGTTGATTGATACTGCTGGACGTATTGACAAATTCAAGAACAAATACTCTAAGTTCAAGAAAAAATAATTCCTACGCATTTACATTATATGAAACGCCTCGTTACTCGAGGCGTTTTTTTGTGCTACACTGCCAAATTTGACCTGAACCTTGATGGGATACCTAAAAACTATTGCTATTTGTTAAGATAAGTGTAAACACTTGTTAAGACAAATCACTTGGAGCTAGCCTGGCGTAAAGTTTGTTTACTTATGTGCATGGAAAAGATACTAGTAGCAGGCGCCACTGGCGCTACCGGAAATAAAATTATACACTTACTTAAGGAATCCCAATATTTTGAGCCTGTCGCCATGGTACGTTCAGAACATCAAAAGGCCAAATTTAATGCCATGGGCGTAGGGACATTGCACAAAGATCTGACCAGATCCTTGGAAGGAACTACGGCGGGTATTGATAAATTGATATTTGCAGCGGGTTCTGGAGGAAAAAATCTAGAAGAGGTCGATAAAAACGGAGCGATTAAATTGATCGATAATGCCGCAAAACACAAGGTTAAAAAATTCGTGATGCTCAGTTCCATGGGAGCTGACCATCCTGAGCAGGTGAAGGAGCTTCAAGATTATTTGGAGGCCAAACAAGCGGCCGACCAGCACTTACGTGATTCTGGACTCAATTACACCATCGTAAGACCAGGAAGCCTGACCGAAGAACCTGGAACTAAACATGTGATGCTGGATGCCAAATTGCGTAAGCAGGGAGAGATATCTAGGGCAGATGTTGCACATACATTGGTCAGCGTGCTATTTGATAATACTGCTAATCAAGCTACCTTCGAAATTGTAAAAGGTGAAACTTTGATTGGCGAAGCACTAGAACAATTTGAGAGTGTGGAGGAGTACGAAAGAATCTAATTCGGCGATAAAAAGATTTCAAAAAAGATCAAAAGCCATTTGCAAGACTGCAAATGGCTTTTGATTTAAATCAAGATCAACTATTAATAGTATGTATATCGTCTTACTTTGGCTATATATTTGGCCAAACGAATAACTTGGTGGCTATACCCATATTCATTATCATACCAAACGTACAATACTACATTCTTACCATCTGGTCCTACGATCGTTGCATTGGAATCGTAAATGGAGGGTGCATTTGACCCTATAATATCACTAGAGACTAATTCGTTGTCAATCGAATATTTGATTTGCTCGACCAAATCACCTTCCAGTGCATATTTTTTAAGCGTGGAATTGAGGGCGTCTACTGTAGTGGTATTTTCCAGTTCTAAATTGAGTATGGCCAGGGATCCATTGGGTACTGGTACCCTAATTGCATTGGAAGTAAGTTTGCCTTCAAAAGAAGGTAGAGCTTTACTCACAGCCTTACCTGCACCGGTTTCGGTTATCACCATATTCAAAGCCGCTGCACGTCCTCTACGGTATTTACCGTGCATATTGTCTACGAGGTTCTGGTCATTGGTATAGGCATGTATCGTTTCTAAATGTCCTTTGACTACCCCATAACTATCTTCAATGGCTTTAAGCACTGGTGTGATCGCATTGGTCGTACAACTGGCAGCAGAGAAAATATCAATCACATCCGGATCATTTTCAAAGTGATTTACACCATGAACGATGTTAGGAATACCCTTACCTGGAGCAGTCAATAACACCTTGTGTGCCCCTTTAGCCTTTAAGTGTCTGCTCAAAGCTTCTTTGTCCCTAAATGCTCCGGTGTTATCAATAATCAAGGCATCTTTAATTCCATAAGCGGTATAGTCTATATCTTCTGGAGCATCGGCACTGATCATTTTGACCGTTGTGCCGTTGACTAATAGGGCTTCTTCGGCAAGATTGTAGCTCACCGTTCCAGAAAAGTCTCCGTGTACACTATCTTGAGCCAGGAGTGAAGCTCTTTTTTCCAACACTGATTCAGTGATGGCGCCACGAGTGACGACGGCACGTAATCTCAACTGGCTCCCTTTACCGGCTTTGGTCATTAGCTCTCTGGCCAATAGACGACCAATTCTACCAAACCCGTATAGGACCACATCTTTGGGAACGATTTCTTCCGCCATTTTAGCATCCCCTAATTTTTTCATTACAAAACTCATCGCGTCCTGAACATCATTGTCCTCCAGGTGGTATTCATAAGTCAACTTACCAATGTCCAGTTTTGCTGGCGGCATGTCCAAAGAGAGAATAGCCTGTGCGATCTCGACACTGTCAAAAACAGAAATAGGCTTTTGCACAAACTCACCTGCATATTCATGCAGATTGATAATCTCGCTCACGTTGCGATCGATCAACTGATTCCTGAAGAGAACAAGCTCAATGGACCTGTCGTACCATAAATCGCTTACCGCTTTAATAAACGCTACCGCTGCACGTCTCCTGTCGGTTTGGAAAGCGAGCTCTTTTTCATAAGTGTCAATGGACTTACTCATAAATATGATTTTGTAGTTTAAAATTTTTGCAAAAGTAAGAAGACTATAACGTTTTCGTTTGATTTTGTATCATTAATTTTTCTCTCCGTTCGAGCTGTAATAATTTCTACCTGACAATGTTCGAGGTACATATATTTCCCAAGCTAAAAAGCGTTCCTGTGCCAAAGGACAGCTATGATTTTTAAACGATCATGACAAGCCGTTTTTCATTCTTCAAATTTTGCCAATAGTTCGTCTTCACTGTCTGGAATATTATAAGCATCAGCCTTAGTTAAGTAACCATCTTGGTCGCTAACTCTCGTCAATGCTTTTCCTTTCTTAAATACTAATTGCAAACCATGTTCTTTCTCCCATTTACATTGACATGTCATATTAATGAATATATCAGGCTCATTGTAAGGTCGTCTTGCGATGAGGATTTGGCTTGGAGAAATGAATTTCCAAATTTCTGATTTATCAATCTCTTTCATTTCATCAGGGATATCCTCTTTACCTACCTTTGAGCAGAAGTCTCGAAAGTGGTCATATATCAGTCCACTAATCTGATGCCTATATTCATCTCCTAATTTGAGAAAGTTATCTAGTGCAGAGTCCGCTTCTTGAATAAATGATTCATCTTTTTCAGGTTCGAAATCCATGAATACCAAATTAAGTTCTTTACCAATCAATGGTATTCTTATTGGTTTGCTGTTCCAATAATCCTCAAAGCTTGCGTCTTGAGATACCTCTCCTAATATTTTCGAACGAACTATTTTAATTTTTTTATCCATGGCTCACAAATTATAACTTAAAACTGGATGTCTCCTTAACCAAATTTAGGAAGGATGTCAGTCATTTCAAGGTGATATGCAAGTGTTAATATATTTACTGTCAGTATTTTAAATCTTTAAGTTAGAATTGAATTGGTTTAAGCAGGAGAAATATCTTGAAGATACCTACCCAGCCCATACCAACACATAAAAAATCCCCATCAGTATAAATTACTAATGGGGATTTTCAGACATGATCTTGATTCAACTCATGGTGTATCGGAATCTTTCAATCTCTCCTAAAGAGTTCTTCATTTGAATCAATAAAGTAGCTCTCGGGTCTACTTCGCGTAAGACTTCCTGCACATCATCAATATTAGACACAGTACGGTCATTGATCTTGGTAATCACATAATCACTCATATCATACCTGGCCAATTCACCAGTAGTTCTTACTATTTTAACACCTTGTTTAATTTTATAAGTTCTACGATCCTCTTTGGTCAGGTTTCTTAAATCCATTTCAATGGAAGGAATACTAACGGTGTTGTTTTTGGTCAATTCGACATCCAGATCAAATGATCGTTGGTTGCGCAGGACTTCTAAATTCACAACATCACCCGGATTTTTACTCGTTACATAACCAGTTAGATCAGCAAATTTCTTGATTCTGATGTTGTCAATTTTAGTGATCACATCACCTTCTTTCAATCCAGCTTGGTCAGCACCACTGTCTTCTACAACGGTGGCTACCAAGATACCTTCACTTTCATTGATTCCCATTTCATCGGCCAGGCTACCATTCAAGTCGGTTCCAGAAATCCCTATCATACCTTTTTGTACAAACCCATATTCCATGATGTCATTGATGATCTTTCTGGCATTATTAGAGGGTACGGCAAAAGAGTAACCCACATAAGAACCAGTCCTTGAGGCGATGGCTGTATTGATTCCCACCAATTCTCCTCTCGTATTTACTAAAGCGCCCCCTGAGTTTCCAGGATTTACTGCTGCATCAGTTTGTAAAAAACTTTGCTGAATGGGATCTCTGGGGTCCAGATCACGGCCTTTTGCACTGACGATTCCAGCGGTTACGGTACTGGTTAGATTAAATGGATTTCCTACCGCCAGAACCCATTCGCCTATTTTTGTTTGGTCAGAATCACCAAAGATGATATAGGGAAGATCCTGATCAGTATCAATTTTTAACAATGCGATATCACTATTGGGTTCGGTACCGACCAATTCAGCTTTATAGGTACGGTTGTCATTTAAGGTAACCTCGAGTTCGCGTGCGTTTTCAATCACGTGATTATTGGTTACAATATAACCATCTTCTGTAATGATCACTCCGCTACCTGTACCAATGGCTTCTCTATATGGAACTCTTCCATTCATAAAGTCATTGATGGAGGGGCGCACCCTCGCTACAGTCTTGTTTTTTACGTGTACGACCGCATTGACTGTTAATTTTGCGGCTTCGGTAAAGTCCACCCCAGCGATATTGGTGTTACCTGTATAATTAACAGGCGTGACGGGTGTGGTAGGTAATGTTTCTTGGTTGGATGATAATTCCAATGTCTGGGTATCTTCCTCAATGATTAATTTATAGGATCCCAAAACAACTGCGCCGCCCAAAATGGCAACTCCTAATGATCTAAAAAATGATTTCATGTGCAATTTGTTTTATTTCTTCTATAACCTAAAGTTACAGATAGAATTGTGGTTTATAAATAGGTTTAACGCTGTTTAACGCTCCTTAACATGTCTGGTTTTTGCTGTATTTGCAGTACTTTTGCAAATCATGACAGCAATACCTTTTTATAAATATCAAGGAACGGGAAACGACTTTGTCATCATCGACAATCGTCAACATATATTTTCCAAAAAGGATGCCAAAATTATCGCCCAGTTATGTGACCGAAAATTTGGCATCGGCGCCGACGGTTTAATGTTGTTGGAAAATCATGCTGATCTTGATTTTACGATGGTATATTACAATGCAGATGGACAACCTAGTTCCATGTGCGGTAACGGAGGTCGATGTTTGGTGAGTTTTGCCCGCTATTTAGGTTTGGTTCAGGACAGGGCCAGATTTGAAGCCGTTGATGGTATTCACGAGGCCATACTGTATGATAATGGTCATGTAGGGTTACAGATGTCAAATGTTCCGGTAATTCAGGTGTTTGATGGACATATATTTACCGATACAGGTTCTCCTCACCACGTTCAATTGACGGACAATATCGAGCACACCGATGTGGTGGGTATTGGCCGTAAATTAAGACGCGAAAGATATGGTGCTGCTGGGGCCAATATCAATTTTGTCGAACCTCAAGGAGGTAATGTATTTAAGGTACGCACCTACGAACGCGGTGTTGAAGATGAAACCCTGAGCTGTGGTACAGGTGTCACCGCCGTTGCCCTGGCCATGCATCGTACTCAGCATACACAATCTCATGAAGTAATACTACACACCCCAGGTGGCGAACTAGCAGTAAAATTCCAGCCATCGCCTGAAGGCTATCAGGATATTTGGCTTACCGGACCTGCCGTTCAAGTGTTTAAAGGCAGCATCGACCTATGAAGTTGCAAAACGACATATGTCTGCTTAGGGCAGTAGATCCAGAAGATCTAGAGTTTATTTACGAACTTGAAAATAACCCAGCGCTTTGGGAGTTTGGCCATACATTGACACCTTATTCAAAGTTTACCATTCGGGAATACCTGCAAAATGCTCATCGGGACATTTATGAGGTCAAACAACTTCGACTTGCCATTTGTAACACTGATCAGGAAATCAAAGGGGTCATTGATCTCTATGATTTTGATCCATATCATAAAAGAGCTGGGGTAGGTATTGTTATTTCTCAAGCTTCGGATCGCGCTCAAGGCCTTGCCAGCAGTGCAATGAGACTGATGATAGACTACGCTTTCGAACACCTGAGACTGCACCAGTTGTATGCAGGGATCAGTGAAGACAATCTGCCCAGTCGTAAATTGTTTGAAAAGTTTCGCTTTCGCGAAAGCGGAATTAAAAAAGACTGGATCGCCACTCAAAAATCTTATAAAAACGAACTTATCTACCAATTGATCAATGAATAAGAATTACCAAAAAGTATTGCTAGGTGTTCTGCTACTGGGACTTGTGGTTATGGGCATTTTTGTCTACAACATTTACCAAGTGTTGTTTGCACCGAATACTAATTTTGAGCAGGAATATTACGAGGTATTCATCCCTTCTGATGCCGATTATAACACAGCTTTTTTGATTATTGCAGAAGCGGTGGTAGATAGGGACGACTTGCATACAACTGCAGTTAAAAAAGAATACCATAAAAATATTAAGGGTGGGCATTACCTCATTCCCAAAGGTGCCAGTAACAATGATATCATCAATAGGGTGCGCAGTCAAAATACACCCATTACCTTAAGGTTTAACAATCAAGAGCGGGTGGAGGACTTGGCCGGTCGGATCGCTCAACAAATTGAGCCTGACAGTCTGAGTTTACTACAAGTAATGACCGACCCAGTATTCTTGTCTGAGCAAGGTTTGGACCGCGATACGGCTTTAAGCCTATATTTACCTAATTCCTATGAGGTGTATTGGAACATCAGCCCAGAAGGATTCAGAAAAAAAATGCTGAATTATTACAACAATTTCTGGACCGATTCCCGTAAAGCCAAAGCTGAGGCGTTGGGTATGACTCCCTCGCAAGTGTACACATTGGCCTCTATCGTACAAAAAGAAACTGCCAAGGTGGATGAGCGACCTAGAGTGGCCGGCGTTTACCTGAACCGTTTAGAAAGAGGTATCAAATTGGACGCAGATCCTACTGTCATTTATGCCAAGAAAAAATCGGAAAATGATTTTGATCAACAAATCAAACAAGTTCTGTATAAACACCTGGAGTTAGACCATCCTTACAATACTTATAAGTATGCAGGACTACCGCCTGGCCCAATCGTAACCCCTGATTTGAGTGCCATCAACGCCGTGCTGAATGCAGAGTCACACAATTACCTCTATTTCGTGGCCGATGTAGAGAATTTTGGCTATCACAAATTTGCCAAAACCCTTGCCCAGCACAATCAGAATGCCGCCGCTTATAGGCGATGGATTGCAAGAAATAATAAGTAATTCATCTTCTTTAAGGGATGATGAAAGCGGAAAGCTCAAATACTACCAATCACCGCTTTTTTCCAAGAATTACATCTCATTTTAAAATTTTACACGGCAATTTAATTAACATATGCGAAAAATATACCTGGCTAGTAGGCAAGTTAAATCAATTTTTCTTCGCATTTGTGACTCTTTTTGCACATCACATAGCTGAATTACATTTTTTTCTTCGGTAAATGGGTAGTTACTCATTTTGGGTGGTATTTGAACGAATTAATTTCACTTAATGTCTTTATTAACAGTAATTTGCTTTCCAACTGGAATTTGATCGTAAATTTGCGGCGCGTTAATGAAAGAGTGACAGTAGCTTTCGAAAACCAAGTTTATGAGATCACACTTAGTGAGTTTTCTAGCCTACCCTGCTGTTTTTGTGTTGAGCCTTTCGGCACTTAAATGGAAAACCAATACCAACCATTCCATTGTCCCATCTCGTCATGATGTGGCCATTGAGACTAATACTATTTCTTTACCAATGGGACCCTTCCTAGAGGAGAAACCATTGGATTTCAGAGATTATTCCTTGGCTACTTCAAGTCGTGACAGCTTTATATCGTTTAAGGAAGCCTTGGCTTATAAAGAGTCTAGAGGCCAATGGTGGCAAGTGAACACTTTGGGCTATTTGGGTAAATATCAGTTCGGTCCTGTAACCCTTCAGCATTTTGGAGTTAATGATACAACTGCTTTCTTGCGCAGCCTCAGATTACAGGAGCGTATTTTTATCAAGAATCTGAAATATAACCACAAAGTATTGCAACCTTACATTGAAAAATATGAGGGTTCTAACGTGGGAGGTATTCACATTACGGAAAGCGGACTCCTAGCCGCTGCACACCTATCTGGACCAGGAGGCGTGAAGCGCTTTTTAAATTCCAATGGGAGCAAGGCCAGTAGAGATGCCTACGGAAGTAGTATTAAAACTTATATGAAAAGATTTGGCGGGTACGATTTAAGTGAGGTCATCGATTAAACGCTTATCCGCAAGTCTGATACAACAATGCCTTTCCAAAAATAAACTTTGTCATCTCAAACTGAACTTGTCGAAGTTTATGATCTCTTGACTTTCAAAAGATCTTCGACAGGCTAAGATTGACAACAGTTGTGTTGATGAGCTCTTTGGAAGACCTCTTTTTATTTATGCAGCCATATGTTTACTCGTTGATGGTGTGTAGAATGATGTTTAAATAGCATCAATCCCTGGCACCAAAAATAGCACTGCCTATGCGCAACATAGTGCTCCCTTCTTCCAGGGCAATCTCATAATCTCCCGTCATTCCCATGGAGAGTTCTGTGAAGTCATGACGTCGATCTAAAAGCCCACGGTCCTTAACACGGTCAAACATGGCTTTTAACGATTTAAATTCTTTTCTTACCTGCTCTTCATCATCGGTAAAGGTGGCCATCCCCATCAGGCCTTTGATCTGTACGTGCTGATATTCCTTAAATAACTCATCTTCCATCAGCTGGATCAATTCTTGTTCGTCAAAACCGTATTTAGAACTTTCTTCCGCGATATGCACTTGTAATAGACAATCAATTACACGGTCATTTTTGGCAGCTTGCTTATTGATTTCCTTCAGTAGCCGAGGAGAATCTACGCTGTGAATCAGATGAACATAGGGTGCCATATACTTCACCTTATTGCGTTGGGTGTGACCTATCATATGCCATCTGATATCTTTTGGCAAAGATTCAGACTTGGTGGTCATTTCCTGGATTTTGTTTTCCCCAAAATCACGGTGCCCCGTCTCATAAGCTTCCATTAAATCTTCTTCAGGTTTGGTCTTACTGACCGCCACAAGCGTGACTTCTTGAGTAGCATGATGGTCATTACTTCCTCGGATAATATCCTGAAACTTGGATAAGCGATCTTTTATCTTACTCATAGCTTAAAATTCGTAAATAATTAGCCCGCTTGGTAATTTGGGGCGAATAAACGTACTCTTTGGTGGCATTCTCAAATCTTCATCGGCGATGGACTTCATCTGTTCTACTGTAGCCGGATATAGTCCAAAGCCAACAGCAAACTGACCTTGATCAACGCGTTCCTTCATATGGACAAGGTCGTGTTTTCCATAACTATACTGTATGCGTGCATCCGTGCGCAGATCTTCTATTCCTAATACGGGTCGCAACACCAGATCATATAACATCTGACTATCTAGATCATCCAAAGGAGTTTTGATTTGATGAAGATTTTTACGCAAGTAAAGACTATAGAACTCACCGTCCAGATACATACTAAAATGATGCTTTTTGGAGGGCTTATATAGTTCTATGCCTCGGTTTTGAATTCTGAAATACTCATCCAACCGAATCAGAAATTCCTGTTTGTCCATTCCGTTCAAATCTTTGACCTGTCGATTGAACTCATAGATATTGAGTTGACTTTCAGCAATCAATAAACTCATGAAGTACTGGTAACTTTCAGCATCACCTTGCATTTCTTGAGCCAAGAGGTGCGAACTCGCACTGCGGTGATGCCCATCTGCAATGTAAAGTTCTGGTAAGGATCCAAAGGCCTCTACCAAAGCCTTTTTCTGGACGGAATCAACGACTTTCCAGATTTTATGCGAATTGAAATCTGTGGTAGAAAAGAATTCATCTGGGGCGTGATGTTTGACCTCCTCTATGATTTGATTTACTACTTCTTGATCGGAATAGGTAAGTAACACAGGCTCTGCATTGAACCCAGCCACTTTCAGGTAGTCTTTAAATAATACTTCCTTGAATTGCAGCGTGTCTTCGTGTTTTTTAATTCGATTTTCAGCATAGTCTTGAGTGCTCGTTCCAGCGATAATTCCAGTATAACTGTGGTGAGGGTCGCTGTTTTCATAAACATAGAAGGAGGGTTCGCTATCCTTAACCAGATAGCCTTCTTCTTTGAATTCTTGATATCGGTTGCGCACGAGGTTGAACCGTTCTACACCTGAAATCTCTTGGTTGAATTTATAGCCAGGATTTAGAATATGAAGAAAACTATATGGGTTGTATTTGAGTGTTGCCTTTAATTCCTTTTTATCATAATCCTGATAAGTGCGTGAGATCACATGGGCAGCCTTATCTGTGGCTGCTCTAACAGCACGGAATGGAATGATTGTAGGCATTGATATGTTTTTTTACTTAAAACTTTCGCTGACTACTTCTGCCTTTCGACTTTCGGAATAGTCATAAAAACCTTCACCAGACTTGACTCCCTTTTTTCCAGCCATCACCATATTTACCAATAGAGGACACGGAGCGTATTTAGGGTTTTTGAAGCCATCGTGCATTACATTTAAAATACTCAGACATACATCTAACCCAATAAAATCAGCCAGTTGCAATGGCCCCATGGGATGAGCCATTCCCAATTTCATCACGGTATCTATTTCTTGAACACCAGCCACGCCATTATACAAGGTTTCAATGGCTTCGTTGATCATGGGCATTAAAATCCTGTTGGCTACAAAACCCGGATAATCATTTACTTCGGTGGGGGTTTTGCCCAACTTTTGAGAAAGTTCCATAATCGTCCTCGTGACTTCATCACTGGTAGAATAACCTCTGATAATTTCTACCAGCTTCATGATGGGAACAGGATTCATAAAATGCATCCCGATCACTTGTTCTGGTCTGGTAGTTACAGCTGCGATTTGGGTTATAGAGATCGAACTTGTATTGGTGGCCAAAATGCAATGGGACGGAGCAGCCTGGTCTATATCTTTAAATATTTTGAGTTTGAGCTCCAGATTCTCTGTCGCTGCCTCTACGATCAGATCGGCTTCCTTTAAGCCATCAGTCAATTGCGTGTAAGAAGTAATATTACCTAAAGTTTCCTCCCGGTCTAGAGCAGTGATTTTTTCTTTGGCGATCATTCGGTCCAGGTTTTTAGCGATGGTGGCCAAACCTCGATCCAGTGCTTCCTGCGATATGTCGACAAGATTCACTTTAAAACCTGATTGCGCAAAAGTATGGGCTATTCCATTTCCCATAGTTCCAGCTCCGATTACGGTAATATTTTTCATTGTTCTGAGTATTCTTAGGTATTATTGATTAAAAAATGCTTTTGGAGGTTGGAAACTTAATGCTGAAATGGATCAAAGCCAGTCCAGTTGATAATTACAAAGCCTTGAACTCTTGAATTACCTGTAAAGCAACATCCAGTGCTGCCTTTCCATCTTCCAGATCGACAATAGGCCTGGTGTCGTTTTCAATGGCATCTGCAAAAGTCTCTAATTCATCCAAAATAGCATTATTGTCAGAGACTTCAGGGTTGTCAAAATAGATTTGTTTTTTAACGCCTTCAGCATTCTGTAAGATCATGTCAAAATCTCCAGGTGTTTCTGGTGCATCCTGCATACGTACGACTTCTACTTTTTTGGATAGAAAATCTACAGAGATATACGCATCCCGTTGAAAGAATCTAGCTTTGCGCATTTTCTTTAAACTGATTCTACTGGCCGTAAGATTGGCTACGCATCCGTTTTCAAATTCGATGCGCGCATTGGCAATATCCGGAGTTTCTGAAATGACTGATACACCGCTAGCACTCACTCTTTTTACTGGACTCTTTACCACACTCAAAATCGCATCAATATCGTGTATCATCAAATCCAGTACGACACTGACATCAGTTCCCCGAGGATTAAATTCTGCCAAGCGATGGGTCTCTATGAACATCGGGTTATCAATCCTATCTGCTACGGCCCTGAACGCCGGATTAAATCGCTCAACTTGTCCCACTTGTCCTTTGAGGTTCCGCTTTCGCGAAAGCGATATCAATTCCTCTGCTTCTTCTACACTCACCGTGATCGGCTTTTCTACGAAAAGATGTTTTCCTGCCTCTAAAACCTTGATACCACTAGCGTGATGATAGGAAGTGGGAGTTACCACATCGATCATATCACAAGCGGCAATCAGTTCATCTACATCCTCATAATAGGTGTAACCAAACTCGGCCTCAATCTTTTTGGCGTATTCTGGGTGAGCATCATAGAATCCAACCAGTTCGTACCTGTCGCTTTGTTGTAAAAGTTTAAGGTGGATTTTTCCCAGGTGGCCCGCACCCAACACGCCTGCTTTTAGCATTATTTCTGTTTTTTGTAAAAATAGCAAATACCAACCTGATTAAAAAGGCCACAATACGATTCTTCCTACCTATTAAATTGTTGAAAAAACGATAGGTATTGGGCACAGGAATCTACTGGTAAGCCATTATTTTTGAAACATCAAAGACAATTATATACATAAAGGAAAACGCCGTCAGTTGGTGGATTTAATGCGGGAAAAAGGCATCACCGATGCGACTGTTCTTGAGGCCATGAATCAGGTTCCCCGTCATTTATTTTTGGACAGCTCGTTTCTGGAACACGCCTACCAGAATAAGGCCTTCCCCATTGGTGCTGACCAAACAATATCACACCCTTATACGGTAGCTTTTCAAAGTCAATTGCTCGAGCTGCAGGCTGGGCAAAAAGTGTTGGAGATTGGAACTGGTAGTGGTTATCAGTGTGCTGTTCTTCTTGAGATGAAGGCTCAAGTCTATACCATCGAACGCCAAAATGAGCTGTACAAAAAAACAAGCCTGTTGTTTAGAAAACTCAATTATCGTCCCAGAAAATTTGTATTCGGTGATGGTTACAAAGGCCTACCTGGAGACGCCCCATTTGATGCTATCATCGTTACCTGTGGAGCTCCAGAGATTCCGCAGACTTTGTTAAGCCAACTCAAAATAGGAGGTAGGCTAGTGATTCCAGTAGGGGAGAATGCACAGGTCATGACATTGATTATTCGTGAGTCGGCTACTGAATTTACCAAAAGAACATTTGGCGAATTCAGATTCGTGCCCTTTCTGGGAGGAAAAAACTAATAACAAAGACTCTTCTAATCATTGACTGTAAAAGCCACTGAACGGCAAATATTTTCAGTTAAGTGCAGTCAGTTAACCATTGACAGGGACCAATGGGTCCTCATCCAATTTGCTTCGGTCTTCCAGTGATTTGGCAATAATATAAAAAGTGAGATAAGATGAAGCAGCACCAATGATTGCCACCAGGTAAGTGGCTATTCCATTTTCTCCAAACAAGATCGCTCCCCAAATAAAACCACATATTTCTAGAACTATCCAGGAAATGACAAAGCCTATTTGATACCATTTCTTATTGTGGCCTTTGGCTTCGACCATACGACCAATTTTTTTAGACAGGAAAATAATCAGAAATATTTCTAACATAAGGTTGGCTTAAATGATAAGTGCCAAATCTATAAAATTCTACATATTCAATAAAAAAGCATGGAAAGGTTTTTTGGATACCTACTATAGCTTCATCTTTTGAAATACAGAGAGGATCAGGCTTTAGAAGCCAAGGTTGGCACCAAAAATAAAGGCGCCATAATTCCGACCACTGGTAATGCTATGCACATAATCTACCCTAAAAGGTCTAAATTTTCCCCATCCTATATTATTGATACCAGCACTAGCTTCAAAGTAAGGTTTACGTTCTGTAAACAAAGCTTTACCACTGAGTACCATGTCCAGATTCAGCCGATTGATACCTGGTACTTTACCTAGGATAAATCCTTTAAAATCATGCTGTAGATGAACTTGTGCATAGTCTTCATTAGTGGAGTAATCATAATAACTCAACAAGCCAAAGCTGTATGGATTAAGAGCAGAAAGTTTGTACCGCAACTGATTACCATTAAAGTGCCGATAATCCACAAAAGATATATCCTCTGCATTGAAAAAAGTGCCGGCATTGGCCCAATAGCTGCTTCTACCCAGATTACCCATATCAAATCCCTGGGTTAAACTCATGCGTAAATGTTGGAAATTATAATTACTGTTGTCGGAAGCAAATCCCCCTTCATAATTCAAGTAAACCGTAGGGTACTTTTCGTTGGTAATATTGTATTTACGATCGGGATAACTCTGGTACTTCTGGCCAAAACGCAATCGAACATCTAAACCTGCTTTAAGGATCTGATGGTCATCAATAAAGGCTATCCTGCCGTTGTCCAGTTCAAGCGGATTATTACTAGTGTAATCTACATCACTTTGGGTAAACCATACCTGATCGGTGGTATTGATCAATGGCTGTCTGCGCTCATAAGCTACTGAAGCATTTACAAACAAACCATTGAATAATTCCTCTCCGTAGCCGATCCGTCCAAAATCCACTTCATAGAACTTGGCAAAATTGCGTTCAAACATTAAACTTGAGATCATGTTTTCCAGCCCAGTAATCGGGTTTGAATTGTTGATTTGCCGGGTTTCTGTACCGCCGCTTAACGTGAGATAGCGATAATTAATGCGATTGAATCTATAGGTAATTCTTCCTGTATATCGCAAGCGGTCATCCGAGAATCCGTAAGTAAAGTCGGATCCTATATATAAAGACGAGTTATAATCTTCATCGAATCCCTTGTAATAACTCACCCCTGTACCCATCATAAACCCCTGTACAGTATTAAATCCTTTAAAAGCATCTAATCCTGCAAAGCCGTTATAGGTATAGCGCTCGTTTTTCTTGCTGTTTCGGTAGGTATAACCATTCAACAGATCCATCACCTGAAACTTATTGCGCGCCCTATCCACGCTGTCCTTGTATTTGGGATCGTTGCGCACAGTAGATATACTATCTTTTTTAATGTACTCCTTAGTTTCTTCAACGGTTAAAGGGACCGGTCTTTTGGTATTCCAAAAAGTACTGTCTTTTTTGTTGGCATCACGCTCAAAACTCAGTACCTCCGGACCGAAGGAGGACTTCTCAAATTGTGGATCAAAATTGTAGTCTGTATAATTGGCGATAAACCTTCCATTTCCTTTAAATCCGAATAAGCCAAAAGAGAAATCTATACTTTGGGAGCGTTTCACCCAGTCTCCGCTTGATGGCTCATAAGTAAAGTCTTGATTAAAGGTAATGGAGTCGATGGCAGGAACATTGATGTTTTCTCCAAGCGTGGTCAACTCCAAACCATAAATGGTCCATTGGTCCTCAACGATATAGATGATTCCATCAAAAGTGTTGTCTTTAGGTCTACGTGAAGTAACTTGTATCTTATTGATCAGGAAATTATTATCATCATAAAAAGTCCCTAACAATTTATATCTGTAGTACCCAAATGCATAGTCTGCAATAGGGGAGACAATACGATTGTTTAAATCTATATTGTTGTTGTAAAAATCAAAGTTGGCTGATTCTGCACTATTGGCACTGAAACCATTGTCATCACCACTGATCTTGCTGGCGACGATATGCTCCTTAAAATTATCTGGAGCTTGATAGGCAATCTTTGAAAAGGTCTCTGACAGATAAATGACACCGCTACGGGTGACAGAGTCTAACGATCCCTCCAGGTCGCCAATTTCCTGACCTAAAAATTTTTCTGGTACATCCTCCATACGCCAGATCCCTCGTGAATAAAAATTGGCCGTATAACTGGAAAACTTTCTCCGATTTTCTTCCCTGTGAGCAATGGCCTCTCGTATCACTCTTTCAGCAGGGTTTTCATCGCTTTGGAGTACTATTTCCTCTAGTGAGGCGACTTCTTCTTTTAATTGAACATCCAGTACTTGCCCTTGTTCGATAAAATCTACGCTGATGGTTTGTGGTTCGTAGCCCAGCGATTGATAAACGATCTCGTATTGCCCTTTCCCGTTGAGCTGTAGAGCATAGCTTCCATCGGTATTGGTAGTGGTTCCTTGATAAGTACCTTTGATGTATATAGAGGCAAAGGCAATGGGTTCATTATTGGTATCGGTCAGGGTTCCGGTAAGTTGCGCTTTCGCAAAAGCGGACACCAAAAGAGAAATAATGAACAGAACGAAAGAGGTAGAGATAAATTTCATTGGCTGGTAATTGGTTTGGTTGTACAAAGAAAACAAGACTTTTTAAGAATCAGTGTGAATGACTCCTAACTATTGTTAAGACGTACGAAATGTAAAAAGGTTGTCTGGGAGAATTTATAAACCAATTTTTTCAACTCAAGCATCAATTCCCATGCTAGAAAGATCAGCCTCACAATAACCTAAATGCTTAGTTAGGTTATCATCTATTCAAGATCAATAAATCATTTGCACTGGGAGATCAATTTATACTGTCGATGGCGCGGACATTCATTCAATATTTTTAAAGATCAAAAGTGTCTATCCAAATTGTTTTTTGATGGCATCAAGTCGGCGCTTGTTATCTCTATCCTTTATGGTCTCTCTTTTGTCGTGAAGCTTTTTACCTCTGGCCAAAGCGATATCGAGTTTGGCCAATCCACGGTCATTCACAAAAAGTTTGAGAGGAATAATGGTGTTCCCTGAATTGGTTACCTCTTTTTCCAGTTTTTTTAGCTCCTTACGGTTCAAAAGAAGTTTGCGTTCTTGTTTTGGATTGTGGTTGAAATAGGTCGCATGTGAATATTCCTGAACCGTCATATTGATGACATAAAGTTCATGATTTTTGAATTCGCAAAAACTTTCGGCTATACTGGCTTTTCCCAAGCGAATGGCCTTGATCTCTGTACCCGTCAGCACGATGCCCGCCATATATTTATCCAGGATTTCATATTCAAACCTGGCCTTGCGATTCTTTATCTCTATTTTGTTCTTAAAATCCATATAATCGGGACAAATATACCTTAAACCGCTTTGTAATCTCTTATATCTTTGTGAAATGAAATTGAAACAACTGATCATATTACTAGTGCTTTTGACCATAGGAGCATGTCAGGATCCACAACCATCTGCAGGCGAAATCATGAATAAGGCACTCGAGGCTCACGGGACAGCGATTGCTTCAAACGCCCGACTGGAATTTGATTTCAGAGGTATTGCTTATGCGGTCGAGCGAAAAAACGGCAACTACGTGTATGAGCGTCATCTGGAAATAGATAGTCTTGAAGTTGTCGATCGGTTGAACAATCAAGGTTTTACCAGATCCAGCGATGGTGAGATTCAAATGATTGCAGATAGTTTGAAAAACCGATATGCTGCCAGTTTAAATAGCGTGGTATATTTTGCCCAATTACCATTTGGGTTGGATGGACCAGCCATCAATTTGCGCTATTTGGGACAGGACCTGATCAAGGGAAAAACCTATCATGAAATAGAAGTCACCTTTGACGAGGAAGGTGGTGGAGAAGACCATGATGATATTTTTGTTTATTGGGTTGATGCTGAGAACTTTTTGATCGACTTTCTTGCCTATTCCTATTGCGAGCAAGAATGTGGATATCGCTTTCGCGAAAGCGTGAACCGACGCAACCTCAACGGAGTTATTGTTCAGGATTACAACAATTATAAAGCATTGCAAACAGATCCTACTTTGTCCAAAATGGATGACCTTTGGGAAGAAGGTAAGTTGGAAAAAATAAGCGAGATTAAATTGGAAAGGGCCAAAGTGAAATTAACCGAATAGTTCTAGGTACCGGCAAAAGGCGTCCCGAATACTCCGACGGCCAATTCTGCCCATACCAAAAGGAAAAAAAACAATAGAACGATCATCGCCAGAATGCGAAATTTGCGTTTCTTGATGTTTCTCAACAACTCGAATATTACAACCAAAACGGTAAGTAGGACACCCATCATCAAGAAATCGCTTGTACTCCATTGAACTCCTTTCGTGAAAAACATAGCGATCAACGGTATGAGTAATAGCGAAAGTGCTATCGCCAGGGTAGTCAACAGTCTTTTGATATTCATAAGGTCAGTGTTGAGCGATTGAAAGTTACAATGAGCTATTTAATAACTATTTCGTGGGGGTATCCTTACCAGTTTAATCTCATTTCTAGCCCAATAATTCATTGAGTAGTGCTGCAAGTCTTACCCCACCTTTTTGCAACTGTAATTTTAGGGTACTAAAATAATCATACATATATCTGTACCCCAATTGATCTCCTTTTTCTGTATCGGAGTAGATTTTTTTAACCAATTTCCTGCTGTCCTCCAACCATTCGCGGTGAGTTCCTGTCGACATTGCTTTGCGGTTTTTGCGACTCAGTCTGGGCATATTGGCTGCCAATTCTGAATAGGACATGCCATAATGCTCGATCATCTGAGTGTCCCAAACCCGGTGCAGATTTGTTCCGTCATTGAACCAACGCACCTGAAAATCATTCCCCCCTTTATCTTCTTGCAAGCCGGTATGTAAGGGCTGGTGTAGGTCACCAACAAAATGCACCAACATACGTAATTGAAAAGCCTTTTCTTCCTTTGTAGCGGTAGCAGAATTCAAAACGGCGATGCACTGGTCGATACCAGTAATAATATCTCCTCGGTCGCTAGGCGGATGGGTGTCATAGGTTTGATCAAATGGGATATTGACATAGTGCAATGGACTATATTTTCTATAAGCTTCGTCGCTTTTGATCTCATCTGCATAGGTGGAAACTGATGCCAGTGACTCCCCATCAAGTAATCTAGCGATGTTTTTCCTCGCCTTGCGTGTAAGGTATTGCTCGGCAATAGCGCCAGTGGTACGATGACCAGTTTTTCCCCAATCAAAGGCATGAGCAGGAAGACTGAATACTAATATTGAGAAAAGGAGAAGTAGTTGACGCATAATAAGTTTTTTACAAAAGTAAGGGGTGAAAATCAATTTATGCCAGGTTCAATAAGGCTTGCGGTAAATGTGTAGGAGATTAAGCAGCCTTTTTAAGAGAAGGATCAAAGCATTGCTTCAGCATACGATAGAGCTCTGGATGTTTGCGTCGCATGAGTTTGGGGCGGGAAAAAAAATATTCTGCGGCTGTAGCAAAGAATTCTGCCTGACTGGTACCTCCGTAGGCGCGAATGTCCGACTTGTCCTTGTTGATGGCATCCATTTTTTGGTGCATCAGATTGATCCAAGGAATAACGTAGGATTGTTTTAATAGCACTTCAGGAACACCGTCGGTATCGCCGTCAGTCTTATCTATCAGATGCACAAACTCATGTATACCAGTGTTGCGTTTATCGGTTTGGTTGTCAAAACCGTGATACAGTGATGTCTTGGACAGAATCATTTGGTTTTTATACCTCCCAGTTCCTACCAGCCCACCGATGAATCTATCCTTTCCGCTGTGGTCAAATTCAAGATCCTTATTAAAGTTATCTGGATATAAGATTACACCAGTCAGCTCGTCATAATGCCAGGCAGGAAATTTAAAAACCGGAATTACAGCACTTGCAGCTACGAGCACACGATCTAATTCCTCCAGCTCAAAACCTACCGATTCCACATAAGTATCTTCAAGAAAAATCGCCATTCTATATCTGAATCTTCTTTGTTCGACATCATTCAGTTGCTGATAAAACAACACTTTTTCCATCAGGGGTTGATGCCATTGAACGGTAGGGTAATCAATGGTAGGTGTATCTTTTTTAAACACAAAAAAATAAAGAAGCAGTGCGGCAGCCACAATGGGAAGGATATAGAGGAAAACCAATAGATTAATTTTGTGCCCAAATGTATCTGAGATTCATCTATTTTTCCTACAAGTTTCGGTTAATTGTTTGATAAAAAACCAACAGAATTCCACGGACATATTACAGTTCAGTATAAGCTTTTGACAATTGGGTAAGTTTTGCTGGTACAGCCTACCTTCAAATAGCAGATTTGTACTGTTGTATTAGAAAGGACTATTTTTAAAATTCAATTCCAACTCATGACTTCTAAACGTATATTCAGAAACCTCCTGGCTGCTATCCTCATTGCAATAGGAATCAGTCTTATAGATGTGGTATTTGATGGGGGTTTCAAGTCCTGGTCTGTACAACTGGAAGAGTTCTCCATCAACCTACTGTTTTCGGTCACGCTTACTTTCGTCAATCAGTGGTTCTTTGATTGGATGGACAAGCATTTTTCTTGGCTGGAACAACCGGCGCAACGGTTGATATATGGCGCGGTAGGATCCATTATTCTAACGATGCTGAGTTTGTTTCTGCTGCTCATGTTTATGTATGTGGTGATCTATGACGTTCCCTTAGACAAATACCTCAGTGATCAATCACTGGAATGGTACACCTTTGGTTTGCTGATTACTATTGTGATGAGTATCACATTTCACGCCGTTTATTTTTACCGCGAGCTGAATGCCAATAAGGTGAAAGAGCAAAAAAGTATTGCCAGGTCGGCCACCCTTCAATTCGATGCGCTGAAAAATCAGTTGGATCCACATTTTTTGTTCAATAGCCTTAATGTATTGGTTTCGTTGATAGAGGAGAACCCAAAGGCAGCCACAAAATTTACAACCTCGCTGTCCAAAGTCTATAGATACGTGCTGGAGCAGCGCAATAAGGATCTTGTAAGTATACAGGAAGAATTAAAATTTGCCGATACGTATGTGAGTCTGCTGAAGACCAGATTTGAAGACAGTATCCAGGTGGACATTGAGAATAACCCTGCTTTTTCTGAGCTCATGGTCGTGCCACTTTCCTTGCAGCTATTATTAGAAAACGCAGTAAAACACAATGTGATCAGTGATACAAAACCCTTGCAAATACGCATTTATCAGGAGGCGGGCAATCTGGTGGTGGAAAATAGTTTGCAGGTCAAGCCTGTCGTCAAGAAAAGCAGTGGTGTAGGTCTTAACAATATTGCTGCCAGGTACCAGCTCTTTACAGATCGCAAGATGAGCACCTCTGAAGCCGATGGTAAATTTAAGGTTCAAATTCCAATTCTCGATGGACCAGAGAATGTCCAACTTACGCCAGAAGCACCTGCCGCAGTGGAGGATATAAAATTGGTCCAAGCTAGAGAACGAGTGAGTCGAATCAAATCATTCTATGATAGTATTGCCAAAACCGTAGTTATCGTTGCTCTGTTATCCATTCTCAATTTCTTTAGCTCTGATTTTCCATGGGTGATTTTTCCTGCCTTGGGAATGTCATTAGGGCTGTTTTTCCGATACCTGAGGACTTTTAGTAATTCTGGTTTTTTAGGCAGGGGATGGGAGGAACGCAAAATCCAGGTCTTACTGGATCAACCTCAAGATACCTATACCAACCAAAAAGAGAGTTATAAAGAAAGATACAACACTGCCAAAAAGCGGGTAGAGGAAATACGCTCCTTTTATTATCACTTGATGATTTATATAGTTGTGAACCTGGGTATTGCCTCCTTCAATTATTATCAAAATCAATGGTCCACCCCTTGGTTCGTTTACACACTAGCCGGCTGGGGATTAGGACTGCTCGGCCACGCCTATGGAACATTTGGACGCAACCCATTTACCAATAAACAATGGCAGGAACGTAAACTACAAGAATTTATGGAAGAATAAAAAGGACGTTCCTACACAGATATATTGACCCATCAATAAAACATCAAATAATGACCAAACAAAATATACAAACCATCATCATTGAAGATGAGAAGCCAGCGGCCAGGCGATTGGTGCGTATGCTCAAGGAATTGGACTTGGAGCCACTGGCCATGTTGCATTCTGTACAGGAAGCCACAGAATACCTGCTTAACCATCCGTCACCTGATCTCATCTTTTTGGACATCCAACTCAGTGATGGTCTTTCATTTGAAATTTTTGATCAGGTGCAGGTAGACAGTGCCATTATTTTTACCACCGCTTATGACGAATATGCCCTTCAGGCTTTTAAATTGAATAGTATTGATTACCTATTAAAGCCCATTGACGAGGAAGAGTTGGAGACCGCAGTACAGCAATTTAGAAATCGCTTTCGCGAAAGCGATACCACCAACATTCCACCTGCAACCATAGACTTCAATGATATCGCAAAAATGTTAGGTAATCCAGTAGGCAAAACCTACAAAAAGCGATATACCGCCAAAGTAGGTGAACACCTTAAACTATTCCCCACCGATGAAGTTCAGCTTTTTTATTCGGAAAATAAGGGAACTTATCTGCACCTGGACAATGGTCGTAATTATTTGATCGACAACAAGCTGGAATCGTTGGAAAATGAACTGGATCCTGAGCAGTTCTTCCGTATTTCAAGACAAGCGATTGTCAATGTAAATGCGATTGATGACATGATACACCATACCAACTCTAGATTAAAAGTGAAAATAAATTCCTTTAACGAATTTGATTTGATCGTCAGTAGAGAGCGGGTCAAGGATTTCAAGAATTGGCTGGATAAGTAGAGCATTGTTTGTATAAGGTTTGTTAAAGCCTTGGGAATACTTTAACAAAACTTGTGAAACCACCTGGTAAGCATACTCGTAGATTGGGTAAATAATCAAAATAACCATTTTACGATGAAAAAAATTGCCCTTTGGTCCAGTCTTGCTGTTCTTGCGATTGCAGGAAGCATCTTTATCGCGGCTGACCACCTCGATGCTCCTAACGTTGCGAGTACAACTGCCGACATAGCAGATTTCTACGCTTTTGAAGGAGAAAATACTGATGCTACCACTTTTATTGTCACTTTGCCTGCAGGAGATGCGGCCGCCAATTTTGACGAAAACGTGATGATTGAGATTAATATTGATAACACAGGCGCAGATGTTCCTGGTGCGTTCCCTGCTTCGGTTGGGGTTACTGAGGAATTGGTCATCCAAGCCTTGAGACAAGGAGATCGTATGTATTTCTTTGGTCCTTACGACGCTGCGGGAAATACAGGTCTATCAGGAAGCATTGATGTTAATCAAGCTATTGGTAGTGTGGAGATCAACGGCGCTGGAGAGACATTGAGCAATGGCGTACGTGCCTTTGCAGGTCAACGTCAAGACGCTTTCTTCTTTGACTTTAATCAATTTAATACTGTTATTAGTACAGCTCCAGCAGATGGATTCGGTACGACAGGAAGTAACTTCTTTGAACCTTTAAATGTCAACGCAGTTGTGGTAGAAGTGCCTAATTCGTTATTAGGAACTGCGCCTACCCATCTTGCCGATCAGTTTCGTGCAGGTTTGATGGCACCTGTCTACGGGTTGCCAGATTCTTATAATGTTTGGGTAGAAACCAAAAGACGATAATTACTGATCAAATTTTAACTCTTAAAGAAAAAATCATGAAAATATTCAATTATATACTTACCGCAGCATTGGCAGCCGGCCTTTTAATGAGCTGTGACAGCGATGACGATCTAATCACCGGAGGTGGGGTAGATACTGATTTCTCTGGAACATTTATGACCCAGGATCAAATGGGTAGACCAGGTATTAATACAGTGCTTTCGGGATCTGATGCCGCTAAAAACAATTTTAACGTCACCACTCCATCCACACAATTGGCTGATTATGCTGGTACTTTTGACGCTACTTTAGGTGCTTACTATAATGCCTATGGAGCCACATTTGAGAATAATATTCTCGGATTGGATAGAGGACAAACTACAGCAGTGCTTTCATTGGACGTATTGCAAGTTGCCCCAGATGCTCCAACGTCATACTTCACTCCTGGAACTGGTGCTACTGCACTAACGATGCCGTCTAGCTTTTTGACTGGAAGAACGCTAGAAGATGATGTAATCGATGTTTCTTTAATTGTACTCTTCGGAGGGAATTCTGGACAACGATTTGATGGAAATAACGGTACACCAAATTTGGTTTCAGATAACGTGTCCCAAGAAGCTGGTACGAGCACAAGTACATTCCCGTATTTGACGCCAGCCCAGTTCTAAAATTTTGAATTAGTCTAAATGATGCCGATTTCTACAATTGAAATCGGCATTTTTGTTTAAATAACTACCACCACCTTACCATGAAAAACAATATTATTATCATTTTGTTGCTTCTTTCAATCGTTTCCTGCAAGCAAGAAACCCAAAAGGAAAAAAGCATAGACAAGATCACCGATTCGGCAGATTATATAAAGTATCTCAATGTTGAGAACCAACAGAAAATAGCCGATCTACAACAGGACATCGATAGCATGGAAACACGCTTAGAGTCTCAGCCCAATGCAGTGGGAGACCTGGGTAGACTTTCTGTAATGTATAATACATCTTATGATTTGACGGCCGATGTAAATCACCTGCACAAAGCAGTGCAAAGCAAAGAACGTCAAGTAGAACACCTGGCTATCAAACCTTGGAAAGCAAAGCTGGGGTTAGCACAATTATACATTAAACAGCATCAGTTTAGAAGAGCAGATAGTTTAATGCGTTCCTTTACTACTGAACAGCTAAGCAAAGAAGAGCAGATGCTATATTTTGATATCGCGATGGAATTGGGAGATTATCCCCTGGCCGAAAAGATGCTGGATAACCTAGAAAATCCCAGGGACTACAATTACCTCATCCGTGCTGCCAAATGGAATGATTTTAAAGGAGATCTGGCTGCTACCTTACAGATGATGGAAAAGGCCAAAAAGCTGGCAGATCAGAGTGGAAACACTAGTTTACAATTGTGGAGTAATTCAAATATTGCTGATTATTATGGCCACAATGGCGAGATCGATAAGTCATATCAGCACTACCTTAAAACTTTAGCGCTGGACCCTGACAATTACTATGCCCTAAAAGGTATCGCATGGATAGAATACGCGCACGAAAATGATCCTGCAAAAGCCCTTGACATACTTCAGGCATTACAGGAAAATCATCCCTTACCTGACTATAAACTCGCTATCGCCGAAATTAAGGAGTTTCAAGGTGATACTGCCGCAGCAGATCGACTGCGAGAAGAATTCTTGGAAGAGACATCACAAGACAAATATGGTAAGCTTTACAATACCTACCGCATCGAGTTATTGGCACAAGGAAACCTAAAAATGAAAGAGGAAGCCATTCAGCTTGCCCGAGAGGAAGTTGAACACAGGCCTACGCCTGAAACTTATGACTTATTGGGATATGCCTTGTTGCAAAACAATAATAAAGAGGAGGCATTGAAAAACCATCGTGCCCATGTGATTGATAAAACCTATGAACCTGTCGCTGCATTACACACATACGAAATTCTGCTTGCCAATGATCTGAATGAAGAGGCAAGGGAGTATCAATCAGAATTGATGGAGGCAGCTTATGAATTAGGGCCAGTAACCATGACATCTATTAAAAAAATGTCCAAATAATAAAACCGACTTTGTTTTTATTACGTAAATAGAGTATAACGGTTAAACAACAACTTTACTGTACAGGGAAAAGCAGTTTTTTTGGTTGGTTAGTTTGGGTGCCTGGGATCATTAAGATTTCAGGCACTTTTTATTTATAGAAGTTTGGCTGAGTATTGATTATTCAACATCTCATCGCCCTTGGTCTCGTTCGCTACACTTTAAAAACTATGGTGAGTTTTCTGCCTGATAAGTTATCTGGTGAAAATAGCTTAACCACTATTGGAAAATAAGGAATAAGGGCGGAAAATGATTAGACCGACTCTTCCATCAGCTACAAGGATTTTCTTTAGCACTGGCTATAAAACGACAAGCCCACAGCGTTTAATAATTAGCCCGGGTGAGTCGACATCCAGTGACTTAAGCAAACTCAAAAGCAACTTAGATAACTTGCTTTTATACGCGCCCCAACAGTTGACCATTAGAGATACCATCAATCCCTATTAAAGAAATAATAGTAGCGTATCTAAATACACAAGATCATTGTTTCAGGAATTCTATTATTTGCCTCAAAAGTCATTAGTTTGGTTGCTGTACACATGATTCTTTCATCGTCACATTGGGTGACATTTAAATTTGTGAATGCCTTCTTCAGGCTCTTAAAAGAGCCTGGAGAAGGCAGACCAAAAATAATAGTAATATAGGCTAGTTGATCACCCCTAGAGTGTACAACTGTTCCAGGTTAGGTCCTGGACTTCCGCCAGCTGGTTCTAGGGTAATTCCAAAGGCTTCTGTGGCATACGGATTCTCTATACGCAGCAAGTCCGTATCGTTTTTGACCACACCCAAACTAGTAGGCGTCAGCGGATTCAGCGTTAGAGACCATAATTGGTAATCTTTACCATCTGGAGCCGGGGGTAATCCCGTCATATCTATATAGGTCACATCTTCAACTGGGTTATGGAATGCCGTTGCAAAGGTGTTGTCAAAACCGGGCTGACCAGCTAGATCTACCCTAACCGTATTTCTATCCTTGATAAACGTTAAGGCCTCTTGGTAATCTTCATTGGAAACTTTAATGTTTTCCATCTCCGCATCGAGGAATTCTTTTTCTTGTTGAATATTGGTTACTTCATTTTCCAATTGAGAATTGGCGTTGTTCAACTCTGCATTATTATTATATAGGTAAGCGCAACCCAATAGGAAAGCAATGGCAGCTGCCCATCCTAAATATCCGGTCCAAGAAGACCCTTCTTTAGTTCTGTTGTTGCCACCTGTCTGAATATTGGCCATCAAACGGTCGTAAATAGCTTGCTCATCTTTAGATGGCGCTAAACCTTGGGCTAATTTTATATAAGTGGTTTCGATTTTTTCTACCTCCAATTGTACCTCGACAGAGTCTTTAATTTCTTGAGTAATCTCAATGGATCGCTCAAGGTCCAACACTCCACATACGTAGAGTTCGAGTTCGCCGCTATTGATCAGTTCTTGAGTATCCATTAGTTTAGTATCATATTACGCAATGCCATCATACATTTCCTATGCCTGGTTTTTAGTGTTCCAGAAGGCATGTCCAATTCTTTTGCTCCATCATTAAATGTAAAACCCTTGAAAAAGATCACGTCAATGATCTGTACACACATGGGTTCCAATTTCTGTATCCATTTTTTTAGGAAAATGGCGTTGGTTTCTTTTTCGAGATCATCGCTGGTCTCTAATACATCTACGAAATTATCTGTACTTAGGTTTTTTAAACTGTTTTTATGTCCTTTTGAACGTAGATAATCGATAGAGGCATTGCGTGAAATATTAAGAGCCCAAGTAAAAAATCTCCCTTGTTCACTGTCGTAGGATTGTGAGTTGTTCCAGATCTTGATAAACACATCCTGAAGTATTTCTTGAGACACCGCATTATCCTTTACGATATTAAAGATTACGCCGTGCAAAGCTTCCTGGTAACGATCGTATACCCTGGAAAAGGCACTTTCATCACCACTCTTCATTCTAGCGATTAATAAGTCTGGTTGTGTGCTCATAAAATCATTTGGTTTATCCAGTAAAGATGCAAAAAAAAAATCTGCAGGAAAGAAACCTACAGATTTTTTATCGATTGTCAGAATTATCTTAACGGCCAGCGCTTATTCAATCACGCCACAAGCTACTCGAGCTCCGGCAGCGCCACTGGGCTGTGAAGTGAAATCATCTGCCTTGGCATGTACTATCACGCCTTTACCTACAATGTTTTTCATGTCATCATCACAGGAAATACACCATTTGTCCGTGCTAAAAGTCAAGGTAGCGTTGCCTTCTTCATCAGCTTCCAGGTTTCCAATGTCTCCAGAGTGGTGCATTTCATCGCCCCATTTTCCATGAGCCTCGCTGGTAGGATCCCAGTGGCCTCCTGCACTGCTTCCATCTTCTGCACTACAATCTCCATTCTGGTGGATATGAATGGCATGCGGTCCAGGCTCAAGTCCTGAAAGATCTGCTTCCATCACGACGCCTTCTTCAGTTTGCATGAATTCGATAACTCCGTTTGCACTGCTTCCACTCTTAGCAGAAAGAGTTACGGTAAGCTCTTTACCTATCATCAACTGGGTCTCATCCATATCTTCGTGGTCATGATCTCCATCGTGATCGCTATGCTCCATCATTTCTTCATCTTGCATATCCTCTTTTTTCTCCTCTTTACAGGAAGTCATTCCCAGAGAAATAGTAAAAGCCATCAATGCGATAGTTAATTTTTTCATAGTTTGTGTGTTTAAGGTTGTTATTGCAGATAAAAATAAGTACTTCGGCTGCGATTTTGTCATAATAGTTTCTCAAATTTCATAGGGTCGGCGTTGCCCATTTTTAGGTTTTCCATAGCATTTAGGGCAATATCCACTCGCTTTTGGGAGTCTTTGGCTTTATAAACCATAAAAATAATATTGCGCTGTTTGCCAGGCAGCAGTTGCTCAAATATCTGGTATGCTTCATAATCACTCAACAAGACAGCCTCTAATTCTTCTGTCATAGGTGCTTGATATTTACTGGTATCCTCCTTCATTTGCACGTTGATGGTATCGCCGGGCTCAACCTCTAACTCCTTTCTTTTGGCTTTAGAAAACATTAAATACACTACTCCCTTTTTTTTCAATACACCTGCATAAAGGGTAAGCGATCGGTCATCGTGGAATAATTCTGCCACCACGCGTTTCACTCTGTCTTGGGCCAATTGTGCAGCGATGTCTTCAGGTATCAGAATGGCTCCAGTAAAACCATCATGATTTAATGTGGCTTTAAATTCATAGATCATGGCTGGACCAGTTTTGTAATAACTTGGGTTTGGGAATGCAATGTGCGGTGGACTGGGCATTTATCTGCGATCTGCATGAGTTTATCCAATTGCTTTTGATCCAGGTCTCCATTAATTTGGATATATCTTTCAAAAGTATCAATCTTGGAAGCGTCATCCTCGCATTGCTCACAGTCTGCGGCATGTTTTTTAGCGTAATTCACATGGCATTCTACATTGTCCAATGGCCATTCCTTTCTTCGGGCATACATCTGCATGGTCATCACTGTACAAGTTGCCAAACCACTGGACATCAACTCATATGGCGTGGGGCCAAAATCTTTTCCACCGACATCTTCAGGTTCATCTGCGGTAAAATAATGTTTTCCTGCCTTCACTTGGGTGGTAAACATTTGTTTCTGATCCAAACTGGCGACCACAGGATGTTCAGAGTTGAGCTGGGTAGGTGCTGGTAGTTCTATATAGCGAGAAACCCAGCCAGCGATCACTTCTCCCATATATTTTGAGTCGGCTGTATCCATAAGGAGGTGATCTGCGCCGTCCAGCGAGATAAAACTTTTGGGATGGATGGCAGATTGATACAGTTTTTCTGCGTGTTGTATGCCAACAGTATTATCCTGTGGAGAATGGGCAATGAGAATGGGTTTACGCAACTTGTTGAGCGTATCAGTAAGCATTTGTTCGTTGATATCGTCCAAAAACTGTTCTTTGATTTTAAAGGGTCTTCCGCTCAATTCCACAGTAGCTTCTCCGTTCTTACGTATGGCATCAATCTGATCCCCAAACAATCCTCTTACATGTTTGGTATCGCTAGGTGTCCCTATAGTCACGAGGGCTTTGATAGATTTCGCTTTCGCGGAAGCGAAGATAGCCGCCGCTCCTCCTAAACTATGACCTATCAATAGCGTGGGAGCTTCATAAGAAGACGACATGAAGTCGATAGCGGCCAATAGGTCTTCTACATTGCCTGAAAAATTAGTATCGGCAAAATCTCCATCAGATTCTCCCAATCCAGTAAAGTCAAACCTTAGAACACCGTATCCGGCAGTAGTCAAAGCTCTTGAAATATTGCGCGTTGCAACAAAGTTTTTGCTGCAGGTAAAACAATGAGCAAAAATAGCATAGTTGTGTGGTAACCGGTCAGCTGGCAATTCCAAACGACCACTTAATTCATAGCCGTGAGCATTGGTAAAGCTGATTTTTTCATAATTCATTCCTCAAATTTTCATTAAAAATAGGGAGAATCGTCGGTTTTCGGTAACCTAATGGCTTATTAAGATCGTTTCAAACTCGTCTGTTGCCATAGGTTTTGGTATTTTTACACAAAGTTCCTCTACATGAAATATCTATCCTTTCTACTGACTTTCCTTGTCATCTCCTGTATGCATACCGGGTCTGGCCAAGAAAAAAATGATGCCGATTCAGATTCATTGACCAGTTTGTACCTGATCCGTCACGCCGAAAAAGACTTGAGTCAAGGAAAGGACCCGGGGCTAACCCGAAAGGGGCAACAACGCGCCAAGGCATGGGTCAATTATTTTTTCCTGAAAGAAGTCGATCATGTCCTGAGTTCGGACTTTAATCGCACACGTCAAACTGCCAAGGCATTGGCGGAGGCACAAGGTTTAGAGATTGAAATCTATGACGTTTCAACACTTACAGGGAAGGCGATTTTGGAGCGGTATCGGGGAAAAACGGTGGTTGTTTTTGGTCATTCCAATACCATACACAATTATGCAAATGACCTCCAAGATGATGTGAATTATCCCGAGTTAAACGAATCTGATTACGATACTTTCTTTGTTGTACGTGTAGATAACAATGGCAACTCCAGCGCTACAAAAGAAAGCATGGATTTTATGGATTAATTATGGCAGTCGAGCAACCTAATAATCCGCTGCACGGTATCAAACTGGCCGATATGGTTACCCAATTGGTAGAACATTACGGTTGGTACGAACTGGGTGATAAAATCAGGATCAATTCGTTCAATACGAATCCTTCCATCAAGTCCAGTCTTAAATTTTTAAGGCGAACTCCCTGGGCCAGGCAGCAAGTGGAAGAACTCTACCTGGAAACATTTGTCAAAAAATAGTCGCTAGTGAGGTAATTTTGAGCGTAACAAACCATAAATAAAAGTACCTAGCAGAGCTCCAACGATAACCACCAGAATGGGTAAATAACCAGCTCCCGCCAATACGTACATCGGGCCTGGACATGCACCAGCAAGTGCCCAGCCTAGTCCAAAAATAATTCCGCCCAACAAATATCTATACACCCCTTTTTCTTTAGGTTGTAGGCTCATTTGCTTGCCAGAAATCGGCTTAACGTCCTTTCGTTTGATCAACTGTACACCGATGATACCTAGCACTAAAGCAGAACCAATAATTCCATACATGTGGAAACTTCCGAATTGAAACATTTCATAGATACGAAACCAGGATGCGGCCTCAGACTTGTACATAACAATTCCGAAAAAAACGCCGATGGCCAAATAAGTAAAATATCTCATCATTTAAAAAATTAAGGGGTATAACAAATTCACCATCACTAATCCACCAATAAAAAAGCCAATGACAGCAATCAAAGAGGGAAGTTGTAAGTTGCTTAGTCCCGAAATCGCATGGCCAGAGGTGCAACCACCTGCATACCTGGCGCCAAAACCTACTAAGATGCCGCCAACCAACAAAATAGCTATTATCCAGGGATCACCTAAAACTTCGGTTGCAAACAATTCTGGTGGTAGATAAGCTTCTCCAGCGCTTTTGATTTCATATTGTTCTGCCAGCTGATTGGCCACTTCTGGGTTGATTTGAACTGTATTGTCACTTAGAAAGTTGGCGGCAATAAATCCACCTATGGCTGCTCCTAACACGACCATTAAGTTCCATCTTTCGGCTTTCCAATCAAATGAAAAAAATGAGGCAGCTTTTCCAGCACCCAATGCTGAGCAGGTGGTGCGCATAGGGGAGGACATGCCAAATTTCTTACCCACCATGAGTAAGGCAAACATTACTAGTGCTAACAGCGGCCCTGCGACGTACCAGGGCCATGGATCATATATCCAATTCATTATTCTATTATTTTTTAGGGTTTGGAATAGTTTTTTCGCGGAAGCAGGATGTTATACAGACTTCCGTGATCAAAAATTTTACTGATTCTGAAATTTTTTAATATCATCGCTTAAATCATATACCTTGATGTCTGGGAATTTGGCCTGAAGTATACTACTTCCTGCGGCGCTGCGATACCCACCGGCACAATGTACCACAATGGGTCGATCTGTAGGTATTTGATCCCAGCTTTGGCGTAATTCATTCAAAGGGTGCGCTAGGGCAGTTTCAAAAACCTTTCCTTCTGCTATTTCACTTTGATTGCGTATATCCACTATGGTGTAAGCGTCTGGATGATTTTTAAAATGCTCCAAGTCCAGTGCAGGTGTTTCTTTTAAATCTTCAGCCGTCAGCGTGATCGCTTGTTCAAGTTGCTGTTCGTAACCGATTTTAGCTACCCGATTCAACAGGTCTTCTTTATTCTCTTTACTGTCCAACACCAGGGTAAAAGGCTCTTCTGGTTTGACGATTGCACCCAACCAGGTTTCAAATTTGGCATTTTTTGAAATCGCCATAATATTGATACTTTGAGGTAGGTGACCTTTTTTAAAGTTGGCTTCATCCCTTACATCCACTATAAGCCCATTGACAGTGGTATTGGCTTGAAATGGAATTTTGCTTAAGGCTTCGTTCAGAGAAGGAGCACCAGTTTTATTTAGCTCTACATCATAGCTGAAATAGGAAGGAATAAAAGGCTGTCCATCCAGTAAAGTATCAATGAACTCCTGTTTGCTTTGTTCTTTAAAGGCCCAGTTTCCCTGTCGTTCAGCCCCCAAAGTACTGCTGTTGGCATCGCTCATGCTTTTTCCACATAAAGAACCTGCACCATGGGCTGGATATATCAAGGTATCATCTGGTAATTCCTCAAATTTGTTTTTGATAGTGTGGTACATCATTTCTGCCAATTCTTCTCTTTTGGCCTGCATATTACCTGATTCTTCCCTGAGGTCTGGACGACCTACATCGCCGATAAATAAACAATCTCCTGTGAATAATACTCCAGCTTCTGCATCTTGGACGTAGATACTTATGCTATCAGGGGAGTGTCCAGGCGTGTCGATGGCAACTAATTGCAAGTCACCTAGGTTTATCTCATCGCCTTCATCAAATGAAGTGTACGGGTAGTCTGCTCCCAATTTTTGACTGTTGTAAATGGTAGCACCAGTTTCCTGATGGATTTGCAGATGAGAACTCACGAAGTCGGCATGTGGGTGGGTTTGAATAATGGCGACTATTTTAGCTTGATTCGCTTTCGCGAAAGCGTAATATTGCGAAGGGTCGCGTTCTGGGTCAATCAATGCTATTTCCCCTTTACTCAGAATGGCATAAGAATAATGGGCGAGTGGCTTGTATTCAAATTGTTTGACTTTCATGGGTTTTATTTTCAAATGTAGCACAGCCTAGGATGAACTCTTGTGACTTTTGATACATAAGCCAGTTTTTTAACAGCGCTCTAAGAAAAACCCTACCTTTATACAGTGAAGTACACGGCAAAATCCTATTTTTTTGATCTAGATCATCCGGTTATACAGGAAATAGTAGAAGATTATCGCGACCTGGGGTCGGATACTGATGTCATCCGCGAACTTTATATCAAAGTTCGTGAAGGTTGGCTATATCGCCCATTTGACATCGGTTTGACCAAATCTCATTTTAAAGCCAGTAATATTGCACAAAAACCCAGCGGTCATTGCATTGACAAGGCTATTCTCTACACCACATTGCTGAGAGCTTTTGAAATTCCAGCGCGACTGCATCTGGCCAAGGTATCCAACCATATTGCTACTGAAAGACTGGAAAAGATCATTGGAACCAATGAATTGGCTCCCCACGGAATGGTAGATGTTTACCACCAGGGAAAATGGGTAAAGTGTTCGCCTGCCTTCAATAAAGAACTATGCGATCGGTACCAAGTAGAAGTACTTGAATTTGACGGTAGTCAGGACGCTGTTTTTCAGGAGTATAATCGTGATCAGCAATTATTTATGCGTTATCTGGAAGATTATGGCCACTTTTCAGATGTTCCTTTTGTATTGATCAAAGAAATATTTAAATCCAATTATCCAGCGCTTTATAAAAATTTTAAAGGCAAGGATCAGATTTTAATTCAGTAGTCATCCAGTCGGCATGACAGGATTTATAGAATCCTTTTACATCGCATGCAGCATTATTTACACTTGCTGGATATACCAAATAGAAGTTTGATTTTGATACACACGGCTAATGATGCAGTGAAAGAGCTGCAGGGCTGCATTGCCTTAGTAAGTTCACCTACAGGCATCGGAAAAGGACTTCAATCCAGAGCGGCATTGAATAAGCTTTTGGCGATTTGTCATGAGGCTTTTGAAAGTAGCGAAAAAGTTGATATACACATCAAAATTTATAAATTATTAATATTATAGAACGCTATCAAACACCGACTCCGAAATTCTTTTGGAGTCTTGCGCAATATTGGCCATGCACTGGCCACTATGGGTGGCGCCGCGGGTGACCTTGGTCACGTACCTGGCTGTGGCTGGAACAGTCGCCACTGCCGTTAATCAGGCGGTGATTGTCGATGAAAAGACTGTCTCCGATCAAAATGAGTCACGCGAAACTATCAGCGAACAATTGGTCCAAAAGGAAGAGAAAACAGCTAGGAATAAATTCCTTAACAAAAAATACCAATTCCATAACAAAAAAAACCAAACAGCTATAAAAGTTAATTTTTATTTTAATTTTAAAGAGTTAATGTTAAACTTTTGATAGAAAACGGAACTTATTTGTTAAAACGGTTGCTTGAATTTCAAGGGCATGATGTTGCAGAAAAAGAATTGAGATTGCGTATGCAATCTGATCGTGAAAAGTCGCTCCAAGCATATTCTAACACTTGTGATTTTTTTGAAGTGCGCAATGCATCGATGAGAGTGCCACCTGCTGCACTAGGAAAATTGCCTAATTATTTCATAGCGCAAATAAGCAATGGACAAAAGGAGCTACTAGTTTTGATCAAGAAAGAAACCAATGGCGATATTTCATTTACCAAGGGGGTAGGTAATTTTCAACCTTTTGCCAAAAATCATTTTCTCAACGAATGGACTGGAGTTGTGTTTGCTGTAGAAGAAAATAAAACTTCAACGAATATTAGAAGGTTCTTATCAAAGAAAAATGCAGAATATATTGGTGCGATATGCATATTCCTTTTTGCTCTCCTTTATATAGCCTTTTCGACAGAAAGCTTGCCGCAATTATTGATATTTTGTGCTTTATCTAGTGGATTAGTACTTTCATATTTTCTATTACAGCAAAAGTACAGCAATGGGCAAGGTCTCAAAATATGCAAGTTGAGTAAAAAGTCAGATTGCAACAGCGTAATCAATTCACCACAAGCTAAAATTTTTAATAAAATAGAACTAACCGATTTATGTTGGATTTACTTCGGTTCTGTAGCATTGTTGCAACTGATAACCTTACAAGTGAGTCTAGTTGGTATAATTGCTATTTCCGGCGCAGCCGTCTTGCCATATAGTATCTACATACAAGCTGTAATCATAAAAAAATGGTGTCCCTTATGTCTGGGAATTGCTGGCTTTATTGTGGTGACTGCACTTTTCAGTTTACCATTGCTAGATTTCTTTGCAATAGATGTTCTTTCTCTATTAATACTTTTAAGTGCCACTCTAATTTCAATAATGGCCTTATCACAGATTAAGAAAGGTTTTAAATTTAAAGCCAGCAGTTTTGAAAACCAGTTGAAATATTTAACTCTATGGCGCACGCCGCAAGTGCTAGAGACATTGATAGATAAGTTGCCTTTGATCGATACTCGTTTGGAAGATTATGATAAAGATTTTAAGCACCTGCAACAGGATGGTGTTGAGATTATATGAGTCACAAATCCTAGTTGTCCAGGATGCAAAATACTACATCACAGAATGGAACAAGTAATATCAGATCTTGATCATATTCATATGCATTTGAGTCCTAGATTTTTGGTAGAAGCTCATGATAAAGAAAGCAAAGCCTACATAATAAGCGCCTCTATTCTTGCCTTACCCTTGGAAATACAGAACGAAGCACTTACAGACTGGTTTCAAAATAAAAATTACAAAGTTTGGACTAAAAAATGGCAAAGGAGTTTTGACAAAACAGTGATCCATAAACAATTGATAGAACACCGGAATTGGTGCTTTAGCCAGCAAATTAATTACACCCCAGCACTAATCATTAATAATAAATTGGTCACCTCCAGCTATACAAAAGATCAAATAAAAGATATAATCATCGAACTAAACAATAAATTAATGCAGCCTATGGAAAAGGCTGTATAAAAAACACACTTGCAAGGTGATGGACAGTACAAAATCGGTGCGGTCCTAAAATAAAACGGTCGCTTATTTTATAATTTAATATTTTTATTATGTTTCAAGATTTAATGAGTACGGAAGGAGTTACTGTACTCTCAAAACAACGGCAAACTAGCGTTAACGGTGGTGGAAAGTGTAGAGTTACATACACCAGTGGTGGCACTACATTCACACAAGAGATTAGTACTGGACTTATTCAAGGTCCCAATGATTCAATTGTCGCCAATACCCATTGTGTACAGGCGATCGAAGCTGGATGGGATAGATGTCAATATGATTGTGCATACGATGGATTTGGTAGATAGACAGAAATCTCTTAAATTGAGAAGGAGTATATTACTCCTTCTTTTTTTAGTTACTATCGCATTGATCGGTTGCAAACAGGATTCAAAAGAGAAGTTTAAAGATCCTGTAGAGGTTGAATCTGAAAAGGCTGTAGCAGATTATACATTTCTTAAAAGTGTAATACCTGCAAAAACCTATGCTGGCTTAAATCTTACTTTGCCTTATCAGGGAGATATGTATTTTTCATTTTCGAATCCTAGCTCATCAGATTCCACAATAATTTATAAATTCGAAAATCATTTTCGACCACACGTTGCAGCTCAATTTGACGGATCAGATTTTCGTTTAGATTTTGTATATCTTACTAATGAATCAGACACAATCAATCTAGATTTAATGGAGAATGGAAATCTGGGAATAAAAGATGACTCTTTGCAATTGCAGATAAATAATTTGATAAATCGCTACATGTCTGTATTTTGGGCTTCAAAGAAAAGCGAATATGATAAGGCTACTATTAAGGCAGAAATTACTGCCGTCCGCGAAAAAAATAAGAATGAAAGACTCTCTTACCACAATGATCTTCTTTTCTACACATATTTGGAAAAGGTTGACCCTCGTAATACTGAATCAGACTTTTTTTTCAAACAATTAAAGCCTAATTCGCTAATCATTAACACACTATTTGGTTCTTTACCAGAAAATCATTTAAATTCAAGAATACGCTCATATAATTTCAATGATTATCAGAGTATCGAGAATGATTATTGTTTGAAATTGTATAAGGAATCAATGTTTAGAATTCTTTCATTTGAAGATAACATTGGAGATCATGAGCTTGACGAGGCAATAGCTTGGTTTAAGTCTACCAAAGAATTTCAAAGAGATTCAGTCGCATTAAAAAGCAAAATTGAGCCGTTAGATGCAATCACTTTTAAAGAAAAAATTCAAAGATTAAAATTTAATGGAGAACAAACCTTTGAAAATATCATGAAGGCAAATCCGAATGAATTTTACTTGATTGATTTTTGGGCTACTTGGTGTGCTCCATGTATTGAAGGAGTAAAACTGATCAAAGGTATGAAACTGCCATATAATATTGAAGTTATAAGTGTTAGTTTAGATAAAGATAAAGATTTTAAAAAATGGCAAGATTTAACCTAAGAACTAGGTCAAGATGTTAGTTATCATTTAAGTGAAACGTTCACCGAAAATACGGAGTTTTTAAAATTTATACAGTTAGAAACACTACCGAGATATATTCTAATAGATAGGAACTTAAATCTTATAGATCAAGCATTTTACCACCCTCAACAAGAACAATTTTTACCAAAGCTACAGGATATAAATAATTATGATAATTGGTAATTTCAACTAATCAATAATCAAAATATTAAAAATTTGTTTGAAAATTTAATTAACACAGACGGAATATTCTTATTATCTAAAGAGACTCAAAGAATCATTCAAGGCGGTGGCACCTGTATTATTTATCTAACAGATTCCCAAGGAAGTGAAACAATGTATACAATGACTATAAGTCCTAGTCTACAGCCAGCTGAACGTGAAAGTGGGGTTGCAAATGATTACTGTGCGAACTTCATTATAAATGAAGGTAATTCTAAATGTGGTTATGACTGTGCTCATGGCGACTAAACTAATTCTTGCAACAGGTAAATTTTTAATCGAACAATGTCATTATTATAATATTAAATTCTAGTTTTTGGCAATATTGAATTTAATCGTTTAGATCTTCTAAAGTACCGCGATGGATATGGATATCTATCGCATATTGTTATTTCAAAAACTATAATTAAAAAGATGTTCTTATTTGAAGCGGTTTAGAATTTTTAAACAGTCAGAGGCTAAAGATTGTGGTCCCACCTGTCTTAAAATGGTAGCTAGACATTACGGAAAAACACTTTCCATAGATCGTTTGAGGCAGGTGGCGGAGACTACTCGTGAAGGTAGTAGTTTATTAGGTATTAGTGAGGCTGCAGAGCAGATAGGCTTCAAAACTCTTGCTGTAAAACTAAGTACTAAGAAACTTATTAAAGCACCGTTGCCATGTATTTTGCATTGGTCGCAGAATCATTACGTTATACTATATAAGATCAAACAAAATCGATTTTTTATTGCAGATCCTGCACATGGTTTGATCAAATATTCTCAACGAGAATTCATTGATGCGTGGATCGGTAAAAGTGCCAAAGAAGATTCTCAAGAAGGAATAGCATTGATGCTTGAACCTACGATTGGCTTTAATAATGATTTTGAAGATGACGAAGAATCGAAATATGGTTTTGGAGTCCTGACCCATTATATTAAGCGGCATAGAAATCTTTTATGGCAACTGGTGCTGGGATTGCTTGCGGCTAGTTTATTACAACTAGTAGTTCCTTTTTTGACTCAAAGTGTAGTAGATATTGGGATCAAGAATCAAGATATAGGTTTTATCTATTTAGTACTTTTTGCCCAGTTGGCCGTATTCTTAGGTCGTACCGTGATTGAAGTCATACGTAGTTGGATCCTACTGCATTTGAGTACCCGCATCAATATCTCGCTTGTATCAGACTTTTTTATCAAGTTGATGAAATTGCCAATTGCCTATTTTGATTCTAGAGTCACTGGAGATATTCTACAGCGCATCAACGACCATAGGCGTATTGAGCAAATCCTTACAACCTCGTCATTGTCGGTATTGTTTGGAATGTTCAATTTGATCATTTTTAGTATCGTGCTTGCCTATTATAGCTGGCTGATTTTTGGAATATTTATGGCTGGTAGTGCTCTTTATTTTTTATGGATTGCCATTTTTCTTAAAAAACGACGGGATCTAGATTATAAACGCTTCTCACAAGTCAGTCAAGAGCAAAGCAAAGTCATTGAAATAATTAATGGAATGCAAGACATCAAACTTCATAATGCGGAAAGGCGTAAGCGATGGAACTGGGAGTACACGCAGGCAAGACTATTTAAGGTAGCGATGGAAGGTTTGAGGTTGGAGCAGTTTCAGGGCGTAGGATCTGGATTTATCAACGAGCTAAAGAACATTTTTATTACGATCATTTCTGCAACGCTAGTTATTTCAGGCGATATCACTCTTGGTATGATGCTGGCAATTACCTATATAGTGGGTCAACTTAATGCTCCTATAGGACAGCTGATCAACTATGTGAGAGAACTACAGGATGCGCGCATCTCTCTAGAAAGATTGGGAGAAATCCATGATCGGGAGGACGAGGAGCCTCCAGAAGAACAGCGCATCATGAAAGTTCAACTGGATAGTGATATAATTCTTGAGAACGTCAGTTTTAGATATATGGGAAGTAATCAATTCGTTCTGGAAGACTTAGACATGATTATTCCTGCCAATAAAGTTACTGCTATTGTAGGTACCAGTGGTAGTGGAAAGACCACATTAATGAAAATGTTGCTCAAGTTCTATGAACCACAACAGGGAACTGTTTACCTAGGAAATCAAAAACTCCATCATATTTCACACCAAGCATGGCGAGACAGCAGTGGCACGGTAATGCAGGAAGGTTATATATTTAACGACACAATTGCCTATAATATCGCAGTTGGGGAAGATTACATTGATCAGGAAAGGCTGGAGCGAGCCATTAGCATCGCCAACATAAAGGATTTTATAGAAATGCTACCACTTTCTTATAATACCAAAATAGGTCAAGAAGGCACAGGCTTGAGTACCGGACAAAAACAACGCCTATTGATAGCAAGAGCGGTTTACAAAAACCCAGATTTTTTGTTTTTTGATGAGGCTACTAGCGCACTAGATGCTAACAATGAAAAGATCATTATGAATAATCTGAACCAGTTCTTTAAGGATAAAACAGTTCTAATCATTGCGCACAGATTGAGTACTGTAAAGAATGCAGATCAAATCGTGGTGTTGTCAAAAGGAAGAATTATAGAGACCGGTAACCATCAAGAACTTACAGCAAAAAAGGGAGCCTATTACGAACTGGTCAAAAACCAACTAGAACTAGGGAATTAATGCCAGAAAATAATGAGAACTTAGAATTGCGCAGTGATGAGGTACAGGAGATCATAACCCGTGTACCACACTTTTTACTGCGTTATGGCAGCTTTTCAATTTTACTTGTCATCATCCTTGGGTTAGGACTGTCTTATCTTATAGAATACCCTGACCTGGTACCTACACAAGCTATTATTACCACAAGAGACGCACCTCAAAAAGAACTGGCACAAGTAAGTACAAGGCTAGACAGCATTTATGTTACGGAGAATGGAAAGGTGCAAGAAGGGGATTTATTAATGATCCTTGAGAATAATGCTGCTTTTCAAGATGTTTTGTTATTGGAAAGAACGCTAGATACACTTTCCATGGATAATGAAAATGTTACTTTTCCTATTTACAGTATGCCTATATTATACTTGGGCGATCTCGAGCAGGACTATGCTGCGTTTGAGAACGCGTATTTGAGTTATGAGCTCAACCGAAAGCTTAAACCTTTTGAAAACAATACTCAATCGCAGAAATTTAATCGAAGAGAGCTTGAAATACAGTTGGAGAACTTGCTTTCGCGAAAGCGAAACAATTTGAAAGAACTAGAATTAAAACAAGAAGAATTACGTCGCATGAAAACTTTGTTTGACAAAGGTGTTATTGCAAGACAAGAATATGAATCGAAACAACTAGACATCTTTCAATACGAACGCTCTTATCAATCCTTTACCAGTCAGATCTCTCAATTACGCAATCAGCTTTACAATAATTCTGGTACATTAAAGGGCATCGCCATTGAAAACGAGATCGCTAATTTTACTTTAAGGCGAAGTGTTAATCAAGCGTTTATTAATTTAAAGCGATCTATAAGTAATTACAAGAGTACCTATTTAACTTATGCCAATCGCTCTGGAACCATCAGTTTTCCAACAAACTGGGAAGAAGGTAATTTTGTGCAGGCAGGAGAAGAACTTTTCACCATCTTTCCGGAAAACCCTGAAGGATACCTTGCATTTTGTAAAACACCAGCTTTAAATTTTGGAAAAGTAAAACCTGGACAACGTGTCAATATAAATATGATCAGCTATCCTGAGCCTGAGTATGGTAGTCTTATTGGTAGTGTTGAAAGTATGGGGTCGAGTACAGACGATGACGGGAATTACTTAGTCATTGTTCAATTACCAGAAAACCTTATTACAACCTATAATAAAAAAATTGAGCTTTCTCAAGAAGCTATTGCCACCGCTGAAATTATCACAGAGGATCTTCGCCTTATAGATAGGTTTATTTATCGATTTAGAGAATTGTTTGATAGATAGAAAGTTTATTTCAGATTTTCATGAATGAAAGGAAGATTCAGATCTCATTTAGTGAAATGAAATAATTCGTGCGGCACCAGCATGTGCCTATCGCTGATGTTTGTACGTAAATCCTTTAAGGAACCTGAAGTTTTTGAAACAAGTTCCCGATGGTAGAGTGAATAGCCCCCCCCCTGCAAGGATGTTTTTTGGAACAAAATGAAATGAATGAAGCACACCTTATTACCTGCCTTCCCGGATGCGAATGGCATCACTGCTGTTTATTATGACGACGAAAATAGTTGGATGGGTGGACGAAAAGGCGAAGTGTACGAGTAGGGATTGTGATTAAATATTTTCCTTTGAAATTACAAATTGTTCATTCAAATCTGAACTCGATATGACAAGCGTTTCACAATCCCTGCTGATACTGTGCGGAACCGAAGGCTCTTGTTGCTGAAGACGGATGGACGAATGTAGCGAGCGGAATGAGGTAAAGAGGGATGAAGTGGCAAGTGCCGTTGGTGAGACTTTACCCGTACCACTCTTTACTTATATTACAATTAGATGAGTTTGGTGCTGGTTTTGCCTCGTGAACTTTCATATGTAATGGCATTGGCACACAATTACCAAATATTAAAGCTTCGCCTGGAACCTTTTGTTTACTCTTTTTTGAATAATCAGCTAAGAAAAACGGCAATACCGAGTAGATATATTTTACAGTAATCCGTGCGATAATTGGAGCCATTCCATTTTTAGCTCTGGAGGTTTCCAGCCAAAATAGCAGACTAAATGCTAACCGTGATTTCATAGTTGTCGTCTTAAAAGTTATGAAAACTTCTCGACGAATGTCAAATCAACTATTTAAATAAAAGCGTTTTACAGCTTATTCGGTTAGCACTTTTCATTTTTGAATTTGCTAACCCAATTGATAACCGAATCGGTTGGTTTTCGATGCTATGGAAAAAACTCCAATTTTATAAAGCCTCATTTTTCGGGATGACAGGATTTATAGGATCCTTTTACATCGCATTGTTTGCAATTAGCTACCGGCCACGCTTAATGCGTGTCTGGACATTTTCTGTATTGGTCTTATGCTCGAGGTTGAGCTCGGCAACGACCAACACAAAAAATGCCCAACAACTTTCGTTGTCAGGCATCTGTTTGTCGGGATGACAGGATTTACAGAACCCTTTTACATCGCATTGTTTGCAATTAGCTGCCTGCCACGCTTAATGCGTGTCTGGACATTTTCTGTATTGGTCTTATGCTCGAGGCTGAGCTCGGCAACGACCAACACAAAAAATGCCCAACAACTTTCGTTGTCAGGCATCTGTTTGTCGGGATGACAGGATTTGAACCTGCGACCACATGACCCCCAGCCATGTACGCTAACCGGACTGCGCCACATCCCGAAAAACCAACTCGTCGTTGGTGCGCGCAAATCTAATATATATTTGACACACCAGTCAAGACTTTGGCGCAGGTTTTTGCCAACTTTTATTCGGGTGAATCAAACATATTGATACTCACTTGCTTCATTGTGTTTACAAAATTCTTCCACTCGTTTTCTAACCAGTTTTTGCTCTCAGCATTGACTTCCATCGCCTGATCTTTGGCTTGTTTGAACAATCGGCTTTCAGTGGCGGTTTGTGGCCCCTGCCTGCTGCCGATATAGCTTGCCGCACTATACACACGATTCATTACAGTGATTTCAGGATTACGGGTGATGCCCTGGCGGTCATCTGGCGTTCCAAAATACTTATTCTGTAAACTGTCTATTTGCTTAATCAATGAATCAGTGCTTTTAATCTGGTTTTTAAAGCTATTTTCATCCTGTTGTTTCAGTAGCTTTTTAAAATTGGATGCGGTCTCCTTATTTTTTGCGAGCAAGCTGGTCACATCGTTGATTTCCTGGAGGAGTTTGTTCAATTCATTCTGGGCCTCACGTTGCTGTATCCTGTCGGCCATGCTCATTTCATCAATTCTGGGATCTTCTTCTACTCTTATTTGACTTTCATCTTTAATTTGGTCATTATAAACCAATTCTGCTCTGTATGTGCCAGGCAGAACAGTTTGTCCCGCTGGTTCACTTTGAGATTCCCGGACCCGACGTGATGGACGTTCGACTCCTTTCTCTCGCAAGCGCCAGTTCCATTGATAGATACCTTTTTCCTTAGGTACTTTGCGCTTGAGGGTACGTATGAGTTCATCAGCCTTGTAAATATGAAGAAATAGGGAATCGACTTTGGTGGTATCAGATGATGCCTGAAGTTCGTTATCATAAAAGAATTTGAATCGGCCTGCGCTTCCTCTATTCTCACCATTAAACATGGCATCCGCTCCAAAACGACTACCAGTAGGTTGCTGATTTCTGGCCAGATAGGCCACGGGTGGTTCAAATAGGGCAATTGGTTTTTTTGAATTGGTAGGTGTTTCCGCTTTCGCGAAAGCGATAAATGGAGCCAAATCATCCAATACCCAAGCTGCTCGACCAAAAGTACCAATCACCAAATCATCTTCCCTGGGGTGGATGACTAAATCCTTAACCGAAACTGTCGGAAAACCATGGGTGTATTTGGACCAGCGATTACCAGCATCAAAACTGACGTAGAGTCCGTCGTCTGTCCCCAAAAACATCAAATTATTTTCCTCTGGATGTTCAATAATGCAGAGGGCATAGCTCAGGGTATCCTCAGCATCCACAATTCTGGTCCAAGATTTACCGTAGTTGGTGGTCCTGTAAGCATAAGGCTCATAATTGAACCTGCGATAATCATTGGCCACCAGTAGGGCGTGGCCTTTTTTGGTTTTGGAAGCTTTGATCTGGGCAATCCAACTTCCCTCTGGTAGACCTTTGAGTCCTTTGGAAATATCCTGCCATTGACCTCCACCATCTTTACTCACGTGTACGCGTCCATCATCTGTCCCTACATAAAGCACATTTCGCTCTGCTGCGCTGGGTTCAATGACCAAAATAGTGGTATGGTTTTCTGCTCCAGTGGCATCCATGGTCAAACCTCCTGAAGCCGATTGTTTTTGTTTTTCAGGATCGTTGGTGGTCAGGTCTGGGGAAATCACTTCCCAAGTAAGCCCCTTATCCGTAGATTTATGTACAAACTGACTTCCAAAATATAAGGTGGCACTGTCAAATGGATCCATGTTTATGGCAGCGTTCCAGTTAAATCTTAATTGAACCTCTGGATCTGGGTGTGTAGGTCTTACACTATAATTGTTACCCGTTTGCCAATCGTATCTGCTGACAAATCCCTGCTGGCTCATAGAATAGCCAAATCTGCTGTTTTCTGGATCTGGAACTACGTCAAATCCATCGCCAAAACTTATTTCTTGCCAATAACTATTGCGTATTCCCTGTGCACGCCAAACATAGGCTGGACCTCTCCAGCTACCATTATCCTGCATTCCACCATACACATTGTAGGGTATATCATTGTCCACATTGATGTGGTAGAACTGGGCTACAGGTAGATTACCAATAAACCTCCAATGCTTCCCTCGATCACGGGTAATGTTGAGTCCGCCGTCATTCCCATCGATCATAAATTTTCCATCTTTGGGATGTATGTACCAGGCGTGGTGGTCCGGATGAACGCCATTGTCCACACCATAGGCAGGCATGAGTTGACTAAAGTTTTTACCACCGTCTTCAGAAACGTTGACATAGGTAAATACAGAATATACTCTGTTTTCATTCTGTGGATCGACAAAGATATCCGAGTAATAGAAAGGCCTATTGCCAATATCACTCTTATCATTGATTTTTTTCCAATTGAAGCCGCCGTCCGTCGACTTATATAAGGCATTCTTTTTGGATTCAATTAAAGCGTAGACCACATTGGGATCGCTGGGAGCAATGGCGATACCTATACGACCTAATTCTCCTTTAGGTAAGCCTTGTTCATCAGTCAATTGCTTCCAATTTTTCCCTCCGTCGTGGGTCATATAAAGGCCAGAACCTTTCCCTCCAGAATTAAAAAACCAAGGATCGCGTTTGTGTTCCCACATGGCAGCGATAAGTTTGTTGGGATTTTCCGGATCCATGACCAGGTCGGCAGCTCCGGATTTGTTATTGGTGAAAAGAATCTTTTCCCAGGATGTTCCACCGTTTGTTGTCTTAAATATACCTCTTTCAGGATGTTCCCCCCACGGAGAGCCGATTGCGGCTACATAAACTGTATTGGGGTCTGTGGGATCGATAACCACTCTATGGATGTGTCTGGTATTTTCTAAACCCATCAATTCCCAGTTCTTTCCACCATCCATCGATTTATAGATGCCATAACCACCATTCAGAGAATTACGTGGGTTCCCTTCACCAGTACCTACCCAAACAACGCTGGGATTGGACTGCTGAACAGCTACAGCACCGATGGAGGCAGTAGCTTCCTTTTCAAAAATAGGCTCCCAGGTAATTCCAGCATTCGGCGATTTCCAAAGTCCGCCGCTGGCTGTCCCAGCATAGATAATTTCTGGATGGTTTTCTACCACATCAATGGCGGTAACTCTTCCAGACATACCCCCAGGACCAATGTTGCGAGGTTCAATATTTTCAAAAAGCTGGAGGTCAACTTCTTGTCCAACAAGGGTTTGTGCTGCCAGTATAAGGAAGCCGACTAATATTTTGTTCATATCTATAGCTATTAAAAGTCTAAAGATAAGATCTAGGTTACAAAATACAGGGAGGTTGGACAGGCTTATCAGTCCTGTGCTATCTTGTCAAAGGCTTCTTTGTTCAATATCAGTAGATTTTCAGATTCTAAATCCAAGATGGAAACATAATCCTTATGAACTACGATATGTTTTTTAACTCCAATATAATCCTTATACAGCAATAAGGTACAAACATCCGTCACATCTATAAATGCTGAATTCACATGACTGTGTAAACTGGTGATTGTATTTTGCTGCTTTGTGTAGTCGTAGGGAATTAAGCTATTGTGCAATGCCGTGGCTTGCGTAACCTGATTATCTTCATCAAATTCCAGACGATAATCATTACCGATCAGCATCTTATTTTCTGAGGTTCCAGAAATGATGTAAACTTTTTTATCTCCTCCGTAATTCAGCGGTATAAAGTTGGGGTTGACATCGTTGTAATATTTATAAATTCCTTCTTTATTATTTAAGTAGTGATTCACAGCTGCTTTGCGCATGTCATATAAGGTGGCTTCAGGATCTGAAATCATCAGGTTTTCCGTGACACATTGAAGACTTTCTGGAGATGGAACATCTTCAAAGAGATATCTCGCCAAAATTTGATATTCTTCTTGGCCATAAAAAATAGTGGCCACGTTGCCCAGATGATTCAAATAGGAAAAATACCCGACTATTTGCTCCTTTTGATCTGGGAAGTTTTCAAGGAAATGGTCGGTAGCGTGCCATGAGGCTTTTTCTAATTGAAGCAATAACTTGGCTTCAGCCATAATTGAATCGGCCTTTTTTTCAAGGTTTTGCGCTGTAACTACAGGCCCGAAAAGCACAAATAGAAGAATTAATTTTTTCAAACTGGTTGGTTTTGGTGTTGAAAATAGGAATTTTAACCTGACTACATTATGAAGATGCTATTTCTTTCTCCAGGGCGGGTTTTTTCGATGGGTTCCAGCGCGAAAGAGAATTAAATGGTGACCGTCGGGATCCCTGAGATGTGCCTCTCTCCAAAGCCAGGTTTTATCCTCAGGAGCCGAATCAAAATGAATGCCTTTAGACTCGAGAAACGCTACTTTTTCATCGATGTCAGCACATTCAAAATAAACTTTTATACCATTCCCTTGAGTTACCTTGTCCACGCGGGTAAGACTTAAAGTGGCCTCTCCTTGCGGCAACTCTAATCTCGCATAATCATCGTGGGTATGGACGATACAGTTCAGCCCCAGTTGCTCATAAAAGCTAATGGATACAATAACATCGGTTACGGGTATGGTGATTTGATTTAAATTCATCAATCCTGTCCATTATCCCAGTTGGCATCGATCCGACTCAAGTCAGAGGTTTGTTTGAAGACCCCATATTTGGCGTAATAACTCCCGTCAGGTTGTATAATAACATAATTGCCGCAAATCTGTGCATGAGCAAACAAATGATCACGCAAGAAACTCTCCCTATCTTGAAACACTTGTTCTTTCTGTTTCAGGTATCCTGTTTCACTAATAAAAAACTGCTCTACGGTTCGTCTTTTCTCCAGGGTCTTGATATAGGTAGGTTGATTGAGGTACTTTTCGTCACAAGCGGAAGTATCCTCGGTCGGAGCGATAAAATAATGTAGCACTAACGTATTAGCTTTCTCTACGGTCTTTCCAGTCAAACGTCTCACATAGGCTCGGATTTCCTTAAGTTCAGTTGTTGATAGCTGGCCTTTCTCACGGATCAGTTGTAAACGACCTACAAATGCGGTATCGCTTTCGCGAAAGCTATGGGTATAACCAAAGGACCTTATTTTTTTTTCAAAATCCTTTTCCATCATGGGCTTCCCCAAATGATCAAAGAAGTACATGGGCTTCTCGACAGGCAACTCCTGTCCAAAAGCCTTGAATTGAAAAAGAGAAGCGATCAAAATAAAGCTGAAAATCGTAAAGCTTTTTAACATTTTAGAGGCAGACATAAGTGATGAAACAATGGCTAAATTTAAGCATGATCCTATGGCCCATAGTTAAATATTAGCGATATTTTTTAGTCTAGATTTTTCCACATTTGGTCACCCAGCGGGCGCAGGCGGTTACTTCCGGTAAATTCCTCATAATCGATCTGCAGTGCAGAAGATCGCTGTGATCTACCGTTCACCATGATATCATTTAAGCATTCGGCCAATAGTGGTTCACTAGGGTCTCCCAAGGTTCCTAAATTTTCTAAATCCTCCCGTATAGCTATATCTGGCGCCAGACCATCAATATAATCTGTATTACCTGCCGAATTAACACTTTTCAACACCAGGGGCTGCATGGCATATCGATGAGAAGGGTTCGCGCCGGATCTTCTAAAGTCTGGACTGTCATATAAAGTAATGCTGGCTTGAAACTTTCCTGCCGTATCATCACCCACTTGTACCACATTGATATATGGATCCAGCGAATTGATTACGAGTTCGCTGGCGCTGGCGCTACTACCGGTGGTGATGATGTGTACTTTGGATAGATTTAGGCTATTCAATGCATTACCTGTCGAGGTTTGGTCTGCAAAAAAATTGACCAGCAAATCCGGGTCCTGCATCGCTAATTGTGCTTGAATATCTGGATTCCATTCCTCGGTAGAGAAAATGTCGGTCGTGGGGTTACCACTGATCAAGCTTCCCAAAATGATTGCAGTATTGACCGATCCTCCACCATTATATCTTAAGTCCAATACTAGGTGCGTTACACCTTGTGCCTGAAAATCTGCAAAAACAGCATTGAGATCACCGTCAAACTGCGATAAAAAGCTATTGTACATGAGGTAACCGATTTTCAGTCCGCCTTGATCAATCACACGGGTAACATGAATAGGGTCTTCCTGAACTACTTCCTTGACTAAATCTATTTCTGTTCCGATAGCAGTGGTTACGCCATTATTAAGGCTAGCAAGACCTATGGTATAATTATCCTGTGCCAGTAAAGTCCTAAAATTTTCTCTGGTAAGTCGGATGCCATCAATGCTGTTGAATACCATACCGCGAACTACATTTTGTCGGTCGGCGCTGGTATTTGGCAAGACATAACGCACATATCCGAAAACATCAGTCATACTACCTGTCTCTGCCACCAGTCCAAACTCCATCCCATTGTTCAGGGTATTTCCCGACAGAATGTTTTCCAATGCCACATAATCACTGACTAGAACACTAAAGCGATCTACGCGATTCGGATCAAACAATAAGGACTCAAAAAATTCTTCTGGCCTTTCAAATTGTTCGTGATAACTTTCCAATTCGCTGGTATTGGCAAAACGATCATCTGCCAGCACTGGAATTTCAGGTTTGTAGAGGTAAAAGGCATTCATGCCTCTGTAAATAAAATTTTTGACAACTGCATCACTGGCAAATACGTCATCCCGATCATCAAAACAACTAGTTACGCTGGTGCCGATCAATAAAAGAAGTAAGGAAAAACCTAGGAATTTTTTCATTTTCATCGCTGATTTGGAGTAAAAATAGGTAAATAGCATCACAAATTCATCAAAGAAATGATAAGCTTGATACTCCTAATTCTAGCACATGAATTTCAATTTTCGGGCCAAATTGTTAAAATTGATCAGCTTTGGTAACAAATGAAGGAGACTCTCGTCATGCAAGTATAACCAGAACAATGAACCAAAAAACTTTTATCAAAACCTTTCAGGAGGTACAACCCAAAATGTACTTTCTCTCCAAAAGGCTGCTTACTTCCCATGAGGAGGCTGCAGACGCGGTGCAGGAAGTTATGGTAAAATTATGGGAGAAACGTACACAGTTGAAAAAGGTAAAGAACAAAGAAGCCTACGCCATGCAAATGGTCAAGAATTTTTCATTGGACCGATTGAAAAGTAAACAGGCCAGTCATTTAAAAATCGTTCACAGTAATTATGACAGTGAAGATTTAAATGCTCAGGACCAACTAGAGAGGCGTACAGAAGTGAAAATGGTACGGAAAATGATTGCAGAGCTTCCTGAGCAGTACCGCAGTATTTTGCACCTCAGGGATATTCAGAATTATGATTTTGAATCCATTGAAACCATTATGGACATGAAATCCACTGCGGTAAGAGTGGCTTTGAGCCGGGCCAGAAAAATGCTTAAAGAAAAAATAGAAGAACATTATAAAACTGAAATCGCATGAACGATTTATTGCATAAATATTGGGAAGGTCAGACCAGCCTGCACGAAGAACAGGAATTGCGGGACTACTTCAATGCTGGGAATGTAGCTCCAGAGCACGAAGTCTACCGTAGTATTTTCAACAGTTTTGAGTTGGAACAACAAATGCAGGAAGGCACGTATGACGCTTTCGCGAAAGTGAAAAGAAAAAACGCGCTGGACCAGCAACAGAATGCACGACGATGGAAAGGACTGGCCATAGCTGCAGGCTTTGCTTTGCTGGTCGCTGCAGGTGCAGGACTCTATGACGGCCCTGTTTCCTCGGATAACAAAGATTTGGGAACAGTCGCCAATGCCGAAGAGGCTCGAGAAGAAACCTTGAAAATGCTGGAAATGGTAGGCGATCGCCTCAATAAAGGTAAACGTAAAATGAGCCCAATGAATACCTTGGAAAATAAGACTACAGCAGTCTTTAATTTAAAATAATAACAAAACCTCAATCACAATTTAAATAAGTCAACATGAAAAAGTTAATGCTTACACTCGTAATGGTAATGATGGCATTGCCAGTTCTTGCCCAGGATGCCTTTGAGAAAATGGGAAGCCTGAAAAACATCTCAGAAACCGTAGTTACCAAAGATGCCTTTGAGCTTTTGGCAGAGATCGATATGGATATTCAAGATGAAGGCATGAAAGCTGGAAAGGAACTTCTGGACAGTTTGAAAGATGCTAGATTCTATGAAACCAGTAATCCTGATAGTGCCAGAAAAATGATCGACATGGCCAATGCCTACATCAGTTCAAATGGTCTTGTCAAACTCATGAGCGTAAAGGAGGATGATCAAAACTTTAGTTTTCACGTCAAGAGGGCTTCAGACAAAAAGGTAAAAACCCTAGTCATGGTCATTGATGAAACCATGAACACGGACAATCCCGAAGCTATTGTCTTGAAGATTTCGGGAAATATTGATTTGAACCAGATTTCCAAAATCACCAAAATGATCAATGTACCTGGACAAAAGCAAATTGAAGAAGCTACCAAGGACAAATAAGCCGTGATTACACAACCAACACCATTAAAAAACCACATTATGAAAAACCACTTGATCAAAACAATTTTTTTAGCACTCGCCCTGTTGGGAGTGATGTCTTGTGAGTCGGATCCAGCACCTACGTTGCAAAGCTATATTGTCGAGAGCGATGAAAAAGATGGATTCATCAGTACTTCTATTCCTAAAGGAATTTTGGGTATAGATGGTAGTGAAATGAGCTCCGAGTCCCAAGCCGCCTTCGAATCGGTAAAGAAAATTAATGTACTGGCTTTCCCGCTGAACGAAAACAATAAGGCCACTTATGAAAAAGAAAGTGCCGAATTGAATGATATTCTGAAGAGTGAAAGGTATAAGACACTCATGACTCATAATAGGGATGGCGTGAAAGCAAAGTTCCTTTATGAAGGCGATGCAGATTCTATTGATGAAATCATTGTTTTTGGAACATCAGACGAGATGGGAATGGGGATAGCCAGAATTATTGGTGACGACATGAATATTAGTCAGTTGATGAAAATGATGAAAGAGCTGGAAAATGCAGATGTAGACACCAGCATGATGAAAGGAATTCTTGGAGATCTGGGTATGAATAAGAGAGGCGACAAGATAGACAACGAGCAGGAATTGCAACAAACTGTGGAAGAGATACAAGCTGATATCGAGGATTGATATCCATAAATCTAAATACTAGAAATCGGTAGGTCAAGGCCTGCCGATTTTTTTTATGCAAGAAAAGGTCTTATGCCTGAAATGCAGTAGGATATTTTATATTTGCACGCCTTTTGACCGGGTCTTGTTAATTAGTCCAGACATCAAGGTCTAAAGTCGCTAACTCTAGAAATCCATAAGAATGAAAGCCGGAATCGTAGGACTGCCTAATGTAGGTAAATCAACACTTTTTAACTGCCTATCCAATGCCAAGGCACAAAGTGCCAATTTTCCATTTTGTACCATTGAGCCTAACGTAGGCGTGGTCAACGTACCTGACCCCAGATTAAAGAAATTGGAGGAGCTGGTCAATCCAGAAAGAGTGATTCCAGCTACAGTCGAAATTGTAGATATCGCAGGTCTTGTTAAGGGCGCCAGCAAAGGGGAAGGGCTGGGAAATCAATTCCTGGGAAACATACGTGAAACCGATGCCATAATTCATGTTTTGCGTTGCTTCAACAATGACAACATCGTTCATGTGGATGGAAGTGTTGATCCTATCCGCGATAAGGAAACCATTGACATTGAACTACAGCTCAAAGATCTAGAGACTGTCGAAAAAAAACTGGAAAAGGTCAAGCGAGCCGCGCGAACAGGTAATAAGGAAGCGATCAAGGAAGAAGAGGCGCTTGTCAAAGTTAAAGACGCTTTGGAATCAGGAATTTCTGTTAGAGCGGTCGACTTAAGCGAAGAAATCAGAAAAGAATATATCAAGCCTTTACAATTTATTACGGATAAACCTGTCCTTTATCTGTGCAATGTAGATGACGAGGCAGCGGTTTCAGGTAATGACTATGTAGATCAGGTCAAGGAAGCAGTAAAAGACGAAAATGCAGAAGTTTTGGTACTTGCGGTAGGTACAGAAGCAGACATTACTGAGCTGGAGGATTATGAAGAGCGTCAGGAGTTTTTGGCAGATATGGGTCTGGAAGAACCTGGTAGTGCAAAGTTGATCCGTGCTGCTTATAAACTGCTAGATCAACAAACCTATTTTACCGCTGGAGAAAAAGAAGTACGTGCCTGGACCGTTAAGATAGGTGCAACCGCACCGCAGGCAGCAGGTGTCATTCATACCGATTTTGAAAAAGGTTTTATTAGGGCAGAAGTGATCAAATACGACACTTATGTAGATTACGGCTCTGAGGCCAAAGTCAAGGAGGCTGGAAAGCTAAAGGTGGAAGGTAAAGAGTACATCGTTCAAGATGGAGACGTCATGCATTTCCTTTTCAATGTATAAATACCTATTTGTTACACCCTCATCGAGCTGAAGTAACCCATAAAAAAGCCGCGTTGATAAGTCACGCGGCTTTTTTGTTTATAATGGTAAAGAAAATTTATCAACCCTCAGCCAAAAATCCTACATTCAGGCACTTTTCGCTCCAATAACGACTCAAAATTTTCTAAGTTTTCATTTTTATGAGGAATAAAAAATTTAATGTAGTGCGGATAGCCTAGGCTGTGAATTTCGTATTTCTGCCATCGAAAGCCCATGAGTTTAAAACTGGCCATGGTACACTGAACACGGGTAATTTTTTGTAAGGGCACACTTATTTTTTCTTTTTTAGAAATAAAATAAAGCCGCTCCAGGTCATAATAAAGATTATAGGTTGTCCGGTAAAAATGTCTCAGCAAGATCAGGCTCAGCGTAAGGATTGTTGATAAAATCAGTATCATCCACCACGTTTTCCTTTCTATTCGCATAGGTCGGTGGTGAGTGGATTCAGGTATGTATTCATTGATGAGTTGATAAGCAATAAAAAGAATCAAAGCGCTGCAAAGAAATATCCATAATAATCTAAAGAAACGTCTGCTTTCATTTAAGATTTGGAGACCTTCAGACTTATACATTTCCCCCAGATGCAACTGCCGAATATTTACGCTTCCTCCACCATAAATACAACAGACCAAAACCGCTGATCAGCAGTAATGGCAGTAACACATTGATCAATTGCCATTGCAGGCGGGTGCGGCTTACTTTTTGGGTGTCCAAAAACGGTACTTGGATGTCCTTGTTTCTCAATTTGATCAATCCGGTATCGTCCAACAAATAATTTACTGTATTCATCAAAAACTCTTTGTTGCCATATAACGAACCGGTGCGGATATCGTAGCCTAATTCAGTCGCTCTTCCGCGATCTACTTGATTTTTCAATACATCACCATCGGCGATGAGAACAATGGCACCTTGCTCTCCCTGATCCCTGGAATTAGCGAGCTCAAATGGTTTGACCCTGTTTTTGTAAGCGCTGGTAAATTGTCCCTCTGCGAGTACAGCCAGTGGGAGGTGGGACCTCGAGTAAGCTGCTGGATTGTCTTCTTGTTCCAGTTCTAATAGAGACACAACAGCTGGAAGCGTTAGTACCTGTGTTTGATCAGAGCTAGAGAGTAGTACCGTTTTTTTAATATCATTGGCCAAGGTGTCAATGCTTCCAGTATATTCAAATCGCACCTCCTCCAGGTTTTTTGTAATAAATTGAGCGGTCTTGCTGGTATCCGGCGATGACTTTGAAATGGGGTAGTAGGGCCAGGGGTAAGCCTCATATTGGGTATTGCGACCTTGACCGACAGCCAGCGCAATGGGGCCATGTCTTAAATCTTTCACCAAGCCTCGATTCAAGCGCAATCCATACCTGAATAACATATCGTCCAGATTCAGGTCTCTCGATAATGGATAAGCTTTAGCTTCTGCATTGGATAAGCTGTCATTTTCCATGACAATCGGATCGACTGCCATCAATAGTTTTCCACCCTGCATCAAATATTGGTCAATAATATATTTTTTCGTTTCACTATAAGCTTCGGTAGGCTTTGGGTCAACCACGAGGTCAAATTTGCTGAGAGAAGCTAGTACTTGCTGCGGTTGTATAGAATCACTGGTGTTAACAAACTCGATACCAAAAGGTGCCGCACTATAATACTCCTGCAGGGACAGAATAAAATCCCGGATCTGTATATCCTTTAAGGTACCGCTGTCTCTTAGAAAGGCAATAGTTTTGGTTTTGGGTTGGGAAGCCTTTCTGATGGCATCTGCAAATTGGTATTCCAGTTGTTGAATACTGGAGTTGACCCTCTCTTCAGTCGTTGCTCGAGCCACGGTTTTAAGAAGAGGAACGGGTGTTGTTTCACCTTCATATAAGATCAAGGCATATGGAAATATGGTAAGATTGGTATTGGAGCCACCTTCCTGAATCGTCGCTACGGCACCTTTGACGCCAAGCTCGTTAAGCCGTTGGGTAATTTGTTGGGTTTCTTGCGGGCTGGCATCCTCAATGGGATTGACAAAGTTGTATTTTAGATGAGGATGGATGGCTGCCATCTCTTCCAGGAATTGTCGGGTCTCCATTTTTAATTTGCGGAATTCTCCCGGGAGTTCGCCGTCTAAAAACACATCAATTACGATGGGATGGTAGGCTTCTTCCAGCAACTTAGTGGTGGTAGGGGATACGGTATAGCGTTGGTCCCTGGTTAAGTCAAAACGGGTAAAAAAGTGGCTAGACAAAAAGTGTATGATCACCAATAGGACGATAAGTATGAGGATGTTTCTAATATTTTTTTTCATCTTATCTTTTACTAAGTAAGGTTTTAAGGCTTATTTCGCTTAAAGCGAAAAAAAGTACAGCGACACTCAAAAAGTAAATCATATCCCGCGTGTCAATTACTCCTCTGGCCATACTTTCATAATGATATTTCAATCCCAGTGCCGAAAGGCTATCCGAGTCGGCAACGAGGCCCTGTAATCCCTCAAAGCCAAAGTACATGACAAAGCTCAAAGCAGCAGCCAAAAGAAAAGCAACAATTTGATTGGAAGTCAGCGTAGAACTAAATATGCCGATTGCGGTGTAGCTCATGGCCAACAACAGGGCGCCCAAGTAACTCCCAAGAGTACTACCATAATCCATATTATAAGGTGTTTCTCCTAAAACGCTGATGCTCCATACGTAAATAAGAGTGGGTACGAGCGCCAAAACGATCAATACCAGTGCAGCTGCATATTTTCCCCCTACCAATTTTCTGTACGAAATCGGTCGTGTTACGAGCATTTCGAGTGTACCCAAGTTGCGTTCTATTGTAAAGCTGCGCATGGTGATGGCAGGTATGAGGAACATAAAAAGCCAGGGTATTAAAAGAAAGAAGGGGGCTAGCTCAGCAAATCCGTAGTCCAATATATTGTATTCACCCTTGAAAACAAATACAAAAAGGCTAGTCACCAGCAGGAAAATACCAATCACCAGGTAACCGGTTAGGCTAGAAAAGAAACCTCTAAGTTCTTTAATAAAAATGGCTTTCATGCTAGGCTGTGTATTTTATTTACGGAATAGGCTTTGGGCTGTTGGTCAAATAAAACCTTGGTAGCAGGCCATACTTTAGCAAACAACGCACTATGACGGTAATTATTGAGTGCCGATTCATTTGACCAATGACTGTAAGTAAAAAAACGTTGTTTGTCGATCGTATCCTGGTAGAGTTCCAAAAATGTACAACCTGGCTGATTCCGGATGGCCTCTTTATGTTCTTTAAATAATAACTTAAAGGCATCGATATCATGGGCATTAAAATGCATGTGGACAATACGTACAATCATGAGTCTTTAAAGGTTATGATCACCGGAACATTAATTTTTAAACCGAAAAGCGAACTTGCGCTTCCGACGGTTAGCGGATTGGATTTATAGGTAGCCATTTCCAAATAGCCGGCACTATTGAAAATGACGAGCCCCTTACCATCCACGTCCCGTTTTTTCTCTTCGTCTTCAAAGTTAATGATATCGCTATACTGTTTGAAGATTTTGGTAAATCGTTCGTTTCGGGCAGATATTTCAAACGCCCTACCTTTACCCACTGTATCAAAAATCTCCTCAGATATATTGGTCACCGAATTTCCGTAATTGTCAATATAAATGACTTGTCCGTAAATGCTATTGCTGCTATCAGAGACTTTGGGTTGTACGCCTGAAATAGCGCGGATACGCGACAGAGGTTTTCCGATTACTTCCAGTGTTCCGCCTCGAGCGATATGACAAGCCGTACTGACAAAAGCATCGAGGGTGGTAAAATTACTGGTGATGCGGTCATGTATATTGATCTCTACTAGTTTTTCAGGTCTCAATTTGTTCATGATCAATGCAAGTACACCATTATCTGCACAAATAAAATAATGTCCTTTAAGTAATACGGCAATATGAATGTTTTCAGGGGTGTGTTCTGCATCCACCCCTATGATGTGAATGGTGCCTTCTGGAAAGGAGTGATAGGCATTTTGTATGATGTAAGCTGCTTCGGCAATGTTGAAAGGCGTAACATCATGCGATATATCCACAATGGTGACTTCCTTCAATTCCTTATAAATCGCCCCTTTTACCGCTCCCACATAGGGATCTTTCCAGCCGAAATCTGTTGTTAAGGTAATTATGGCCATACGGAATTGAAAAACTGTTAATTAATTGCTGGTTAAAATCCGATCGGTCTTGCGGCTTGAAGAACAAATTTTATTACATTCAAACACTGGTTTGACCTCAAACAAAACTATGAAAATTAACACGCAATCTCAGAACTAAAACGCCGCTTTTGAACGAACTTATCATCGACCTGTCAGAATCCAATCCAAGAGAATTTTTTGGAGCCAAAAACAAGAATCTAGCTTTCTTAAAATCCCATTTCCCCAAATTGAAAATTGTGGCAAGAGGTAGTACCATGAAGGTATATGGAGATGAAGAACAATTAGCTGAATTTGACAAACGTATCCAAATGATGTTGACCCATTTTGGTATATACAATAAAATGGATGAAAACGTGATGGAACGATTGCTGACCAGTGACAGCAGCCATGATTATATGGGCAAGGGAAAAGATGAAGTCCTTGTACATGGTAATTCAGGAATGCTGATTCGTCCTAAAACTCCCAATCAGCGCAAACTGGTAGAACTTTGTAACAAGAATGATATGGTTTTTGCCGTAGGTCCCGCAGGTACTGGTAAAACCTATATTGGTGTGGCCTTGGCGGTGCGTGCACTCAAGGAGAAACAAGTCAAAAGAATTATTATCACAAGACCAGCCGTAGAAGCAGGCGAGAACCTTGGTTTTTTACCTGGAGATCTCAAAGAAAAACTTGACCCTTATATGCAACCTATATACGACGCACTAAGGGATATGATTCCTGCAGAACGTCTTGCCGCTTACATTGAAAAAGGTACCATTCAGATTGCGCCATTGGCTTTTATGAGAGGAAGAACACTGGACCAGGCTTATGTGATACTGGATGAATCTCAAAACACCACCCACGCGCAAATGAAAATGTTTCTGACGAGAATGGGTAAGGATGCCAAATTCTTCATTACTGGTGATCCTGGGCAGATTGATCTGCCCAGGAGGGTCACTTCTGGACTCAAAGAGGCTTTGTTGATCTTGAAGGATGTCAAGGGTGTGGGTATGATGTATTTGGACGATAGTGATGTGGTCAGACACCGTCTGGTAAAACATGTCGTGGCAGCTTACAAACAGATTGAAAACAGGAATTGATTCGGATTATTGATCTAAGGATTGTTTTATCAACTGATAGGCTAATTAGCGCACTATATATGCACGTTGCGGCTCTTGGCCAAAGTTATTTGTTTTCATTTTTCAGAAAATGAATGCTGATGATATCCAGTCAATAACTTCATTTAAATTAATTGCTCAATGTTAGTTGAGGCAACTGAAAAATCTGCAAATTTGTGCAGCAATCCAAACCATTAGAGGCATGCCATCATTACCTACAACCATCACAGGGACAGATTTTGATTTTCCCGGACAACAAAAAGTATACAAAGGAAAAGTCAGGGAAGTGTATTATCTGGAGGATCAATTATTAGTGATGATCGCCAGTGATAGACTCAGTGCCTTTGATGTGGTGATGCCTAAGGGGATACCTTATAAAGGGCAAATTCTCAACCAGATCGCTACTCAAATGATGAAGGATACCGAAGATATTGTTCCCAACTGGTTGCTGGCAACTCCTGACCCTAATGTAGCCATCGGACATCGTTGTGAACCTTTTAAGGTAGAAATGGTCATTCGTGGGTACTTGTCTGGTCATGCTGCCAGGGAATACAAAAAGGGTAAAAGAGAATTGTGTGGTGTTTCCATGCCAGATGGCATGAAAGAAAACGATAGATTTCCTGAGCCAATCATCACTCCTGCTACAAAAGCAGAAATGGGAGACCACGATGAAGACATTTCCAAAGAGGAAATTCTACAACGCAAAATTGTCTCTGCCGAAGATTATGCCGTACTAGAAAAATACACCAAGGCGCTGTTTCAACGTGGTACCGAGCTTGCCGCAAAGCGCGGATTGATTCTGGTGGATACCAAATATGAATTTGGAAAAACACAGGATGGAACAATAGTATTGATAGACGAAATTCATACACCAGATTCTTCCAGATACTTTTATGCCGACGGGTATCAGCAACGTCAGGACAACAATGAACCTCAGAAACAACTCAGCAAGGAATTCGTTCGACAATGGTTGATCTCCAATGATTTTCAAGGTTTGGAAGGGCAGCAGGTACCAGAAATGAGCGATGAATATATCCAGGGTGTGAGTGATCGCTACGTCGAACTTTATGAAAGGATCACTGGTAGAGACTTTGAAAAAGCCGATACCTCTGATATATCAAATCGCATCGACACCAATGTTCGCCAGTGGCTGTCGCATAGATAGTAAAGCATTGGACAAATCGTCAATAATTATTTTTCGAAAGGAGGATTATACATCGAACAGCATATAGGCTATTTCTTTTATCCAACATCGTTAAACGATTTAGTGGCAATCGTTAACAACTTCTAAAGCCTTGCTCAATATGCGTTGAGGTATCGTAATTTTAAAAGAAAAACATGATTACGACCATCAATCCCTATACAGGAAAGGAAATCGCACAATATAACGAACTCACAGAATCTGAGATTCAGCAAAAATTAGATCGGGCACAACAAGCTTTTCAAGATTGGAAGAATACCAGTTTTGACCACCGTGCCGAAAAAGTTAAAGAAGTTGCTCGTCTGCTGAAATCAAATACGGATTACTACGCGCAACAAATGACAGAGGAAATGGGTAAACCTATCAGTCAGTCGCGTGGCGAACTTGAAAAATGTGCATGGCTCTGTGAGCATTATGCAACAAAGGCACCTGAATATCTGGCCAGTGAATTTATAGAAACGGAACACCTCAAATCCTATGTGTCTTACGAGCCGCTAGGTGTGGTGCTGGCCGTAATGCCGTGGAATTATCCCTATTGGCAGGTATTTAGATTTATCATTCCTGCCTTAATGGCCGGTAACGTGGGTGTATTGAAACACGCAAGCAGTGTGATGGGTTGTGCAGAACGTATAGAGCAGCTTTTCACCACCGCAGGTTTTCCAAAAGGCTGTTTCCAAAACCTGGTAGTTTCCAGCGACCCGATTGAAGGAGTGATCAAAAACGAGATCATCAAAGCAGTGACGCTTACCGGTTCCAAACCAGCAGGTAGTAGTGTAGCGGCGACAGCTGGTGGTGCAATCAAAAAATCTGTATTAGAACTGGGAGGAAATAATGCACTTGTAGTTTTTAAAGATGCCGATTTGGATGATGCTGTTGAAAAGTGTGTGGATGCCAGGTATCAAAATACCGGACAAAGCTGTATAGCAGGTAAACGCTTATTGCTAGACGAAAACATTGAAGAAGAATTCATGAAAAAGTTCACCCAGAAGGTGCAAGAATTATCAGCTGGAGACCCAATGGATGATGAAACCTATATTGGAGTCATGGCCAGAGAAGATCTTGCCGAGGAATTAGAAGAGCTCATGAATGATTCTCTGAATCAAGGTGCACAATTAAAACTCGGCGGAAAAAGAGACAAAGCCTTTTATGAACCCACTATATTAACTGATGTAACAGAAGATATGCCCGTTTTCACGGAAGAAACCTTTGGACCGCTGATTGCTGTAACCACATTTTCTACCGAAGAGAAAGCTATTGATATGGTCAACAACTCAAAATTTGGTCTGGGGGCCAGCCTGTTTTCGACAGATGTAGACCGCATGGAAAAGTTATCCCATAAAATTAAAGACGGAGCCGTTTTTATCAATCACAAAGTAGCCAGTCATCCAGCATTGCCTTTCGGCGGAACTGGGATTTCTGGTTATGGACGCGAACTCTCAGCTTTTGGGATTAGGGAATTCACCAATATTAAAACAGTAGTGATTGCTTGATTTGATCAAATCAGTCATTGAATTAGAAGTACCATTGCCGTACATTAAACAGGAAACAGAAGAACTTGAATCCAAAAAAAAGCCTGTCATCGAGGGAATGACAGGCTTTTAGCGTTAAAAGGGATTTAATTTATTTTTTGATGAATTTGGTAGTCAAACTATTGTTTTCATCATCAATGCGAATCAAATAAACGTTTGGCGTCAATTCGCTCACCTCAATAGTACCTTGATTCACCTTACCAGACCGCACCAATTGTCCGCTCAGGTTAAAGATTTGATAGGTAGCTGCCGAGCCACTGGCAGTCGTAAATAACTCAGCTCCACTTACTGGGTTCGGGTAAATACTAATCTCATTTGGAATGTTAACCTTGACATTTGAGATGCTTCTGGCAGTTCCGCATTGACCAAGGTTCTCCCAACCTGCAGGTTGAAGTTCAAAGAGATAATCTTGATAAACTACCCTGTCGCCAACACTGTAATTTTGGTTGCTGTTGTAAGCAGGTACACCAGCACATTTGTCTATGTTACCGCTAGAGATAGCTAAATCATCCACCGCGATGTCCCCTTGCCATGAACTAGACGTATTGACGACCAATCTCAAGTTCACATCACTTCCAAGATAGGTGGCAAGATCTACACTCGCGGTACGCCATGCAGCTCCCTGATCTCCTGATACATCAAAAATGGTGGCATAAGCACCTCCTGTGCTGGCCTGAACCCTAAGTCTTCCTACTGCATTTCCAGTCATCTGGTATTTGAAACTCAATACTGCCGCAGATTGAGATGTAAGGTCGAAACATGGAGAATCCAGAATGGCCGTCTTATTAAAGTTAGGGTCAGAGGCTTCTACATAAATATAGTAACTACCTTGAGCCGCTCCAGATGGTCCTGTGCTGCTGGATGGTGTCCCGCCAGAACGCAGGCTCCAGTTGTGAGAATCGCTGCTATTTTGCGTCCATTGTCCCAAGGTGTTTTCAAAACCTTCAGCATATGGGAAGCTACTGACTCCATTGGTACAGGAAGATCCACCACCGCCGGTAGAGGCATTGCGCACTTCAAACGCATCAACTGCAATATCTCCTTGCCAGGATCCAATGGTGTTAACCACCAATCTCAATTGACCTACTTTTCCAGCCAGACTGGCCAGTGATGCTGATGCAGTCTTCCAGGCGCTGCCTTGATCACCACTTTGGGTGAAGATGGTACTCCATGTATTGGCAGTACTTTCCTTGGCTTGCAAACTTAAAGTTCCCACCGCGTTTCCAGTCATTTGATATCTGAAACTCACTTCTGGGCTCGATACGCTGGCAAAGTCAAAACAAGGTGCATTTAAAATCGCGGTTTTATTAAAATTAGGATCAGAAGCTTCTACATACACATAGAAAGAACCTTGATCTGCACCAGACGGTCCAGTACTCGAAGAAGGAGTACCTCCTGAACGCAGCGTCCAATCATGGGAATCACTGGTGTCTTGAGTAAATCCGCTCAATCCGTTTTCAAATCCGTTGTTATAAGGGAAGCTGTCGATGGTTGAATTACATCCAGTTCCGTTTCCACCACCTGATGGAGGAGTACATTTAGTCGACTGTGCTAATCCAGAATGAAAACCTCCGTTAAGTAGGGTAGCTCTCATTCTTGCTTTTTGACCTGTGGTAAACAGATTCATACAAGCGTCATCTGAGTAATCCATATAGTTCTGTACCATATCAGAAGAACCACAAGAGATGCTTCCTACCTGGCATCCTGCATTGGCGGCATCTGATTCAGGCGTATCGCTTACAAAATCATCGGCTCCACAAGGACCATCACCCCAAATGTGGCGCAGGTTCAAGAAGTGTCCTACCTCATGGGTGGTTGTTCTACCACCATTGAAAGGTGCAGAAACCGCGCCGGTGCGACCAAAATAGTTGTAACCCATTACCACACCATCGGTGGCGCGATTACCTCCAGGAAACTGTGCGTATCCAAGAATTCCTGGTCGTCCATTACTATTCAGTGCACTTACCGTCCACATGTTCAGGTACTGGGTGGTATCCCATGGATCGATACCTCCTGTTGCCGAACTTTTCATTCTGTTTTCTACCGTGTTCCAAGTGGTAACGTTAGATGCCTTTCTGGTGATACCGTTGGTAGGGTTGCCGTTGGGATCCTGTTGAGCCAAACAAAATTCAATTTGCATATCTGCTGCTTGAGACCAGGTATTATCACGGTCGGCATTGAGGCGTCTAAAGTCTTCATTCAATACATCGATTTGTGATTGTATTTGCGCATCACTGATGTTTTGGGTAGAGTTGCCATACAATACATGAACAACTACAGGGATAGTAATGATTGAACCGTCGATCGCTTTTTGGATCATCAATTCATTGGCCCTGCGCTGGGTAAATTGTTCGATGCGTTGCATGTTGCGCGCCAAGGTTGGATTTTGAGATTTGGCCAATTCCAAATCGTCATGTGCGGAACAGGTACGTTGAGCGAGTGCCATGGAAGACAATAACACTGCACCTAGAACCAGTAGAGAAGTAAGGGTTTTTTTCATTCTTTTGTTTTAATATTAAAAATGGTCAGCCGAAAATATAATTTATTGTTAAAAACCAAGTATTCACACGCGTTATATTGCGAATCAATCAGTGGGAAGCTCCAATTTTTGCTAGTTTGATAATCCGCATAAAACCCAGTCAGCTACTAGGGTAATTGGTTTATTTTCAAAAACTTAATCTCGAAATCAAAACACGCTATTCTTCCCAAATGTTAATGATTTAGCACTTTATTTTAAAAAGTAATTATGATGTAGTTTGTCGATGTTTGTAATGTTTAAAGGGGTTAATAGCTATTTGGGCATTGATATCCATCTCCGGTAGAATTAAATATTGTTGATCCTGGTGGGTAGGAAGTCATACAGCTTTGCTACAAAACACGAGTTAAGACCAGAGGTGCAGAAAAATCATAAACAATGATTGATTTTATTCACAATTGAAGGTTTAAACCTGTTAATTAAAAAACAAAAAAGCTGAATGGGAAAGGAGGCAACAATACTTATATTTCAAGCTACGACAGATGGAAGAATTCATGGACGGAACTACTAAATATACCGAAGAAAATATCCGCTCGCTCGATTGGAAAGAGCACATCAGAATGCGTCCTGGGATGTATATAGGTAAGCTGGGAGACGGATCTAGTGCCGATGACGGTATCTATATTCTTTTAAAAGAAGTCATCGATAACTCTATTGATGAATACGTAATGGGCGCTGGAAAGACGATAGAAGTTTCTATCCAAGGTGAGCGCGTCATCGTGCGTGATTATGGTAGAGGTATTCCTTTGGGCAAAGTGGTAGATGTGGTCTCCAAGATGAATACAGGTGGGAAATACGATTCCAAAGCCTTTAAGAAATCAGTGGGTCTGAACGGAGTGGGGACCAAGGCGGTGAATGCGCTCTCGACCTATTTCCGGGTAGAGTCGAGCAGGGATGGACAAAGCGCCAGTGCTGAATTTGAACGCGGCGAACTTACCGGAAAGGAATTTTTGGATGAAACCTCCAGACGTCGCGGTACCAAGATGACTTTTGTCCCAGATGCCGATATCTTTAAAAACTTCAAGTACCGTCCAGAGTACGTTTCACGTATGTTGAAAAACTACGTTTACCTGAACCCTGGGCTCACCATTATTTTTAATGGTGAAAAGTACTTTTCGGAAAACGGACTTAAGGATCTACTCAGTGAAAAGATCAACGAGACCGACCGTTTGTATCCAATCATTCACTTAAGAGGTGAGGATATCGAGGTCGCCATGACCCATAGCCGTACCCAATATTCTGAAGAATATCACTCTTTTGCCAATGGTCAGAATACGACCCAAGGAGGTACCCACCAGGCTGCCTTTAGGGAATCGGTGGTTAAAACCATACGCGAATTTTACAACAAGAATTACGACGCCAGCGATATACGTAAATCTATTGTGAGTGCGGTAGCCATCAAGGTCATGGATCCGGTTTTTGAATCGCAAACTAAAACCAAGCTGGGTTCTACCGAGATGGGAGGCGATTTGCCTACAGTGCGCACCTTTATCAACGACTTTATTAAAACCAAGCTGGACAATTTCCTTCACAAGAATCCCAAAACTGCTGAGGCGCTTCAAAAGAAGATCATTCAGGCAGAAAGGGAACGTAAGGAATTGAGTGGTATACGCAAGCTAGCCAGGGACCGTGCAAAAAAGGCGAGTTTGCACAACAAGAAACTTAGGGACTGTAGAGTACACCTGGGAGATACTAAAAAGGAGAATAACCTGGAAAGTACACTTTTCATTACCGAGGGAGATAGTGCGAGTGGATCAATTACCAAGTCCAGAGATGTCAATACCCAAGCGGTATTTTCACTGAGAGGTAAACCCTTGAATTCTTACAACATGAGCAAAAAAATTGTTTATGAAAACGAGGAATTCAATTTGCTCCAGGCAGCATTGAATATCGAGGACAGCTTGGAAGACTTGAGATATAATAAAATAGTCATTGCAACGGATGCCGATGTGGACGGAATGCATATACGCCTGCTGCTCATCACGTTTTTCCTTCAGTTTTTCCCAGAATTGATTAAAAAAGGCCATCTGTATATCCTGCAAACTCCTTTGTTTAGAGTGAGAAATAAAAAGGAAACCCGTTATTGCTATACGCCAGAGGAACGCGCTAAAGCCTTGGAGGAACTGGGCAAAAACCCAGAAATCACAAGGTTTAAAGGATTGGGTGAAATCAGTCCAGACGAATTTGTTCATTTCATAGGAGAGGACATGCGATTGGACCCCATCATGCTGGACGATGGCATGAGTATAGACGAATTGCTCGAGTTCTACATGGGTAAAAACACGCCAGACCGCCAAGAGTTTATCATCGATAACCTTAAGGTAGAGTTGGATGTGGTAGAAGATGGCACGGTGATATAAAACTAAATAGAACTATGAGGTGTCCGCTTTCGCGAAAGCGATAACTGCCTCATTCAAAATAAATAAACAGACAATTCTTAAACCTCAATCGGAATTTGGTGTATGAGTGAAGAAAACGAAGAACTTGATAACCTGAACGAAGGAGCTGGGGAGCAATCCACTGAAACCATCACCCGGGTAACGGGAATGTATAAAGAATGGTTCCTGGACTACGCGAGTTATGTGATTCTGGAACGTGCGGTTCCAGCTATTGAGGACGGATTTAAACCCGTACAACGACGCATCATGCAGTCCATGAAGGACCTGGATGACGGGCGTTACAATAAGGTCGCCAATATCGTAGGACACTGTATGCAATATCACCCACACGGTGATGCGAGTATAGGAGATGCGATGGTGCAAATAGGACAGAAAGATTTGCTGATTGATATGCAGGGAAACTGGGGGAATATCCTGACAGGTGATCCCGCAGCGGCCTCCCGATACATTGAGGCACGTTTATCCAAATTCGGTCTGGAGGTTCTATTTAATCCAAAGATCACTGAATGGCAGGCCAGTTATGATGGGAGACGTAAGGAACCCGTGAATCTTCCCGTGAAGTTTCCGTTGTTGTTGGCCCAAGGAGCAGAAGGTATAGCCGTGGGGTTGAGCACCAAAGTTTTACCGCATAATTTTGTCGAATTGATCGATGCTTCCATCAAGCATTTACAAGGCAAACGATTTAAGCTTTACCCGGATTTTCCTACAGGAGGAGAAGCTGATATCTCCAATTATAACGATGGAATAAGGGGTGGTAAGGTGCGAGTGCGCGCCAAGATGCATTCCCCTGACAAAAACAGCATCGTCATCACCGAGATCCCGTATAGTACAACCACGAGTTCGCTGATTGACTCCATCTTAAAAGCCAACGATAAGGGGAAGATCAAGATCAAAAAAATTGAAGACAATACGGCTGCTGAAGTTGAAATCATGATTCACCTTCCATCTGGAATGTCTCCTGACAAAACCATGGATGCGCTCTATGCTTTTACCAATTGTGAGGTGAGTATTTCACCTCTGGGTTGTGTGATTGAGGACAATAAGCCATTATTTATTGGGGTGTCTGAAATGCTCAGAAGGAGTGCCGATCATACCGTAGCACTGTTGAAGGCAGAATTGGAGATCCTTCTCAATGAAGTAGAAGAGCAGTGGCATTTTGCCTCGCTGGAACGAATCTTTATCGAAAATCGAATCTATAGGGACATCGAGGAAGAGGAGACCTGGGAAGGAGTGATTAGTGCGATTGATAAAGGCCTGCAACCACATATAGGTCATTTGAGACGTGAAATTACCGAGGATGATATTGTACGCTTGACAGAAATACGCATCAAACGTATCTCAAAATTTGATATTGACAAGGCGCAACAAAAGATAGAGGCGCTGGAAGATCGTATCAAAGAATTAAAACATCACCTGGATCACTTGATCGAATATGCTATCAACTACTTTGAAAATCTCAAAAAAGATTATGGTAAAGGCAAGGAGCGGCAGACAGAGCTGAAGAATTTTGAAGATATCGTTGCGAGCAAGGTGGTGATTAGAAATACAAAGCTCTATGTCAATAGAGAAGAAGGCTTTGTGGGTACCTCCCTTAAGCGAGATGAGTATGTCTGTGACTGTTCTGATATTGATGATATCATCGTTTTTACGAAAGACGGTACCATGATGGTAACCAAAGTGGACGCCAAAACTTTTGTGGGTAAAAACATCATTCACGTTGCCATTTTTAAGAAAAAAGATAAGCGTACGATTTACAATGTCATTTACCGCGATGGAAAATCAGGACCCAGCTACATCAAGCGTTTTGCGGTAACCAGTATTACCAGAGATCGGGAATACACCATGGGTAAAGCAGATAAAGGAAGTTTGATTCATTACTTCAGTGCCAATCCAAATGGCGAGGCCGAAGTGGTCACCGTGCACCTGCGCCAGCAGGGCAGTATTAAAAAACTAAAATGGGATATCGACTTTTCCGAGATTTTGATCAAAGGAAGAGGAGCTAAAGGTAATTTGGTGACCAAATACAACGTCAAACGCGTCGAACTTAAGGAGGAAGGTGTTTCCACGCTCAAACCAAGGAAAATTTGGTTTGATGAAGTGGTACAACGTCTTAATGTCGATGGTAGAGGCGAACTTTTGGGCGAATTCAGGGGCGAGGACCGATTGTTAATCATCAACCAGAAGGGATTAGTTAAAACTATCATTCCTGAGGTGACCGCAAGATTTGATGAGGACATGATTGTACTGGAAAAATGGATCCCTAAAAAACCGATTACTGCCATTTATTACAATGGAGATCGTGAGCTGTTTTATATCAAGAGGTTTTTGGTAGAGAATGAGGAAAAGGAAGAGTCGTTTATCACCGACCATAAGGATTCTTATCTTGAAGTAGTATCTACCGACTATCGCCCTGTAGCCGAATTGGTTCATGTAAAACCCAGAGGGAAGGAACAACCCCCTAACGATGAGATTGATCTGGAAGAATTTATTGCTGTTAAAGGCATTGGTGCCCAGGGGAATATGCTGACAAAAAGCAAGGTCAAGCAAATCAACCTGCTGGATCCATTGCCCTATGAACCAGAGGAAAACGTTCCCGCTCAAGATATAGATGTCAACGATGAAGAAGATGTGAACCAACATGAATCGTCTGAAACACAAGCAAAGGCCGATAATTCCACCAAAGCTTCAACAGATGAGCCCGATCCTAATATAGATGATACCGGGCAGTCCAGCCTATTTTAATAAGGAAATTGAAAATCGTTGGTTGTAAAGATTAAATAGAAAAACCTATTCATGGGATTGTTAAAAGAATTCAAGGAGTTTGCGGTCAAAGGTAATATGATCGATATGGCCGTAGGGATTATTATTGGTACTGCCTTCAATAATGTCGTTCAAACCATGGTGAAAAAGGTCATCCTACCACCTTTGTCATTTTTAACCGACGGCGTTAATTATGAAGACAAAAAATATGTCTTACGGGAAGCTATCGAGGGCGGAACAGGGGACAAGGCTAAGGAAATTGCGATACATTACGGTGAACTCTTTAATGTTACGCTGGATTTTTTGGTCATTGGTTTCACGGTTTTTATTGTGGTCAAGCTAATGAACCGTTTAAGAAACAATGCTGAGGATCCTAAAAACAAAAAGGTGGTAACTCCCAAAGACATCGAATTGCTCAATGATCTCAAGGAGTTAATGCAAGAGCAGAATGAGTGGCTCAAGTCCAAACAAGGATGATCCGTTTATCGCAAAGTAGAGAATATACAATTTTACATTTCTACCTTATTCATCATTTAAGTATCAATTTACTTAAAAAGACGTTAATCTGTGTTGTTTCTTGTCAAGATGGATCAACCCAACTTTTCATCTTCCTCCAGTAAATCTGTGGTTTTCTTGTGCGACTTGTTTTTACTGCGCAATTTAAAGTTGAGAAATTCCACAAACATGGAAAAGAAGATGGCAAAATAAAGATAGCCTTTGGGAATAACTCCGGTATGCGATCCAAAAAATTCAAGATCAGCTAGATGAGCACCTTCTGCGATCAGCATAAATCCTATTAAGAGTAAAAAAGCCAGTCCCAAAACCTGCACTGATGGGTGTTTATTGACAAATTTCCCCACAGGATGTGCAAATAGGAGCATAATGACTACAGATATAACCACCGCGATAATCATCAACAGCAAGGCACCATCTGGATCATCACTTAACCCGTTGGTCATACCTACCGCCGTCAGGATACTGTCAAATGAGAAGACAATATTGATCATTGTAATCTCAAGAATCACTTTAGAGAGCGTACTGCTGCGTTTTTTTTTGATCTGTCGCTGATCATGACCTATATCTTCTACTTTTTCATAGATCTCTTGCGTGGACTTATAGAGCAAAAACAATCCGCCGGCAATTAGAATTAATGATTGTCCAGAAATTCCACCGCTGGCCCATCCCCAATCAAAATCATAGAAGCTACCTTGAAGCGAGATCAGTACGCTAATACCAAACAATAAAACTATTCTCAACACCATCGCAAGTACTAACCCTATATTGGTGGCTCTTTTGCGCTGGTGGTCTGGCAGTTTATCTGCTGCAAGGGAAATAAAGATGATGTTATCTATTCCCAGAACAATTTCCAAAAAAGTAAGGGTGAGAAGTGCGATCCAGGCATCTGCGCTGGCAAAAATTTCAAACATGATTTATTGTTTTATAGCGGTTCCTGTATATACCTGATCTCGGCCAGACTGGTTAAACTCAAAGGTATAAGAATCTTCTGTAGTGTTCAAGATTCTAAAGAGATAAGCTCTGCTCTCGGCATTGGTTTTGGGATCTATGGGGATTACCCGCCATTCACAATCATTGATCCATTCAATTTTAGCGCTGTCGACCTGATTTTCAAATCGCTCGATCTGTAAGTCACCTTTACGGGTAAACTCGGTTGTCAGTAATTTACCACCACTTTCCTGTTCCCAGATAAATGTTCCTTCATGAAATGCAGAACAATTAGGTCGGTTTTCATAACAACCAGTTAAAAAGAAAATTAAGCTTCCCAAATATATGAGTCTAGTCGAATCCTTCATGACTCGCAAATGTAAAAACAGAAACTGGTTTTAATTGATAAAGTATTCAAAACTTCCATCGTCATACAGCAAAATTACTTTTTGTAAATTCTTCCTTGTTTTGTTGGAACTCACTTTTGACGTGTTTGTTGAATCTGCCGGTGGTATGCCCGTAAATAAATCCGTAAGTTCTGCCGGTTGTTGGTGGGGTACCTCCTTATTTTTTATTGGTTTTGGTAATTCAGATGGCGTTGTATTCATCGTCTCTTGTTGTGGTGGAGCAGAGGTATTTTTGGGATAATCACCAGTTCCGTGTAAGAGCCAATACCAATCGACTTCTGGAAATTCTTTGACGATACCCATCACAAAATCCAAACTGGGTTTGTTTCTCCCAGAGATGATATGAGAAATCGTACTGCGTCCTACATCTATCTTTTCTGCAAATGAAGAAGCATTTAGATCATTGTGATCCATGATTTTTTGCAGTCTTTTTGAAAATTTAGTTGAATCTACCATTGTTTACAAAGGTATACAAAAACTGAACATATTTGGTGTTTACTTTTGGAAACAAACCAAAAATTTGATTGGACATCGTTTAATATCTACCTTAATAGTTGTAAATAAAAACTTTAATTAAAAGAATATAAAGCTCTGAAAACAAGTTTTTAAACTATATCAAACATCTGATTTGTTAAAATGTAAGGTCTGTGCAGGTTGACCCTTGATACATTTTGTTTACAATTGGAAAAATCAAGCGATGTCTTATTGTTTACAAATGTAAATACTTAGCTGTTTACGTATGTAAACATTGTTACGGTTACATTTGTAACTAGTGTAATCTGCTGCTTTTGGTCGGTTACTAGTATTTTCTTCTTTATGAGCTTCACTACCTTACCTAGATACTTTAGCTATACCGATTTTGAGCAACTGTTTAAACAGCTTTGCAAATCCCTTCCCTCAGGTTCTTATCGTTTGGACGTCATCGGCAGCTCTGTGTTAAAACAACCTATCTATGGACTTCAAATAGGTTCGGGAGATACTAAAGTGTTGCTATGGTCGCAAATGCACGGGAACGAATCCACGCTCACCCGAGCACTTCTTTTTTTGTTGGCTTCTGGGAAACTAGTGCAAAATCTATCTAATTTATCATTGTATATTATTCCTGTTTTAAATCCGGACGGTGCTACGGCCTGGACCAGGAACAATGCCAATAATGTCGACCTTAATAGAGATGCCCTGGAGTTGAGTCAGCCGGAAAGCCAATTGTTACATAAGGTATTCCATGATTTTCAGCCAAACTTTTGTTTGAATCTTCATGACCAACGCACGATTTACGGTAATAAAGAAGGTACAATGCCTGTGCAGGCCTCATTTCTTTCTCCTGCTGGTGACATTGAAAAGACCATTGGACCGCAGCGCCTCCTCGCCATGCAGATCATTAATCATCTTTACTCCATTGCAGAAACGAGGCTTTCTGGACTGGTCGGCCGTTATAAGGATGATTTCAATCCTAATTGCTGGGGAGATTGGATGACCTTACATCAGGCTGCTGTAGTGCTTTTTGAGGCTGGTCATGCAGGGGATGACTACGCTAGGGATGAGATCACAGCCGTGATGACAGATCTGCTGCATGCGTCTTTGATATTTATAAATCGCATGCCAGTCCTTAATGATAAGACAAGCATTATTGACGCTTATACAGCTATTCCAAACATTGCTACTAATTATTGTGATATACTCATCAAGAATCATAAGGACGCTAAAAGTGATTTTCAGAATCTCCAGGTCAGTTTTCATGAGCAGGTGGTGGAAGGGGAATTGTATTTCGTCCCAATCCTTATTGGCGTTAATCGCAATGATATACTCAATGGGCATAGGGTGATTGACCTATCCAAAGATTCTGATTACCAAAAAGATATAGAAATATCTGCCTCGTTGGTATTGACCAGCGAGTCATTGGGGATAAATATTTTTGCCAATAAATTCTAAAATCACTGTTTGTGTTAGTTTATTATTAGTATTTATCTTTATTTTGCAAAAAATCGCTAAGAAAAAACCATTATGGCTAAGATTGATGAAATAGATAAGCAAATATTGGATGTCCTGATTGAAAATACCAGAACTCCATTCACGGACATTGCCAAGAGGCTCAACATCAGTGCGGGTACCGTGCATGTGCGTGTGAAAAAAATGGAAGAATCTGGAATTATTCATGGTTCTTCTCTGACCGTAGATTACCATCAATTAGGATATACTTTCATCGCTTATATCGGTGTGTTTTTGGAAAAAACCAGTACAACTCAGTTCGTTTTAAGTCGAATACAAGAAATCCCATACGTTACCGTAGCCCACATCACTACCGGAAAGTTCAATATTTTCTGTAAAATACGGGCTAAAGACACTACCCACGCTAAAAAAATTATCTTCATGTTGGATGATATTGATGGGGTAAGTCGCACCGAAACCATGATCAGTCTGGAAGAGAGCATCAATGACAAAAAGAGATTGTTGCATAAAGTATTCCAAGACCTGTAAATGACTAAAGCAGATATTGATTCCTCTGAATACGCGCCTTATTTTGAGAAGTATCTGTCCATGTCGCCAGATCATCTTTCCATAGATCAGGTGTTGAACGATTCTTTGGAGCGTAGTTTGTTGTTTCTGGATAAACTTCAGCTGCCACTAGATCATTCCTACGCCCCTGATAAATGGACTGTAGGACAAGTGATCATGCACAACATTGATACGGAGCGCATTTTTGCATATAGAGCATTACGCTTTATGCGTGGCGATCAAACTTCGCTTTCGGGATTTGATCAAGATATCTTTTCTGAAGCATTGGTGGGACACGCTTTCGCGAAAGCGGATCTCACAGAATCACTGAAAGTTACCAGAGCTGCTACCAGATCCCTTTTTCAGGGAGTCCCAGAAGAATGGTTGAGTAGAATGGGGAGCGCCAGTGGTCATTCAATGAGTGCTCGAGTGATCCCTTTCATTATTGCCGGTCATTATAAGCATCATGAAAACGTAATTGCAACGCGTTATTAAGTTAATTTAACGCAATGGAGTATTGTTTAAGAGCCTACTAAGAAAGAATTAGTAGGCTCTTATTACATTATGACGAATGAAACTTTCATCTTTGGTGTGAATTATTAATCGAAATATATATACCATGAAAAAGAAAGTAGCCATATTAGCCACAAACGGATTTGAAGAAATTGAATTAACCAGTCCAATGAAAGCGTTAAAAGATGCTGGAATTGATGCGCATATCATCAGTCCTGAAAAAGAAAGTATCAAAGCTTGGGATAAAGATCATTGGTCCGAATCTTATAGCGTCGACAAGCACATTAGCGAGGTGTCTGCAGATGATTATGATTCTTTAATGTTACCAGGTGGTGTGATGAATCCAGATCAATTGCGTCAAAATAAGGAGTCAGTATCCTTTATTAAAGACTTCTTTAAACAGAAAAAGCCAGTAAGTGCTATTTGCCACGGGATCCAACCATTGATTGATGCGGATGTATTAAAAGGTCGTACTTTGACCTCTTATCCTTCTCTTAGAAAAGATGTTGAAAACGCAGGTGGAACTTGGGTAGATGAAGAAGTAGTCGTTGACGAAGGATTCACAACAAGTCGTACACCAGATGATCTAGATGCCTTTAATGCAAAATTGGTAGAAGAGGTGCGTGAAGGTAAACACGAATTGCAACACGCATAATTCGTTAAAGATCAGAAATGATATGTCAAAGGCCGGTTTTTAAAAACAGGCCTTTTTTTATTCTATTGATTCAACATGACTGGCATAACCAGCATAGTGACTTCTTCTCCTTCATCAAGTCCATCGATGGGTGTCAGAATTCCAGCCCGGTTAGGTAAAGACATTTCGATGGAAACATCATCACAGGTGAGATTATTCAACATTTCGATTAAAAAACGGCTATTAAAACCTATTTGCATGTCGTCCCCCTGATAATCACAAGTGAGGCGCTCATCAGCTTTATTGCTGTAGTCTAAATCCTCGGCGCTAATATTCAGCTCTGCACCAGCCATTTTTAATCGGATCTGGTGCGTGGTCTTATTAGAAAAAATACTCACACGTCTGACCGAGTTTAAGAACTGAGTTCTGGAAATCGTTAGTTTATTTGGATTCTCTTTAGGGATAACCGCTTCGTAATTAGGGTACTTCCCGTCAATTAATCTACAGATGATGGTCGTGTTGTCAAAGCTGAATTGTGCATTGCTCTCATTGTACTCAATCAAGACTTCTGACTCGCTTCCTGCCAACATGGATTTGAGCAAATTCAACGGCTTTTTTGGCATGATAAACTCTGCGGTCTGGGAAGCGCTTAAATCCTCACGTCTATAACGTACTAATTTATGGGCGTCAGTAGCTACAAAAGTGAGTGAATCAGAATTGAATTGGAAAAATACACCACTCATGACTGGTCTTAAGTCGTCATTACCTGCCGCAAAGATGGTTTTATTAACAGCAGTTGCAAGTGTATCACCCATGATACTCGTGCTGCTGGGGTCAGAGATATTCACCGCTTTCGGGAATTCCTCGGCAGCTGCACAGGCGATTTCTGATTTACCCTTGTCATGGCTTACCGTCATGATATTGTTTTCGGCATGGAAAGTCAGCGGTTGCTCAGGAAAGGTTTTTAAGGTATCCAATAATAATTTAGCAGGTAGGGCTGTACTTCCATCGTCTTGACTCTCGACTTCCAGTTTACTAACGATGGTTGTTTCCATATCACTTGCAGAAACCTTAAGTTCGTTTCCAGAGAGCTCCAACAGGAAATTGTCTAATATGGGGAGGGTATTGTTGTTATTAATGACACCACCCAACAGTTGAAGATTTTTTTGAAGATAAGAGCTGGATACAATAAATTTCATACTTCTGTTATGTTTTTGTGAATGTAGCGACCTAAATTGCAGAGGATTTAAATAAAAATTATCTGGTTTTATGATTTTTATGACCTAAATTGCTCGCCACAATTGGGATACACAAAGATATTTGATATATCTGTTGTGACTCAATGGTCAGAATAGTTACTTATCAACAATTATTACTTAGTTATTCAAATTAATTTTATGTCAAAGAAATACACTTCACTTTTGGTCCTACTTATGGCGACAAGCATGTTGTCATGGGCGCAAACTCCCGAACAAAGAAAGCAAATTATCGCCGACTATGATCAAGAGCAAAATCGGGAAATTCTCTTGCAATTCCAAAGAGAAGAGCAACGCGCTCTTAATGAAGTTACTCTTTATGCGCAAAGAAATAATGTGCCTATTTTTTCAGTTGACGAGCAAGGTAATGAGCGATTGTTGGTTTCAATTGATCCTAATGGGCAACCTGTTTATAGGACGACCAATAATTTTGTAGGTGCATTAACCATCAATGCCAATCATTTGTACACAGGGGAATCCCTTGGTCTTAGTATAGAAGGATCTGGAATTAATGCTGGAATCTGGGATGGAGGTTATGCAAGACAAACTCATCAGGACATAGTCGGAAGGGTCACCTATGGTGAAACTAATACAAATGTTAGTGGTCATGCAAGTCATGTGGGAGGAACAATGATCGGTGATGGTACAGGTGGATTACCTAATAGAGGTGTTGCCTTTCGAGGTACTTTAACCTCATACCGTTTTGATTCTGATCAACAGGAAATGTTGATTGAGGCATCTGCAGGGATGCTAATTTCTAACCACAGTTATGGTAGAGAAGTCACAAGTAATACGCCAACATCTGTTTATGGTAAATATGATGGTAGGTCCAGCGGATTTGATGTAATAACTTCGATTAATCCTTATTATTTGCCTGTCGTAAGCGCTGGAAATGATAGAAATGACGGGTTGAATACTAGTAAAAATGGTTATGATCTTTTAACAGATATAAGTCTGGCTAAAAATGTTATTACCGTAGGTGCTGTAAATAATGTTTTTCCCTACAGTGGTCCTAGTTCAGTAACTATGTCAAACTTTAGTTCATGGGGGCCTGCTGATGATGGTCGGATCAAACCTGATATTGTTGCCAAAGGAGTTGGAGTTCGCAGCTTGAGCGGAAGTTCCGATACTGCGTATGCGACAAGACAAGGTACCTCAATGTCTGCACCCATGGTTTCTGGAGGTTTGATGTTATTACAAGAATTACATAACCAAGAGCAAAATAGATTTATGAGAGCTGCAACTGCTAAAGGTTTAGTACTTCTTACGGCTAGAGAAGCTGGAGTTGCAGATGGTCCTGATGCGCAGTTTGGATGGGGATTGATGGATGTCAAAGCTGCTGCAGAGTTGATTCTTGAAATGGATAATAGCACGCTTTTAGAAGAGCGTAATCTTGCCAATAATGCAACTTATTCTACTACGGTGACCTCTAACCAACCAGTGTTAAAAGTTGGTATATCTTGGACCGAACGTTCAGGGTCTCCTAATACAGCATCAACTGATGATCCTACACCTTCACTAATTAATGATTTGGACGTAAAAGTTACGGATAGCAATGGTAATGAATTTTTCCCTTGGAAACTTGATCCAGCTTTTCCCAATAATCCTGCAACCAAAGGTGTAAATAACGTTGATAACGTTGAGATCGTAGAAGTGAATGCTCCAGCTGGAACTTACACCATTACCGTCTCACATAAAGGTAGCTTGACTGGCAATGCGCAAGATTATGCTTTGATTGTATTTGGAGCAGATCCAGGGACATTATCCAATACTGAAGTGGTGTTGGAAGACTTTGTGTTATATCCTAACCCTGCACAGTCCAGCGTAAAGATTGGATTTAACAACCAACTCACAGGGGATAAAATTTTTGTTGACATCTATGACGTATTAGGAAAGCAGGTGATGTCTCAATCCTATGAAAATAGTGGGCGTTTTGAAAAATCGATCGATATCACTAGCTTACAATCAGGAATGTATATTGTCAAGGTTGGAAATGGCCTGACTGCCACAACAAAGAAATTAGTGGTTAAATAATTTTTTCCATCATTTATAAAAACCTCCAGATACCTTACTGGAGGTTTTTTTATGCCGAATCATATGGGGTGTAACGCTCAACTTTTGGAGTTTTTAAATCAGTTGGAAAGAAATAATGATCGAGCCTGGTTTGAAGCACACAAACCGCAATTTCTAAGTTTAGAGGAGGGTTTCAAAGCAACGATCAGCAGCATAGCTAACCGTTTGAATCAGTTTGATATCATTGAAAAATATAAGGCTTATCGCATATATCGCGATATCAGATTTTCAAAAGATAAAACACCTTTTAAACCCCATCGCAGTGCCTATTGGAAAAGAGCAGGAAGTCAAAGAAGAGGTGGTTATTATTTGAAAATTCAACCAGGGGACAGAAGTTACATGGCGGTAGGTTTCTTTGGTCCAAATAAAGATGATTTACTGCGTATTCGTCAGGAATTTGAGGTCGATGGGGATTCATTTAAAACCATCACTAGTGATCTAGGTTTTCAATCTATATGGGGTAAATTGCAAGGGGAACGTTTAAAAACTTCACCTAGAAACTTTGACAGCGCTCACGACCATATCGATATCATTAGATTCAAATCTTTCTTTTTTGAACATAGCTTTACTGATGAGCAAATTCAAAGCACTGATTTTGAGTTTGAAATTGCACAAAATTTCAAGGCAGCTATGCCATTTTTAAATTATATGAGTGAAGTGCTGACCACGGACCTCAATGGAGAATCCATTTTATAAATCGACCGCTGGTCGTTCAAACAACTGAATGGCACTGATCAATCTTTCTCTTACAATATTCATCATGCGTTTATTTAACGCACTAGAGTTTTGGATATATCGCTGATATTCTTCCAAGGTAAATTGGCCGATCATGATTCCTTTAAGAGAATTGCGAAACTTCTGGTCTCGATTGACGGCATTTTCTATATAATCAATACGCTTATGGGCGGTGAGTCCGTAGAATACGTTTTTGTGCTTTGCAATATAATTTCGAAAAACGGCGACAAGAAGATCGTGCTGTAATTTTGCAACCGGTCGCAAAGTTTTGTTTTGAAAACGCTCATCTTCGCTCATGTTTTCCCTGATTGTAGCGCTGGGAATTTCAGGTCGGAGTGCAATTAGGTATTCGTCTCTGCTATCCATGATATAGTGTTTGAATAAAGTTAAAACTCAATTCAAATCTCAAGCCATAAATTAGATTCTGTTCTTAACAAGCTTATGAACAAATTGGGCTGTTCAATATGCAAGTGTTAGAAGCATGAAAAAATCGGATAAGTTTCTGTTCGGTATGTGGATTGACTGACTAAGGCTGCTTATTTTTACCTTATGGGCCATTTTGTGAATGTCATCTTACCCTTGGCGCTTGAGCGTTATTTTACCTATCGTGTTACCGAGGCAGAATTTGATTATCTGCAAGTTGGTATGCGAATCGCCGTTCCATTTGGGAAATCCCGAATCTATACCGCTATCGTTCAACAGCTGCATCACAATTCTGATAGCCCATTTGAGATTAAGGATATCGAATTTATCGTGGACGATGAGCCTGTGGTGACTCGGGATCAATTGAAGTTTTGGGAATGGATTGCCTCTTATTACGTATGTAGCGTAGGGGAGGTGATGCGTGCTGCGATACCAAAATCCTTATTGCTGGAGAGCGAAACTATTATTTTGGCCAATGAATCAACTCAGGTGGATGAAGCTGAGTTGGACGATCGTGAGTTTTTGATCATGGAGGCATTGGAAAATCGAGACTCCCTTAAAGTCCATGAGGTTATGGAAATCCTGGATCGAAAGACCGTCTTACCGCTATTACGACATATGCTGGATAAGTCCTTGATCGTTCTCCAAGAGGAATTATACTCGATCTATAAACCTAAAACCAGCAAGTACCTGCGCTTTCATGAACGTTATAAAGACGAGGAAGAATTAAAATTACTGTTGGATGAAATGACCAGAGCGCCAAAGCAGCGGGATGCTGTAATGACGCTATTTATGATGCTGGCGGGAAATAGACAATCCATTGCTAAGACGCAATTTTTACAACGAGCGCAGGTGAGTTCAAGCGTGGTAAAGTCTTTAGTAGATAAAGAAATATTTATTGAGGAGGAGAAAGAAATCGACAGAGTGCTGGAGGAACGAGCAAGTGGCGCTAAATTATATGAGCTTAGCGAGGATCAACAGTTGGCTTATCAAAAAATTAGCAGCGAATTTTTAGAAGATAAGACTGTTTTACTTCACGGTGTCACTTCGAGCGGTAAAACTCAACTGTATGTCCGCCTGATCAAAGAGCAATTGGATAAAGGACATCAGGCACTTTATTTGCTTCCAGAGATTGCGTTAACTACCCAATTGATAGGTAGATTAAAAAGTTTTTTCAAACACCAGGTATTGGTGTATCATTCCAAATACAACCTCAACGAGCGACTAGAAGTTTGGAACCATGTGCTTCAGGCAAATGAACCCTTTGTAGTTATCGGAGCTCGCAGTGCGGTTTGGCTACCTTATCAGAAGTTGGGTTTGATCGTCGTTGATGAAGAGCATGAGACAAGTTTTAAGCAATTTGATCCTGCTCCAAGATATCATGCCAGAGATGCTGCTCTCGTTTTGGGACGAATTAAGCAAGCGAATGTTATTTTAGGCAGCGCTACCCCCTCATTAGAGAGCTATTACAATGCCAGTATAGGTAAGTATGCGTTGGTGGAATTGGACAAACGTCATGGTCAGGTGTTGATGCCAGAAATTAACATGGTGGATCTCAGGGAGAAATATAAGCGCAAAAAAATGTCAGGTCATTTCTCTGATACATTGATCGAGAAAATGCAAGAGGCGTTTGCCGATGGAAAGCAGGTGATCTTATTTCAAAATAGAAGAGGATATGCCCCCATAATGGAGTGTGCCACTTGTGGTAATGCGCCCCAATGTCCCAATTGTGACGTGAGTCTCACTTACCATCAATACAAAGCACAATTACGCTGTCATTATTGTGGCTACCACAGTGTTGTTTATAAAGAGTGCCCTTCCTGCAGTAGTACAGCATTGGACACCAAAGGATTTGGTACAGAACAAATCGAGCAAGAATTTATAAGCTTGTTTCCTGAGCAAAAAATTGCGCGAATGGATCTAGATACAACCAGGGGGAAGCATTCCTATGAAAAGTTGATCCAGCAAGTAGAAGGTGGAAAAGTTGATTGTTTAGTAGGAACCCAAATGCTTACCAAAGGACTTGATTTCAGAAATGTTATATTGGTAGGGGTGATGAATGCCGATAGCATGCTCAATTTTCCTGATTTTAGAGCACATGAGCGTTGTTTCCAGTTGCTTACTCAAGTGGCGGGAAGAGCTGGTAGAACCAGCGAAAGAGGTAAGGTGCTCATCCAAAGCTATAATCCAGATCATGTTATATTACAAGAAGTTAGTACCTACAACTACCGCAAAATGTACGAGGAGCAACTCGAGGAACGTTACCAGTTTAAATATCCACCTTTCCAACGACTGATACGTATCACCTTTAAACATAGAGATTACAACACGACATTAGAATCAAGTAAATGGTTTGTGGATGCCTTACATCAAATCAAGCATGGGGTAGAGGTGCTGGGGCCTGAATTCCCACCTGTATCCAGGATTCGGAATTTGTATATCATACACATCATCATCAAGCTTAATAAGCAACATCAGCCTGAACAAATCAAAAGATACATTAGGAAAGTGAAAAGAAGCTTTGAATCCATCAAAAGCTATCGCAGTGTGCGTTGTAATGTTGATGTAGACTGTTATTAATGTGACTTTTTCTGCTTAAATAAGCATGATAAAGAAAACAAAAAGCCACTCCTAATTGGAAGTGGCTTTTTTGAGGGAATTAGTAATGGTGTCAGAATTGGGAAAGCGCTTCAACCAATTGTGATTTTCTGTTTCGACTTAATGGAAGCACTTCTGCATCTAGCTCTACCGCTTTGGAGTTGAATTTTTCCACTCTTCTAAGGTTAACGATATAGGACTTATGGATACGTAAAAAGTCTTCCTCAGGCAGAAGTCCTTCAAATGACTTCATGGTTGAAAGTACAACAAGGCTATCTTCATCAGTGATCAACTTGACATAATCTCCCAAGGCCTGGATATATTTTAATTCTTTGAGATAAACCTTGCGTTTCTTAAGGTTGCTTTTGACAAAGATAAATTCGCCACGATCCTCGATCATTTCGGTTTTCATCTTATGGGCAAGCAAAGCCCTTTCTACAGCATACAGAAATCGATCCTTTTTGATAGGTTTTTGGAGGTAATCGATAGCTGCATAGTCAAATGCCTTGAAAGCATATTTAGTTTGTCCGGTCACGAATATGACACCTGGTTTTTCCACGATGTCATCCAAAAGATCAAATCCGGTAAGGATAGGCATCTCGATATCGAGAAAGATCAAGTCAACATTTTGTTCCTTGATAGCAGCTTTAGTTTCGACCGCATTGCTAAACTCCCCTACGAGTTTAAGATTAGGGTGGCTTTCAATCATTTTAACGATGGCCAACCTCTGTATACTAGAGTCGTCCACCACATAACAATTTAAAATAATGTTGCTCATCGAAATAATTAATGGTTTACTGAGCAATACTACGTTCTTTTCTGATGAAATACAAGAATACCAGTCCTTTGAACGGACTTTTTTGGCGACTTAACGAATTCACCTGTAGTAAATTTTGAGCATAAATAATTCGTTTGTAGCTAGTTAAGAGTGCATTTCATCGAATTTAAAAATGCAGTTTATCTATAAAAAAATTGTTAACAAAACACATTTAGCTGAGATACAATGCATTGAATAATAGTTTTTATTAACCAATGTGATAAATATTGTGCGCGAAATACGTTTTTCACAAAGTTAGATACAGGCAAAATAACCATTTCCATCAGGGATATTAAATAATAGAGCTGATCTTTCCAGTTAGAATTGGGTCAACGGGTTGAAAAATATCGTTCTGTAGCAATGAAGTGCCAATATTCAAGTTTCTTTTACACCCTAAATTATTATAAAGGCCTTGAATGAAAAACATACAGCTAATCAACTTAGAGTTTAATTTGTTGCAGGTAAGACTTAAAAGAAGTATTTTTGCAGCCGTTTAAAACAATATTAATTATGAATCAATACGAAACTGTTTTCATTTTGAATCCCGTTTTATCTGATGATCAGGTAAAGGAAGCAGTAAAGAAGTTTGAGGATTTCCTTACGCAGAGAGGTGCCAAAATGGTAGCCAAAGAAGATTGGGGGCTTAAAAAATTAGCTTACACAATCGAAAACAAAAAGAGTGGTTTTTATCACTTATTCCAATTTGAAGCTCCTGGTGAGGTGATCAACGACTATGAAGTAGAATTCCGTCGTGATGAGCGCATCATGCGATACCTAACTGTAAAACTTGACAAGTATGCAGTAGAGTGGGCAGAGAAGAGAAGAAGTAGAATGTCTAAAAAATCCAAAGCTTAATCATGGCAACATTACAACAACAAGCTAAAGGAAAAAAAGACGGTGACATTCGTTACCTGTCTCCTTTAAAGATAGAGACACAAGAGAGAAAAAAATATTGTCGTTTCCAACGCAGTGGAATTAAATACATCGATTATAAGGATCCTGACTTCCTATTGGGACTATTGAACGAGCAAGGAAAAATCCTTCCACGTCGTCTTACTGGAACTTCCTTGAAGTATCAGCGTAAAGTGGCTGTAGCTGTAAAGCGCGCAAGACACTTGGGCCTACTTCCTTATGTTGTGGATAACCTTAAATAATTAAACCTGAATCAAGATATGGAACTTATATTAAAGAAAGATGTAGAACATTTAGGTTTTACTGATGATGTAGTGACGGTTAAGCCTGGTTATGGTCGTAATTATTTGATCCCTAATGGACTAGCTGTGATGGCTACCGCTGGGGCAAAAAAGCAATTGGCTGAAACCCTAAAGCAACGCGCCCACAAAGAAGAGTCAAATATCAAGGCTGCCAAGGCGCAAGCCGATAAAATGGCTGAATTGGATCTTAAAATTTCTGCCAAAACTGGTGATGCTGATAAGCTTTTTGGATCTGTGACCACTGCTGATGTATCTGACGCGTTGGCCAAGAATGGTGTAGAAATTGACAAGAAGTTTATTTCCATCTTGGGTGGAAACATCAAAAGATTAGGTCAATATGACGCTGACATACGCTTCCATAGAGAAGTAAATGCTCAGTTGACTTTCAATGTTGTAGAGGAGAAATAATCCCTACTTCACATAAATCCTAAGCCGTTTCAATCATCTGAAACGGCTTTTTTTATCACTAGGCATGAAATACAGAAGACTTACCAAAGAACAGTTGGAAGAGATGCAACAGGAATTTATTAACTTCCTTGCTACTCAGTCCATTACTGGAGAGGAATGGAAAGAGATTAAAGCCAATAAACCAGAAGTAGCAGAGCAGGAGATTGATGTGTTTTCTGATTTGGTCTGGGAAGGTGTGCTCAATAAGGCAGAATATCTCGAACACATTTCACCTAGCACCATGAACTTGTTCAAGTTGGGGGTGGATCAAATGGAACTCATCTCTATTATGGTAGGGGATGAACTGATCGATATCACTACCGATTCAGGATATAAATGGTTGCAGAAGAACCTCTTGGATGAATCGGTTAAAATATTTACCGCCACAAAAGAATATAGCGAGGATCCCAACGCAGATAAATTCAAGCTGATTGAAACTGGTGCCGTGATCACCAAAGGTCAGTTGTTCAATTATTTTGATGATTTGATGGAACTGGGTAAGGAAACCAATGGCTTTTAATCCAATAAAAAGCCTAATCAGCATGGTTTAAGAAATACCATTGCAGGCTGATCAGACATACCGATGTGTTGAACATTCCCTGAGCTAATTTTCTCTTTGCCTCATCCCTATGCATTTTTACCAATAAAATGTCTTCTTGCTCATCTTCTTTACCACCACCTTGGTGGATTTGGTCGTTGGAGCAGACTTCTCCATAATACAAGCTAATCTGTTCTGACAACATTCCAGGTGACGGGAAATATTGATTAATCAGTTCTAACTTCTCAATCTCAAAACCTATTTCTTCTCTAACCTCACGAATAGCGGCTTGTTTGGGGTCTTCTCCATCATCTACGTGTCCGGCAGGGATTTCCAAAAGCCATGGTTCATCATGCCTGGCGGCAGGATAGCGATACTGTTCGACAAATAAAAATTGTTGTGTGTCCTTTTCGTACAAAAGAACAGCTACTGCATTTCCACGATCCAATGCTTGTCGGGTAGCTTCTAACGGTTCATTGCCAGTATAGGTGTCATAGGACACTCGGGCCTCATATACTTTGAGAAACTTGTCCAATATGATTTGTTCTTCTAAGATTTGATATTTCATAGGGTGGATGAGATGGATTTAGATTGTAAAATGTTTATCCTTTGAGCAGCTTGTACGTCAAATTTGTAATTTTAGGTAAAAAATAATATCTACATGATAATTCTTTAGAGTTTATCATTTCTTTGGAATAGATCAAAAGGAAGATGTGTTAACTTAAGGCACAAATTCCAACCAATGAATGTATCCGAACACCCCATTTTTTCTTGTTATCAACAACATTCGGAATTTTTTGATGAAATTTTTGAAGAAGATGGAAATGTAAAAGAAGTCTACAAGAAATTATTTGAAATCTACAGCGGCCATACGGTGGAAGATTTTGCCAGCCTCAATAACAATGCAAAATCATCCTTCTTTAATCAAGGTATCACTTTTCAAGTATATGGTGATCAAGAAATCAAGGAAAAAATATTCCCCTTTGATCTATTTCCCCGCATTATAGATTCAAGTGAGTGGGATCATATTGAAAAAGGAGTTTTGCAACGCAGCAAGGCCCTTAACCATTTTCTACATGATGTGTATCACGACAAGAAAATTATCAAGGATGGAATTGTGCCCATAGAATTGATCAATTCGAGTGCCAATTATCTGAGTCAAATGAATGGACTGGAGCCACCTGGCGGCATCTATAATCATATCTCGGGCACAGATCTGATCAAGCACAGTGACGGCAAATATTATGTCTTGGAAGACAACATACGATGCCCTTCCGGGGTAAGCTACGTTATTTGTAATCGCACAGCTTTGAAAAAGGCTCTATTCGGAGTTTTTGACGCCTATAAAACATTTACGGTTACCGATTACGCACAAAATTTACTGGAGATTATGCAAACGGTCAAACCAGAAGGCGTAGACCAACCCAATTGTGTGGTCATTACACCAGGGATTTATAATTCAGCTTATTACGAACATTCCTATTTGGCAAAAGCCATGGGAGTGGAGCTGGTAGAAGGAAGAGATTTATATGTAGAAAAAGATAAGGTATATATGCAATCCATCAATGGCGCCCAAAGAGTACATGTCATATACAGGCGTATTGACGACCAGTTTATAGATCCCATGGAATTTAAACCAGATTCGACGCTCGGAGTTCCTGGTCTTTTTTCCGCTTACGCGAAAGGCAATGTGACGTTGGTAAATGCTCCCGGAACTGGAGTAGCAGATGATAAGGCGATCTATACCTATATGCCAGATATCATCAAATATTACCTCAATGAAGAACCCATACTGAATAACGTTCACACTTACCATTGCAGCAGGCCCGACGAATTGAAATATGTGCTGAACAACATTGACAAATTGGTGATTAAACCAGTTGATGAAGCGGGAGGTTATGGAATTTCCATAGGAAATAGACTGACAAAGGACGAAATAGAAGAGGTCAAGAAAACGATTGCTGCCAGTCCACGTAAATATATCGCCCAACCTATCATGTCACTGTCCGTTCATGCTACCTATATCGAAGAGTCCAACTCCTTTGAACCACGACATGTGGATTTGAGAACCTATACCATTTTGGGTAAAGACAAGGATTTTGTGCTGAAAGGCGGATTGACGCGAGTTGCTCTTCAAAAAGGCAATCTGATCGTCAACTCATCACAAGGTGGCGGATCCAAGGATACCTGGGTTCTCAAATCTTAATCATTAATCATCTTATTTAATATTGCATATGTTAGCAAGAGTAGCCAATAACCTATTTTGGATGGGTCGATATATAGAACGTTCAGAACATATCGCTAGATTTCTAAATGTCAATTATTTTTCATCCCTGGATGCGCCCACTACTGAATCACAATCCAGACAACGAGTGCTCAGATCCTCACTTTTTATGACCAATACGGTGACGACTTCCGTAGACCACCTTCTCGATGAACAGGAAGTGCTTTTCAATATTGCTCTAAATATTGATGAACCGTACTCCATCATCAATGCGGTGCGAAATGCTAGAGAAAATGCCAATAGCGCCCGAGATGTGCTTTCGACAGAATTTTATGAAGCGCTGAATAAATTTTATCACGCGGTATTGAGGTATGACCCCAATCACTTTAAGGTTAAAGGACTTTTTGAGTTCACCACCTTGGTGACAGAATCAACCGCCATTTTGAGAGAGAAAATCAGAGGGACCTTATTTCACGACGAGGTGTACGCCATTATTATGCTGGGAATAAGTGTTGAGCGTGCGATTCAGGTCAGTCATATCATTCAAACAAAATATACGGATGCCTTGGAGTCTACACCTAACGATGAACTATTTGAACGCAGCTATGAATGGATCACCTTGCTTAAATGTATTGAATCCCATGATATGATGCGCCGTTTTTATAAGAAAACCCCCGATAGTAGCAATGTACTGGAGTTTTTGGTGCTTCACCCGGATTGTCCGAGATCCATCATGAACAGCATCAATCGATTAAACAAACATATCTTGAGTCTGTCCATGGAAAAGCTCCCGTCCAAAAACTCTACCGCCTATTTGGTCGGAAAGACCCAAGCTCATATGGCCTATCTTTCCATAGAAACTATAGAGGAAGACATTCAAGGCCATCTTACCCAGATCAGGGAAACCCTGTACACGATCGCTTCTTCCATTGAAAAGGAGTATTTTTTATATAATTAATAGGTTCTTATCACCTTTGCCACATGTTAAAATATCAGATTTTCTATGAAGCCGTCAATACCTATGAGGTACCTTTGAGAGAGGCTGTTTGGCAATTCATCATTTTACCGGAAGACAACGATACCCAAAAACTCCGGTTTTTTCAGTTTTCTAATTCTGAAAACATTCCCTACGATCAATCGGTAGATGGATTTCTCAACTCTACCATCAAGTTAGTTACTAAAAAGGCGCTTAGGGAAATAACATTTACCGCCCATATGGATGTGGAGAAGAAAGAAATCAACCCTTTTCAAAATATTAAAAACTCAACACCTGGTCAGGATTTTAAAATGATTGATGATCTGGTTTTTAAGGTAGATCATGAAAAGTTTTTATTCCCTACGGCTTTAACAAGCATACCCCAGCAGTTCCAAAAATTGTTTGTTTTTGATCGTAAGGAGACTATTTTTTCAAATTTATGTCACCTCAATCAATGGAGTTTTGAATACTTTACCTTTAAAACAGAAGTCACTACAACAGAATCCAGTATTACAGAGATATTGGACCAGCGCAAAGGAGTTTGCCAGGATTTTACTCACGTATTCTGCGGACTCGCTCGCTTGAATGGCGTTCCTGCTAGGTATGTTTCAGGTTACCTGCATCAAAATAATACCATGGTGGGAGACCTTCAGATGCATGCCTGGGTAGAGTGTTATATTCCCGGAACGGGTTGGGTAGGATTCGATCCTACCAATAATTTATTGGCGGCGACCCATCATATCAAAGTCACCCATGGAAGGGATTATCAAGACTGCGCTCCATTGAAGGGTGTGATTTATCTTACCGGTTCAGGAAACAACAAAACAGAATATACTGTCAGGGTAAAGGAAGTAAAGGAGTTCAAAGAAAGAACTCAGCAGGAATACCGGGCAGAAGATTTTGCAGAAGTAAAAAGGGATTTGGAAAACCGATTTTCCAATCCGTCCTATTTGAAATGGCAACAACAGCAACAACAACAATAGCAAGCAAAGTAAGACTATAGGGGATACTTATTTTCAGTATGAGTACCACTTGAGCTATGAATGTTTATTCGTAAAACAAAACAGCCAGAACTTTATTGTTCTGGCTGTTTTCCTTTGAAATCTGATGATTGGTCTTGTATCAATCCTTGATCTCTTCGCCGTATTTGTTCATGTAGCGCTCGTACAACTCAGTTTGGTGACTTTCCAGCGAGATGTCCCTACCGTCAATGAATGCACGGATCAATTGATTACCTCGCATGTCCAATGCATTGCCTCGCGAGATAAAGAGTGTCGCACTCTTACCTTGTTCCAGCGAACCATAGTCTTTGTCAATCCCCAAAATTTTAGCAGGAGTCAAGGTAATCATCATCAAGGCTTTTTCCATGTCCATTCCATGACCCGCTACGGTTCCCGCATAAAATGGAAAGTTTCTGGTCTGGTGGCGTTCCATATCACCAGCATTTTCTAAAGCTACCATCACACCTTGATCGGCCAAAAGCTTTGGGAACTTATAGGGCATGTCATAGTCTTCATCTTCCCGTGCAGGCAGATCATGTACGCGCCCGGCTAATACTGGTATCTGTCTACGGGCGAGTTCGCTACCCAAATGTTGTGCCTCACGCGCACCTACCAATACAGGTTTTGAAATACCATGCTCATCGATAAAATTGAGTACATCTCTAATAGATTTCTCTCCGTTCACATGGAAGTAAGTGTTTTTTTCTCCCTTGACAACTGGTGCCAAAGCTTGAAATTTCAGGTCTAATTCCTGGTTGGACGTACTGGTATTATAAGCTTTGGCTGAACGCAAAAAGTCAGTGAGCTCTTGTACCTGCTTTTGGTAATTCTTGCTAGGTTCAATGGGTCCAGGATTGTACCAAGTACCAGTTCTCCTAAAACTACTAGGCCAGTTGATATGCACACCGTCATCTTCACGGATTACCGCATCCTCCCAGTTCCAGGCGTCCAACTGAACTACACTAGACATTCCAGAAATTCTACCTCCACGAGGGGCTACCTGTGCCATTAAGACGCCATTGGGTCTCATGGATTCCACCACCCGGCTTTCGGCATTGTAAGCAATCAGAGAGCGTATATGTGGGTTGTATGTTCCCATTTCCCGTTCGTCATCGCTTGCCTTTACCGCATCAACTTCAACCAACCCCAGGGTGGTGTTCATGGCAATAATACCCGGATAAACATGCATCCCGTAGGCATCAATTTTTTCTCCGCGTATATCCATGCGAACGGTCGTAGCATCTGCTATCGCAGAAATTTTTCCGTTCTCAATAACAATCACAGAATTCTCAATGATCTCACCATTTCCTATGTGCGCAGTAGCGTTCATAATAGTGTAAGTCCCGGATTGCTCTGGAGCGGGCGTTTGTTGTGCGCTGGCAAAAGTGACAGTCCAGCAGCAGATGATCAATAATAATTTTTTCATGGTATTTATATTACCAGTGTATGGTTTCGCATTCATAGAGCGTTTTCTCCTTTTTCTTCGGTTCTTGGGTTTTTAGCCCCTTATTTTTAGCAACCAGCATCTCGTTAATCAACTGTTGCCTTTCTTTTTTTATGCTTTCGCGAAAGCGGGCATCGCGTTCCATATCAAAAAATACGATACCATCGACCATCGTGATTTCTGGTCTTGCGGTGACGCTAAGTGGGTGGTCGTTCCACAACACCAGGTCAGCATCCTTTCCTTCTTTGATACTTCCGGTGCGGTCGTCAATATGTAACAATTTGGCAGGATTCAGTGTTACAAACTTCCAGGCCTCTTCTTCACTCACACCTCCATATTTAACAGCTTTGGCTGCTTCTTGATTCAAGCGTCTGGACATTTCTGCATCATCAGAGTTAAAAGCAACGGTCACTCCTTGGGAATGCATGATTGCTCCGTTGTAAGGTATGGCGTCATTTACTTCATACTTATAAGCCCACCAGTCGCTGAAGGTGGAGCCTCCAGCACCGTGCTCGGCCATTTTATCGGCGACTTTGTAACCTTCGAGAATGTGGGTAAAAGTATTGATACGGAATCCGTGGCGCTCAGCTACCTTCATCAGCATATTGATTTCGCTCTGTACATAAGAATGACAGGACACAAATCGCTCGCTTTCCAAAATCTCCAACAGTGTTTCCATTTCCTCATCGTATCTAAAGTCTGCATCCTCTCTGGAATCGGCATAGGCCCTGGCTCTAGAGAAATAATCTTCAAATACTTGTTCTACTCCCATACGCGACTGCGGGAACCGAACCCCATTTTGGTAACGGGATTGTTTAACATTTTCACCCAGGGCAAATTTGATAAATTTTGGGGTATCGTCATAAATCATTTCATCATCTTTATATCCCCATTTCAATTTAATGATCGCGCTACGTCCGCCGATGGGGTTGGCGCTTCCGTGCAAAAGTTGTGCACTGGTAACTCCTCCGGCCAGATTGCGGTAAAGATTAATATCTTCATGATCTACTACATCTTCAATGGTCACCTCGGCAGTAGAGTTATGGCCTGCCTCATTTACACCATTATCTATAGCGATGTGGCTATGTTCATCTACAATTCCGCTAGTCAAGTGTTTTCCAGTTGCATCAATTACCCGAGCATTTCCAGCCTTGAGATCATTTCCAATATTGCTGATTTTCCCATTCTTCACCAGAACATCGGTATTCTTTAATATACCTTCGGTCTCATTGGTCCATACAGTAGCGTTACGGTATAAAATAGTTTCTTGTTGCGGCAGTTCCTCGCTCCCAAAACCAACGTTGGGATAAGTAATGCGGCCCATATTGATGCTGACGTCACTTTCATCTTGCTCTTCGTCGTCCTCACCCTTGTCCTTGTTTTCTTGACGTTTGGCTTTAAAGGCAACCTCATTTCCGTTGAAAAGGTAGGCAGTGCCTGAAATTCCTTGCTCATCCTTATCCAGTTGGGCTAGTAATCTAATAAAAGAGTTCTTCTCCTCTCTATCTGCACTAACGATATTGATCCAATCACCATCATAACTGATTTTAGATTTCAATTTGGTGCTGTCCACCTTGACAGTTAATTTTTTCCCATTGCCCTTGATATCGAGGTCGTAGTCGTTGCCATCAAGGGTCATGGTATATGATCCATCAATATCTCTCTTATTTCTGTCTTTGATGACATGCTTGGCTCCTTGAACCCAATTTTCTAATAGGTCAGTTTCCTTTTCAAAAAGCTGGCCTGAGGTCATGATAAAGTTGGCCCATTTGCCTTTTTCCAATGTCCCCAACTGATTATCAATTTTAAGCAATCGGGCAGGAGTGGTGGTAAGTGCCGCCAAGGCTTGTTCTTCTTTCAAACCATATTGCATAGCTCTTCTCAACTGCTCCATGAGCTCGTCAGGAGACTTGAGGCCATTGGTGGTAATGGCATAGGTGATTCCTTTATTAGAGAGGCTCATCAGATTACCGGGGGCTTGTTTCCAGTCCCGCATATCCGAAAGATCTACAAACCACTCCAGGTTGGGATTTTCTACATCATAGGCTTTCGGGAAATTTACCGGGACGATTAATGCCGCATTGGTGGCTTGTACATCATCGATCATTTCATAGGCGTCTGCGCCACCCACGATAATAAATTGCTTACCGATACGATCGCCAAGTTTATCAACGCGCAGCAGGTTTTTCTTGTCGCCTGCCTCAATGATTTGCACCAAATCTTTATTATCATTCAGTGCTTCAAGGGACAAATCTTTAGTTTTTGCGTGCCCGCCAGCGTACCAGTCGGCATCAAAGTGGGTTTGTCGCAGCAATGCCAATGCTCCCATTAATGAGGTAGGGTAGGCCTGATTAGACTGACGGCTTTTGCTCAGCGAATAAAAGTTACCGCTCACTTGTTGAAGTATTCGGTCAGCATCACTTCCTTCCAGGTTCATGGTCACCAACATGCCATTTCCTCTGGCAATACCATCATGTAGATGGGTTTGTACAGTACCGTAACCTGCTTTATTGAATTTTTCGGCCGCTTTTTTGTCAAATTCGTAAAAGTCCATGGCACGTTGCTCAGGGCGAATATGATCGTTCCAGTAAAAGCCTTTTCTTCCCTCATCATATTGGGAGGTTCGACTACTAGGGGCTTTCTTGGGTTCACGCATCCCAAAATCGGCGTACGGCTCAATAAAGGAAGCATAGATATAATTACCTTGAGCGTCCTCTATTACAGCATCACTGGGAATATCAATATTTTTCCCAATCGCCTGGATTTTACCATCCTTGATGACGATAGTGGCGTTCTTAATCTGTACACCAGGTTTTGTGGTTACATGGGCATTGGTGATGACGCGAGTCACATCGCTTACTGCGCTGATGTCGTCGTTATTGGGGAAATAATCCTGTGCGTAGAGTGATCCGCAGACCAGCAGCAGGAGTAATAGAAATTTGTTCATTTAAGCTTTTATTTACGAGGCCTAAATATAACCAAATCTAAAATGAATATTCACATTAGATAATTCATTGACTGGCTATTTAAAATAATTCACCAGCAAGGCCACTACATAGCTATAGGTTTGCATGCCATCGGGTTGGTTATTGGCTTTGAGGTAGGTATTATAGGTAACTTGAGAGACTTCCTCGATGATGCCTTCATACTGGATCCAAAAATCCCTGAGTTCTTGGTAATTGGCAAAGATGCCTGGGCGTATCTTCCCTTTGAGTTGTTGGTAAACCTCAGGATCCCGTCTACTTAAATCCGAAAGACAATACCGCAGGGCAAAAATACTAGCACTGTATTGAAAATAGGGGTCGCTGTGATTCATTCCTGCAATGATAGCGATGAAATTGGCCTCGTTTTCTTTGGCAAATCCCAATTGATGGGACATTTCGTGAAGAATTAAAACTGGTGTCTTATAGTTATTGATCCAGGCGTTGGTTTGAGCCTCACCGGTAATGGGGTTCAAATAACCCGAATATCCCATGTGTGAAAGTGGCATGGTCAACATGGACTTCTTGATGCTGGCTATGCCATAATCTAGGGCTGGATATACATGGTCAATGCGGTCAAAAGCCTCTGGTGCTTGATTAAAGAGCGTGGCCTGGTTCTCCTCAAACGCAACTGCTAAACTATCAATAGGCTGTAGTTGGGTATGAAGTTGGTTGCTGGTAATGATCAACTGGTCTATTACGAGTTGCAATTCTTCTGTGGTGTATTCTGCTTCTATTTCCAGCACCTGATGGAGTGGTAATCTGTAATAATTAAATCCCCACATCATGTGGAAGAGTCCGAGAATGACATTCAGTCCTACCACCAATTGGGTATGCCGATGCATTGCTGAATATGGTGGTTTTCTTTCGCGACCAGCGGGAAGCGGTATCCAGCTCCTGACGTATAAAATTAACCATCTGATGATCATGATGATTCCAATTGAGTAGACCAAATCGCCAAAGGAGAAAGGTATCCAACCTAAACCAAAACGCATGGCTTTGGAGATGTAAGGATAAATGCCTGTGCTATAATATTCCTCTACAATTTCAGGTATCCAGCGCAGACTATAATAGAAGAAGAGCTGTAACAATAACAGTCCTGATGCAAAAATCAGGTAGGCTGATTTATTCATGACACTAAAATACTATCATTCTGACAACTCATCCATTGTTTCAGGATTTTTAAGTCGGATTTCTATAATATTAGGACCTGAAGTGGTGGATTCATTAGAAATAAAAAGTCTTCCCTCTGGACTGAAACATATACCTTCAGGCTGCGGAAAACCAGCGATTGGAAGCGGTAATCCTTTTTTAAATCGGCCGTCAGATTCCAGGAAATAGAGGAAAGGTGTTTTTCCCTGCAGGATGAGAATTTCTTTAGTTTTCGGATGAATCGCAATATCAGACGGATTAAAATTACTCTTAAGCAGTCGAATTTGCTCCGCGGTTAAATCTGGATGGTTGAAATCAACGCTAATCTTTGGCGTATTGTCCATATGAAAACTAGGCAATTCAACCACATAAATCCCTTTTTTTTCTGTTTGGGAAAGATCTTTGTCTTTGGGCATGGTCAATAGCCTATGGTTGGCAGCATCATAAAAAAGACTTTCGATATTATTATAGGAAGAAAAAACGGTTTTATGCGGAATGCTTTTTGGATCGCTTTCGCGAAAGCGAGGTATTTCAAAAAGAAGTCCGTCGCTACGTATGGCATAGGCATCGCCTTGATTTAATGCGAGACCCTCAAAATCACCCTTACCAGCAAAATCAACGGATTGAATTATTTTGTTTTGTTGTAGATCATAAATAAATATGATCCCGTCTTCATCTTCTACGCAAGCGATTTGATCATTACTTAACCAAGCGATGCCGCTTATCTCGTTGAGCTTAGCGGGAAGATTCCAGCGTTTTACAACTTCAAAATGTTCATTGGAAACTTTAGCAGGGGCTTGTGCTTTAAGGGCAAAAGCCAGATAAAGTCCGATCGAACTCATGACGATCAACACGATAGTGATGATCTTTGTTTTTTTTAAACTAGTCGCCATGGGGTAAAGATGCTACCAAAGACAGCTGAATTGTGCTAAGGAAAAGATAAGATTTTTCCCGCAGAACTTCTCTACGATTTATTTCTAACAGATTTACAGTAGCATCATCTATTTGATCAGCCCATCATGTTGAGCGTCAGTTGTGGGATTTAAATGTTGGAATTTTGTGCTGCTTTTTGTCTAATTCTACAGCTCTTTTCTCTGGATTTTTCTGCAGATAAGGATCATTGCGCACGGCTGTGACATTCCAAGAAACCTTTTTAAAAGGAACACCTCCTGAAATACGGAAACTGCCATGTTGGATTTCTTCTGAAACATGCAGATTTGGCATAGCTGCTCCTACAGGAGTGAGTTGATAACTAGGAGATTTGTTGATCAATTCATAGTATTCAGGCATGGAAATAACCGCGTTTCCAGAAGCATCCAGTGTCACTACACCACGATAATGATTCAGGACCTCATTACTTTCCATACTAAAATGCCTTAAATAAAGGTTTTCTGGATCCGCAGGATGATCGATAATAAAAGTTTTGGTACCCGTAGCGCCCAAGTCACCATCAGAGTACACACCATAAAAGCCTCCATCTCCATACACTCCAACTCCCCAACCCGCAGCTGGATTTGAAGTTCCAGCAACACCTATATGGTCGTCCACAAAGGTGCCCGTATAGGAAAATTGGCCTATGGTAAGTGCTGGACCTGCTGCGGTGCTGGTACCGTTAACTTCCAGAACGTTTTCCGTGCCGGAATAATTGATATCTATACTTCCTGTATCCTCAATTCTCACACGTTCAACCCCATTGGTGCGTAATACCAGATCTGTAGCATCTGCTGTTCCAATATAATGGGTGGGCAAAGTTCCAGTGTTCCCAGTGAGCTCCCAGGCTGCCGTACCTCCACTACTTTGTACATTGCTCCAGGCGGTTCCATTCCACAAGTATACCCCAGTTCCTCCTGGCAAAGCTGCATTGGTATTATAAACCAACATACCAGATATTCCAGTGCCTAAAACGGGACTTAAGCTGGTAAGCGAGGTCAATGCTACTTCGGGAAGTACGATCCCCTGAGTACCATCTCCGACAATGTCCAAAACAGCGCCATCCCTGGGATCATCTGTATTTATACCTACTTGTGCATACAGGTGAAGGCTGATCATTATCAGGAATGTGCATGTAATTTGTTTCATAAGGCCGTATTTAACTTTAAGTCTGACGCGTACTTCCTCATCTTCAGATGAAGATTTTCTGTCTCAGATTCTACGGTCGAAAATTAAAGATTTTATGAGACAAATGTGCATTGTTGTTTGTCTAATAACCTTTGTAATCAGTGATTTAGATAAGATGCTCAATTTGTTCGGTCAAAACAACTCTCTGAGAATAGATGGGTTGAATTTACTCATCCATTGGAGACTACTTGTTCAATTCGTCTAGGTAATCGTTTCTGAATTTTCAGCTTATTTCATGTCTTCACTGCGATGTGAAAAATAATTGGACCGTTGTTCCGGGCTTATACCATTTTCTTGGGCATGTATTGGTATCGATTTCTATTTCTTCCAGCGATTGCATACTATCTCCCTATGGTGTTCAGGAATTTGTCGGTCTGTTTGCGGATGACAATTCAGACACCGAGAATTACAGTTCGGTCATTTTATTTTACTGAATATCGGATCTTCAGCTACTTTTCTTCCAAAATTAGAATTATGCCTCATGATTTCACCGGTTGGCTGCATACCTTGGCAGCTGTATTCGCTTTGATTTTTGGAACGATCATACTAACGCGAACCAAAGGAGATTTGGTCCACCGACGCATAGGTCGATTGTATGGAATCTGCATGCTTGTAGTTTGCATTACCGCCTTTATGATTTACCGCGTGCATCAGGGATTAGGTATTCTTCATTTTTTTGCCGCTATAAGCAGCGCTACTTTGTTGCTTGGGATGTTTCCCCTGTATTTTAAAAAGTGGTTTAGGCAACCACTAACTCTGCATCTTTCATGGATGTATTGGTCGGTGATTGGATTGTACTGTGCATTTGCTGCAGAGATTTTTACAAGACTTCCCCATATACTGGGAATCTCTGAGAATTACATTGTTTTTTATGCTTTGATAGGTGTTTCCAGCGGTTTTACCGGCTATATGGGCAGTAGATATTTTTCTAAAAAGAAAAAAGACTGGGACCAACAATTCGGATGCTAGGCAGCTGATTGCTGTTTTGGAAATATAAAGTTTTTTTATCAGAATGAGCAGTTCCTGATAGGTCACAGGGAGGTGCCGATATGGGCATATGAAATTCCAATAATTTAAGGGCATATAAAACCAAGAACTCTGTTGTAACGTATCTTTGAACCTAAAATATCATTTATGCGTCGACCCTGCATTCTACTTTTATTGGTTCTACTTTTATGCAGCCATGATCTCTATTTAAAAATGGAAACTTATTTTGTTCCAGAGCAATCAGCGGTTAGCCTTCAATTATACAACGGTACTTTTGAGAAAAGTGAAAACACGATCACCAGAGATCGTATGCTTGATGCCTCCATAGTATCTCATGGAGAGCGTAAAGCTATCATTTCTTCCGCCTGGCAAGATTTGGACAGTACGATTACCCAAGTCAACTTTAATACAGGTGAATCAGGAACTTATGTGGCTGGGGTATCCACTAAAGCCCGTAATATTAAGCTCAGCGCCGATAAATTTAATGACTACCTTACCCACGATGGTGTATTGGATATGTTGGCTGCCCGAAAGCAGGCAGGTAAAATGAAACAAGACGCGGTAGAAAGTTATCAAAAACACGTCAAGGCTATTTATCAGGTAGGAGAGAAGCGCACCGACGATTGGAAAACTAAGTTGGGCTATCCCATTGAATTTGTACCACAATCCAATCCATATGATGCCTATACAGGAGACCATATAAGGATTCAGCTGTTGCATGAGGGACAAGCCTTGCCTGACCAATTAGTCTATGCAGATTACGTACCGTCTGGACATCAGCATCAGGAGAAATCGGGGGAGAATCATGATCACACCCACAACAATGAGCTAGGAGATCATCACCATGATCATGTTGGGGACGCTGGACAACATGGCCATTCACATGAGAACATGGAAGATGAAAACTCCAACCACACCCATACTGAAGGTCAGCAGCTACGTACAGATGCAGAGGGAATGCTCAGTCTTCATTTACCTCATGATGGTATTTATTACCTCCGCACGATTTATATGACAGAGGCAAAGGATGTGGATAGCCTGACCCATCGATCTAAATGGGCCACGCTGACTTTTGAAACTACCCATCGCCATGACGATACCACACATGATCATGACCATAACCATGAGGATGAAGGTATTCCCACCTGGTGGTTTGTCGTGGGAAGTATAGTGGCGATCCTCCTTCTATTTATGCTATTCAGTAAAAAATCTACCAATGCCTAAATCCAGGCAAATGACGCTTGCTGCGGTCTTGATCTTATTACCCTTCTTGTCATTTGCCCATGATGTGACCAGCGCAGATCAGGCACTATTGTCGCAAGGAGGTCTGATGGCATACATTAGGGTAGGAGCGACACATATGCTCACCGGTTACGACCATTTGTTATTTCTGACCGGTGTAGTTTTTTATTTAAGAAGCTTTAAGGATATCCTTAAGTTCATCAGTGTTTTTACCCTAGGGCATTGTGTGACCTTAATTGGCGCTACTTATTTGGGCATTAGTGCCAACGAATATCTGGTGGACGCTGTCATTGCACTAAGTGTGTTGTACAAAGGGCTGGAAAATTTAGATAGCTTTCAACGTATAGGTATTAAAACGCCAAATCTTCTTTTAATGGTTGGCTTTTTTGGCTTGATTCACGGCTTTGGATTATCCACACGGCTACAATCCTTTGAAACTGGTAGTGATGAATTTCTGTCAAAAATCTTGTGCTTTAATCTAGGAGTGGAAATAGGCCAGGTGCTGGCGTTGATTCCGATAGTTTTTATGATCTCGCTTTCGCGAAAGCGGACCCAATACCAAGCTTTTTATAAAGCCGTCAACTGGTACCTGGTTATCGCTGGTTTGGGATTATTTCTTTATCAGATATATCAATATTTTCTGACATCATAAACCACTTTACAAGTATGGCAGATCATTTTCACTACTTCTACTTTCCGATACAAAACTGACTAAAAATGTTCCCCAACAATTCATCGTTGGTGATTTCTCCGGTAATGACTCCCAGGGCTTCTGCGGTAGCTTTGATATCAATGGCGAGAAATTCGCTGGAGATATCGTTTTCAATACCTTCCTGTACTTCCAACAGGCTTGCATAGGCTTTTTGGAGGGCATCATAGTGACGCGCGTTGCTTACAATAGAATCATCTTGTGATAAAGCACCGCTATTGAAACTCTGGACCAATGCCGATTTAAGTTCGTCTACACCTGCCTTAGATTTGGCGCTCAGAGAGATCAGTATGGTCTCTGGGGACTTCTTATGGATTTGTTTGGTAATTTCGGCGTGCTCAAGACCTGAGATTTGATCAATTTTATTTAAAACTACCACCAAAGGTTTGTCCGGAAATTTTTCACGCATGATCTGGATGCGCATCAGACAGTGAATAATTCTTGGAGGCGTATTGAGTTGGGTGGCATCCAGTAGATACAACACGAGCTTTGATTGTTCAGCCTTGGCATAGGATCGCTGAATCCCCATTCCCTCAATGGTATCCGTAGTTTCACGTAATCCGGCGGTATCGATCAACCTAAAACGGACGCCCTCAATGTTGATTTCGTCTTCAATACTGTCTCTGGTAGTACCTGCTATGTCACTGACAATTGCTTTTTCCTCATTAAGTAAAGCATTCAGCAGCGTGGACTTCCCTACATTAGGTTCACCCACAATGGCGACTGGTATCCCTGATTTTAAAACATTTCCCAGCGCAAAGGAATCAATCAATTTACGCAGGGTTTGCTGACTTTCCGTCAGCAGTTGACGCAAGTCGTCACGATTGGCAAAAGCCACATCTTCCTCACTGAAATCCAGTTCCAACTCGATTAAACTAGCAAAGTTGAGTAATTGCGAGCGCAGCTCTTTTAATTCGCCAGAAAACCCACCACGCATTTGCTGGATCGCAATTTGATGCGCCGTCTCACTTTCGCTAGAGATTAAATCGGCCACCGCCTCAGCTTGAGACAGGTCCATTTTAGCATTGAGAAATGCCTGAAGGGTGAATTCGCCAGCCTCGGCCATACGTGCGCCTTGTTGTAGGCACAGGGCGATCAATTCCTGCTGAATATAAATTGATCCATGACAGGAAATTTCTACCACATGTTCGCCTGTATAAGATCTGGGTGCCTCAAATTTAGTGAGCAATACTTCGTCCACGATGCGGTCTCCTTGGTAAATATGACCTAGTGTCACCGTATTGGCGGCCAACTTATGATAATGCTGGCCGTGTACCAATTCCTGCTCAATATTGACTTCCTTACGGGAAATGCTCGCGGGAAGAAAGAGGCGAGAGGCAATTTCGTGGGAAGCCGGACCAGAAAGGCGGACCACTGCGATGGCTCCAGTTCCTGCCGGTGTTGCCAAAGCAACGATGGTATCATTCTTATACATAATGCAAAGGTAATCGGATTGTCTGGCCTATAAAAGTCCAGAGGTCAGAATAAGGGGAGGTAGATAATTTGCATGGAATTCATCAATGTGGGTGCTTTCGGCTGGTATTTTTGTCAAATACGGATTATCTTTAAAGAAAATCGTGAATCATGAAAAACCTGTCTTTTTATTTACTCGGTATGACTTTGTTCGCTTTCGCGAAAGCGTACCCACAGGAAAAATTGACCTACCAAAAACCCTCTGAAGAAATAATGAAACTGGTCGATTATGACCGGCCACCATGGACATTGATTGATGATGATGCCCAATACATGGTGTTGATGTACCGAGACACCTATAAGTCAATCTCGCAACTCTCTGAAGAGGAAATGCGACTGGGCGGATTGCGTATCAATCCCAAAACCAATATTGGAAGTCGTACCACTTTTTACGATAAGGTAGCAGTTCAGGCGGTAGGCAGCAAAACACCAAAACCCGTAACTGGACTACCTGGACAACCTCAACTTTCCAATATCAGCTGGTCACCTGATCAAACCATGGTAGCCATGACGCATACTACTTCAAACGGTACAGAAGTATGGGTGCTCGATGTAGAAAAGGCGACCGCCAAACGACTCACCACGGCCAGTGTCAATGCTAATATGGGAAGTCCTATCGACTGGTTCAAAGATGGGAAATCCCTGCTGGTGAAGATGCTTACCAATGATCGTCAACCCTTGATTGATACCAGCGTTGAGGTTCCTACCGGGCCAACCATCTCTACCAGTGATGGTTCCAAAGCTCAGAATAGAACCTATCAGGATTTATTGAAAAACCCGTCAGACGAGCATAATTTTGAACAATTGGCTTTAAGCCGCTTGGTCAAGGTGAATCTAGACGGAACACAAAGCGATTTCTTGCCCGGTGCGATGTACACAGGTGTTTCCTTTTCACCAGATGGCACACATGTACTCGTGAGACAATTACAAAAACCATTTTCTTATTTGGTGACATACGGCAGATTCCCAGAAAAAACCCATGTTTATACCGCTGGTGGTGATCTGGTGGCCCTGGTCAACGATGTCCCATTAATTGAGGAGATGCCTAAAGGATTTATGGCCACCCGTGAAGGTAAACGGTCCATGGGTTGGCGCGCGGATCGACCGCATGAATTGCATTATGTGATGGCTTTGGACGGTGGTGACCCAGAGAGAGAAGTTGCGCATAGAGATGCCTTGTATACCTGGAAGGCACCTTTTAAGCCTGGTAATGGAGAAGAAATCTTACGTACCAAAGACAGATTCAGCGGTGTGCTCTATGGGGATGAGCATACGGCTATTGCTTATGATTACTGGTGGAATACCAGGAACCAACGTACCTATGTATTTGACCCCAGCGATAACAAATCAACTCACAAAGTACTTTTTGACCGCAATTATCAAGATGCCTATTCCGATCCAGGAAGTTTTGTCACGACCAAAAATAAATGGAAAAGGTCCGTGTTGAAACTGGATGGTTCCAATGCCTATTTGATAGGCGATGGATTTACAGAAGAGGGTCAGTTTCCTTTTGTGGATCAATACAATCTGAAAAAACAAAAATCCAAACGCCTATATACCAGTTTGTATACTGATAAAAAAGAGAGTCTGCTGGAAGCTATTGATATGGACAAAAGACAATTGTTGGTTCGTATAGAATCGCCCACAACATACCCCAACTATTATTTAAGGGACCTGAACTCTAACAATCTCGAACAGATTACTTTTTTTGAAAATCCATTTGAGGGTTTGCAAAAGGTGCATAAGGAGGTTATCACCTATCAACGTGATGATGGTTTAGACCTTAGTGCTACCTTGTATTTACCTCCCAATTACGACCGAAATAAAAAAGAAAAATTGCCGATGTTGCTTTGGGCCTATCCTAGAGAGTATAAGGACAAAGCCAGTGCCGGGCAGAATACGCAAAACCCTAACGAATTTATATATCCCTATTACGGAAGCTTTGTGTATTGGGTAATGAAAGGCTATGCTGTGTTGGATGATGCCGCCTTTCCTATTGTAGGTGAAGGTGAGGAGGAGCCTAACGACACCTTTATACCCCAATTGGTGGCCAACGGCAAAGCAGCGATCGATGCGGTGGACGCCATGGGCTATATCGACAGAAATAGAGTGGGTGTCGGAGGCCATAGTTACGGCGCCTTTATGACCGCCAATCTGCTGGCGCACTCTGATTTATTTGCGGCAGGAATCGCCAGGTCTGGGGCTTACAACCGTACTTTGACACCATTTGGGTTCCAAAGCGAAGAGCGTAATTACTGGGAGGCTCCTGAGATCTACAACACGATGTCTCCGTTTATGAATGCCGAAAAAGTTAACGAGCCTATTCTATTGATTCATGGTCAAGCCGATAATAATTCTGGTACTTACCCTTTACAAAGCGAGCGTTATTTCAATGCTTTGAAAGGTCTTGGTGCCACGGCCAGATTGGTGATGTTACCTAAAGAAAGTCACGGCTACCGCGCCAAGGAGTCAATATTACACGTGTTATGGGAACAAGACCAATGGCTGGAGAAATATGTAAAAAACAAAACCGAACCAGCTATGGATCATGCTGCCGACGGAAAAATGAAAGGCGAGGAGTAGGGTCTGCGTAGTTGTAAAAGGCCTAGAAATTTCACATTTATAAAAAGATGCTTGTAGAGCTCGATCAAGCACCTTTATTTGATCAAATGTCTGGTGTGCGATCATTAACGGTAGTCAAATCGGCCACCGGTTTGTTGCTTTTCTTTGTAGTTTTGATAGATAAATAAGTATATGTTTTCAAAGGAAGAGGCCAAGGAGCGTCGCCAATTGTTTTGGACAATGTTTGGGAAGCGTTATCAGCGCAAATGGATGTTATATGACACCAAGATGAAGGACGTGGTGCTCAAGTTTGACTTTGAGGATAAACGAGCCATAGTGGCATTGGACCTGACGCATGACGATGCTTTCTATCGTGCCTATTATTTTGAGAAATTGGAGTCCCTTAAGTCGTTGATGAAGGAGGAAGTTTCTCAATATCTTATTTTTGATCCTCATTACACCACCGTTTCAGGCAATGAAATTGCGCGGATATATATCAGTCTGGATGGGGTAAAAATTCAAAAACAGACGGATTGGCCAATGGTTTACGAGTTCTTCCATACCTATATGGATCGGCTAGAAGAATTTTTTAAAACCTATAAAGATTTGATCGACGCTTAAATTTGATCTTTGGTCTTGATCACCTGCGCCTGAACATCTTGGTATTTAGCATCAAAGACAGCCAAGAGTTCGGGGATTTCCTGTGTGTTTTCGTTGTTTTTGGCCTGATGTTCAATTTTTTCCAGAATACTTGCCATATGTTGAATTCCCAAAGTGCGATAACTGGATTTTACTTTGTGCGCTTGTAGGCCAGCTGCCTCGTAATTCCCGCTGCCTATGTATTGTTGGAGCTGCATATAATCTTGAGGAACCTCTTCCAAAAACATGTCCAGAATAGACACGATAATATCAGTGTCATTGTCAAATGAGTTGCGCAAATCCGTTAAAGGTAGGATTGAATTAGTAGTTTTTTCCATACGATACTCAAAAGCTATTGGTGATCAAAAATTAAAAATAGCAAAAACTTTAGTCAGAATCCTACGTTCATCGAAAAAAGATGAATTTTATCTTTATTCTGCATTCATCTTTTCAGGTTATAGCCTCATCACCACGAAAAAAATAGGCGGGTTACTTCCAGGCAAAAAATGAATGTAGAAAGAACAAATATAGGTCTATAAAATAGAGGAAGCTTGCACCCTTGTCATTACTGTTTTTTATTTGCGCTCGGGTATAAAATTTCTAATCCTAAGAATAAGTTTTTTTCTTTGGAGGTTGGTTGTTGATTGTTTCGCCTAAATGTGGTAGACGGTGTATTATTAAAAATAGCCTATATCGGGTATTTCTGGATTCATGATCCATATGCTCGAAAAAACTAATATTTCTGGTAGAACCAATCAACCGTATTTGATTACACTAACCATATTCCAACATTGATAAAGTACGAGAATAATGACTGATAAAGACCTACCCCAACCATCCATCCCGATCCAAACTGCGGTATTGAATCGCTTCTGTCACGTGATGGGAATGAATATCTGTTTGTCCTTCCAGATCGGCAATGGTGCGGGCTACCTTTAGAATTCGATCATAGGCGCGTGCGCTCAGATTCAATCGTTCCATCGCGTTCTTCAGCAAGTCTTTGCTCACCTGATCAAGGGCACAATGTTTTCGTATTTCCTTGACGCTCATCTGTGCGTTGTAGTGGGTGTTGTCGCTTTCGCGAAAGCGTGAAGTTTGAAGATCCCTAGCCGCAGTGACCCGTTGGCGGATAGCTGTGGATCGCTCTGCCGGTCGTTCTTCGGTTAATTTTTCGAAAGGTACTGGGGTGACTTCGATATGGATATCGATCCTATCCAGTAATGGACCAGAGATTTTGCCCAAATAGCGTTGCATCTCTGCTGGGCTGCTTTGCACTGGTGCCTCCGGATCATTGAAATAACCTCCTGGGCTAGGATTCATACTGGCGACCAGCATAAAGCTAGAAGGGTAGGTGACGGTGAACTTGGCCCGGGAAATGGTCACTTCGCGATCTTCTAGCGGCTGCCGCATCACCTCCAACACACTGCGTTTAAATTCGGGTAATTCGTCCAAAAACAGCACCCCATTATGACTCAGGGAGATCTCACCAGGTTGCGGATAGGCCCCACCGCCGACCAAGGCGACATCAGATATGGTGTGATGCGGACTCCTAAACGGGCGTTGGGCCATGAGTCCTGACTTTTCCAGCGTGCGTCCGGCAACGCTATGAATTTTGGTAGTCTCGAGGGCTTCGTGCAAGGTCATCGGGGGTAGGATGGAAGGCAGCCGTTTAGCCAGCATGGTTTTTCCAGCTCCAGGTGGTCCTATCAGTATGATATTGTGGCCACCGGCTGCCGCAATTTCCATACAACGCTTAATGGATTCCTGTCCTTTTACATCGGCAAAATCAAATTCAGGATGTTCCAGGGCGTGAAAAAATTCTTCTCGGGTATCTACTAGCGTGGGTTCCAATTGTCGCTCGCCGGTAAAAAATTCAATTACCTCTAGAATATTTTCAGCACCATATACGTCCAGTCCATCGACAATGGCAGCTTCTCGAGCATTTGGTGCAGGTAAGATAAAGCCTTTAAAACCTTCTTCCCTGGCTTTGATAGCTATAGGTAGGGCACCTTTGATGGGTTGCAGATTTCCATCCAGGGAAAGCTCGCCCATAATAACGAATTCGCCAAACCTATCTGTATTGATCTGGTGGGAGGCATTGAGAATCCCAAGAGCTAGGGGGAGGTCATAAGCACTTCCTTCTTTACGTAAATCGGCAGGGGATAGGTTAAGGATGAGTTTTTTGCCAGGCATTTTATAGCCCACATTTTTCAAAGCCGCCGTGATGCGGAAGGAACTCTCACTGATGGCTTTATCGGGTAGTCCCACCAGGTGGTATCCTATTCCAGTATCGGCATTGACTTCTACGGTAATTGTAGTGGCTTCCACGCCAAAGACGGCGCTGCCATAGACTTTTGTAAGCATGATGTATTGGTTTTAGCGACTCTAAAGTTACGCTAAAATTTGAATACTTTTTATACCACCGCTTTTGAGGGTTTTGTTTTTCAAAGAGTAATACGTCTAGCTAAGAGGTGATGAAAATTTATAGCCGCCATCATTTTTAACTGTATATTTCACTCATGGAATTTCCTATTCAGTGGACCATTTTTGGAGTTCATGTGCCTCTCCATCTCTTATTTGAAGTGCTGGCTTTTAGTCTTGGTTACCGCTATTATAGCTATTTACGTAAATACCAAACTGATCCTCTTAGCAACTCACAACGTATCCTGATCATTATAGGTGCAGCTCTGGGCGCATTAATCGGATCACGGGTTTTGGGTGCCATGGAGCGTCCGCTGGATTGGTGGACAGCGGCTGATTTCTGGTTGTATTTATATAAAAATAAAACCGTGGTCGGCGGATTTGTCGGCGGATTGATAGGGGTTGAACTGATGAAAAAGGCTTATGGAATTCGACAGTCTTCTGGGGATTTATTTGTGTTTCCCATAATCCTAGCCCTGATGATAGGTCGCTTGGGTTGTTTTAGTATGGGTGTGGGAGAGGAAACCTACGGGATGGCTTCCAACCTGCCTTGGGCTATGGATTTGGGAGATGGTATCAGAAGGCATCCTGTGGTGTTGTATGAACTCATTTTTTTAGCGTTGCTCTGGATATGTCTCAACTGGATAAGCAGAAGATGGTCGTTACAGTCAGGCAAGTTGTTTCAGTTTTTTATGATCGCCTATGTGGTTTATCGTTTTTTACAAGAATTCATCAAACCTGTTTGGACGTATGATATTATAGGGCTTAGCTCTATCCAATGGGTTTGTCTGGCAGTTTTGGCTTACTATCACAAAACTATTCTATCTTTATTCATCGCTCCACACCAACTGCTACATGACCAGAAATAAGAATTACATTTACTACGATGCCACGACCAGTCTCTGCAATGAGTGTCACCGACCTATAGCTGCCAAAATTATCTTTGAGAAGGAAAATGTATATATCATGAAAACCTGCAAAGACCACGGGTTTCAAAAGGTATTGATCGCTGATGATGTCGAATTCTATAAAAACATCCGCAATTTCAACAAGGCCAGTGAGTATCCGCGTAAACCACATACAACAACTGATTATGGATGCCCGCTAGATTGCGGTATTTGTCCGGATCACGAACAACACAGTTGTCTGACTTTGATCGAAGTCACCGATCGTTGCAATCTAACTTGTCCTACCTGCTATGCGAGTAGCTCGCCAACCCATGGCAGACACCGCAGTTTAGAAGAAATTCGCTCGATGTTTGAAACGGTAGTACTCAGTGAAGGTGAGCCCGATGTAGTCCAGCTCAGTGGTGGGGAGCCGACCATACATCCGCAATTTTTTGAGATCCTGGATTTGGCCAAGACCTATCCCATCAAGCATTTGATGCTTAATACCAATGGTGTGCGAATCGCCAATGACCCTGGATTTGCAGAGCGATTGGCGACATATACGCCTGATTTTGAGATTTATCTTCAGTTTGATTCTTTTGACGCCGCAGTGCTGGAGCGAATGCGAGGTAAGGACTTGCTTGATATTAGGAAAAAAGCATTACAAAAGCTCAATCAGCTGAACCTAAGTACCACACTGGTAGTCACTCTTCAAAAAGGTGAAAATGATCAGGAGATTGGTACAATCCTGGAATACGCGATGCAACAGCCGTGTGTGCGTGGGGTGACTTTTCAGCCTACCAGCATCAGTGGCCGTTTGGAGCATTTTGATCCCGCCATGGATCGCTTGACCAATTCAGAGGTACGCCGATTAATTGTAGAGCAAAGTAATATTTTTACGTATGACGATATCATTCCAGTACCCTGTAATCCCGATGCTTTATTGATGGCTTACGCCCTCAAGGTAGAGGGGGAGGTACAACCGCTCACTAGGTACATCAACCCTGAGGATTTGCTCAACAATTCAAAAAACACCATTGTTTATGAACAAGATGAGCGATTAAAGCAACATATGTTGCAAATGTTTAGCACGGGTATTTCTGTTGATGCGGTGCGGGAAGATGTGCACGAGTTACTGTGCTGTTTACCAGAAATCGTTGCCCCTGATATGGGCTATGATAATATCTTTAGGATCATAGTTATGAACTTTATGGACGCTTATGATTTTGACGTTAGGGCGATCAAGAAATCATGCGTACACATCGCCCAACCCAATGGTACCATCATTCCTTTTGAAACCATGAATCTATTTTATAGAGACGAATTCAAGGAAAAACTCGAACATTTAAAATCACAGTCCCTATGAATTCAAAGAAAGTTTTTGGTATTACCGTAGGAGTTAATCTGCTAGTTTTCTTAATCTATTCGATCATTATTTATTCTGATGGAGGCAATAGTGGACCTTATACGCCAGATTTAGCCGGTATTTTTTTCTTGTCCATTCCCCATTGGATTTTTTGTTTTCTTATGGCTACGGTTTTTGCTTTTATCAATAACGGGAAAAGACTGGCTCAGGGCTTTGGAGTGAGTGGGTTATTGATTCTGATTCTGGGTTTCAGCAGTTGTTTTGGTTGACTCAACCTTAAGATAAATTCATCCGTATTTGTAACTAGCTCCGTTAGCGTTTAGCTTATTTTTTTGATCATCGAACATCCAATCAGTATCTTTAGGTCATGATAAACGACCTATTGCAACTCATACAGACTCGTCGCAGTGTTTTTCCTGCACAATATACCCAAGGAGAGATTTCATCTTCAGATTTACATAAAATACTTGAAAGTGCGAGATGGGCACCTAATCACCGCAAAACTGAACCCTGGCGCTACAAAGTTCTTCAGGGAGAGGCGCTGACCTCGCTTGGTGACTTCATGGAAGAGCAGTTCATGGCTAGCACAGGAAAGCCGACTTCCTATAAAATCAAGAAGCTGAAAACCAACCTTGAAGCAAGTAGTGCTGTATGCTTGATCTTCATGCATCGGGACGAGCAAGAGGCGGTCCCTGAATGGGAAGAAGTGGCGGCCACCGCAATGAGCGTTCAGAACATGTGGCTGACCTGCCATGCGCTGGGACACGGTTGTTATTGGAGCAGCCCCAAATCCTATGCAGATATGTCCCAATATGATCGCATCTCAGTAGACGATCGGGAACGTTTTCTCGGATTTTTCTTTCTAGGCACATTTGATGAAGCACCTGATCATCAACTTCCTGCACGATAGCCATTGGATGAAATTGTGCAATTTGTGAAGTAAGGCAACAGCAGATCAGCCTAATAAATGGATAATCATAAAAATAGGACCTGACGAATAGGATGTTCCTTTTGTAGGTTGAACTTAAGTACCAGCGTGTGGAAATTCAAGTCAGTATAAACATGAACGCTAATCCTAATTGTTGAAATACCTGATCATTCAAAGTTAACAACCAAGTACACGGCTTAACTAAGCATGTCTAGATCAGTCAAATCCATTTATTAATCGTACTTTTGCAAAATATTTAAACACAGTTATTTGAAAAATTTTGAAGCCTTAGGGCTATCACAGCCGTTATTGGACGGCCTTGCTGAAATGGGGTTTGAGAATCCAACAGAGATTCAACAGCAAGCAATTCCCATCCTGCTTAAGCATGATGGAGATTTTATAGGTCTGGCGCAGACCGGTACAGGGAAAACAGCAGCTTTTGGTCTTCCATTGCTCGAACTGATGGATACCAGCTCAAAAGAAACGCAGGCGCTGATACTAGCGCCAACACGCGAACTCGCACAACAAATTTGCCGACAGATTGATTTGATGTCTCAGAAATTGGGAAAACTCAACGTTGTACCTGTTTTTGGAGGAGCAAACATCATGGGCCAAATTAAAGACATCAGAAGAGGAGCGCAAGTTATTGTAGCTACTCCAGGAAGATTGATGGATTTGATGAAGCGGAAGGAAGTAAAACTCGATGCCTTGAAATATCTTATCCTGGATGAGGCAGATGAGATGCTCAATATGGGCTTTCGTGATGATATTGACTATATTCTTTCCAAAACTGACGTAGGCCGAAATATATGGTTGTTCTCTGCCACCATGGCCAAAGAGATCAAAAAGATTGTCGATACTTATATGGTGCAACCCGAAGAGGTGAAAATCAATCGGGAGCATATCGTTAATACAAATATTACTCACGAGTACGTCCAATTGAAGGCCAGGGATAAAACTGAAGCCTTGAGAAGAATGTTGGATTTTGATCAAGATATATTTGGTGTGGTTTTCTGTCGCACCAAACGCGATACACAAAATGTGGCCGACGAGCTCAACAATAATGGTTATTCTACGGAAGCCCTCCATGGTGATATGTCCCAGGCGCAGCGAGATGCGGCTATGAAACGTTTCCGTAATAAAAACCTTACTCTGCTTATCGCTACCGATGTAGCCGCTAGGGGAATTGATGTAGAGGATATTACTCATGTCATTCATTTTGCCCTGCCTGATGATCCAGAATTTTACACCCACCGTTCCGGTCGTACGGCGCGGGCAGGTAAATCCGGTCGATCCATTGCTTTGATCACAAAGGGAGACGTGCGCAAACTGCGTTACATGGAAAACAAATTGGGGATTAAATTTGAAAAAGGAGAGATCCCAGCCCTTGAAGCCATCACGCAAAAACGCATTTCGCGTTGGACCGAAAACCTGAAAAAACAGGAAGTCAATGATAAAATCAGCGATGAATTATTCTATGAAGTCCAGCAGAGTCTAGAGGATCTTACCAAAGATCAGCTCATAGGAAAATTCCTGAGTAGAGAATATAATAAAATTTATCAGCGCAATTCTATTACCGACCTTAACGATCGCTCAAAAATGCGGGAGGAAAAAGGAGGCTTTAATGAAAGAGGCCGCAGGAGTAGAGGACGGGAAGAAGGGATGAAGACTTATTTCATCAACTTGGGCCGTAAAGATGATATGAATAAAGGGTCCTTACTTGGTTTTGTTTGTGATGTCACCGGACTTACTGGAAATGATATAGGGCGAATTGTCCTTGACGGTGCACATTCATTTATGGATGTAAAGGAAGAAGTGGCTCAAAAAATGGACAAACTCAATGGAGCCGAACGCAATGGTCGCGAATTGAGAGCTAATGAGCATCAAGGAGCGGTAAAAGAGAACCGCGAAAGAGGTGGCGGTCGTCATAAGGATAGAAAAGGAGGCTTTAAAGGAAGAAGTAGACACGGTGAAACTTCCGATTCCAAATCAGGATTTAAAGGACGTCCCGCTAAGGATACTCAGGAGAACTCTGGCGGATTTAAAAACCGGAAAACGAAGAACACCGAGTCTGGTCCTAAAGGAGGAAAGAGCAAAAAGGGTAAAAAGAAAGGTAACCAAGCCAAAGGAAGATCCAAATTCTTTGGTTCAAAATGGGACTGATTCTATTATTTTACATCTCAACTAAAAAACCCTTCTTTCAACAGAAGGGTTTTTTTAGGTTTTACTTTTATTACCCACAGAATAAATAGAATTAATCAGATGGGAGAAGGAGTCAAAACAAATTAGATATCCTATAAATTTCTGTGGAAATGTTATTGTACGATCAGTTTTTTGGTAGTACTTAGATCCATGGCGGTCAAACGGATTACATAGGTCCCAGGAGCCAGGTCGTGTATGATATTCGTATCTCTATCCAGGTCTCTTTGCAAGGCCAGTCTTCCCATCATATCATAGATGGCGAGTTGGGTGGGATACAGAATATTTCTTACGAAAAAGTAACTATTAGAGGGATTAGGAGCGACAACAACTGAATTTAATGAATCCCGATCTTCCGAAAGCGTGTAGTTCTGTCCTATTTGATTTCCATAGATATATTCTGCAAGGTCTGGAAGGTCGATAAATGGGTTACGGTTGATTTGCCAGGTATAAATGACATTGTTTCTGTTCATTTCAAAATCGTCTGGTGGATCGTTGCGATGCCATTGGATCAAGGTGGCAAGATCGCCTAACTGTCCAACTGTAGTATTGGGTGGATTTCCATTCACCAGACCTAGGTTATTGTACCTGAGGTCCATATAGAAAAGTGCCCTGGCTACATCGCCTTGCCAACTTCCTTGGGAGCCGCTTGGTCCATTGTATTCGGGATAGTCGCTGTTCCCTCTGGAACTATTTTCAGGACCGTCAACTGCCCTTAGGTGATGAGCGTCACTTTGACCATGCCTCAAGCTATCCGCATTAGTTTCTGTCCAAACCGCAATACCGTCATTCACACGATCGTATTCTATATCAAAGAATCCTCCTCGAGATCGTGAGTAAATATGTTCGCGATTCCATTTCCCCGTATTGTCGCTCGTCGTCTGAAAATCAATGATTCTACGTTCTTGTTCGGTATAGAACAACCATACTTTGTTAGAGTTCAATGGAGAAACATCGGCATCCTTGAGTATTTCGGTGACATCATCATAAGTATGGATACGGACCACATTTTCTTCTGCGATGATTGCTGTGATCGCTTCTTCCAAGGCTGCACCAGATAATCCATTGAGGCTATTGTAGTAATTGGTCGGTGCCGTACTGGCCACGTTTCCGTAGGTAGGAGCGAGTGGGGTTCCATAACCGGCAACCTGAAAATCATTATCGATGACAAAGACTTCCTGATTGTCCTTGATTCGTTTAAATCCAGCGGGAAGGTTGTTTCCTATATTAATACGCATGGTTTCATCACCTTCATCAATCATATCATCTACGATGCTGAAGGAAAGATTCACACTGGTCTGACCTGCGGGAATGGTAAAAGAAGTAGCTCCTGTATAGTCGGCCGTATTGAAATTACCGTTGTTAAGAGAAAAGCCCAAATTAAAATCACTAGAAATGCTTTGGGTCAACGAAAACACAATATTAAAGGTATCTGGTTCATTTAATTCGCTGGTGCTGATCGCAAAATCGACTCCAGTATAGGTTGGAGACATAGCATCGTTAAGTGAATGCGGTGTCGGGGTTTTGGCTTCAAGAGTACCATCTGACTTCCGTTGAAGCGATTCAGTAGTTTTAAGACCATTCTCATTTTCATTCCACTGACTGGAAATATTGAGCAAGTTCATTAAATCGGCGTTGTCTGCATCATCCGTGTCATAAATCACCGCATCTACTAAGTTTACCGTAGTCGCAAAAGTACGATCTGGCCAGTCGGTCGCATTTCCCTGATAAATGGCGATCGCATCGGCCCCATTTTGTAAGGTGTTTTGAGAAAATACTCTGTCTGGAACGGGTACGACGTCATTTCCTCCAATCACATATAGACCGTTGGCATCGGTAACTGCCCCATCCAGGTCCAAGGCAAAGTAGCTGCGTCCCATTCCGGAGGTGCTTGAACTGCTACCGTTAAAAAGAACCATCACATAGCCGTTGAGCGACGTAAATGGCGACGGAGTTTTTAATTCGACAAACTCGGCGGTATCTACACCAGGTGTATCGGCGTCTAGTTCGTTAATGATAACTTGGGATTGTGCTTTCGCGAAAGCGAAAATAACCGCAATAGAAAATAAAAGTATGCGCATTTGAGAGCTTAAATTTTTGCAAAAGTACTGCATTAAAACCGAGGGCAGATGAATAAACTGTTAAGGATTAGCATGTCGTAATTCATGAATTTCGACTATTTATATTTATGAATTCCTTGTCATCATTTGGCTATGAAGTTGGTAAGTTTGGGGATGCATACGCCAACGGATAGCTTCTATTCTAATCTGCCACTACGTTCTGGGCCAATTTATGATGTGATGGCCAGACCTGAATTGTATCATAAAGTTCCAGGTGATTGGTACATCATCGTTACCGATGTGGAAAATTCGACCATTGCCGTTGAACAAGGAAAACAGCAAATGATCCACCTGGCTGCTACTGGCAGTATAGTTGCCTGTCTCAACATCGCCCGTGATGCTGGAATAGATATTCCGTTCTTTTTTGGTGGTGATGGCGCAACTTTACTCGTGCCTGATAGTTTACGATTGGCCTGTCTAAGTGCCTTACAATTACACCAGCAACGATGTAGTTCATCCTTTGGGTTTCATCTGCGTGTAGGAGCAAGAAATGTGGGGGATATAAGGGTGCAAACGGGAGTTTTAGAGCTGCTGAAATTCAAACGCAATAATCTTCATACCATGCCTATTGTTATAGGCGATGCCTTACATATTGCGGAAAAGCAGATCAAAAATAATGATGAAAACAACCTTGATACGGCAGCCATGAACTACAACCTCAACCTTGAAGGCATGGAATGTAAATGGGACAAGATCAGACCTCCTAAAAATCAGAATGAGGTATTGTCTCTAATTATCTATGCCACCTTTGTCTCTCAACAGTTTGAGGTTTATGCTGATGTGCTTCAAAAGATTGAAGAGATTTACGGTGATGATCATAAAAGACATCCAGTGACACCAAAACGTTTGAAAATGGTTCATCGCATCAATCGGATCAAAGACGAGGTGAAAATGAAATACGCTAAGGTTACTGGGTTGGAATTGTCCCGTAGCTGGCTGCGTTCGATCATGGGAAGAATTTACCTCAAAAGCACCCGTAAGGGTCAGGATTATGTACGAGATATGATCCAACTTACGGAAACTTTGCTCATTGATGGGGCGATCAACACCGTGATTACAGGGACGATCAAGCAGCGAGAATCGCTCATTGCCTATCTGGACCAATTGGAGTCCCAAGACCAAATTAAATATGGTTTTTATAGTAGTAAAACCAGCGTGTTATCTTGCTACGTTACGGCCTTAGATGACTATCATATTCACTTTTTAGATGGCGAGGATGGGGGTTATACCCAAGCAGCAAGGGTGCTTAAGAAAAAGTTGCGTTAATGAGTTCACTTGGATTTCTGATCTTTCAGTATTGCCTAAGAGTTGACTCCGAGTCCATTCTACTTTAAGAAAGTCCTCACCCATTTATTGGAAGGCCGTTCAAAGTATTGAAAACTACACCCTGCAATGAGTATGGTGAAGAATAAACAGGTAAGCCCGATAACAATTTCGTTCTCCATAAAATTTAATCGACGGTTGATCGCATGAAAATATCGAAGGACCAGATGATGCCACATATAGAAACCAAAACTAATTTCGCCTAACCAGATGGCTGGTTTCCTACTCAGCAGTTGGGAAATATAACCTCTTTGCAAGGAAAATGTGGCTATGATGACGCACATAGGTATCCAATAATAGATGGAGTGAAGAAAGCTGTCGGGCACGCTTTCGCGAAAGCAAAAAAACAATACCAATAAGGATATCCCTCCCAGCTCTAAGAAGGAGCCTTGCATCGTACTGAAGTTGATACGTTTGATGTAGCGATACAATTCGTAAAGAAATATACCCAAAATAAAATCAAGAATTCGGGATAAGGGGTGCACGTAGAACAAGGAGTTATGCCAACTGGCAGGGATGGTGATCATCAGCACTAACAGTAAGGCCGTAAGAATAAAAAATAGGAAGTACTTCAGTGCTTTAAGTTGACGCCACCACAGCAATAAAAAAGGAAAACATAAATAAAAGAAGAGTTCGCAACTGATGCTCCAAGAAACTCCGTTATAAGAAAAATTATAGTCAATATCTGGAATAAATGCCTGTGTCAAAGTCAAGTTGCTCACACTGATGGCTAACAATTCGGGGCCCCAAACTATGTTGTACAACATAAGGGGAGCCGCGACCAACAAGGTCAATAGATGTAAAGGATATATTCTTGCTATCCTAAGGATATAAAACTTCCGGCGTTCTTGTTTCCTTTCTTGCCATCTGGCAGAATACACATGAGTCAGGATAAATCCACTCAAAATAAAGAAGAACCCGACACCTATATATCCTTGTGAAAAAACTTGTGTATATAATTGTTGCAGTCCTTCATTTTGACTTTCTTCTAGGTAAGCCAAATGAGAAAAAAATACCATCAAGGCAAATACAAACCTCAATGAGGTAAGTGGATGGAGTTGCTTGATTTCCATAGCTAGGCAAATGTAATGCTTAGAAGCTTGTATGTATTAAAATAGTTTTTTTCGCAGGCTATAAATTCCTAATCCGCAACCTATGCACAAGCTGATCAAGCACAGTCCGAAGACATGCTGGCCGTAGAAAAACTTTCCAGTTCCAAAGAGAAGTGCATATATCCCAATGATGCCCAACATAAATCCAAGACTTTTAAATTGGAAATGGTGAAATTTTGAGTGGGTGCCAAAAATACTTTGGTGGAATTTTTCAAGGGTTTCCGTATTGCTGGGCGAAGTGATAAATGTGACAACTAACCAGGCGATACTGGTGACCAACACATTCAAACATATGGCTTCCCAGCCTTTTATTTCACCAAATAATTGATGCTGAAAGCCCAGTCGTTCACTCGAGTTGACAAAAAACAAGAGGGCCATGATGAAGGAGGAAATCATAGCCGTAATTTCTGACCACGGATTGATGCGATACCAGAACCATCTCAAAATAAAGAGCAGTCCAGAGCCAGCACCAATTTGAATAATGAGGTCAAAGGCAAATTTGGCTTCTTCCAATACCAGTGACAATAGGGCTGCGGCCCCCATCATAAATACCATGGAAACACGTCCTATGATCACTTTTTCCTTTTCCGTTGCCTGGGGTTGAAAAAACCTAGCGTAAAAATCATTGACGACATAACTGGACCCCCAATTCAAATGGGTTGATATCGTACTCATAAAAGCCGCGACCAGTGAAGTCACAACCAATCCCAACAAGCCAGCCGGGAGATAGGTGAGCATGGCCGGATAACTCAGGTCATCTTTAATAAAACTTTCATTCAGCTCTGGAAAGGCAGATTGCAATGCTGAGAGGTCTGGGAAAATAACCAGTGAAGCCAGACCGATGATGATCCAGGGCCATGGTCTCAAGGCATAATGAGCTACATTAAAAAATAAAACTGCCCAAGTAGCATGTTTTTCGTTTTTGGCCGCCAGCATACGTTGGGCAATATATCCGCCGCCGCCAGGTTCTGCACCGGGATACCAAGTACTCCACCATTGTACAGCAATGGGAATAATAAAAATACCCATCGCCAGATCTGTATCGGTGAAGTCAGGTAACAAGGCTAATTTATCGGATACATTCGGGTGTGTCATCAGTGAGTTCATCCCTGCAATCTCAGGGAGATCTAATATATACAAGGTCGCCCATACGGATCCCACCATCGCAATAATGAATTGCACAAAGTCCGTCAACAAAACACCTTTAAGACCTCCTAAAAGAGAATAAGCCAGGGTAACGACGGAGGCATAGAATAGGGTGGTACCTGCGCTAAAGCCAAACATCACATGGCCGATTTTGATGGCTGCCAGACAAACAGTGGCCATGATAATAATATTAAAGACAACGCCCAGGTATATGGCCCTGAAGCCTCTGAGAAATGCAGCGCTTTTACCGCTATATCTCATTTCATAAAATTCGAGATCCGTGGTGATGCCACTGCGTCGCCATAGCTTGGCATAAAAGAAGACGGTGAGCATACCAGTGATCAGAAAAGCCCACCAGACCCAGTTCCCGGCTACACCATCTGAACGTACGAGGCCAGCTACAAGATTTGGGGTGTCTGCGGCAAATGTAGTGGCGACCATGGAAACACCCAACAGCCACCATGGCATATTTCTACTTGAAAGAAAAAAAGACGAGCTGTCTTGCGAACTTTTTTTAGACACCAGTATACCTATGGCCAAAGAGATCAAAAAGAAGGTGATGATGATACAAATGTCAATGATTTCCAGCTTCATAGGCAAAAGTTATTAACGATAACGTTTGAATTTCATTAAAAAGCTAAATATAGAAACATTCACTATTTACAATCATAAAACTTTAATAGATTAGCGTGTTTATTATCAAAAAATTAATGAGTAAATCGATTAAAAAGATTGGGGTCATGACCTCTGGGGGCGATTCTCCAGGAATGAATGCAGCCATCAGAGCGGTGGTAAGAACCTGTGCGTTTCATAAAGTAGATTGTATAGGAATCTATAGAGGATATCAGGGATTGATAGAAGGTGATTTTAAGGAGATGAATGCCCGTAGTGTGAACAACATTGTCAACAAGGGAGGTACCATATTGAAAAGTGCCAGATCCCAGGAATTCCGCACTGTAGAGGGTAGAAAAAAGGCACATTCCAATGCCATGGAAGCTGGACTTGATGCTCTTGTAGTCATAGGAGGGGACGGAAGTTTTACAGGTGCCATGATTTTCTCCCAAGAATTTGATTTTCCTGTCATGGGTATTCCAGGCACTATCGATAATGATATTTATGGTACTAGCTCAACTTTGGGATATGATACCGCTTTGAATACAGTAGTCGAGGCCATTGATAAGATCAGGGATACGGCCAGCTCGCACAACCGCTTGTTTTTCGTAGAGGTGATGGGTCGTGATGTCGGTCATATCGCTTTAAATGCGGGAGTAGGAGCAGGTGCAGAAGAGATCTTGATTCCAGAAGAAAATCTAGGTAAGGACCGTTTGCTCGAAAGTTTAAAGCGCTCTCGGGAATCTGGGAAAACGTCTAGTATCGTTGTGGTAGCAGAAGGTGATACCACTGGGGAAAATGTATTTGACCTTAAGGATTATGTAGAGCAAAACCTTCCTGAATATGAGGTACGTGTTTCTGTGTTGGGTCATATGCAGCGTGGCGGTAGCCCATCCTGTTGGGACAGGGTGCTGGCCAGTCGTATGGGGGTCAAAGCAGTTGAGAGCCTCTTAGACGGGAAGTCTAACTATATGGTCGGTATACAAGATTCTAAAATCACGCTCTGTCCGATCGATCAGGCGGTAAAAGGAAAAACCGATATCGATCTTGAATTACTCAGGGTAAGTGATATCATGACTACCTAATTAAAAATGAATTGCCATTGATAGCAATGGTCAACTTGTCCCGAAGACAAATTCAAGGGACCCATAATAACAACTAATTAAATTACAGAAAAATGAGTAAAAAACTAAGATTAGGAATCAATGGATTCGGTCGTATAGGTCGTATTGTGTTTAGAGCGACTCTAAAAAGAGAAAATGTAGAAGTAGTTGCCATCAACGACTTGGTAGATGTAGAGCAATTGGCCTACTTGTTAGAATATGACTCGGTACACGGGAGATATGGTGGAAGCATTGAGATCAAAAACGGAAACTTGGTTATAGATGGTGTAGAAGTGCGCGTAACTTCTGAACGTGATCCCAAAAACCTGAAATGGAATGAGGTAGATGTAGATGTGGTAGCCGACTGTACCGGAATCTTTACAGATCTAGACAATGCACAGGCTCACTTGGATGCCGGTGCCAAAAAAGTAGTGATTTCTGCTCCATCAAAAACAGCTCCTATGTTTGTAATGGGGGTAAATGATAATGAACTGACCGCAGATCACAATATCGTTTCCAATGCCTCTTGTACGACCAACTGTCTTGCACCGATGGCCAAGATTCTGAACGATAATTTTGGGATCCAGGAAGCATTGATGACTACTGTGCACGCTACCACCGCTACTCAACAGACCGTAGATGCACCTAGTAAGAAAAACTATAGATTAGGCCGTAGCGCTATGAATAACATCATACCTACTTCTACTGGTGCTGCCGTAGCCGTAACTAAGGTAATCCCGGAATTGAAAGGTAAACTGACCGGAATGGCTTTTAGGGTGCCTACAGTCGATGTTTCTGTGGTAGACCTTACGGTAAAATTGGAAAAGGAAACCAGTTTGGAGGAGATCAATGCCGCTTTCGCGAAAGCAGCTAAGGGAGACATGAAAGGTGTCGTAGGTTACACCGATGAAGCTGTAGTGTCCCAAGACTTTGTGAGTGATGACCGCACAAGTATATATGATGCCGAAGCTGCCATCCAGTTGAATCCAACTTTCTTTAAGTTGGTCAGCTGGTACGACAACGAATTTGGGTACTCCAATAAGTTGGTTGATCTGGCCGAAAAAGTCAACTCTCTTTAATTCTATACCTAAGATGCTGTCTAAAAAGCCCATCAATGACAATGTTATCAATCTAAGCTTGTCGAAGACGTTTTGAAAATCAAAAAGTTAAAAACTTCGACAGGTTCAGTTTGACATTAAAACGTTGCTTTTTAGACGACCTCTTTTTTATTTTCCCAGCTTAGGAAATTCAATTAAAACACCCATTATGATTCTTATTACGGATAGTGGCTCGACCAAATGTGATTGGATTGCCATCGATAACAACGGTGAGCAGTTATTTAAAGCACGCACTAAAGGCATGAATCCAGCCATACTGAGTGTGGATGAACTCCAAACGCGTATCCTGGAATGTGAGGAATTGGTCAATGCCAAAGATCAGGTTGAAAAACTTTATTTTTATGGAGCGGGTTGTGGTACTGAAAAGCCTCGTACCGCACTAGAAGCCCTGTTGACCGCTTATTTCGACAAAGCTGACGAAGTGGTGGTAAAGGAAGATACCGCCGCCGCTGTGTACGCCGCAGTAGGGGATAAACCAGGTGTTGTTTGTATCTTGGGGACGGGTTCCAATTGTTGTTTTTCAGACGGTAAGGAGATCCATCAAAAAGTGACATCACTGGGATATACCATTATGGATGAGGCCAGTGGCAACTGGTATGGAAAGGAGTTGATCCGAGATTATTATTTCAAGCGTATGCCGGAAATATTAAGGGAGCGATTTGTGGCCAATTACAATCTGGAATCTGATTACATCAAGAACAATCTGTATAAGCAACCCAATCCCAATGCTTTCTTGGCGACCCATGCTGAGTTTATCTTTCAAAACCTGGAAGAACCTTATATAAAAAAGGTGTTGCGCAGAGGCTTGCGTAAATTCTCGCGAAATATGATCCTGCAATTCCATGAAGAGATCAAGCAATATAAAGTCCATTTTGTCGGAAGTATCGCTTACTTTGCCGAGCGCCGTATCAAACAAGTAGCTGATGAGTACGATTATGAAGTCGGAAACATCGTCAGAAGACCTATTGAAGGGGTCGTGGCCTACCACATCAAAAAACTCAAGGCTTCTTGATTGGAGTTAATTTGAACTAATAATAAAAGCCGTCTATTGATTTAGACGGCTTTTTTAGTGATAGATTCAAAAGAATTTGATGTATTCTATTTCCAGTCTAAAAGGGCCAGTAATACGTTCGGCTACATAGAAATTATAACGCAGTATATTATCTAATACCGATAAATCAACTGGTTTATCCTGAATTTCGCCAAAAATAGAGTGTTGAAAATCTGCGATAGGAAAATGTACAGTGGTCCATTCATTGGGCAATGTACGGATCAAGAATCCTATTTTTTCATGTTGCCAACCTTCATTGTACTCCATTTCAAAGGCATACGGACGACCATCTGTCTTTAACTTGATTTCGATCGAAGTGTATTTACTCAAATCCTGAATGACCTTATTGGAACGTAGGCAACTCCATGCGCTATTGTTGATATGTCTGATCTCGCCACTATAGGTGGTATGATTTTCATGTTGCTCCACAATGCTTGTGGATCTTCCACCAGTGACCTTATCATCAAAGGGCAGCCACTGATAGCGCAGTTCCTGCCTCCCGAACTTGATCTCTTCAGGGGTAATCTTAATGGTTTTACTAAGCATAATTTAGGGATTTTTGCTTTCGTTTAAATTAAGGGAAATTCCCTTTATAAATAAAGGAATAACAATAATAATGGACAATCGCCCACTTAAACAAGGCAAACGACATATCTAATCCATGTATTGTTCACAGGACATTCAACTATTTTGTTAAAAACTTTGTATTTTAATATCCAGTACATTGTTTACTGGATCTTTGAAATAATAAAGGGAGTAATCAGTAGAGGGTACCTTAAATTCTCCAATAAATTCAATATCCTTGATTTTTCTGAAATCTACATTATTCACCTTCCATTGCGGATAGCCTCCCAAAACAAACTGATAGTCCAGGTCAGCGATCGTTTTTTTTGCTCTGCGGTAAAGCGTCCAAGGATGATTAGGCTGTAAGCTGACAATCTCGCGATGAATTTCTGGGAAACGATGGATGATTTCCTCCCAAATAGGTAAACTGTTCACGCTTTTTTGTTCCCAATCTTTGGATATCGTAGCTGAAAGGTCATCAATTTGAGGAACCAACCTAGAAAAATTTTCATATTGACGAGGGGTGATTTTTTCAGGTTTTGCAAAAAAGTCCCAAGTTGTTGAATTATGCTTAAATCGACCCCAATAGGGCAAAGCATTTCCCTTTGGGTCTGTTGGTAATTCCGCTGTTGCTTTCAGAGCAATGGAGGCGGGTGTTTCAGCTATCGGCGTGAAAGCGGTCGCCTGAAGGACACAAGGTTCTAACAGCTTTTTTACCTCATTTATTTGTCCAGCAGTGATATTTGAGTGCTCCTTTCTGGATTCCATGAGGTTTTCATAATAACGCATAGGTTTGCCGAAAACCCTTTCCAAAAATTTGAACATCAACTGAACTTTCTTTAAAAATAAAAAATGCACCGATCAATTTCGGTGCATTTTGTAAAAGTTTAATGAAAAGGATATGGGTGTTGGGAGACAAATAGCAAGTCAATGTCAAGCTTTCACTTGAAAATAAAATTCACCTCTCACTTTGTGTCAATCCTTGCTATCCTCTTCAGTAGGCTTGTTATCTTCCTCTTCAGCTTGGGCTTCATTTTCTTCTCTCTCTAACTGTCGTTGAAGAATATTGAGTTGCTTTTGTTTTTCCTTAATGACCTCCAATTCTTTGTTTAGCTCCTCAATGTTTTTACGTTGGGCCACTAATAAAGGATTCTTGTCATCCTTTGCGTTAAAGAATTGTAGGTTGTTTTCCAATTGCAATGCTTCCTTCTGAATTTCATCTCTGCGTTTGGAAAGGTAGAAACGCTCATTTTTAAAGTCTCTTTCGCTACCATTTTCCAGGCTGGATAGTTTATTTTGATATTTCATCATTTCGGCATCAACAGCGTTCATACCCGCCGCTTTAAGTTTTGCCTTCAATAACTTTTCAAATTTATCCTGGATATGTCTCTTGCTATAAGGAACGCGACCTATCGCCGCCCATTCTTCCATGTGCTTTTGGATATCGGCCTGCATAGCTTTTTTATCATCTTGTGGCAGCATTTCCTTTAAAGCGTCATATACTTTTATTTTGGCTTCGTAATTGGCCAACTCTTCCTTACTATCCTCTTTCTTTTTGGCGTTTTTCTTGTCAAAAAAGGCATTACATGCTTTTTGGAATCTCTTCCAGATTTTATCACTGTCTTTGCGAGGGACATGACCTATCTTTTTCCAATCGGCCTGAATACGCTTCATGATTTCAAGACCTTCTGCAAAGTTCTCGTTATCCTGATGTTCTTCGGCGATTTCAATCAGTTTCATCTTTTTTTCAAGATTCTCTTGTTGCTCGCGTTTTAAATCTTTGTAATAATTGTTCTTGGCTTTATTAAAGGCTCTCGTACCGGCCCTGAACTTATTCCACAGATCGTTATTAACTGCCTTTGGTGCAGGTCCTGTCGTGGTAAAGAGTTCGCGCAGTACCTTCATCTCTTGCAATCTTTCTTGCCATTCCCTGTGATTTTTAGCTCCTTCTTGGGTGATTTTGGCTATTTCGGCAATGATATTTTCTTTGACCACCTGATTTTTGGCCGCCAGTTTATCACGCTCCTCATAATAGGCTTGTCGTTTGTCGTGAATAACTTTGGTGGCAGCGCTGAATTCATCCCAGATAGGATCACGTAATTCCTTGGCAACAGGCCCTGAGTCTTCTTTCCACATCCGGTGAAGCTCTTGTAACTCACGTAAAGCTTTGTGAATGTTTTCTTCTTGACCCAATTCTTCGGCCCTGGCAATTATCTTTTTACGGAACTCGAGATTGCGTTCAAAATCCTTGTCCCTTAATTCCTTGCTCAGGTCAATATAGTCATAGAAATTTTGTACAGCCAGTCGGTAGTCTTCCCAAGTGATATTATAGGCATCATGAGGAATATTTCCGGTAGCTTTCCATTCATCTTGTAAAGCATGAAACTTCTTGAAGGTAGTACCAATATTCTCTTCTTCATCGATCAGCTGTTTGATACCTTCGATGATTTCGCGACGCTTTTCAAGATTCTTCTCCTGTTGTTTGCGACGATCACGTTGAAATTGACCTTTTTGTTTGCGGTATAAGGCATGAAGATCGTTAAATTCTGATGCCAGCGGGTTGTTATAGTCAAATTCGGGAGCCAATGGATCATCACTCGGCGGATTCTCCTCCTGAAATTTTTCCTGGGCTTCTTTTTTGTTTTCAGCATCAGCAGCTTCAAAAGCTTTCTTGATATCTTCGGCCTGACTGCGGAAACTATTGATCGGATACTCTTGCATCAAATGCCTCAATTCTTTAATCAATTCGGGCATGTCCATCGCATCGTAATCTTTTTCAGGGATTTCATTGGCGCTGGTGTCATTCGGATCCTCATCTTCATCCTCGTCCTCATCCAGGTCAACAATGGTATCTTCAGATTGTTCAACCGTAGTTTTCTCCTCTACGATCGCATCCTCGTGTGTTGTGGATTCATCTTCCTTTCTCCCGGCCGGTTTATTAGTTCCTTCCCGTAGCGCATCTTCATCCTTTCCATCAACAGCAACGGTCTCCATACCTGTTTCAGGGTTTTTGGGTAGTGATTCTTCTACCATGGCATTTTCCAAGGTGTCTTTTGTTCCGTCTGCATCCTGCAGGTTGTCCTTCTGTTCCATATCAATCATTTCTAATGGGATGGCAAGATAAAGAGATTCGGCAGGAAGTACAATCTATCGGGCATTTAGTTGTTCCAAAGTTCCCAGGCTTTTTCTGCTTGATGCACAAGCATTTGGTATCCATTGGTCACTTGGGCACCATGTCGCTGTCCCAATTTCATGAACATGGTTTGGGCTGGATTGTACACGAGATCGTATAACAGATGGGATTCATTTAAACATTCATAAGGGATTTCTGGACGTAAATGTACCTCTGGCGTCACACCAAGCGGCGTTGTGTTAACGATCAATCCTACACTCTGCATTACCTCCTTGTTTAAAGCGGTGTAACTTATAATGTATTCATCCTGCGGATTCCTGCTCACAAAAAGGTAGGGTATCTGTAAGGCTTCTAGGGTATAGGCAATTGCTTTAGAGGCTCCTCCTGTTCCCAGAATGAGTGCATTTTTCTGAATAGGAGGTAAATTTTCTAGGCTTTTGGCAAAACCATAGCAATCCGTGTTGTGTCCGGTCCAGATATTATCCTCGATGACCACTGTATTGATGGCACCGATGGCTTTGGCTTCCTCGCTGATATGATCGACCACCTTCAACATGTCCTCTTTGTAGGGAATAGTAACGTTGAGCCCTCTGATAATTTCAGACTTTCCGTTTGTTGTACGGGTTTGAGGGTCGTAGGTCACGCTTTCGCGAAAGCGGCTTAACAAATATTCTCGATCCATTTCAAAATTGCGGTACTCATGGTCAGTCAGCTTAAGTTTTTCAAATTTCTCTGAGAAGTAGGCTCGCGAAAAACTATAGTCCAAACGCTTGCCTACCAGACCGAATATACTAGACGGGATTTGCTTTGTTTCCATAACGATCTAAAATATATACACTGGCAAAACCTATGGTAATCATGACCACGGCTATCCAAGTGTGGGTATCTGTAATTTCTGGCCAGTAACGGCTGTAATTTTCAAGAATAGGAGCTCCTGAGGCATCCACGCTGATACTTCCATCCAGTGTTTTTTTAAAAACCTCCTTTTTCCAGGGCCAAACTACACCCAACGAACCGGTTATAAAACCTATAATGACGGCATTGGTCTCATTGCGATAATGTTTGATGGTCCAGCCCAACAAGTGTGATAAACTGATCAGACCTGTTATTGATCCCAGCACAAAAACGATGAGAATAAGCAACATATCCATATTCGCTGTATCATTCCACCAGGAAAAATCACCTTGTACAATCCATACCATGGTATCAAAAAAAGCATTAATGCTATCTACCATTAAAAGCACGTAATTGCCTAAAAGAATCAATATAAAACTTCCACTTAATCCTGGTAAGGTCATACCTGAGATACTGACCATCCCGCAAAAAAACACAAACATCAAGTTTTCATTTTGCGTCGCAGGGTCGAGTAGGGAAGTGCCTACACCTACCAACACGCCTGTAACCAGCAAAAATAAATTGCGCCTGGTCCATTCCCCATAACTACGGGAGATATAGTAGATCGATCCCAGGATCATCCCAAAGAACAAGGCCCAAACAAGGATGGGATAAAACCTGATTAGTACATCAAAGCCTATGCTGACGGTAAAATAACTCAATGTTTCTCCCAAGATTAACAGGGACAAAAAACGCCCGTTGATATATTCAAAAAACACCCTGAATCTACCGTTGACCAGAAGTTTGAGCGCCTTGAGGTTGAGCTTTTGTAAGGAGTAGATGAATTCTTCGTAAAATCCAGCTACATAAGCCACCACGCCACCGCTAATTCCAGGAACCTTATTTGCGGTACCCATAGCGATTCCCTTAAGAACGAGAAAGAATTTGTCGCTGAATGTTCTGGTGGCTTGACGCAATTATGATTGTTTTTTACTGGCCCATTTTTCTAACATAAGTATAAGTAAAAAACCGCTGATTGATAGCAGGACGACCCATAAAATTTGAGGGTCTCCATCAAAATCCGATGCCAGGATACTGCGTTCCAAAAATGGTATTTCTTCACCGTGACTATTGGTGCGATATACCAACACTTCTTTCCAAGGCCACAGCTTATTTAACGAACCTATCATAAACCCGGTAAGCAAACCCAGGGTCACATTTTTGTAATGCTCAAACAACCAGGTAAGTATTCGCGAAAACACTTTAAGCCCTACCACACATCCCACGGCAAATAACAGGATCGTTCCCAGAGATTCCCAAGCCTTATTCCAATCGCCAGCAGCCACCGCTTCTACCAGTCCGCTTACGGCGCCCAGAACGCTTTCATAACTACCCAACAGCAATAGCAAAAATGCACCAGAGACACCAGGTAATATCATGGCAATGATGGCAATAAAACCAGAAAAGATGATGTACCACCAGCTGTCAGGACTTCCCAGAGGCTCTGCGATTGTAATGTAATAGGAAGCAATAGAGCCGATAAGTATGGCAATGATGACCAAATAATTCCATCGCGTAATTTGTTTGCCTATATACCAAACACTGGCCAGTACCAACCCAAAAAAGAAAGCCCAAAGCAGTACGGGTGCTGTCTGCAACAAGTACGTAATCAATTTGGATAAACTGAGTATGCTTATCAGAATACCTGATGCCAATGAGAGCAGGAAGCTAAGGTTATATTTTACAAACGTATTTTTTACGCCTAATTTGAAAAAATCCCGCAGCACTTCTGGACCTAATCCATCAATGGCTTTGATCAATTCTTCATAAATACCCGTGATAAATGCAATCGTTCCGCCAGAAACTCCCGGTACAACATCGGCTGCACCCATAAGAATTCCTTTGAAACAAATATTGAGATACTTTTTGAGCGCCATAATTCAGTCGTTGAATTGGAGGTAAAATCTTGAGATGTTAATCAACCTTTACACCGCGACAGCTCATTACTTTTTAGATCGGTAAGCTGACAGCTATGGGTGGTGAATTTATATTTAGCGATGGATCGTCTGGGTGCGGTCAGGTCCTACACTTACAATTTTGATGGGAATCTCCAGTTCTTTCTCCAAGAACTCTATATATTCATTCAACTCTTTCGGGAATTTTGAGGCCGTGGTCATTGCAGTTAAGTCTTCTTCCCAGCAATCAAATTCGGCGTATAAAGGGGTTAAGTTCTCTGGCTCTATATTGTAGGGTAAGTGAGTAATTTTCTCACCCTTGTATTTGTAGGCGGTACAAACCTTTAGCTTATCAAATCCAGAAAGAACATCACCTTTCATCATCATCAGTTGAGTCACGCCATTGATTTGGCATGTGTATTTTAACGCAACCAGGTCCAACCACCCGCAGCGTCTCGGCCTTCCGGTCACTGCACCAAATTCGTGACCTACTTTGGCCATTTTGGCACCTATTTCATTAAAGAGTTCGGTGGGGAAAGGTCCGCTACCCACACGTGTAGTGTAAGCTTTAAAAATCCCGTAAACTTCACCAATTTGTCTGGGTGAAACTCCCAGTCCAGTGCATGCTCCTGCAGCAGTAGTGTTAGAAGAGGTGACAAAAGGATAAGTTCCAAAATCTATATCAAGTAATGATCCTTGTGCCCCTTCTGCCAAAATACTTTTTCCATTCTTTTGGGCTTGTTGTAGATACTCCTCAGAATCTATGAAGCTAAGCTCTTTTAATCTATCGATCGCTTTGAAGAACTCTTCTTCCATCTCGGGAAGGTTGTATTGAATATCTACATCGTGGAATTTGATCAATTCCTCGTGTTTATTGGCCAGATTTCTGTATTTGGTTTTCCAGGTTCCCATTTCCAAATCGCCGATACGAATACCGTTGCGACCTGTTTTATCCATATAAGTAGGTCCGATGCCTTTAAGCGTAGATCCAATTTTGGCCTTTCCTTTTGACGTCTCAGAAGCTGCATCCAATAACCTGTGGGTAGGAAGTATGATGTGCGCTTTACGCGAAATAATCAACTTCTTTTTGTAATCTATATCAAATTGATCCAAACCATCCAATTCCTGGACAAATACTACTGGATCTATAACTACACCATTACCGATTAAATTAACCGCCTGATCATGAAAGATACCCGAAGGAATGGTACGCAGGACGTGTTTAATACCATCAAATTCCAAAGTGTGTCCTGCATTAGGCCCTCCCTGAAATCTTGCGATGATGTCATAATTAGAGGTAAGCACGTCAACGATTTTACCTTTTCCCTCATCGCCCCATTGAAGGCCGAGCAATAAATCTACTGCCATTGTTACTGTTTTTCAGTTGTGTTTTTCAGCCCGTAAAAATATAAAGAATGATTGGTTATCTTGACATCAAAGACCTCTTCAATAGTCTTTTTTATTGACTCTATTCTGGGGTCGCAAAACTCAATTACTTCGTTAGTATCTGAAAGGATAAGATGGTCATGCTGACGATCGAAATACGATTTTTCATAATGTGATTGATTTTGACCAAATTGATGTCTCCTCACCAACTTACATTCTAATAAAAGTTCGATCGTATTGTAAAGTGTGGCGCGGCTTACACGATAATTTTGCTCTTTCATCTTGATGTATAATGATTCCACATCAAAGTGCTCCTCACTGGCATAAATTTCATCCAAAATTGCATAGCGCTCAGGTGTTTTCCTGTGCTTGTTTTCGTTTAGAAATTGGGTAAACACATTACGCACTATTTCCTGTTCCTTCTCCAAAGTGTTGATAATTTCTGACATAATTTTATGATCTGGTAACTTTATCGATACCGTTTATTTTATTGAGATTCTGCATGAGTTTGGTCAGCAGATTGATATTAGGGACTACAACCGTTATATTTCCTTTAAATACACCGTGGTTGCTATCAAAGGATATATTTCTTATATCCACGTGCATACTCTCTGAAATCAGACGTGTAACCTCCTGTACCAATCCCATTCGATCCATTCCAGTGAGCTTGATATCGGCTTTGTGTTCTTTTTGCGAGGAATCAATCCATTTGGCGCTAATGATACGATAGGCAAATTTACTTTGGAGACTAATGGCATTTGGGCAATTGTTTTTATGCACTTTGATCCCGTCACTTACCGTGGTAAAACCAAATACTGGATCACCCGGAATTGGATTACAACATTTTGACAACGTATAATCCAGGGTAGTGCCTTCCTTTCCGAAAACCAGCTCGTCATAAGTCTCGGTAATTTCCTCCTTATTGATATCTGGATTTTCTTTCGGCTTGCGGATTTTGTTTTTGATAAAGCTGTACAAGGCATTGCTACGGCTATTGGCATAATCCTTAATCGCTTTATTATCGATATTCCCTGTACCCACTCTGTAGAACAGATCGTGACTGGTCTTTAATTTGAAAAAGTTGACCATTTGGTTGACGGTGTTCTGATCCAAACTAATCTTCTGGGATTTCAACTTCCTCGCCAGTACAACCTTACCTTCTTCAGCTATGAGTTTTTGATCCTCCTTCAGGGCACTTTTGATTTTGGCTCTGGCCCTGGCTGTGGTAGCGTAATCCAGCCAGTTTTTGGTAGGTTTTTGATTTTCAGAGGTGATGATGTCCACCTGATCACCGCTCTTGAGCTCATGACTCAGCGGCACCAGTTTACCATTGACCCTGGCTCCTCTGGTTTGCATACCTATCTCGGTGTGGATGGCAAAAGCAAAGTCCAAAGGCGTAGCTCCTTTAGGTAAAGATTTGAGTTCGCCTTTAGGTGTAAAGACAAATATCTCCTTGCTGTACAAGTTGAGTTTAAATTGCTCTACAAAGTCTACTGCACTGGCAGAAGGGTTTTCCAACGCATCTTGTAAACGATTAAGCCACTCGTCTAGACCGTCTTCCTTGTCACCTTGCTTATATTTATAGTGCGCTGCATAGCCTTTTTCAGCGATTTCATGCATCCTCTCGGATCTGATTTGTACTTCCACCCAACGGCCATCAGGTCCCATTACTGTGATATGTAGGGCTTCATAGCCGGTAGATTTGGGCGAACTGATCCAATCTCGTAAGCGGACAGGATTAGGAACAAAGTGATCTGTTACCACAGAATAAATTTTCCATGCCAGAAATTTTTCATTGGCACGATCGCTTCTAAAAATTATACGAATAGCAAATTTGTCATATACTTCGTCAAAGCTTACGCCTTGTTTGAGCATTTTACGACGTATGGAAAAAACGGATTTGGGTCGACCGGAAATTTGATATTCCAGCCCTTCTTTTTGAAGACTTTCATCGATTACTCCGCTAAAGTCTGCAATATATTTCTTTTGCTGCTCTTTACTTTCTGCAATGGACTGCTGAATGTCATTGTACACTTCAGGCTCTGTGTACTTTAATCCAAGATCCTCGAGTTCAGTCTTGATGTTGTACAATCCCAAACGGTGTGCGATAGGAGCGTAGATATAGAGGGTTTCACTCGCAATTTTGACTTGTTTATAGTCAGGCATGCTATCCATGGTCTGCATGTTGTGCAGCCTGTCAGCAATTTTAATAATTATCACCCTGATGTCGTCGTTCAGGGTCAGCAGCATTTTCCGGAAGTTTTCTGCTTGCTGGGAAATGTCTGCTTCTTTCTTTAAATGGGCAATTTTGGTGAGACCATCCACAATACGAGCGATGGTCTCATTGAATATACGTTCTATATCAGCGAGCGTATAGGCGGTATCTTCTACCACATCGTGTAGGAGTGCAGCGGCAATGGCGGTCGCATCCAGGCCTATTTGTTTGGCAACGATTTTCGCGACAGCGATAGGGTGGAAAATATAAGCCTCTCCAGATTTACGTCTTTGTGGAGCATGCGCCTCGACAGCAATATCAAAAGCCTTGCGTATCAACTTCTTGTCAGTATCGGTCAAGGTCTGGTAACTGATCTTCAAGAGGTCTTTGTAACCTTTTGCGATCAGCTTATTTTCCTTATCAATTTGCACCTCGGTCATATGAGTAAAATTAAACTACTTTGTCAACATGGGCAATAATAAAACCTAAGTCGACAATAGTGGTTTCCCCTTTCCTTTTGTAAGGCTTGACGCAAAAGCTGATGGTGGAATTCACTTCAAGCACAATATTTGTGCGAATCGTCCTAATTTGTATACCCCAAAATGGGAAATTACTCTTGCAGGCCTTAACTTGTGATTTTTAAACAAAAAATAAAAATGCCCATGAAGAAAATCCATTGGACTGGCTGGCTGGTCGTCATCTGCGTACTGATCACTGCTTGTGCCAGCAATAAAAAAGCTGTTGCAGTAAAGTCTCCGATTGAAAAGGAAAAGAAAGATGACCGGTTTAAACCCTATTCCAAAATCATCACTAAGGATGCTTTGACGGATGAGGGAGTGTTCAAGGTGCATCAAGTTAAAGATAAATATTACTACGAGATTCCAGATAGCTTGTTGGGTATGGACATGCTTTGGGTCAGTCGTATCTCACAGATTCCTTCCAATTTAGGGGGAGGCTACATGAATGCGGGTAGTAAAACAAATGAGCAAGTTGTAGCCTGGGAACGTTTTCAAGATAAAATTTTACTCAAGGTAAAGTCTTATGCTGAAGTGGCCCTGGATGAAAATGCGGCTATTAGCAAATCTGTCAAAGTGAATAACTATGAGCCAACTTTGTATGCCTTTGATATTTTGGCTTTTGATAAGGACTCTACGGCTACCGTCATTGATGTAAGCAAATTTTTTGCCTCGGACGTACAAGCCATTAGTGGTCTTAATTCCCGATTGAGAAGATCCTACAAAGTACGCAGCCTGGATAGGGATCGGAGTTTTATTCATTCCGTCAAATCTTTCCCTGAAAATATCGAAGTAAAACAGGACATGACCTACACAGCTACTGAGCCACCTTCTAACGCTTCGGTAGGATCCATAAGCCTGCAGATGAACCAATCCATGATCTTATTACCCAAAGAACCTATGCAGCCTAGATTGTATGATCCACGGGTAGGTTTCTTTAACGTTGACCAAATCGATTACAGCAGTGAGGCACTTAAAGCTGATGAAAAGTCATATATACGACGATGGAGATTAGAACCCAAGGACCCTGAAGCCTATGCCCGAGGGGAATTGACAGAACCGGTAAAACCTATTGTTTATTACTTGGATCCAGGAACCCCAGAATCCCTTAAACCTTATATCAAACAAGGTATTGAGGATTGGCAGGGACCTTTTGAAACAGCAGGCTTTAAGAATGCTATTATTGCGCGTGATGCTCCTACACCAGAAGAAGATCCAGAATTTAGTCCTGAAGATATACGCTATAGTGTAGTGAGATATGTGGCCAGTACCACGCGTAATGCAGTAGGACCCAGCGTTAGTGATCCACGTAGTGGGGAGATTATTGAGAGCGATATTATTTGGTACCACAATCACTTGAGGTCGTACAGAAACAGATACTTATTAGAAACTGCAGCCGCCAATCCCAGTGCGCGAACTTTGGATACCCCACAAGAAGAAATTGGCGAAATGATGCGACAGGTAATCGCTCATGAGGTAGGACACGCCTTGGGCTTTCCACACAATATGGCAGCCAGTTATGCCTATGACGTGGAAGATTACAGAAATGGTGCATTTACCCAAGAGTTTGGTATCGCTGCCAGTTTGATGGATTATGCCAGGTACAACTACATCGCCCAACCTGGTGACGAAAATATTCGGTTTGTAAGACAGATGGGACCTTACGATCATTATGCGGTGAATTGGGGTTATCGTGTAATTCCTGAGGCAGATACAGCACAAGAAGAGGTATCGACCCTTAATTCCTGGATTGAAGAAAAAGCTGGTGACCCCAAATACAAATTTGGTCGTCAGAGCAGCAGGTTTGACCCACAGTCGCAGACAGAAGCCATTGGGAATGACCCAATCAAAGCCAGTACCTACGCTTTAAAAAATTTAAAGTATGTGGCCAAAAACCTTCCCGTATGGACATCTGACCAAACCAATGATTATAATGATCTTGAAGAGTTGTACAGCGAACTCATAGGGGTGTATTCAAGATATGTAGGCCACGTGGTTACTAATGTAGGAGGAGTCAATGAAAACCTTAAAAAACCTTCTCAGTCAGGTGTGGTATATTCCAACGTTGATGCTGAAACCCAACGGGCTTCTGTACAATGGCTACAAGCCAATTTATTTGACACGCCTTCATGGTTAATCGATAAAAGTATATTGCAAAACATCGATCATGAGGCCTATTTTGAAAAAGTACGTTCGCTTCAGGTACGTCACTTGAATAACTTGCTCAGTTTTGATCGTATCGGTAGATTAATCAATGCCGAGACTTTTAATGACCAGTATTATTCAGCTTTAAATATGTTAGTGGATATGAGAACTGGCTTATTCAATAACAGAAATGTGGATTTGTATACCCGTAATTTGCAGCGCGCTTATGTCGAGCGTTTAGGCTATCTGATGACTGGGGATTCAAACCGTGCAGGTTTCAATGTTTCACAAAGCGATATCCGGGCATTGGTACGTGGTGAACTGAAGCGTTTGAAGAATCAGTTGAGAAGTTTCAGTAGAACTTCCAATACGATCAACAAATATCATTACGAAGATCTATTGGCCAGGGTTGATATCATCCTTGAACCTGAAAAGTAGGCATACTTTATAGCGATGCAAAAAAGAGGCTGTCCAACAAGAAACTTTATCATGTCAAACTGAAGTTGTCGAAGTTTTTAACTTCTGGATTTTCAAAAGGTCTTTGACAAGCTCAAACTTGACAACATTAAAGCTTATGACCTCGGACAGCCTTTTTTTATTGAGTTCGGGTTACTGGCCCTGGGCTGTTATCTCCTGAATTCTGGTTCCTGGCGGAATTTCCTTAGGATCGATGTTTTTTGCATCCAAAACAAAAGTCAACTGTGGTACTCTTACTACCAACCTTCCATCATAAGCTTTTTCCACTTCTACACCTGGATAGGTTTTTTTAAGGTCAGCCCAGACATTTCCTGGCTTGATCATAGAATCTGGCACTGCTTCTGGTTCGAGAAAAGTCATCATGAACATGCGATCTATATCGGGATAGAATCTAATCAAGTGAGGGCCATTTTCTCGATAGTAAATCACATCAAAACTACTTTGCTCGGTTCTGTAAACTGAACGTTCTAATTCGGTGCCCTCAGGAGTAATTAGGGCCAAATCGGGTAAGTTTTTACCCAAATCGAGTTCCTCCAAACCCAGCGATTCAAGTGCTATTGTAGGATCAAATGGATCAAGTAGAACATCACTGACTGGGTATTCCTTAACGTTGCTCTCATCCGATATCTTGTTTGATTCCTTAGGCTTGCAGTTGGAACTAAGGATAATGATAGCAACTAAGAGGATTAAATTTTTCACGTATCTAATTTTTTCAAAACTAAAAAAACGTCAAGAATCTACCTCCTCCACTCGTAAAAAGTACTTCCCGAACCTTATTGGATAATTATTCGCTCAATTTCAGCAGCCTCTGGAAAAGTGGAGTCTGTACCAGTTTTAGCTGTCGCACTCATTTGTAGATGAATCCTATCCGACAACATGATTTTATCAGAGCTAGCCGAATTTCCGATCGAGCTTTGGTTATTGGGGTAAACTAACTTCAAGCTCGCATAATTTGTTCCAACACCAACCATATCATTGGGAGTAGATTGCTTGCTCACCAAATGGATCTGTGAGATTCGATCTCCATTCATGTGAACTTCAACGATCGGAATACCACCCTTGCTAATTTCATGGTATTCACCTTTTCTATCTGTTCGCTCCTTCTTTTCCACATTTTGGTTGGCTTTGATATTCATTTCCTGAAAATCTTTAGCTTCCATGCCTACTTCTAGGCCATCTAATTCCATGTGTTGAATTGCCTGATTGAAATCAAAGCTATTGAGACCTGTATCAACCTCAACCGAGTTTGATTGTGTCGCACTGCTATTGTTAGGATTACTGCTGATTTGTTGGTCTTGGGTGTCTTGAGCTTTGACGGTAAGACTATCGACCATGTCTTGTTCGGGTTCAATTTCCTGATCGGACTGGTTGTTTTTACAACCCATTAATATCGTTGCCAAGGCCAGGCAAACAGGTAAAAAATAATTTTTCATAGGAGTGGAGGATTTGTGGTTTATCAACCAAAGGTAAATTTACTGCACCGCTTCCTTATAGGTTTTAAGACATCTTTCACGTGCCTCTTTATGATCTACCATCATGTCTGGATAATCACTGGTATCGTGTTCTGGAACGTATTGGTTGATGTACTCCCGATCCTTATCAAATTTATCTTTTTGGGTGATAGGATTAAAAATCCTGAAGTAAGGAGCAGCATCTACACCACTACCAGCTGCCCATTGCCAATTCCCCACATTGCTGGACATTTCATAATCCAAGAGTTTTTCAGCAAAATAAGCTTCACCCCAACGCCAGTCGATCAATAGGTGTTTACATAAAAAACTGGCCACTAACATGCGCACTCTATTGTGCATATAACCAGTTTCGTTCAATTCACGCATACCTGCGTCCACCATTTTATAACCCGTCTGCCCGTTTTTCCATCGGTCAAACTCGTCTTCATTATTGCGCCATTCAATCCGATCGTATTTGGACTTAAAGGCTTTTTTTCTAGTGTCTGGAAAATGGTAAAGAATCTGCATGAAAAATTCCCGCCAAATGAGTTCGCTCAAAAAGGTTTTATTTTTTGCATGATCTGCTTTACGCACCATTTTTCTAACGCTCACCACTCCAAAGCGCAGATAAACTCCTAACCTTGAAGTTCCGTAATCAATGGCAGGGTAATCACGGGTGTCTTCATATTCCTCAATCAGTGTGGGTGTTACTTTATATTCTGGTACCTCAATACTGGATTTTCTGAATCCCATATCACTCAAAGTCAAATTGGGTAGGCGCAGATTTTTAATCAGATTACCCAATACATCATTGGTATAATAAAACTTCTGGTCCTCACCCGAGCCAAAATCTTCCCGGAAATGTTCTAACCATTTGTTGTTATAAGGTGTGTAAACTACATAAGGATCTCCATCGTTTTTAACGATTTCATCCTTTTCATAGATCACCTGATCTTTAAAGCTGTGAAAAGATATGTTTTGATCTTCCAGTAATTTAGTAATGGTTTCATCCCGCTCTTTGGCGTAAGGCTCATAATCCCTGTTGGTATACACTGCCTGAATATCATAATCATTCATCAGTTGATTCCATATGGTTGCTGGTTTACCATGATACATAGCCAGCGAACTCCCGTGATCGTCCTGTAAAGTTTTTCTCATGCGTTGCAACTCTTCATAAATAAAAGTTACCCGAGCATCATCTTCTGGAAGTTCGTCCAGTATTTCCTTGTCAAAAATAAAAATGGGCAACACTGGAAGATCGGCTTTTAAAGCTTCATAAAAACCTACATTATCATCCAGACGCAAATCCCTTCTGAACCAAAAAACGTTTACTGCTTCAGCCATTAAGCGCCTAGATTTAAAGTAGATTTACCGCCATCAACACCAATTACCTGACCGGTAATCCAGCCTTGGTTTTTTTCAAGTAAAAAAGACGCTACTTGTGCAATATCCTCTGGAGTTCCTACTCTTTTCAGCGGATGCATGTCTCCCATTTTCTGTTTTTTGTCTTCGCTGTTCAACAGTCGTCCCGCCAATGGAGTGTCAACCAGGGAAGGAGCAATCACATTAACTCTGACCGTAGGCGCATATTCGGCAGCCAAGGCTTTTGCAAAACCTTCAATGGCTCCTTTGGCGGCAGCCACGCTGGTATGGAAAGGCATACCCGTTCCTACGGCTACAGTAGAAAAATAGACAATACTACTGTTACCCGCTGCAGTTAGCAGAGGCAAAACATTGCGTGTAACTTTAATAAGTGAAAAGAAGTTGATATTCATGTCTTCATCAAATTGCTCTTGTTTCAGCATTTTGAAGGGTTTCAAGTTGATGCTACCTGGACAATAAACAAATCCATCCAGGGAATCTGGTAATTCGCTGGTATCAAGCTCGTCATTCAGCGCGTCAAATTGGATGTGCTTGACACCGTCGGGTAGGTTTTCATTTTCCCTGGAGGCTACAATAATGTTGTGATCTTGGTGCATATGTTGGACGATGGCATTGCCGATTCCGTGGCTTCCGCCGATGAGTAAAATATTCTTTGACATAGGATTTATTGTAAAATTTCGTGTTTAAGATGCGATGCCTGAGGTTTTGTATCGGCATCAGATTCATGAAATTGCCCAAAATGGCGTATGAGTGCGCTTTCGCGAAAGCGAAAAATCTCTTCCAGTTTTTTCCTGACCATGGGAGCGCCCAATTTCCCCAACCACCCAAAAGGTAAGCGATAGTGGATCAAATCTTCCATGAGTGTTCCACCAGGAATAGCGCTGATAAAATGTTTGTGGTGCCAGGTGGCGTAGGGACCATACATTTGTTCGTCCACAAAAAAACGCTCTTTTTCTACTTGGGTGATATGAGTGACCCAATGGGTGCGATAGAAGGGTAGAGGCTTGACGCTATATTCTATTAATTGGCCCGGATACATCCCACGCTCTGTTCCATATTGAATCTCCATTTCTAATTCGTCTGGAGTAAGCAATTTTAAATTGCGTGCATCAGTAAGGAATTCCCAGGCTTCGGGAACAGAAATAGGAAGATTTTGTTGGGAAGAAAATTGGTATAATTTCAACTTTGTTTGTTTAAGTTTTAAAGTTAATACCTAAACAAACAGCGAACCGATAAGGACTTGTTAAAATCTGTGTTTAATCATCTATCCGGCACTCACCATTGCTATATTCTTTTCCAATGGCAATTTTGATTCCCAGATTGAGTAATAGATTACTAGCATTGATGCGAATAGATGTATTGGGGACGATGGGAGCAGTTGAGTCGTTATCGCGTATGGTATAGGTAATTGGTTTCCCTAGGGTGGTGGAATATTGAGGGGCAAAAAATACCTGGACACTTCTTCTAAAATAATAATTAAGCCTAATACCACCTTCCAAAAACGCAGCCGCGTCAGAGGAACTTGTCTGATCACTTGCAAAAACCTGTGTATTACCAACTCCGAGCTGAGTTACCAAATTATCTGGATTGTTCAAGAAGGCCACCCCAGACCTGGCAAAAAAATCAATTTGAAAGCGTTTTTTAGTTAGGCTGAGACTAGGGCCTATGGAGACGGAGGTCATCGAATAGTTATTATCTGTGCTATTCACAGTATCTGAATTTTGAAAATCCAGGTAGGCAAACTCATTGTATTGGTGTCTAGCTGCAGCACCAATACCGAGATTTTTATTGACATAATACACATATTCGGCACCCAAGTTCAGTCCGGTTCTGGCAATATCGGCATAGTCTCCTGTAGCTTCTGTCAATCCCAAATCGATCACCCAATTATGCCTGGGCACCTCTCTCAAGTGAACAGCGTCCTTGAATTTGGAATTGACCAAAGAATCATTTTGCGCCCACAAGCAGACTGGAAGCAGCAGTAAAAGCCATGTTTTTTTCATGATATAAAGATAGCAGACTTTTGGCGTATTGGGAAAGCTTTAGTGTAGGATTAGGATTTTGTTGGGCTGGCTTTCGCGAAAGCGATCTTAAATTTAGGGTAATAATCAAAAAAACAATAATTATGAGCGACAAGGAACTAGAAGGAAAATGGGATCAAGCCAAAGGAAAAGCTAAAGAAGAGTATGGAAAGCTCACCAATGATTCCAGTACGGAAGCTGAAGGAAAAGCCGAACAGGCAGAAGGAAAGATCAAAGAAGGTTTTGGTGAGGCCAAACGCAAGGTTAAAAATGCCTTTGACAGCGACTCAAAATAAACCTTATGAGCAAACTGACCGACGCACAGATTGAAAAACATCTGGAGAATCTTGAAGGTTGGGATCACTATGATGATGCCATCCATACAGTTTTTGAATTTGACAATTTTATGGATTGTTTTTCTGTAATGACCCGTATCGCGCTTGAAGCTGAGAAGATGGAACATCATCCAGACTGGCATAATACTTATGCTACGCTAGAAATTAGTTTAAGCACACATGATGCTGGTGGACTCACAGAAAAAGATTTTAAACTTGCTCATGCGATTGAGCATATAGTGGGTGATGAATAATTATTGATCCATTTTTAACATTTAAAAATCCCGTTTTTTCAAACGGGATTTTTTTGTTTTAGACCTTTTCACAATTCTGGTAATTGAACAGGTCTTTACAGTGCCTGGCGAACTAAATAAATGTTGAAACGGAGACCTATATTTCATGATCACCTTCATTTACCGTCCAATTCATGCTGAGGCTTAAAATAGTTCAGTTGAAAATACCCCCCAATAATTAAGTCTCTTTTATCAATGAGAACGTGGATCATCGATTAGATTAGATTTTCTTTCAACCCATGATTTCCATTGTGTGGAGTTGATCAACTGAATACTAACTTATTTTTACAATTTCCAATACTATATTTTCAATACCTTGTTTCGCTCCAATAGTTTAATTGTTCTCTTATCTCTTGCCACCACAGTCGTTATGTCCAGTGATCACGGTGAAATCCATAGTTAAACGATAGGGTTTAAAGACTTAAAAAAATGTTAAAAAAATTTGGTTTTTCAGCATATCTCCCTTTATTTTGATGGATTGCTTATAGGAAATTATTCATTCTTGATTTGTTCAATAGTTTCCACTTTTATTGCAACAAAGTTTAACCGTTTTCATCATTACATAACCCCTGAAAAATCAAACCCCTTAAATTATGAAACAGATTTATTTCCCCATCATCGCATTTCTGATGTGTATGGGCTATTCAAATGCACAAAATCAGCAACAAATCGCTAAGATTAGAGCCAAGTCAAATATGGTTCAATTACGCGCTTTGCAAAAAGAGAAAAACAAGGATTATCAGAACCTTGAACTCAAAGCCCAAGAAAATAACATACCCATGGTAGTCAAGACAGGGAATCAATCCGTGTCTGTTCTCCAATATTTTGATGAGCAAGGGCGACCAGTTTATTTTACCGACGATAATGTCAATGCAGCCCGCACAACGCGGACCAATTTTATAAATTCTGGAGGTGGCCTTGGACTACAGCTGGATGGTCAGGGTATGACTGTTGGAGTTTGGGAGGTAGGAAGTCCCAGGTTGACCCATCAGGAATTTGATGGGCCAGGAGGTACAGACAGGGTCACCCAGCAAGATACATTTAATTATTCTTCCTATCATGCTAATCATGTCATGGGAACCATTGCTGCCGCAGGAATAGATCCAAGTGCAAAAGGTATGGCGCCATATGCCCATATTGATGCTTATACGTCAAGCAATGACATCGCGGAGGCCGCTCAAGCTGCAGCCAATGGCCTCTTGATTTCCAATCATAGCTATGGACGAAACACTATAGATTTTGTCGTTCCGGCCGAACTATTTGGACAATATAATACGAGAGCTTTTGAATGGGATGAGGTTTTGTACAATGCTCCATATTATCTATCGGTCAAATCAGCTCAAAATGATGGGAACAGGGACGATATTAACAGTATGCCTTTAAACGGTAATTCGGAATATGACAAGTTGTTAAATGAGGCTGTGTCTAAAAATAATCTTGTAGTGGCAGCATTTGCTGATATATCGGTAGACAGCCTTGGAAATCCTACATCTTTAATCAGACGAGCTACTTTTTCAAGTGAAGGCCCAACTGATGATTTACGCATCAAACCTGATATAGGAGGTAATGGCTTATCTGTTTATTCTGCACTAGATTTTTCTGATAGTGCCTACGGTCTAAAATCTGGTACCTCTATGGCCGCCCCCAATGTCGCCGGTTCATTGATTCTGTTGCAACAGCATTATCAGAACCTGAACAACAGTTTTATGAGGGCCGCCACGCTCAAAGGTCTCGCGCTTCACACCGCAGACGATGTTGCCGGCCCAGGACCAGATGCTACTACAGGTTGGGGTTTGCTCAACTCAAAAAAGGCTGCAGAAACTATCACCGCAAGTGGCTCAACGGCGGTTATTAATGAAATAGAACTTTATAATGGTCAATCCTATACAATTACAGTGGCTTCTAATGATATTGATAAGTTGATAGCCTCTATTTCATGGACAGATGTCCCTGGGCCAACGCAGAATGATGTCAATTCATCCACTCCAGTACTGGTAAATGATTTAGATATTAGAGTATCTCAAAATGGAACGGAATATCTTCCTTGGAAGCTTACTTCCATAACCAGTAATGATCGTGGCGACAATACAGTAGATAATTATGAAAGAGTAGATGTTGATAATGCTAGTGGTATCTATACAATTACAATAAACCATAAAGGAAGCATTCAAAATAACATCCAAAATTTTTCACTAATCATCACTGGTATTCAATCAGTAATATCCGTTGATGATATCCCTCAGGTGACCAGGACAGAATTTCCTTATTATGAGAGATTTGAGCAAGAGTCTGTGCTGCCATGGAGTGTAGGGGGTATAGGAAATGTTGTGGAGTGGAAGCATAGTGAGGAAGTTACAAATGCCGGAGTCGTATTGCCAATGCAAGCTGAACAAGGAGATGGTTTCTTGGTGGTTCCTGACGAAAACGTATATGGATGGTCTCACGAGGCTCATTTATTCACGCCTATTTTAGATATGGGCAGTGAGCGCCTCGGTAATATTACCTTCTCCTATAATATGGCAGGACCCAATGGAAAAGGCTACCTGAAGTTGGAAATGAGATTAAGTGATGATTTTTGGCAGCCGATATGGAGCTCTTTTGGAAGCTCTGGTTGGGAAACGGCGAGTGTTGATTTCCAGAAACCTTTTTTCCGTAGAGATATGGAGTTGAGATTTGTTTATAGCAGGAATCGCTTTGACGTTGGTGCCGTGGTTGGTTTGGATAATGTGGTAATCAATATTGGAGCAGCAACCATTCCCGAGCCAGATGGATATTGCGAGATAGGTTTGGCTGAACCAGATAATACTTTTGAATGGATTCAACAAGTCTCTTTCATTGATATATTGAATGATTCTGGACCGTCAGAGAATTATAGTGGCTATAGTAATTTTACAGATTTTCAGTCCATGTTTACTGAAATAGGTCCATTGGAAACTAGAAGTGTTGCTATTCAACCAGGATGGTCTGGTCAGAGATTTCCAGAGGATTATGCTGTGTACATTGATTACAACAGGGACGGAGATTTTGATGATCCTGGAGAGTTGGTGTACGAAAGATCTTTTTCTGAGTCAACTCGTGTTATAGGCACATTTAACATTCCTCAACAGATAGGCTATGGTCGTACCCGTATGAGGGTGATTATGCATTATGATATAATCAATGGCCCATGTTCCCGAGTTGAATATGGAGAAGTAGAAGATTATGCCGTCGTACTTTTAGGTGATCCAAACTTTAATGCTGCACAACCAAAGGATGCAATCGCTGATCAAAGAACATCTGAAATCCAGCAGCAGATCGTTCTATATCCCAATCCAGCGGTTGATAACATCAATATTGTTACGGATAACTTAAAAATTAATAGTTTAAGCATTTATGATACGACCGGACAAACTGTATTCGAAGGTAAATTCAGTAAGCAGATCGATATCTCTACGCTTGCTACTGGTGTATATTTGATTAGGTTGGAGATGGATGGAGAAACAGTAGTGAAGAGATTCGTGAAGAAATAATTCACTTGACTATCAATGGAGGTTATTCTAATGAAGGCATTTCAAAATGTGTCATTTAGCGGAAACTATAAAACCTTCGTGAAGTCTCCTATGATAGTTTAATTAGATCAGCTATCGTAGCCAAAATTTGGGGTTATTCATTGAACTAAACAATGAATAACCCCATTTTTGTAATAATCAGAATTGATAGGGATTGATGATTGAAACTCGATCCTATTGGAATGTGCAGATAGGTATACAGGTATTGATTTGTCGCGCATACTCGTATGTGCTGGCGCAGTAATTGAATGAAAATTGGACTTACAGGCTCATTGAACTCTCGAGTTGAGAATTATTATTTCATTTATTTCTCCTGCGTAAAGACTATTTGCGATTACTAAACAGGCATTGAGCTTTGTGGTGAAATTCTGCTTTCGCGAAAGCGCTACAATCATCATTGAAGTCAATCAAGAAAAATTATTTCAAAGATCAGCCGCCCACACGTTTGACTTTAAATCCTTTTTCCTTGAGCATCTCCATAATACGCTCCCGGTAGTCGCCTTGGATAATGATTTGGTCATTTTTAAAACTCCCACCTACGCCTAAACTTGTTTTAAGTTCTTTGGCCAGCGTCTTAAAATCAGCAGTCGCACCAGTGTAGCCGGCGATGATCGTGTTCACCTTGCCCTTGCGCTTTTCAAATTTGCACAATAAGGGATCTTCCTGTAACCAGATGTTACTTTTCTCTTCGGGCTTTTCCTCTTTGAATTCGTGATTGGGAAATGCATTTTTAAGTTGGTCGCTCAAGTCCATAATACTTTTTTTTCTGGATTTTTACAGTTCGTTATACAGTTCGTTATACAGTTCGATCCACTTCCTCTACTTCGGCAGGCAGATCAAAAATAGAGTCCTGGGATTCGTTCAAAATAGATACACCTTTTTGCAGCAGAAGATTGTTGGGATAGGTGATGATCTCGCCCTCATCGGTCACTAAGAGCACATAAAAACCTTTTATATCGCTTATGGTGGCTGTAACTGGTAGATCTTTGTCGTGAATGCGCACCCTGTCCCCAATTTTGTAAGGAAAGGAAAAGAATAATATAAAACTGGCGGTGATATTGCTCAGGATACTCCAGCTGGCAAACAACGCTACACCGATCACTGCAAAAGTCGAACCCAAGGCTACCCAAAAACCTTCTGTAGTGAAGCCCCAAACCAAAATAATAGCGATAGCGCAAATCGTCCATATTACATATCCCGTATAACGATTCAGGTATTGTTTTCGCAATTCTGAACGGGAGACCTTACGCGACAGCTTTGCGGCGCTCCAAATGATAATGCGATGGGCGATAAAGGTACAGACCAATAACGCAATGGTCAGGATTACCTCTGGTTTGGAAAAGAAATTTGTCATAATGCTAGGCTGTTTCTAAGAATTTGATCTGCGTTGGAATTTTTATTCCAATAATCTGTTTTAATGGTTTTCTTTAATGTACCACTAGAAACCATGGGAGAACCACCATCCTCATAGTTGTCCTTCCATGATAGAATTTTAAAAGGGAAAGTTTTTTGGGTCCTGAATGAAATGGTCCGTTTCAATGCTGGGAACTTCACGCTATAGACAAATTCATCATCTAGCGTATCCAATTGAGCATTAACGCTATACGCTCTTGCTTCATGATGTTTCAGCCTCAAAAACTCCACACTGGGAATCATTTCAAAGCTGCCGACAGGCATGTTTTGAGGTCCTAGTCTTAATTGTATCGGGATTTGATTTTCAGTCATGGTCAGGCCAATATCAAAATTGCGATTGCCCTCACTTTGGAAATAGGAGTGGAGAACAGCTTGATAACGATCATCACGCTGGTTCAACTGCATATAAGTATGTCCACACCATTCTTGAATACTGCCAGCTATCTTAATCGCATTCTGATCCTTTTCTAGCGGATAGAAAGTGCTGCTCATCAACGTATATGGATAAATCCCTGTGTTGAAATTACGTGTGGCATTCAACTTCAGAACAGATTGAACATTTCCATCTTCCTGATCGGCTTTAACCTGTTGAACCATATCAAAAGGTTCAGTAACAAAAACCATGACCGCCGTTCCACTTCTGAGTTCTCCGTATCTCGCTTGACTCAGTTCGTAACTTGAAATTTCTGATGTACCGCTATACCAGTAGTCTTCAAACTCTTTAGAAAGATTTCTATCTTCCCAATCTTTGAAGGAAGGCGCTGTTGATGTGATTGGCTCCTCATCCTCTTTACTGGAGTTGGTGCTACAGGAACTTATGGACAGAATAATCATTAACCACAAATACTTCATCGACCTCATATTTTTTACAAAGGTATATTTATAAGTGTGGATGCTTACTAAAACTGTGATAAAGCCTATCGAATAAAACCGAAATGATTCTTTGTCTACCACCAAGATTTAGCATCAAAAGCTTTCGCTAAATAGCAATTACTGGTCCGCTCTGATTAAAACGTATACATTGGTGATCTGGGCATCGTTATTGGGCGTACCATCAATCAAGCCTCTTAGGATTAATTGGGCGATTCCTGATCCCCCTGTACCAGCGTTGTAATCGATCCAGTCACTGGTTACTGCTGCACCCTGAGCGAGGAAAGTATAAGTTAGATCTGGATGAAGTATAGGCAAGCTTACCGTTCCATTAACGTCAGTTGCCTGGAGTTCAAAATCCGTTTGTTGAGCAAAATCCGTAACGTAGATGAAAAGCTTAATTTCAAGCATTCCATTCGGATCTATTTGTGAAGGATCGAATACAGTTTGTATCCCATCTAAATTAGAATAGGTGGCAATGCTGTTCATGTTATAAAAGTCTCCTTGAAACATGCCATATTGTACGGGTACTGACTTAGCTGCATTCTGCCAAGATGCCGTTCCAGTACCGTCGGTAGTCAATACTTGATTAGCTGTTCCATCAACGGTCGGCAATTCATAACCATCAGTGTCATCCTGGTTTTTTATGGCAAATCGATCACCTCTAAAGTAGCCTGAGTAGGCGTTTGAGGATCCGTCATTGATAACCTCGGAATACACGCCATACCTGATACCTGTACTTGTGGGATTTCCCGTAACGGATCTGATGCCATACACTGTGGCAGCGGTATTGGAATTACTATCCACAATGTTATGTATCCCGTAATTATCTGCGGTACTACCATTATTAATAGAAACGCTATTTTCAATACCCACATGGCTACCCGTACCCGAGTTGGTCACATCAATTAAAATTCCAGCTTTCTGGCCACCAGGCGTACTAAAATTTCGGGAATTGATGGTTGTAGTATTGCTCGTTGCAGAAACATCCGTGTTACGTTGCTCTAGATCCAAGAGTCTCCTGTCTGACCCATTGGTGGCCGTATTTTCCATGGTAACTATTGCAGCGTTATTTGAATCATTTCCAAAAGCGGTACGACCTGTTCTATACGCATTTACTGTTGTTGAGCTGGCTGGAGTGGTAGTTGTTTCCTCAAAAAAACCAGTGCCTCCCGCTATGTCATTAATGCTTTGAAAAACGGTACCGTTAAAAAAATAGAAACCTTCTGTTGCAGTTCCGCTTTCTAGATAAAGAATCAGCCCTTTCTGGGCAGCTGTGGGTAAGTCGGCGCCGGTTGGTAAAGTGGTCACCCGGGGAATAACTATACCATTGTATTCTCCTGCACCAGGAGTTGGGTTGGCAATCACTTCAAGGTCTGCGGTAGGGTCTGCGGTATTTATTCCTACCTGAGCAAAAGCCGAAAAACTAAAAAGTATTAAAAGTAAGTAACAATATTTCATAAGGGGGTAATTTGATTAAAAATACGGAAAATAAAGGCCAATAATCATTCCAGTTGAGCAAATATTACCATAAACATTCATGTTGACGGTATTATCAACTGTTCATCCAATCATTAGCATTTCTTTAATATGTCGTTGCCGTTCAACTGCATGGTTGATCTTCCGCATCTAAGGATTGTGGTAAATTGCTCAGGCTTCCTTGACCTTTTCCTGCATCATTTTTATTTGGTCCCGAAGTCTCGCTGCTTCCATAAAGTCAAGTTCCTTGGCGGCCTTTTCCATTTTTTTACGAGTATCCCTGATTTTTTGTTCGAGTTCGTTTTTGGATAGATATTCGGCTTCCTCTTCTGCCGCCTTGAGATTCAATGTTTCTTCAATAGCATAAGTAGCAGCATTCTTGCGATAAAGCGCCGTTTCGAGTTTTTTCTTGATCGCTGTTGGTTCCAGTCCGTGTTGTTGATTGTACGCCATTTGTTTAGACCTGCGATACTCGGTCTGATCAATGGTTTTTTGCATGCTTTCGGTGATCTTATCGGCGTATAAAATGGCCAGTCCGTTTACGTTTCTTGCCGCCCGACCAATGGTTTGGGTCAACGAGCGATTGTTCCTTAAAAAACCTTCCTTGTCTGCATCCAAAATAGCCACCAGGGATACTTCAGGCAGGTCTAATCCTTCGCGCAATAAATTCACACCAATTAATACATCAAACAAGCCTCTTCTTAAATCCGACATGATTTCTACGCGCTCCAGGGTATCTACATCACTATGGATGTAACGGCAGCGCACATTGATCCGGGTCAAGTATTTGGTCAGTTCTTCTGCCATCCGCTTGGTTAGCGTCGTGATCAATACCCGCTCGTCGCGTTCCTCACGTATCCTGATTTCCTCTACGAGATCATCGATCTGATTTTGGCTCGGACGTACTTCTACTATAGGATCCAATAAACCGGTAGGTCGTATGATTTGCTCGACCACGATACCTTCACTTTTAGCCAACTCATAATCTGCTGGAGTAGCGCTCACATAAAGTACCTGATTTTGAAGAGCTTCAAATTCTTCAAACTTCAAAGGTCGGTTGTCCATGGCTGCGGGTAACCTAAATCCATAATCTACTAAGTTTTCCTTTCTGGACCGGTCTCCGCCATACATGGCGCCCACTTGCGGAACACTTACATGACTTTCATCAATAATCATGAGATAATCATCGGGAAAATAATCCAACAAGCAGAATGGGCGAGTACCTGGTAACCTGCCATCTAAGTATCTACTGTAGTTTTCAATACCTGAACAATATCCCAGCTCTCGGATCATCTCCAAGTCAAATTCTGTGCGCTCTTGCAGTCTTTTTGCTTCAAGCGGTTTGCCGATTTCCTTAAAATAGTCCACTTGTTTGACTAGGTCTTCCTGGATTTGATGAATGGCGTTTTGCAAGACATCTGGAGAGGTCACAAACATATTGGCCGGATAGATCGTAATTTGTTTAAATTTTTCAATCACTTTCCCATCTGTGGGGTTAAAGCGTTCTATTTCCTCAATCTCATCCCCAAAAAAATGAATCCTAAATGCTGTATCTGCATAACTGGGGAATACATCCAGCGTATCTCCCTTAATTCTAAAATTCCCTCGATTGAAGTCGGCTGTGGTTCTGGAATAAAGCGATTGCACTAATTTCTGCAGTAGGGCGGTTCTCGCAATCACCTGATCTTGGTGAAGTCGTATTACATTCTTTTGGAATTCGACTGGATTTCCAATACCGTACAAACAGGAGACGGACGCTACCACTATAATGTCCCTTCTTCCCGACAAGAGAGAAGAGGTGGTGCTCAATCGCATCTTTTCAATCTCCTCATTGATTGACAGATCTTTCTCGATGTAAGTTCCGCTGGTAGGAATAAAGGCTTCTGGTTGATAGTAATCGTAATAACTTACAAAATATTCCACCGCATTTTCCGGAAAAAAATCCTTGAATTCCGAATAGAGTTGTGCAGCCAAAGTTTTGTTATGGCAAAGTACCAAAGTTGGTTTCTGGGTGCGTTCAATCACGTTGGCGGCCGTAAATGTCTTACCACTTCCGGTAACTCCGAGTAGGGTTTGGTAACGTTCATCGGCCTTGATGCCTTCTACTAATCTTTGGATCGCCTCGGGCTGGTCTCCCGTGGGCTTAAAATCCGAAATAATTCTAAAATCCATGTGGTGTAAAAATAGACTTTTTGGGTCTCCGCTTTCGCGAAAGAGAGGTTAAAATCAAAGGGGACTCAACCAAAAAACTGGTGTTACTCACAAAGAAGCTGTACGTGTTTGATCCATTCTTAGCGCCTGGTATCTATCGTTTCAAACTAAAATGTCCTTTAAAGCTTCGGCCATCGTTTAATCGCACGCTAAACCAATAGTCAGTGCTGGGCATGGGATTGTTATTATAGGTACCATCCCAACCTGGTCCCAGCGGACTCAGCTGCTTAAGAAGTTTTCCAAAACGATCAAAAATAAAAATTTCAGCATCAGGCTCTGTTTCGATGGCGGTCACTTGCCAGGTATCATGAAAACCATCTTGATTGGGCGTAAAATAGGCTGGGGCGGCGATGATGGTGGCAGGAGCTTCCACCACATCGCAACCATTGGTATCGCGCACGTAAATCGTATAGTATCCCGGCAACAAATCTGTAAATACCGGGCTGGATTGATAGATGAAATTGTCTAAGCTGTATTCCAAGCCGGGTTCGCCACTGGCAAAGACCTCAATGCGATTGTCGCGTAGTGTAAATTGTCGCACCTCGACATCATTGATTTGGGTGGGTGCATAGTGCTCAATCTCAATACTATCAGTAGCTGTGCAGCCATTGGCATCGGTTACTTCTACGGTATAAGTACCTGCTGCAATCGCTGAAATATCGGCAGTATTCTCACCTGTGCTCCAACGATAATTGATAAAGCCAGGTGTAGCGCTGAGAATGATTTCTTCTCTCGCACATTTTATGAGATCTGGACCTAGATCTACGGTGGGCTTTTCAAAAACCACTAACTCAAGAGGCGCAATGTCCAGGCAATTGGTAATATCTTGCTCCTCGAGTCTTATCCAGATCTCAGTAGAGCTGGTATTATAGATAGATGGCAGCGGATTCTGATTATTTTCTGCATCAATTCGGCTGGGGTGGAAGCTCAGATTTTGAGATGCAGGATTATTGATCAACTGTGTTTCTAGTACTCCCAGGTCAAAGTTTTCTACACCGTCCCGCTGATCATCGTCACAGATAGTAAATCGATCAAGCAATGGAATTTCGGGCTGTCGACTCACTCTGAGAAAGAAAGATTGGATGAGTTCGCACTGTGGGAATTGCCGATTGCGATACCTGACAAAAATCTCTTGCGGATTAGCGGTATTTTCAAATAAAACGGGCAGCTGGTTCTGGTCCATCAAGGCCTCCTGTCGACTTGGAAAAAAGTCATACTCAAAGATAGCGGGATCCATAGTGCCCAAACCTTGATCACCAGCCATGCTTAAATCAAATTCCTCTGTCCCGTCATTAGAATAGTCATCACAAAGTACTAAATCGTTAATCACTGTGGGACTGGGCGAGGGAAGGACAACTAGGTCAAAGCTACTTGTAACATAGCAGCCATTAGATGTGCGACTATCTATTCGATAAACGTATGTTCCCGTCGGAACAGAATTGCCATCAGATAAGGCATTAAAATCCGCGTCCGCGTCCTGTTGATTAAAATGCAGGCTGACTTCAAATTCGGTAGGATTTTGGTTACCCAAGGCCTGACTACGGATCATATTTAGATCAATCGGAATCAATCCATCATTCATAGAATCGTCACAGATTTGTTGATCCACTACTGGATTTAACTGCGGCGTGTTTACAATTTGAATATCACGGGAGGCAGTAAAAGTCTCCATGGGGGTAGTGATGGTCAATTGGACGGTATAGATTCCTGGGTTTTGATAAATGTGGGTAGGGGAGATGTTTTGCGAACTATTTAAGGTGCCGCTGGTAGGATCTCCAAAATCCCAAACAACGCTGGTATTGGCGCAAGTAGCTAGTTCGTCTGCCCTAAAAGAACTGGGAGACATCGCACAGCCTTCCTCCACAGCAAAAGAGGGGTTGAAAAAAGCGTTATAAAAGGGTGGGAGACCTTCATTACAATTGGTGTTAGGTGCCAAAGCTAGACCATCGTATTGGAAATTTGCCAAGGCTCCCACCTCATCGGGATTATTGATTACAGCCAACCAGGGTTCCTGGTCCCGGGCGTAGTAGATTTTTTTGTCAGGTCCTATCTGTAACGCACCGCGATTGGTATCATCACTTGAATCGCTAGGGTCTGAGGCGTAAATCGTAATCGGATTCGTCTGAAAGTTAGCTGCGGTGAGCTCATATTGCAATAAAAGCCGGTCGTCTGGTACAAGTCCGCTGCCCCTGCGGTTTAAATCTACATATACCAATTGCGAATTCGGAGAAAATTCGGTTCCATAAGCCTGATAACCTGATGGAAATTCCAATCGAACCGGGTTGTCAACTATTCCAGTTTGTGAATCAAAATCGAAAAGCCAGGCGCCATAACCAGCTTGATCAGGGTTATTGAGTTGGACTTCATTTTGTGTCATCATGGCGACATGACTGCCATCGGGTGAGACCCTGAGATAGCCTCGGGCATCAGTGGTCCGAGTGTTATTGCTTCGTGAAGTGGCGGTAGCGGAAAGGTCAATACCGTTGGGAGTGAGTCGAAAGGCGTAAAATTGATTAAAACTCAAACTTCCTATGTTTTCTTCGGCAAAGGTTACAATCCAGGCGTCCCGACCATCTGAAGCCTGGCCAGCAAATATCTTTTCTGTTGAATTGGGCAGCAGATTGATATTTTTTGATCCTGGAACTACATCACCGTTGCCATTGTCCAGATTCATGTCTACGATCGTATAATTTAAACCGCTGGATCCTCTTAAATCGACTGTAAACACATAATAAAAGTTGTTGCTTTCTGGCAGCGGAAGAATGATACCCGACTGTGTGCTGGACGGATTACCTAGGAGACCAAATCCGTTAGGCATGATCGTATGATTGCTATTCCAAATACTTATTCCATCCGTATAAAACAGCAAATTACCACAAGCGTCAGATATGGCAGCACAGCCCTCAATAGTATTCAGTTGCCCTACTGCGGTAGCTACAGGAGCACCTGAATTAAAATCCAATCCAGCGTTACTTCCAAAAAACCACCAATTGGCCTGATTTTGTCCAAAGCCAAACTGGAATACAAAAAAAGCCGCTATCAATAAAATGAGTCTCACTGCGTAAATATACTCTAGGTATCACAACTGACCCAAAAATGTTTCTGTCACGTGAAGCAAACCATCTGATTTTCTAACTTATACCATACTGTTTTTACGTACCAAACAGGTGATCCTCTAAATTACATGATCGAGATGGTAATGAAGGAGGGATAATTCGATGAATAATCAATCCTTGTGAGCCATTTTCAACCAAGTTTAAAGATCTAGACTTTTCTAGATTTTCATCCTCCACCCATGTGGATCATCAGCGCGATTGTATTGAATATCCTTCAAAGCCTCTTTCAATGTCTTGGCATAAGGTTGATCCAATACGGGCAGTTCGCAGGTAAATTCCTCTGATTTAAAACCTTTGATTGGAACAATAACGGCTGCGGTTCCTGTACCAAAAATTTCTTTCAGCGAACCATCCTTGGCTCCTTCCACCAATTCGCTAACTGAAATGCGGCGTTCTTCCATTTTAATACCATGGTCCTTGGCCAATTGGATGATACTTCTTCGGGTTACTCCATTCAAAATTCTATCATTATGTGGCGCGGTGACCAAAGTGTCTCCAAAACGAACAAAAATATTCATGGTTCCAGCTTCTTCCAGATATTGGTGGCTGGCAGCGTCAGTCCATATGATTTGTTGGTAACCTTCCTCGAGGGCTAAATTATTTGGGTAAAAACTGGCAGCATAGTTACCTGCGGCTTTGGCATATCCTACGCCACCATCAGCTGCACGAGAGAATTGAGACGCAATAACTACTCTCACGTCTCCTGTGTAATAAGCAAAGGCCGGTGACATTACGATCATAAATTTATACTCTGTAGCAGGAGCTGCTGCGACGCCGTTTTCACTAGCGATCATAAAGGGTCTCAAATAAAGAGAGAGTCCTTCACCATACCTTACCCATTGCTCGTCCAATTGAATCAGCTTTTTCAAACCATCCATAAAAACCTCTTCTGGTACTTCAGGCATGGCCAATCTTTTGGCACTGGCGTTAAAACGCAACCAGTTGTCTTCAGGTCTAAACAGGAAGACATCCCCTGAGGCATCTTTAAAAGCTTTCATTCCTTCAAAAATGGCTTGACCATAGTGAAAGACCTTACAACTGGGCTCCACTTGTATAGGGCCATAAGGTTTAATTTGTACCTCTTGCCACCCACCATCACGCCAGGTGCATTCAAGCATATGGTCTGTAAAGGTTTTTCCAAAGGTCAATTGATCAAAGTTGATGCTATTGATTTTAGATGTTTTCACCTTTTCTATAACGATTTCGTGAGTGTTGGTCATGTTGTTTTAAAGTTTTTGCAAATATACTCGATTGAGCCATGCCTTGAAAGTGAACAAATCCTTAAATTTGCCACAAAACCAATTAACTATGAGAAGCTTATTATCAGTTTTGTTAGTAATGACCCTACTTACCTCTTGTAAAGAAGAAAATAAAGAGGAAGAAATGCCTGCTATTAACGATGAACAGGTAGAAGAAATAGCCTATATGAATTATGGGGCTGAATTGTCGGCAGATCCAGCCATGACCAGTTCAGAACTCGCTTCAAAATACGCGCAGATGAAAGAAGGGGATACACTTTCAGTGACCGTCAAAGGAACTATCGCCGACGTATGTCCTAATAAAGGTTGCTGGGTAAAGTTACCGGTAGGCCAAGACACTGCTTTCGTGAAGTTTAAAGACTATGCTTTCTTTTTACCAAAAAACGGTCAGGGAAAGGAAGTAGTGCTGGAAGGTGTTGCTTACAAATCAGTAACTCCGGTAGACGAATTAAAACATTATGCCGAGGATGCTGGTAAAAGTCAGGCTGAAATTGATGCCATTGATAAAGACAAAGTAACTTTAAGTTTTTTGGCCAACGGGGCTTTGGTAGAAAAGTTTGATAATCCTGATGTGAACGTTCCAGAATCGGAGATGGAGGATTAATGAAAAGAGAAATCATAACAACGGCAGATGGTTCCAAAACCATTCATATGCCACAGCTCAATGAGCAATATCATTCTAAACACGGCGCCTTGCAAGAGGCGCTTCATGTTTTTATACAAGAGGGTTTAGCGTATTTTATCAATCGACTAGCGGCAGAATCAGCTTCAGACAAGTCGGAATTGCACATACTGGAATATGGGCTAGGTACCGGACTCAATGCTATGCTTACTGCCCAATATGATACACCACAAACCATTCACTATACAGGTATTGAAGCTTTTCCAATTTCTGAGGAAGAGATGAAAGCCATGACCTACGGTGAGCTATTGGGAGATCAAATCCTCTATGAAAATGTTCATCAGGCATCTTGGGGTGAAAAGGTAGCAATCACAGAAAAATTCGTGCTCACCAAAATTCAAGCTACCTTCCAAGATATAGATTTTCAAGACACTTTTGATATTATTTACTTTGATGCTTTTGGCCCTCGTACCCAGCCGGAACTCTGGACCTTGCCTATTTTTGAGGTGGCCTATCGAGCATTGAAGCCCGGTGGTATTTTGACCACCTATTGCGCTGCGGGACAAGTCAGGCGCAATTTACAGGAAATAGGTTTTGCGGTAGAACGGCTTCCAGGACCTCCTGGAAAACGCGAAATGCTGCGTGGCACAAAAAAGTACTAATCCTCTACAATTACATATCGTTCAGCTGATTGGAGAAAAAAGTTCGAGCCGGAACATCTACAATTCATTATTCATAAGAAATGGAAAATTTCTGCACGGAAACTTCTTTAAGGCTTGTTCCTACAGGGATATTTTAATATAGACTTAGTATCAAACCATCAGATGAACATTACTTTTGCAACAAATCAAAATTTTTATGTCCCAAGAAGTACGAGCACAGGAGCCTAAAGCATTATGGAATCATTTTGCCGATTTAAATGCAGTGCCCAGGCCCTCCAAAAAAGAAGAAAGGGTTAGGAGATTTATGATGGATTTTGCCAGGAAACACCAACTTATGGTGCTGGAAGACACGATCGGAAACGTAATTATCAAAAAACCTGCAACGCCAGGTATGGAAGATCGTAAAGCTGTCATTCTTCAGTCCCACCTGGACATGGTGCACCAAAAAAATAACGACACAGATTTTGATTTTCTTTCCCAAGGTATCCAAATGGAGGTAGATGGAAATATTATCAAAGCCAAAGGAACAACATTGGGAGCCGATAATGGTATAGGTGTAGCCGCCATCATGGCTATTCTTTCCTCCACAGACATTGCTCATCCTGCCATTGAAGCATTGTTTACCATTGATGAAGAAACTGGAATGACAGGTGCCAAAGAATTGGATCCTACCATTTTAACCTCGAGCATATTATTGAACCTGGATACCGAAGAAGATGACGAAATCGATATAGGTTGTGCCGGTGGTGTGGATATTACCGCAACCCATACCTATTTGCTACAGGAATTGGATCAGGAATACATTTATAAAAAAATCACCGTCAAAGGATTGAAAGGTGGCCACAGTGGCATGGATATTATCAAAGGGTTAGGGAATGCCAATAAGATGGCTGCACGCCTACTGGATGCCATGCAGAAAAAAGGAGATGTTCACATCAGGGAATTCCAAGGAGGAAGTTTGCGCAATGCCATTCCGAGAGAAGCTGTGGTAACCATAGCTTTTAGAAAAAGTGAATCTGAGATCCTGCTGGAAGCCTATGAAAGCTGTAAACAAGCTATTTACAATGAATACAGAAGCTTGGAACCTCAGCTTAAAATTGATTTATCTGAGGGAGAAAGTGGAACAGTAGTGCCTGCCGGAGAGAGTCGTAATTTGGTTTTTGTTCTCTTGGGAATTCATAACGGAGTTTATCGAATGAGTCCGGATATACCCGGATTAGTAGAGACTTCAAACAATTTGGCCAGGGTTCAATTATATGGACCTGAATTAAAAATCGCTTGTTTGACAAGGTCCTCTGTAGATTCTTCAAAGGAGGACCTAGCCAGTAGTATCCTGGGAGTGATGAATCTTGCTGGCTTGGCCACAAGCCTAAGCGGCGATTATCCAGGATGGCAACCCAACGCAGAAAGTGAAGTACTGGATCTGGCCAAAAGAAAATACCAGGAAATGTTTGAAGAAAAGCCCAGAGTGGTGGCTTGTCACGCCGGCTTAGAGTGTGGTATTCTAGGAGAGCGTTATCCAGGTTTGGACATGATATCCTTTGGACCAAACATCAGAGGTGCTCACAGTCCTGATGAGCATGTAGAGATAAGTTCCGTCCAGAAATTCTGGAAATTTTTATTGGAAATACTAGAAGAAATTCCAGCGAATTGATGACAGTCTGAAAACGATAACTTTAAGCGTAAGTCCGACTCAAGTTATACGTTTGACCAACGAATCAATCCTTTTATTTCGGGAAATTAAATTTGATATCACCGCGCTGAAATGCCAGGTAATCTGAAGGAAACATTTTTTCCAACTTTTCGGATGCTGTCAATTCTTTGCGCTCAAAGAAATCGATCTGTCCTTGATGTATTGTCAAGATTTTATCGGATAAGGCAAGGGCCAGCTGTATTTCATGGGAGGCATAAATCATGCTTCGACCTGTTTCATGACAATATTCCCGCAGTTCAAACATTAAATCCGCTTTGTGGTTGATGTCCAGATGACTGGTAGGCTCGTCCATCAATAAATACTCTGTATCCTGCACCATCGCCCGAGCAATCAAAACACGCTGTAATTGTCCGTCGCTCAAGGTTCCCAATCGGCGGTCAAACAGGGACTCCAGATCAAAACTTTGCATCACCGCATGAATGCGCTCGTGATCCAGCGGTTGTAGCTTTCCCAAAAAATTAGTGTAGGGCGACCGGCTTAACTCTAGCAGCTCACGCACCTTTAGAAAGTAGGAGAAGTGCCGTTCAGTTAAAACAACGGCAATCTTTCTAGACCTTTCAGTGGGATTCCAATTATTGATGTCCAGACCTTCCAGCCTTATATTTCCGTTCAATAAATGGCTGCCATTATGTAAAGATCTCAATAGGGTGGATTTTCCCGCTCCGTTGGTTCCCAATATCGCAGTTAATTCCGCTTTCGCGAAAGCGGACTCACCTTCATGTCTTGCCACCACACAAGAACCGTAACCTACCTGAATGTTATCAATCGTCAGCATTAGAAATGAAGGTTTCTTTTTTTCATGATGAGCCAGATGACCACTGGAGCACCTAATAGAGAGGTTACCGCATTGATGGGCAAAGAGTAATTGGTCAATGGCAACTGACTGACCAAATCACAGACCAACAAAAGACAAGCACCCATCAACAAGGCTGTGGGTATTAACATACGGTGGTCTACCGTCGGTAATAGCAAGCGGGATAAATGTGGTACTGCTAAACCAATAAAGGCAATGGGACCGGCAAAGGCTGTTATTCCTCCCGCCAGCAAACTTGTGATCAGGATGATCATCCATCGGGTACGCTTTAAATTGATTCCTAGGCTCAAAGCATAGGATTCACCCAGTAATAGTGCGTTTAGTGGTTTAATAATCAACAAAATCAAGCCTAATCCAATGATGCTTATTCCAGCTAATATGGCTATTTCAGTCCATTGCATACCTCCAAGACTTCCCAGGGACCAAAAAACATATCGCTTCAATTGCTCACTACTGCTGAAATAACTAAGAATCCCCACTATAGCACTACTCAAACTTCCCATCATCAAACCTATAATTAATAATCCCATCGTATCCTTTATGCGAACCGAAATAAGAAGAATTAAAATAAGCACCCCTAAACTACCAAAAATGCTGGCAGCGATAATACCGGTTTCCGATAGACTGGATAAACCTATCATTCCAGCACCCATGATGACCAAAGCAACACCCAGTCCGGCTCCGCTGGAAATACCTAAAACAAAAGGACCAGCCAGTGGGTTCCTAAAAAGGGTTTGCATCAGTAAACCAGCCATGGATAAACCAGCGCCAGTAAGAATGGCCATGATCGCTCGTGGCAGCCTCAATTGCGTGATGATGAATCGGGTAGAGGCATCCACTTCATTTGCCTGACCAGACAGAATGTTCCAAAAATCAGCCAGAGGAATCTGCACCGTACCTAAACAGAGATCAGCCACAAAAAGTAGCAAGAGAAGTAAAACCAGTAAAAGAATTCGTGCTGACTTCAAGATTCTGGTTTATGGTTCTAAAGGATGAAAGAAATATAACTGGTGATCTAAATCCAATTCTGGATGTAAGATTTTTACCAAGTCTTTAAGCACAACATCGGGTTTCATATGCGCTTCTTCATAATAAGTAATACCACCTCTGGCGCCTTTGTTTAACGCAAAAGTATAGATCTTTTTTTCTTGAAACGCCTGAAATTGTGCATAGGCAGGTTGATCCTGTATCATGCTGCTGTAACTGGTGTATTGACCTGGTGCAATCCAAAAATCTGCCTTGCTAGCATCAGTCAACACTCGCTCTATATTATAGGCCAGAGAACCTTGCCCCTTAGTTTGTGCATAAACATAAGAACCACCAGCATCTTTTAAAATTTTTCCTTGCCATGAATTTCCGTAAGGCAAGTACCAAATTTCTTTCCAGCTAGCGCCGACCAATACTTTCGGCTGGTTTAAGTTTTCTACCTTTTTCAACGTATTTAAATAATCACGTTCTATTCGATCAAAAATCTGTTGAGCTTCTTTCTCTTTACCCAATAGCACACCAAAAACCTTGATCCATTCTGCTTTTCCCAAAGGATGTGACTCTGTCCAATCTCCATTATACAAGACTGGTATTCCCGCTCTTTGCAGTTGGTCGTAAGTGGGATTGTTACCGTCAATACCAAATCCCATCACCAGATCCGGATGTAAACTGATACTGCGTTCAACATTGATGGATTCATTGGCTCCCAGTTCCTCTACTTTTCCAGCTTCAATGAGTTGGCGAATGGCTGGCGAACTGATATAATCGGTCGTGGGGAATCCGATCAAGGATGCTGATTCATTCAACATCACCAGCGGCGGTATTTGTGTAGTAGAGGTAAGGATCAGCCGATTGATGGGTATTTCAATAGGTTGAGACACGTCAGGTTCAGGTACCAAGTTCCTACCAGAAAATCTTAAGTGGTATTGATAAGTGTCTTCAGCGCCAGGCCAGGGGTTTTTAACATTGATGATGTAACCGGTTTGGGTAGATTGGATTTGAAAACCCTTGGCATACTTTACCTTGATGTCCGAAGATTTTGATGTTTTACCAACATCAAGTTGCCCTTGCTTTTTGGGCTGATCGACGCAGCTGCAAATCAGCAACAATAAAAATAAGGTATACAATAGCCTTTTGACCATGGCCCAAAAATACCATATCCAAATGATATGATGGGAAGTTGGATGATAAGATGATCGGATTTTCACTGGTTCCAGTGAAAGCAAAATAATTTTAAGAAATTTACTCCTTCAAAATCTTTATTGTAATACATTCGCAGCGGAAAAAGGTTTTCGATGAAGCCATATTTTAAGATGATTACTCTTGGAATGATGGTGTATCGGGATTAAAAGGGAATCTAGTGTAATTCTAGAACTGTTCCCGCAACTGTAAACAAACTACCTGAAAGGTGGTCTTTGGTGGATAAGCCAAAGAGTAGATGCATGATGTCACTGGTATAATTCCGGGAAGGCGTAGCTACTTTGAAGTCAGGAGACCTGCCTATTTTCATACATTATCGTTCATCTCCGGGATAGGGATGTAAGCGTTTTTGTGGTAGGCAATATACCTTTTTCCAAGGTAGATTGATGAGTATGATGTGGCCACAATTTCCTTCCATTTTTTGCTCCGGGTTTTAAATCTGACTATGAAAAGAAAATTGATCGCAGTTTTGGCGGTACTTTATGGAGCATTTTACGGCTATGCTCAACAACAAAAGGATTCCATTCCTACCGCTCTGGAAGAAGTAGTGGTTCAGGCCTCTTCCAAATTTGACCTGAAAAGAAAAGACAGCGGGAAGCCAGTGATTAAAATCACTAGGGATGTCATAGCGAGTCAAAGTTCCGCGAGCCTCGCTGACTTGCTCAACCAATACGCTGGAATCGAAATCAACGGTGCGCGAAGTAATGCAGGACAAAATCTAGGCTATCTGGTCAGGGGAGGGAGTACCCGGCACACCGCCTTTTTGATCAATGGTGCCCAAGTTAACGATCCCAGTAATATCAGTAGCGAATTTGACTTAAGGTTGATTGATCTGGAGCAGATTGAAGAAATCGAAATACTAAAAGGCGCAGCCAGCACCTTGTATGGGGCAAATGCCAGTACCGCTGTTGTAAATATCAAGCTGCGGAATTCGCCCGCTGACGGAAACAAGTGGAGTTTATCTTCCTCTGTGGGGACAAATAAGGCAGCTGGAAGAGCTATCAATGGTATTGACGAATTCAATAACTCGATTCAAATGAGAGGAGCAGCTAAAAACGGGCTGACCTACGGATTGGGATTTAACCATACCAGTGTGGATGGTCTCAGTGCGGCAAGAAACGAGGACGGAGGCCAGGAATTTGACTCCGATCCATTCAACCGAGTGAATCTATTGGGACGGATCGGATATGACAACCACAAGGATTTTATGATTAATTCTTATTTGTCTTTTGATGAATTTGTTACTCATTTTGACCAGGGGGCCTTTGCTGATGCCGATAATGAAACCTATAATCGGCAATGGCGATGGGGCACAAATATGAATTGGAAATACTCGGCAAAAGCTGAGTTGGTTTATACTGATGTAAGCACTCACACACGTAGAGATACGAGAAGTAGTTTTCCTTCCATATTTAATGCAGACGGATACTCACTGGATCTTTATCATAAATATAGTTTTGAACTCTCCGATCAGATGCAATTAAAAACCATACTAGGTTTTAACTTTCGATCAGATCAATATGAAGATTTCAGTATTCCGTTTGGTAGTTCTGACTTTGAGCAAAATGCCGATAAAGATCAAGCCAACGCCCAAGTCTACGATCCCTATGCTAATGTGGTTTGGATCAGCGGATCAGGTTTGAATATAAATGCTGGCGCCAGATATAATGCGCATAGTAATTATGATGCCACCTGGGTGTATAATTTTAACCCTTCTTTCAGGTGGGAAAATACAAATCAGGTGTATAAGTTATACGCTAGCTACAGCACTGCTTATATTGTCCCTTCACTGTTTCAATTGTATGCTGCGGAATTCGGTAACGAAGATTTACAGCCCGAGGAGAACGCAACCCTGGAAGCTGGACTATCGGCAAGCATCGACCAGGCCAGTATTAGTGTTAGTTTATTCAGACGTTCAGAAAATCAACTGGTGCAGTTTGTAACCATCGATCCAGCTAATTTCATCTCAGCATACCAGAATGTGGATGAAGAACTTATCGCCAGAGGTATTGAAGTTGCAGCGCAGGCTCAGCTTTGGGACCGATGGGATATGATGGCTAATTATACTTTTACAGAGCGGGACAATGTTCCCCAGTTGATTAGGATTCCCAAACATAAGGTGAATGTGAGTATGGGTTATGATCTTCTGGAACAATTGCGTGTAAGGTTCCGATATCAGTATAATCACCAGCGAGCAGACGCTTATTTTGACAATACCACTTTTATGGCTCAACAGGTAGAACTGGATGCATTTCAATTGGTGGATCTTGACTTCACCTATAAGGTGCCAGTAAAAAACTTACAATTGTTCCTAGGGGTCAGCAATATTTTGGATGAGGATTATCAGGAACTAGCCGGTTTTCAGACCAGGGGGCGAAATTATAAAATGGGGGTGAGGTTAGGGCTATAGTACACACCCATTTTCGGTAAATATGCTACAGGTCGGCTAATCTACAGTTGAACATCCTACTTATTGTAAGAGAAAAACCAAGGCATGTTGCACGCGTTGTTTCCAGTATTTCTCACTGTGTTCATGACCTACAAATTTTCGGTACATCAATCGGGTGGAATCATATCCCTTTCTAGCAAACATCTGATTGACTTCTAGTTGGTAAGGTTCATATACTTTGTCCAGTGTCTTGGTGCCGTGATCAAAATAAATTTTATGTGTTTCTGCTGATGGGATGGCCGCTGGAAGAGCTTCCATAAAAGGCGCTCCTAACTCTGGAATAGGCCAATGTGTACTGAAACATCCTGCCCTACCAAATATGTCTGGGTATTTCATCATCGCATACAGTGAAATATGTGCTCCCATTGAAGCTCCCATGATTGCTGTATCTGCTGCTTTCTCTGAGACCTGGAAATTGTCATTGATAAAAGGCCTTAATTCTTGGGTTAGAAATTTGAGGTATTCATCACTGTACAAGCGGTCAAACCCTGAGTATTGCTTTAATTCCGCTTTCGCGAAAGCGGACTCCGTAACCTCAGCGGGAAACTTGGGCATGTATTCATTGAATCTTTTCTTACCATTGTTCCAAATCGCAACGACGATGGTGGGCTCAACTGCATTTTTTTGAAGCAAGGAATCCAGTTTTTCATCTACTTCCCAGGCGATTCCCGTATAACTTGTTTTGGCATTGAGCACATTTTGACCATCGTGTATATACAACACTTTGTAGTCCAGATTAGGTTGCGGATAGCCTTTGGGAAGCCATACCTCCACATTTCTTTGGTCCACATATTCGGATGGAAAATCATCAAAGTAGGCAATACTATCCTGCGCAATTGGTTGTATCGCATCAGGAGAGACTGTGATAGAGTAATCTTCAGAAGTGTTGTTGTTATTTGCCTTGTTTTGGCAACTGCTGAAAACACATAAGAATAGAAAAAGAAGGAGGAAATGCTTCATGAGTTGGAGTTAGTGTGGCCGTGGCGTTCCAAGGCATATTCCATCAATTCTTTTTTGCCTTGCAGGCCCAATTTATTAATGATATTCTTTCTGTGTTTATTAACGGTACTGACCGCTGTACCACGATCTGCCGCAATCTCCTGACTGGTCTTGCCTTTGGCAATGGCAACCAATATGTCTCTTTCACTGCGGGAAAGAATGTTTTTTTGCTCCTTAAATGTACGTATTTCCTTCAGTTCAAATTCCAATTGAGGATCAAAATAGGATTGACCTGCACAGACCTCCAAAATGGCTTGTTTAAGTTGGATCAAGGGGCTGCTTTTTAAAACATATCCATCTGCGCCTGCTGCAGACATATCGTCAATGGCACCCTGGTTGTCAAACATACTCAAGGCAATGACTTTGATATGGGGTTTTTCGGTCTTTATGCGGCGACAAAGTTCAACACCGTTGATTTCTGGCATGTTGATATCGGTCAGTACTACATCAGGTAGGGATTGTTCCAGTTGGTGGAGCAATTCCTTACCGTTGGTTACCTTAAATAACACACGCATGCTATCTTGCTGGTTAATAAATAATTCGAGGCCTTCACTTAAGGCAAGGTGATCGTCGGCTATGGCGATTGCAATCATATGGTTGGTATTTCTAGGTTGATAGTGGTGCCGTTTCCTGGCGAACTATCCACAAAAAACCTGCCATTTAGGCTTTCCACCTTCTTTTTAATGCTAGATAAGCCCATACCGTTCTTGAAATCAGTGGAATAATTAAAACCTTGACCATTGTCTTCTACCATAATATCCAATGACTGAGGACCGCCGGTAATACTGATACTGGCGTTTGTAGCCTTTGAATGTTTAATGATATTGTTCAGCAATTCTTGGATGACCCTGAAAAGAGTTAACTCTGTGCTATGTGCCAGTCGACCTTCCAGTCCATGATGCAAGACTTCTACTTCTAGTTGTTGACTTTGATTGATCTGGTGTGCCAATTCTTTAATGCTGTCTAACCATCCTTCTTCGCTGAGCACTCGACTGTGTTGGGTATGACTTAGGCGGCGCACTTTGGTATACACTTGATGGAGCATTTGTAATGCATGGGAAAGAGGTTGGACTTCCCGAGACGGATTTTTATCCAAGGCTGCTTCCAGGTGTAATCGAATTGTGGTGAGCGAATTACCAAGATCATCGTGCAAGTCACTGGCGATCTGAAGGCGCTCTTGCTCCTGGCCAGCGATCACGGCATCAATACTGGCTAATTCCTGATCCAGTAAAAGTTTTTTCTCTTTTTCCTGTTGGGCAACTTGTTGAGCTGCCATTACATTCTTTGTTTTAATGTGGTTTTGCACGAAAAAAACAACCAAGACTCCTGCCAGGGCTAAAACCGAAATCAAAAGATAGATCCTGGATTCATTTTTAGAGTTGACTGCCCTTAATTCTGCATTGAGTCGTTCCTGCTCCGCCGTGTCATACTTGGTTTGCAGTTCGGCGATATTCTTACTAATTTCTTCAGCCATGAGGGTATCGTTCATGGCCAGGTGATCATAGTAATAATTACTGGCTTCCTGATAATTACCCGCTTGGGCCAAAATATCAGCTTTATTTCTCTTTAATAAACTGATGAATTGCTTGTCTGACACTACTCGGCTAAGGTTTTCAGCTTCAGTTATATTGTTGATCGCCAGATCGTGTTGTCCCAAGGCCGCGCGTAACATAGCCATATTGTTCAATCGCTCGGCTATACTTAATGTATCTTTTAAAATACGACAGCGTTCTAAATTACGTTCGAAATAATATAAGGTAGAGTCATACCTGCCCTGAAAATAGTGTAGGGTACCTATATTATTTTCAATATCCAGTAATTCTTCCTCCAATTCATTATCCAGCGCTATTTTCTGCATTTGGTAGTTGAGCTGTAAGGCCAACTCATAATTTTCACCTACAATATCTTTATAAGATGATTCATAAATACATTTGATTTTCATGGAGGGGTCGTCTAATAACTTGGCAATACTACAGTTTTCTTGAACCAACGATTCTGCAGAGGTACTGAATTCAGATGCACCGTTGGCTATTCGCATCATATAATCATTGATTAGGTATAGCTGTGCTGTACTGAGGTGTTCTTTAAGTCCTTTGGCTTCCTGTAATCGCTCATAGGCTTCAATTAGCTCGTCTTCTCGGTATAAGATGATCCCTTCGGCTAACAGGTATTGACCCAGTGAAGATTTTTGGAGTTGACTCAGCTCGTACTTTTCTAAGGAGGTTTTGGCCAATTTGGTCTCGCCGCGTTCAAGCCAAACCAAAACGCTGTCCAATGACTCCTGCCCTTGAGTAAAGGAGCAGATCATACTGAACAGGAAGAAAAGAAATAGACGCAACATCTTTATTGAATGTAGGAATAAAACAAAGAAATAGAAAATACCACAATTCGTGAACAAAAGTGAATCAATTTTTTACATGATTTATACACTATTGTTTAATGTAGGAAGAATCAAGTATTCTTGTAACGCAGAATAATTAGTATTTTTGAGAGCAATGCTGGAAGCCTCAATCGCTCCCAAGATAAAACCAACATATTCATGAAATATTTCCAATATTTAGCTTGCGCTATAGCTTTATCATTAGTAGTTGCCTGTAATGATGGTCAGGAACCTGAACCTGTAGGTACTGAAGTTGAGCAGTCCGATGATTTTTCCTACCAGGTCACTGAATTTGCCGACATAGGCGTGTTGAGATACAAAATTCCAGGATGGGAAGAGTTGAACTTACAACAGCAAAAACTGGTCTATTATCTCACCCAGGCAGGCTTGAGTGGTCGTGATATCATCTGGGACCAAAACTATAGGCATAATCTCGCTATTAGACAAGGACTTGAAGCCATCTATCAAAAATATGAGGGTGACAAAGATGAAGATTCATGGAAGGCCTTTGAGACCTACCTGAATAGGATTTGGTTTGCCAATGGTATCCATCATCACTACAGTATGGACAAAATGAAACCTGAATTCAGTCGGGACTATTTTGTTCAATTGATGGACGCTACGGGCGTAGAAATCGAAGATGAGGTTTGGCAAGTGATGTTTAACGAAGAGGATGCCAAGAAAGTAGTTCTGGATAAAGACAAGGATATTGTATTGGCCAGTGCGGTCAATTTTTATGGTCCAGATGTAACTACTGAAGAGGCTTACCGCCATTATAAAAGCATGCCGGTAGATGCAGAAGAACCTGTTGAAATAGGCCTAAATTCCAGATTGATCAAAAAAGATGGAAAATTGGTTGATCAGGTTTACAAAAGTGGTGGGCTGTATGGTGAAGCTATAGATCGCATAATTTTTTGGCTAGAAAAAGCTCAATCTGTTGCAGAAACTCCGCAGCAAGCAAAAGCCTTAGGCTTATTGATTGAATATTATCAAACAGGCAGCCTTGAAACCTGGGATGAGTATGCCATCGCCTGGAGCACTAGTACGGAAGGAGCTGTAGATTGGATCAATGGATTTATTGAAGTATACAATGATCCTATAGCTTATAAAGGTAGCTATGAAACCATTGTTCAAATCAAAGATTTTGACATGTCAAGAAAAATGAATGTCTTGAGTGAAAACGCCCAATGGTTTGAGGACAATTCGCCTTTAATGGAGGAACATAAAAAGCCAAAGGTAACAGGAGTCAGTTATAAAACAGTAAATGTAGCTGGAGAAGCTGGTGACGCCAGTCCGGCAACCCCAATTGGTGTCAACCTTCCTAATAATGTCTGGATCAGGTCGGCTCATGGTAGTAAATCGGTCTCCTTAGGAAATATCATTGCTGCCTATGAAGAGGGTGGGAGCTCTGGGAAACTAGAGGAATTTGCGCATGATGAGACTGAGGTCGAACTCGAAAAAAAATACGGTGCTAAAGCTGATAAATTACACACCGCATTACACGAGGTAGTCGGACATGCCAGTGGTCAGATCAATCCTGGGGTGGGAACCCCCAAGGAAACTTTGGGTAGCTATAAGTCTACCATAGAAGAGGGACGTGCCGATTTATTCGGTCTTTACTACCTGATGGATCCAAAATTGGAAGAATTGGGATTGGTAGAAGATTGGAAAAAATACGGTATGGCTGCTTATGATGGCTATATCAGAAATGGTTTACTCTCCCAGTTGACCAGGCTAGAATTAGGTCAGGAGGTAGAAGAGGCTCATATGCGAAACCGACAGTGGGTAAGCGCCTGGGTTTATGAAAAAGGTAAGGAACAAAATGTGATAGAAAAGGTGACCAAAAACGATAAAACCTATTATGATATTAAAGATTATGACAAACTCAGAGAATTGTTTGGTCAATTACTTAGAGAGACCCAGCGCATTACTAGTGAAGGGGATTTTCAGGCAGCACAGGATCTTGTAGAGAATTACGGCGTCAAAGTCGATCCTGCCATCCACAAAGAAGTTCTTGATCGCAACAGCAAATTTAAAACTCCTGCTTACCGCGGATTTGTCAACCCAATGATCGTTCCAATGATGAAAGCGGATACGATAAGTTCATTCAATATAGAACAACCGGGAAGCTTTGCCGAACAAATGTTACATTATTCCACGGCATACGGTTTTCTGTCCAACTCAAATACACCTTAAGCATCGCTCAAAGTCTTATAAGGTCATTTAGCCAATAAGTAACCTTCTTATTTTGAGGATCAATTTTTTTTAGAGTGGCGTACTGTTTTGCATTTTTTGCATTCAGCGTGTCACTCTAATTTTTCACATGCCTTCTTCTTCATATTGAACATCACAGCATGTCCCAAGACTTCTGCATTGAAAATGTTGGTTTGGTTGGAATAGCAGGTACCCTCCTTATCAAAATTAAATCCATCTGGTTATTCCAACAGGTTGGGTAAATTGTACCGTAGCATTCCGCAGCAATGGTGGAACGGGCTATAAACAAGTGATGGGTAGTCCTTAATCTCCTATCCAACATATAATCAAGATTACATCTAAGGCTATTAAAGACAAAATAGTTGACCAGTTCCAACCTAGATAAACTTCCTGTGCCAGGCAAGACCTATAACAAAACCATAAAAAAGCCCCTATCATGCGATAGAGGCTAGTCTTGTATAGGATGCTTTTACATCAGTGGTGACCTGTCATATCCTCAGGGCGCACCCATTCGTCAAATTCTTCGGCGGTTAGATAGCCTAATGATGTGGCAGCTTCTTTTAGAGTTGTTCCTTCATTATGGGCCTTATTGGCGATTTCAGCTGCTTTGTAGTAACCAATTTTGGTATTGAGAGCAGTGACCAACATCAAGGAATTATCCAACAGCGATTTGATCTTATCGTGATTTGGTGTAATTCCTACAGCACAATTCTCATCAAAGCTTCTACAGGCATCACCCAGTAATCTAGCGCTTTCCAGGACGGCAGCTGCCATCACAGGCTTGAATACATTCAATTCAAAATGACCTTGCATTCCACCGACTGTAACCGTGGTGTCATTACCCATCACACGGGCACAAACCATGGTAATGGCTTCGGCCTGGGTAGGATTTACTTTACCTGGCATGATCGAGCTCCCAGGCTCATTGGCTGGTAGAATGAGTTCGCCAATCCCGCTACGCGGTCCGCTGGCCAGCATACGTATATCATGCGCGATTTTGTTAATACTAACTGCCAATTGCTTTAAGGCACCGTGGGTTTCGACCAAAGCGTCGTGAGCAGCCAAAGCTTCGAATTTGTTTTCAGCAGTTTGAAAGGCTAATCCAGTAAAGTCAGCTATATATTTTGCTACTTTGACGTCATAACCTTTTGGGGTATTCAGACCAGTACCTACTGCTGTTCCTCCCAGCGCCAGCTCACTAAGGTGAGATAAGGTGGCTTCTAAGGCAATGATTCCATGATCAAGTTGAGAAACATAACCGCTGAACTCCTGACCCAAGGTCAAAGGCGTAGCGTCCATCAAGTGGGTACGACCGATTTTTACTACATCAGTAAATTCCAAAGACTTTTCATGAAGTGTATTGCGCAATTGTTTGATACCCGGAATGGTATCCTCTACAATCATTTTATAGATGGCGATATGCATACCCGTCGGGAAAGTGTCGTTTGATGATTGTGACTTATTGACATCATCGTTGGGTTGTATAGTTTTTTCACCTTCTCCAATAGTTTTTCCAGCGATTTGATGGGCGCGATTGGCGATGACCTCGTTGACATTCATATTGGATTGAGTTCCAGAGCCGGTTTGCCAGATCACTAATGGGAATTGATCGTCATGTTTGCCTTCCAGGATTTCGTCACAGACTTGGGAGATCAGATCTCGTTTTTCAGCGCTCAATACCCCTAAGTCATGATTGGTATGTGCAGCCGCTTTTTTAAGGTAGGCAAAACCATATACGATTTCCAACGGCATGCTGGCGGCTGGGCCAATTTTGAAATTCAGGCGTGATCGCTGGGTTTGGGCTCCCCATAGTTTGTCTGCTGGAACTTCTACTGGTCCCATGGTATCTTTTTCTATCCTGAAATCCATAGTTTGTTTTGTTTGTACAAATATAAACTCCTACGTCTTCTGTAAAAAATACCACCTTAGATAAAATTGTTATAGTATGCGCTTTCGCGAAAGCGATACTCCCCAAAATTATTGTTCATCCATGTAATCAACATAAATTTGTGGATAAATGGTGAGTGTATATTTTATTTTTGGTTCAAAGCCCTTATCTTTGCTGAAAATTGTACACCACCATGTTTGAATTTGATCAATATTTTGGCTTTTTGGTATTTCTTGGAATCCTTGGCATAGGATTTTGGCTCATGATTTTTTTAACGGCTTTTGCAATCCCTTATTGGATTACTGGAGCGGCGTTGGAAAAAAGAAAGATGAAAAAAGAAGCTAAGCTGAAAGAGAAAGAAGCCTTAAACGCTTAAGACAGATTCTGTTGAATTATATAATTAACCAGCCCAAGGGCTGGTTTTTTTATGCACCAATCACAATAAGTGAAAATATATGGCAAAAAAAAAGCGATGCCTATCTGACATCGCTTGAATATTGTATTTAAGGATCTTAAAATTGATATCTGATACCTAAGGCGATATCAATATCATTACCATCCCTAAATTCTCCAAAATAGAATTCAGGTCTTACATCCAATGATAATAACAAGGGTATATCAAAATTATATTCAATACCAACCTGACCACCTACAAATACCGAGGTTTCTGAGTCGTCATCAGAATCAAGTCTTCCAGGAAAATCATCATCAATGCTTACGACAGCAAATCCTCCACCAGGACCAGCATACCAGTTGAAGCCTCCGTCGATGTTCCACACCCAGTGGTACATTCCGGTCAACTTAAAGGCATTGAAGTTTCTTCCATCTTCATAACCTAAATCCAATTCTAGGCGATTGTTACCACCAAGGGCCCGTTGATAGGAAAGCTCAGTACCAAGTCCATCCCCATCACCGATACGGATACCTAAAGCGTTACCTGAAATTTCCTGTGCAGTTGAATAGCTGGCTGCTCCTAGAGCGATCGCCAAAACCAATAATAGCTTTTTCATAATTAGTTAAATGTTTGGTGCAAATATTGGCTTTAGGCTTGGTTAATTGTTTTTATTTTGTGTTAATAATTATCAGATTATCTTAAAAAATCCTAATTAACCCTGAAATTCAAAATCATCGTCATCCCCACGTTCACCTCGTTCACGGCTCTTTTTCTGATTGAATCGGTAAATAAAACTCATATTAATTTGACGCTCACGCCATTGGAAAGAACTGTCAGAAATAAATTGAGGTGTTACGGTAGTGCTTTCACGTCTGCGGCTATTGAATAAATCACTTACATTCATAGAAATGGTAGCCTTATCACCAAAAAGATCCTTACTGGCAGCCAGATTGACCGTCGCTATGCCATTCTGTGTGCGTTGAGCATCCTCTGAAGCTCCTCTATAATTGACCCTGGCCTGAAAATCAATTCCCGCTGGTAAGTCAAACTTTTGATTAAGCCTGGCAAAATAACTCACATTGACAAAATCAAAGCTTTGGTTGTTGAAATCTCCATCTGTTTCATTTCTAAACAAGTTAAAATCAGAATTAATGGTCCACCACTTAAAAGGTCTATAAGTTAAGGTAAACTCGTAGCCTAGTCTGTATTGAGTGGATAAATTGACTGGAAAACGCCGGATAATAGGATCACCGTTATCTGTTAGTATTGGGTCGCCATTCGCATCCTGCAACTCCTCTTGAATGAATTCCCAATTCTCGTCACTTTGATTGTAATAAACAGAAGTGCTGAGAGTTATTTTCTTCCATCTTCTTAAATACCCCATATCCAACGCATGGGTAAAAGTTGGATCCAAATCTACATTACCTTGAAATACGTTAGATTCACTAGATCTGCTAGGGAATGGATTTAAAAATCTACCCCTGGGTCGTCGTACCCTACGGTTATAACCCAACGTAATATTTTCACCTTGTTGTAGTTCATATCCCAAATTCAGGGTAGGGAATAGGCTGCCGTAATTCTTTTCATCGACAATATTTGTGGTAGCCTGACTGATATCTACATTGGTATATTCGTAACGGAGACCAGCTAAAAAAGAAAATTTATTGATCTCACGACCATATTGACCGTAAAAGGCATTGACCAATTCGTCATAATTAAAAGTATTGTTCAAACCTGCATCTGGAACCAATGGCCCGTCGGGGAATACCAACCTTTCCTCTAGAAAAAATGAATTGCTGATATCCCGATAACTCCCTCGGTAACCCGCTTCCCATTGTTCGTCTTCACCCACAGGTAATTCATAATCCACTTGGAGTAAAGCATTTCTTTCGTCTTCTTTGGACAAGGAGCGCTCAACATCGTTGATCTCATTTTGGGTAGTTTCTCTTTCCAAGATATTGGCCAACTCTTCCTCTATGCTGGTAGAATACTGCAAGCTGGCTTTTAACTTTTGTCCATTATCATCCAAGTCGTTTTGATAATCCAAAGAAAACTGAATATCTTCTTCATCTTCCCCTTCTTGTTCAGTTCTGATCGTTTGCTCATTCAAATTTCTGTTTTCATCAAACCTGTCAATTACATTGGTATTCAGGTCATCGTCATTTCCTAAGCGAAAGACAACGTTCCCGACAATGCTGGATTGCTCGTCAATAAAATACTCTGCTCCTAAACTGGTAAATAGGTTACGTCCAATACGGTCAAAATTCCGTTCTTCATCAACAAAGTCATTTTGAGCGTTGCTAGAAAAATATTCGGTGCTCGATGAGGCGTTTCCAGGACGTTCCCTATATCTCAACCCGGTATTGGTAAAAAAGTTCCAGGAATCTGTGCGGTAATTTCCGTTGAGAGAAATACCTGCCTGCGGATTATAACCTGCGTCCAATTGAACTGATCCGTTAAATCCTTGCAAGCGTTGCTTACGTAAAATAATATTTAAGATACCTGCGGTTCCTTCTGCATCATATCTCGCACTGGGAGAGGTGATTACCTCAACTTTCTCTATAGCGTCAGCAGGAATCTGCCGTAGGGCCTCTGCGCCATTAAAACCTACCAAGGCACTGGGACGTCCATCAATTAAAATGGTGACATTGTCATTTCCTCGCAGGGCTACATTTCCCTCAACATCGACGGAGACGGATGGAACGTTGTCCAGCACATCGCTGGCACTACCTCCTCTAACCGTTAGGTCCTTACCAATATTGTAGATTTTTTTGTCTAACCTTATGTCTACGGTAGTTTTTTCGGCAATGACCACGGCTGCATCAAGCTCGGCTACATCCAATTCCATCATCATCACACCAAAATCCTTATCAGAGGTGAGGGTTACATTGTTGCGAACGATGCTTTTAAAAGTGATGTACTCCCATCGTACGTTATAAGTTCCTGGTGAGATATTAAACTTATAATTACCATTAAGATCTGTCACCCCACCTTGTGGAGGAACTGAATCATCTGTACTTAAAAAGGATACGGTGGCAAACTCCAGTGGAGCTTCAGTAGATTGGTCGATCAGTTTTCCGGTAACTTGGATGCTAGAGTTGGCGGATTCTTTTTGTTGGGCGAATCCAAGACAACCCAAAAGGAGCATACTACTCCATATCCATAATTTCATAACAGTCGTTTTTCTTTTCGACCGCAAAACTACCAGCAGGTTTAAAGAAGGTTAGCTAAAGTTAAGTTAAAGCCTGGCCGGTCATTTAAGATCGTGCTACAAGCAGACGTATAGAATTTTAAAGCTGGTCACTGGGCTTTTCCTGTCCTTGTTCCATCAAAAAGGCTTTGAGAAAGGCATCCAGATCACCATCCAGTACTGCATCCGTATTCCCTGTCTCGTGCCCGGTACGTACATCTTTAATCAGTTTATACGGATGTAGTACATAGTTGCGAATTTGTGAACCCCATTCAATCTTCATCTTGCCGGCCTCAATTTCATCCCTGGCGGCATTGCGTTTTTGCAATTCAATTTCAAAGAGTTGGGACTTCAACATCTGCATTGCTTTCTCTCGGTTTTCCAATTGCGAGCGCGTTTCAGAATTATGGATGACGATACCAGAAGGATGGTGGGTGAGTATAGCTTTGGTTTCCACTTTATTCACGTTTTGACCACCAGCCCCACTTGAGCGAGCAAAATCCCAGGAAATATCAGCTGGATTAATGTCGATTTCGATAGAATCATCGGCGAGCGGATAAACATAGACCGAAGCAAAACTGGTATGTCTTTTGGCATTGGAATCGAAAGGGGAAATTCGGACCAATCGATGGACGCCATTCTCTCCTTTGAGCCAGCCAAAACTATAATCTCCATCAATCTCTAAAGTAACGGTCTTTATTCCAGCCACGTCTCCAGGCTGAAAGTTGAGTTCCTTCACCTTGAAACCGCTTTTTTCGGCCCACATCATATACATCCTCATCAGGATTTCAGCCCAGTCGCAGGATTCCGTACCACCAGCTCCGGCAGTAATCTGTAGCACGGCACTCATGTCATCTCCTTCATTGGATAACATGTTTTTAAACTCAAGTTTCTCGATCAAATCGGTAGCCGCTTGGAATTTTGCTGTCACATCTCCCTCGGTAGCTTCATCTTCCTTGTAAAATTCGTAGAGGACCTCAAGGTCTTCCACAAGGGTCACCGCTGTATCATAATCAATGGTCCATTGTTTTTTATTTCTTAACTGCTTCATTACGACTTCTGCGTCCTTGGGAGTATTCCAGAAATCTGGGGCAAAAGTTTTCTCTTCAAGATTGGTAATCTCGATTTTTTTGGCCTCGATCTGTAGATAATCCTTGAGCTGTTTGACGCGTTCCTGTAATTCTTTGACCTGGTCTGCAGTTATCATAGTGTTGTTTTGGGCAATTGCAAAAGTATCATTAATTTCTTTGGTGATTAAAGCCTATGTTTGAATGAAATTTAAGGCAGACTGGTGATGGTTGTTGCCTTGAAGCTTGCTGGAGGATCCGCTTTCGCGAAAGCGAACCCTAAATAATTCACGATAAATTACTTACAAATGATAGATCTACGTAGTGACACCGTAACCAAACCTACCAAAGGCATGTTGAAAGCAATGTTCAGCGCAGAAGTAGGCGACGATGTATATAAGGAGGACCCGACGGTTAATGAATTAGAAGCCCGGGTAGCTGATTTTTTTGGTACAGATGAAGCCCTGTTTTTTCCTACCGGGAGTATGGCCAATCAAGCTGCTATTAAAATGCATACCCAACCAGGCGAACAGTTGATTTGTGATAAATATGCCCATGTCTATAATTATGAAGGTGGGGGAGTGTCCTTTAATAGTGGGGTGTCCTGCAAATTACTGGACGGGAATAGGGGAATGATTACGGCAGCACAAGTTGAAGCAGCTATCAACCCACACGACTTTTATCATAGTCCGCTGACTAGTTTGGTGTGTGTAGAGAATACTACAAATAAAGGAGGTGGTGCCTGTTATGCCATCGAGGACCTCAAGGAAATTCATGCGGTATGTAAAAAGCACGGACTGGGATATCATCTGGATGGAGCCAGATTATGGAATGCCTTAGTAGCCACAGGTCAGGATCCAAAAGAATATGGAAGAATGTTTGATACCATTTCCGTTTGCTTTAGTAAAGGGATGGGTGCGCCATTGGGTACCGTATTGACCGGAAAAAAAGAATTGATGGATAAAGCAATGCGCGTGCGTAAGGTCTTGGGCGGCGGGATGCGTCAAGTAGGCTATGTTGCTGCCGCAGCATTGTATGCACTAGACCATCACATAGAAAGACTTCAAGATGATCATCAGAGAGCTATTGAACTGGCCGAAGTTCTTGCAGGCTGTTCTTGGGTGGAAAAAGTGGAGCCCGTAGAAACCAACATCGTGATTTTTGAAGTAAAGGATGAAGCTGCGGTCATGGAATATATGGAAAGCAACCAGGTTATTATCAGTAATATGGGGCAGGGGAAATTGAGGTTAGTCACTCATTTAGACTATGATGAGGGTCTCCATCGTCAAATGAATAAAATTTTAAGATCTTTCTGATGTTAAGGTGGTGTAGATGATCGAAATTTTGAGAATTTAATCCTCTATCCATTGGGCTTTAACATAAATAATATAGGTTTTATTATTATTTTATCATCTATAGCGGTAATTTTATGGAACTTTGACTTGTAAAATAACTAACAAAATTCAATCCAAATGAAAAAAATTATCTTATCCCTAATAGCCCTTGCCGCCACTGGCTTTGCGACAGCGCAAGACTTACCATCTAACCCTGAGCCAGGTAAATGCTATGTGCGTTGTACCACGCCTGATGTTTATGAGAATGAAGAAGTTACCCTTGAGGCAACGCCGGCGTACAAAAAATTACAAGTTGTACCAGCCAAGTACGAAACCGTAACTGAACGTGTTTTGGTAAAAGAAGCTTCCAAAAAACTACGTGTTATTCCTGCCACCTATAAAACGGAAACCAGAACTTATATTAAGAAGCAAGCAGGTTCAACCATTAGTATCACTCCTGCAACGTTCGGTAAATCCACCGAGACCGTTGAAGTTAAGCCAGCCTATGCGCAATGGGAAATGAGTTCAGTACCACCAGCGGAATGTACATCTTCTAATCCAGATGATTGTCGTTACTGGTGTTACAAAGGATACCCAGCTGAGTTTACTACTGTTTCCGTAACCACATTGGCTAATGATGCCAGCTTTGAGCGTACGCCAGTACCAGAGCAAACTGCTACCTATACAGTACGTGTTATTGACGAGCCTGCAAGAGTAGAAGAAATTGAAGTACCAGCTGAATATGCCAATATTACTAAAACAGTATTAAGTGCAGATGCTACAACCACTGAAGAGATCGTTCCATCGACGAGCAAATCAGTTTCTAGAGAGAAATTGGTCTCTAAAGGTGGTCTGACTGTTTGGAGTGAGGTAGATTGTAAATTGGTAGAATACAATGGTCTTGCCATTAACTGGAATTTAGGTAGTGCAACATTAACCGCAGCCGATAAGGCAGAGATTGATGCAAAATTGCTGACTACCCTAAATCAAACTCCTGGTTCTAAAGTAGAGGTAGCTTCACATACAGATTCCAGAGGTTCTAAAAGCTCTAACCAAGCCCTGTCAGAAAGACGTGCACAAGCGGTAGCTAATTACTTGATATCTAAAGGAATTAATGCTTCCAGAATTGTAGCCAATGGTTATGGTGAAACCAGATTAAAGAATAGATGTGCAGATGGTGTTTCTTGTACTGAACGTGAGCATAGAGCTAACCGTCGGACAGAATTCCGTTTGATCAACAATTAAGATTTACATCTTTAACTTGTTAAGAAATCGCCCTAATGGGGCGATTTTTTTATGGTTTAACTTGAAGTTAAAGCAAGAACGTAACAGTTATCCAACAACTCCTACAATCTTGGCTATCGCACAGTGAGCATGAGTATTACGTTTCTAGAATTTGTTCCGTCTTTCTGTCAATTCGGCACGCTCAAGTTTGACGTATGCTATCAATTCTTGCATAAACAAATGGAAGTGTTGTTGTAGTTGATCATAATACTTAATCAAATCCATGGGGGCGAAATCCATACCGCTTTTACCTTTGGTTCGCCGGTTCATTTGGTAGAATATACGCGAAATGCCTTCAATACTCGCGTAGCTCACTAACCAATTCTGCTCCATCATGATCGGTAGAAAGTTTTGAACCCGTTCAGGCAAGATATCGTAATGATCCACCAGATCTTGATAAAATTTATCTACATAACTTTCAAGAGGTTCGGAGTGATAGGTTGACCAGTTGGCGGCAAGAAAGTGATCGTAATAGATGTCAACAATCACACTGCTCCAATGCCCGTATTCCCTCCTGATCAGATCCTTGCTTTGTCTTACAATAGGATGCTGATCTGTATAAGTGTCGATCAATCTATGCAGAATAATACCTTCGGCTACGGGCTCTGGAAACATAGAAAAATCTTTTCCACGCACGGAGTCCGCAATAAAGTTGCCTATACGCAACTGAGACTCTTTTTCGGATAAAAATATATGGGCCAGATAATTCATAAATGCCTTTGAAATTGCTCTAAACTTGTACCTTTGCCGTAAATGTAACCTTTATTCAATGACTCTCATAAAATCGATTTCTGGAATACGTGGAACCATAGGAGGAAAACCAGGAGATAACCTGACACCACTTGATGCCGTTAAATTTGCTAGCGCCTATGCGGTTTGGATCAAGCAAGCTACCGGGAAGTCAGCGCCAAAGGTAGTTATCGGTCGTGATGCCAGAATCAGTGGGTCTATGATCCAGTCATTGGTCCAAAACACATTGATCGGTTGTGGTTGCGACGTAGTCGATCTTGGTCTAAGTACCACGCCAACCGTGGAGCTGGCCGTACCCAATGAACAAGCAGATGGCGGAATTATTCTTACCGCGAGCCACAACCCCAAGCAATGGAATGCGCTGAAGTTGTTGAACAACAAAGGTGAGTTTTTGGATGGTGTCGAAGGTCAGAAAATTTTGGATACCGCAGAGAAGGAGGATTTTGATTACGTAGAAGTGGACGCTTTGGGAAATGTACATCAGATAGAAGATTATATTGATCAACACATACAAATGGTGCTGGATATGCCTGTTACTAAAATTCAGGCCATAAAAGAAGCTGGATTCAAAGTAGTTGTTGACGGAGTGAATAGTACCGGTGGCATAGCTATTCCGTCCTTATGTCGTGCGTTAGGGGTAGAGGTTGTAGAATTGTATTGTGACCCCACAGGACATTTTCCACACAATCCAGAGCCTTTAAAAGAACATTTGGGAGATCTCTGTCAGGCAGTTAGGTCGCATAATGCCGACTTTGGTATCACGGTAGATCCTGACGTAGATCGTTTGGCTTTTGTGGACGAGACCGGAGAAATGTTTGGCGAGGAATATACATTGGTAGCTTGTGCTGATTATATTTTAGGTCACCAAAAAGGGAATACTGTTTCTAACTTGTCCTCCTCCAGAGCTTTGAGGGATGTGACTGAAAAGCACGGAGGAACTTATTATGCCGCTGCAGTCGGTGAAGTCAATGTAGTCCAGAAAATGAAAGATGTCAACGCAGTCATTGGTGGGGAAGGTAATGGAGGTATTATCTATCCAGATTCACATTATGGAAGGGATGCATTAGTAGGTGTGGCGATGTTCCTGTCTTTGTTGACGGAAAAGCAAATGCCCGTAAGCCAGTTGAGGGCCAGCTATCCTAGTTATTTTATGGGTAAGAAAAAAGTCGAGTTGACTCAAGGCATGCCTGTAGATGCGATTTTGAGTGATATTGCCCACAAATATGCCCAAGAAGACTTAACCGATATTGACGGTATCAAAATTAACTTTGCCGCCGAGTGGGTACACATGCGTAAATCTAATACAGAACCCATCATTCGAATCTATACCGAAGCCAAAAGCCAAGAGGCGGCAGATCAATTGGCTGATCGTTTTATTGGCGAATTGAAGGAGATAGCTCAACGGCACGTCTAGCGTTATCTAAAGTGGTTTTCCAGCGTTTGTGGGACCAAAGATAGTACTGTGGTTGTTTACGGATTTGAGTTTCAAGCAGCTCAAAAAATTGGTCAGTGATGTACCACTCGTCCGTCGCTGAGCCATCGGCAGTAATCAATTCGAACTCCGTGGAGTAATACCCCCTTTTCACTTTGGAGATCTTCAAAAAGACAACCGCACAATCAAATTCGCGAGCTATTTTTTCTGCTCCTTTGAATACAGCGCTGGGTTGATCAAAGAAGTTGGTAAAGAATTGGGCGCGCGAGGCCTTAGGAGATTGATCGGCCACTAGGGCAAAGAGAGCTGCCTCTGTCTGCACTTTTTTGCTCATAACCGCTGTGGCCTGTTTCATGGCTACCATGGAGCTGCCAAACTTCTTGCGAATCTTCCTGATCAAAGCGTCAAAATATTTATTCTTAAGGGGTTTGTAGATCGCATAGACGTGATAATCCAGGACCTCATCCAACACCATGGTCCATTCATAACTTCCCTGATGTCCAAACATGGCGATGATAGGTTTTTCCGCTTTCGCGAAAGCGTTGACCAATTCGGGATTGCTGCAGGTAAATCTTTTCCTCATGGACTTCTTACTCATACCCATGGATTTGATCATTTCTATAAAAATGTCGCAAAAATGCTTGGTGCTATCCTTGGCCGTACGCTGAACTTGTTGCTCTGTATATGTAGGAAAGGCAGTTCGTATATTATTCTTAATGACCTCTTTGCGGTAGCCTACTATATACCAAAGAATAAAATAGAAAAAATCGCTGATGCGATAGACGACAAAAAAGGGAAGCTTTGAAAGGACCCAGAGTAGGGGATATAGCGCATAAAAAGCAATGGCTTGCATGTCGTGTTTTTAGGCAAATATACTATCTTGTCGGCAACAAAATGACCTATGTACAGTTTGGATCTTGTCACCGTGGCCGTGATCGTGGCCAATATCATTATTAGCATCAAAGGATTTAAGGACTATGCCTTTAGGGGTAAATACTTATTTAACATCGCTGGAATACAACGAGGTGAGCAATATAGGTTTTTCACCAGCGGATTCTTACATGTTGATATCAATCACCTTTTTGTTAATATGGTCACTTTGTTCTTTTTTGCTGACGAAGTGGTGCGAGCACTGGGTGATATCAAGTTCATTATTATTTATCTAGTGAGCTTGTTGGGTGGTAACTTTTTGAGTTATTTATTTCACAAAAATGAGTACCACTATTCAGCGCTTGGAGCCAGTGGAGCGGTCTCAGGAATCTTATACAGCGCAATACTCTTGGATCCGAATATGCAAATCTATTTTGGAATACCCGGCTATATTTTTGGAATCGGTTATTTGGTGTATTCTATTTACGGCATGAAGAAACGCAATGACAATATTGGTCACGATGCACATTTTGGAGGTGCTGTCGCAGGCTACTTGATGACCATCGTTTATGATTATGAATTAATCTATACCAATACAATAACAGTGATTGCTTTACTACTGCCTATCATAGCACTTTTTGTTTTGATCAAGTTAGGCAAAATCTAACGGTCTACTCTGTTGAGGGCGTTATGACTTTTTAGCGTCTCCCAATAGCTCCTCGAGTCTTTCATGTAAAGCTTGGCCTCTCAAATTAGTGTCTATGATCACACCATCTTCATCGAGCAAGAATGTGGCTGGGATAGCACTGACGTTATACAACTTGGCAATAGGGCCAAAATATTGGAGCCTAGAAATATGATTCCAAGTCATTTTATCTTTTTCTATGGCCTGTTTCCACGCAGATTCATTGTTAGGTCTATCCAATGAAACACTTATGATATTAAAGCCTTTGTCGTGGTATTTTTCATAAGCTGCCACTACATTCGGGTTCTCACGACGACAAGGACCGCACCAAGAGGCCCAAAAATCGATCAAGGTGACCTTACCTAAAACTTCTGGTAACTTCAAGATATTTCCCTCAGGATTTTTACCTTCAAAATAAGGTGCTTTGGATCCAACTGCTACCGATTCAGATTTCTTTAGGAATTCGTTAACGTTCTGACCAAGACTGGTGTTTTGGATAGTTGGATTCACTTCATCAAATTGAACACGGGCTTCTGTGGCGTCCATTATTTTAGCATTGAGGAGTTCGCCCAAGATCATGATGGAAACAAGATTTTGTTGATTAGCTTTAATCATTTCCATTGATTTTTCTACAAAATGTTCCTCTGCAGCTTGCCATTTGGCACTGGCAGCCATCACCTTGTTGTTCTCCTTACTCTTCATGGCTTGAATTCGTTCTTGGTTGAATTCATTTACCCTTTTCATATACTCGGCTTGCTTTCGTTTGAAGGCTTGCAATGCAGAACTGCTTGGGCTTCCTTCAATGCGGCTGTAGTGCAGGCTGTCTTTTTCTATGGTAAGTCTAATAGGCTCGTTTGCTGTTAACAGGATCAGATTGGAATTACTACCATCCAGGGTAATAAACCTCAATTCTTCATTTTCAGTACGTGGTGCGCTGTCAAAATGGAAGTTTTCATCCATGACTATACTTGTGTCCAACACCACTGTTTTTCTATTTTCATCCAGTTTATTTAAGTAGAGTCGCAAGCCATTGGCTACCCCAGGGGCTTCTCCAGAAATCAGATAAGAGGTTTCGGTTGTTTTGTCTTGGCAAGAATTGATGACCAAAACAGATAGCAAAGCAATTATATACTTCATGAAAAACGTACTTTTGCTGCTAAAATAATGGTTTTAGCCTGCTTTTTTGGGTTAAACTTTTCAAAATTCTAGTCAGCTCAAAAATCTAAGGGAAGAAAATTCCTATATTTAAAGTATGAAGGGCACAAATCAAAATACCAATACCGTTGACATGAAGGTGGTACTGACCTTCAAAAAGGTAGTAGAGCAGTATGAAAAGCGCCTGGAATACGAGAAAAGCAATTTCAAAAAGCTGTATATATCATCAGTGCTTAGGTATGCAGAAGATCATGAAGCCTTAGTAGATGGTATTCTCCCTGAGGATATTTTTAAATACGAGGAAAGTGTAAGTGTACTGCTGTCTGATTTATTTCCGGCAGCCCTGACCATGAACGAAATCAAGGCGGCGACGGTACCATTTTCCGATCTCCTCTTTAATAAAACCAAAAGATTAGAAAATATTCTTGATGCTGCAGGTCCGGATTTTGAATTCAGTATCCGTAAAATGGAAGATGGGTTTGACCTCCTGCGCATGAAGTGCGGTATTATTCTCAATAAGTTTTACGGTAAAATCATAGACATCTCCAGGCCAATGTTCTGCGAGATTCCAGACGCTACTGGTGCCTTACGTACCTATAGAATCACATATAATGCAGATTTTGTTGATGTTTTGCTCAACGATCAGAAGCTACTATTGACGGATTCAGATATTAAAAATCTACTGCGTCAACCAGAGAACGAAAGCCTATGGAAACAATATTTTCCTGAAAACGCTTATACCTTTGAAGGATTCGGTATCATCTCCTTCACCGATGTGACCATGGATAAGGCAATTTCTGACCTTAAAACAATCCTATTGGATTACAACAATACCAAGAATGATCAAACCAAAAAGATTGAAACCATATTTAAGAATATGTTCAATCTGGATCAATTGCGAGTCGGTTTTACTGCTTTTGATAATTATGACAGGACATTTGAGACAATGGTATATAACAATCCTGAAAGTTTTATTTTGGGAGAAAGTCATGAGAAGACTTGTGAAAATGCACTTTGCGCCGATAGCTATAAACATTTAATCGAAGACTACGAGCCATTAGTTATTACTGACGTGGCATCTTATGCAGCCGATATTGAGAATAAATTTTTAACGGACAATCTACAGCGGAAAGGGGTTGAAAGTGCCATACTTTATCCGATCGCTAAAGGCACTAAATTAATAGGAGTGCTCGAAATCGTGAGCAGAAAGAAATTTGCATTGAATAGTTTTAATGCCATGAAAATTGATGCGGTCGCCAATTATATTAAGGCTGCTCTCGTGCGTACGGAACAAGAAAATGAAAATAGGATAAAGGCACTGATTCAAACAGAATGTACTTCTATCCATCCTAGTGTTCAGTGGAAATTTGAGAGAGAAGCCAGAAGGCTCATCAAAGCCAGAAATAAAAACAAAGCCACTGAAACTTTTAAAGATGTAAGGTTTCCAGATATTCACCCGCTTTACGGTCAGATTGATATTGTAGGGAGTAGCGATGCGCGAAATAATAGTATCAAGGAAGACTTGATCAATCAGTTGAAGATTGTAAGCCAAATATTTGCACAATCAAAAGAGGTGGAGCCGCTACCGATCTACGATCAGATTTCCTATAGAGTTGAAGAATATTACAAAGAGTTGGAAGACGGCTTTATCGATGCCAATTCTGAACGGGAAATCATCAAATTGCTTACTGAAGAAATCAACCCGATAATGAAACATTTGGTAGGCTTGTCTCCAGAAATCAAGGAGATGGTTTACGTCTATCAGCAGGACTTAGATCCGACATCTGGGGTGATTTATGCCAACAGAAACAATTACGATAGAACAGTACAATCTATTAATGAGGCCTTATCGACCACTATAGATAGACGTCAAAAGGAGGCGCAACAAATTTTTCCACACTACTTTGAACGATTTAAAACTGATGGGGTGGAGCATAACATCTATGTAGGGCCCAGCATCGCCAATGAAATGGAATTCAACATCGTTTATCTGTACAATCTTAGGTTGTGGCAGTTGCAGACGATGATTGAGATGGAAAATCAATTTTATACCATACAGGAAGACTTGCCGACTGTCATCGAGGCTGCGTCCATGATATTGGTATTTGATAACACTTTGAGCATTAGATATCGCATTGATGAGAAAAGGTTTGACGTGGATGGAACTTACAATGCCAGATACGAGGTGATCAAGAAGCGAATTGATAAAGCGAATATCAAAAATACCAATGAGCGCATTACCCAAAAAGGTAAAATTGCCATTATTTATACCAATAAGGAGACAGAACGTGAGTATATGCGTTATATCAACTTCCTACAACATAAGAAAATGTTGGGGGCTCAGGTAGAAAATCTTGAACTTGAGGACGTTCAAGGAGTTGTAGGGCTGAAAGCCCTTCGGGTCAACATACTCTATAACACAGAGTCTTCTAAAGGTACTTTATCATACGACGATCTCGTTAAGGAATTACATCTGTAATCTGTTGAAAGTCGGTGGTTGCAAATGCGATGACGAAAGCCAAAACACTTGTAATGATTCCAACCATAAAAATGGTATAGGTCCATCTAAGTAAAGTATATTTTCTATTCAAGACTACCCCCAGTAACCAAAGATCTTTCAACAAGGATTCATAGACTTCTTCTTTGCTATCAATCAAACCCATTAAAGCTTTTTGGTACCTTTTAAAAGGGACTTTATGAAAATTTCCGAAGAACAAAAGGTTGACTTCGCGTTTTTCCACTTGCTCATCCGTGAATTCTCCACTGGTCACATTAGGTCTCGTGGACATGATGGATAAAATAATACTGGCAACAGAAAAGAGAATTAGCACCAAGGTAGGCCATAACAAATGCCTGTTAGACAGTTGATCCAATTTAGGGATTATATTGGCCAAGGCAAGCGAAATAATAATAGCATTGACAGATAATAAGATGTTCGCTTTGGTATCTGCTATATCACTTAACTTGATGTGGTTTCTCAAGGTTGTACGGAACAAGGTTTGAATGGCACGTTCTGGACTTTGATTCTTTAGATCAACCTTAATTTTTTCCTTGTCATATTTCTTCTTTTTCTTCTTTTTCTTTTTGATCAACTTGAGCAGGTTCTCATTTTTGTTCGTATTCCAGTTTTTTATGGCATACTCACTGTAATAACGATGCTTTTCAGTAAAAACTTTGATATTTTCATTCCTCCACTCTTTGTTGGTATATTCTTTACCTCTTAATTTATATTCCTGCTTAAGAAGTTCGCTGGTCTCCTGATAATAATCTTTGGCAAAATGCGAGGCATCTGCATCTCGGATTATTTCCTCTAATTTTCCCTTGGGTATATCGTTGAATTTAGTCGCTAAAATTAATTGCTTTACCAGCTGAATTAATTCCTGATTTTCTCCTTGTTCAGATAGGAATGAATCTGCTATCTCGGCACTCTTTTCTTCATGTCCTTCCGCACCTTCAATATAGCCGGTATCGTGCAGCCAGGCTGCCAAAATCAGCGCCTTTTGCTCTTTAACATCGATTTCAGAATTGTCAATGATTTCCTGTGTACTTTTAACAACACGCTTTGTATGTGTATAATTATGGTACACATATTTATCATCAAGCTCGTTTTTTAACAGATTTAATACAAAATCATCAGCTTTTTTATAGATATCGCTCATTTATTTGATTTGCTGCTAAAATAAAAAGTATTCAACTACATATGAATAAAAATAACATTCTTTTATTACTCTTCGTCCTCTTTATCGCTGGTTGTGCCAGTTTTAAACCTCAATACAAAGAGAGTATCGAGCAGAAGGATTTCCCCGATCAGGAGAAAATCCTCAAGACATTTTATTTGATAGGTGATGTGGGTAAATCCCCTATGGGTGGTAAAAGCGATGGTTTATTAGCACTAGAAAGTTATCTGCAAAACCAAAGTACTGAAAAGGATCATTTAATTTTTTTGGGAGACAACATCTATCCGAATGGAATGCCTAAAAAAGATTCAGATTATCGACCAATCGCAGAAAATCATCTCAACGCCCAAATTGAAGTGGCCAAAATCTTTAACGGTACCACGGTTTTCATTCCCGGGAATCACGACTGGTACGATGAAGGGTTGGATAACGTTGAGCGAGAAAAAGAATACATTGAAAAAGCGCTGGATGATAAAGACATCTGGAAGCCTAAAGTAGGATGCCCCATAGAAAGTATCGACCTTTCCAAACGGGTTCAACTTATAATTGTGGACAGTCAGTGGTACCTGGCCCAGTGGAACCAGCACCCCACCATTAATGATGATTGTGAGGAAATAAAAACCCGGGAAGAGTTCTTTCTGGAAGTAGAAGGTGAGCTGAAAAAAAATCAGGACAAAACCATTGTTTTTGCCTTGCATCACCCGTTGTACACCAATGGTATTCATGGAGGTCAATACGCCGCCGTTAAGCATCTGTATCCTTCACAAGAAGGTATTCCTGTTCCTATTCTCGGTTCGCTAGTGTCCCAGATCAGAACCAGTGGCGGAGTAAGTGCACAGGATAAGCAAAATAAGCGTTATCAGGAGATGGTGAATCGCATCACGGCACTGGCTCGGGCTTCTACGGCCAGCAGACTTATTTTCGCCAGCGGTCATGAACATACTTTACAGTACATTGAGAATGACGGAATTCGTCAGATCGTTTCCGGAAGTGGTTCTAAAAAAGGCTATGCCTCCTTAAGTTACGACGGTCTGTTTTCCTACGGAGGAAATGGGTTTGTACGTTTAGACGTTATGGAAGATGGAAGTAGTTGGGTACGGTACTACGGTTTTGAGGGAGGAAAAGAAAAACTTTTATTTACCCACAAAGCGATTGAAACGCCCGAGTCCTTTGATATGGAAAGCTTGCCAGAAGAGTATCCCGCTTTCGCGAAAGCGAGTGTATACGACCAAGAAAGAGTAGAGAAGGGAGATGTGTTTGAATCCGTTTGGGGAACCAAATACCGAGATTTATACGGGACCAAGATCAACGCCAAAGTAGCTTTACTGGATACATTGAAAGGAGGTCTCACTGTGGAACGTGCTGGTGGTGGTCACCAAACAAGATCATTGAGGGTAACCGATAAACAAGGCAGGGAATATAATTTCAGGGCCTTGAAAAAAAGTGCGGTTCAATTCCTACAAACTACGGTGTTTAAGGAAAATGATGTGGCAGAAGGTTTTGAGGACACTACCGCCGAAGATTTGCTTTTTGATTTTTATACCGCTGCTCATCCTTATGCTTTCACAACATTACCTACATTAAGTAACGCTGTTGGGGTCTATCATACCAACCCAGAAATATACTACCTGCCCAAACAAAAAGCGCTGGGACAATACAATAGGAATTATGGTGACGAACTCTACATGTTGGTAGAACGTCCAGAAGAAAATCATGATGATTTAGCCAGCTTTGGAAAACCGGGAGACATTGAGTCAACATCTGATTTATTTGCCAAATTGCGCGAGGATGAACGATTCAAGGTGGATCAGCCATTTTACGTTCGTGCCCGTATGTTTGATATGCTGATCGGTGACTGGGACCGCCACCAGGATCAATGGCGCTGGGCCCAATTTAAAGACGAGGAAGGTAACAGTACCTTCAAAGCAATCCCCAGGGATAGAGATCAGGCCTATTCTAATTTTGATGGAGCCATATTTGCCACTCTGAGAGTCATGGTAGGCTTGACTAACCAATTTGCTACCTATGATAAAGACCTGGACAATGTTAAATGGTTCAATACTGCTGCAGCTTATTTAGACCGGAGTATCGCACAGGGAGCTGATCGAGAAATTTGGCTCAGTCAAGCCCGGCACATTCAGGAAAACCTAACGGATGAAGTGATTGAAGAGGCGTTCAGAGAGCTGCCTGAAGAAATCTACCCGCACCCAACTACCCAAACCATTATCACTAGTATGAAGGCTCGTAGGGACAAATTGGTAGATATCGCTGATCGCTACTACGATTATTTGGCGCAATTGGGCATCATGACTGGAACGGACAAGGATGATTTTGTCATCATTGACCGCATAGCTGACGGGAAAACCAAGGTGACTATATACAGGAATAAAGGGGGAGAGAAGGCCGAAATCGTTTCCCAGCGTACTTTTTTGGCCGAGGAAACCGACGAAATTTGGATTTATGCCCTTGATGATGATGATATTATTCAAGCCATGGGTGACGGTAGAAATCGTATCAAGATTCGTATCATCGGTGGTCAGAATAACGACATTTACGATTTAGAAAATGGAAAAGGTATTTCTATTTATGATCATAAAACAAAAGACAATACCTTTAAAAACGTCAAAGGTGCAAGAATAAGATTGTCTGATGATTATGACCGTAATCTTTACAACCCCAAAAAGAGTATAATCAATTCTAATATTCTGACTCCTGCTTTTGGATTTAATCCAGATGATGGATTTAAAATAGGTGTACAAAATATTTATACGGTCAATGGGTTCAATAGAAATCCCAACACCCGTGTACACAAACTCACTGCTGGTTATTATTTTGCTACTCAAGGTTTTGATATCAACTACGAGGGTACTTTTGCTGGAATTTTCAATCATATGAATCTGACGGCCAAAGCCAGATTTGCGGCACCTACTTTTGCAGAAAACTTTTTTGGTTTCGGAAATGAAACCGTGAACAACGATGACGAGATCGATTTTGATTTTAACAGGGTGCGTATCAGTGAATATTCTGGAGGTTTAGGCGTTAGCTATGTTGGTGAATATGGATCTAATATCAGAGGTGGTATTGAAATCCAAGGGTTTGAGGTCGAGGACGACAGCGACAGGTTTATCACCGAATTATTTGGTGATGAATCCACCAATCCAGATTTCTACGATCGCAAATGGTTCGTGGATATCAATGGAGGCTATTTCTACCAAAGCTATGACAACAAGCTCAATCCTACCCGAGGAATGATTTTTGAATTCTTTGGCGGATTTAACATCAATACAGATCAGACAGATGACTTCTTTGCCTACCTCAAACCTAAGCTAGGGTTTCACAATGCGTTGAATAGGAAACGTAATCTGGTATTACGCACGCTGGCTCAAGCTACCGTAAATTTTGGAGATGATTTTCAATTTTATCAAAGTGCGCAAATTGGACAGGACACTGGACTAAGAGGTTATCGCCGTCAACGATTCTCTGGGGAATCTTCTTTTGCTACCAGCGCTGATGTTCGTTTTAGTTTCAAGGAATTTAAAACTGGTTTGATTCCATTACAGATGGGTATTTTTGCAGGCGGTGATGTAGGAAGAGTTTGGTTGGATGGAGAAGATAGCAGCAGATGGCATAATGATGTGGGCGGCGGATTTTGGGTAAATAGTACAGACGCTATTGGCGCGACTTTTAATCTTTTCACTGGCGCAGATGGACCTCGATTTAGTTTTCAGGTGGGGTTCAGTTTCTAAAGCTGGGTTACAAATCGATGATATATGAATAAACAAGGCGCAATTGTCATGGTAGTTTTAGGTAGTATAATTGCGATAATCGGAGTAGTACTATACCTGATGGCGATTATGGGAGCCAGTGGTTTGATTCTGATAGGCGTCGCTACTGAACTTTCTGGTATCTATTTTTACTGGCGCAATAAAAAATCCAATCAATGATTGTGAAAATCTGATTTCTGCATGAGTCCGTGGGCTTGACCCTTCCAATCATCCCGTTGTATGCGTCCTGGAAAAAACTCGATGACTTTGGAAATTGTTTGCATATCGCTGTCAGACATACGGGCCAACTGCGAGTAATTGTATATTCCAATCGAATTTAATTTAGCTTCAACCACCCTTCCTATGCCTACTATTTGCTTGAGATCATCAGCCTCATCAGGGGAGCCATTACCCATATGAGTGAAGTCTATGCCTTGATCAGCAATTTTTCGCTGAGAAGCATTGCTCAATTTCCCAGCCCGCTCTCGTGTTTTTGTGGCTCTGATATTTCCTGGTTGTATGACTAATTCGTCTACCTCATCAGCCGGTGCTTCCCTTGTTGATACTTCTTCCATCTTTTCTGAGGCTTTTTCTACCTTTCTGCGGTCGACTATACGCCTAGGCCTACCAAAAAAATAGCCGATCATGAATGCCCCAAACAACATGAAAAATAAAATGATGATTAATGCAGTATGTTGGTTTAAAATTTCCATGCCATCAAATTAATTGGTTGTTTGTATACTCATTCGAATTCCACCTTTAGCTGTACCGTTGACAAATTCTATCGGTTTATAAGAGCTATTCGTGCGCATACGTTCCAACGGTATCCCAACATTTTTTAATAATTTTTGAATGTAGGTGGCACGTTGTAACCCTATGCCTTCCAATTCATCCTTTGTGGTATACCCGGTAATCATCAAAGTTGAATTTTGTTCTTTTTCCAAAAGCGCCTTAATCTGAAGGCCATAGTCCGAACAATAATAGGGTATTTTTACTCTTGCTCTGTTAAAATAAACCCTTGCATAGGCTTGGCAATTTAAGAGACCTGTGTCACCAGAATTGCGGTACACATTAAATGGTATGGGCAACGAGTCTACTTTTGAGGTAGACATAGGACTGATGACCGTTTTTTCAAAGTTGTTGTCGGCCGAATCACTTTCTGGAAGAGTATCAGCCGGAGTTGCGACAATGCCATTACGATTGGAAAAACTTGTTTTACTGGAGTCCGCCTGCCGATCAACAGTGGTAGAAATACCACTACTGTAATTAAGATCCAAGTCGGTTTTTTCCGGAGTAACCTCCAAATCATCCAAGAACAAGAATCCAATCAAGAAAATACAGGCGCAGGCATAGAGCACAAACACGACGAAAGCAGAACCGAAACGATGCACAGACAATAATTTGCATTAAAGATAATACGAAACTGTAAATTTTGGCCAAGATCAGCATTTTGAGGTGACAGTCACCGACATATACGTGGCAGATACGTTATAATGCTTGTTGAATCAGATCAACTTCTATGTCAACTCATCCAGCTACAAGAAAACTTGAAACCTCATAAGCGCGATTAATCATTAAGGCTAAGCATCCAGAAATTTGGCTTTCAGTTCTGGAGTAGGAATCATACATTGTTCCTTTTTACCAAACCATTGGTATCGATGATGCGCTATATAGTCGTAAACCGTGTTGGTCAAAAACTTTGGTAATATCAAAAGAGCAGATAATAAGGGCCAGCCTCCAGAAAGATATCGAGCAATACGCAGCGCGGCACCTGCTTTTGTATAGGCTTTACCATCGCGAATCAAAACGATTGAATCTGTTTTATCGGGATCGATTCGGTGATGAGCCAGCAGTTTACCACCGATGTCATTTTGAAGTGCGGCAAATCTATATCGATCCTTTTTATCTCGTTTAATGATAAACAAAACAGCAGAATTACAAAGGTTGCACACGCCATCAAATAGTATGATATCTGACTCTTTCATTTATTTCCCTACCTTTTCCAACCTGTCCACGTCTACCAAAGTAGTAAAGAAACCATAATTCACAGTCGCCTTTCCTTTTTCAATTTGGTCAATAGTTCCAACCGACTTGGAATCCGTAAGTCTCACTCGATCATTGACCTTTAAAATGTCTTTGGGTTTTTCGGGAGTCTTGACGGCTGGTGCTGCTTTATTTTTCTTTTTTTCCGAACGTATTCTTTCTACTTTTTGGATCACTTCGTTCTCGACTTGCTTTGCCTTACCTTTCTGACGCTTTTCTACGACCTTGTCCACCTTTTTCTTAGGAGGTCTTCTCTTGACATTTTCTGTGATGACCAACTTCATCAGTTCGTCCAATAGGAGCTTCTTTTTTTTGTTTTTGTCAAAATCTGAGGCCAACTGGTCAAATTTTTTCCCTAGCTGGATATATTTCTGATAGGAATCATACAGCTCCTGAAAGTCTTCGAGTTTCTGTTGCACCCGTTCTTGCGTGTCCTCTAATTTATTGGCTTTTTGGGTTGCCCGAACCTCTTTATCCCTGAGTTTTTCATTATTCTTCCTTAGATTTGATCTTTCCTTTTGAAGTGCCGCAATGGATTTATCAAATCTGATCTTGCCTCGCTCGACTTTCTTTTTGGCCTTATTGATCAAGGAATAAGGAATACCGTTTTTTTGTGCTACTTCAAAAGTAAAAGAGCTACCTGCTTCACCCAATTGTAATTGATACACAGGTTCTAGCGACCTGGCGTCAAAAAGCATATTTGCATTGGTCATCTCTGGTAGTTCGTTGGCCAGCATTTTTAGATTGGTATAATGCGTAGTGATGATACCATAAGACTGTCGCTCATTGAGTTCTTCCAACATGCTTTCTGCCAAAGCCCCTCCCAGTTCTGGATCCGAGCCAGTACCGAATTCATCAATTAAAAACAGCGTCTTTTCATTGGCACTACGCAAGAATCCGCGCATATTCTTTAGTCGGTAGCTGTATGTACTCAGATGATTATCGATACTTTGATTATCTCCGATGTCCGTAAGTACCTGTTCAAAAAGGCAAACCCGGCTTTTTTCATGCACGGGAATCAACATTCCCGCCTGTATCATAAGTTGCAATAGACCTATGGTTTTCAGGGTAATGGATTTCCCGCCGGCATTGGGTCCTGAAATGACAATGATTCTATTGTCAGGAGCCAGTCTGATACTTTGGGGATGGGTTTTTTCTCCACGTTCATTGTTAGATATCCACAAGAGCGGATGATAGGCATCTACCAGGTCTAGTTCCTGATGCTCGACCATCATGGGAAGTAAAGCTTTGATTTTCCTGGCGTATTTGGCCTTGGCAGAAATCAGATCTGTATGGGTGAGATACGCCCTGTATTCCTCTAATGGTGCAATATAGGGTCTAATAAAATCCGTCAATTCTTTGAGAATACGTAGTATTTCTTCCCGTTCTTCCAGCTCTAGTTCTGAAAGCTTTCGCGAAAGCGTTAATACCCGTTCAGGTTCTATATAGGAAATGCTCCCTGTTTTGGAACTCCCCATGATTTTCCCCTTGACTTTGCGTCTGTACATGGCTTTAACGGCAAGAACACGTCTATTTTCAACAACACTCTCACGAATGTCGTCCAGGTATCCCAATTGGCCATAATGGCTCAAGGCCTGACCAAAACTCCCGTTGAGTTGGCCACGCACGTTATTCATTTCGGCACGTAAATGTTTCAAAATGGGAGAAGCATCGTCCTTGATCTCGCCAAAACGATCCAGCACCTGATCCACACGGTCTGGAATGCTCTTGTCCATCGGTATATCTTCCAAGCGCTCTTGTAGCCTGGGAAACTGCTCTTGTAGTTTCTTGAAAAAAACTATGTGTTTGTTGACAGTACGAGGTAGGTGGGCCAACCGACGAATGCCTTCTTTTTCCAGTGTGCTGTTGTCAATATCCAATAGTTGTAGCTCGCGGTCGATCGCATCAAATCCATGATTGGGAATTTGATGTTCGCTACCAAAAGACCAAAGGTATTCATGCGTAGATTCCAGTTCCTTCAGAATGTTTTCCCTCCCGCGATAGGGAACCAATTCTGTCATAGCTGCCTTTCCATCTTCCGTGACGCAATAAGCAGCTGCTTGATCACGCACAACATGAAACTCCAGGTCCTGGATGGTTTTTTGGGAAATTTTCTTCATAGAATGATCACAAAAATAACATTGAAATCTCGGGCCGGTACTGGTTTTTGGAAGAAATTAGCGTCTCAGCAGTTATCCACTACTGGTGATGGTAAGGTTCGTTGCGCAAAATGCTAAAGGCGCGATAGATTTGCTCGACCGCAAATAAGCGCACCATTTGGTGTGAAAAAGTCATCTGGCTCAAAGAAAGTTTTGATTGGGCTGCTGCATAGACAGAAGGCGAGAAGCCATAAGGACCACCAATGACAAACACCAGACGTTTAAGGCCAGAAACACTACGTTTATTAATTAAGTCGGCAAATTGCATGCTGGTGTATTGCTTGCCTTTTTCATCTAGCAGCGTTACAAAATCACTCTTTTCCAATCGATCCAGGATGAGTTGGCCCTCTTTTTCCTTCTGCTGCTCCTCACTCAAGTGTTTAGTTTTTTTGAGGTCAGGAATGATTTCTAGATCAAAATTGATGTAATGTCCTAAACGATCAACGTAGATGTTAATCAATTCCTGGATACGTGAATCGTCGGTTTTTCCTACAACGAGAAGACTTATGTTCATGTTGCAAATGTAAAATCATTCTTTGTGTTTGCTTATTTTTGAAGGTAAATATTACCTAATGGATTATAACTCACCAGAAGCGCAACTTGAAATCAATCGTATCATCGACAACGCCTTAAGAGAAGATGTAGGTGACGGCGACCATAGTAGCCTTTCCTGTATTCCCGCAGCCGCACAAGGAAAAGCGCGTTTGTTGGTCAAGGACAATGGTGTGCTGGCGGGAGTCGCTTTCGCGAAAGCGGTATTTCATCAAGTGGATCCCCAATTAGAGATCCAGGTGATTAAAAATGATGGGGATCAAGTCCAGTATGGTGACGAGGCATTTTATGTGAACGGTCCTTCTCGATCAATTCTCAAGGCAGAACGGCTGGTGCTCAACGCTATGCAACGAATGAGTGCCATTGCTACCAAAACCAAGGCCTTTGTAGATATACTGGAGGGAACCAAGACCCGCATACTGGATACTAGAAAAACAACACCCGGAATAAGGATTTTGGAAAAATGGGCAGTTGATATTGGGGGCGGAGTTAATCATAGATTTGGTTTGTACGATGTGATCATGCTCAAGGATAATCATATAGATTTTGCCGGTGGAGTAGGAGCTGCTATTGAAAAAACAAAAGCCTACCTACAAGAAACCCAACGAGACCTGAAAATCATTGTAGAGGCGAGAGATTTAAAGGAAATTGAACAAATATTAGAACACGATGGAGTTTATCGTATCCTGATTGACAACTTTGATTATGAGCAAACTAAAAAAGCAGTAGCACTGATCGGAGATCAATGTCTGACAGAAAGTAGTGGAGGTATTACCCTGGACACTGCCCGGCAATATGCAGAATGTGGGGTTGATTTTATATCCAGTGGATCACTGACCCACAGTGTCTATAATATGGACCTGAGCCTGAAGGCAGTTCATGGGTAAGCTCAAACAAATACTGGATCGCATACCCGTCTTGTCATGGTTTGTGGCCATCACCAATAGGTACAAGCTCCCAGGATTTGAAGGGATGACGGCCTGGGATCTATGGGAAACTTATTCCATGGGTATTCTTCAGGGGGCATTTTCGGCGCGTGCCAGTGCTATTTCTTATAGTTTCTTTATGGCGCTCTTCCCATTTATTCTTTTTATACTCAACCTCATTCCATTCATTCAAATTGAGAACTTTCAGGAAGAGGTGTTGCTCTTTGTCAACGAACTCCTTCCGGCACAGGCGGCTGGTGCATTTGACAACATATTTAAAGAAATTGCACTTCAGGAAAACACGGGTTTATTGACGCTGGCCTTCTTGACTTCCTTATTCCTAATGTCTAACGGTATTAATGCCATTTTCAATGGCTTTGAACGCAGTTATCATGCAGAGATCAACAGGGGCTTTTTTAGACAGTATGTAGTGGCGCTGGGAGTCTCAGTTATTTTGGTGCTCTTTCTCTTTATTGGTGTAGTGGTGACCGGCGTTGTAGAATTCTGGATAGCCGAATTACGTGCCAGAGATTTTATGACAGAAGATTCCATGACCGTTTGGCTCAGCCTGATTCGTTATGTACTGTTGATCTTCATGCTCTATTTATTCATATGTACCCTGTATTATACGGGTACACGCGATGGCCGTCAAACCAAGTTTTTTTCTGTTGGCGCAGCATTTACTACTTTATTAATTATTCTATTTTCATATCTGTATGGGATCTATATTGATAATTTTTCGAGTTTCAATGAGATCTATGGATCGATCGGCGCACTATTGATATTAATGGTATACATATGGCTGAATGCCAATTTATTATTATTGGGTTTTGAATTAAATGCATCCTTAAGAGCATTAAAGGCACGGAATTTGAAATCAGTATAGTATCTTTAATCCATAATTCAATGAAAAGATGAAAAAAATACTTTTACTTGTCGTAGCGATAATCGGGACTTTTTCCTTTAGCTCGGCTCAAAAAACAATCAATGGTGTAACCGTAGAAAAGAACTTGACTGTCGCAGGACAGGAATTAAGTTTGAATGGTGCTGGTATGAGGGAAAAACTTTGGTTTGATCTTTATGTGGGAGCATTGTACACTACAAAAAAATACAGTGATGGTAATATGTTGGTCAAAGCTGATGAGGCCATGGCCATCACCTTGGATATCACTGATAGCAAGGTTACCCAAAAAAGAATGAAAGAGGCCGTAGAAGATGGCTTTGAAGACAGCTGTACCGATTCTGAAAGAGCAGCCATTAAATCAGAGATCAATACATTTGTTGGATTATTTAGTGAAGCTATTGTGGAAGGAGATCATTTTGAGATCGCCTACGCTCCAGGGAAAGGAACAATGATTTCCAAGAATGGAAAACAATTAGGAACCATTGCTGGAATGGACTTCAAAAAAGGACTTTTTGGTATCTGGTTAGGCAACGATCCGGCTGATGATGACTTGAAAGAAGGTATGTTGGGTCAATAAGCCCTTCGTAAAAAAAAATACGAAGCCGTCTAGAAAGTTCACTAACATTAATGCTCTCCAGCTGAGTTTGTCGAATACGTCTTGAATTACAAGAAGTTAAAAATATCGACAGGTTCAGTTCGACATTAAAAAGTTTCTTTTTGGACGGCTTCTATATAATATTAGGGTGATGAAAAAAACATATATTTTTATTTTGTTGGCCTTGGTTTTTGCTTTCGCGAAAGCGCAACAACAAGATATAACTGGAACATGGAAGACGGTTGATGATGAAACTGGCGTGGTAAAATCCCACGTTGAGATTTATAAGAAAGGAAATCGATACTATGGGAAGGTGGTTAAAATCCTTGATCCTGACGCTCCAGCAAATGCAACTTGTAGAGAATGTCCTGGTGACTTAAAGGATCAACCCATATTAGGCTTAGAGATTATCCGCCGTTTGGAGAAAAAAGGTAGTTCCTATAAAAATGGCGAGATCATTGACCCTGAGAATGGAAAGAAATACGATTGTAAAATATGGCTCAATGAAGACAATCCAGACTTATTGATGGTCAGAGGATATGTGCTGTTTTTGTATCGCACGCAAACCTGGCAGCGCGTCTAGTGTTATTTTACAGATCTATAAAAAAAAGTGGAGCATGATAGCTCCACTTTTTTTATTAAATAACCTTTATTTACGGTCGTTCGCGTTCTTCTAGGTTTTGATGGCGTTCTCCAGAAACACTGTAGTGTTTATTTTCTTCATCTTTAATTGGATTCGGGTTTTTTGTAGCACTGTTGGCTCTAGAAGCTATGTCCAAACCTTCGGCGGCAAAGTCTGTTTCTTCCTCTCTATGCTTCAATAAACGATCATCCCCACCGTCATTTCTCAGATTTCCAGAACGATCTCCTAAAATTTCTTTATCCTGTTCGGTTACATCGGATTGGTATTTCTTATCTTTTTTCATGGTTTTCTTTTAAAGATAAGCGATTGATCATTAGTAATGGGTTGATTTAACAGCCTTTATCATCTTCTTTTTAATGTTTTAACGCATGAATGAACAAGATTCTATTTTTGAAGCGATTGGTAGGTGAGTTCAATGGAGTCATAAATAGAATGAAGAACTTCAAGATCAAAACTATTCCCCACGGAGTCTTCGGCATCCTTGATCATTAAAGAGGCTTCCCGATGCAGGACCTTATAATAACTTGCGTCGCAGCTCTGCTTGTTTAAACACTTTAATAACATAGACAGCAACCTGTGCATCACATTCAAGTCGTGTTTGCAGTAATTGCGGTATGCGGCCAAAAAATTATAGAGCAAATGATCAAAATTCACCACGGCCAAACTTAAAGTAGGCTGATCGTCTTTATTGACCACTACATCATAGTCTTGCTTGAGCATGCGTAAGGCGATTAAGTCGGTGAGGTAGTCAATGGTATCGATAGCAGTGCCTGGATCATTTATTCCAGGGGACATGGCCTTAACGCCAATTTCAGTAATTTGCTTGAATCCGAGCACATAATTGTCACGGACTAATTCAGATTCGGAATAATTAAAATTTTTATATACCTCTTTTAGTTCATTTTCGTTGAGTTCTTTCTCTGATTTAAACATCTCAGATTTTTCAAGGATGTATTCACCTTTGGTGATGAGGATTTCGAATCGGTTGTCCAATTGATCAGCCATTTTTAGCAATCCTGGGATACTGATATTTTGGATCGTTCCGCTTTTTCTTGTCTCGTAAAGAAACCAATCAGAAGTGGCTGGAAAATCATTGTCTGTTTTGTCAGAAGTAATCAGCTGCTCCAGGCGATTGCGAGACATGTGATAAATATTTTTCAGTATGCTGTTGATCTGAATGCTAGTGGAAATGCTATGAATAAAGTACACAAAAGCTGCGATAGCAGTGATCGAACTCAAGATACCTAGAAGTACCGAAAAACCTGGTAATTGATAATCTTTCCCATCAGGCTCTATACTGATGATGGTGATAATGTTATAAAGAATAGTAGCGAGGAAAGTTCCTAGAATATATTGATGCCTGCGATTAGAGATCAAGCTAGGTAAGACACGAGGAGAGTAATTGGCCGCCGCCTGACTCAGCAACAGCATTACCATAGAGAAGGAAAATACCAACATTGAAACCCCGCTGGCAATTAAGGTGGTGAGGATATTTCTTGCCGTCTCGATATCATCGATGACCAAGGTGGGGACATTTTCTTGTAGGAAACCAGAAATATTTTGTCCTTCTGCCCATTTCATGACCAAAGCAAACAAAATGGCTGTAATGGCGTAAAAGGTAGGGTAGAACGCGATGCTGCTGGTTAGGGTATTGAAAAATGATTTAATTCTTAGGTAAAGTGCCTTCATAGGCTTAAAAGTACGATCCAGCAGAGTAAGTAAATCCTAAGTTATTCTTATTTTCACGGTCCTTACTATATATCTTATGACCTATACTACGGAAGAAAGAAAGCAGATTTTAGGTGCGCTTATACAGATGGCACTAGCGGATGGGCAACTTCAAAAGGAGGAAATTGCCTTCATTACGAGTGTGGCAAAACGCATGGAAATAGGTGGTCAGGAAGTTCAGCATATGCTGAAGAATCCAGAAAATTTAAAAACTGTAGTACCTCAAGATTACACAAAGCGTATTGTTCATTTTCACCGCATGATGTTGATGATGCATATTGATGGTCATGTGGATGATCAGGAATTGCAGTTGTTACATGAAGTCGGTCTTCAATTTGGTTTCCGAAAGACTACTATTGATGCTTTGTTAAAAACGATGTCCAAATATCCCCACGGAGATATTCCTCCCTCTGAACTGATGCAGATTCATGTATCTAATCAAAACTAATTGTCATCTTGTCATGCGTTCAAGCTTGATTTAACGACATTATGTCTTGTTTTGTGAATGGTATTTTATTTGTCTGGTACAAGTCAAATAACTTTTAAAATTAATATCATGAAACTTGCACATAGAACAACAAACAATTGGTTGCCAACTTTGATTGATGAGATGTTTAACAATGACTTTTTGGGTGGAACTGTCACTGCAAAAAGTTTTGTTCCAGCCGTCAATATTTCTGAAAAGGATGAATCTTTTGTGTTGGAAATGAGTATTCCAGGCTTTAAAAAGGAAGATGTTCAAATTGAGGTTGATCAAGATCTTTTGACCATTTCTTCTGAAGTAGAGACTACTAATGAGGATACAACCGAGCAATTTACTCGTAAGGAATTCCACAAGCAATCTTTTAAAAGAAGCTTTAACCTGCCTGAGAGCATTAATCAGGACAAGATTGACGCTTCTTATGAAAATGGAATCTTGAGTATTAGTCTTCCTAAAAAAGAAGAAGCCTTACCTCAACCTAAAAGGATGATATCTCTTAAATAAGACGAAATCACCAATACGATAAGTCCAGTTCGCCAGTGCGGATTGGACTTATTTTTTTAAAAGCAATTCAGATAAACGCAAAAAATGGGAATAACGATAACAGAGAGATATTTGCTCCAATGGATGTCTAGCTATTTTCAAACGAAGCGTTAAATTTTAAAGGGTATCATTAGATGGCGTAAAATGGCTAAGATTTATAAAGGAATTTAACGATTTGAAATATATTTTCAAATAATTGAGTTAAAATGTTGATGCTGATCTATTAAAAACTATCTTTGTACCTTAATTAATTATAAATTTTTATCATGAGTACAGGTACCGTAAAATTTTACAACGACGCCAAAGGTTTTGGGTTCATCACTGAAGAAGAAACCGGAACTGAGCATTTTGCTCACGCAACAGGTCTTATCGACGAGATCCGTGAAGGCGACAAAGTAGAATTTGAACTTAAAGAAGGAAGAAAAGGGCTTAATGCCGTTAATGTAAGAGTGATCGACTAAGGTCACCATTATATCATTTTCAAGACCCATCAAAATTTGATGGGTCTTTTTTTTGCCCTAAATCTTCTACATTTCTTCATTGGCAGGTAGGTTGATGGTTGCTTCATTCTTTTAAGCTACAATTTCTTACCGATAATTCGTCACATCTGGAGGTATAAAAATATATTCACTCTTACAAGGTTGGTCAGTCTCACCGCCAGGTTTTCAAATGCGTATTTGAACTCTCTTTAATTTACAATATCTTAACCTATTTTAGTTAAACTTGGTTAATATCTCATTTTTCTTTCCTACACCTATTTAATTTTGATTGAAAATTATATTAATCATGAAAAAATCAATATTTGGAATTGTGCTAAGCTTATTTCTCATAAGTTGTGGAAGTACTACCAATGCAGTTAAGCAAAAAGAACGAACCGTTAGGGGGAACTGGACCATCCAAAGTGTCACTTATGATGGTGTAGAAGATGCAGAAACCATTTTATTACAGGATGTGTCTGCCGACTGTTTTGAAGGCAGCGACTGGTATTTTGTGGCCAATAATAATCGTGGTACCTATACAATTAATGACATCAATTGCAATACCGGAGAACGTAAATTCATCTGGACTGTTCCTGGTAATGAGGACTTTGTTGAAGGAAACCTACTGATCAAAGTTACCGGTGATGATTACAAATCTGAAACTAATGCTGGTTATAGTGTTCAGGTGTCGAACCTTTCTGAATATGCTATGACATGGACCATTCCAGCCAGCATATACGGAAAGTCAATCAATGTCAATATGAATTTTATTAAGGTCTCTGAGTAAACCAAAAACTATATAATATTAAATCAAAACTTATGAAAACTAGAATAGCAATATTTGCCTTATCTATATTACTGGCAACAAGTTGTCAATCCCTTCAGAATACAAACAAACAGCAACGTGGAACCGCTATTGGAGCGGCTGGTGGTGCTGTATTGGGGATGATCATTGGAAACAACGTGGGAGATGGAGATAATCAAACTGAAGGTGCCGTGATCGGTGCAGTTGTCGGTGGTGTAGCAGGAAATATCATCGGTCGTAAAATGGACAAGCAAGCGCAGGAAATTGAAGCTACTTTGCCAGGTGCAGAAGTTGAACGTGTAGGAGAGGGTATTGTGGTGACTTTTGACGAGGGTAGCGGAGTAAAGTTTGCGACAAATCAATCTTCATTGAATGAATCTTCGAAAGCCACTTTGGATAAATTATTAAATGTCATGAATGAATATCCAGGAACCGAAGTTTTGGTGTCTGGTCATACTGACAGCCAGGGTAGTGCAGATTACAATATGGAGCTTTCGCGAAAGCGTGCTGCTAGTGTAAGAGATTACTTAGGAACACATGGTATTCCTATGAGTCGTATCGCCATGACTTATAGTGGTGAAAGTAATCCAGTAGCTACGAATGATACCCCAGAAGGTCGTGCCCAAAATAGAAGGGTAGAGATCGGTATCGTCGCTGGAGAAGAAATGCGTCGTGAGGCTGAAATGGAGGCCAAGCAATAATTTGCCATCAATACTAATTAAAACCTGCTTTTTTGAAGGCAGGTTTTTTTTATGCTCGTAACTGCCGTAATCCCTCATAAACAGTAACAGCAACCGCGTTGGCCAAGTTGATACTACGGATATGGGGACTGTGAAGGGGGATTTTATATACCTGTTGGGGAAATTGATCAACAATAGCTTTAGACAACCCAGCTGATTCTTTTCCAAATAACAACATCATGTCATCCTTAAAGGGAATAGTCGTATAATCTTGATTACCGTGACTACTCAACAAGGCCAGTGTTCTATGCTTGTTTCGCTGTAGAAATTCATCAAAGCTTTCGTAAATATATAGTTCTATATGCTGCCAATAATCCAGCCCAGCTCTCTTCAGGCGTTTGTCCGTAATTTCAAACCCCAATGGCTTCACCAGATGCAATGCTGCACCTGTTGCCAAGCTCAATCGGCCGATGTTACCCGTATTGGTATGTATTTCCGGTTCTACTAGTACGATGTGAAGCGGCATAAATTTTTTCTGCAAAGATAAACTGCTTTTTAGGTTTTGAATTCAGGTACAGTTTGATAGGATTTTCAGAGATGCTTGGCTCTACCGTGTTTTCTAGCGATCAAATTTATACCACTAGCTTTAACGCACTATTAACCCCTAAAGCAGGACTGATACCTTATTTTTAAATAAAAAGAATATGCAAGAAATTAAGGCTTACGGAGCGCAGGATAAAGATGCTGATCTAAAGGAAATGACGATCAAAAGAAGGGATATGAATCCCAATGATGTCAAAATAGAGATTCTATATTGTGGCGTATGTCACAGTGATATTCACGCCAAGAATAATGATTGGGGAAATGCCAAATATCCCATTGTACCAGGTCATGAGATCATCGGGAAAGTAGTTCAAGTAGGAGCAGACGTCTCTAAGTACGATGAAGGTGACTTAGTCGGCGTTGGTTGCATGGTGGATTCCTGTCAGGAATGCAGTGCATGCGAAGAGGATCTTGAGCAGTTTTGTGAGAACGGCATGACAGGAACTTATAATGGTAAAGACCGAATTGGTGGTGCTGAGAGTGATCATACCTTTGGTGGATATTCCACCAGCATTACCGTTCAAGAGGATTTTGTATTAAAAATTCCTGAAAATATTGATACCAAAGCGGTAGCTCCATTGCTGTGTGCAGGTATTACTACTTATTCGCCACTTAACCATTGGAATATCAAAAAAGGAGATAAAGTAGGCGTTGTCGGTCTGGGTGGTTTAGGCCATATGGGGATTAAATTTGCTGCTGCTATGGGCGCAGAAACCTATATGATTACCACCTCTCCAGATAAAGCAGAGGATGCCAAAGCACTGGGCGCGGACGGAGTAATCTTATCCAAAGAGGAAGATCAACTCAATAAACATAAAGGCAGTTTTGACTTTATTCTCAACACCGTACCCGTCAAACACGATATCAACCCTTATTTAAATTTACTTAAAAGAGATGCCACGATGTGTATGGTTGGTGCTATTGAACCTCTAGAGCCAATGCACGGAGGGAATGTGATCATGGGTAGAAAGCGTGTGTCTGGATCTTTAATCGGAGGTATAAAAGAAACTCAAGAGATGCTGGATTTCTGTGGTGAAAAAAATATTACCTGTGATGTGGAAATGATTCGAATGGACGAAATAAATACAGCGTTCCAACGGGTGCAAGACAGTGATGTGAAATATAGATTTGTGATCGATATGCAGTCGCTGAAAAATTAGGGCCAACAGGCTGTTGCTTACAAAGGTTGGGGTCATTCCCAAACTTTTTTAATATACCATAGGTAGAGCGAGAGAGATGAGATGGAGGCAGTGACGATTAATTGTCCCAAAATTAACGCTTACTCCGTGTTTGTTGGTAGACCGTTAACTAAGCCTGGGCTTTTAATAGTTTACATTTAAAATAAAAACTATGAGTCATTCAATTACCACTATCAACCCAGCCACGGGAAAAGAAATACAAAGTTACAATTTGATGTCTAGGGACAAAGCTATTGAGGCTGTAACCAATTCTCACAATGCATTTCTAAATTGGAAGAGACAGTCATTTGACCACAGGGCGTCGATTATAAAAAATATCGGCAAGAAGCTGGAAGAACACAAAGAATCTTTCGCCAAATTAATGACCCAAGAAATGGGGAAATTGATCAAACAAGGTCACCAAGAAATGGATTTATGTATTGGGATCTGTGACTATACCGCCCAAACTGGACCAGAAGAATTACAGGACGAAACCAAGGAACTTGCAGATGGAGGAAAAGGTATTGTCACTTATTCACCTCTTGGCGTCATCTACGGTATCCAACCTTGGAATTTTCCAGCTTATCAAGTTATTCGATATGCCATTGTTAATTTGATGGCGGGAAATGGTGTTTTGTTAAAACATGCTGAAAACGTAACTGGATGTGCCCTTAAACTTCAAGAAATTTTTGAAGAGGCTGGGCTTCCCAAACACCTCTTTACCGTATTAGTGATTGATCACGACACCAGTGACGAGATTATAGCTCATGACTTAGTAAGGGGAGTAACTTTTACTGGGAGCGCAGGAGCAGGTAGTGGAATCGCTGAGAAGGCAGGCAAGGCCATAAAAAAAACCGTGATGGAACTGGGTAGTAATGATGCGTATATAGTTTTAGAAGACGCGGATGTTGAAATGGCTGTAAAAACCTGTACCAACGGTAGAATTTATAACAATGGAGAGACATGTGTTGCTGCTAAGCGTTTTATAGTTGTAGGCCAGGTCTACGATACCTTCAAAAAAGGCTTTGTGGAAAGAATGAGTAAAATCAAACATGGTGACCCCACAGACGAGAGTTCGCAATTAGGACCTATGGCACGTAAGGACCTAAGGGAAAAGCTTCATGACCAAGTGAAGGAAAGTGTCAACAACGGAGCAGAGGTACTTTGTGGTGGGGCTCTGCCAGATGGTGATGGCTATTATTACCCATCTACGGTATTGGGGAACGTAAAGCCTGGGCAACCTGCCTATGATGAGGAATTATTTGGTCCAGTGGCTTCTTTAATCAAAGCTAAGGATCAAGAGGATGCTATGCGTATTGCCAATGACAGCCGTTTTGGATTAGGAGGAGGAATTTTTACCAAAGACCAAGAAAAAGCGGTCGAATTAGCTCGAGATCATTTTGATACAGGTATGGTATTTATCAATTCGTTTGGTTTAGCGCAGGTAGATATGCCCTTTGGCGGAGTAAAAGATAGCGGCTATGGTCGTGAGCATGGTGGGTTTGGTATCAAGGAATTTGTTAATGCCAAGGCCATCAACATTTTGGAGTAAATCTATTTCTTTAATTTAGATAAGTAAAAAAAAAACCGTTGGGCAACCAACGGTTTTTTTACGTGCCTTTTACTAAATAAGAGGGCCTCGTCAACAGTATAAATTGTAATTTGCGGACATGAGAAAACAAACCATTCTCTTTATACTGGCCTTCTTTTGTATCTATGTTTTTTGGGGTTCCACCTTCCTTTGGAATAAAATGGCAGTAACACAATTACCACCGCTTATGCTGGCAGGTATCCGGTTCACAACGGCTGGCACTATCATTTTCATCATTGCAAGATTATTAGGGCATTCTTTAGGAATAACCAGACGCCAACTGTTTAATTCGGTGCTGGCTGGTTTTTTGTTCCTATCTTATGGAAACGGTGTTTTTGTTTGGGCCTTACGATATGTAGATACCGGCTTTGCTGCTTTATTGGCGGCTTTACAACCCTTATTTATTCTCTTGCTCATGCGCGCTGTGCAAAAGAAAGCACTTCAACCCAAATCCATCATTGGTGTTCTACTCGGTTTGTTCGGAATGTACCTATTGGTCAGTCAGCAATCTATTTCTGCTGAAGGTAATGGATGGATAGGGATAATCATGATCTTAACTTGTATCCTCAGTTGGAGTTCTGGAAGTCTTTTTGTTGCCCAGGCCGATGTACCTAGCAACTTTTTTGTATCCACTGGATACCAAATGATATCAGCAGGCTTGATTCTTTGTATAGTTAGTCCTTTAATTGGAGAGGAATGGGTAAATATTCTTGATTGGACGCCAAATACATTCATTGCGATGGGTTGTCTGGTTTTATTCGGAAGTATTGCCGCTTTTACCTCTTTCAACTACTTGCTAAAAAAGATATCTCCAGAAAAAGTCGCTACCAGTTCATATGTCAATCCAGTTATTGCTTTATTCTTAGGCTGGTACTTTTTAGAAGAGCGCATCAGTCTGCAATCATTGATCGCTGCAGCTGTTTTGCTTACAGGTGTTTACTTTATCAACAACAGAAAAAAACGAAAACTCCCTCCAGCAAAATCAAAGGCCTGATCCATCGCCAATGTTGAAAGCCGCAAACTGTTATACGATCTAAGCTAATCTGAATTATATTGTTGCTTGAACTCTTGAAGTCGACGGTGTCTTATGCAGCCGGTGAAATAAAATTGTTGCGATCAACCCAATAACAGCAAAAACTGCCAGCATCAAAAATACATGCTGAAAACCTACCGGGCCAGGAGTACCATCCAGTAGCAATCCGATAGCAGGCCCCATGAATATATCAGGGGTATATCCCACCAGCGAGATCAGACCCACAGCAGTTCCTGTTACCGCCAACGGAATGTGGCCTTCTTGAATGGCTGAAAAATAAAGAGTTCTAAAAGCGTATACGCCAGTTGCAGTGATGATGATTGAAGTCCAGAAAAGCAGACTGGTGGAAGGTCCAATCCAGCCACTGGCCATCAAGAAGGCTCCCAACAAGGTTAGGAGAAAACCAATGATCATCATGAGCGAACTTCGGGTCTGGTCAGCCAATAGCCCTATTATTACGGATATAAATATGCGTATACCCAATAGGTCGCGGCCTATCTCGGCTGAACGTATCTGGTCGTATTGCATTATTTCATTGGCATATTGAGAATAAATGTCGGTAATCTTATAGCCAGTATAGGCGCAAACGATAATTACCATTAATAAATAAACCGCAGGCATGCGCAAGACTGTGAAGTAATCTCTGACTATGTCTTGCCAAGGCAGGCGAGAAGAGGTGGATGGCAAGTTTGCTGAAATATCCTTCATAAAGAAAAACACCAAAACACCCACGCTGATAATTATGGCAGCGACCAATTGTAAAACTTTAGAAAAGGCCTCTTTTTGCTCGCTGAAAGCGGAAAGATTGATGTCTTTTAGCAGGAATAAGCCAAAAAGAGAAATGGCCAAAAAACCAAAGAGCCATGATGTCGCGCCACGACCACCATCGAGCAATCCAAAAGCCAGTCCTTGACGCGATGTTCCACCCCAAATACGGGTAGCTTTAATCATCGCCGCCCAAAAGAGAAAAATAGTGGTAAAGCCCCAGTAACCGTATAACAAACCTAAATAAAATCCAGAAGGGAAGGTGGCCATGTAAAATCCACCCAATCCTGTCAATAGCAAGGATATGGACATTAAATATCTAGGAGAAAACCGGTCGGCCAGTTGACCTCCAAACAAGTAGGAAAACAATGCGACTACGCCGTAAATCGAAAAACAGGTTCCTAATTCAGTGTTGTTCAATTCAAACAATTCCAATACGGTAGGGCGAAATATCCTGGGAAGAACAAAAGGTAAGATAAAGTTGGCTTCACCAGCTAATACCAGCAAAGCAATTTGAATTATCTTGGTGAATTGTGGATGGATAAGTCAGTTTTATGGTAAAAATACTGAAACCAAAACAATACGCATAAAAAATGGACCACCTTCAAGGCAGTCCATTCTTCACGTTATAGTTAAGCCCCTTACAGCTGAAACTCTTGGATAAATTCATGGCCAGCAGACTTTGTGAGTACAATGTAAGTACCTGGCTTATCTGCGGCCAACTGATAGATACGCTTTAAGTACTGTTCTCCGTTAAGAACATCCTCTTGTATCAAAACACCTTCATAATATACTTGAACTTCCAGGTCCTGGTTGTCAGTAGATAATTGAGAAATATAGATTCTGTTCTTACGCAGACTTACGGTAGGTTTAAAAAATACATTTTCAGAATCCTTGATAAACTTAACCGCACCATTCTTTACGTTGAATTTTTTAGTAACAATCTCAACATCTTTATTTAATTCAAAGCTATAGATCCCGTCTTCTAATGTGGTCAAATCGAAGTACTGGGTATAACTACCGTCGCGGACAATATTTTCTTTATATAAAACCAATTCGCTTGCATCTTTGACGCTTAGCAAATGACCTTTTCTAACGTTGTCAAAGCTGATGGTAGTAATATTTTTACCTGGTCGGCTCGGTGCGAGCTCACCTGCAAATACCATAACAGCGTTGAATAATACCAATACGAACAGAATTTTTTTAAGTGCTTTCATCATTTTCTTTTTAGGAGTGATTGACGGTACAAAGTTAATTTGCTATGCTCGCATAAAAAACAACCAATTTGACCATAAAATATAGTATATTGACATATGATATACTATCTATAACGTTATAGTGTTATTTTAGAACATTTTTAAGAATTTTGCCTATACTTTTACTGATTAAATTGACGCCATGACTATTCAGAAACCAATCTTAAAAAAGATTCAGCCGGGACTAGGTAGTTCTGTATTTGTTCAAAAGAGTACCATAGAAAGAGCTGAACAAAAACCTTTTTGGCATTATCATCCAGAAATTGAAATGGTATATGTGGACAAGGGTAAAGGAAAAAGGCATATTGGAAATCATATGTCCTATTATACAGATAGTCAATTGATCCTGATTGGATCCATGCTACCACATATCGGATATACTGACCGGCCCAATCATGGTTCTGAATTATTGGTTCAGTTTCTTCCAGATTTTTTGGGCGCAGGATGGAAGGAAGTTATTGAGTACAACCCAATTCAAGCTTTATTTGAAAGGGCAAAAAACGGACTGTTATTTTCTAAAAGCGTTGAAAATAAATGGGGTGCAAGTATACATGAATTGAACCATCTGCAGGGTTTTGATCGACTGCATTTATTGATACGCATTTTACATGGACTATCCGTGACCGATGAATATGAACTATTAAATGCACAACACTTTAGTTTTGAAGCAAATCTTCAGGAGTCTTCCAGGTTGGAGAGGGTCTATTCCTACGTACATCAGAATTTTCAACAACCCATTAGCGTGGACGAGATAGCTGACTTGGCCAGTATGACCACTCCGGCTTTTTGTAGATATTTTAAAAAGAGAACGGGTAAAACATTTACACAAATGGTGAATGAGTATCGGGTAGTACATGCCACTAAATTACTGGCAGAGACTGATCATCCTATTGAACAGATTTGCTATGATTGCGGTTTCAACAACTTCTCTCATTTCAATAATGTTTTTTCTAGGCTGACTGGTTCAACTGCGGGAAAGTACAGGCGCGAACTTAAAACACTGTAATATTAACATACGGTAAATTAATGAATTAAATAATCGATAAAACGTATTTACCGACAGATAATCGACATAAATCCTGTAAGAATGTTAAAATTAAAGTATTTCATCGATGAAATATAAATTTTATCTTTTGCTTTTGGATGTATGTTTATGTTTGTCTCATAATTAACAAACCCTATTTACAATTATGAGATTATTTACTCTTTCCCTTTGTTTTCTGTTTCTTGCCGCTTGTTCGGTAGAAGAAACTGACACCGCTGTACAAGAGTTGGATGTACAGATTGAAGCTGGTGCTTTTTTGGCCAAATCAACTTCACCAACAGCTACCCTATGTCAAAGTACAGACCTGATTGCAGGTCAAAATATAGTGGTAGGAACTGTTGATGTGTATATTGATGGATTCACCCTTTCTGTCGTTTACAACACTATTCCTGGTTGGAATATTGATGAAACCCACATGTCTATTGGAAATTGTACCGATGACATTCCAACCACTGGTTCAGGAAACCCAAAAATCGGTCATTTTGAATACAGCGCTATCCACAGTGCAGGTACTCAAGTGGTGACTTACACGGTAGATAGTTCTACACTTCCAGTAGAAACTTGTGTCGCTACCCATGCGGTAGTGAGCAGTACTTCAGGTCAGAATGAAACGGCTTGGGGTGCAGGAGTTCCTTTCCCTGGTCGTAGCTGGGCTACCTATATGGAACTGGATACGTTAGCTTGTACTTCTGGCGGTAAGGAGCCAAGTGATCCCAATGAAGACAGATAGTCGTCATTATACAAATCCATTATAACAAAAAGCTCCATCTTCACAGATGGAGCTTTTAGTTTGTGGACGATCAATCATCAAAGATCAAGTAGAGATCACTTGGTCTGATCTGCCAACCACTTTCTGGCATTTACAAAAGCTTCTAGCCATGGAGTTACTCTATCATTCTTACGTTCTGAGGGATAATAGGCCCAGTTCCATGGAAAGGTCGAACGTTCCAAATGCGGCATCATTACTAGGTGTCTTCCATCTTCAGAGTTAAGCATGGCTGCATTAAAATCAGATCCATTGGGGTTGGCTGGATAGTCTTCATAGGCATAGGTAGCCGGAATTTCATAAGCATCCCTTGTTTTAGGTAATTGGAACTTTCCTTCCCCATGAGCAGCCCAAATACCCAAGGTCGTTCCAGCCATGGATTGGAGCATGATCGAATTATTCTCAGCAATTTGTACACTGGTAAAGTGACACTCAAATTTTCCGGAGTCATTGTGAAGCATTTTTGGCTTTTCATCGTGATTAGGATAGATCAGTCCTAATTCTACAAAAAGTTGACAGCCGTTACAAACCCCTAAACTCATCGTATCTGGTCTGGCAAAGAAGTTCTTTAATGCTTTATTGGCTTTATCATTATAAAGAAATGCTCCCGCCCAACCCTTGGCACTACCTAAAACATCCGAGTTGGAAAATCCGCCGACAGCAGCGATAAACTGCACGTCTTCCAGGTTTTCTCTACCAGTAATCAAATCAGTCATATGTACATCACGTACTTCAAAACCTGCCAGATACATTGCTCTGGCCATTTCGCGTTCAGAGTTACTTCCTTTCTCACGTATGACCGCCGCCTTGATGCGTTTTTCTGGTAAGGAAGGCAAATTACCTGTAAAAAAGTTAGGGAACTGGTAGTTGAGCGGTTGTTCCTTATAATTAGCAAAGCGCTGATCTGCCGTTCCATTTAAGGACTGTTCACGATCTAGCAAATGCGAAGTTTCCATCCATTCATCCCTCAAGGTAGCCACATCCAGTTCCAGACCATTGATATCTACCACTGCACGATCATTGGCATGTCCAATTTTATAAAATGGCACGCCACAATCTGATAATTCTTTTTCGATATCCTCCGTTGTCTGTAAAATCACACCAGCATTTTCAGCAAATAGAATTTTAACCAAATCAGACCCTAAATCGGCCAGATTCAAATCCATCCCTACATGAGTAGAAGGGAAACACATTTCCAATAAACTAGTGACCAAACCACCACTAGCTATATCATGACCGGCTAGTACCTTACCTGATTTGATCAGGTCTTGTAGGCAAGTCCACGCTTTCGCGAAAGCGTCAACATTTACAACGTCCGGACATTGAACTCCAATCCGGTTCTGTATTTGGGCAAAGCTGGATCCGCCCAGGTGATGGGCATCTCCACTAAAGTTGATATAATAGATAGGAGCTTTTGGGTCTGGGTGGAGTACAGGTTCGACGATGTTGTTGATGTTATCGCAGGCACCCACTGTACTGATAATAACAGTACCAGGAGCTAAGACATCCTTATCTGGATATTTTTGTTTCATGGAAAGGCTATCCTTTCCTGTGGGCACGTTGATTCCCAGGTCGATGGCAAAGTTACTTACCGCCTCCACGGCCTTATATAGTCTTGCATCTTCTCCTGGGTTATTACAGGGCCACATCCAGTTGGCACTCAAACTCACTCCTTTCAATCCCTTTTCTAATGGCGCGAAAACCAAATTGGTCAGCGCCTCGGCAATAGCATTTCTTGAACCTGCGGCTGGATCAATCAGTGCGGCTACGGGTGCGTGACCCAAACTTGTAGCGATACCGTTTTTCCCTTGGTAGTCCATCGCCATAACACCCACATTATTAAGTGGTAGTTGTAGGGGGCCGCAAGTTTGCTGTTTGGCAACACGACCTGTTACACAGCGATCCACTTTGTTAGTAAGCCAATCCTTACAAGCAACGGCCTCTAATTTTAAAACATCAACGATATACTGACCTATCTTTTCCTGGTCGTAACTGATGTTTTGATATTGGCGATTGAGACTGGTATCGTTCATGATTGTTTTTGGGCTGGAACCAAACATATCCTCTAGTGCAAGATCCATCGGGCTCCGACCATCTTTTTCGCTAAAAGTAAACTTGTTATCACCAGTCACCTGTCCCACTTTATACATCGGCGCACGTTCTCTGGCAGCAATCTTTTCAAGTATAGGAGTGTCTTTGGGTTCCATCACCAATCCCATGCGTTCTTGGGATTCATTACCGATCAATTCTTTTCTGGATAGGGTAGGGTCACCTACTGGTAGGGCATCCACATCAATGGTTCCGCCGGTTTCCTCAACCAATTCTGACAAACAGTTCAAGTGACCACCAGCACCGTGGTCATGGATGGATTTAATTGGGTTATGCTCACTTTCTACCAAGCCTCTAATGGCATTGGCAGCACGTTTTTGCATTTCTGGGTTAGAACGCTGTACGGCATTGAGCTCGATACCACTGTCCATGGAACCTGTATCTGCACTAGAAACGGCAGCTCCACCCATCCCAATGCGATAATTGTCTCCACCCATAACGATGATATCATCACCTGCATCAGGTGTTTTTTTGATCGCTTGTGATTTTTTACCATAGCCTACACCACCAGCTTGCATGATAACTTTATCGAAACCTAAATACTGATCGGCTTCTTGGTGTTCAAATGTCAAGACAGATCCAGCAATCAAGGGCTGGCCAAACTTATTTCCAAAGTCACTGGCTCCATTAGAGGCTTTGATCAAAATATCCATCGGTGTTTGGTACAACCAGTTCCGAGCTTCAAAACCGTCCTCCCAGGGTCTGTTCTCCTTTAACCGTGAATAACTGGTCATATAAACAGCGGTTCCCGCGAGTGGAAGAGATCCCTGACCACCCGCCAATCTATCCCTGATTTCTCCGCCTGAACCGGTTGCAGCGCCATTAAAAGGCTCAACCGTCGTAGGGAAATTATGGGTTTCAGCCTTGAGGGAGATAACAGAATCAAATAGGCTAGTTTGGTAAACATCTGGCTTATCCGGTGAAGCAGGAGCAAACTGTTCGGCTTGTGGTCCCTGGATAAAAGCTACGTTATCTGAATAGGCACTCACGATTTCGTTGGGATGCTCTTTGGAAGTTTTTTTGATCATTTGGAAGAGCGAATTCGGCATTTCCTGTCCATCGATCACAAATGTTCCATTAAATATTTTGTGTCGGCAATGCTCTGAATTGACTTGAGAGAATCCAAATACTTCGCTGTCGGTTAAGGGGCGGCCCAATTTCTCTGAAAGTGCCATCAGGTAGTCGATCTCATCATCGCTCAAAGCTAGTCCTTCCTGCATATTGTAAGCGGCAATATCCTCTATATCCAGCACACCTTCTGCATCTAGGTTGATGTCAAATTGACTTTGGTCCAAACCATCAAACTTTTGCAACAACATTTTGTCGTAGTGCGAGTCGGCCGTACAAGCGTGAAATTCCTCAATACGCTGGATTCCGTTGATTTCCATGTTTTGTGTAATTTCCACGGCATTGGTGGACCATGGAGTAATGGTGGACGCTCTTGGTCCGGTAAAGTAACCGGGTAGGGCATCAGTCTCTAGTTTTGGTGCATTACCAAAGAGCCATTGCAATTTTTTTTCGTCCTCTGGACTTAGAGGTTGCTGGGTTTGAACTAGATAAAGAGATTGGGTAGGATTTCCGTAAAAATGGATCATTTCAAGCGCTTTTATGGGCCAGCACAAAGTTACATTTTTACCAGCATATTTGTGGTGGTTCCGCTTTCGCGAAAGCGGAATTATCAACGGACTTGTTTACAATCTTAAAGGCATAAAAAAAGGCCGCTGGTTAAAGCGACCTTTTATATTTTGAGACCAGATTCTAGATGTTCAGTTTTTCTAACCTGATACTTGTGGACTCTTCCTTATTATTGTATTCGATGATGGTAACATTTCCAGTTTTTGCTGGAAGTACGCGATAACTGACCTTACGGTCACTGTTTTCAAGGTAAATCTTATCTTTAAAGAATTCGCCATCCTCTACAGAGATTGCGGTAAACGCGTACTTATTTTTTTCTCCTTTTAGTCTTTCATAGTCAGTAAATGAAACGACAAATTGATCTCTATCCAAATTGAATTGCGTATAGTTAAAATCAAACGCACCATAAGCATTTAAAGCAAGGGCATTGATCTGAGGACTTCCAAAATCAGATAAGCTTGCTACGGTTGACTTACCTTTTTCAAGTACTTCTACATGTTGTAGTTCAAAAGTAGGACTGAATTTAAAAATCATCGCATCTGTAATGACAAGCTTGGTTTTGGCACCACGTGACAAAAGCCCTAAGGCATTGAAGTTCTTTTTGAACTTTTCGCCAATAGCGTAAAAAGTACCATCTTGCATTCTCACAAAGTCATGGAAGAATATGTTCTCCTTTTCTTTTTCAAACTGGGCGTTTTTTGGCATATGAGGTTTAATACCTTCGTCCCAGGATAGTTTGGATTCTCTGGAAACAGATCCATCGGCTTCAATGGTTTGGGTAAATAGACCAGTACCCTTAGCGCTATACCAGTTCTCACCTTCTAAAAAATACTCCCCCAAAACAACGGTTTGATTCTCATCTGTCAAGAATGCATTTTTAACGTAACGAGGTTCAGTTTCCTTTTCGTAAGTTTTTCTCCATAATTCCTTTCCAGTATTGATGTCAATGGCAATTATACTGTTGTTCCCTTTACTATTGAAAAGAGATTTTCTGGAAGATTCCTGGGCGATGATCATATCATCGTTTACCTCCAACACTTTAATGTTATAATGGTATTTATCTTCTGGATCTGAGGCAAAGACCCAATCTTTTCCTCCATCGGTGGGAAGGTACTGAATGCGATATCCATATTTTTTATTCTTTACCAGCTCTGAGAATATAAAACCTTTGTTATCAGCAGCAGTGACCATTTTATGTAAACCCATCGCCTCCTGGTTCTGCATAAATTCCACTATTTTATATTTGTCATATTCGATGGTTTTGGTGTCTAATTGGTTCCCTTGCCTATCAAATGAAATCAATTTAAACATATCTTCCTTTGAATCTATCATTGTCACCAGTAAAGCCTGGTTATTGAACTGAACATCAATTACAAAAGTTCTTTTGCCGTCAACGATAGATTTGGTGGCTACCTCGTTTAGATTATTGTCGAGAAACTTGAGGGCGTATTCACGTTTTCCTTTTTTGAGTTTATCTACTTCATAAAAAAAGTAATACCCATCAACGTTGTTATTTTTGTCCATCATGGTTCCTGAATTTTGAAGCTTAAACGAGGTAAGACCTTCAAGTTTCTTGGACTGCGCGTTCATGAGCCAGGCGCATGAAAACAGTAAAATGGTACATAGGTTGATTTTAAATGACATGGTTATATAGAATTTAATTTAAATTGTATTGGCCTTGATAAGCTGTAATTAACTTGTCAAGGTTTCTTGCGGATAGATTATGTAAAAAATTACGTATTTCGTTGATTGCCTTTTGCTCGGAAGAAGAAAGATAGGTACTTACTTTCTTACCAAAGCTGTGGTTTTTTTTCAATTCAGCTGTTTTTACCAGCAGTTTGAGTATTTGATGACGGAACTCTTGTTCAGTGAGCTGTTGATTTTGATAATGTTGTATAGTTTGAAACAGACCATAATCAATATTTCCTGCCTCCAAGTTCATGTCCAACAAAGTGATGAGCAAAGGGTTTTTGGTTTTCATCGTTGAATTACGGACCGAGTCATTTTGGGTAAAACTCATCATTTTTTTTACTCTGTTTTCTATATCTGGATGGGTTTGAAGGCTATCTGATTTCATAGCAAAATCATCAACGTCAGCATTGGCACTGAAAAGCGTCAGGTTTTTTTTAGTCCAAAAGCTTTTGAATGGATAGGCTTCTGTTTGAAACACCCTTTTGAGATCGATTTGATCTGATCTTGTGGCCTCTCCATAATTTCTAAGTTTGTCTAAAGCTGTTGCAGCAAACTCCAAGGGATAGCCCAACTTCTTATACAAATCTAATCCGACCATATCCGCCTCATATTCGGCCTCTACAGAATGTGAAAGAATGTCAATGGAAATCTCATCCATTAGTTCCAAACCTGCTCTTGTTGAACCGAATCGTTTTCTTTTGGCGGAAGATATTTTATCTTTCATTTCCTTACTTTTTAGTAAGGCGGCCATATTTTGAAATCGCTTGATAGAATGTTGCTCGAGGTAATGCGCCAGTTCATGACAAACCACAAAAGCTATTTCTTCATCGTGTTCCATGGTCAAAAACAAACCTGCATTAACCGTAAATATCCCATTACCGTAACAAGCTGCATTGGGGACTAATGAATGTTCAATCAACCATAAGTGGTCATCTGAATTTAATTCAGGTATAACCTCATAAACTTTAGATAGTATACGATCTAGTTTCTGCTGAACCTCACTGTCAAACCAAAAATGACCTTTTTGAATTTTTGAGGCAAAGGATTCTTCAAAGTCGGCATAGTATTTTTTTACCTGTCGAGCGTTTGGTCCTGTTATATTGTCTTTAAATGTATGGTTTAACAATTCTACACGATCCTCCAGAGCATCAGAATCGGCGGGCTTAAAAGAGAATTCTTGAGCATTTGTCAGTAAGGAACCTAGAAGGATACTGAGGGCAATTATAATCTGAAATTTCACTAGTTGGTTGATCTTGGTGGGCGAATATATACGAAAATCCGGAATATGTTTAAACACCCTTGCATATTATCGAATATCTGCTTGGGTAATGAGCAAAAACATGTATTTCATGGAGAAATCTTAACCAAAAACTAACAGTGCACACCTTAGTCATTGCATATCTTTTATCAAAACTGAAAAAATATGAAAGCAGCAAGATTTATGGAGCAAGGTGGAGACCTACAGGTGGTCGACATGCCCAAACCTCAACCAGCCGCTAATGAGGTATTGATTAAAGTGGAGGCATGCGGAATCTGTCACAGTGATGATTTTGTCCGTCAAGGAGCTATGGGCAACGAATTCCCACGTACCCCTGGTCACGAAGTCATAGGTATTATAGAAGAAACCGGTAGCAATGTTTCCTTATTTAAAAGTGGAGATAGAGTAGGAGTAGGCTGGCATGGTGGTCATTGTTTTGATTGCGACCCATGCCGTCGAGGCAAATTCATCAATTGTGAAAATGCCAAAATATCGGGAATCTCCTATGATGGTGGTTATGCAGAATATATGACCGCTCCTTATGAAGCAGTAGCCCGTGTTCCTGACAACTTAAAAAGTACCGAAGCAGCACCCTTGCTTTGTGCTGGGATAACTGTATTTAATGGGATGCGTAACGCTGGTTTACGAGCTGGAGATACTGTCGCAGTTCAAGGTATTGGTGGTTTGGGACACCTCGCCATCCAATATGCCCACAAAATGGGAATGACGACTGTCGCTTTAAGTACTACAGAGGATAAAAAAGAACTGGCCATGGAATTAGGTGCAGATCATTTTATCGCTACAGATGATGTAGATCCGGTAGAAGCGCTTCAAAAATTGGGTGGTGCTGATTTGATTGTGGCCACCGCTCCGCATGCCGATGCGATTTCAAGTGTGGTAGATGGACTGGCCATCGACGGAACTATGTTGTTAATCGCAGCTGCTGGAGATGAAATTAAAGTTTCACCTCTACAATTACTTCAAGCCAGAAAAAGCCTTAAAGGTTGGCCTAGTGGTGTAGCGCCTGACAGTGAGGATACCCTAAAATTCAGCGCACGAACTGGGGCTATTCCTATGATCGAGGAGTTTTCCCTAGATAATGCTCAAGAAGCTTTTTCTAAAATGATGGAGAATAAAACCAGGTTTCGGGCGGTCATCAACATGTCTTTATAACATCAAAAAAGGAGGTGGATTTTATTAACCGACCTCCTTTTTCAGTTTATCTAACGACCAGCTTTTTGCTGATACTTCCTGCATCGGTGTTCAGTACAAGTAGGTAGATGCCACTATCGGCGATATATATCTGCTGGTTGGCTTGCCAGTCTTGGATACGTCTTCCAGCAAGGTCAAACAGCTCGATGGATTGGATATGCCGTTCTGGATCCTCGATATTGATGTATCCGTTGGAAGGGTTTGGGAAAATGGATATTTCGGTTAACTCTATAACCGACTGACTTAAAGTTACTGCATCATGTTGCCCCAAGTCTGTGATATCATCCTGGGAGAATACTTCCCAATCGGCAGACTTATCCCATGGTACCTTTGGCGCCTGAACATTAGGTTTACGAACCAAAGTTTCATTGGCCGCAAAATCAGTGCTACCGCCATCAAAATCTCCTACTATATCAATGAGATTCCCATTCAGAAATAACCCTACGGGATCGTTTCCGTTAAAGTCTAAAGCCAGACCTGAACCAACGGTTTGATCGGTCTCTGCCAAGATAGCTGGACCCGCAGCGCCTCTAGCCACGACAAAAGCGTCCTGGTCTGCCACGCTACCTATTAACTGTACTTCACCATCCCAAGCTCCGCTTCCATTAGGTTGTCTCATCAGACTGTATCCAGCAAGATTTACCGTTGCGCCCGTCCAGTTACTCAATTCGATCGCTTTATTGTTACTACTACCCTCAACGTACTCACTGATGAACAAGGTGGTAAAACTGGGGTTGTTGTTCTGACAAATTTCCACTTCAGTGATGTCGTCAGGGAGGTTATCGTTGTTTGAATCCACGTTGGCAAAATCATTAGGATCATCGCTCAATGTATTTAAGGTTCCGTTAGTTCCAGCGGCATTGAAATTGGCCATGATCGTCAATTGATTAGTGATCATACAGCTGGGATTGTTAGGAGGAACATCACTTGCGGTCAATGTATAAGTTAATGTTCCATATGGATTACTTAGATTAGTCCCTGGTGCAATCGATGGAATAGGCGTCATACCATTATTAAATGTACCATTGAGCGCATTGCTGGTCACATTATAAAGAGTGGTGCTGCCTATATTATTGATAGCGTATTCATAAATGATCTCATCGCCAGCATCCGCCATATTGTTGGCATTCGTATCCATATAGGTGCCCGTAAGCGTAGCAAAGAGTTCACCAGAAGCAGTATTGCTGGCGGTCCAGATCATGGTGACATATTGAGGATTGTCAATGTAGGGGTTCCTGTTGTTTTGGTGCACATAAATGTCATCATTTCTATCTATTTCCCGCTGGCTAACCGGATCTGCCGCGTGCCAATCCAACAGAAGATCTATATACCATTGCTCATAGAAACGGTCGGCTGATCCATCTCGCGGATTGTTGACACTGGCAGAGGGATTGTCCCAGCCAGTATCATTAATGTTGTCTTCATATCTGGTAGCAAAATACAATAGCATTCGTGCCACATCGCCTTTAAATTCATCAATGGGTTCAAAAACAGTTCCTGAAAATCCAGGTGTGATTGACGGACCTCTTCTGGTACCATTGGAGTAGGTAGTAATACTTGCGCCATTGGGATTTACTCTTCCAAAGGGAAGACTACCTCTTCCACCATTAACAAATCCGTCGGTTGGAATTACGTGATGGGCATCACTGCGCATAGGTTCATTCTGGCTAAAAAATCCTTGTGGAAAGATGTGCTCCCTGTTATAGCAATCACCTTCACTATTAAAATTACCACAATTCGAATTACTTCCGATAAAATAGAGATAGGGCTCATTTCCATTCGGGATTTCAGAATAAATATCCAGAATGGTATTTGTTTGGGTACCATTGTCGTAGTAAGCATCATTATCGGAAGTATCGTAGAGACCGATCAGCGAACTATAAGATTGGGCGTTATACCCATTGGATATGATGTTTTTAAGCTCAGTTTTTAAGGCATATCCAGTCAAGCCGTTGGCGCTGTTGTAATAGCCACTAGGCGCCTGGGCATTTGCCAATAAACTAAAAACGAGCAAAGTGTAAAATAACTTTTTCATAATATATAGGTGTCCGCAATTAGACATTCTTTTTCTTGAGCCTTGCCATATAAAAACCGTCAAAACCATCTCGGTGTGCATAGAGGGTTTGTGAGTCTTCCAACTCAAAATCCTTCCCGGATTCAGAATTTAGGAATGTCTCTACCTGGTGTTCATTCTCAGATTGGAATATCGAGCAAGTTGCGTAGACCATGGCACCACCTGGTTTTAATACCCGGCTGTAGGATTGTAGAATCTCTTGCTGGGTTTTTTTGATCTCTTCAACAAATTCAGGTTGTAGTTTCCATTTGGCATCCGGATTTCTCCTTAGAACACCTAATCCACTACATGGAGCATCGATCAATAAAGCATCCATCTTGCCATCCAGCTTTTTGATCACCTTGGTAGAATCTAACAATCTGGTTTCAATATTGTGGGCACCAGCCCTGCGCGCTCTACGTTTAAGCTCGTGCAGTTTATTTTTATAAATATCGGTAGCAATGATCTGGCCTTTGTTCTCCATCATGGCGGCCAGGTGTAAAGTTTTTCCACCTGCACCAGCACAAGCGTCCATGACTCGAGTCCCTGGTTCTGGTTTGAGGAAGTCGGCAATCAGTTGCGAACCAGCATCCTGAACTTCAAACAAGCCGTCATTGAAAGGCTGCGTGCGGAATACATTGGCACGATCATTCAGAATTAGCGCATCAGGAAAGCGTTCGTGTTTGGTGGTTGCGATTTCTTCAGCGACCATCTTTTCCTTTAAAGTATCTAGGTCGGTTTTGAGTCGGTTGACCCTCAACACTACTGGAGCCTGCTTGTTCAAGGCGGCAATTTCCTGCTCCCAGAGATTACCTAATTCTTTGATCCCCATTTCATCTAACCAGTCAGGTATAGATTCCCTGAGTTTCCGGTCCTTTTGGTATTCGTCCAATTTACCCTTGATACGTCTTACCGGAGTATTGTAATACTCTTCCCAGGCAGGCAAATCGTAGCCATTGAGAACGATCCAAACGCTGGTCAATCGCCATAAATCTTGCTTATTAAATGGTTCGCTCACACCAGCAATTGCAGCATATAACCTTTTGTAGCGGACGATGTCGTATGTAGTCTCAGCAATGAAACCACGATCCCTGGAGCCCCAACGGCTATCTCGTTTTAGGATTTTTTGTATGGCTTGATCGGCATACTTGCCATCATTGAAGATATTGTGCAAGGCGTCTACCGTCGCCTGAACTAAGTTATGGTGAAATCTCATTTTGCAAAAGTAAGGCTTATCTCAAGTTTTTGATACCTGTACACTAGCTTTTTAAGATATAATCTGCCCAAATTCATACCCAGTTGCTGCATATCTGTTGTTCTACTCTTTCCTAGATTTTCTGAACCCACAAGTATTGCCTCAAAACAGTATTTTTACGTCATGAATAAATTTTACTTGCTCTTAAGCTTACTAATTCTGGCGTCCTGTAATCAGGAGAAGCGAGAATCTTTGCCAGCTACGCCTACTACATTAAATGCGATTCCCAGCATATCATTGAGTTCTGTCATGAATGATTCGATCAGCGTTAGAGCCTTGGACTATGGGGGCGACAATTATTGGTTTGCTGGAAATACAGGCACGTACGGTAAGATTGATGCTAAAACCGGCACCCTTGAAAAATCGAAAATACAACTGGAGGATCATAAGGAATTGGAGTTCAGGTCAATTGCTGTAACAGACCAATTCACTTATATCCTTACGGCGGGCAACCCTGCCTTAATATATAAGATTGCGCATGCCAATGATGAAGTAGAATTGGTTTATACAGAATATGAAGAAAGGGTTTTTTATGATAGTATGCGTTTTTGGGATGATCAGGAAGGCATTGCCTTTGGAGATCCTACTGAAGATTGTCTGTCCGTGATTAAGACATTTGATGGAGGATTGAGTTGGGCTAAATGCAAGTGTACGTATATGCCAGAATTCATTCCTGGCGAAGCTGCATTTGCCGCCAGCAATTCTAATATTGCTGTTCAAGGAGACCACGTATGGTTGGCAACAGGCGGTGCCGCAGCACGTATTCTGCACAGCAAGGACCGAGGTTCCACTTGGGAAGAATATGCTACACCGATGATAGCTGGTTCTGAAATGGCAGGAATATTTGCCATTGATTTCTACGATCAAGAGTTGGGTGTGATGATCGGTGGCAACTGGGAAGACAAAAAGATGAATACCTATAACAAAGCCATTACTTATGACGGCGGCCGAAATTGGAAATTAATGGCTAATGGAAATGATCCTGGTTATTGCAGTGATATCATTTTTGTTCCTGGTACCAAAGGAAAAGAATTAATGGCTGTTGGAACTAATGGCATATGGTGGAGCGGTGATCAAGGCGCCAATTGGAGTCAACTTTCAGACGAAGGATTTTATACGGTAAAAATGATAGATCAATCCAACGGTTACCTGGCCGGGCATCATAACATTAGCCGTTTTACCATAAGCAGGAATTAATAATCTTTGAATCATCGATGAACGGCACTTATTTTTCGCTGATAATCGTTTTAGTTACAGATATTTACTGTTAATCGTAAAAAATACACGGTTAAAAGTTATTTATTTTTAGTCTCAATGAGGTGTGCATATTACTTTTGTCTCGGTTTAAGTAAATAAGCAAATGGTTTTACAACGAATTGTTTATTAAAGTTAAGCGGTGGAGATCGCTGGAAAAGAGAGGAGAAATCCTCTCTTTTTTATGCCAGTAAAAAATCTTTTAACTCCTTGTAACTGCTTATTTCAATTTTCTCTTGTTTCCTTTGCATTAAATATGCAACCTTGACAGGAATCGGAACGGGTCGTCCTAAGACTTCCTCCATCACATCAGAGAATTTGCATGGATGTGCGGTCTCCAGGAAAACACAATGTTGATCGGGATGACTCTGTAGGTGCTCTATCGCTGCAAGGTAGCCCACTGCACCATGGGGATCTGCGATATATTGATATTGATTTTCGAGATCTTTTATTGCTTTCTTGGTATCCTGGTCGCTAAAAGCATAAGCATATAATTTATGCTTGAGCGATGCCAAATCCCGATCGTATAATTCTTGAATACGTACGAAGTTACTGGGTTTGGAAACATCCATAGCATTGCTAATGGTAGCGATGGTAGGCCTATCGATATACTCACCATGTTGTAAATAGCGGGCAACCACATCATTGCTATTGTTGGCAGCAATAAAATGAGTTACCGGCATACCCAGTCTGTGAGCCATCATTCCTGCACAAATATTTCCAAAATTACCACTAGGAACACTAAATGAGAGGGATGCATACTGATCCTTGAGTTGCTGATATGCAAAAACATAATAAAACATCTGAGGTAACCACCGGGCAACGTTGATGGAATTAGCGCTGGTAAGTCTTCGTTTTTGGATGACATCAGGGTCTAAAAATGCTGATTTTACCATGTCTTGGCAATCATCAAAAACTCCATCCACTTCCAAAGCCGTGATGTTTTGTCCCAAAGTGGTCAATTGACTTTCCTGTACCGGACTTACCTTGCCTTTGGGATAGAGTATGACCACATCAACGCCCAAAACTCCCAAAAATCCATTGGCTACTGCACCTCCAGTATCACCAGAGGTAGCTACCAGTATGGTTGTATTTACATCGCTATCTTGATTAAAATAGCCCAAGCTTCTGGCCATAAATCGCGCACCCACGTCCTTAAATGCCAGCGTAGGTCCGTGAAAAAGTTCGAGACTCGATACCTTTTCATTGATTGGTATTACTGGAAATTCAAAATCAACGGTTTCTTTGATGATCTCCATTAACTTATCTTCCGGAATTTGATTCCCGATGAAAGGTTGAATACAATGGAAAGCAGCTTCTTCTCTAGACAGATCACCTATGTTGTTCCAAAAGTTGTTGGACAGCGGTTCAATCTGGCTAGGGAAATAGAGCCCTCGGTCAGGTGCGATACCTTGTATAACAGCCGACTTAAAATCGGTTACAGGTGCTTTGCGGTTCAGGGAATAATACTTCATTTGGTTTGGTTTATGGGTTGACAACCTTGTAAATTAATGGGTGCAGTATAGAGGTCAAAAGTAAAGGAAGCGTTGACCAGCGCGGCCGCCATAGATTTTGAAACTAGTTGAGCGATTTCCATACCTCGACAAAGCGCAAATATACTTGGGCCCGAGCCTGAGATACCGCAACCCAATGCACCAGCTTTTAATGCTTGGCTTTTGATCTCGGAAAAGTTCGGTATCAATTTGGATCTGTGCGGTTCTACGATCACATCGGTCAGGGAATCACTGATCAAATCATAATTGTTGGTATGCATACCGTGAATCAGGCTGGCCAAATGACCAGATTGGGTGATTGTATTTTCCAGGGAAACCTGTGCAGGAAGCAGAGCACGGGCTTCGGCGGTGTTTATCGTGATGTGTGGGTGAAGTACACAAGCCACTAATTCTTCAGGAATTGGAATTTTCAACACTTGGACAGGCGAAATAGATTTTACCAAAGTCATTCCACCAAATAGGGCAGGAGCGAGGTTGTCTGCGTGCTCGCATTGACTGGCCACTGCTTCCCCTTTAATCGCAAAACCAGTAAGCTCCTCTTTAGAACAAGGCTCTCCTAAAAGTTTGTTGATTCCATACACCGCACCAGCAGCGCTAGCTGCACTACTGCCGATCCCGCTTCCTGGTTTTATTTTTTTATCCAGGCTGATTTCAAAGCCACCTTGAGGTTGAAGAGCATCGTACATGGCCAGTGCCGCCATTCCGGCAACATTCTTTCTCACCTCAAGTGGTAAATCAAAGCCATTGATTGACGTAATTCTTATACCTGGTTGATCCACACGTTTCAGGTGCATGATATCGCCTATACCATTGAGGCAAAAGCCCAGCATGTCAAAACCACAACAAACATTGGCTACAGTAGCCGGCGCTAAGACGTGAATTTCTTGTCTTTTCATAATCAGCTATTTCCGATTCTAATGATATCTGCAAAAAGTCCAGAAGCCGTTACATCAGCACCAGCCCCAGCCCCTTTGATAATCATGGGCTGTTCTGGGTAGCGTTTGGTATAGAACATGACGATATTGTCGCTCCCTTTTAAATTGTAAAATGGATGTCCAGCTGGTATTTCCTGTAATCCCACGCTTGCTGTTGAACCTTCCAAGGATGCCACATATTTGAGTTGGCATTGTTTCGCTTTCGCGGAAGCGTACAACGATTGGAAATGGGCTTCATCCTGTATCAGTAACTTGTAAAAGTCGGCTACCTGATCTGCCTCGAGATGGGCGGGCAACAGGAAAGCCTGATTTTCAATATCTTTAAGGCTGAGTTCCATCCCAGCTTCTCGAGCCAGAATTAAAATCTTTCTGGCCACATCTACTCCGCTTAAATCGATTCTTGGATCAGGTTCAGTAAAACCTTGTACTTGAGCTTCTTTAACGACATCGTGAAAATTGCTCTGATCATCAAAATTATTGAAGACAAAGTTTAAACTCCCAGACAGCACTGCTTTAATAGACTGAATTTGATCACCAGAAGCTACGAGATTTCGCAACGTATCGATCACAGGTAAACCTGCTCCTACATTAGTTTCATAAAAAAAGGCTGCATTATAAGTCAATGCATATTGTTTGAGCTTTTTATAATGCTCTATATCTGAACTACAGGCAATTTTATTACAGGCCACAACACTGATGCTTTGTTTGAGGTAATGCTCGTATTCCTGAGCTACCAACTCACTGGCAGTTACATCTACAAAAACGCTGTTGCGCAGGTTCAATGCCACAGCCTTTTTCCTAAATTCTTCCAATTGGGCTTTTTCACCAGTGGACAATAGCTCCTTCCAATTCTCCAGAGGTATACTCTCCTGATCAAAAAACATAGTTCGCGAATTGGAGATCCCGACCACCCGCAAATTGAGCTTATGGTTCTTTTTGAGGAAGCTGCGTTGCTGGCGGATTTGTTCCAGTAATTTTTCGCCTACGTTACCAACACCCGCAATAAAGAGATTAATTTGCTTGTGGTTGCCTTCAAAGAAACGCTCATGTAAAGTGTTGAGTGCTTTCTTGACGTCTTTGGACTGGATCACTGCGCTGATATTCATCTCAGAAGCGCCTTGGGCGATGGCTCTGATATTAATATTGTTACGTCCTAATGCGCCAAACATTTTCCCACTGATGCCTTGCAGCTGCTTCATGTTACGTCCGACCAGGGCAATGATCGCCAGGTCCTTTTCTACCGTTACCGGGCGCAGTTTCTCTTGGGTAATTTCATAGGTGAATGCTTGATTGATTAAGCGTTCAGCACGTTGGACCTCCTCCTCATCAATAGCGAGACAGATGGAGTGTTCTGAAGACGCCTGGGTAATCAACACTACATTGATGCGCGCATTGGCCAATTCCTCGAATAAACGTTTAGAAAATCCAGGTATGCCTACCATACCACTTCCTTCTAGTGTTAATAAGGCAATGTTGTCGATGTTACTGATTCCCGTGGCTTTATCTTGGGTAGAAGAAGGAGCTTGTGTGATCTGGGTTCCTTCAGCTGTTGGGTTCATGGTATTTTTAATCCACAGCGGGATATTGGCGGCCAAGACGGGTTGAATGGTAGGAGCGTATAAGACTTTCGCGCCAAAATGGGATAACTCCATGGCCTCCTGATAATTGACTGAAGGTATTGGATAGGCCTGCTTGACTAATTTTGGATTGGCCGTATACATACCACTTACGTCCGTCCATATCTCTAAACTGTTGACTTTCAAAGCAGCAGCCAGCATCGCAGCGGTATAATCTGATCCTCCGCGGCCTAGTGTTGTGGAGACACCGGTTGAGGAACGTGCCACGAATCCAGGTAACACATGTACCGGTGAATTTTCAGCTGAAAAGTAACGGTTGATGTTCAAATAGGTACTGGCGATATCTACCTGTGCTTTGGTAAATTGGTCATCCGTTACAATAAGTTCCTGACTGTTTTTCAGTGTTGTTTGTAGACCGGTTTGAATACAGGCCTGGGAGATGATATATGAAGAAAGCAACTCGCCAAAACCTAAAAGCTTGTCCATGGTTTTGGGAGATAATTCATTGATCAGATAAATACCATCCAACAGTCCCTGTAATGCATCTAGCCTTTGATGAAGTTCATTGGTCAATTGATCTGAAGCATCAGGAACCAATTCTTTCCATAGTTCAAAGTGCAATTGCCGAATTTTCTCAAGAGGCATGCGATATGAAGGGTCTGCTGCCTGTGCAAGCTGTCCGGTATATAATAATTGATCGGTTACTCCGCCCACAGCAGACATCACAACAATTACTTTTTCTTTGGAGCTTGCTTGGGAGACTATGTCAATGACTTGACGGATGTTAGTGGCGCTTCCTACAGAAGTACCACCGAATTTGAGAACTTTCATGAAGTTTCAGTTTAGGTTAGTTAGTGATGAAGGGATGTGGTATATACCACTGGCGGAGGTAGAATGCTAGTAACCCTTACGGGTACGGCTAATAATACCGTTAAAAAAATTTGTTATCACGCCATCAATAAATGCAAAAGCGCAGAACACGCCAGCTTCATTTAAAGGGATTGAATATTGCTGTTGATAACAAACCATACTCAAAAGTAAACTTCTCAACCACAAATGCAAACTTTTTTTACACCAAATCAATTGGATTTTTGCAGAAAAATAAAAATAGCTCTAAGATTTATTTGATACAGGGCATTTTAATGGAAGAATTATTGAAATTTTTCTATCAAATGAGGGTGTCGACTCATCTATATGATTGCAAAATTTTGCCCAATTCGATTAAATAGGTGAAATTATCGGTCATTCCATTATGGCCTTGCCCTTCAAGTAATATTAGCTCAACTTTGTCCTTAAATTCATTTTTTAAGGCTTGGGACATGCTATGGTCAATCACCTGGTCTTCCTTTCCATGAAAAATGACAACAGGTATATCGCATTCTTTTAAATATTCATTGGTAGCCAATTTGTACTTTAAAAGGAAGGTGGGGACAAAAGGAAATCTTTCTTTCATCATTGCCGTCATGTTGTAGTAAGGAGCTTGTAAAACTAATAATCCTGGATCGTTGTTAGAAGCGAGTTGAGCTGCAAGTCCGGTGCCCAACGAATACCCCAATACTATGATATGTTCTTCACCATATTTATTTTTGAGCTCATCGTACACGAGTTGGTTGTCATTGAATAATTGTTCGGTTCCGGTGATTTTGCCTTCACTTTTTCCATAGCCGCGGTAATCCAGCACAAATACATCGTAATTTGCCGTAGTATAAACTTCGGCACTCTTGCCCCAACCGGCAATGGAACCCGCATTTCCATGTAAAATGAAAATGAGACCTAAAGGCTCTTTCACAGAAAACAGAACGCCATGCAACTCTTTACCATCACTGGTGTCAAAAATCATTTCTTCATACTTACCAGAAAATTCGAAGGAATAATCCTTATCCAAATGTTGTGGTAAGAAAATCAGTTTTTCTTGGAAAAAGTATAGTAGGGCGCAGATTACCACGTATGCGGCTACAATAAATTTTAACAACCGTACGAACCATTTTTTTAAAGTCTGCATGAAACTTTGTGATTTAGAATTATAAATATAAAGGTTGATCTGGTCAAATCATTACTGGTCATAGAAATCAGTTCCAATTCGTTGGCACAGATCCATTCATAAGTCAGTTTTGAATAGGTGTATCCTTAACGCAGCAGGAGAGAACTTAAAGACTGGACAAAGAGCGGTAGTGTCCACATAGTTGATGTCAGATTATTTTTAGCTTTCGATTTCAATACGGTAAAAATAATGTTGTCAATTTCGCTTTCGCGAAAGCGTACCACGATAACAAACAACTAAGAAGGCTAAACTTCATTCAAGTTGCATGTTCATAGCTTGATTATATTTCAGATTTCTAACAATGGTTCAATAAAAGAAAAGAACACAATGTATTCTTTTACAGCGTTTTCTTTTTCTTAACCGTTGAGCTACTCTTCTTAAAACTACCTTCCAGCTTTACTTCTTTAATGGGAATAGCGCCTACTGCCATGGCTTTTTCGATGTGAATGGACAGGTTTTCCCTTTCCAGGATCTCTTTGATTTCAGAAAACTCATCACACCAGATTTCTTCTTGGTGCAAGTCTTGGCTCTGGCTTCTTTCTTGCGTCCGGTCTTCATCTGCCACGACACGAGCTTGAATTTTGGATAAGTTTTTTGGGTTCATAAATTCTATTCCATACAGTGAGTTGGTGGCTTTTTTTACGACCAACCTTCCGTTTTCTACCCAGGCAGTTTCCATACTGTCATTGACTTCATAACCAGCTTTGGTCAACGCCATTTTAATCGCTGTCCGACGTGCCTCTACGATGATTAACTCCGTCGTATTTTTATAAAGTTGATTGGCCTTTGTCGTAGCATTTTTAATTTGTTTGATGTCTTCCTGTTGGAGTAAAGACTCCCATTTAGAGATGATGGTCAGTTTCTCGTTTATTTGTTTTAATTGGTCTAAGGCTTCAGACAATGCTTGTTCGGCGATTCTCAGTTCCACTTGTTCCTTTTGGAAAGTCGCTGCCTCCAAGATGATGGAATCTAATTGCAAATCGTAGCCTTGGTCATTTTGGTGCAGTTGTTCCACCCGATCAATAAATTCTTGAATTTTATCTTGGGCAATATCTTCAAGGAACAATTCCCGTAATGTTTGCTCTAACTTCTGCTCGCGGCTGGAAGCCATTGGCAATTCTTTAGGCCATTCTTTTACGGACAACAAGCTATCTCCTGCCGACAGTCTCTTTTGAATTTCCTGCTGCTCAGCGGTTAAGCTGCTTTTGTGGTTCAAAGCTTCCTTCAGTTTATCGTACATCGCGTCAATCTGTCTGCTATATTGGGCCAGATTTTTCTTGGTAATCACGCTGGGTTGGTCAATAGATTCAAAAGAAATATTTCTTTCCAACAACATTTTCTTTAGTTCTACCTCAGTGCTTTTGAGTTGGCGGTATTCATTCCATATATTGGTCTTTTCTTTATTTACCTTTTTGACCAACTTGGCTTTCTCTGCTTTTAAAAAATTAATTTGATTTGGGACCTCGCGCTCGATTCTCTGGTAGTCCTCTGCGGGAATTGCCTGATAATGTGCTAAAGTTTCTTCCAGTCCCTGGCTAAGTTCTTGATCCAGCACCCCATTTTTTTGGGCATAACTTTTGAATTGTTGGATGGTCCGACCCAACTGTGTCAGCCATCTATTTTTGATTATTTCCCGTTCTTTTGGGGTGACTACACGTACTACTTTAGGTCCGCTCATGGGTTGTTCATTAAGGCAAGTTCTATAGCTTCTTTCAATCGGTTTTGTTCCTTTTCGGGCTCTTTCAACCAGCGATAGGAGGTGGTCCTATGGATCAGTGGAATAGTCTTTTTTAGGACCTGGATACGCCATATTTCGCGATATCTCGCAGCTTTCAATAACATATTTCTCGGTGTATCGCACTCGATACCCAAAACAAATCTTCCGTTCTTTTCAATGGCCAAATCTAAATAAAATACGTTGTAATCATTGTTCTCTACCACCTGGTAACCTAGACTTTCAATATAGAATTTTACGGTATTTTTAAATCCATCATTTTTTGACAGCGCATCTGTAGTAGAGTTTTGTGCAGATAGTTTTGACACTGTGGCTGTGGCCACATCCACTTGCCCATTAGAATGAATTTCTGAATAATTTAAATAGGCCTGAATGAAATCCCTGGGTTTGGATGGTGGTCGACCAGTAGATAAAATATCTGATATATCTTTGATCGGCATAGACGTAGCAATCACTACTTTGAAACGTGCTCGTGTAATAGCGACATTTAAACGTCGTTCACCTCCACGGTGACCCAAGGCCCCAAAATTCCTTCGAAAGACGCCGTGTTGATTGAGGCCAAAAGTTGTACTGAACAATATCATATCACGTTCATCCCCCTGAACATTTTCGACATTTTTAACAAAGAATCCCATGTCTTCACCTTCCTGCTGCCTATTTCTTTCCTGATTCAAAACAGATCTAAAGGCCTCATCTTGCATTTCGCGTTCGTGAATTTTATCCTCAATAAGTTCTGCCTGCTTTTTGTTGAAAGTAACGATTCCAGCGCTGAATCGTTCTGACTCCGGTTGCTGCCAGTGTTGAGCGATATAGTTGATCAAGGCATCCGCTTCCTTTTCATTGGTTTGCTCATCATAGACACCATCGATTCGTAAAACTTCCAATGGTTTTTTGTTAATGATCTCCTGCTTAGGGTGATAGGCGGGTACATGCAATTTTCCTCCATAAAAGGCATGGTTAGAGAATTTAATGAGGGATTGAAATTGAGAACGATAATGAATTTCAAGCGTTGTAACAGGTAATGTCGATTTTGCCAGGCTGAGTAGATCAGGACAATCCTTAACCTCTCGACGATTCCAGGCGTCTTGGTAATTTGCGAGCTCCTCTTCAGAATGATCCTCACTTAAACGCAATTCCTGGGTTTCCTCATTTTCATCATCCATTTTTTGAGAGAAAAATCCTGTCGGAGGCATTTGTTTTTCATCCCCACTTACTATCACTCGTTTAGCGCGGTACAGGGCAGGGATGGAATGATCGATGAGCATTTGTGAGGCTTCATCAAAGATAACCACATCAAAAAGTCCTGACTGCAATGGAATAGCTTGTGACACAACTTCTGGGCTCATTAACCAGACAGGACGCATGTCAATCAATCCTATATCAATTCCTAGGCTTATAAATTCCCGTAGTTTTTTATAATTCTTTCCACGTAGTCGAGTAATGCGATTCCATTCGGTTTGTGATCCCAACTTATCCACTTCTATACTCCGGTCTAGAAAACGTCGGTTCAAGGTGCGGATTTTTTCCAGCAGATCCTCCAATGTTTCCACGTTCAGTTGTATCTCCTGCTCGCTCATTAATAAGGTAGGCGAGGCTTGCTCTATGCGGTGTTTCCATCCTAGCAACCCTTCTCTGCGGATGGTATTTTGGATAAGGCTACTCCATTCTTGTGAAGGGAATTCATTTATTTTATGCTCGTACTTTCTGAGGTGACTGAAAAATCTTAAAAGTGAATCGTATTCACCTTGTGTTCCCAGACGCATTCTGAAGGTTTGAAATTGGATGTAATGCTCCATATCATGAAGCATTTGTTCTAAGATATCAACATCAGATTCATTCCTTCTGATATTCTCAGAAAAGTCCTCTGCGACATTAGGCTGCAGCCATTTCGTTAAGGGTCGAAGTACTTCTTGAGAGAATAGCCTGGATTTGTAGCGATCATGCGCATCATGCAACCTAGCAACAAACTCTTGATATTGTAGTATTGATCCTGTCTTCAACAGATTTTTGGCTTCATCTTTTAATGGACATGCCTTGATGCGGTTTACCATTTGAATGGCTTCCTGCAATTCGCTATTAGTGCTTCCTATTTTTAAGCGTAAATACTTAGGATCATTAATATCTTTTTTAGTTATTTTGAGTCTTTCCAATTGTCTAAAGAACTGAAACCTGTATTTCCGAAATGAACGTTCTTGTTCAAGAGCAATTTTAAACTCTTTTAAAGTTTCAGGTATAGCTTTGATTTGTAGTGGCTGCAAGAACCTTTTGACACGAAGCATATGAAGGAAACCAAAAGGATTCAGGTATTTCAAAAAGGAAGTGCTCAAGCAATAATCACAGCTGTTTGCTAACTTTTGCAAAGTTTTATCGTCGATCGTATGTAAGCTTTCTGAAAAATAGTCGAATTGAAAATCCGCGATCAATTCTCCAACACGGCGGTAGATCGCCTCAAGCTTTTCAGAGATATCCTGGGCAATCGAAGATGTATTGTAATCGTCGTACAACAGGTCAAACCAGCTTTGCACGTTGATGATGACATTTTCTGAAGTATTTTTAATTGGACGGGCATTTTCTTCCAACCAGCTACCATAATATTGAGCTTGGGTGCCGTCAAATGCATTTGAGGTTTTTTTAAGGCAGTCGATGCGTTTTTCTTCCGCTTCAAAGAAATGTTTTAAATCATTGCCAATTGCTTCTTTAGTGGATTGATCAATCTGTGCAAGCTTGAGATTATGTAAAGTACTGGTTTCGTAATGCGATGGTAACCAAAGCTGAATTAAACTTTTTGATTGTTGGATGAGTGTATTGAGTTCGTCAATATCTTTAACTTCAAGAAACCTTCGAGCTTCGGGCACATCGATATAGGCAAAAGTTTGTAGGCCTATCAATTCTGAAAGAATATTTCTGTAAGTGCTACCTGAAAGGTCATCCACCACATGAATTTCTTCAGCTAATACATTTAAGCTTGATTCAATCCGGTCGATCTGTTTGGCAAGACTTGTTCTTTCAATATCTATCCCTCTGAGCACATTTTGGTACTGGATTTTCTCCATAAATCCGGGTACCTGCTCACGGACACTTTGTATGGTTGTTTGCCGATCCTTATTGATATCCGTGATAGCGATTGCGCGCTGATCCAATCCAGTGGCTTCCAAACGTTTCAAGATCACCTGAATTGCGGCTCTTTTTTGTGAGACCACCAATACTTTTTCCTGACGACCAATACAATCGGCAATAATATTCACAATCGTCTGACTTTTACCTGTTCCCGGGGGACCTTCAATGACAATACCCGGATTTAAACGACTTTGTAATACGGCTTTTTCTTGGGAAGGATCGACCGCCACAACGGTGTACCGATCTACTTCTTTTATTTTGTCTTGAAACGTGGAGATTTCAGGCTCTCGGATCTTCAATAAGGCTTCCATTGCTGTGTCAGAATGAGCCAAACTTTGTAGTCTTCGTAAATCCTCACTAATGGCTTGCCCTGTAAAATTGGCATTAAAAAAAACTGCTGAACAATACAACTCCAAGCCTGGTTCACTCAGTTGATATGAGACGGTGGGATGGCTTGTAAGGCTGGTATTTTTAGGTGTGATAAAAGACCCTAAGGCATCCATTATTTCTTGAATGGTCAAACTTTGTGTGGCTAGAATCTCTGAACAGATTTTTTTGATTCTATTCAATGATTCATCGTCAAAAACACTGGACAAGGCTGGGTTGATGCGCACCTCATTGTTGTATTTGTCAAATCCAATGTCCAACCTTGGTTGGCGGCGATTTTTCAATTCAAGATCGACTGGCCACAATAGAATAGGTAGTATCCTGGGGCGTTTATTTGAATTTCCTGGGCTTATTAAAAATGGAAATCCCAAATACAAGGAATCTAATCCAGTGTCCCGTTTAAAATTGGCCGCTTTCAGCAACATTCTTCTTGTACGACGTTCTAATAGGGGATGCTCACTAAACGCTATAGGATCTACGGTTTCAGTCTTAGAAGTTCTACAAATTATAGGTTGTAAGAACTTCTCGGCTGGTTTCAATGCGGTTCCTAATTCAGTAATATCTAAACGTGCAGAGTTGGTGGAAAGGATGAGTCTTACCAGTGGTCCACGAGAAGAGGCATGAACTATTTTTTTCTCATAGAATCGTAAAAGTCTAGTGGCGTATTCGTGTTTGGGCGGTGTGATCCATTCTTCCTTAGGTAGTGAAAGGCACAAAACCGACTGGATGAGCGACAAACGTTTTTCAATTCTGAATTGATCAGCCCAGCGATTCAAGGCATGGTTTTGGCTTTTTGAAAAGCCTTCCAGATGTCGAGTAAGTAGATCATAAATTTTCAATCTGGATTTGATGAGAAACTCCTTGTAAAAATTGGGGTTGACATTTATATCATTTCTTCTTGCCAAATTAACTGTATCATTAACCAACTTCTCCAGAGAAATTAGCTGATTACGTTTGGCGCTGAGGATAAGAATTAAATCTTCTTCGCTAGGCCTGAGATCAGCCATCAAATCTGATAAACTAATATTGTTGGCATCAGGATAGAGTTGGCGCAACAATTCTATTTCGGCATTCAATCGAACCCGTGACGTACTCAGGGAGTTGAGCTTGAATCTATTTGCATTGAGTTGGATTTCCAGACTCGCTGCCTTTTTGGTAATGTTTTGTTTTCTATATTTTAGATGGACCAACCATTTTTCACGGTCGATTTCTTCTAGATAGGCCGGTATCTTACCCTCTATAAGTTGTGTGGCTGTTTCAGTATTGCTCAACAACCAAGCGGGTATGATAATTTGGCCTCGCCATGTTAGTGGGAGAGATTCATTTAAAAGCATTAAAGCCAATGAGAACCGCCACTCGAGGTCAACATCCTCCATATTTCTAAGATGTCTTATCCTAGATTTGAGCTTTTCATCTGGGATGATTTCCTCCAACCAACTGGATAAGCTTCCTGATGTAAAAGCTTCCAGGCCATCCTTCCAATGGGTTTCTTCGGCCGCTGATAAAGCATAGAAGCTCGGGTTGGTATGGATTTCATCACCTAATTTGATGGATTTACCATATTTCTGTTGGTCAGAAGAATTAAATTCGTCAGGTGGATCGAGGGGTTCATTATTCAACCATTTTTCGACCTGATTCCAATTCCATCGTTTCAAGGGATCTCTACATAATAATCCCTGCAGTAAAAGCAAAAATCGCTCGTCGATCTCCGTTGGCAATTGTACTCCTCTGGTCACCAAGTGGATCATAAATGCTTTGTTGTTCACATCTTGGAAAAAGCTTCCTTTGGTCACCTGCTCCAAAACGATCATTCCCAAACTCCACCAATCTGAAGACGGACTCACCGCGCCGATAATCGCCTCTGGAGCTGTATACCGAGTGAGTTCTAAGGGCGTATCAGTATCCAGATCATAATCAGACAATCGAGCCGAACTAAAATCAATCAGGACCAAATCGAAGCTTTCCTTTTCACGAATTAATATGTTATCTGGGCTCAAGTCCCTATGTCGTATTCCAGCTTCAGAAAGATCTCGTAAAGCCCTTCCAATTTCATCGACTAATTTCTCTATTCTTTCTTCCTCCAGGTAGTTTGATTCTGCAATTGATCCTCCTGTGATGCGCTCGGTGACTTCATAAAAACGATCTTCCCACTGACCGGTGTGAATCAATTCTGCCACATGGTCCGTATCTGATTTTTGAAGTACCTGGTAAATTGCTGTATCAGGTTCGAAATCCTTGTGATAGAGTGTCAGAAAATAGACTTGCTCCTGATCATTTTGGACCAAAAAACATTCTTTTGTTGCATTAGAATTTTGAATATTCTCCAGAACCGTATAAGTGTCAATCTTTTGAGGTATCACTTCTTGGACCTCAACTGACGAACCGTCTCTAATATCGGCGCCGCATTCCATGCACATAAAATCATCCGAACCAACTTCGTGACCGTTTTCACAGTAGCGCTGATCCCTTTGGTTTTCAATATTTATCTCAACGTTTCCGCCAACAGGCGTTTGTCTGACATTCATGAGCAACCAACCACAAGCTTGGTCTTCCATTTGGGATTGACAGTACATTTCGTGGACGGGACGTTGACTTCCACATGATGGACATACTCGTACAAATTTCATGATTCCTTCTTTTTTATTGCACCTTGAGTGTGTCTTAAGAATACACGGTCATCTTGAGCAGATTTGACAATTTCAGTCATCCCATTACTAGGAATACCTGTCATCCAAACCCTGTCTTCTTCAAAATGCACATCTAATTTTTTTTCTAATCCATGACTTTGAAAACTATTAAAATCCATCTCACCTAAAGGCGTGAGCATGTGCATTTGTTGGTTGTCACTTCCCATTAAAGCTTTGGTTTGTGGTTGTGTATGGTCATAGGGTTCTGAGATTAATACATCTATCCATCCATTATCCATCTCTACTTTCTTTTGTAACTCTTGAAATGAGTAGCCGCTATATACCAAAACAGATTGTTGATAGGGTCTTAAAAATTCCAATAATTCAAAAAATGCGGCTTCCTGATCAAAAGGTTCTCCTCCTGTAATTGTGATACCATCACTTTTGGGCAACCATTCGCTCAATAATAGTTTTACTTCATCCAACGAGACAGAATTAATTCCAAATTGCCATGTGTCTACCGAAATACATCCGGTACAATGAATTGAACATCCCTGAAACCAGATGCCGATGCGTTTTCCTGGTCCCAGGGTGGTTACCGGGAAGTGCAGTCGTGATATTTCAATCTTCATATTGCTAGCTTCTTTGCAATTTGATATGGGTAGATCTGTTTTTGTTAAAAACTTCAGTAGCGTTTACTACCTCTCCCTTGGAAGGATTCAACGAGAATAATGCTCTTGAAATCGGCGTGATAAAATGATATTCAATCATATTTCTAACACCACGTCCACCATTGGACAAATCAGCTACGGCCAATTCCTTTAGCTGATTCCTGACGTTTGAATCCAGCTTCAACCTAATTTCTAATTGTTCTTCTATGGCCCTGATGTGATCGTCAATCATCATATCAAATATGAGTTCTCCCACGTCTTTTCTTATGTAGTCGAATACAATGACGTTTTCTCCAATACGGTTCAGTAACTCTGGTCGATTCAAGTCAAATTTAAAATAGCGATCAATTTCTTCCTTCACTTTTGCTTCCACTACATCAAATGTATCATTGTAGTTGACATTAGGAACACGTTCTCCAGTCAAGGTCTCTTTATAGATTCCCAGGTTAGAAGTAAACACGATCAGGGTTTCAGAAAAATAGACTTTGTCTCCGCGTCCACTAGTGAGTACACCATCATCTAAAATTTGCAGAAATTTATCCAAAATGCGAGGATGTGCCTTTTCAATTTCATCAAACAACACGACGCTAAACGGTTTCTCTCGAACAGCGTTGGTCAATTCTCCACCCACGTCATAACCCACGTAGCCTGGTGGTGCACCGATCAAGCGTTGTGATGCATGTTCAGCACTGAATTCTGACATGTCAAATCGGATATAGGAGCTTTCGTCACCAAACAGCAAACTAGTTACTGTTTTGGCAAGTTCGGTCTTTCCAACTCCTGTCGGGCCTGCCAAGAACACGACTCCTCTTGGACGGTTGTTGCGCTTGGAAGAGCCCACACCAGTTATGGCACGTTTTACAATATCAATCAAATGCTGGATAGAATGATCCTGACCTTTGACCCTGGATTTGATAAATTCTTCCGCATGCTCAATTTTCAAACGATCGATGTTCATCCAAGGGTCTTCAGTTACTCCAAGTTTATATCGTCTTACGGCATCTGCGATATCTACGATGGGTATAGATTCAGATCGCGCCAATTCTAAGATGGCCACTAAATCCAGTAGTAATAAACCTTCTGTTTCGTCTACAAAATCCTGTATCACTTGTGTTGTCTTATCCTGATCGTTGAGCATTCCATGGATCATGGGAGTAACCAATCTCCTTCTGGAATAATGATCAGGTCTTCCAATAGGAATATGCCTGATCTTGGGGTTGTTGATGATCATCCAGTCTGGTAGGTCACCTTCCTTATCCACTACCCATATAACCGTGTTGTAAAAGGCTTTACTTGGAGAGCCAAAGGGTTGGGTGGTTGTTTTTTGTGATAATACATGGGCCTGACCAAAAGTATCGTGTTCCACCTTCAATAGGCTTTCTGGATTCATCAAAAATTGAGAAGCAAAGTCAATGACCAGTGCAACAGGAAAGTCCCGACATTCCACAATATTTTTAAGAACTTTATCAAAATTAGGCAGATTATTATAGACCGTTTCTTTCGTTAAAGGGATGCCCAACCGCTTGTAAAGCTCTTCCTTTTCTTCGGGCGTACCCTGATAAAAAGGAACGCTAAAACCCTGTAAAGGATTATAGTAAACAACATGTCGATAACCGTAATTCTTCAATTCTGCGTCAATTACTTCTTCCAAGGTATGCCACCCAAAACTATCTGACTCATTAAGAAGGAGTTGAAGATCTTTGGTGTTTCCAGAAAGGACAAATTGACTTTTAAGTGGAAGAAATCGTATAAAATCTCTTAACCATCTTTGTTTGGTGCTTTTCATTCTATTCATATGTTTTCGGAATCTGACCCAACAATATGTACCTTAATTATGTTTTTCGTCCAAATCATGCCAAGAAATCTCCAACTTTATCTCAAGTCATTGGGTATTTAAGCATATATATAATGCTTATTCAAAAATCGTTTCAAGATAATGACGTTCTGTATTCCTATTTAATGCGTACAAATTCCACTTATTATTTGCTGTAACGCGCATTAAAAATATGATGTTTATTACTAAAATGACCGGCTCTTTAGATTTTAATGACCAATTATTGGTTGAGTGGGAGGGTAGTTCAATGTATTTAAGCTAGGTTGGTTCCTCTTAATCTTATATCTGAATGATATTCTTTAAGGCTTTACTCTCTGAAGGCTTTACGAAGTCTAGTCATTTGAGAACACCAAATAGGCAGATCTCTGCTTGACAATTTCCATGGACTTCAAGAATTACTACACAGATAAACAAACCCATCATTGTGTAATTTATTCTTGAGCCGCCAATTGCAGTATTTACAAGGTTAAAGCTTGCGTGCTGTAAAACGAGATTGAGAAAGCTACTAAATATTGAACAAGGACAGTATACAGAATCATAATAGAGGTAGTTTTTGTATTTACGTCAGTTGTATTTTAGAGTTCAGAGTTTCATTCCGAAATCTTTATCTCTCCGTTCAGTTCTAATATTTTTCTAATAAAAGAATCATTTGTTTTGGGACTGATATAAATCTCATCGAATTTATCATACTTCACAATCAGGCCTTTTCTAGCAGTCGCTGGTCTAAATCCTACCCAGAGTGTTTTTCCCTTTACAATTTCAGTTATTCGGTCAATACTTATTGTTCCATGAAAGGGGCCACTTCTGTAGATCAGTCCATTGTTTTTGTTCAATTCATAGTTCGTTCCAAAATATATCCAAAACAGAAATCCTATAACTGCTAACAGGAGTATTAAGATCCAGTAATTATTTCCCCCCAATTCACCGTAAAGTATTCCGAGTATAGTAACACCTATCAGAAAGGCGTTCATTCCAAAAATAATTGTACTAAATAATATGTCTTTTCTACTGTTAAATTTCATTTTTTTGGTCTCCTTAAATTTATTTAAGCTTAGGTTTTTTTGCGGACGGCTATTTAAGTGTTTAGCTGATAGTCCTATAAAAATAAAAAAAGGCAGGGAATTGAGAAATGGAATAGGAGGTAAGTTCGTTACCAGCAATGGTCATTTTAAGGATTGTAGAATTAAATCACCCAATTGATTTTGTTATCAAATATTGTCATTGAAATGCGTAAAATACAGCATGTCCATATCAAAGTAATTGTTGATGAAATCAAATAGTTTTTCGTACTGCTGACTATTTAAATTTTGAAAAGAAAAGGTAGTGTCTTTAGTACTACTTATAAATCCATAAGTCGCAAATTCGCGGAAATTATTTTCTGTATGAAAAACCCATTCGTTAACATTCAATTCTGAAATAAAATCAGCATGCTTTGAACAGTAGTTTTCCCAGATTTTCTTCTTGTTTAAACTCTTAAAATTCATCCTCTACCCATGTTGTTTGGTTGATAGTATAAAGATATGAATATGATGTATCATTGGTATACAGATTTTTATTGGTTTCAATTGTCTTGGTTCCCATTGATCATCATTTGGCTCTATCGGCACTACTTTGTTTATTTGTTAGCCAGATCCATCATTTTCTCTTTCTTGAAGTACGCTATAATTCTATCTTCTATTCAAACATCTGCCATTTTCGAAGGTTTGTCAGGAATAAGTGCAAATAATTCGTTGTGTTGAAGACTTCCCTGTTTTTCATACAATACAAGGCTTTGTATGATTGACTTTTGGCCAAAGGGAAAAGTAAAAATAGCGTTGATCGCCGTCTGCAATGAAATGATAAAACAAGCTTTCGTCCTAGCAAATTCGGGACTGTCTTAATGTTAAAACTATACAAGAAAAAAATATGAAATGACTTGCATTTTAGCTTAGGTCATTGGTCGCTACAGTTTTAATTTACGTTAAAAGCATTTGTATTATCCATTCAGAAATAAGATGATCTTTATTGAAATAAATTAAACTGAGACCAATGGTATCACTAAATCCATGAATGAGGACCAATAAAAGTAAATTTTTCTTGTTTTTACAGAATATCAGAGATATTAAAAATGACCATAGAAGTACAGAGATGACTCCCACCAATCCTTGATAAGAATGCGAAACCCCAAAATACACAGAGGAAATTAGCGCTGCTAACAACCAAGCTTTATTAGAGCTTCCGAATAAGTTCGCCAATCCTTTCAAGGAGAATCCCCTAAATAAAAACTCCTCTCCAAATGCAGCGAAGACCCACATGATTATCAGGATAATTAAAATAGCAATGGCACGTTTAAATGCCCTGATAAGGCTGTTTACAGGGTACTTTGATGGCTGCGCTTTTTTAGAATGATGATATGGATCAAAAATTACTTCCGTTGGCTGTATAACCAATCCATCATCATGTTATCGCTGTAAGCAGCTATCCAAGAAAAATGTCCAGTTGTAGGGTATTGTGTGTATCCTGGATGAGCTCCTTCTTTAGTTAAAGCTTCAACCATATTTTGCGACAGAACGGGATTTACGGTCGCATCTTGTGCTCCGTGAAAAATCCAGATAGGAATATGTGCAATCGATGGTGCCTTTGTAACATCACCTCCTCCGCAAACAGGTACTGCTGCAGCAAATAGTTCTGGATGCCGTGTTATGGCATCATAAGTCCCAAAACCTCCCATTGAGAGTCCTGTTATGTAAATGCGATCAGTATCAACAGGTAATTTTGCAATAGCTTCGTTAATCAGTTCCATTACAAGTTTCATCGGCCTTGTTGGTGAAGGTTGAAGAGACACGTTATCCTCAGAAAAGCTGGCCCAAACCATATTCTTAGGGCATTGAGGTGCGATAATAATGGAAGGGTGCATTTTCATATTTTCGCTTGAAGCGAAATTTAAAACTCCCCATTTTAATTGAGCTTCGTTGTCATTGCCGCGTTCCCCTGCACCGTGCAAAAAGATGACCAGGGGATATTTGGTTTTCGGATCATAATCAGATACAAGTTGTCTATAATTTAATGTATCACCACTGGCACTAATATACTTTTCATAACTAAAAAGTGAGGATTGTGAAAATGAATTAGAAATACTTCCAATACATAAAAAGACTAATAAAAGAGTAGATAATTTCATTTTTTAAAGTTAGATCAAGGTTATAATTATTGCTACCAACGCCTCTGGTTATAATATCTTCGCAGAGAAAACTTGCAAAAGATTTTCACCAACTATCAAGCGATTGCTGAAAGATAGAAATTTTAACCACAAAATTTCGTCGTCATGAATGATCGCAATTGTCTCAATCTGTAACGTCTGCTATACTATTCAGGAAGTCTTTTTGAGTGCTACTTGCTTTTCACAAGAGCGGACGAATTTGCAATCAACTTGAGATACCGCAATGGTGTTGAATTAGAGATCCGTTGTGCTATCAGGAAGTTATTGACTAACTCCGATCGACCATTTCCGTGTATGAATTGGTCATTTGAAGTTGGCGCCGTAATTGTTTTAGTTTTTTCTTATTAATTCAAGAGCCGATTTGGTTAACAATGAAATAGGAAAGAGGCTTACTCAGATCTTTCAAGCTTATCATCGGCATAAGAAAAGCTCTGGGTAATTTTTTTAATAATAGCGTTATGGATGGTGACGGTTTGGCTGAACTGCGTTTCAATTCAGTTTTGGCTTTGTAGTGCTTTCGTTTTTTATTAATTCAAATAATTTATAATGTTTGGGCAGCTCCCACTTTTCAATCTCATAATTATATTCCAACCCGTTCCATTTGATTTGCACAGCGTTTGGGTGAATTTGATTTATTTGACCCAATAGGGCGGCAATTTCATTTTCATTGAGCCTTTTGCAGCCAACAGAGAATCTAACCCAATCTTTTTGGTCATAGTTGATTTCTGAAATGAACAGTGTTATCGTCTCTTCTGTATCTGAGCCGGAGAAATGTCTGTATTCAGGACTATCAGGAGAGGAGCTTATGGGCTTAAAATCTACTTTAGAAAAAACTGATTTGGTTTCCTTCAATATCTTCTCAAACTCAATTTTCTTCTCTGTTATAAAGTCAAAGCTCGCCTGAGTAAATTCTGATTTGTTAAAGGTAATCTGTTTAATTATTGATTCGTAAGTGGTTAAAACTTCATTGACACACTTCCTTAAATCGCTAAATTTTGGAGATTCTCCAAAATCGAGAAGAGCTGCTGAAATAAAATTAATACCGTGAGCAGAGTCAAATCCTATGCCCAATTTCATAAGTCCAGTACTTAATTCTGAATCGATGGCATCTAAATCACTTTCTGTAACTTGTTCGAGAAAATCAATTCTCAACTTGACATCATAAGCCAAATCAGAAAATTTGATATTATTTTGAATTATTTCATTCATCTAATGAAGCACGACGTCCATGGCTATGGCAAGTGAGGGATTTTGAAACCGAATTATGGTCCGCCGGAACGTATTTTATTTAATTGCAATATCCTACTTTTTATTTAATCAGACCGCATTTGTTATTTAGCGAGTGTATAATTAATTAATACGTTTTCCTTGTCATCTATTAAAGTTAAACTCCCATCATTTCCATAAAGGTAATTCCAACCAAAAGGTTCGTCTTCTATTCGGTAAATTTTTGACTTGGCATCTGTTTTAATTAATTCGAGCTTTTGAATTCTATTGTATTTTTTTAAATATAAATTATCATCTGACATCCTTACAATGGAAAATTCCCCTTTGTCCGTTCGGTCATTAAATGATTGTCTATACCAACTATTAAGGATTTCAACTTCACTAAATTTTCGTAATTCATTTTGTTCCTCGAACGATTTTAGAAGTTCGTCAACAATATTTCCAGTTTCAATTTTACTTAATTTACTAATGAGAGCTGAATATTTGTCCTCTTGATTGAATAGTGAGTAATTGTAAAAAGTAAGAGCTACACTTTCAAGTTGATATGCAGGATATTTTCCACCGAAGCTTTCGATAGCTCCACCTATTTCTTTGCATTTTTCAATAATTGGCCAATATGCTATTTGGCTTTTACCAATTCGATTATGAGAAAGATTAAGAATTGGCACAAATCCGCTATATCCATTTGAGTTATAACCTTTAGTTCCGTGAATTTCGTAAATTAAAGCGGTCTTTATCATATTCGAAATAGAAATACTATCGGTTACTTTTAAATCAGTCGTGTTCACTAATATTTCTTGGTCAATTTTATATAGATTATTCCAATATTGGGTTATTTGCTTTTCCGTGTCTAAACGCTCTATTTCTGCTCGAAATTTTTCAATAGGAATTTGAGAATGACAATAACTGAATGAAAGAACAAGCATTAATAAAATTGCGATGTTTTTTGTCATAATAAATGCTGATAGTTTGGTTTATGATTTCGTTGCATGGAAAATACGCCCAAAATGTTGAAGCTACAATTTTAGCCCAGTGCCTTATCCTAATTTTCTAAACTGCTGTTACTGCGATCTAGAGAATCGCATCCTTTTGGCAACAGCCAACTCATGCAGTGAAATATATCCCATGTTATCATCAGTCACCTCCACGACGAAATTCAGGACGGCCTTTTCAGTGCTGAGACATCTTCGCAGGAGTATAGAATACTGCAGCTGTTTGAAAACTGGAGTTTTATACTGTACTAAAGTTGATTTGGGTGTATCGGCTTGTCTTATTCGCTGCTGGATTCACAAATGACGCTGGAACTGTTTTTCTATACATCATCCGCTCAAGAGCCGATTTGGTTAACAATGGAATAGGGAATAGGCTTACTCAGATCTTTCAAGCTTATCATCTGGTAAAGTAAAGCCTTGGGTATTGTATTGTCAATAGTGTAATGGATGGTAACAGTTCTGATAAACCACCTATCAATTGGATTTATTTTTTAATTAATTCTAGATTTGTTATGGTGGGTAAATATGCTTCGGCCTCTCCATACTCGCCTTCACAACATAAAAACTTAGACAATTTCCAATCCCAAAACACTTTAAACTCTTGTTCTAAAAAGGCTGGATTGTCAATAAAATGTCCAGAAAGTTCATGTAGTTCAAATTGTCCATAATTATTATTTGCTTGTCCAAAATCATAGTTTATTCCATTCGAAGCTTTGAAATAGACATGATGATAATCTCCAAAGTCATTTCCTTCATACCTTGCAGTCATAGGATTTGGCACATTTTTCCATTCCTCAACAAGCCACTCCATATGACTTCTCAGTTCACTATACTGATTGGGAGGATATTTTGTAATTAAGCTATCTATATTCACTTTGCTATTGACATGTGATTGAAAATCGGCCTCTGAATTTCTGTAAATAGAATCATGATCGGCAACCTCTAAAGTAGAATCTTCCTGATTCTTGTCGATCTCATAAGAAGTTAACGCCTGCTCTTTATCATTGTCTGTTTTACTATCGCCACAGCTGATTACAATAAATATTATAAGTAAATATGATATGGTCTTTTTCTTCATGATGTACTTATTAATGTCAACATTAAAAATGCTAGCGGATTTTATGCACTTACCTATCCCGTTTGATGTTGTCGTTTAATTGATCTATTTCACTTTCGCTTTAGCGCACTTTAACCGCCATTAATATTTTGCAATGTGAGCACCTTTGTTTCTGCGTTTCTAACGCTGTTACCAACTCTGTTCAGCGCATCATCCAAATTTTAAAAAGCTAACATAAATTCCTCATCAAGGAAATTTTTCATCCCAATTTCTTCGCCAATAGTTTTTGCTACAATTTCAATAGAGTATTCCATACATTTGACTTACATCATTATCTATATTCTGGATTTTCAAATTCCCAACGTTCTCCATCTTCCCATTCTTCTCGAGAGTTCCCATATTTGGGGTAACCACCATTGTTTTTAAGCATCAATGCCAAATGAAGTAAATTATAAGTCATAAATGTAGTATTTCTATTTGTGAAATCACTATCAAAGCCTACAGGTTTTTCTAATTTTTCCCCTTTCCACTCTTTATCTCCATAACTTGGTCCTGGACCAACTTTTCCAAGCCATCCACAATCTGCTTGAGGTGGTATTGAATAGCCAATATGTTGTAGTGAATATAAAATTCCCATTGCACAATGCTTGACGCCATCTTCATTTCCTGTGATCACGCAGCCTCCAACTTTGCCATAAAATTTATATTGACCTTTTTCATTAGTCAAACCACTTAATGCGTACAATCTTTCAATTAATTTTTGAGCTTCAGATGATTGCTGGCCCAACCAAATGGGTGTTCCTACAATCAAAATATCAGCATCCATAATTCTTTTTGTTAATTCTGGCCATTCATCAACCTCCCAGCCATGTTCGGTCATATCTGGATATACACCACTTGCTACTTGATGGTCGATCAATCTTATTTCATCAATTTTGACATGTTCTTTGGCCATTATGGCTTTAGACACATCCATTAAAGTTTCGGTGTGACTTTTTTGTGGTGTCTTTTTGAGCGTGCAATTAATATAAATTGCTTTTAATTTACTGAAGTCTATTCTATTCATATTGTTTTTTTTAAGTGAATGCTAGCCGTTATCAATACCCATCATTCACAGGTTAATAGAGATTTATTTTCGGTAAGGCACAGACTTTAGCATTTCAGAGTGGAATAAGATGTTATCTAATCCGCCGTAGTTGCGGTTATAAATTGTTAGTGTCTTTTTATACATTCAATTTTTTCGTTTGCCAAGTTCCTGATTTTTTTACCGAAGTCACTTGTAGTGAACTGGTTAATCATCTCAATTCTATCTGCTTTATCTATAATCAATTCAATAAGAAAGTTTTCATTAAATGATTGTAGGTGATGAATACACGAGTGAACAAGCTCATTGGTCAACGGTTCACTTTCAAGTCTTTTCTTTAAACCTTCTCTATGAATCAATTTAATCGTCCAATCTCCAAATTTAGATAGTTCTTTTTTAATCAAGTCGTATTGGTGATTTGAGATCTTAGGGTTAGTGAATAAATCCTTAACCGCTGAACCGGCCATAATTAGATCAGAATCTTCAAGCGCCAATTCGATAAATTGCTTGATTTCAAGATTTGTGAATCCGCTTTTCTGATTGATCCAATTCTTAAAGGTTCCATATCGGTAATGTTCACAATTTTGATCTTCACCCTTTTGAAATTCAGACAATTGATAGTCCAGGATTTCTTCCGTAAGAAATCCATAATCAACCCATTTTTTAGTATATCCCAAATCTTCTAATTCCATTCTCATTATTGGCAGGTGACACCTATACTATAATTTCATTGCATTGAAATTACGCCGAAAATTTTGAAGCTACAACTGCTGCTCAGGGCATTGTCCGACATTTTCTATAATACTGTTGTTACGATCTGGAAAATCGCTTGCTTTTGTCAATAGCGAACTCATTAATTAAAGTCCTTTTATCAATCGTTACACCCACTAAGATATTCTGGATGTTATTTTGGATGCAGAGATATCTTCGCAGGAGTAGAGGTTGCTGTGAAGGCTTCCCTTGCAATGGTTGGCATATGGCTTGTGGCGTTTTCGAAGCACCAAAATTTCGGTTAAGCACAAAGATTGAAACGAGCCAAAAGCATTGAATATAATACTATCTCGCCTATTTTTTATATACTCGTTAGCTTTTCGTTTTTTCAATTCATTGGATTTTCAATCACTTCTTTAAACGTTGGAATCTCAAACTTTTTATCATCAATAGATATTTCTTCAAACTCTATTGCCGTTTGAACAACGTGGGTCATTAACCCTTTCTGTTCCATTTTTAATGGTAACCCCCCTATCTTTTTAAGAATTTGTTCCCAATGTCCATATTTATGACCTTCGTAAAATTTAGAATCCATTTTAAGATAGTCTGAATTATAAAAAAGTGTCATTTTTCCCATTTTTGATTTCACTATCACACTTCTACAAGGAATCCCTAAAATTGTATCTGTCTCTTCTGAATCAATTATTTCAATCAATTCGTCCAAATACTTTTTACTATTCAAAGTAATTGCCGTGTCAGATTTGTCTTGCCAAGAATATAGAAGTCCGTCTTCTGAATTGTATGCTTGAAATCCCTTCGATTCTCCTGCTTCTATTTCTGCAATATAATTCCCTCTCTTATAAAAGTACTTTTGAACCATATAACCTTTTTCGCCAAATTGACTTTTTATTCCTTCTTCCCAAGTGCTGTCGGGAATCATCTCAGGATTAGGATTAAGTACTTCCATTTTATAGGTAATAGTCCCTTCAAATGATTGTCCGTAGGAAGTAAAACCCAATAAGGTAATTAATTAGATTAAAATTTGTTTTGACATTTTATTTACTCTAAATGAATGTTAATGGTTTTGTGTATGAGCAGTAGTGGATTTATAGTTACCGCTTTTCGGAAAGCCTACGCTATTGTTTATACAACGTGTTAGCAATTGTTTTTATTTTAATGGAACTCAAATCCTATTTGCGTCACTTTATCATCTTTAAATCCCAGCGCTATAAGTATATTTTTTTGGTCAGTTTTAGGTTTCGAAATAATGAATCCTGGAATTACTTCTAAAAATTCTGTATTTTTAATTTCATCTAGCTTATTTTGATTTGAGTTTTTATCAAACGGAATACTGTCAATTTTTAATTTACCTGTAAAAGTAGATTCTGGAAATGTTTTATCTCCATCCCAATTGTAGTTAAAACCTAATAAAAGTAATTTTCCATCTACTGTTTGTAATGTAATTCCATTATCAGCATAGTGATAATTTATTTTTCCGGTTGGATATTCCTTGTAAATTTCAGGTTCTCCGAGAATTTCTTTAATCTCCTCGAAAGATGTGTTTTTATCTATTTTTAAATCATTTAGAATGACATTGGTTTCATTTATAAACTCAATATTTACATCATTTTGAGCTACTAACAGACTCGAAATAAAAATTGATACAATCAGTATTAAATTTTTTATCATTATTATGTTTTTAATATTTTCTAATGGTTGGACTATGGTTCCGCCGTATAGCGAAGATAGCAAATTGCAATGAATGCCGATTTAGGAATTCTGTCGCAAGGAGCTATACAAGCTGTTGCCACCAGTTATTTTTATTCTATTATTTTCCATTTTGATTCCGCAGTTTCTCTTTGAGCTGATTGTCCGAAATTCAGATAGTATATTTCGTTCAGAGTGGGGTCGATTTTGACCAAACTTTCTAAACTTACCAATTTAGCATTATCCAAATTAGGATTTTCTTCGCTGTGAAACTGCCAATCGCCATCTTCATTGTGATAAACCCACAAAATTGGTTTTCCATCCAATGTTTCTTGAGTGGTAAAAACTCCTAAATTCCGTTCCTCATAAAATTTGAAGTCCGTATTTCTATCCAAAATGGGTTGCTTAAATTTCCAGTTTTCGTTAAATTCATCATCCCAAGGATAATTATTTTCTTTGTCAGTCCAAACCAATTGATAAGCAGAAAAGTCAAATTTGTTATCATAAAACCAGCCAGCGTATCCAAGATAATCTTGATAATGCTCTTTTTTTATTTCAAGGAACCTTACAGGAAAATTTGAGATTATATTTTCATATTCCGTATTTGTATTGTATTTCTTTCCGTTTTTTATCTCTTCTCCAATTTCGCTTAAAATTCCACCGAGTAATTGCTTGTTAAGTCCAAATAATATTATTTCTGGATGATTATAGGTTTTCTTTAGTCCAATTGTGTAAGCAAATCCTGGTAAGTATTCATCTTCGGGAATGAAAGCAATGTGAAATCCGAATTGTTCGACATCTTCAATAATTTTCTTTTCAGGGTCAGCATATGTTTTCAATTCATATGGGTTAGTCATTGTTTTTTGCTCTCTGTTTTCGGTTAGTTTGTTACATCCTAAAATTGTCAAAATCCAAATCGCAAGAAGGGTTTTTAAAGTTTTTGAATTCGGTTTTTTCATAATTGGCGGCAAAGGTTAGTATATGGCAAGTAGGGCAGTGGAAAGCGATAATCTTTCATCCCGATAGCTATCGGAATTACACTGAGCCAAAACGTCGTATTTTTTTTTATTTTATTCATTTTAAAAGCCAAAGCAACGATTTGGCGGTGTTGGTACATAGCACTGAACGCCCTATTTGCTATATGCAGTGTGACCTGTAGTTTTTTTATTTCCACCATTGTTTTTTTAGTTTGGGTTTACCTTTGGTATATTCATATTCTGAACCATCTCCAAATGTTTCCCATCCATTCTTCACATACTTTACATTGACCATCATTTCGCCATCTCCACGGTCAAAGTCAAATGTGAATGGTAAACGATAGTCACCCCAAATGCATTTTTTTCTTTTTCCGGAATTATAACTATCCCAAGTGCCTACGTAAGTGCGGTTATTATAACCGTCCGCAAGTGCAAAACTTTCGTCAAGTTTAATTTCTTTTGTTTGGTGGTCAATCACAATAGAACATTCAAATATTCCTTTGAATATTCCCACATTATTTTGAGTGCTGTCTTCAAAGAATTCATACTCTGCAAAAAGTGTAGCTTGTCCAGGAAAATCATAATTTTCAATAACCTCGTACACTTGGAGAACTTTTAAAGATCCCTTAAAGTCACAGATATTTCCTGAAACATTTGATTTACCATTAATTATAAATTCTAATACACCTTCTTTTTGTTTGGTGTCAGAAATATGGATTCTAATTCTTTTGTAATCTAACCCTATGATTCCATTTTGTTGAAATTCACCTGTGTTAAATAATGAGTCAGTATCAAAGTTATACTTGACTAATTGTTCAGTTTTATTGGAAGTTATTTTTGATAGCCTTTCTGTTTGAAGTCTTAAATACTCTGCACTAAAATCAGCTTGCTTAGAATCAAAGTTCTCACACAGATGTGCATTGTAGTATGGGTCAGAATGAGCTTCGTGATTTTTCGGGAGACTACACCATTCTGCATAACAATATTTGGAGTCTTGAGCAAACGTATTTGCAGAAGCTAGAATCATTATTATGGCTAGTATTCTTGTCATTTTTCTAATTACATGCAATGATTTGGGTATGGTGCGTGTCCCGCAGGGCATGCACTATACCTATTGTTATAGTATGTTTTCTTTAAGATTATTGTAAAATTCGTTTCTATCCGCATTATCTGGTAATCCGGCGACTTGTCCGTCTCCAAGTTCCATAATAATCCAGTCACCATCTTTCTTTTTAGCAATATCCATTGTAAAGAAATTACTGTCAATATTTTGTGCTATTTCGAAAAAGTCATCAAGTTCAGGTTTCGTTTCTCCATATTCTCCTTCATCCCAATAATCAAATACTTTAACTATTCTCTTATTTGCAAAAAAGATTCTAAACTCCTTAGTTATAGGCATTCCACTTTTTGAGTGTACAGCCAGAAATTCAAGTTCTACAAACTGTCTAAATACTAAGCCTTCGTTTAAAGAATCTCCTCTTAATACAATGAATTTATCGACTATAGATTTTACTTTATCAAAATCTGAAGCTTTAGGAATGAAGCAAGCGTCTTTCCAATTATGCTTTTCAGACTTCACAAAGTCTTTTAAGATTATTGGTCTATCCCCAAATTCCTTAGTCAGTTTAAGTATAGAATCAACATCTAATTCAGTTGTCCAATTTGATTTGGGAGTTTTCGATTCTATTTTTTGGTACGAATTAGGTAAATAATGACAGTGTTTGTATTCAGCTGGAGAATTTATCAACTCAATGTTCTTTTTTAGAAGTCCATCATACAAATTTTGGTATTGATTTGGAGTAAGCATCCAACCGCGATAAACCCCCAATTCTTTATTTTCAGGTTCTTTCACAAACCTGAAAGAAGTAGCAATATTACCATCGATCAATTCTTCGAAGTTGATTAGCGAAAAGTCAAATCCAGCATTCAAAGCCGAATTCTTTTCCTCCTCATAATTAGGTTCGATTATTTTATTATCAAATACGCTATCGCAATATATTATTCTCATTATTTAGTTTTTCCGTAATGCACAACATCGGTTTAGGCTATATGCAGTTGCGTTCGTTAGCATTGTCTTCCCAAATATTCCCAAATCATAGAAAATTTCGCAGAAATTTTCGGATGAGCAAGAACTGAACAATTGCGCATAGCCATTGTTACCCTCAGTATTTTTTATCCACCGCTTTTTAGTCGGATTTGTGTTATTACTTCGTTCAATTCAGCGAACAGATTTGAAAGTTTCGATTTTCCAGATTCAAGTTCACTTGTATTTTTAGCTATGCTATAAATTCCATTTCCAATTAAAAAATTGAAGTTTGTCATTCCGCTTTTTGGTAATTCAGGTTCCTCAATTTTGTTTGTTTTAATTAAAAAATGTTGTCCGTTTTCCACAAATCTTTTTACAATTTTCCGAACCTCTTCGTGTTGTCCTGCGCCAATAAATCATGCCCCAGAACTTAAATATAAACTTATGTCTCCTGGAATAAAAGTTAAAACTGTTGCAATTGCTCCTCCCATATCCATTTCCGCTATTATTCCGTAAACGTCATTTTCTTTAGTCTCATTTAATTCCAATTATTCGGCGGTAACTAAAAATGCCATTTTCCGCATATCGGGATAAGGATTTTGTTCCGTTTGTTTTTCAGTTTTTGCTCATATTCAGCAATATCTTTTTTGGCTTTATTTCCGTATTTAATTGCTTAAAATAATCCTATTCCGATTACTAAAATGAAGAGTAAAGTTTGTGTCATATTCTGTTTTCACATATTGTGGGGAACGAACGTTTTGGCTATGCGCAGTGTCCCAATGGGCATTGCGTATAGGTTTTGTTGTGCAAATTTTTATTTGTTTCTCACTATTTTCTTTTCGGGTGAACCGGCCCATTCTTGCTTTAATTCGTATTTGGTCAGTTCGTTTTTAGGATATTCACCATTGAATGACCATAATTCTAAATAGTCTATAAATCCATTTTTGAAGAACAAAGTTGAATCGGCTCCGATTTCCAATTCTGGTGATTTAATAGTCACTCCGTTTAGAACCAAATTAGATTTAGTTGTTTTAAAATCTTCAATACCTTCTGCGTGTTCAAATGAGATAAAAACTCCAACTCCTGTGTAGTTCAATTCAGTCTCAGAAATGAAGTCTAATTGTTCTTTTACTTCTTCACCGTCTTTGTCTCCGTCAAGAAGTAATGTTAGAATGTCTTGTATGAATTTCGACTTTATCACTTGGTCATTTCAAATTTTGCACAACATGTTTGTATAGGTTTTGTTGCGTTGTTTAGCACATAATTTAGCAAACAAAAACCGAATGAAAAATCCGCGTCCCGATAGCTATCGGGATTCGTGAGTAGGCCAGAACTAGCAATAAATTATATACGGTATTGCCTACAGTTTTTTTATTTCAGCTTTTTTTCCATTCCAGTTAATTCTCACTTTTTCTTGACGTCCGATTAATGTGATTTCATAGCACTTAATATTTTGGTTCCAGTTTAATTTTAATATATCTTTTTCCATAGCAAATTCATCATTCAGATCGAATTCCAGAACCTTTGTTTTGTATATTACATGGTTTTTATTGTCCGTGAAAATTAGAAAAAAATGTTCAGGATATCCTAAATGATATGCTCCATCATAACCATCATATTGACCAATAATTTCAACTTTTTGTTTTAGATTTACTAATTCTTTTGATAAAGAAAAGTCGTGAATATCCACATCTGTGTAATAATGTTTTCCGTTTATGTCAATTCTATTCCAAACACAATTAGTCAAATCTTTAAATTTGAGCTTGTAAAAAGTAGAATCAATTCTAACTTGAGTTAAACCGTTAAGAATTCCAGCTGGTTTTAAGTCATTCATTTTATGGTTTTCGAAAAGCACGATTTTTCTATTTTGTGGATTTAGAAAGTGAGGAAAATCTTTTGGATTTAGGGTTTCAATATTTGGCTCAATAATCGGTAAATCTCTAATCAAATATTTTTCAGATAAACTATTTGATTCAAATGTTCCTTCTTGTAGATTATCGTAAGTTTTATAATATGCTTGTTTTCCAGAAAACCAAATTTCAGGTTTTTCTGTTGTCAAAAAACCACCAAAAACATAGCCTTTAGTGTTTTTATTATCAAATCCATATACTTTAATCCATTCTCCTTTAATTTCTTTTCCTTCATCTAAAATGGCTAAATTGATTCCTGTTTTTTCTTCAACATAAGTCATTGTATTTTTCGGTATGTGAACAATTTTGTTGGACTTCAAAGATGGTTTATCTCTAACAACCAATCCACTTTCGGCTGTTACATACATTCTATCTTGTCCAAAAATAGATATTGTAAATAAAAGAAATATTATAGTCAGAATAATGTTTTTCATAATTGTAGGCAACGCTCTCGTATAACCGTGAATTAAGGGTTAATATGCGTTAATTTTCGATTTGGTACTTTAGCAATTCCGAGTGGATTCGGCCATAGTCGAATCCGCCGTAATTGCGGTTATATATTGTTATGCAACGTTTTTTATTCAATTTCTACTCCGTTTAAATTCCATTTATATATTCGATCGTCCCAATCAGTTGCTTTTATAAAATTGCTTTGAACTTCAAAGTTATCATTTCCGTTTTGCGAGACAAAAATGTCCGCCCCACAATTCTGCCATTTAATTTGGCCATTATTTTCAATTCGGGTTATTTCTAATTCTCCGTGAACTATAAAACCATTTTCTATTTTGAAAATCTCAAAAGCAGTTGCTTGGTCAACTTTAGTTTTCCAGTTTAGATTTAGAGTAGGTAATTCCAAACAGAAAATTGAATCGCAACAACAGATTAAAATCCGATTTGATTCAATAATTTGGGAAGTTTTGTGCAACCCAGTTGCCCCACCTTCAGCTCCAATTATTGCACTATCTAATTCAGTTCCATTCTTGAATGTTTTTATTCCGATTTTTGTCGGTAGTTTAAAATCAGATTCCGTTAAATAGTTTTTTAAATATTCATTCACGTTATCCTTCGATCCTGATTTGAAGTCAGATTCGTTTAATAATTCAATTTGATATTTTCCAATTTCGAATGTCATTTCAAATGTTGCACAACGTAATTGTATATGATTTGTAGCGTTTTGTTAGGTGGTTTTTTTCGTTTTGTTAAAGGTAGTTAAAATGTAGGAAAATTAATAGGTCTATCCTTTTAAGCCATGAGCTATATACGGTGTTGCTTACAGTATTTTTCCGTGATTTTATTTCGTGACGTCAAATTTCGCGGTTATCGGAAATTGATAAAATACGTTACAAGAAAGTTTAAGCGGGCTACAGCCCTTGAAAATATTGCTATTCAGTCTATTATGTTTATGCATTTTTATAAACTGGCTTTCTTCCATTTTCTTATTAATTCATCCTTCTTTTCTTTAAATCTTTTTTCGCGGTATACAGGGTATGTTTCCATAAGTCTATATGAAATCATTTCAATAATTTCATTATCCGATAGTTCATGAATGTCTTTTTGATACAAAATATTTGAAAATTCATTCAAGCTAGTAAAGTATCTCTGTTCAGCCCTAAAATAAAAGTCATGGTTTATCCAGAAGTCAAAGCATTTGTCGGGCGAGGAATATTTATTTAAACCAAACCCAAATCTTCTATATCCTGCTGTTTGCAAAAGTTTTTTATGATTGTATTTCCATTCAAAGTTGTGATTGTTCCATGAATTGTATCCAATCTCATCGCACATACAGTTTTTCCAGCCTTTTTGTAATCCGATTTCGTGAAAAACTTCTCCTCTTGATTGTTTTGTCATTGAAACATTTCTTGAATCAGGAAATAGTTTATCCCACACATTATAAAAATTCGGAGATAGTTTTTCTATATCATTTAGGTTCTGCGCATTAAACTTCATCTCTTCTTTTGAACAGATTTCGCTCCAGTTACTAATCTTAAAGTATCCGTATATCAAAACACCTGTTATAGCAAGGGAAATGATGATTAAAACCATTATTAATATTTTCCTGAATCTCTTCATATATATGCTTTGTCCTAGCTTGCATAACGGTCCCGTATTACTTTCAGTTTCGGGTTAATAGGCGTTGATTTTCGGTTAAGCACTGACGTGCGAAATTCCGAGTGGATTCGGACGTAGTCGAAACCATCGTAATTGCGGTTATAAATTGCTGTGCTACGTTTTTTTTGATTCTCAGATCTATTTTTCCGTTTCGTATTCTGCTAAATTTAAGTCATTAAATTTCAAAATAATTTGTTCAATTATTTCCGCTTTACCTGTCAATCCGAAATGTTCTTGGTAATCGTGATTCGTTGCTATTAGATAGTCATCTTCATTCATCAAATTAGAAAGTTCCGAATTGAATCCTGCAAATGTTCCGTCAATGTCACCAAATCGACTTGGGAATTCCTTGTTCAACCACTTTTCAAATTCAGATTGGTTAATTTTTTGCTTTGAAAATAAGTACAGATAATTTCCAAAACCGTATGGGTAATAAAATCCATTTTGTTGTTCAATTAGTAAATCTATTACAGTCTTTTTTGAAAGTCCAAACCAAGTCTTCTTTTCTCGGTATAGCTTTTTAAATCCTATATTTTCAGATTCTAATTCTGCAATAGACATATTGTAAGTGAAATCGCTTTGGATATATTGATAAACATTATATCCATCCAATTTGGTAAATTCAATAAAGTCAGATGCTGGTTTTTCCGATTTAAAATCAATTTGTACCACTCCACCTTTACTAAAAGGTTGAAAAAGTAAGATAAATTGTTTCATTTTCGATTTGTTTTCATATGTTGCACAACGGTCCAGCTTTTGATTTCGTTGCGGTGAAAATCCGCTAGGATTTTCGCTCATCACAAAGTCTTTGCTGGCAAGATAGGAATTTTCGGCTCAAAATTCCATAGCAATGAATCATAGCCCTTGTTACCATCTGTTATGCTCTCAATGACATTCATGACTTCTTTTTGAGCGCCGCGTACTCTTAAGATGAGTTGACAGATTCGCCGTCAACTTCAAAGTCCGCAGTTGCATAAACACTGGAGTTATGTTCGCTACTAAGTTTTAATTGTTAGTCTCTGCTCGTTTTGTTTGCTTGCTGATCAGCGGGTCCACATATGGCGCTGCAACTGGTTTCCGCTACTCAATCTGCTCAAGAGTTGATTTGCCAAAGAGTGGGGTGTGAGAGAGTACTTAAGGCATCTTTCAAGCTTTAAATCGGCGTAAAAGTTTAAAGCTCTGAAGTCATAGGGTTATAGATGGTAAGGGTCCTGGCTATGTGGCGTGCCGCACGTGAATTGCATAGCACCGAAAAGGTGAACTCCGCAATTTTATGCGGCTGCGGCGCAAGTCCATCGGTGGTGCTTTCAGCCGAGACCAATTATTGTTTTTCTAAATTTAAGCAAAACCCAGCTAAATCGCGGCATGCCACATAGGTGTTGATAGCACATGTTTTTTATTTAAAAAATTATTTATTCACATTATTTCCCCAACCGTGAAATTCGGTAAATTTTGATTTATAAAAATTGTCAAAATTCGGTTTTTCAGTTAAAAGCTTATTCGCTAGTTTATAAACGAGTATAGTTGAATCATAAGTACTTTCACTAAAATCCCCAGTTCCACCATATATGTTACTTAAACCTATTTCAATTGTTTCATTAATCATTTGCACAAATTCATTGTCAAGTTCGCCATAATACTTTTTCAATTCAATGAATTCCGATTCAGTTAAGCTTGGATAATCAGAATGAGAATTTCTTGGCGACTCATCCAATATATTTAGTGGTGTTAAATCGCTAATCTTCTCCTCCCATAAATCCATTCTATCCGTATTCGTGAATTGCCATAAAATTGGAATTAGCTTTTCAATCCACTTACTTTTTAAGTCGTTTTCAGTAATGTATTTTTCAAGACAGAATACTCCAAAAGCGAATCGACCTCTAATTGAAGTTTGCTTAATTTTATTTTTTATTTTCCATTCGATTGTCATAATGTGTGCTAACGTTTATGTATAAGGTTAATGGCGTGTTTCAGCAACTAAATTAGCAAATACAAATCGAAAAGAAAATCCGCGTCCCGATAGCTATCGGGATTTGTAAATAGGCAAGTACTAGCAATGAATTATACACGGCGTTAGAGGCAGTTTTTTTATTTTTTCAGATACCAAGACCTGTCTTTTAATTCAATCAAATCACTTGCAGGAATTCCATTCAATTCGGTCATTTTTCCGCAAATTTGTTCAAAATCCGCACTTGCATTGAAAGCCATATCCATTATTAGGTCTGTTTCTCCAAATCCACCAGCTCCAATTAATATCTTATCTGATGTTCTAAATTCTCTACTTAATTCAGTTATTATTTTTAACAATTCAGCTGAAACATTTTTTTCGTTTAAGTATAAACTTGAGAATCTTTCTATACAACCAATATGGATGACTTTTTTATAAATATCAATATGAAAACTATCTCCTTCTCCAGTAATGTATTCAGGATTTCCATTTTCGGAAGGAATATAGCTAATCCACCAATTCCCATTTACTTTTTTTGTGAATGTTCCGTATTCCTCTAAATGCAAAAATTCAGATTTCAGTCTGTCAAAAGCACTTTTCAGTTTTTGTCTTATTTCCTCAACTGAATATTCCTTTTCTTTCGGAATTATACAGTCAATATGTGTTCCCATAGTTTATTCTCAAATTAACAACAACGGTTTGAATATGAGTAGTAGCCTGCCGATAGGCGGCTATTACTTATATTTATTGTTGTATGGCGTTATTCATTACTATGTTTGCTGTTTCTTTGGCGATTCCGATAGTCGCTATTGAGCCACTATTGAAATTTAAAAAGTCCTTTTCTATTCCGTCACTAAAGATTATCCCATTATTTGGCATAAATGATTCTATTGTTAAAGTGCTATTTCTTATAATTCCCGCTGTTATTTCTGTTTGAGTTCTAATACTTTTAAACGGTTCTCTAACGGCAAAAAGTAAATCCTTCTCTTTTAGTTTGGGATGTTTAGTAGTTAGGTTTTTCTCAAAGATATTTGTAACACCATATGCCATATTAAAAATTGAACTCAACCAGCCTGTTGAGCCAGCTGAAGTTGAAACAATAACTCCACTTGACGAATGTTGTTCGGTTTTGTTTTTAAAGGATATTTTGTACCGTGCTGATACGTGGGAAGAAGCACCAATAAATAAATCATTAAATGCAAGCAATCTTTGTCCGTCATTTAATTTTGCTTCTGCAAAACTCATAATCTTGGACTGGTGTTTATTAGTTAACACATTTTCAACTCCTTGAATAAAATTTGAAACATTAAATGGCAATAATATTCCATCATATCTCTCTATATCAGGGTTTACTGCAAGAATAGGTAGATTGTTAGAATATTTTGCGGTATTAGCAACAAGTCCATCTTGACCAATAACGATTATTATATTTTTCTTGGAAAAAATGTAAGAAGAAACATATTGTCTGTCAATAGTTTTGTTCTTAATTACTTTTGATAATTGAGTTTGTAAAGAATTTAACGAGTTTTTAAAAATCTCATCTTCAATTTCATACTCGTCAAAATTTCCACCAAGTCTTTCTATATAGAACTTGGCTTGCGACTTAGTATTAAATCTTTCAATAAGAGATTCAAGTCGAGTTTTACTTTTTACAATTATGGCATACTCGAAACTCATTATTTGGTTTTTCCTTTTTCATTTAGAATTGAATCTAACAAGTCAGGACTAATATTTAAGTTACCAATTTTTTCAGCATTGTCAGCTAATTCTCTAAAAGCAAGTGAAATATTAAATCTTGGGTCAGAATTATTATTTAAAGCAGTCAAAGTTTTCCAATCCATATCTCGATATGGTTTTAGAGTTGTTTCTATTACGTAGCCTTTTGTTTCCGCCTCTTTTTTGTCATTTTCTGTTTTTTGTTCAATGAGTGATTTACGTTGGTTTTCGACTGAAATATCTGCTTCCAACTGCATTTCTCTTAATTTTCTTTGGTTTTCTGCCTTTTGAACATCAGATTCCATTTTCTTTTCGGCAATTTGCTTTTGTTTTTCTTCAACTGCAATTTCTGTATTTAGTTCTGATTCTTTTATTATTCGTTCTTGCTCGACAGCAAAATTTCGTCTTTCATAAACTGCCAAGTCGGCTTCTTGTTGCAGTTTTTCACGTGTTTCAGTTTCCAATGCTCTTGCCATTTCTGGGGTTGCTTGAATGGCAAGGATATTCGCACCAAGAATTTCAATTCCAAGCATACCAATTGCGGTTGAAGATTTTAGTCCTTCTGTAATTTTTTCTTCAATTGCCTTTGCAGAACGTATTGCTTCTTTCAGCTTTATCCCGTGAATGTATGCAGAAGTTGCAGTCTGTGCTTCATTGATTATTCTTTGATTTAATTTCTCAATATCATTCTTTTTGTATTGTCCGTTATCCTGAACTGTAAAATCTAAAACGTCTGCTAATGTTTTTGGATTGTTTATTTTATAGCTAATTTGTCCTTGAATTGTTACTGTTTGATAATCATTTGTAGATTCATTAAAAACAAAAGGCAAGTCATTACTTCCCATTGGAATTGCAGCTATTGAACTATTTGGTGCAAAATAGAAAAACGATAGACCTCTTCCTTCTCGTTTTATATTCCCATTTTTAAAATGAAGAACATAAGTCATTGAGTCAAATTTTATGTGTTTAATTCCAAACATATTTTTTCAGTTGTTAATTTTTGTTACTCTGTTCGTTTTTATGCCATACAACGTTTAGTATATGGCAAGTAGGGCAGTAGAAAGTGATAAACTTTCGGGTTTGTACTGAGCCAAAACGTTGTATTTTGTTTTTATCTAATTCATTTATAAAAGCCAAATCAACGATTTGGCGGTGTTTCAAATAACCACCAGACTTTCGGAAACCACTGAACGCCCTATTTGCTATACACATTCATGGCATTTCGTTTTTATTTTTCTGTTTTTTTGGTTAATATATAAAGTCCATCTTTTGCTTTTTTTCCATAAATTGCTATCGCAAACTTTGAATCGAAATACAAATAGTCTTTATTTTCAAGACTGCAACTGCTTTTTTCTCCCATTTGAGCCTTAACAAATTCACGATATTTAATTTCAACTCCATTACCTAATACAATCGGTTTTCTTTTTTCAGAATAGGCTCCAATTCCTCCAACATATAATACTTCAGGTTCAGCTTCTATTAAAAAGTTAGTATTTAATTCCGCTTTTGACAAAATGAAATCTTTTGTTTCATATCCAACAAACATTTCGTTCTCTCTTTTTTCCTTAACATCATAATATGAAACTCTTATAACATTGTCATCATCAATTAAATTTGTAGGTATTTCAAAAGAAAATGTTCCGTCTGCTGAAGTATAAACGCTCAATATTTTTTGTGAAGTTACAAGTGTGATTTTTGCATTCTCAACAGGTTTTTTTAAATCCTCGGAAGTTACCTTTCCCTTGAATATCATTAGATCATCAAGTTTTGGTTCGTTGGGTTTAGAAGTAGATTGTTCCTTTATTGAATTCATAATTGAGCCTGAACTTTGGATAAATTCAGTTTTTATATTTCGATTTTCCGCGTGTGAAGTTTGTCCAATTGTTAATGAAGTGGCAAGTATTAAACCTGCGGCCACTTTGGATTTCGGGAAATTTAAATCGAAATTATTTTCTAAATTTAATAATGGCGATTTCAATTGACAATGTGTTAGTCTTGCACAAATTTTATTTCCCGATTTTTTCATTATCTCCGAAATCTCGATTTGATTTAGTTTAGTGAAGTCTATTACATTCTTTGAACACAAATCACAATAACTTCCTCTTTCATTGGGCTTCATATTGTCCCACTTTTCATTACAAGGATTGTCTAATTTTAAAATTTTGTTTTTCATTGTGTTGTGTTTTAAATGAATGCCAACGTTCTGGCTACAACCAGTTTTAATTGGTTTTAGGTTTTGTCAGATAGAGTTTCATTTTAATTTTTCTATCCTAATTATACTTTGTAGTCGTTTTAAATCAATATTTTGAATAGATGTTTTACTAATTGGGCCACATTCAATCACACCCAAAGCTTTAATTTTTTTGTTCAAATATTCGCTATCAATTTTAACAGAATTATGAATAGGTACTTGGCAACCATTGTGTAATCGAATTGCATAGTCAAAATACCGAGTTCCTCCACCTTTGCCTGTTTTCCAAGGCTTAAATTCTTCCAATTTACCTTCAACAATTACAGTATACGATTGATTGATTGCATCAAAGTCATTCACACCTTTTATCAATGAATAACTTTCATTTTCTTCAATAGTTGTTGAATGCAATTTATGAGTACACGAGATTATAGTTATTAATATAGAAAAGAAGAGGAGTTTATTTGTTATTCGATGTATCATATTTTATTTCGATCTAACAATTCGGCTAAAAAGCGTTGCTGTCCCGAAGGGCAGCTATGATTTTTTAGACATTGTTGGCAGTATGTGCTTTTTCTTTTATCATTTTGTTAAGCTTCGGCTGGACTATCCAAATTCCAATAGGATAAAACCAAATCATAAAGAATTCACCTGCAAAGTCACTAAAAATTACTTTTCGTTGGAGTTCAGCAGTCTTGAAGGTTTTTGCAACAAAATATAGGCTGTAAAAAATGCAAAACATTGAAAATAAATGTAGAGGTACGATAACAGCAAATATTCCTGGGTTATGTCCACCCGAAGTAAATGAAGTCATAATAAACCCGAGAAAGAAAATCATGTAGACAATGGGAATCAAAAGGAAGATTTTAAAGCTATTGACTTTCAATTTTATTTCATCAGGAATCACTCTTTGAAGTCCGATAGCAACAGACCAAAACCAACCAAAAAATACTCCCATGAATAGCAACATCATTATTGGGAAGAACTTCATATAACTAAACATAAAGTCAGGGGCTGGGTTGTTTTTTGCTCCAATATTTGCGGACATAATTCCCATTATTATAAATTGAAAAATCATTGGAATTCCAAATGTCAATAGGAATAGCTGCCAATGTTTTGCGTTCAAAAATCTGTCTATCATTTCTTTTCGTTTTTCTGTTTTGCATTACTGCCAACATTTTGCATATGGCTTGTGGCGGATTGTAACCTCTTTCCTGTCCATCGAAACCAAAGCTCGCTCTGGAGCGCAAGCCTTGCTGGCAGCCGCTCACCCGCCATAAGCTATATGCGTTATTGTGCGGTCGTCTTTTCTCTTCCCAAGTTCTTTTATGAAAATCTCTGTCCAAGTCTTAAGAGCTTGTTTCTCTGTATTAGATAAAATATTGTCGCAATAGTCGGCATAATAAACATTGTCAAAATCCAAAAAGTCTTATTATAAATTTTGTTTTTCACCATGTCACTTAAGATTAATATCCATGTCGTGAAGAAAAGCATCAGTCCAACAGTCAAAAAGAATTGCGAAGATTCCCAATGTTGAATTTTAGCTAACGCTCCTAGCACAGTCAGTAAGAAGTTTCCAAATACTAGAAACCATACCGTTTTAATTCCAATTTTAAAGTCTTGATTTTCCATTGTCGTCAATTTTGGGTGTTCTTATGAATTTCCATTGTTTTAAATGCCGCACAACGGTTTTGTGTATGATTTCGTTGTGTGGTTTAAGCACTAATTTAGCAAATAAATCACAGATAGAAAATCCGCGTCCCGATAGCTATCGGGATTCAGAAGTAGGCGAGTACTAGCAATGAATTATACACGTTGTTGTGCATAGTTATTTTTTCCAGATATGAAATTCAGTTCGGATTAAATCCAGAATTTCACACATATAATTCAATTCGTCAATTTCGGGATAATGTGTTAAATATCCATCTGGATTTGAATATTCAAATTCGTTTGTTCTATTCCACCTTTTAATTTTAACTTTAAATCCTTCTCCGTCAAGAATTGCAATCTTTTTGTTCATTAATTCATATTCCTCAATCTCTTTACCTCGAATTACTCTTTTTACTTTTTCCACATTTCCACGTGTTACTAATTTCCATTGAATTTCGCTCAAGCTTGGCAAACCCAAAATATGGCTCCGAATAAAGTTTTGAAAAACAAATTCCATATCATTATCCGATTTTAGAGTTCGCTTTTCAGTCCGCAATTCGGCTTGTCCGTCAACCTTTGCGTAATGCTCGTAAAATTCCGCTGTCCATTTCTCCGATTTGTCTTTAAACATTCTAAAAAGTGAAGAGTAATTAGTTATTCCGCCACCTTGGTAAATTCGGACTTCAGTTTCGTAAGTCAGCGAATCAGTTAGTTTCAAATCAGAATTAATTTCAGTTATATTTTGTGCTGAAACTCCAATTGAAAATAGAAATATTATTAAAAGCTGGATGTTTTTCATAATTATGCACAACGGTCTCGTATAAGCGAAGTGCGGGATTAGATGCACTTCACTTTCGGTTTAACTATATGTTTGTTAATATTCAATTCGTTTATCTTTCACACTTTACCCCGCATTATCGCTTATACAATGTTGTAGCCAGTTAATTTTTGTTTTCTAATTGTTCCAAAATATAATTTAGAGATGCATTTTCGCCATTCAAATATTGTTCAAAAGTCGGTATCACTTCGTAATGAGGTTTTACACCACTTCCAAATGGTAAATTTGGTTTGACATTCATTACGAATTGTAAGGCAGGAATACTAATCTCTATCTGAGAATTCGGTAATATTAATTCTTGACTATAACCACTTGTATTGCCAAAATATCCTCCAGCTGTTTCTTGACCTACAAAAGTCGCTAAATCGTTCGTAAACATCATATTGCTAAACTCACTTCCTCCTGAATAAGTTTCAGGACTAATGATAACATAAATCTTTCCTTTAAATTTGTATTCAGGTTCTTTTTTATAAGCCATCAATCCATATCCAATCCATTGTTTTCTTACGTATGACTTGTCTTTCATTTTTTTATTTGCAAATACTCTCTCTAACAATCCAAAAGTTTTTAGTTTAATTGGCTTGTCAACACCATTGTCTAAAATGCATTTTTGCGTTTTGGCTTTTACCTTTAAGTACTTTTGATAATTTTCTCCGAGATAAGAATAGAGTATTCCTTCATTGCCTTCGGTTCCACCTTCATTTTCGCTTACATCAATGATAAGGGTCTGGATGTTGCGTTTTTTGATAAGTTTAAAACTATTTCTTAAAAAGGTTTTGAGATTGTTCTCTTTTGATTCCTCTTTAATATCTGAATTAGAAAACGAATGAATGCCTAAGTAGGCTGTTGAATCATTTAAAAACTTAAATTCTAACAAGTCTTTTTCTTTATCATCTGTTCTGCCTTTATATCGCGATTTAAAGTTTTTGTTTATGGTTTCAATGGTCTGAGATTTCAGAACCAAAATCTCTTCTGCATCCTTAAATTTGATTTCAAATTGGCTTATTTGTCCATAAAAGTAGAAGTAGTATTTGGAAAAATTAAAACCTTCCAAATCACTATATTTTACAGATTTAATAAATCCGTCAGAAGCAAAGAGGTTTCCAATTTTTTCTACAATTTCATTTGTTGTTTCTCCATTTATGGACTCTATGATTTTACCTTCAAAATCTATATTTTCAAGGTCTGAACCGTTCTTTACACAATAAAGTTGTTTGCCTAAAAAAACAACTGTCATTGGTAAAAAACTTGCTTCTGAACGTAACTTTTCGCTTACAGATTTTGGTAAATAAATGTTGGTGTGGTCTTCTCTTGATAAAGCGACCAAAGGTGCTATGATTTTGTGGAATTCGAGAATATTCAAGTCAGAATCAATTTCTCTTTTTGCCATTTCAAACGCAAAATCCACGCTGTCTTTGGGTGTATACCAATACATTCCTGTATGGAATTTGTCTAAACCTTGATACAGTAAATCAAGGTCATTCAATAATCTTTCCTTTTTGATTTTTGGAAGGTCTCCATAATCTTGTGAGTATAAAAATTGAATTGATAATAAAATGATTGATATCACTGTAAAAGTTCTTTTCATTCGGGTTTGTTTAATTGGCTAGAACGTTTGGTATAACAAGCGTAGCCTGCCGATAGGCGGCTATGATTTGTTATACAGTGTTGTGAGAAGTTTATAAACTCCTATTTTAAAAATTAGTCATTTCAATAATCTTCGTTTGATCATTTGAAAGTGTTATATGTCTCATTATTCCCCCACCTGTTTTGTCCCAGAGCATGAAAGCAATCACATAGTAATCTCCTTCTGGTAGGTTTTTGAATTCGAATTCTCCATTTTCATCACACATTACTTTTCTAGTCTGATGATACCCTTCTGGATCAGGGTTAAATTTTGGTATTCCACTTTCAATATTAACATAACCTGAATCATCATTTTTGTAAATATGATTCAACCTTTCTTTAGTGTAGGCTGAATATGGATTTAATTCTATCCTGAATTCTTTTCCAAAACGGATATCTCCATTTATTGATTTAAATTTGGCAATTCCTCTTATACTAGAAGTTCCGTCGTTTTTGAACCATTTAACATCTTCGTCTTTAAATTCATTTTTGATGTCTATTACTATTTCTTTCTTAGTTTTCTTGTCCGAACAACTAAAAAGAACAGCTAATATAAAGAATAAAATATATCTCATTTGTCGATTTTAAGTCTGATTAACGTCAAGTTTTTTATTAATATTTTTAGTTCTGATATTGCTCTTGACGTTCGCATAGTATTAACAGTTTTGAGGACTATGAGGGATTTCTCACAACGGCTCTGTATATGGCTCGTAGCGTGCAAATTATGAAATTATTTTCGTATGAAGCACGAGCCGAATTTTTTAATTTTTCTTATTACATTTTTCTTTTCAATAAGCCAAATTAAAAAATTTGGTGGACTTGCAAATATACCTGGGCTTCGATTAAGCAAATGACTAGCTATAAGCTATATACGGTGTTGTAGGCAGTTTTATTTCCGCTTTAACTTCAACACTTTATAATTCTCATCTATTCCATAACGTCTTTTTATTCTTGCTTTTTTTAATTCTCTCAAAGTATATTCTTCCAAATTAATACTAGTTAATACTTGCTCGAAGTTTGAAAAAGTAACAAGGGTTATTTTACTGTCAATGATAAGATAGAAATTTGAAAATCCATTTTTAGCTTTCTTTTCCGAATACTCTTTATCATAAAAAATTTCTCCAGTTTTTACTATAACTAAGCTGTCAGTCGTAATTTTTAACTCTGAACCACTTAAATCAGTCGAAAGTGAAAATATACCAACTTGCTTTACTTTTGGATTTCCACTTACTTTGAATATGTCTCTTTCTTTATTATAGATTAAAGTATTTGAATTACTAAAACAACCGTTTATTTCGGTAAATTTTAAAATCGAGTCATTTATGACGGTTATAGTTCGCCTGTATTTATTTGATTTATAAGTTTTTTGAGATTGACTAAAACTAAAACATAACAACATTAAAATTAATAAAGTCTGTTTCATTTGGTACCTATAATTTAATTCGAACCATTACATTCTAAAGTAGTTTTATTCAGCGTTAAAATAAAGTACAATTTAGCAAACAAGCCATATGAATGAGTAATCGTTTGTTTTCGAGAGTATTTTTAAATTACCTACAATGGCTCTGTATATGGCTCATAGCGTTTAAATTAGAAATTATTTTTCGGTTAAGTACAAGCCAGATTTTTAAATTTTACTATTTACTTTTTTTATTGGAAATCGTCAAATGTAAAAATTTGGCGGCTTTCCAAATAAGGCTATAACTTCGTTTAAGCAACTAACAAGCTATGAGCTATATACGTTGTTGCCACACGTTTTTATTCTATTGTTCTTGTCATTGCAATTGACATCATAATCCCGAAATAAAGAAAAGGAATTAAGCCAATTAAAATCCAAATCCAATATTTTTTCCATTGTTTTCTCTTTTCCGATATAACGATTACAGGATGGAGTAAAGACCAACCTATTATTAAAAGTACAAGTCCTTTTGAAAATAAACTACCATATTGATATATCCATCTATAATCAGAAAAACGAAACCAAATTTCGATGTATTTTGCAGTAAGCATTCCCAATAAACAAAGAACGCAAATGACAATAGCTGATAATTTTGGATTGTATACAATTCGGCTGATATTGTTTGCAACTCTGGTCATCATATTCATTGGTCTGTTTTAAAATTATAATTCAGCCAATTACTTGCCATTGTCATCATTTCTTCCGTAAACATATCTTTCAGTTTGACTTTTTGGAAATAAGTACAACCTGAACAAACTGAAACCAATTCAGGTGATTTTTTGATTTCCGCAATTAAGTTCAATTCCGTTTGGGTGAGTTCATATTTTTCAAGTTCAGTCAGTTTTTCAAGTGTGATAACTGACATATATTTTTCTGCATTGTTTTCAGAGTGCAGTTTTTTGGAAATCCATTTATAGTTTTCACTATTCAGTTTTTGAGTGTACTTTTTTACTGTTTTTGAAGGTTGTCCAGCAAAATAACAAGCAAACCCAACCATTTCATTTTTATCCACGTTTTCTTGAGCGTTCGTGACAATAAAAATTCCGATTAAAAATACTATTGTTATAATTTTAGTTCGCATTTTTTTCAAATGTGTGGCAACGTTTTGGGTTTGGTGCGTGTCCCGAAGGGCATGCACTATACCTTTTGTTGTAGCTAGTTTTTATTCTTTATCAAATTTGTAAATATCTCCATAACCATCTTTACATTCTAAAAAGAACTCTTCTGGAATTCCACTTTCAAAAGATAATTTAGTGACATTCTTTTTGTCACATTCATCAGTTTTAGAATGTAAAAACACAACCTGGTTGTTCTCAATTTTTTCTGGCAAGTCATAAGTCATGCCGACATAGTAATTCCCTAAGTATTCATTTTTGTCATTAAATACTAAAATTCTGCTAGTTGCTCTTTTTGATAGTCCCCAAAACCAAGAGGAGGTCATAATCTTATATTCACCTTCAGGAGATTTAATTGTCCCAAGGTATCTAAGATGAGTTTCGGTTCCGTCTGTTTCATTCCATTGACCGAAGACATAAAGACTATCAGTAACATTATTATTCAACACCACTTGTCGTATCGAATCATCATTTACTTGCCCAAATAGATTTAGACTTACGAATAATAATATAAGTGATATTGAGATTCTATTTTTCATTTTAATTGGCTACAACGGTCCAGGCTATGATATCGTTGCGGTGAAAATTCGCTAGGATTTTCGCTCATCGCCAAGCCGTTGCTGGCAAGATAGGAATTTTCGGCAGAAAATTCCGCTGCAATGAATCATAGCCCTTGTTACCATCTGTAACGCCCGCAATGATATTCAGGACGTCTTTTTGATCGCCGGGTAATCTTCACATGAGTTGACAGATTCGCCGACAACTTCAAAGTTCGCAGTTGCATGAACGTTGGAGTTATATTCTCTACTAAATTTTAATTGTTAGTCTCGGCTCGTTTTGTTCGCTTGATGATTACCGCGTCCATAATTGGCGCTGCGACTGTTTTCTGTTACTCCGTCTGCTCAAGAGTTGATTTGGCGAAGAGTGGGGTAGAAGAGAATACTTAAAGGCTCTTTCGAGCTTAAAATCGGTGTAAAGGTTTAAAGCTCTGAAGGAATAGGGTTATTGATGGTAACGGTTTTGTATATGGCTCGTAGCGTGCAAATTAGCAATTATTTTTTGGTTGAGCACAAGTCAGATTTTAAAATTTACTATTTATCTTTTTCATTGGAAAGTCGTCAAATTTAAAAATTTGGCGACTTTCCAAATATGCCTTAACTTCTATTAAGCAACTGACGAGCTATGAGCTATATACGTTGTTCTACACCGTTTTTATTTGATGAAATTATATCTTCTTGCTATAAAATCCGCTAATAGAAATAGTGAGATTGGCATAATTCCCCATATTAATATATAAAAGCTTATGTACATTATCTCCGCTTTCCAAAAGCATAGTAGTAAGGTGATACCAAACACCACTAACAATAGATATAACAATCTTTTTAAATACTTTCTAATCTCTACAAATGATTTCTTCATTCGCTGTTCCTTATTGCTTTTTTCGCTCTCTCAATGATTGGTTGGTAATCAAAAGTTGAGCAATTTTCTTCGCTGAAATTTCTCTCACCTGTTCGTACGATTTCGCTATTATCGTTTTCCCAATCGATAACGTAAATATCGGCTTTAAAAACTTGATTTAGTTCATCATATTCCATTCCTTGGTCAGTCTGTCTAAAGTTTTCTTCAGTTTCAATAATTTTTATCGGTTTGCCATTATCCAGATAAATTTCGGTTGAAACTCTACCGTAGGAAAGACCGATTTCTTCGTAAATTCTTGTGATTTGATTTCCGTTCCACCATACTTTTAAAATTCCGCCACCATCACTTGTAATCCCAGTCAGTTTCGCCCAATCAAATTCAGATTTCGTTAGAATAGGGTCAGAGTTGATTGAGTTTACCTCGCTTTCAATTCGGTCAAGTTTATTTTCTTGTCCAAAAGTTACAAATCCGATTAAGGTCAATATGATTACGAATGTTTTTTTCAAATGGTGTAGAACGTTGATGTGTATGATTAGTGGCGTGTTTGAGCACCTAATTTAGCAAATATAAACGGAATAGAAAATCCGCGAGGATTTTCGTAAGCAAGCTAAAACTAGCCATTAATTTTACACGGTGTTGGCAACTGGCTTTATTCCGTTATCATTTTATTCAGGAATGTTGTTAAAGTAATTTTTGCAGAATTTTCATTTCCGCTTTCTTCTAAAAAGAATTCAAAATAATTTGCTTGATTGTCATAACGGTATTCGGCTAAATACATATCGCTTAGGAAAATTTGGTTTTCTTTAGTCGGTTCTATGTTTGTTTTTAATAATTTTTTATTTGTAAACTCCAAAATTTGTTCTTTTTTTAAATTCAGAGTTTGTTTTTTTCTTAAACCTTGAAATTCAGGTTTGTCGCTAAATTTGTCCAGTAAATATGTGTACCGAATAGAATTCCATTTTTTTCCGTTCCGTTTTATTTCTATTAACTCTTCAAATACAGCACCACCTTCTGGAAATCTCCAAACTCTCAAAATTTCATCTGGCTCATAAAAGTCAGATACTCCAAATTTTTTCAAGTCAGAAGGAATTGATTTTGGTTTTCCTTCCTGGTTTGAACAGAATAAAATTAAGATAAATATAATTGCGTATTTCATTTTTCAGCTTGTTGTCAACGGTTTGTGTATGAAACGTAGCGTGTAAAAAGACACTAACTTTTCGGTTTAACACAGAGCCAAATTTTTATTTTTAATTTTTCTATTCTAAAAGCCAAATTTTTAAATTTGGCATTCTTTGCAAGTAAGCTCAACCCTTTTGACTTAGCACTTACTAGTTATGTTTTATACACCGTGTTGTAGCACGTTATTTTTCGTTTTCATATCGTTCAATTGCCTTTAGGAATTTCTTTCCACCAGATTCAGTTTGCATATTAATATTAAGGTCAAGATTGAGTTCAGGATGATTTTCTTTAGTCCAATTTAAAAGCTCAGTTCTATTCTTGCCCCAAGTTTTTTCGTCAAAATTTATATACTCCGTTTCTAATTCAATTATTTTATCATCTTTGAATCTTAGAATCTCATTTGTAACAAAAGGCTTTCCCATAAAGAAAATAATTCTCTTGTCCGATTTTGAAACATTTGCTTTGACAGTTCCGTTTTCCATATTCATTTCAAGCACTTTATAAGTTGGCTCAAAAACTGAGTCCCATTTTAACCAGTTCCTCAAATAGTCATTTTTAGAGTATCTCACTTTATATTCATATTTCGGTATCGTAATTATCAAACTGTCAGCTAATAAATCTTCCATTTTTGCGCTATTTGATTCATCAAGAGCCACGAAATAATTTTCAGCAATAAGAAGCCTGTCAATTGTCTTTTCAGAATTTTTACAACTTACAAGTCCGACTAAAAGGATGAGAAAAATTATCAGAATTCGATTCATATTAATTTGGTTGTTCATAATGTGCTACAACGTTTGGTGTATGATTAGGTGCGGTGGCCAGCACCTAATTTTGTAAACAAACTCGGACCCGAGAAATTTCCGAAGGAATTTTCCAAATAGGCACTTGCCAAAGCAATTAATTATACACTCTGTTAGCAAATGGCGTTTTTTCAGTTGGTAGATTCAGTCCCGCCAATATTTTGTTCAATTCAGTCAGTGAATCTTTGTCAATCAGTTCCGTATTGATTTTCAATTCCTTTTTTTCAGTTTTCAGTGTATAATCTCCTGCAAACTTTTTGATCCAATTTATTTCACTCAGATCTATTTTCTTGCCGAAACCATAAAGTCCGTTTTTTCGGATTGTACCATTTTCGATAGTCAGATATTGATTTGCCAGATCGTACAAATAGTGTCCAACGTATAAAATTCCAATTACTAGATATCCATAATCCGTCCAACGAATTTTATCATTAGTTACGACGCTTACAGTTCCGAGTATGATCCAAACTAAACCGAGAACTAAATTCACGATTAATCTTTTCTTTTTGAATTTGATTTTCACTTTATATTTCACTTTTATGCTATTTGCTAACGTTAAATATAAGTGTCGTAGCAGGTCAAAATGTTACACTACTTTTCGATTTTTCTGCGCAATGATTGATAATTTATTCAAAATCAAGGATTGCACCATTGCAAAAATACACGATCCTATCGATTTATTCCCAAACTGCTATGACCACTTATATAGTGTTGTAACCAGTATTTTTTAATCTGACCATCTTAAAATGCCAATAAAAACGGCGTCTATAGCGATCCACACAGTACTGAGAATCATCAAGATAAGGCGTAGCCATTTTTATCATTTCATTAATCACAGGTTTTGATAAAATTCCCGAATCATTTCCACCAAACACTCCAAAAAAGTGATCATCGAAGTCTGTGGCCTTGGATTTATCAATAGCCTAATGCAAAATTCACTTTTTCAAAGGATCTAGAACCGAATTTTGTAAATACACAAGAACCTATGGATTCAGCCTTTTTACTTTTCAGCGTTCAGCTTTCGTTCTGATATTCAACCTCTGAACTATTGGTTACAACGTTTAGTATATTGCAAGTAGGCGATTGCGGGCTTCAAACCTATCAAATCAAGATGAATTTGAAGCGGGCTACAACTGTTGAATTTACTACTATCAAGCCTATTTGCTACATACATGTTCTGGGCTGGGCATTTTTGTTCATTAGTAATCTAAATCCCTATCTTTTTGCTCCGCCTCTCCAATAAAACAGTATCACGCCATTTATTATCAAGTTGTGCAATTCTCTCCCTTTTTCCTATAACTCTAAAACCAAATTTATCATGAAGCTTCAGTGTCGCAATATTTTCAGGAAAAACACTTGAATATAATGTCCATATTCCGTGGTTCTCAGATGATATTATAACTTTATCCATTAGCTTTGAACCGATACCTTTTCCTAAAATATTTGTATCAATATACACGCTAACTTCGACAACTCCTTCATAAACTTTACGTGTCGAAACAGGAGATAATGCAATCCATCCAAGTATTGTGTCATTTTCTATATATACAAATCTCGAATGTTTAAGATGTTTTGAATCCCAATCTGACCAAGAAGGAACACTTGTCTCGAATGTGGCATTCTTGGTATCAAGTCCCATTTTGTAAATCTCAAGGATTCGCTTACTATCACTTGGAATCATTTCTCTTATCATTCCCTAATAATCTTGATGAGGCTTTTTTGCATTGCCCGTAACGTTTCTTGTATATGATTTGTGGCGTGTTTTGGCACAGACCCCTTCAAATAAAAAGTAACTTTGGAAAATCCGCATTATTAACCAAGTGAGGACAGACCAAGCCATAGCTTATATACTGCTTAAGTTTGAATTTCACTACATTTCTAAATATTAATAGAAAGAACAAAGGCAAGAATAAGGTAATGATATACATTGAAGCCTTGGACTTCGTCAACATTGGTTATCCTTTGCCTTTTCCATGAATAGTACGATCAGTTCTGTGAGACCTGGATCTCGTTTTTAAGTTGCTGTAGCACCCATGGATTGCTCTTTCTAAACTCAGTTCCTATGGATAAATATAATGAAGTTTATGGTGTGGACATCAGCAAGGATAGCTTTGATGTCTACAGTGAGCGTTTTGGACACGAATGCTTTACCAACGATGAGAAAGGTTACTATGAGTATTCCCGGTATAGGTAACAGGACGGCAACTTATCTACTGGCCATCACGGATGGTTTTAAGAAGTTCGAGAGTGCATCACAGCTGGTCAGCTACGCGGGAATAACGCCTGTACAACGTGAATCCGGTACGAGTGTGCGCGGCAGGTCGTACATGAGCAAGATGGGCAACAAGAAGCTCAGGAACCTGTTGTTCATGTGTTCGTTCAATGCCTGTAAACACAACGCACCCTGCAAAAGGCTGTTTGAACGAATAACGGCTAAGGGAAAGAGCAAGAAGCTGGCGCTGATAGCCGTGAGCAACAAGCTGCTCAGACAGTGCTTTGCAGTGGGCAAAAGCGGTATACCCTGGGACCCAGAATTTAAAAATATCCGGGCAGCCTAAAACATAGTGAGAATAAGGAATTGAAGAACCTTGGTTGGATCAATCTAGGGCTGGCAAACTATTGGGCAACTTAAAATTGATTAATTGCTTGTTTTTTACCTCAGTTCTTTGTTGTACGCAGTATTTTTATCTGTTCTTTAATTGAATAGTCCATTTCATCTTCTAATTTAGGTCGTAAAAGTTTAAATATAAAATCAGAAATTAATGGGCTTAAAAGTCTGTTGTGATAAATTCTGTCTTGAATACTTCTTAATTGATGTCTGTCAATATCATCATCAATATCAGTTTTTTTAACTGTAGATTCGATTAAATTTCTCAAATGATTTAGATTGTCAATAGATTCTGTATTCGAATTGATTTCTTTATATGCGAACATTATTATTGGAATGGATGGAAGAATTACCTCAATAACAAAACCTTTTAAACTTAAATCTTGGGAAAGAGATATTGCGAATAGAATAAGAAATGTGATTACACTCAAAATTATTATTAACAATTTATATCTTTTACGAACCGAGAAATCATAAGTAATATTGGTTCTTTGGCATAATAGACTTGCTACATTTGTTTTGATTTTTTTTATTTCCAATGAATACCAATTTGTAACTAAATCAACTTCATTTTGTTTTTTCCTCTTTTTTAATGAATATCTTCTTATTATTTCTCTGTCTATCAAAACAAGATTTAAAGAGTCATTTTCAATTATTCCAAGCACATTGGTGTCAAATGTTTCTTTGATAGATGCAGCAATTTTTTTTAGTCTGTCAATTGTACTTTCTAATACTTTTTCTGCGGTAGCTGCTATAATTGTGTATAAAACAAATATATAGCTTGATTGGTCTAGTAGGCTTGGACTAAATTTAATAATCAATGATATTAATAAAGGAAGTGGGACTGTAATTAGAATTAACAATCCTTGATAGTTTTTTGCTTTTGAATAGACTGTTTTTTGAGCAAGTAATTCATCAATGTGATTTTGTTGATTTTGCCTATTTAATATTTTAATGCCTTTTTTACCCATAACTTGGAAAATCAGTACCGAAAAGTTCTCGCCACTTATTTATTGATTTTTTATTATCCTTTTCGTCAATTTCCGCTTTTATTGCTTCATCCGCTTTTCCATAAGCCCAATCTGCTTTTTGAGAAATCGAAAGCCTTTGAGCATATGTAAATGTATTCAAATCGCCTTGATATCCCTTAGGGTCATTAACAGTATTTAAGATTGCTGAAGATAAGTAGTAAAAGAAACTTCTCAAGTTAAAATCAATCCATTGATTTAATTCGGTTTGTGAGTTTACATAGTTAATAACTATATTTTCAAATAAATATGAACCAATTGTTAAGGATGAATTTCTTCTGTTCCAATATTTTAAAGTTCTAATTAGTTGTAAAACTCTACCTTGCTGCGCTTTATTAGCGTCTGTTACTCTTTTTTGGTCAATTCTTGGGTCTGTTGGTTTCCAATAACCATTACCGTCTGGAATTAAATATAAATCCGTATCTGTATAGAAACAAGGAACAATATCAAATACCCATTCATACGAAAGTAAGTTTAATGTAACTGCTTCTCCTTTGCTGTGTAAATCCGCAGATTTATATTGGTCAATTTTAGCTAATGAAAGCTTAACCTTATTTACGACTTTTCTTGAATTCAGAATATCTGAATCTGATAAATATTTCAATCTATTACCTGCATTTGGCGTATGAATTGTGTAGGTGTTACCGTAACTTGATTTCGAATAGGTGGCTCCATCAGCTACAAAACAGAACATTAAATCAACATCATCTAGTTCTCGTATTTTAGTTTTTCTTTCAAATGAACCATAGTTTATGTGTTTTAGTTCGTATTTGTATGGGAAATTCAAATCGTCTTTGTCTTGAAGTCCATTTAATTGCGTGTATAACCAATCTCTACTTGATTTTGCCTTATCGCTTCTGTCTTTTAATAGATTAACAGTATCAGTATTAAATTCGCTAAATGCTGTATTTATTGATGTTGCCATTTGGTTTGGTTATATTGCGTACAACGGTCTTGGCTATGATTTCGGCGTGGAAAATTCGGTAGAACTTTCCGCAGTTGCACTGACCTTGATTAATTAGTATTGAGTTTCGAGCTATCAATTCAGCCACGCTGAATTATAGCCGTTGTTATCTGCTGGCTTTTATTCGGTCGTGATAAATTCGATAAAGCTAAAAGTCCACCGACAGCTAATATTGCTCCACCAACAAAAGGAAATCCTGCACCAACTAAATCAGCGATATTCGATGAAAAAAGAAATGGCAAACAGAATATCATTCCGAATATTCCTGCTGTTATAGAAGTAAAAGCTCCAAATTTGGTAACTCGTTTCATATCAAATATTGTTTTTTGTTCAAATTCTGGTTTTAATAATTCATCTCTTAATTCAGTCAGATTTCGAGTTGCATACTCTTCGATTGTCCATTCCGAAATTCCAATAGATTTCTTTCCTTTTTTAAAGTCTGAGTAAAAAGTCCGCCACAAATCAGGAAGCAAAATTGCTCCGAAAATCAAAATGGCAAATGAAGGAATAGAATAATTTCCATTTCCAACCATAAACGCTTGCATTCGAATCTCGTCTTCAGCAGTCATTTTGTAATTCAGCAAAACGTGTTTCAAATCGTGACTTTCATATTTTGGCACTAAAGTCAGATTATGTTTGTCAAGACATTCGGCTATTTCTTTTCCTAAAGTTCCGTTTTCAAGTTTTCTTAATTCCGAAACCTTTTGTTCATAAGGTTCCATTTTACTAAAATATTCGATTGTCGAAACAGAAAGGTCAAATGACTGTTTTATTATCTTTCTGGCAATTTTTTGAAGTATATTCATCTATAGTTCAGATTTTTTTCAGCTTGCAGGTAACGGTGTGTGTATGGCACGTGTCCCGCAGGGCATGTGCTATACACGATGTTAGCGGTTCGCCTTTTTTCTTTTTAATAAGTGCGTATGGCTATAATACTTCACTTATACTGTTCGGTTTTAATTCTCCTGATTTCCATTGTTCAAGTGTTTCGTCAATTCTTTCTGATGAAATAAGTCCTTCAATTTTTAATTCTGTTTTGTCTCCGAACTTCTCTGATAGCTTTGAAATTATTTCTTTGAGTTGTTCAACCACATAATTGCGCAACTCTATTTTTGATTTTCGGAATTGTAAATGTCTGTAGATATGGTAATAACCTGAAAATAATTTACCGCTACTTTCCCTGTGATGCCAGTTATAAACTTTACTCTTTCTCCATAGTTCAAGGTCATGCAATCTCTGATGTTCTGTCATGTCATAACCTGCATATCCTGTCAGCGGATTTCTAAAGTAACTCATCATAGGGCTTTGCTGTCCCAATTCTTTAAACTCCTCAAGGAATTTCAAATATTTTTCTTTACCACCTAATGATTTTGGGAAGTCAATCACAAAACATTTTGCAATGGGTATCACTACTGGTGCGGTAATTTTTAAATGTTCTGCTGCATCGGCATGGATTACTTGAATAACATTGTCGCCTTTAATTTTCACTTCCTTTCCGAAAACGGTTTCAAGTTTATAAATAACGTCTTCGTTAATATCCTTTTGGGTAACGAATTCAAGAACCAAGTAACCATGATGAACCAAATGTTGAGCAATGAACTGAATCGTTCCTAAGATAATATCATTAAAGTCTTCGTTGTAGCGATGCTTATAAGAAGGAAGTAATTCACTAAGCCGTTCTTGAAAGTCTGCATTTACTGGTTCTAATGTGCATTGAACAATTTCGTGTTTAGAGCCATAAACGGGAACTATATTTTGACTAAAGTCGTCCATGAACATCCATGAATTATGTTCTCTTTCATCATGAGTGTTTGTGTGGTAGCGAATAGAAAGTCTATTTGTTTCAGAAATCATCATCGGTTCTTGGATTTGGATTATCAATATTCCAACACCATCTTTTGAAGAATTCTCTTCTCAATAGTTTAGTTGCACTTTTGGCTTCTACAAAAGTGAAGAGATAAATCTCCATGAAGAGTTCAGCAACATTATAAAAATTGGAGTAGTAGGAATCTTTAATAAAGGGTCTTACAATTAAATCATCAACATCTCTTGGACGCAATCCTAAACTTTGGGTTACATCTGAAAGTGTCCTTTCTCTTTGATGTTTTTCATTGAAGTTTATCCCTGTGCCATGCAAGTTGTTTTTGTAATATTCATAGTATGTAGCAAATAGTTCAAAATTTTCTTTTGTTGGTGTAAAACTTTCATCCCAAGTTGTTTTAACGCAATTCCAATAGTCTGGCTTGTTGTAAATTACAGAATAGATATAGGCATATCCACTAATCTCCATCAAGTCAAGGAGTGTTTGATATGAAATGTTTTGCGGCTTGTCAAAATGCTTAAAGGTCTTATTAAGATTCCCAAAAGCATTTATAGATGCTTTCAAAAAAGCTGGAAAGCTTTCTTGAAATTCAGCTAAGTCATTTTTTGCGAAGCACTCGTTCAAATGGATTGACAAAAGAGAATATGAATGAGCAAAGACATCTGGAAATTGGTTATTCCATTTTACAGAAGAAAGTTTCTCAATGTTTTTGATAATGATTGCAAAGCATTTTTTCTCATATCCTTTCAGCAATTTTTCAATTTCGTCAAAGTTTGGTTTTATCCACTTAAACTCGCCTTTACAAACCTCGATCTTATCGAGGTCTAATAAGGTGGGCTTCAGGTCACCAACTCTATAGTTGAGTTTATGTAGTATCTCCAATCCGATTTGGGCGGTGAAGGTTGATAGTAGCGAGTTGTTTTCATTCTCAAAGTCATTTGCTAACGAAAGAAGGTGGGAATCAAATAAAACTAAGGAGGACTGTAGTTTTTCTGAAACTACTCTCAAGTGTTCAGCTATCAGAGATTGTCGAAAATACCAATTAGGAGTTATTTGTTTTCCCTCAATCGCTTTTTCATTTTCAACGAAATGCCGAAACCTATCTAATGATTCATAGAGGTCAGGAATAAAATCGGTGGAGTAAATCGTATCTTTCTTTTCCCAATCAATTTTCTCGTATTCACTAATAGTTTTGTCGGAATTGAACTTTGTAGCTACTTCAAAAATCCCAACTTGAAATCTTAGAAGTGCATAGCAATATGTCTCAACGCAACCTAACTCATCTTTCCAATCATCATAGTTTGAAACATCAACCTCTTTTTCTTTTTTCTTACTTATGAGAGTTATGTTTGAGAAAAGATTATCCATTAATATCTCTCCTGTTCTCAAATCCGTTATTGCGCTCAATGAATCAAAGAGAGAGTGAGTCATTAAAATTGATTCGCCTAAAACATTTATGTGCCCGCTTTCTACAGCTGATTTCAATCCTCTTGAAAGATTACTAACTATGCGCTCTTCAAGCCATAATTGGTTCTGTTTCACTTTCGGTTGAATAAAAGTATTAGTGTTTTGCGATAATCCTCTTAATGTCATATCACTCTCAAAGAATGAGAGATGCTGGTAGGAATTAGGGAACCAATGACTGTCAATAGGAATTTTTGGTTTTTGTTGGAGATAATATTGAAGAATGTAAAGTGAAGTTTGAAAGATTGATTTGAAAGATGATTCCTTCAAATCATCGTCTTTAAGACACAAACTCGTTAGCAAAGCCAAATTTTCAGTTTGCTCAAATGCAAGTTTATAGTTGTGATTTTGGAAATTTCTTTCGTTCCAATATTCTCCTTCTGTTGTTACACTCTTGATTGTGTCAGTCAACTTTTTGAAAACTATTCTTGACAGAGTGCTTGGCTCAAAGAAATTATAAACACCCAAACCAATTTTAAGAATTCCAAAAAGAGTTGTGAAAGCATAAAATGCTAAAAATGAAAGAACCAAATTCCCTGGTAGCAGATGAAAACTAAGAAATAGTAAAACAGCAATTGAACATGCGGTCAAGTATGTTAGTCGTCTTAAATAGGCTTGTGTTTCTTTTTCGTAAAGCAAAAGATTTCTAATACTTGCATGAACCTTAGCGTAAGCCGTGCTTGCAATAGTTGCAAGAATAGGGTAGAACAAGGCCAATATAACGCCTGTAACACTTGCTATTACCGAAATCAGTTCAACTATCGCATCTCGGTCATCAGGATACGTTGGTTTTGGGAGTAGCTCTTGAAATCTGATCAGCCATTCAGGAAATAAGCTGATATACAATTGCCAATACTCAGTCGCAAAATGTTCAATGACGAAAAGCAAAGCAACAAAACCTAATGCTTTGAAAATACTCCATAGGGTCAGTTTAATATGAGCTACTGCAGAGTTTGCTTTGTATTTTTCTTCTAAGAAAAAATTCTTGATCCTAAATTTTTGTCGTCTTGAACTAAACCTTATCCTCTCGACTTTATTTTTTAAAGTCCAATAGTTTTTGTTTGAATATGTTTTGAATGGAAGTTTCAATATTTTTTAGATGATAAGTGATGTTTTTAGGTGACCGCTAACGGTCTCGTATAACCGTCAGTTACGGTTTTTTATGCGTTAATATTCGGTTTGGCACTGACTTTAGCAATTCCGAGTGGATTCGGACGTAGTCGAATCCGCCGTAATTGCGGTTATACATTGTTGTAACACGTTTTTATTCCGAATACTTTCTCATAAATAAGTTTACACCTTCTAACATTAATTTTATTCTTTTTCTATCCTCAACACTTTCCCAATGTCCGTGCGCAGCATCATTTCTAGTTCCACCCCAAGAAACAATGTCTTTTAAATCTTGTTTTGATATTTTGTCCTGTTTTCTTAATTCAGTAGAGTAAGCATCAAGACTGTTTTTTATGGTTGTGATGTCAAATCCACTATCCTCAAGCCAGTTTCTTAAAAATTCTTCCAATGATGCTCCAATTATTACGGCAGGTGCAGCTGGATGAACTTTTTTGTCGTTTAAAAGTTTTTCAGCTTGTTCCAAATAATCAGAAACGGTATCTATCTGAATTTCTCTTTCCAGAGAGATACTTCTCAAAAGGTCATTATTTACAAAATCAATAAACGTTGTTAAAACTCCATTAACTCTTGCTGTTTTAGTAGAGTCATACGCGCCACTTTTTAACTGCGCCAAAGTTTTGTAAAAAGAACTGTCTTCACCAGCATAGATTCTCAAGAATTCTCTAGCTTCTACTAGTCCTCCGTGTGGGTTTTTTTCAGACGTTTTCTTTATCCTTTCTGCATTTCTAATTAAATCTTCTTTTGTCATTTTGCTTGTTTCTCAAATGTGTTACAACAATTATATATACGTACAAGTTACTATATTTCTCTTTTACGAAAACCCACCCAAAAGATTTACTCCTCTTCATCTGCCTTTGGCAGGTCGTGAATCAGGTCCTGGAGGGCGACTTTGTCTTCAATGATACCCACGGCTGTAAATTCTTCCAGAATCGTGGCGACTGTACTGTCCCATAATTGGTCATCGCTGAATTCGGTGCGTAGGAGCCATTGCTGTACATCACCTACCTGCAAATCATAATGGGAGGCAATGCTGCGGTCTATACTGGGGATTTGTTTAAAGTCGGCGGTATAACGGTTGATCACCTCCAGCATGGTGACCAGGGCGTCTTCTTTCTCGGCAATACATTGTTGGGTAGCGGCAATTACAAAACTGGGCCAGGGCGTGGCAATGGTTTCCAAGCGTTTAAAAATACCTTGGTCCACTATGGGTTGGGTCATATAACGCTCCCATAAAAATAGTTGGGCCTTGTTGTTACTCAAAGCACTGACGGCGCCGTCTAGTGTGTTGGTCAGCTCAAATTCGATGTCTTCCGTGTCCCAGCCGTGCTTTTTGGCCAGTAGATAGCTCATCAAATGCGAACCACTTCCATATCGGCTGATGGCGATTTTGGCATCTTCTAATTGCTCGGTACGATCGGCTTCAATATGCGCAGGGGCATGAACACCCCAAAGCAGAGGCGAGGATACATAGACCTGTAAGATACGTGACGGATTACCGGCGATAATGTCCTTGACAATCCCGTCAGTAAGTATACAGGCTACTTCTAGCGCGCCCTCGCGCAACATCTTGCTCATTTGCCCAGTGCCTTCTGGAACGTCCTGCCATTGTAAGTCTATTCCCGCTTTCGCGAAAGCGTCATCCTCCAACGCCAGATGCCAGGGCAGGTTAAAATGTTCAGGTACGCCTCCGATCCGGATGCTGGTCAGCTTTTTCATAGATCACAAAGATAGGGTAGCGGGCTCAGAATGTAGCTTTTTTAAATAGTCGTAAATCGCGAGCTGTGAACGCAGTTGTTCCTGTCCCTTTTCTGGTTGTACAAATGGATTGTCTTCTTCTGGGGTATGGATACGTGCCTTGAGGTTGTCGGCCAACTGTAAATTAAGGATATCGTTCAATTCTTTATAGATATCGGCGTCGTAAATAGGAGTCAACACCTCAATACGTCGGTCCAGGTTCCTGCTCATCCAGTCGGCACTACCCATAAACATGACCGGATCACCGTCGTTATTGAACTTGTAAATACGGCCGTGCTCCAGGAAACGATCTACAATAGAGGTGATCTCTATGTTTTCGCTCAGTCCTTCCAATTGAGGAAATAAACAAGAAAAACCTCTGACCAAAAGTCGGATGCGTACACCAGTCTGACTGGCTTTGTACAGGAGCTTGATCATGTCCCGGTCTTCCAATTGGTTCATTTTGGCAGTGATCATGGCGGGTTTTCCTTCCCTGGCCAACTCCATTTCACGGCGTATCAGATTTTCAAAACGTCTGCGGGTGGTAAAGGGACTGATCAACAAATGTTTAGCCCTTGGGATGATCAAGTCGCCTTCCAGCACTTGAAAAACCCTAGATAGATCTTTGGTGATTTTTTTATGGGCGGTAAACAGGCCGTGGTCACAGTAGATTTTTGAGGTGGTGGCATTAAAGTTCCCGGTACCTATATAGGCATAACGTTTCTTTTTGCCCTCTTCCCGACGGTAGACCAGCAGTACCTTGCTGTGGACTTTGATTCTGGGATAGCTATAGATCACCCGAGCGCCGTTCTCTTCAAATATACGTCCCCATTTGATATTGTTTTCCTCGTCAAACCTGGCCTTGGCTTCCACAAAAACGGTCAGCTGCTTGCCATTTTCTAAGGCGCGCATCAGGGCATCAGTCAGGGCAGACTCGTCGGCCACACGATACAGCGAGATTTTGATTTCTTCCACCAACTCATCTGTCGCGGCCTGATCTATAAATTCCTGCACATAGTCAAAGGACATAAATGGGAAGTGAACAAGTTGGTCTTTTTGGGCGATCAGATCAAAATAACTGTCGGCTTGTTCCAGTGAATGATGTTGTATACTGGGCAAGTCTTTGGCATGTAATCTTGGGTTATCCGTTGGATCCGGAAAACCAAAAAAGTCATCAAAATTGTGGTAGGTTCCACCGGCCACCATATCTATTTTTCCCAAGCCCAGGCTTTTGCGCAGGTGTTTACGCACGTTTTTGGGCATGCGCTGGTCATAGAGTAGGCGAGTAGGTTGCCCTTCCAATCGCTGAGAAAGGGATTCATAAATTTTGTCGGCCAACTCGCCATCCATGTGCTGGTCCAGGTAGAGTTCTGCATCCCGCGACAATTTGATGGCAAAGGAGCCGGTTACTTGTTTTTCAGGAAAAAGTTCAGACAATTGTAGTTTGACAATATCATCGATAAAACACAGATAATAATCTTCGCCTTGTTGGTGCAGTTGGGTAAAACGATCCACCTTAGTAGATGGAATATTGACAATTCCATATTCATTCGGATCTTCAAAAGTGACCAAAAAATACAAATGTTGGTTTTCCAAAAAGATATCACTGGTCTTTGAAGCCTTGACCGTAGTGGTTTCCATCAAGTCGGCCAACTCTTTCTCGTAATAGGTTAGCGCTTCCTGAGCATAATTTTCGGCCACTTGTCGGGTGCTGAGCAAGTGGATGTGATGGGTGGCCAGGGCGGGCAGGATATTGTCAAAAAATATCTCCCCCAATCGCTCTTGTTGTTCATGAACCCGGGCTAATAGGCTTTTGACAAATTTGCTGGGTCGCAGGTCCAGTTTTTTTCGGATGCTTTTTTCTACGCGTTTCAACTGTCGCAGCTGAGAAACACGAACCCGGAAATACTCGTCCAGGTTGGAGGAAAAAATGGCGATAAATTTTAATCGTTCGTACAGCGGATTACCCTCATCGGCGGCTTCTTGCAACACACGTGCGTTAAAACTCAACCAATTGATATCCCGATGCCTATACGGAAACTTGTCCTTTTCTTCCATAGAACGAAATTTACCAAACCACCGCCGACTACCTTCTGAAATTTCAGTTAAACTATTGGAACATCGCCATGAACCCGGTCAATGATAACCGTCAGGGTATCAAAAAGCCTGAACAGCTTATTGGCTGACGATGCAATCCAGTGCCAACTTAATCAAAGCATCCACAGTAGCATCTGGTGTCGTGGAAAATTGACCGGTAGCCCGGTTGGCCAAGATGGCATTGAGTGAAACGGCCTTATGTCCTAAGAGATGCGCCATGGCATAAATTCCAGCGGTTTCCATTTCCAGGTTAGTAATTTTAGAACCTTCATAAGAAAATTCGGCGATCTGCTGGTTCAATTGCTTTACAGCAGGTTCCAGCCTGATCTTGCGACTTTGCGGCCCATAAAAACCAACATTGGTGATGGTATTGCCGTTGATCATATCCACCGTCTGGAACCTACGGGCCAATTCCTTGCTGCAATGCACCACATAAGGCGCTGCATGCAATTTTGATCGTTTGATTTGTTGTTGTACCGCTTTCGCGAAAGCGATATCACCACCATCGCTGTCATACCAATGCAACAAGCTGTCAAAACCGATTCCTCGTTGGGAAAGCAGAAAGGCATCCACAGGAATGTCGCTCTGAACAGCTCCACTCGTGCCAATTCTGATGATCTCCAGACTTTTGCGTACCGGCTTAAGCTCTCGACTGGAAAAGTCCACATTAACCAGGGCGTCCAGCTCGTTAAAGACGATATCAATATTATCTGTCCCAATCCCGGTAGAAATTACTGATATGCGTCTGTTTTTATAGACTCCGGTATGCGTATGGAACTCGCGTTTCCCGACGCGACATTCTACCACGTCAAAATATTTAGAGACTTCAGCAACGCGTTCTGGATCGCCTACGGTGATGACGGTAGGGGCGAGTTGATCGGGCCTGAGGTTGAGATGGTAAATACTGCCATCTGGATTGATGATCAATTCTGATTCAGCGATGGGCATTAGATGTCGTATTTAGCAATCAGTGAAATTTCTACGTTGACAAACTTGGGTAAATTGGCCACCTCTACCGTTTCTCGGGCTGGAGCAGTCTCTTCTTTAAAATAACTGCCATATACTTCGTTGACCGTGGCAAAATTATGCATATCGCTCAGGAAGATGGTGGTTTTGACCACATGCTCAAAATTCATCCCTACCTGTTTAAGAAGGTTTTCCAAATGGCGCATGACGAGATGAGTTTCTTCTTTTAGGTCATCTATTTTTAATTCGCCGGTGGCCGGGTCAATTGCGATCTGACCACTGGTGTATAAAGTTTGTTCATAGTCGTTTTTATAAAAGACAGCCTGGTTGTAAGGTCCGATGGGTTGGGGTGCCAACTCGGTATATATGATTTTCTTCATGGTATAAAAATACATAAAAAATGCCCTGTAGATCACGGCGAGTTCAGTGCATAAAAAATGCGCTACCGATGAGGGTAGCGCATTGATGTGATCAAATTTCTGTTGCCTTATTCAGGCTTGGTCATTTTCATTTCAAATACAAGATCAGTGTTGGGAGGGATAACTCCGGCAGCACCACGCTCACCATAAGCCAAATCTGATGGGATAAAGGCTACGATCTCATCTCCATAATTCATGCTCAACATGGCATCTTTAAAACCTTGTACCATTCCCACAGATTGCGAGTATTGCACTGGCATAGGTGCGTAGGCACCCATCTGTTGTTTTCTAGGGATCACATTGTCAAACTTCTGAGCAGTTTCCAAGTTGGAAGAATCAAATAGTTTTCCATCCATAAAGAATCCGCTGTAATCCAAATAAACGGTAGAACCGTCTTCTGGCGTACCACCTTCTCCTTTAGTCTTGACATACACCATGACTTCGCTGTTGGGTAATTTGGTTGCTTGAGCTTTAAGTTCGGCCAATTCTTGTTCTTTGGCAGCGATATTAGCTGGTGCTTGAGCACTTCGTTCTTCGGCCAACCTTCTTTCTTCTTCGCGTTTGGCTTCGGCAGCTTCTACCGCATCGTTAAAAGTTTTTACCGCATCCCAGTTCTTGGCAGTTTTTCCTTTACGGATGATCGTCACCTTCTCCATAGTTTTGGTAGAATCAGGACGATCCCTGGTCGTTTTGGTTGTTGCGATAGAATCAACTACGGCCAAGCCTTCAATCACTTTCCCGAAGACATTATAACGTCCGTCCAGTGCAGGATTAGGCTTGTGCATGATAAAGAACTGGCTTCCATTCGTATTCGGTCCAGAATTGGCCATAGAAAGGATTCCTGCTTCATCGTGTTTTAAACTGTCAACGATTTCCTGATCAAATTTATAACCTACATCACCACTTCCGGTTCCTGTAGGATCTCCTCCCTGAATCATAAAATCTTGGATCACTCGGTGGAAGATCAATCCATCGTAAAAAGGTTTTCCCTGCAGAGAATCAGTTACTTTGGTGTGGGTTCCTTCCGCCAAAGCCACAAAATTAGCTACCGTAACAGGAGCGGCATCATAGTATAGTTCAGCCAACATTGTTCCTTCATTGGTTTGAATTTCTGCATAAATTCCGTCCTCGATGTCTGGATATTTGTCCTCACAGGAGGCGGCCATAATTACCATGGCCAACATTAAAAGTATTCCGTGTACTTTTTTCATTTCTTGCTTTAATTTTGATTAATTGAATTTGTTAGGGTTTATTCTGGCCTTTGTTCAGCAAGGCCTCGGCTGTTTATTGTTGTTTAGGTACTACGATCTCTTCTTCCTGATTCACCTTGATTTCCATCAGTTTTACCTGACTTCTGAAAGGCACATTGACACCAATACGATTGTTATCTCCATAATAACCGTAAGCGGCATAAGAGGGGAAATATACAATCATTTCCTCACCTTCCTGCATCAACTTCAAGGCCTCCCTCATCCCGCGAAAAATACCGTATTCTTGTTCCATACTTTTGGTAACCGTGCCAATCTCTTCCTGCGTGTAAATCACACTGCCATCCAGAGCGGTTACATCATAAGTAAAGGTAAGCCTGTCACCAAAAGTCGGCTGTTTGCTTTCGATACTGTCTTTCTGGACAAAGGAATAATAGAAACCGGTAGCACCACGCTCAAAATTCCTATCCTGATTGGCAATCACTTCTTCAATGGCAGCCTCTTCGGCAGCATAGAGTTCCTTGTTGTTTTCAATGGCGGCTTGAATGGATGTATCTGTAGCCTGGGTAATGGGACGTCGTCCTTCCAGGTTTTTACAGGAAACTCCCATCAAGCATCCCAAAACGGGAAGCAGCATTCTAAATAGCAGTTTGCAGTAACTCCTTTTCATAAGCAGGCAAGATACTAATTAATTTTTCCATTGTGGCATCCATATCCAACTCAGATTTACCACCAGCAGCGTTTCGGTGACCGCCACCGTCCCAATGTTTTCGGGCCATAAGGTTGACATCAAAGTCTCCTTTGGATCGCAGAGAAGTCTTGATGATGCCTTCGCTTTCTTTTTCGATGAAAATCTGAGCAAAAACTACATCATTTAAACTCAGTGCATAATTCACAAAACCTTCAGTATCTCCTTTATTGAAATTATTTTCATCCAATTCTTGTTGGCTGAGCGTGATAAAAGCGGTGCGATATTCCGGTAATATACGCAGGTTGCTCAGCGCCACGCCCAACAGTTTCATTCTGCTGGGGGTATTGACATCATAGATTTTGCGGTTGATGGATTCGGAATTGGCTCCCATGTCCATCAAGTCGGCAGCTACCCGCATGGTTGTGGGTGTGGTAGATCTGTACTTGAAACTCCCTGTGTCGGTGAGGATTCCAGTATACATACTTGTGGCCATAGCGGGTGTGATCAACTTTGCATCTCCTACACCTGTGATCAGGTGGTAGATCATCTCGCAAGTCGAACTCATACTTGGATCACTAAAGGTCAAGTCGGCAAAATTATCGGGTTGCTGATGATGATCGACCATCACAAAAAAGGTATTCAAGTTTTGTAGAACTTCTTCCATTTGACCCGTTCGGTGAAAGGCATTATGATCTAAATGGAAGGTCATCTCTGCTTCCTTCAGTTTTTCCGTGGCTTTATCAGTTTCTTGGTCGTATATAACGAACTCTTCTGACAGCGGCAGCCAATTCAAAAAGTCGGGAAATTCATTAGGAGAAATCATCGTTACCTCATGATTCAGTTGTTCGAGATAACCACAAAGTGCAGTCACAGATCCGATGGCATCTCCATCTGGATTCTTGTGTGGGATGATCACTATTTTATGTGGTTGTTGCAATCGCTCTCGGAGCGTTTGTAGCATTTTCTTATCCATAAGCTAGCAAAAGTATAGCTTTTGTTCTGGAATATGGATATTGAGTAATGAGTTATGGGAATGATAACTCTGAAACCTGTACAGGCTTGTTCCTTCGATATTCGTCTTCGACAGTCTCAGACTGACAATGGAGCTCAGGCCGACAAAGAATGTCATGCTGAGCTCGTCGAAGCAGTGTTAAAATCTCAGAAGCATGATTCTTCGTTTCTCGTCTTCGACAGGCTCAGACTGACAATGGAGTTCAGGCTGACAATGGGCTCAGGCCGACAAAGAATGTCATGCTGAGCTCGTCGAAGCAGTGTTAAAATCTCAGAAGCTTGTTCCTTCGATACTCGTCTTCGACAGGCTCAGACTGACAATGGAGCTCGTCGAAGCAGGGTTGGACTTTTCACGAGCATTTTTCTTTGTTTCACGTCTTCGACAGGCTCAGACTGACAATGGAGCTCATGCCGACAAAGAATGTCATGCTGAGCTCGTCGAAGCAGGGTTGAAATCTCAGAAGCCTTTTTCTTTGTTTCTTGTCTTCGACAGGCTCAGACTGACAATGGGCTCATGCCGACAAAGAATGTCATGCTGAGCTCGTCGCAGCAGGGTTGGAATCTCAGAAGCATTTTTCTTTGTTTCACGTCTTCGACAGGCTCAGACTGACAATGGAGTTCAGGTTGACAATGGGCTCAGGCCGACAAAGAATGTCATGCTGAGCTCGTCGAGGCAGGGTTGGAATCTCAGAAGCATTTTTCTTTGTTTCTCGTCTTCGACAGGCTCAGACTGACAATGGGGTCAGGTTGACAATAGGCTCAGACTGACAAAGGAGGTCAGACTGACAATGGAGCTCGTCGAAGCAGGTTTGGGATTTGCTAGGTTATCAGCAATAAAAAAGAGCTTTGGGTTTTCCAAAGCTCTTTTCTTATAATTATGAACCTTCTTACGAGTGTCCTTCTTTCAAAATCTGAATTGCGTATGCTGAATTCATGATTGAAGAAAGGGCGTAAGTTCGATGAAGCAAATCATTGATTTGCCATCTTGCTTACTTCACTTCTTCGAAGTCTACGTCTTCTACGTCGCTGGTGTCCTCAGCTTCAGCCTGAGCACCTGCATCCGGACCTGGTTGTCCGCCTTGGGCTTCAGCCTGGGCTTTGTACATTTCTTCGCTCGCCGCAGTCCATACATTGTTCAACTTTTCCAAAGCTGGGTCGATCTGCTCGATTTCTTTGGTTTCGTAAGCTTTCTTCAATTCATCCAAGGCTTCAGTGATCGGCGCTTTCTTGTCTTCGCTTAGCTTGTCACCAAATTCATCCAATTGCTGCTCTGTTTGGAAGATCATTTGATCTGCCTGATTCAGCTTATCAGCTTTTTCTTTGGCTTGTTTATCCGCTTCAGCATTGGCTTCTGCCTCCTGCTTCATTTTCTCGATTTCTTCCTCTGTTAATCCTGAAGAAGCTTCAATACGAATATCCTGCTTTTTACCCGTCGCTTTGTCCTCGGCACTTACCTTGATGATACCATTGGCATCGATGTCAAAAGTTACCTCAATCTGTGGTGTTCCTCTTTTTGCTGGTGGAATACCATCCAAGTGGAATCTACCGATGGTTTTGTTGTCGGTAGCCATTGAACGCTCCCCTTGAAGTACGTGGATTTCTACACTGGGCTGATTATCGGCTGCGGTAGAGAATACTTGGGACTTCTTGGTAGGAATAGTTGTGTTGGCGTCGATCAATTTGGTCATGACACCACCCATAGTTTCGATTCCCAAAGAAAGAGGCGTAACATCCAATAGCAATACGTCTTTTACATCTCCAGTCAAGACACCTCCCTGGATTCCAGCACCAATAGCAACAACCTCGTCAGGATTTACTCCTTTAGATGGTTTCTTACCAAAGAACTGCTCTACAGCTTCCTGTACCGCTGGGATACGGGTAGAACCTCCTACAAGAATGATCTCGTCGATATCGCTTTTAGAGAGTCCAGCAGCTTTCAAGGCTTTTTCACATGGTGTAATGGTTCTCTTGACCAAGTCGGCAATCAGTTGCTCGAATTTTGATTTGGTCAATGTCTGCACCAGGTGTTTTGGACCGCTGGCTGTAGCTGTTACGTAAGGAAGGTTAATTTCAGTCTGTCCACTAGAGGACAATTCGATTTTTGCCTTCTCAGCAGCTTCTTTCAGGCGTTGCAAGGCCATTGGATCTTTTCTCAAATCAATATCCTCTGCTTTTTGGAACTCGTCGGCCAACCAGTCGATGATTTTCTCATCCACATCGTCACCACCCAAGTGGGTGTCACCGTCCGTTGCCAATACTTCAAAGACTCCATCACCCAATTCCAAAATAGATACATCGTGGGTTCCTCCACCAAAGTCAAATACAACGATTTTTTGATCTGTATCTTTCTTGTCCAATCCGTAAGCCAAAGCAGCGGCAGTAGGCTCGTTGATGATACGCTCGACTTTTAGTCCAGCGATTTCACCAGCTTCTTTGGTAGCTTGACGCTGAGAATCGTTAAAGTAAGCTGGTACGGTAATCACCGCTCCAGAAACTTCCGTTCCTAAATAATCCTCGGCCGTTTTCTTCATTTTTTGAAGAATCATAGCACTGAGTTCTTGAGGCGTGTACAAACGCCCATCGATATCTACTCTTGGTGTATCATTGTCTCCTTTGACAACTTTATAAGGTACGCGGTCAGCTTCATTGCTTACCTCACTGAACTTATTCCCCATGAATCGCTTGATAGAAGCTACGGTCTTGGTAGGGTTAGTTACTGCCTGTCTTTTGGCAGGATCACCCACCTTGATCTCACCGCCTTCTACAAAAGCAATGACAGAGGGAGTTGTTCTTTTTCCTTCTGCATTGGGAATCACAACCGGCTCACTACCTTCCATCACGGAAACACAGCTGTTTGTGGTACCCAAGTCAATTCCTATTATTTTACTCATTATAAATGGTTTTAGTTTCTGTTTTCAATTTGAATTCGCTTTCCTTAAGTCAAGGTCCGTGCCATCGACTTTACCGTGACAGCTTGTCATTAGTTCTGTCAAAAATGTCATTTCTTTCTCCTTACATTTTGTAAAATAAATCCACATCGCACGGGTCTAATCAATCAGACTTGGATCAAATGTTTTTGGTGTAACAGCGCATCTGTAGATAGGGGTAATTGTTATATTTGTCACCGCAAAAAACGGCTTGTAATTTATGTCTGAAACCCCTAAAAAGATTGAAGCTATCAGCATTTTTGATATGCTTAAAATAGGAGTAGGTCCTTCTAGTTCACATACGCTGGGTCCATGGCGGGCAGCCAGAAATTTTTTGGGGAAATTGAGGGACAAAAACAGGCTGTCGGCAGTTCAAACCATCGAAGTAGATCTTTATGGTTCGCTGTCTTTAACCGGGAAAGGTCATGCCACGGATATCGCAGTTATTATGGGATTGACCAATGCCGATCCCCAGACTTGCGACATAGCGGAAATTCCAGAGACCATTGATTACATACGCCGCCATAAGTTATTGCAACTGGATGGGGTCCACCTGATTACTTTTGATCCATCAACACAGATCCATTTTAACCGTAACTTTTTGCCCTTCCATCCCAATGCTGTTCGTTTTAAAGCCGTGTTGGAAGACGGTAAAAAATATTTTGAAACTTATTATAGCATTGGCGGCGGATTCTTTGTGCAAAAAGAACGCAGGCGTGCAGCCAAACAACGGGCTATATTTGAATGTTTCCCCAGACCTATATCCAAAGCCACCGAATTACAAGCGTATTGTGAACGGGAAAATAAATCCATTTCTCAAATCGTGCTTGAGAATGAAGAGTACCTTCATCCGCCTGAAGAGATCGATCAGCGACTCAAAGAAATCTGGGAGGTAATGTTGGATTCTATGTACATCGGCTGTCATACTGAAGGTGTTCTACCTGGCGGACTCAACGTGAGAAGACGGGCTTTTGACACCCATCAAAGGTTGCAAAAAGGGGCGACCTACAACAACAAAGAAGAGTGGATTGAAGCGATCAGAAACACCGAAGTGAAATTCAGGGAAATACTGAAATGGGTTTCCTGCTTTGCCTTGGCCGTCAATGAGGTCAATGCTTCTCTGGGACGAGTGGTTACGGCTCCTACCAATGGAGCAGCAGGGGTGATCCCAGCAGTCATGATGTATTACATGACCATCGAGAACCACGATGCCGACTTCTCTGATATCAAAAGATATTTATTGGTCGCGGGAGAAATTGGAGCGCTCTTTAAAAAAGGGGCAACCATCAGTGCGGCTATGGGAGGATGTCAGGCCGAAATCGGAGTAAGTAGTGCCATGGCTGCCGGCGGACTCACAGAATTAATGGGAGGAACCCCTGCCCAGGTGTTGATGGCTAGCGAAATTGCTATGGAGCACCACCTGGGAATGACATGTGATCCCATAGCTGGTCTCGTGCAAATACCATGTATTGAGCGCAACGCAATGGGTGCTATTAAGGCTATCAATGCCTGCGAAATGGCGCTTGACGCAGATGCTAAAAATGCCAAGGTGCCGCTCGATCAGGTCATCGCTACCATGTGGCAAACTGCTCAGGACATGAATTCCAAATACAAAGAAACCAGTGAAGGTGGTCTAGCCGTCAATGTGGCACTCTCAGACTGCTAGCAAAAACGTATTTTAAGAATTACATAGGAAAATTCTGTAGGAGAGGCCTGTATCTTTGAGCTTTAAATCTATTGAATGAGCAAAAGATTACTCGCCAACACTGGGATTTTATTGGTCGCTAGTTGTATCATTACAGCTTGTGCAGTAAAGACCACAAAATTTGACGGACCCAGCCATGAACCCGTCAATTCTTCCACTCCATATCAGCAATTTTTTCTCTTGGGGAATTTGAATTCTAAATCCGCTCCAACAGCTGAGTTTGAGTCTCTAATTTCATCCATTAAAAGTCAATCCCGCCCAGAGGACTATACCATTGTCTTAGGTGATAATGTGGATTCTGAAGATTTTAATGAAGAGGACCACGACAAAAAGGATCGAGAGAATTACATCAAACGCATGGAAATGATCGCCAATATCGGTAACCAGGTATTGGTTATTCCTGGAAACGAAGATTGGAATGATGAGGGCCTAAAGGGTTTAAAAAGTATAGAAGAGCTTACTGAGGATATTTTGGACAATGACGAGGTTTTCCAACCTGAAAATGGTTGTCCCTTTGAAGAACTAGATATTTCGGATAGTGTACATTTATTTGTGGTAGATTCTCAATGGTACATTGAAAATTGGGACAGTAACCCTCAGTTTAACGATGAGTGTGAGATCAATACCCGGGAAAAGTTCTTGTACGTTTTAGGTGATGAAATGCGCAAGCAAAGACACAAAACAGTCATTGTTGCGATGCATCATCCGTTGTATTCCAACGGGATCTATGGTGGACAGATCGGTCCTAGAATGATAATGAAACCCAGTTCTGATAATGGATATATCCCAGTGTTGGGTGGTGCTTGGAGTTTTATTCGGGCCCAAGGTGGCGTGTCCAGACAGGACAGGTTCAATCCATTGATGAACGAACTTATGGAAAGTATCAAGGATGCCAGTGCGGACATCGACCGACTATTTTTTGTCAGCGCGCATGATCGCAGCCTACAATATATTGACGATGGGGCCATCAAACAATTGGTTTCAGGAACCGCTGTAGAAGAAGGAATTGCTACGCTAGGAAAAAAAGGTCGGCTGAGTTCTGGTCAATTGGGTTATGCCATTTTAAAAGTTTATCAAGACCAAAGTTCGCAGGTAGAATTCTACACCCTAGAGGACAATAAGATCGACCAGGTGTATGCACATTCCGCTTTCGCGAAAGCGATACCCTACAACACAGATTCATTGCCACCTGTCACCCAGGATTTTGTAAAATCCTCAGTTTACAAGAAGGAAGAAACCGAAAAGGATGCCGATTTTGAAGAGTTTTACGGAAAACATTACCGCTATTTATATGGAATAGAGGTAGAGGCACCGGTAGTAAAACTGGATACGCTGTTTGGTGGTATGCGGGTCGAACGAGCTGGAGGTGGTAATCAGACCCAAGGATTAAGACTACTCGATGCACAAGACCGCGAGTTCAATATGCGTGCCCTGGAAAAGGACGCTTTACAATTCTTAAAGAGCGCTGGTTATGGCAACGTAGATACTGATAAATACTTTGCTGAAACCATTCCTCAAGAAATGGTACGCGATTTTTACACCGCCGCACATCCCTATGGAGCATTTGCAGTCCCTCGACTAGCGGGAGCGATCGATTTGAACCACACCCATCCCAAACTCTACTATATTCCCAAACAAGAAGTTTTAGGTGACTTCAATGAAATTCATGGCAACCGATTGTATATGATCGTTGAAAAACCTGATAAATCATTTGATGATCGTCATATGTTCGGGAACAATCAGGATGTGGAAAGTACCTCAGACTTTTTTAAGAAAATCCGGGAGGATGAACACCATGTCGTGGACGAGCGCTTGTACATCAGAGCGAGAATTTTTGACATGCTGTTAGGGGATTGGGACCGACATGAAGACCAATGGCGATGGGCCGAAATCGTAGATCCAGAGGACGAAGACAAAAAATCCTATATCGCAGTTCCCAGGGATCGAGACCAGGTTTTTGCCAGGTTCGATGGCAAGTTGTTGGAATCTTTACATAATATTCTGACCTCCACGCGTCAGTTTGGTAATTATGGTCCTGATATCAAATACATCAAAGAATTTAGCCAAAGCGCCATCAAATTGGATCGCGCCGTGCTACAACGCAGTGATCTGGACTTATGGCAGGAAGAAGTCAAGTATATTCAGGAAAACATTACTCCAGAAATTGTCGCCTTAGCTTTCAACGAAATGCCAGACGAGGTGAAAGATGATCTATGGTCCCAGACCCAACTTGACTTATTGGCACGTAAGGAAAACCTGCCAGACATTGTGGATAGATATTACCAGCACTTTATCAGCTTTCAAACTTTAAAAGGAACAGATAAAGACGATTATTTTGAAATCAATGGCACGCAGGAAGGAATGACTCATGTGGTTGCCTATCGCATTATAGATGGTGAAAAAGAAGGTGTTCTTTTTGATCGAACCTTTGATCCCGAGCAGACCGATGAGTTATGGATTTATGGATTGGATGATGATGATGTTTTTGAGATCAATAACATGCATTTAAGCCGCTTAAAAGTCGTCATCTCTGGTGGGAAAGGAGATGATGAGTATAAGATATCTAGAGGAAACGGTGTAAGCATTTATGATTACGACAGTGAAGACAACGAATTTACTTCATCAAATGGAGCCAAGGTCATATTGCGTGATGATTATGAAATCAACCACTATGACACCGAAAAAGTACCTGTGTCCAAGGGGAGCTTGAAATTGGACTTTGCGTATAATCCAGATACTGGTTTTACACCAACGCTATTTTATAACAAAACACATCTGGGTTTTGAACGCAATCCGTACAGTTCAAAATTAGGTATAGGTTCTACCTATTATTCCTTGACACAGGCCGCAAAATTTTGGATTGAGGGAGGATTAGGGAATGCTTTGGGTCACTGGAACCTGGAAGGGAAAGCCCAAATCACGACCAACAATTACACAGAGAATTTCTTTGGGTACGGCAACAATACCAACTTTGATCGAGACACAGACTATGACCTGAACCGCATTTTGATGCAACGTCAGGAGGTGACTGGTGAACTCGTGAAAATCGGGAGTTATGGAAGTAGTTTTAAGCTAGGATTGGGTTATCAGGCTGTTGAGCTAGATGGAAATTCACCTGCAAATACAGGAGTAACCCAGGCTCGTGATGATTATATGCGCTATCATTTTGATTATGCCTATGAGAGCAGGGATCACCAACGTTTTCCTACCAGAGGTATGGTGTTCAAGGCCTCTACAGCTTTTACTGATGACCTTTCTAATGACCGCAAATTTTTTAGTGTAGATCCACACCTGGAATTTTGGAATGCCATGAACGATGCACGCAGCCTGGTATTAAACACACGTGTAGCTGCTCAAACGAGAATAGGGGATGACCCTTATTTTTATCAGGCCGCAAGACTAGGTGCCGATCAAGGCCTACGTAGTTTCAGACAACAGCGATTTACTGCCAATTATGCTTTAAATGCTGGTGCAGATCTGGCCTATGATTTACCTCCTCTCAGAACTAAACTTTTACCCCTGCGATTGATTCCGTACTTGGGATACGATGTGGGGAAAGTATGGCAGGATGATCGTCGTAGTTCGAGGCTACACAATAGCTATGGTGGAGGCCTGCATATTGGGATGACTGGACTTTTTAACAGCCATGTCTCTTATTTTCATGGAGAGGAAGGTGGTCGATTGCAATTTGGCTTGAGTTTTTCTAAATAATTAGTACCTCATCTATAAAATTGGCTTTTGTAGTTGATCGCTTTCGCGAAAGCGTAACATGACGTAAATTTATACTACCTATCAACTATGATGACAAACCAGACCATTGATGTACCCCAACTGCCGTCCGTAGAAAGCAGTAGCTTCCAAAAGCATCCCAAACGCTTTCTAAATAAAAAGCTGATCGCAAAAACACTTTTATTTATTCCGCTGCTGGCGACCGTGGTTGTCCCATTCTTTGCCGTAGAAGAGGAACCATGGATCTGGAAAGTAGCCTTGGTTTTATGGTTGGTATTGTTATTACTGACGATTTTTATGGCTTATAAAGAGTATTTTGTACGCGGTTATGTCTTGCGCGAACATGATATTACCTATCGCAAAGGCTGGTTGTTTCATCATCAGACTACGGTTCCATTTAATCGCATTCAGCACACCGAGATCAATCACGGGCCTATCGATCGGATGTTTACCTTATGCGAATTAGAAATTTTTACTGCAGGAGGTAGTTCTAGTGATTTGAGCATCTCTGGCTTAGATCCTGTTGACGCACAAAAACTCAAGGAGTATATCTCGAGTAAAACTTCAACTTATGCTTGATCTGCAAACTCCGCAGCGCCAGAGCAAGAAGGTCATTTTACTCTATTTATTCAAGAGTATCAAAGGACTTTTACTCTACTTTTTGTTTGCCATCTTTGGTACGAGTTCGTTTGGTGAGGGAAGCATCTACATCATGGGCTTTACGTTCTTCCTGGCGTTTGTTTCTTTGATTAATCCTATAATCAAGTATTGGTTTTTCCAATTCCATATCGAGGGTGATGAATTGATCTTGCAAAAGGGATTACTACAAAAGGAGCGCAAAGCCATACCGCTTGAGCGTATCCAATCCATCAATATCAATCAGAATTTGGGTCAACGCATATTGCGCATCGTATCTCTAGAAGTGGAAACTGCTGGTTCCAAAGCCAAAGAATTAGAAATTCCTGGGCTGGATGATTCCTATGCCCGGCAATTGAAGGATTTACTGGACGGTAGAAAACAGCAACAGGTAGCAGCATCTGATACCGATTTAGAGATTCCAGAAACAACGGATGAACCAGAGCTAACAACTGAAATACCGCATTCCCAGGCCAAAGAGTCTTTGGTCATGGAATTGGGATTGATCGATCTATTAAAAGTGGGCATTACCCAAAACCACCTGCGCAGCGGTTTCCTTGCCTTGGGGGTCGTTTTTGGATTTTGGTATAAAATCAAGGATTTGGTAGAAGCCTTATTTGGCGATGTGATGGAAGGACTGACCTGGGATAATATGATCTCCTCAGCGAGTCTGGGGTTGATGACTACCGCCTTGCTTGTCTTTTTGGTGGTGTCGATACTGCTGAGCCTCATTACCACAGTCAATAAATACTGGGACTTTAGGGTGATCAAAAGGGCAGATCACCTTGAAGTGCGTATGGGATTATTGAACAAGCGAGAAGTCAAAATACCCTTGAGTAAAGTTCAGATTTTGGAATTTCATTCTAATCCGCTGCGCAGGTTACTGGGCTTTAAAACCGCACTGATCTTTCAAGCCAATTCAGAAAGCCAAAAAGCCAGCAATGTATCAATTCCCGCCTGTACTCCTGAACACCAGGAACAGCTCCAGGATATCATTTTCCAGGAAACCAGACAGGCTCCTTTGATGACATTGGCTTCTAACCCGTGGTCTCATGCCAGGCTCAATTTTTATATCATGTCAGTGATTTGTGTCCCGTTGGCCATATTGGCGTATTGGTTCGAAATGTATTGGGGTTTGGCCGTGCCAGTTGTTTTGTTGATCAGTAGTTGTTTCTTTGCTTATCAATATGGGAAGTTTAGCTTTATCCTCAAAGAAGCAGATTTTGCCGTTTTCAAGACTGGATGGTTGTTCCCCAAAGAAATGATTACTCCGACCTACAAATCTCAAGCAGTAGAAAAATGGCGCAGTATTTTTCTCAAGCGTAGAAAAGAAACACACTTTAAGTTACATACAGCTGCTGGTTCACGCGGATTGAGATACCTCAAGGAGCAGGAGGTAGATGATTTATTAAATGCTGTCAACAATCAGGTGATTTCTAGTCAAGCATCTTGGATGTGACAGCCTCAACGAACCGCTCAATCCATTTATGGGCTAGACACGTCCTCCGTTAGGCGTGTTACAATGGCAAAGAGCTCAAGAATCAATACACCTGTTCGCTATTCATGGCATTGACCCGTTGTAAGAGACTGGGGTGGGAATAATGAAACCATACATAAGCAGGATGAGGAGTAAGGTTACTCAAACTACTCTTGGATAATGTTTTGAGTCCGCTGATGAGTGGTTTCTTATCATAGGTAGTTTTGGCATAATAGTCCGCCTGATATTCAAACCTTCTGGACAGCAAGCTCATAATAATTCCAGTAAGTGTTGAAATCGGACTGTATAATAAACCGAAAGCAACCAATCCAATATGAAATGACATTTGCTCAACTCCCAATGCTTCCGACAAGATGTTGCTGTCAACAGCAAGGGAGAATAGCCACAGGGTAAAACCGGTGGTCAAGGTGCTGGCGATCAGGTTATAAATGATATGTTTTTTCTTATAATGACCAACCTCATGGGCCAGTACCGCCACAATTTCTTCATGGCTTAATTTTTCAATAAGGGTATCGTATAAGGTGACTCTTTTTTCACGTCCAAAACCACTGAAATAAGCATTGGCCTTGGTCGATCTCTTACTGCCGTCAATTACAAAAATTTTGTCCAATTGAAAGCCCACCTGGTCGGCATAGGCTTGTATTTTGTCTTTTAATGCACCTTCTTCCAGCGGCGCCTGTTTGTTGAACAACGGAACAAATAGGCGGGCGTAAAACATGTTCATCAATAGGGAAATAGCAAAAATCAGTAACCATACATACCACCAAAAATTGTCTCCTGCCCATCGGTAGCACAAAATAACCAACGCCAACACACCACCACCCAGAATAGCGGTCAATAGATAAGACTTCAGTTTATCCAATACAAATGTTGATTTTGTGGTCGTATTAAAGCCAAAGCCTTCCTCAATCACAAAAGTTCCATACAGAGAAAAGGGGAGGGAAATGAGTTCGCTCAGCCCCATAATAATGGCAAAGAAAACCAAAGGTAGCCCTGTATAATGTTCAGTTATACTCCTGGCAATACTATCGACCCAAGCAAAGCCGTCCAGGAAAAGAAACACCAGCATGACAACAAAAGAAAAGGTGCTGGACACAAGACCAAATCTGAAATTGGCCATTTTATAAGCCTGGGACTTTTGGTATTCCTCTGTATCATAAACATCTTTCAGTGCGGATGGAATCGGTTTTTTATACCAGGTATAATTCAGGTATCCGAGCACACGCTCAAGTGCGAAATCAACGATGAGAATTCCAATAATGATGTAGAAGAGTATTTGTGCATCCATGAGGCGTAAAAGTAAGCATATTAGTTACCAGAGCTAGAAACAAGACTAGATAATCATTGAAAATCGCGTTGGCGTTTGGCTTCAAAAAGCATGATGGCCGCGCTTACCGATACATTCATGGAATCAATACTTCCAGACATTGGAATCAAAATATTTTCTCGAGCAGCGGCACGCATGGATGTGGATAGGCCAGTCGCTTCTGTACCTACCGCAATGGCCGTGGCTCCCTGGTAATCCATTAAGTCATATCTCGTACTGGTTTGCAGGGTAGCGGCATACAGATCAATCTGCTGCTGAGCTAAAAATGCAATCACATCTTCTGTGCTTGCCACACCAATATCTACTGTAAATACACATCCCACACTGGATCTGATCACGTTTGGATTATACAAGTCCACTGTAGGCTGTGCCAAAATTAAAGCGTCTACATTGGCAGCATCGGCTGTTCGTAACAATGCGCCCAAATTACCAGGCTTTTCTGGGGATTCGGCGATGAGTATCAGCGGATTGTCAGACAATTGCAATTGATTCAAGTCGTGTGGTTGCGCTTTCGCGAAAGCGATACAACCTTCTGTTCCACTGCGATAGGCTAGCTTTTCGTAAACTTCAGGAGATACACTTATGATCTCGACCTGATTTTTAAGATTCAATTGTTGGCGAACCGTTTGAGCTTCAAAGTCAGAATTGCCCAGTAAAATATCACCGCAAACCAATACATGAATTAATTCCCAGCCTCCTGCTGCAGCCAATTTAATCTCGCGCTGACCTTCTATCATGAACATAGATTCCTTTTTACGGGCCTTGCTCTTGCGCTGTAATTGTTCGCCATGTCTTATGATGGCATTATGCGGACTGGAAATATGTTTCATGAGACAAAAATAAGGCTTTGGCCTGCGATATTCCTATCTTTGAAATCTAAGCCGAGACCTATGAATTTCCACACCCGCAAATGGATCAAGCCTGAAGACCTGAACCCGAATGGAACGCTTTTTGGCGGCAGATTATTGGAATGGATCGATGAGGAAGCCGCATTGTACGCTATAATTCAGTTGGAGAACCAAAAGGTGGTCACTAAATATATGAGTGAGATTAATTTTAGGGCCAGCGCTCGACCTGGTGATATCGTGGAAATAGGCTTGGAAGTCAATAAATTCGGGACTACATCCATTGACTTACAATGTGTGGTGCGCAACAAGATGACCTATGATGTTATCATTACCATTGAGTCCATCATTTTGGTGAACTTGGGACCTGATGGTAAACCAAAAGCCCACGGAAAAACCGAGGTGGAATACCAGCATATACGTATGAAAAATAAAGGCTTGGCTTAGGCCTCAACTTCAGATGTTTCCTCCAAATAATTTTTTTCCATCCAAAAGGTTCCAAAAGGTATCACAGACATAACCAGGACCACGGCTAATTTTTTAAAACTCCACTTGGCCATTTGTGCCAGGACGATAGTTACAACGACATAAGCCAAAAACAAAACTCCGTGTGTCATACCCATGAATTTATTGGGCCACATGATACCGCCCAGATATTTCAGAGGCATGGTAAGAAATAAAATCAATAGAAAGGAATAGCCTTCAACAATGGCCAGGTATTTAAAGAATTTAAGCATTGGTCGTATCACGTTTGTCCTGCACTGACAAAGGTAAGTCAGATTCACGTCCATACAATTTGATTTCCTGAATATCTGCCGGTAGATAGAATCCTTTTTCCATTAGGGCACGTTTGACGTTTCCGATGACCCGTCCTCTTGTGGTGTTGGCCACCCTTCCAAAATCAAAAGTATCCACCCAAAAGAACACTTTGAGATTCACGGTGCTGGTGGCGAGTTCGTCTTCGATAACATAATTGACATGTTCTTCGTCTGAAATCACTCTAGCGTCTGAATTTAAGGCCTCCATGATACAATCTTTGGCCAGGTTGATATCATCGTCATAATCTATTCCTACCAAAAAGCTCCATCTAAAGAATCCATCCTCCGTATAATTGGTCACTGGAAGAGTTATTACATCTGAATTAGGAATATAAACATCCTTACCATCGAAAGTTTTTAATTTGGTGTACCTGAATTCAAGGGTTTTGACTCGACCAAAATTATCACCGATTTCCACAGTGTCATTGACATCAAAAGGCCGATTAAAGCTCAGAATGATACCGGCAATAAAATTTTGCCCAATGTCTTTAAAAGCAAACCCGAGTACAACTGCACTGGCACCTGCCGTAGCCAGAATACCTGCGCTGATATCTCCAAGTCCTGCCGCACGCAATGCTAACATGATAAATACGACAATCAATACAAAGCGAATGGCTTTTCCTAAAAAACGACTCATCAAGGGATCTTGGGTACGACGGCTGACTCTCGCAGTGGCAAATCTACCGATCAGTCCGGCCAATAGCACGCCGAGTATAATAATAGCCAGACCCAATCCCAACCTAGGAAGGAATTCAACAAATTCCTCGTAAAAACTGGTGGTGGCTTCCGTAATTTCGTCGGTAAAGTTCACGTCACTTTCCTGAAATAGCAGCATAGGTAAGTTTTTTATAAAGATACTTTGCCCTGCGTGCTGTTTATGTTAAGCATACATTAAATGCATGGTTAGTTATCGATCTCTACTATTTTTGTATAATGAAAGACAACCAACCCAACATCACGATCATAGGCGCCGGAGCTAGCGGACTTGCTGCAGCGATCACACTCAAGAAATCTGGATATCATTGTACCGTACTGGAACAAGCCAAATCTGTGGGTGGTAGGGTACAGACGCTCAGGGAAAACGGTCTGCTATTGGATGATGGTTTTCAGGTATTGCTGGACGCTTATCCTGCCCTTCCTGAGTTTTTGGATTTACCTGCCCTGAATTTAATCAAATTCCTGCCCGGGTCCATGATCTTTAAAGATGGAAAAACCTATAAACTGGGAGATCCACGTCGTAACGCTAGTTTTTTCTGGAAAACCATATACACTGGGGTAGGCTCTTTTAAAGATAAATGGTTGGTTTTCTCGCTTTCGCGAAAGCTAAAGAACAAAAGTGTAGAAGCTATTTTCCAAGAACCAGAGACCAGAACATTAGACTACTTGCAAGATTATGGTTTTTCTTCTAAGATCATTCATAATTTTTTCAAGCCTTTTTACGCCGGTATTTTTTTGGAAACAGAACTTTCAACCAGCAGCCGGATGTTTGAGTTTGTCTTTAAGATGTTCAATGAAGGGAATGCTACCCTCCCTGCCAAAGGTATACAGGCAATTCCCGAGCAAATGGCCTCCCAATTGGCCGCAGATCAAATTAAATTTGAGCAGAAGGTGGACTCGATCCAGGGTAATACCATAATTATGGAGGATGGTCAACAGTTCAAGTCTGACTTTACCATAGTAGCCACTCCGGCTGGATCCTTGGTTCCTAACCTCTCCAGTCAAGACTTGGACTGGCATCAAGTGACGGTTTTATATTTTGAAACCGATCACGCTGGTTTTAATGAGCCTATCATAGGATTGGTACCTAATGAAGATTGCCTGATCAATAATTTTCATTTTTTGAATGATATTTTTGATAATCACCGCAATGTCATCAGTATTTCTGTGGTGAAGCCCCACAACTTATCCGATCAGCAGTTGGCTGAACGTGTCGTCAAGGAATTAAGGGAAGAGACTGGTATAAAAGCCAATGAATTAGTTAGATGCTTTCATATTCCTAAAGCACTTCCACAATTGGAAAGCCTGAATTATGCCATGCCCCCATCAGAAACTCAGCTCAACCAACACGTATTCCTGGCCGGTGACCAATTGAGTAATGGATCGCTCAATGCAGCCTTGTTAAATGGTAAAGCTGCGGCACAGGCCGTAATCGCAAAAATTGAGGATAGGGTATTGGTTTGAATGAATCAATTGAAGTACAAGCCTTATTAAATTCAAGCGAAATAGACAATGTCTAGAAACCTGTAAAAACCAAAGCTGTCAGCCTGAGCCCGTCGAAGGCGATTCGAGGAACAAGTTCCCTCTAAGCAGACTGAATATTCTTTTGAGATTTCAATCTTGCCTCAACAGGCTCAGTTTGACATTAAAAGGGGCTGTTTTGACCGTCTCTTTTTAAAAGCAACTAGACTGCTGCTGGTTATTTCTTAATCAAACCTATTTCTACCAGACGCTGGTGCAGGAATTCGCCTGCCGTAATGTCTTCGTATTGTTTTGGATGATTCTCGTCAATACATTCTTCTAAACAATCCAGGCGCATATCACTGCGCGGATGAAGGAAAAAAGGAATGGAATAACGACTGGTATGCCACAGCTCCCTTGGCGGATTCACCACACGGTGAATGGTGGATCTCAATTTGTTGTTGGTATGGCGTTGTAGCATATCGCCAACGTTGATCACGAGTTCATCCTCTTTGGCGATGGCATCGATCCACTCTCCATCACGGTTTTGAACTTGCAATCCAGGTGCGCTGGCGCCCATGAGTAGGGTGATTAGATTGATATCACCATGTGCACCTGCTCTTACCGCATTTTCAGGCTCACTGGTGATTGGCGGATAGTGGATTGGGCGCAGGATAGAATTTCCATTGCTGGCCCAGTGGTCAAAGTAAGTTTCCTCCAGACCAATATGCAAGGCCAAGGCACGCAACACATAGATTCCAGTTTTTTCCAACATTCGGTACGCCTTCATTCCTGTTTCATTAAACTCAGGCAATTCCTTTACAATGACGTTTTCAGGATAATCTTCATCAATATTGGCGTCAGGTGCTACTTCCTGTCCAAAATGCCAAAATTCCTTCAAGTCTCCTTCTTTTTTGCCTTTGGCATGTTCCTTTCCAAAAGAAACATAACCGCGTTGTCCTCCAATTTCCTCACGCTCGTAGCTTTTTTTGGTTTCGGTAGGTAGTTGGAAGAATTTTTCGATTTCTTGATAAAGTTTATCTACCAGTTCGTCAGAAAGAAAGTGGTTTTTCAAGGCCACAAATCCAATATTTTCATAGGCATTTCCTATTTCTGTGATAAATTTTTGTTTACGCTGTGGATCATCGCTTAAAAAATCAGCCAGGTCCACGCTGGGTATGTTTGTCATTGCCATAATGCTATCGTTTTTCTATCAAAATATAATTCCCGTGCCTAACATGAGTTCCCGTCCGTTATAAAAAGGGGTGAAACTCAGGCTGGCCTGGGATGTATTCATTTTCTCTTTTTTAAATATAATACTCTTTAGCATAGGATACACCCAATATCCGATTTTGGTGCATAAAATACCTATGCCAGCACCGGCTACCACATCAGAAAACCAATGCTTATCATTATAAACTCTCAGAAACCCACTTAAAGCTGCCACGGAATAAGCACCAACACTGTACCATGCTGAAAGATGCTTAAATTCCTGGTGCATGAATTCCGCTCCCATAAAGGCGATGGCAGTATGTCCTGAGGGGAAAGAACTCAATGACCTTCCGCTGGGCCGGCGGATTGAGGTGTTATTTTTAATTAAATTGACACTGCTGTACATTAAAAGGGTAGAAGTACCTAAAATCAGGGTTCGATCCCAGAATTGATGCTTACCCTCGATACCAGCCAGGTTTAATCCGTATACTGCAGCGATGGGAGCAAACCTGCTGTAATCGTCGATGTTAGTTTTGATACCATCAGGTTCCAAACTTTCTCTGATTTCTCGATCCCAGCGTTTTACAGGATCATTATTAATACCCATAATACCATAGGTAATCATACCAGCAGGAAGGATGAGCGCGGCGGGTTTAAATTTAAGCGAGGTATCTTGAAGGCTATCATTGATTTCCTGGCCTTGACTCCAAAAGGACGCTACCAAAACAATCAGTGTAGCTATTCTGTTGCGCATATCATGAATTGTTGGAACAAAGTTAATAAATGCAAACAATGTAAAAAGCGATGCCACAAGAATGCTCGCTGATTATATTACATTTGGAATAGATAGATCGCACATGATTGAATATAAAATATCCGATTTAGAACAATTGTACCAAAATTCCCTGCCATCATCGCAGCTTATAAAGTTGTATCAAGGCATGTTATTGCCCAGAATGATTGAAGAAAAAATGCTGATCCTGCTCAGACAGGGGCGCATTTCTAAATGGTTTTCAGGTATTGGGCAGGAAGCCATAGCTGTAGGCGTGACTATGGCCATGGAAACCGAGGAGTACATTCTACCAATGCACCGCAATTTGGGAGTTTTTACCAGCAGGAATATTCCTCTTTGGAAACTCTTTTCCCAATGGCAGGGAAAGGCCGATGGCTTCACCAAAGGCCGGGACCGCAGTTTTCATTTTGGCACACAGGATTATCGTATTGTAGGAATGATTTCGCATTTGGGTCCGCAATTAGGAGTGGCTGATGGTATAGCTTTGGCCCAAAAAATCAAAGGAACCGGAATGGCCACCGCCGTTTTTACCGGTGAGGGTGGAACCAGTGAGGGCGACTTTCACGAAGCCTTAAACGTAGCCAGTGTATGGGAGCTGCCTGTGTTGTTTTGCATTGAAAATAATGGTTATGGTTTAAGTACGCCAACCTCAGAACAATATGCCTGCAAGGATCTGGCCGAAAGAGGTGTAGGCTATGGCATAACATCTCATATCATTGATGGGAACAACATTGTTGAAGTCTATGTCAAAATTTCTGCCATTCTGGAGCAAATGAGGAAGGATTCCAAACCGGTTTTGGTGGAGTTCAAAACTTTTAGAAGAAGAGGACATGAGGAAGCCAGTGGCACCAAATACGTACCTAGTGATTTAATGGAATATTGGGAAGAACGCGATCCAGTAAGCAGATTTGAGCACTATTTGTTGTCCAAAAACATCTTGAACCCAGATCAATTGGCTGCAATGAAGCAAGACAATACTGATTTAATCAATCGGGATTTGGATATCGCTTTCGCGAAAGCATTACCCGAATCAAGTCCGTCCATTGAATTGGCCGATGTCTATGCCCCAAGCCATCATTCCAGGACAGTTGCTAGCCTATCCACCCAAAATATCAGAATGGTTGATGCCTTGAAAGATGCGATGGATGAAGCAATGGAAAAGCATCCAGATCTGGTCGTCATGGGACAGGATATCGCAGATTACGGTGGGGTTTTTAAAATCACAGAGGGTCTGATGGAAAAATACGGCAGGGACCGGGTCAGGAACACGCCTATTTGTGAAAGCGCTATTGTATCTGTGGGTATGGGATTGAGCATTGCTGGAAACAAATCTGTTGTAGAAATGCAGTTTGCCGACTTCGTATCCAGTGGTTTTAACCCGATTGTGAATTATTTGGCCAAATCACATTACCGATGGGGACAACAGGCTGACGTGGTGATACGCATGCCCTGTGGCGCTGGAGTAGGAGCCGGTCCCTTTCATTCGCAGTCCAATGAAGCCTGGTTCTACACAGTTCCCGGACTCAAGATAGTGTATCCTGCTTTTCCCTCTGATGCCAAAGGCTTATTGTTGGAAAGCATTGCTGATCCCAATCCTGTGTTGTTTTTTGAACACAAAGCGCTTTACAGGTCAATTTATCAAGAGGTGCCTGATGGCTATTACAATTTACCATTGGGACAGGCCGCATTGCTGCATGAAGGAAAGGATATCAGTGTAATAACTTATGGAGCGGGTGTACACTGGATGTTAAACCTCCTACAAGAATGGAATATAGACCTCGACCTGATTGATTTGCGATCTTTGGTACCCTTGGACAAAGCAAGTATCAAGGCGTCAGTGAAAAAAACAGGAAAAGTCCTGGTGCTTACTGAGGATGGATTGACTGGCAGCGTGGCCAGTGACATTGCTTCTTTCATTGGAGAAGAGTGTTTTGAATTTCTGGATGCGCCAGTGATGAGGTTGGGGAGCCTGGACACGCCTATACCTTTTGAAAAAGGACTAGAAAATCAATATTTGCCCATCGATCATTTGAAAACCTTGTTAAAAAAACTTCTTGATTATTAATTATTTGTATGAAATATGCATATTTTTGATTTGCTGTGATTAAAAGACGATAGATTATGAAATTCATGGACGAGGTAGACAATTTCAGGTATATTCTCTGGATACTTACCATTGTTTTTGCCGCATTGGTTTTGTGGGGGCCCCGACCAGAAGACGGGAGTTTATATCCAACTGCCGTCATGTCTTTGATACTGTTTGGCAGTTTGCTTGTGATTTATCTCATCTTAAAGTTTATCCAAAAGAAAAAATACGGAGACAAAAACGCAAATTAGCGTTCCTTTCGGTTTTGTTGCCTAACTTTGATTAGTGAACAACAACTACGATATCATTATTGCCGGTGGCGGACTCGCAGGTCTGACAGCGGCAATTCTTTTTTCAAGTCAATTTAACGTCCTCCTCATTGAACCAGATAGTTATCCCAGACATCGATTATGTGGCGAATATTTGAGCCAGGAAGTACAATCTATCTTACATCAAATTGACGTATCCCTTGATGATCTAACGGAAGTGAAGATCAAAAGACTTTCCCTAACCACAAGAAACAACAAACGCCTGGAGACTGATTTGCCATTAGGCGGCTACGGTATTTCCAGATATGTTTTGGACCAGGAGTTATTCCGCAAAGCCAGTAGGCAGGCGGCCATAGAGCAAGACAAAGTACTCAAGGTGCATTTACAAGACGATACCTACATCGTAAAAACTACCAAGCACGAAATTACATGCAAGCAATTCATCATGGCCAGCGGCAAGCGATCGATATTAGACAAAGCCTTGAATAGGCCTTTTATGAAGCGTAAATCACCCTGGCTGGCGGTCAAGATGCATTATGCGTACCACATGCCAATGGATCTCGTGGAACTACATAATTTTAAGGGTGGCTATGCCGGGTTGTCAAAGGTGGAAAATGATCGGGTAAACCTATGCTATTTAACCACCTATCAATCATTTAAAAAGCAAGGCTCCATTGAACAATTTCAAGATAAAGTGATGCGGTCCAATCATGCGCTGGACAAATTCTTTTCTAGCGCTGAAGCCTTATGGGATAAGCCCATCAGTATCTCACAAATCAATTTTGATCCCAAAAAACCAGTAGAAGATTCCATTCCTATGTTGGGAGATGCTGCGGGTTTAATTCACCCACTTTGCGGAAATGGTATGGCAATGGCCATCCATAGTGCGGCTTTGGCACATGAGGCGCTGAGGTCCTTTTTGACAGGCAGAATAAGCAGAGAACAGGCGTTGAAAAATTACGAGACAGCCTGGAAGCGGGAATTTTCAAGTAGACTGCGTACAGGGAGATACTTGCAACACTTACTGATGCATCCCTTTTATACCAAAACTGCCTACAAGATCTTGGAAACATTTCCGGGACTGTTACCTAAGATCATTGCACGAACCCATGGAAATATTTCGTCATGAGTTACCGCAAAGATTTACGTAGTAAGGAAGAAGAATGGATGGACCATCCAGGAATAAACCCACGGGAACTTCAGGCGGCAGTTGATGATATCAATACCATTAATTCCTTGCTTCAGGGTTTTAAATTTACATTGAACGCGGTAAAAGAATTGTTGGCGCAATATCCAAAAGTGCCTTTGCACATTGTAGACGTGGGATGTGGTGACGGTGCTATGTTAAGGTATTTACACCAACACTTGGATGATGAACGATTGAGTTTTACCGGCCTGGATATCGCTGCTGCTTCTATAGAACAAGCCCGTAGAATGAGCCCAAGAGATGCCAGATTGCGCTTTCGCGAAAGCGATATCCACCAACTCAGGGAAGAACATTTAGGCTGCGATATCATGATAAGTTCGCTGACCATGCACCATTTTGACGAGGAGCAGATTCTATCCTTTCTCGCTCAATTCAAGCGTTTAACCAGTAAAGCGATCATCATCAACGATCTACACAGACATGCAGTGGCTTACTATCTCTTTAAATATTTAAGTCCTATTTTTATCAGGAACGAAATTTCTCGACACGATGGATTGGTCAGCATTGCATCTGGTTTTAAAAAAGCTGATTTTAAACGCTATGCCGACTTTTTGAATTGTACGACCGACCGATTGACATGGAAGTGGTCTTTCCGATATATATGGATCATACCTATAGATGGCTGTAAGGATTAAAGCAGTGGCTAGTGTAACGCCACAATATTATAAAGAAACCAAGGATATTCTACCTTTTGTAGAAGCCTGGCTAGAGGATCAGGATGATCGATTAAGGCGCAAAACCTTGAAGATCTTTGAAGGTGCTGGTGTGGATAAACGCTATTCGATCATGGAGCCTGAGGAGGTATTTACCCGCACCAGTTTTGGTGAGCGCAACGATATCTATAAAAGGGAAGTAGTTCCACTGGCAGAACAGGCCATAGAAAAAGCTTTAAATAAGGCAGGTTGGCAATCTGATGAGTTGGATTACATTATCAGCGTGAGTTGCACAGGAATTATGATACCTTCTCTGGACGCCTATTTAATCAATCGCATGGGCATGCGTCAAGACATTGTCCGACTACCAGTTACGGAAATGGGTTGCGTAGCCGGAATCTCTGGTCTGATCTATGCCGACGAATTTCTGCGTGCCAATCCTAATAAGAAAGCTGCCGTAATCGCAGTTGAAGCGCCCACAGCTACTTTTCAATTAAACGATTATTCTATGGCCAATATGGTCAGTGCTGCGATATTTGGTGATGGTTGTGCCTGTGTGTTGCTATCCTCAGTAGAAAGTGAGGAAGAGGGACCTCGAATTATTGGACATGGAATGTATCACTTTCCTGATGCCACCCATATGATGGGATTTGATTTGGTCAACAGCGGGCTTCAGATGGTTTTGGACAAATCGGTGCCTGAAACCATTGCTGCGCATTTCCCACAGATCATACATCCTTTCCTGGAAAAACATCAAGTGAGTCTAGAAGAAGTGTCACATTTAATTTTCCATCCTGGAGGTAAAAAGATTGTCCAAACTGTAGAAACACTCTTTGGCGAAATGGACAAAAATATCGACGACACTAAAGAAGTCTTACGACAGTTTGGCAACATGAGTAGCGCTACAGTTCTGTTTGTTTTAGAGCGTTTTATGAATCGTGACTTAAACAAAAACTCCAAGGGGTTAATGTTGAGTTTTGGTCCAGGATTTACGGCCCAAAGAATATTGTTGGAATGGTAAAGGATTTACAAAATAAGTGGGGCTTGATCCTGGGGGGTAGTCATGGTTTAGGGTACGCCAGTGCCTTAAAACTTGCCCGTCATGGTATGAACCTTATCATCATTTATCGCGCCTCAAAATTACAGCAGACTCAGATTGATGATTCATTCAATCATATCAAAGATCAGGGTGTAGAGTTAATCGCTATTAATGCTGATGCCACTAGAGTAGAAAAGATACAGGAAACGGTAAAGCAAATCAAGCATCAGCTAGGCGATGATCGACTTGATTTGATGTTGCACAGTATTGCTAAAGGTAATTTAAAGCCTTTGGCAGGGAAGGATGCTTTAACGACAGGAGATTTTCAACAAACGATTCATTCAATGGGGATCAGTTTATACACTTGGGTCCAATCCCTGCTCCAATCAGAATGCTGGGCTGCGCAAGCACAAATCTTAAGTTTTACCAGTGAAGGGAGTACCAAACCCATGCCGGGTTATGCAGCCGTCAGCGCTGCCAAGGCGACCCTGGAAGCCATCACACGTAGTTTAGCGTTAGAGCTGGCCGCGCACGGAATGACAGCTAATTGTATCCAGGCAGGCGTGACCGATACAGAAAGTCTAAAACGCATTCCTCAATACGAATTATTAAAATCAGAAAGTATCAAACGCAATCCGCATCAACAATTGACTACGCCTGAAAGAGTAGCCGATGTCGTATACCTACTGGCTAAATCAGAGGCCAGGTGGATCAATGGAACTGTCATCCAGGTAGATGGCGGAGAACACCTGGGATAATACATAAATTATGATTTTAGATTATCTTGAACGTATCGTGGCCAATTTGCCCTATGGTGAAGGTTTTAAGTTCGTAGATCGCCTGCTGGAGGTCGATGAAGAAAGTGTGGTAGGGATTTACACCTTCCGTAGTGACGCCTATTTTTATCAGCATCATTTTAAGGATGAGCCGATCACACCAGGTGTTTTGCTTACCGAATGCATGGCTCAGATCGGACTTGCCTGTTTAGGGAGTCATTTGGTTGAAGGGAGTCAAAAAGGCGTTGCCTTTACTGAAAATCACATACGTTTCCTTAAAACTGTCCCTCCCAATACCACTGTCATTGTAAGTGCTAAAAAAGAATACTTTAGATTCAACAAACTAAAAGTAATTGTGCAAATGCTCGATGAGCACGAGGATAAAGTGGCAGAAGGGTGGATGAGCGGTATAATGCTTGCTCAGAAAGAAGAATAATCTAGGGGAGATATCAAATTTTCTGGAAGACTGAAAAACAATAATAATGGATGTAAATGAGGCCAGGGTTGTGGTGACGGGCTTGGGGGTGGTTGCTCCGAATGGAGTGGGTGTTCCCGCTTTCGCGAAAGCGTTAACGGAGCAAACCTCTGGAATCAAACAGGACCAGGAGCTTGCGGATTTACAATTTGCCTGCCAAGTCTCCGGAACCCCACCATTGACCGAAGACCTGATCGCCCAATATTTTAGCCCGCTGCAATTGCGAGGACTTCATGCCACTGGTCTCGTATATGGTGTGATTGCAGGTAAGGAAGCTTTTGCTGATGCAGGTTTAACACCAGCTGGACCCGATCAACCGCTTTGGGAAATAGGTATTGTTTTTGGAACTGGGCAAAGTGGAGGTCATAAATTTAGAGAGGCTATTCATTTAATTGATCAAGGTAAGGTAAGGCGATTGGGAAGTAATAGTGTGATCCAAACCATGACCAGTGGTATCAGCGCATGGCTGGCTGGCGAACTGGGCTGTGGTAATCAAATTACTTCTAATTCTAGCGCTTGTTGCACAGGTACCGAGGCTTTATTGATGGGGTACGAACGCATAAAAGCGGGAAGGGCATCCAGAATGATTGTAGGTGCTACAAGTGATTCTGGACCTTATATCTGGGGAGGGTTTGACGCGATGAGGGTTTTAGTCACCAGATATAATTATACTCCGAGCCAAGCCAGCAGACCTTTTTCCAATGATGCAGCTGGTTTTGCACCAGGAAGTGGCGCAGGAGCTTTGGTACTAGAAAGACTGGATCTTGCCCTAGAGCGTGGTGCTCATATCTATGCAGAGGTCAAGGGTGGTGCTTTAAATTCTGGCGGACAACGATCCAATGGCAGTATGACAGCTCCCAATGCTCAGGCAGTCCGCGCGTGTATTGAATTGGCTTTACAAAACGCCGCCTGTTCGCCAAAAAATATTGATGTCGTCAATGGACATCTTACGGCCACAGGAAAGGATGATGCAGAGATTGCAGCCTGGTGCGCCGCTTTGGGACGCACTGGAAAGGATTTCCCGACAATCAATAGTTTTAAATCCACCATTGGACATTGTTTGGCTGCGGCAGGAAGTATAGAACTGGTAGGTGCCGTCTTGCAAATAGACCGACAATTTTTTTACGGAAACACAAACATCAGTCATCTCAAACCAGAAATCGCTGATTTGATCCATCCTGATTGTGTACCGATGAAAAGCCATTCCATGGAGATCAACAAGCTTATTAAAGCTAGTTTTGGTTTTGGCGATGTAAATGCATGTGTTGTTTTAGAAAAGTATTTAAATAAATGAAATATAGTTCATTATGAATGTTTAAATAAAGTATTCATTTAAATTGAAATACTTCTCCAAAGCGTATCTTTTTCATTGACAGGCGCAATGATTTCTACAGGTTCTTTGCGCACCGGATGTTCAAATTTTAAGCTTCGGGCGTGCAAATGAATGCTACCGTCTGTATTACTGCGTTTGGCACCATATTTCAAGTCTCCCTTAATCACACAGCCAATCTTTGCCAGTTGGGTTCTGATCTGGTGATGTCTTCCTGTTTCCAATTTGATCTCCAATAAGCTATATCTATCCAACTGCTGAAGCAATCGATAGTTTAGAATGGCTTTTTTTGAAGAGGGAATCTCGTGATCGTGAGCGTAACTTTTGTTTTGTTTTGGGTTGCGCTTAAGGTAGTGCACCAATCGGTCAGATTCCAGCGGTGGTTTCCCTTCTATTATCGCCCAATAGGTCTTTTCGGTTTTATGATCGGCAAAAAGTTTATTCATCCTGGGCAGCGCTTTGGACGTTCGAGCAAATATCACGACTCCGCTGGTAGGACGATCTAAACGATGAATTACCCCTAAATATACAGCACCAGGTTTATCGTATTTTTTGGCGATATAGGTCTTCAATACATCGGGTAGGGTAGTATCACCAGTACGGTCACCTTGAACCAGATCGCCTGCATGTTTATTGATGGCAATCAGGTGGTTGTCTTCAAATAGGATTCTGGAAGAAAGAGACATGATGATTAGGATCCTTTTTTCTGTTTTTCTTCCCAAAGACGTTGTCCTTTGCGCTGTAACTGGAAGCCCTTTAGGAATTTGCGCAAGTATTGATCATTAAGTGCAACGTATTTAGGGTGTTTGGGATTACGGAAAAAAGCACTTAGCTCAGATTCTGTAATCTCTTGCCCGCCTTTTTTGATCAAATGAACAATTTCATGGGATTTGAAGTTGAAAGCAATCTTCAGCTTGCGGAGGATCATATTATTGTCAAGTACTGTTTCGGCAATCGGAGTTTGACCATTTTTCTTTCCGCGGTGATGAACGATCAGTCCGTTGAGAAAGGTAGCCAGGTTTTCATCGATTACGATATCGTATTGCTCGTGGTCTTCAGGCTTTAACCAGTCACTTACCTCGGATCTGGATACTGGTTCGCCTCCTTTTGCATAAATGTCCATCATGGCATCATCACCCATGTCTAGAATGTAGCGCAATCTTCTTAAAATATCATTGTTGTCCATGAGGTAGAATGATTGCGTCAGTTATTGGAGGTTAGGATAAAACTCGATGCTGCGCTGAATCAGATAGGCAGGCTCGCCGTCTAAGGCTACTGTTTTTTGAATCCAGTCCCCTCGGCTGCTGTTTTGGTAACCATAAGTATAAGTATGAAAACCTTCTTCAGCAGACTTAAACACCACTCGCTCTGCTTCAAAGCCATTATCGTTGTAAGTAAAGGAAGTGTCCGTGAAGTCATCAGTCGCATGGTTGTAAGTTGTTTTTCTTACCAATTGGGCAAGTGCATTTCGGTAGTAAGTCCAAGTCTTTACAGGGTTGTTTTCGGCATTGTACTCTGTAATTTCTTCGGTTTTACCGTTGTCACTGATCACTTTGATGGTAGTTTTTTGCAACCGGTTGTTATCATCAAAATGTGTCTCTACCGTTTTCGTATCGTTAGGGTAAGCATAAGCAATGGTATGATAGTCGGTGGTCACCAAATCAAAAGATTTTTCCTCAATCAATCTAGCCTCATCATCATATTGGAAATCAGTAGAAACCATGATTTCTCCGCGTTTACGTTCCTGACGCGCTTTGGGCTGACCATCTAATCTATAAGTGTAGGTATAGGTAAGGCTATCCAGGGGAGAGGACATGGTATAAATGAGCTCTTTTTTCCCAGTATTTTCATTATAACGATATCCTTTTTCTGAAAGCAGGCTTCCATCAGGACGATTGCTACGATGTTTTAATAAATGACCACTAAGGTCAAATTCGCGAATTTCATTCTCGGCATACTCATATTCATCAGTAGGCTCCTCTTTGACAAAACGATTCTCCGTACCAGAAGCTTTATAAACCGTTGTCTTTATGGACTTAATCCCTTGAAATGGGGTAGGATTGACCACTGTATTCTGGGTTGGACTACAGGCAGTTAAAACTAGTAATATGGTGTAAAAAAGGTAACGGAGCTTCATTATGCTGATTTAAAGCTATAAAGTTACGGACTTCCTAAATATTAACTCCTTTCTAGCGGTATAAAACTCAGTTGGTCTATTGCTAGAAATCGGTAGTTCTGTCTTGGATAGCATAAACGGCGCTCGATCTTTTAATCGGTTTTCAAAATTTTTCACAAAAAAACCCAATTCAAAAGAATCGGGTTAATGGTGGTTGGAAAATTCAAATAAATATTGCTTTCACAAGTTCATCAAGAGGCTAATGCTTGATAAGTTTTTCCACATATTGCTCGTCACCATATTTTGCTTTGATGATATACATTCCTGGGGTTAGATTGCTTACGTCAATAGTTGAATCAATGGTATCGATCTTCACCTCTCTCACCTTAGAACTATTTAATTGAAAGATTTCAATGGTAGGTGAAACATCGCTATGGTTTGATTTGAAATGCAACGTTTGACCAACTGGATTAGGATATATCTTAAAAAATCTTTCTTCAAAAACTGCTTGATCCGTGGAAAGGGTTGCTAAGGTCTGATGGTATTCCAGGGCGCTACTTGTGTAAAACAAAGGCGCATTCCAGTTGATGGTTACTTCATTGGTACTATAAGAACACCAAGTGTCAGAATACGATCTGGCTGGAGCGGTAGAAGGGTAATTACAACCATCTGGTTGAAGTGAATGTGGCCCTCCGGCCAGCATACCAGGAACAGGGTCGGCGATGGCGTCCGCCTCAGAGATTCGATGGTGTGGTGCTAAAACTCGTTGATCACCAAAACCAGTGACCATACAATATCCGGTACCATTTCTTCCCAACAGGTAGTCCATTCCTTTATATGCGGCACTCAAATAGGAATTGTCATTAGTATATTGATAGGCATTAAGCAACAGCATGATCTGATTAGCAGCACCTCCATTACTTCCCCAGAAATAATCCTGACTTCCCATACCGATCTCCATTACCGAATTATTGATCCTGGATCGAATGCTATTGGCTTGGGTAGTCAATTTAGAGCCAACCAAAGATAAGTTCACCGAACTTCCTACCGTAGCAGAGTTGGTCAATAAGGAATACATCCCCAAAGTAGCCACATTCGGCCAGCCTGGTACACTACCGTTGGCATCATTTAAATCAATGTCATTCAAATACTGGGATTGTCCAGTAGTAATAAACAATTCGCAGGCCGCCCAAAAGAATTCATCAGTCATGTTACCATCACCATATTGTCCGGTAGTAACATCACTAGGCTGGTTGTAATAAGTGGTAGGATTGTTCTTGGCCCAGGTGTATGCGTTTTCCGCCGCTTGCTGTAAAATTGCACTGTAACCAGGTTTTTCGTTCGGAAACGCTGCATAGATTCGTGAAGCCTGTGCCATCACTGCTGCAAAATTAAGTGTAGCAGCTGTTGTTTTTTGAACGACGTACCTGTTCAAGTTATATGCATCGGGCATAATGATACCAGAAAAATTCAATCCAGTCAACTTGTGATAAACACCTCCATCCAGGTCCTGCATGGTCAACATCCAATCAATGTTATAAGCCGCTTCATCTAGTACGTCTGGCATACTGTCTCCTGATTCAGGAATGTTGATGTCGTAATTGGTATGAAAGGCTGGGTAGTGCTCGTAAGAAGCCAATAGCGTATATGTACTGATACCACTATTAACAACATATTTGTTATAGTCACCCGCATCATACCATCCTCCTGGGCTGGATATGATATCGCCGGTCTGTCTTGAACCATCTGCAGCAGAGGAATGTATACGAACCTGTGTATCGGGAAGGCCAAACGGTCTAGCATATTGCCCGCCGTGTGTTGTGGTAATAGCAGTCGATGCACGGTTGAAATAATAATATTTTAACGCCGCTTCGGACAATGCTAAATATGGTTGTTCGGCCACCGTAAAAGTCACATCCTCTTCTGCGGTGACAAATCGATAATCACCCGGTGTGTCGATACCACTGATGTCAATTTGAGTAACATAAAATCTGGCTTCAGACCAATAACTAGATCCTGAAGTTGTTCCACTTAATAGGCTAGTTCCAGAGGCGTCAAATACATCATAATCTATAGATGGCAGCTGAGTGTCATATACCAGGCTAATGGTTTTAGGCTGACCAGTAAAGTATCCAATTTGATTATATCGTGCATAGTGAGTTCGGGTAGGAGCAGGCCCATTTAAAGATTCTCCAAAAGATATCCAATCTATCTCGATATTACCGTTAAATCCTCCTTGGGCAGCGTTAACAAAAAATACGAGGTCGGTAATATTCGAACTGTCAACTGCACATGGAGCCATAGATGAGGAACAAGGACCACCGTAACCACCATCCTGCAACTTTCCAGTATAATTTATCTCAAATTCTTGATAAGTAGATGTGGCTTGTACACTTGAGGAGTTCAAATTTGTCACGTATCCAGTTTGGTCTTGTAAGTCAATACGCAAATCGACACTAGTACTACTTTTTACACGGATAAACAATTTAGGACTAGAAGCAATATCAATGCTACTGCCCATGGAATAAATGACTGGAGCAAAGGCACCAGCGGTTCCATTTCCACTAAAGGTCAATACGCTATTTCCTGTTGTTGTGCTATAGCCCGGAGCAGCATAACTGATTTGGGAACTACCGTCAAAATGATCACTGTAAACTACTTGAGCTGTACTCATTAACCCGAAAAGGGATAGTAGGCAAAGGGTAATGTTTTTCATAACTATTTCGAATTACCGAAAATTATGCAAAAAACCAATGGTCTAATTTCAATATTTTACCTTTTATTAATATTATTTTACCAATAATATAATTAAGCCTGATATTGCTGAGAGGAGTTCGCTTAAAGAATCGCCTTTTACCCCTTAAATGTTTCGGATCATTATAGTTTCAAACCGAACCTGGATAGCATCTTTTTCTCAAAACTCCAGAAAAAATCAAACTGTCCAAACAACCAACCCATAGCCAACAGTAAAATTTGGTAAATTGGAAAAATGATCAGAATCCGCATCGGCCAAAAGAACCAGCCTGACATATTCTCGCTACTTATGCCGATCCATTCCATGAAAGGACCTGAAATTCGTGCAGAAAGAGAGCCTGTTACGGCAAAAACAATGAATATGGCAATCAATTCCCACCTGTACGTGACTTGCCAGCGCTTTTTAAGCTTGGTAAACAACCATATACATAACCGATAAAATATATAAGCAAATATCAAGCTGGTAAGAAGAACAAAGACATATTCGTAAGTTACATCTTCAAAATACCCAGGAATGATTTTTGTGGCAACAAAAAAACCACAGGCTAAAAGGCCCAGGACTCCCAACACTATATAAATCAATTGCCAATTCTGGGTAATTTCCCAGCGTCTTTTTAGTTTTTGCATACCGCAAAAATAAGCTAGAGAAGCCTTTGATTATAGCGTTGTTCAAAGAAAAGAAAATAATTGTAGAGCATATAGTTGACCTCATATCCATAATCTATATCACGCTCATAATCTATAGGAAAAGGGTACAAATTAGGATCGAACTGTATCGGGTTTCTCGACCTTAAATTATAAATTAAGACTTTTCTGGAGTTGACTATCTCCATGGTGCTCTGTGAGTAAAAACCTCTGGGAGGCTGGGTGGCTAACCAGCTGAAAAACCCAGGTTCAATGATGATGACTTCATACTCTAGACTGTCATTGGCAATTCGCAAGGTATCATTGACTTGACCTGATGCCTCAGCAGAGTTTGATTTTTGTGACGACACGCTACCACAACCCACAAAGATTGCGGTAACCATTATGCTATAGATTAAATTTTTCATGCCACAAATATGTTACCTTTAATTATAGGCAGCAATGTTCAATGAGTCATCGGTTCTTTTCAATGAGGGATTTCCATTAGTAAAGGAAAAAGTTCCTTCAAACCAATTAATTTCAATGCAAGGATAACATTGGTGTGTGGCTATTAGTATCATTAAAACATTGGTTGGCATTAGTGCCATTCAATCTTAATTGGACCCCAGGACTTTAATTTTCAGGTTGTCCGCCCAATCACTTGCCAAATATCCCTCCCAAAAGACCTCCAAGTCCTCCTTTTTTCTTCTTGTCACCTCCAAGCACTATGCCAGCGACATCATCAATAACACTACCATCACCATCTGCATCAAGTATGCTTTCAATAAAAGATTGGTCATGAGTACCGGATTGACCTAATACAGATCCTAACATACTCCCTAAACCACTGGAATCAGTAGAACTTTCCTGCTTCTGTTTACTCAAAACACCCATGAGGATAGGGGCAGCGATTTTGATTATTTTACTCACGCTTTCCATATCCATCCCACTGGATTGGGAAAGCGCATTTTCAACTTGCGGTTGTTTGGCTCCTAATACATGTCCCAGGATTCCCGCTCCATCTTGCTCCAATTGATCAGGACTGCCCGCACCGTCTCCAAAAATACCTCCCAGCATGTTCAATACATCACCACCCTTATGTCGCGGGTCGTTGAGCGCATTGTTTAATGAAGCTGCTCCTTCTGGAGTTTTAGCATTGCGTTGCATCGCACCTAATATTAAAGGCATCGCCTGTGACAATACATTTGCGGTCTTATCTGAAGGTTGACCAGTTTTCTGAGAAGCACCGTTGATCAGCGTCTGTCCCATATCAGATTGTAGTAGGTCTAAAATAGAAGCCATGTCAAATATAAATTATAAATAATTTTCAAGTTACAATTTTTTTCGGATCCCTTCTAAGAATAAAAAGGCTATGATCATACTTCAGAGGTCATATCCATGCTTCCCTTTGGTCGCAAAAGCTTGTACCAACCACTTTTTGAATCTTTATTATTTAATGTACCTTCCCTACAAAATTGATTTATGTTACGATATCTATTTATATTGGTTTTGATCTTCGCAAATAGTTGTGGCTCCCAAGGTGCCGATACAGATACTTCCTCAAAGGCAGTGCCTGGTATTTACACGCTTAATGAAATAATTGGTGGTAGAGCAGGCGGTGAGTTGAAGGGTGATAAATTACCTTTTGAAGAAACTTACAAGTTTCGGTCGGACGGTACCTTTATAAGGTTGCGCAAAGATCAAGGGCAAAGCATTGAATTGACAGGTACGTATGAATTGAAAAGCTATGCCAGTGAACAACATATCGAATTATCCTACGATCAAAATTCAGATATCGTGGGTAATTGTTCTGGAAAAGAAAAATGGGAGTCCTTTTATATCAATGAGCAAAATGCTCTACAAAACAATTGGATGGCTTGCGATGGACCTGGTTATGTTTATACCCGACAATAAGTAAGGTTATACTGTCATCGGTACCTCCATCAAAAGCATTTCTGTTTGATGAGATAAAGCGGTAAGTGTAAAAGTATCAACTTCCGTGATAGCCAACGCATCTCGCATTCCCAAATGTTCGCCTGCTACCGTAGCTTTACCATTGATGACAAAGGCGTAGACTCCATTGCCTTTTTGCTTTATTTCGTAAGTCAACTTATGGTCCTGATCCATATTGGTCAAATGAAACCAAGCATTTTGATGAATCCACACTCCTTCATCATCTTTCTGGGGAGATAAAATCTGCTGTAATTGGTTATGCCTATCTTTAGGGTCTAGCGTTATTTGGTCATACCTGGGCTCCACCTGTTGACGGTTGGGAATAATCCATATCTGAAGAAATTTCACCTCCCTATCGTTATTCGCGTTCTTTTCGCTGTGGGTAATTCCCGTACCTGCGCTCATCACCTGAATATCTCCATTTTTGATGATGGCCTTACGACCGGTACTGTCTTGGTGCTCGAGGTCACCTTCTAACGGGATACTGACAATCTCCATATTGGCATGTGGGTGTGCCCCAAAACCCATTCCGCCATTGACGGTATCGTCGTTGAGTACCCTTAAAGCACCGAAGTTCATCCGCTGCGGATTATAATAATTGGCAAAGCTAAAACTGTGGTAACTGTTCAACCAACCGTGATCGGCATGGCCTCGAGAATCTGCGGTGTGAAGTTCTGTTTTCATAACTACAAAACTATTGTAGGTACAAATATCATTGTGTTAAGCTTTTAATAATGTACCAGTGAACAGATTAAAGCTGTTGATTGGTCTTGTCATTGTTGGAGCGCAGCCGATCAATCAATTCCCAAACCAACAAACCTAAGCCCAAGACGAACAAGGTGTGGAAGAAATAGAGTAGCCAACCAGAAAGTTCAAGTACCCAATATCCAAGACCAGTAACAACAACCAGCCAGCTTCCCAATATCAACCTAATACTTGATGGGTAATCGTGAAGAAATATTGCTAGCTTCGCAAAGCCGCGTATATCATGGTAACCCATACTCAAAAATAGGTGTAGATGACTTTTTCAAAATCATTAGACCTTCCATTACTATCCATTTGCCTTATAAATGCAGTTAGATTTCAACACAGTAAAATGGAAGCAACGGAGTTGTATTCAAATCACCCCAAAATCTGGATGATCTGATCGGCCAGCTCAGTACCTATACGGTCTTGGGCTTCATTGGTGGCAGCACCTATATGAGGGCTCAAGGATAATTTTGAGTTCATGAGAAGGACGACTTCTGGTTGGGGCTCTTTTTCAAACACATCCAAGGCGGCAAATGAGATTTGCTCGTTTTCCAAGGCTTCGACCAAGGCTACTTCATCGACTACACCACCTCTCGCTGCATTGACTAATGCCGCTCCATTTTTCATTTGGCCCAATTCTTCTTTACCAATCACGTATTTATCCTGTGCGGGAACATGTAAGGTAACAAAATCAGCGTTTTGAAGTAATTCATCCTTTTCCACCAGCGGTATTTTAACCTCGATCTTCTGTCCATCAAAAAGTTCCCAGGATATTACCGGCTCAGATGCTGCATAGCTGTCATGTGCTATAACATTCATACCAACACCAGCAGCAATTTTGGCAACCTCTTGACCAATTCGACCTATACCAATGATTCCTAAGGTTTTTCCTCTCAGCTCAGTCCCTTTGGCATATTGTTTCTTTAAACCTTTAAAATTGGTTTCTCCTTCCAAAGGCATGTTTCGGTTGGCATCATACAAAAATCTAACTCCGCCATACAAATGAGCAAATACCAATTCGGCTACACTGGCACTACTGGCAGCAGGGGTGTTGATTACCTTTAATCCTTTATCACGAGCATAGGCGACATCTATATTGTCCATTCCTACACCTCCGCGACCGATGATTTTCAAGGTTGGACAATTATCAATAAGGTCTTTGCGAGCAGTGGTTGCTGATCTCACCAGTAGCACAGCGATATCATTTTTATTGATATAATCCTGGAGTTGTTCTTGGGCGACATTGGTTGTGATCACTTCATGCCCAGCTGCTTCTAGTTTGGCGATTCCGCTTTGAGATATTCCGTCGTTGGCTAATATTTTCATGGATGACTGTTTTTACAGTGGTTGATAGGTTAGGCTTTTTGTTCAAATTCTTGCATGACCTGGACCAAAGTTTCAACACTTTCCAGGCTTAGGGCGTTATACATGCTGGCTCGATAACCTCCTACAGATCGATGTCCGTTGAGTCCGTTGATCCCTGCATCTTTCCAAAGTTGGTCAAATTGAGGTGCCATCGACTCATCTTTAAGCACAAAAGTGGCATTCATTGCAGATCGATCTTCTTTGTCCGTCACAAAACCTTGGAACAATTCATTGCGATCGATCTCATTGTAGATCAAACTGGCTTTCTTATTGTTCAGGCTTTCAATGGCTTCAACACCGCCATTGTCCTTCAACCATTCCAAGGTCAACATGCTCACATAGATAGGAAAAACAGGAGGAGTGTTAAACATAGAGTCTTTGGAGATATGAACCCTATAATCCAACATAGATGGTATTTGTCGGGATACTTGTCCCAAGATATCCTCTTTGACTACAATTAAGGTAGTTCCTGCAGGACCCATGTTTTTTTGCGCTCCTGCGTAAATCAAGTCGTATTTGGCAAAATCCCGCTTGCGCGAAAAGATATCACTGCTCATATCACATACCAGGGGCACCGATACATCAGGTGTATACTGAATTTGCGTACCGAAAATGGTGTTATTGGTTTGAAAGTGGAAGTAATCCACATCTTCAGGAATCACATATCCTTTGGGGATGTGGTTATAATTTTCATTGGCGGAAGAGGCGACTTCGATCACTTCACCAAACATTTTGGCTTCTTTGATCGCTTTTGCGCTCCATGTACCCGTGTTGAGATAGGCCGCCTTATTCTCCATTAAATTGTAGGCTACCATTAAAAATTGCATACTGGCACCACCGCCTAGAAACAAGGCTTTGTATCCTTTATTTTCAAGTCCAAGATGTTCCAGCGCCAATTGTTGCGCTTTTTCCATTACCGCGACAAAATCCTTGCTGCGATGTGAAATCTCGAGTATACTTAGATCATTAAAATTTAAAACTGCCTGTGCAGCTTTTTGGAAAACTTCTTGAGGAAGGACACAAGGTCCAGCGCTAAAATTGTGCTTGAGCATGAAACGGCTTTTCTGGTGAACTACAAAAATGCAAAACCCCCATGGTTTTTATGTTATCAAAGCCATAAGGTTTTTAAGATAATGTCAACAAGAATGCCATCGTATCCACTCCATCGGCATAGTCTTTAAGTCCAGGTTGTTGGGTAGTTCCAAAATCCACCACAGTAGGGGCTGGAATGACTCCCAAAGCGCTTTCCAATGAATTGGCCATCTCACCTCCGGCTACAACACATTGCAGCTGTTCGGCATTCTCGGTCAATTCTTTTAGGAGCGTATCTTGATCCTGATAATAACTATATCCCAGACTGGCAATAGGAGAGGAGTAGCTATCTTCTTGCTTCAACAACAAAAATTCGTTGTCCAGCAAATCAAATTCACTCATGAGATACACCGCTTTATTGTAGTCATAATTGTTCACATATTTAGCATTTTTGATGAGTTCGCGTTGCTCATACATCCCATTGAAAAACAGATCAAAATTGAACCCATGGGGAACTTTGATATGACTCACACTGCGACATCCCAATCCAAAATATTGAAAAACATCTCGACTCAAAGCCTGCATATCTTCCAGGGTTTCTTCTCCTGTCAAAACCGCCAGGCTATTTCTGTTTTTCCTGATGATATTTGGCTTTCCGCCAAAATAATGCTCAAAATATCTGGCTGTATTGTTACTGCCTGTGGCGATGACAGCATCATGTTGTTCAAGTTTACCTTTGACAAAGGAATAGGATTGATTTAATTCTGGTAGTGCCTCAGTAGCCATTTCCAGCAACATAGGCAAGAGCACATCGTCATTGGTCGAGTATTTAATCTGGGCGTGATGACCTGCTATAACAACACACAATACATCATGAAAAGCTACCAGCGGAATGTTCCCTGCGGCAATAATGCTGATGGTTTTAGGGGTGATCGAGCTCAGATGATAAGGCTCCAGCCAACTATTTAGGTTTTCCTCAGTAAGTGCGGCAGACCATTGTTCCAGCGCATGCCTTAAGTTATCTGGAGTGAACCAATTGTTTTTAGCTTCGGCCTCCAACAATTTTTTAGAAATGACATCCTGCCATTTGGCATTCTTGTTTTCTGCATTTCCTAGTTGACCTTCTAAGTATAAGGATAGGAGTGATCCCGCTTTCGCGAAAGCGGAAATACGATCATTTAACGAGCTATTAATTGACAATCTATTCACCAGGCACTATTTTTGCACAAAAGTAAATAAAAGCTATGGCAATCATCATTACCGACGAGTGTATTAATTGTGGCGCTTGTGAGCCCGAATGTCCGAATACCGCAATCTATGAAGCGGCAGATGATTGGCGCTATGCCGATGGAACTGATCTTGATGGAAATGTAGTGCTACCTTCTGGAAAGGAAGTGGACGCCAATGAGACCCAGGAACCAGTGAGTGATGAGTTTTACTATATTGTTCCTGATAAATGCACTGAGTGTGTTGGTTTTCACGAAGAGCCCCAATGTGCTGCCGTTTGCCCAGTCGACTGCTGTGTTCCAGATGAAGATGTGGTGGAGTCGGAGACAGAGTTGCGCGCAAAGCAATCTTTCATGCATAAAAATTAAATCCTCAATTATTTGAAACCATAAAAAACGCCAGGTTGTTGCCTGGCGTTTTTTTGTGTTCATTTGATTTATTCATCTTCTTCCTCGGCATTTTTAACATCCTCGGGAGTAATTTCAGGAAGCGCATCTGGATCATCCATTTCTTTGGCCGAGTAGTCATCCTCATCAAAGGCATCCATTTGCATGGAGAGCCTTTTTGAAATTTTGACCAGATACTTGGTGTCCTCAGTCACCACTTCTACCGCTTCAATGGTTTCATATTTATGATTTTTAAAAGTGATTACGTCATCATCGCCATAACCATCAGGATACTTTTCAACCAGAAGGGCTAGCACTTCAGGAGTAAGTTTCTTGTAATCAACAATTACATTTCTCATTGCCAAAACATTTAATGTTTAATCGAAAGTATATATTTTCATACAACTTTCAAAAAATAAGTAAGAAGATATTCTTAGTTGCTATCTAATTGTTCAATAAGTCAAATGCCGATATCACCTCTGTCTCTGGGATGATTTGATCGATGACATAAGATCCTATTTGAGCGATCAGCACAAACCTGATTTGTCCATTGATATTTTTTTTATCATGGGTCATATAACCCAGTATTTCTAGTATATCATGCTGATCAAAGGCCAGTAATAATCCTAGTCCTTTATACCAAGTAGCAATGCTGTCAAACTCCTCCTTGGAAAGTCCCGCCTGTTTCAGGCTTAGAAAACTTTCTAAATATAGTCCTGCAGCAATGGCCTCTCCATGGAGCAAAGCAGGGTGTCGATCACTGGCCAGACAAAAGGATTCTATCGCATGGCCTATGGTATGACCAAAGTTCAATGATTTCCTAGCGCCATTTTCATTTAGGTCGCTTTGTACTACATCATTTTTAATAAGAACACTCTGATAGATCAAATGCTCAAAGGTCTCTGAATCAAAAGTGGCTCCTTGCGACAACATATTTTCCCAATATACCCGATCTGCGATTAAACCATGTTTAAACATTTCGATACTACCATTGATCAACTGGCGTTTTGGTAAACTCTTTAAAAAAATACTGTGAACCAAAGTCATGGCAGGCGTATTGATCACACCCACTTGATTTTTTAAGTGTCCTAAATCCACCCCATTTTTACCTCCAATTGCGGCATCCACCATTCCTAATACTGTGGTGGGCACATGAATAAATTCGATACCTCTCTTAATCGTAGAGGCAACAAATCCGCCTAGATCTGTAATTACACCACCTCCTAAGTTGATTATCAAGCTATTACGATCACATCCTAATTCTATCAATGCATTCCACACGCCAGTACAGGTGTCGATATTTTTGTGCTCCTCTCCGGCGTCAATTTCTATGACTTCTATACGGGCTTCAGTTTGTAGGAAAGGTATAAAGACCGGATAGCAATGCTGCATGGTATTCTCATCTACCAAAATAAATATGACACTGGGCTGTAATTTCTTCACCAATTGATTCATGGCGTCAAATGCCTTGTCTTGAAAATGAATTTGGTAATCTGCTCCGTGTATTGAATCCATATAAAAAGTCTAGTTGGGAATACTTTGGCCATCGGGTTTGCCTATCAGAGATCAGGAGTTTGACTCATCCAGACAGTTCTTAATGGCTTGTTAAGTTTGTTCAAAAGTAGGTTGTTCTATTCTATTGTGAAACGATTGAACAATTATATTTGCGCTATGGAGCAAAACCCTTTTGACAATACTACAAACGCCTTTTCTCTCAAATCGGATAAGGAACTCAAAAAGGCACATTTTATATTCACCATGATGGGTAAACCATGGTTGGTGAACCTGGGGTCCAAAGCTACGATGCTGGGGCTAAAATGGAATCTTCCCATCAAAGGCTTAGTCCGACATACTGTTTTTGATCAGTTCTGTGGAGGAACTACCGATGATGAGTGTATACCGCTGGTGGAGAAAATGTTTGAAAAAGGGGTGAGTTCTATTCTAGATTATTCTGTTGAAGGTAAAGAAAATGAGGAGGACTTTGATGCTGTTGTAGGTAAAAAACTTACCTTAATTCACATGGCCAGTGAGAATAATGCCTTGCCTTTTGAAGTAGTTAAGCCTACTGGAATTGGTCGATTTGCCTTATGGCAAAAGAAAAGTGAAAAACAGCCCCTGACACCTGAAGAAGAGCTGGAGTGGGAGCGTATTTACAACAGGGTAGATCTGCTTTGCAAAACAGCGGTTGATAGTGGTATTTCTCTCCTTTTTGACGGTGAGGAAACCTGGATGCAAGATGCAGCAGACGATTTGATCCAAGAAATGATGTCTAGCTACAATCGGGAAAAAGTCTATGTGTACAATACCATTCAGTGTTACCGCAAGGATCGTCTGGATTATATGATGCACTTATACGAAGATGCTAAAGCCAATGGCTATATGATAGGCGCCAAAATTGTACGTGGTGCGTATATGGAAAAAGAACGCGAGCGTGCTGCAAAAATGGCTTATGACAGTCCGATCTGTGATACCAAAGCAGATACAGATGATATGTTTAATAATGTAATGCGTTTTATTTTGGATCGATTAGACGTCATTAAATTATGTATAGGAACACATAATGAAGAAAGCACACTGGAAGCCATGAAAATTTTGGAGGAAAAGGATTTGGAGCCAAATACACAAGATGTCTGGTTTGGGCAACTTTATGGTATGAGTGACAATCTCACCTATAATTTGGCGGCCTTAGGACACAATACTTTTAAGATTTTACCTTTTGGACCTATCAAGGATGTGATGCCCTATTTGATCAGACGCGCGCAAGAAAATACCTCTGTAGCAGGACAAGTTGGTCGCGAACTCGCATTGATCAAGCAGGAAATAAAGCGTCGAGGGATCTAATTGTTCGATAGTACTTTTTCTACCCGGGCGGTTCTTTCACAATTACGCACCCAAAGGCTAACTTTATTCAGTTCTCTCTTCCCAGATATATGATAAAAATTGCATGGGACAGTGTCTGTGTTAGATTTCGAAAAATCTATCTCACCATCAATCAATATATTTTTGATGGTCACTGTATCAATCTCTCGATTGGCTAACATGGTCCGTATTTCTGGAGAAAAATGAATAGATTTCTTGCGTATATCATTGATTACTCGATCTTCCGGTAACCATGTACATTGCGCGCGTTTTCCAGTAAGGAAGAATATCAGAAAAACCATTCCCATGGAGAATCCTACACCATAAAATCCCAAACGTTTAATAAATTTCATATTCTTTGCTAAAAGATCAGCAAATTTACGTCGTTATAAGGCAAATTAAACCATTCACCTACGGATTTATTGGTCACGATTCCATGATAGAGGTAGATGCCACATTTAAGACCTTTATCCATTCTAATGGAGTGTTCGATACCACCATCATCAGCAATATTCATTACGTAAGGTGTGAAAATATTGCTCAAGGCAATAGAGGCCGTTTTACTATATCGGGAAGGAATATTAGGAACGCAATAATGGGTCACGCCTAGTTTTTCAAAAGTGGGTTGATCGTGTGAGGTTACTTCACTGGTTTCAAAACAACCACCCATATCTATACTTACATCAATGATTACAGCGCCAGGTTTCATGTTTTCCACCATGGTTTGAGAAACAACGACGGGTGCTCTGTTTTCGCCCGCGAGCGCACCTATAGCCACATCACATCGCATTAAAGCTTTAGAAAGGTATTTGGGTTGGATAGTAGAGGTATAAATCTGCTGACTTACTCTGGTTTGAACATTGCGTAATTTTGAAATAGAGTTATCAAAAACCTTGACGCTTGCTCCCAATCCTAAAGCAGTACGCGCAGCAAATTCGCCTACAGTTCCAGCACCTAGGATCACCACATCAACAGGCGGTACACCAGTGATATTTCCAAACAATTGACCGGTACGATTGTCGCCTGTGGATAACAATTCAGAGGCAATTAGTACCGAGGCCACCCCTGAAATTTCGCTTAAAGCATTCACTGCGGTAAAGGCGCCATGATCATCCATGATGAATTCAAAGGCCAGCGCAGTGATCTTTTTGTCCATCAATTTCTGAAAATAGGCCTTATTTCGCGTTTTCATTTGCACTGCAGAAATCAGTACGGATTGCGGTTTAATAAGTTTAATTTCCTCCAATGATGGCGGTGCTACCTTGAGAATGGTGGGGCAGGAAAAGACTTTGGCGGTGTCGGTAGTCAACTCGGCTCCGGCGTCAGTATATTGTTTGTCGGTAAACGAACTTCCCTTTCCAGCGCCTTTTTCCATGAGGATTCGATGTCCATGAGCAGTTACAGCAGCTACTGCATCTGGCGTAAGGCAAATGCGTTTTTCTTGGTGTTGGGTTTCCTTGGGAATACCAATGAAAAGCTCTTTTTTAGTCCGCAGAATTTCAAGACGTTCTTCTTGCGGTATAAGTTGATCCTTGGTAAACGGGTTTGAAAATTGGCTCATAGGGAACGACTAGACTAGTCTAAAGGTAATGATTTTAGGAAAACCATCGGTCCTTCTGTTTCTTGGATTCACCTTCAATTTCTGTAAGGTCAATTCCGTGAATGAGGTCAAATACCTTGATGCGGGCGACATAAGTTAAGGAGAGGGCAAAAATTACAACAGGCACCACAAAGTACAGTTCATTTTTGTCCAATATTTCAATATCCGGATTTATGGCAGAAAACAATTGGAATCCAAACATGCAAGTCGGCACAAGGATAATATGGTACCACCAGTGCCTGCAGGTTAAAAACCACGTGAGCATTAAGAAAAAGGGTATCAGCTTATTAAAGATGACCCAAAATGCAACATTGGCATTTCCTGAATAGGAGGCAACAATATTCTGGAGAAACCCTATTTCCCAGGCATTATTAGGGATAACTTCATAGAGATGGAAAAAGTAAGGGGTGATCGCCAATAGAACGGTGACAATCGAGCCTATCAAAAATGATTTTTTGGCTAATTTTCTAATGTCCATATAGACGGCGTAGGGGATTTTTATACTATCAAAGATAACATACCTTTAATATTATTCACAAAAAAAGGCCGAAATAAATCGGCCTTTTTTTGAATAGTTGAAGTTGGTTTTTATTTCAACAACCCACTTTCAGCAATAACTCTACCTAAGGTCTTCTTGTCAATTTTCTTAGATGTCTTTTCTTTGGTTTCTTTAGGTTGGAATTGTACAGCTGCACCGGCAACAGATACGCTAAAGATGGCAAGAAGGGCTAGGGCTTTGATAGACTTGGCTTTCATAATAAATGGGTTTTAAGAATTATATGATTCGAATGTAAATTAGGAATCATTTTTTTCTTGAAGCCAATTGTGTATTTTGGATCAATTGATGATAATTTTCTATCAGTGGTAAGATTAAGTGCTCTTTAACAATAACCCACAAACTTCTGTTAAACTTTTTAGTAAACTATAAGGTTTTAATATCTAGTAATCTGGTATGATTATCGATCACACTGATATTAATTATATGATATTGAGTAAGATATGGTTTGATTAGCTCGGGCCATTCTACCAGATGAAATGCGTCATTATCCAGATAATCATTGATCCCAATATCAAACAATTGATTACTATCTTCAATTCTATACAAATCATAGTGAAAAATAGCATTATTATTTGCTCGATATTCGTTGACAATACTAAAGGTGGGTGAGCTAATTTCATCTTCAACCCCCAGTCTCTTACAAATGCTACTGATAAGTGTCGTTTTTCCACTGCCCATGGGGGCATCAAATAACATTACCTTATGATTGGAATGCTCCAAAAGCCATGTAGCCGCAAGGTCAATCTCTAGAATAGAATACTTTAATTGCATTATCTCGGATCAAAAACCGCAAAAGGAATCAACATTTCTTCCAGGGAAACACCTCCATGTTGATAGGTGTTGCGGTAGTAGCTTACATAATGATTAAAATTATTGGGATAAGCAAAGAACAAGTCACCCTTGGCAAATATAAAGCTGCTGCTCATATTTATTTTAGGTAATTTGATCGTGCTTGGGTCAGTAGCGGCCAGAACATCCTTATCCTCGTAACTCAAACTTCTTCCAGTTTTGTACCTCAGGTTGAGACTGGTATTTTTATCACCTATTACTTTGCTAGGATTGGTCACGTTAATTGTACCGTGATCTGTGGTTAAAATCAATTTAAACCCGAGCTCTTGTCCACGCTGTATAATTTCCAAAAGCGGCGAATTTTTAAACCAACTCAAGGTAAGAGAGCGGTAAGATTTGTCTGTGCTGGCCAATTCCTTGATCACTTCCATTTCTGTCTTGGCGTGTGAGAGCATGTCCACAAAATTATAAACCACCACAGTCAGATCATTGTCTTTTTGTGTTTTGAAGTTTTCAACAAGTTTCCTTCCACTAGCTTCATTTGTGATTTTGTGATACTGGTGTTTGATATTTAGTCCCAATCTTTTGAGCTGCGCCTGTAAAAATTCGTCCTCATGCATATTCTTACCACCTTCGTCCGTATCGTCCAACCATAAGTTGGGATGGCGTTTCTTCATATCTTCTGGCATCAACCCAGAAAAGATCGCGTTACGTGCATATTGTGTGGCGGTAGGTAAAATGGAACAATAGGCTTCCTCTTCAGACTTTTTGTAGTGGTTATTGATCAAATTTTCAAATACACGGTATTGATCATACCTTAAATTGTCCACAACTACCATTAAAACAGGTTGGTCCTGCTTTAAGTGAGGGACTACTTTTTTACGGAATAATTCATGACTCAAAGTAGGGTGATCCTCGCCTTCGGTAAACCAATCGGGGTAGTTTCTGTCAATAAATTTACAGAACTGCTGGTTGGCTTCATTCTTTTGGGCTGTCAGTATTTCAAACATTCCGGCATCATCCACGTCCTCTAATTCCAACTCCCAATAAATCAATTTTTGATAAAGCTGTACCCATTCCTCGTAGGAATTAACCATAGACATATCCATGGCGATCTTGCGGAATTCCCTTTGGTAATCGCTGGTGGTTTTTTCATTGACCAATCTGGAAACATCCAAGTTCTTTTTTACAGCGAGCAGGATTTGATTTGGATTGACCGGTTTAATGAGATAATCGGCAATCTTGGAACCAATAGCTTCCTCCATGATATATTCCTCCTCACTTTTAGTGATCATAACGACAGGCAGCTGGGATTGCTTTTCTTTTATTTCATGCAGCGTTTCTAATCCTGTCAGTCCTGGCATGTTTTCGTCTAGAAATACAATATCATAAGAGGTTGCCTCTATCGCCTCAAGGGCCTCGGTTCCGCTGACCCGAGTATCTACCGTATAGCCCTTTTTCTCCAAAAACAATATGTGTGGTTTTAAAAGGTCCACTTCATCATCTACCCATAGTATCTTGATCTCTGCCATATCAGTATATTTGTCTTTAAATTTCTTGCTCTCTTGAATCAAAAGAACAAACTTAAAATATTTAACGATCCTATTTACGGTTTTATTTCCGTACCCAATGAGGAGATCTTTCAAATTATAGAGCATCCATTTTTTCAAAGATTAAGGCGTATCACTCAAATGGGATTGTCCTATCTGGTTTATCCTGGCGCTCACCACACCCGCTTTCATCATGCATTGGGTTGCTTACATTTAATGCAAAAAGCTGTTCAAGTACTTCGTTCAAAGAATGTTAGCATTTCTTCAGCAGAGGAGGACGCTCTTTACAAAACCATCTTATTACACGATATTGGCCATGGTCCATTCTCCCATGCATTGGAATATCAAATTGTCAAAAATGTGACCCATGAGCAATTGTCGGTTCATTTTATGGAATATTTGAACCATGAGTTTAACGGGAGTTTAACGCTAGCCATCAAAATCTTTAAAGGAATTTATCACAGACCATTTATGTTGGAGTTGGTGTCCAGTCAACTGGACATGGATCGATTGGATTACCTAAAAAGAGACAGTTTTTACACAGGCGTGGCTGAAGGAAACATCAATAGTCAGCGGCTCATTACTATGTTGAACGTCGTGGATGACCGATTAGTGGTAGAAGAAAAAGGACTTTATAGTGTGGAAAATTTTCTTTCTGGTCGTCGTCTCATGTACTGGCAGGTTTACCTGCACAAAACCGGAATAGGAGCTGAACACCTGCTTCAATCAGTGGTGCGGCGAATTGTTGAATTAAGGACTGCGGGAACCGATGTCAACCTGCCTACCAAGCTCGCTTATTTTTTTGATCATGAGTATTATGATTTTGGTCTGAATGGGCAAGATTTAAAACGTTTTGCCGGCTTGGATGACGCAGACCTGTTGACCGCTCTTAAACTAGGGGCAGGGCATCCTGATTTTGTGTTGAGCGAACTCTGCAACATGCTTCTGAATCGACAATTGTTAAAAATTAAATTTTCGAGACAACCAGTCCCAGAGGATAAAGTCAACAAGAAAAAATCAAAGCTTCAGAAAAAATATGGGTTGTCAGACCATGAAGCTTCCTATTTTGTGTTTACTGGTGCTATTTCCAACCTCGCTTACGCGAAAGCGAAACCCATCATGATATTGACAAAAAAAGGAAAACTTGTAGAGTTAATCAAAGCCGGGAAAGAGGATAGTTTTAAAGCCCTGCTGAAGCCTGTGACCAAATATTATTGTTGTTATCCTAAAATTCAAGATTGATATAAATTAGTATTTTTGCCAAAATGAAATTTACTACCCAACAAATTGCTGATCTTCTAGACGGAACCGTCGATGGAGATTCCTCGCTGGAATTAAAAACGCTGTCCAAGATTGAAGAAGGATCTGAGGGTAGTCTGAGTTTTCTCGCTAATCCAAAGTATACACCGTATATTTATAAGACCAATGCCAGTGCGGTCATTGTCAATAATGATTTTAAACCTGAAAAGGAGGTGTCATGTACATTGATCAGGGTAGAAGATTCTTATGCAGCCTTTTCTAAGTTATTGGAATACTATCAAGCTGCCAAAATGTCCAAGGAAGGCATTGAACATCCCAGTTTTATCCACGAATCCGTATCCCACGGAGATGGTCTTTACGTTGCTGCGTTTGCGTATATAGCCGAAGGCGTAAAGATGGGAGATCAGGTAAAAGTTTTTAGCAATGTCAATATTGGTGAAAATGTCACTATCGGAAACAACGTAATTTTACATTCTGGCGCAAAAATCATGAGTGATACAGTTATTGGTAACAATGTTGTGATCAACTCAGGTTGCGTCATCGGAGCAGATGGGTTCGGATATGCCCCAAATGACGATGGGACTTATTCTAAAGTGCCGCAGACTGGCAATGTGATTATTGAAGATTATGTGGAAATCGGAGCATTAACTACCATCGATCGCGCTACATTAGGCAGTACAATCATTAGAAGTGGTGTCAAATTGGACAATCAGATTCAGGTAGCGCACAACGTGGAAATTGGGGCTAATACAGTTATCGCTTCCCAGACGGGAATTGCAGGATCCAGTAAAATTGGTAAAAATTGTAGGATTGGAGGTCAGGTAGGAGTAGCTGGGCATATCGTGATTGAAGATAATGTTGGTATTCAGGCACAAAGCGGGATCGGCAAAAGATTAAAATCTGGTTCAAATGTACAGGGCTCTCCTGCTTTTGATTATGGCGACTGGAACAGAAGTTATGTACTGTTTAAGAACCTCAGAAATATAGAGTCAAGAATAACAGACCTTGAAAAAAAGAAAGTGTAAATGACGGCAACAGAATTTAAGCAAACCACCATAGCTAGGGAGGTGAGCCTTACCGGAGTAGGGTTGCATACAGGGAAAAATGTAAGCCTTGTTTTCAAACCTGCACCAGAAAACCATGGTTATGCCTTTGAACGTGTAGACCTGGAAGGTAGTCCGGTGATTGAAGCACTGGCCACCTATGTCACCGATACAAAACGTGGTACCACCCTGGATAAAAAAGGGGTGCAAATCAATACTTGCGAACACGTTCTCGCCGCACTGGTGGGGCTTGAAATTGACAACTGTCTTATCGAGATCAACAGCAGTGAGCCTCCAATTATGGATGGTTCCTCCAAGTTTTTTGTTGAAGCCTTGGAAAAAGCTGGTAAGGTGGAGCAAGAACAACCCAGAATGGAGTACGTGGTGAAAGAAATCATTTCCTATACTGATGAAGAGTCAGGTAGTGAAATAATGATCATGCCATCGGATAGTTACCAAGTCACAACAATGGTTGATTTTGGCACGAAAGTGTTAGGTACCCAAAATGCAACTTTGCACAAGTTGGCTGATTTCAAAGATGAAATTGCTGATGCCCGTACCTTTAGTTTCTTACATGAGATAGAAATGCTTTTAGAGCATGGATTAATTCAGGGTGGTGATCTCAATAATGCTATTGTCTATGTGGACAAGGAGTTGTCTGAGAAAACCATGGACAATCTTAAAAAAGCATTTAAAAAAGACAATATATCTGTCAGGGCAAATGGCATCTTGGATAATTTAGAATTGCATTACCCCAATGAAGCTGCCAGACACAAACTTCTGGATGTGGTGGGTGATTTGGCTTTGATTGGGTACAGAATCCGCGGAAAAGTGATCGCTACGAAGCCTGGACATTATATCAACACGCAGTTTGCCAAGAAGATGTCCAAACTGATCAAAAAAGAGATCAAGGACAATGTGCCACATATCGATATCCATCAGGAACCATTGATGGATATCAATAAGATCATGAGTGTGTTGCCGCACCGCAGTCCATTTCTGTTGGTAGACAAGATCTTTGAGCTTACTGATCAATACGTTACTGGTCTAAAGAACGTGACCATGAATGAGCCATTTTTTGTAGGCCATTTTCCAGGACAACCTGTAATGCCAGGAGTATTGATAGTTGAGGCCATGGCGCAAACTGGAGGAATCCTTGTTTTAAGCACGGTCCCAGATCCAGAAAATTATTTGACATTCTTTATGAAAATGGACAATGTTAAGTTCAAACGTAAGGTCAGTCCTGGTGACACATTAATTTTTAAATGTGAGTTGATTACACCTATTCGCAGGGGTATCGCTCACATGCAGGCTTATGCCTATGCCAATGGTGTTCTGTGTGCAGAAGCAGAACTCATGGCTCAAATTTCAAAAGTCAAAGAATGAATCAACCACTAGCATATGTCCATCCAGGCGCCAAAATCGCCAAAAATGTAGTCATAGAACCTTTTACTACTATTCATAATGATGTGATAATCGGTGAAGGAACATGGATAGGGTCCAATGTAACGATCATGGAAGGTGCTCGCATTGGGAAGAATGTCAGTATTTTTCCAGGGGCTGTGATTAGTGCAATTCCTCAAGATAAAAAGTTTGAGGATGAGGATACTACAGTAGAAATAGGTGACGGGACAACCATCAGGGAATGTGTGACAATCAATAGGGGAACTTCGGATAAAATGAAAACAGTGATTGGTAAAAATTGCTGGATCATGGCCTATTGTCATATTGCTCATGATTGTATAGTAGGTGATCATTGTATCTTTTCCAATAACAGCACGCTCGCTGGACATATCACCGTTGGCGATTACGTTGTTTTGGCAGGTATGGCAGCCGTTCAACAGTTCTGTCAAGTGGGTAGTCATGCCTTTGTAACTGGGGGCTCGCTGGTGCGAAAGGATGTTCCTCCTTACGTTAAGGCTGGAAGGGAACCGCTGAGTTATGTCGGGATTAATAGCGTCGGACTAAGAAGACGAGGATTTGAATTGGACAAAATTCGTGAGATTCAAGACATTTACCGGATTCTCTATCAAAAAAATTACAATGTCTCCCAAGCAGTGGAGATCATAGAAGCAGAAATGAGCGCCACTCCAGAGCGTGACGAAATACTGGAATTTATTAAAAATACAAAGCGAGGTATCATGAGAGGATACATCAGCAAACAATAACTTATGGCTAATACAAGCGACATCAGAAAAGGGTTGTGCATTCGTTACAACCACGACATTTTTAAAATCATAGAATTTCTACATGTGAAACCCGGAAAAGGGCCTGCCTTTGTTCGTACCAAACTCAAGTCTGTTACCACAGGTAAAGTTATTGACAATACTTTCTCTGCTGGACACAAGATTGATGATATCAGGGTGGAAACCCATACTTTTCAATTCCTGTATAGGGAAGGTGAGTGGTTCCACTTTATGAATACTGAAGATTATACCCAAATTAGATTGTTGGAAAGTGCATTGGACACTCCCGACCTTTTGAAGGAAGGTGAAAATGTAAAAATCCAAATCAATACAGAGGATAATTCCCCACTTTCTGTGGATATGCCTCAGTACGTTGTGTTGGAGGTGACGGCAACCGAGCCAGGAGTTAAAGGTAATACCGCAACAAATGCCACAAAACCGGCCACTGTAGAAACTGGAGCTCAAGTTAACGTACCTTTATTTATCAATGAAGGTGATATGATAAGAATCGATACAGAAAAAGGTGCTTATCACGAGCGCATGAAGCAATAAGTGAAATTTCCGCAAACATATCAACTCAGCGAAATCGCTTCTATTATTGAAGCTGAATTTGTAGGTCCAGAAGATTTTCCAGTAAGTGGGATGAATGAAATCCACGTGGTAGAAGCGGGTGATATTGTATTTGTGGACCACCCAAAATACTATGACAAGGCACTTGAAAGCGCGGCTACTGTAGTATTGATCAACAAAAAAGTGGAATGTCCGGAAGGAAAAGCGCTATTGGTTTCGGATGATCCTTTTAGGGATTTTAATCGACTAACCAATCATTTTAAACCTTTTGAAGGCTTCGACAGCGAAGAACATAAATCTATAAAGGAAAAAATTCATTCTTCTGCGCATATTCACCCCAGTGCGATTATAGGTTCTGCAGTATCGATTGGCGCACGAACCATTATTCATGCCAATGTTGTCGTTGGAAACGGAAGCCATATTGGCGAGGATGTGATAATCCATGCCGGCACTGTTTTAGGGGCGGATGCTTTTTATTATAAGAGGCGTCCCGAAGGTTATGACAAATTACTTAGCGGTGGTCGTGTGGTTATTAAAGACAAGGTGGAGTTAGGTGCAATGTGTACCATAGATCGTGGTGTAACTGGAGATACGATCATCGGATATGGTTCTAAGTTGGACAACCAGGTGCAAATTGGACATGATACAGTCTTGGGCAATCACGTTTTGATTGCTAGTCAAACCGGAATCGCAGGTTGTGTAGTAGTGGAAGATGAAGTAACGATCTGGGGACAGGTAGGTATAACCAGCGGTGTAACCATTGGTAAAAAAGCCGTTATATCTGCCAAGTCAGGTGTGAGTAAGTCTTTGGAAGGGCATAAAAGCTACTTTGGGGTGCCCGCAGATGATTTCAGAAGTAAGTACAAAGAAATTGCTTCCATTAAACAAATTCCGTTAATGATGGAACAGTTAAAAATGCAGAAAAAATCTTAAGGTAGGTTTATGAAAATCTATATTGTAAACGCTAGGTTATCAGTGGATACTTAACTAGTTTAGCAGTTGAAAAATTGATAAAAAAATGGCTGTTTCAGCAAAGAAAATAGTAAAAGAATTCTTGGATTCTGATGTATTTGTAAATACTTACGATTTTGAACAATATTTGCACCCAGAATTAAAGGTACATTGGCATGCAAGCTCTGGATTCAGGGTGTTTGATTACGATGACTACCACAGGCTATGTCAGTCTACCGCTAATTCTTATGAGAGTATGCGCAACGAGATCTCTCATATTTTTTCCAATAAAAATGAAGTGGCGGCTCGGTTTACCGTCTATGTGAGAACAGTAGAAAATCCTAGGGAGGAGATACCTGTAGGATATTTTATTTCTATATTTAAAATCGATGATGAAAAGATCATAGAAGTACACCAAACCAGCCACCCAGCTGAACAACAACATTAAACAAGAAGAAAACTCAATATAAATAAAAAACAATGAGCGTTTTAGTCAACAAAGATTCTAAAATTATAGTCCAAGGATTTACAGGGAGTGAAGGGACCTTTCATGCCGGTCAAATGATCGATTATGGAACAAATGTGGTAGGAGGAGTTACCCCAGGTAAAGGAGGTCAGGAACATTTAGGAAAACCAGTATTTAATACGGTTCAGGAAGCCGTGGAAAAGGCTGGGGCTGATGTTACCATCATCTTTGTACCACCAGCATTTGCCGCAGATGCCATTAAAGAAGCTGCTGATGCAGGTATTAAAGTGATCATAACTATCACCGAAGGTATTCCTGTGGCAGATATGGTAAAAGCCGCTGACTATATAAAAGACAAAGAGTGCCGCCTAATTGGTCCAAACTGCCCTGGAGTTATCACACCGGAAGAGGCCAAGGTTGGTATCATGCCTGGATTCGTTTTCAAAAAAGGAAAAGTAGGTATTGTATCTAAGTCTGGAACTTTGACGTATGAAGCATCAGACCAAGTGGTCAAGCAAGGTTTTGGAATCTCAACGGCTATCGGTATTGGAGGAGATCCAATTATTGGTACGACTACCAAAGAAGCGGTAGAACTCTTTATGGAAGACGATGATACAGAAGCCATTGTAATGATCGGCGAAATCGGTGGCCAACTCGAGGCAGATGCTGCAAAGTGGATAAAGGAAACTGGAAATAAAAAACCTGTAATTGGCTTTATTGCTGGAGAAACTGCACCTGCAGGTCGTACCATGGGCCACGCTGGGGCTATTGTAGGTGGATCTGAAGATACTGCCCAAGCAAAAAAAGCGATCATGCGTGATTGTGGAATCCATGTAGTGGATTCACCTGCCGAAATCGGCAAGAAAGTAGCTGAAGTTTTAAATTAATGTAAAATTTAATCCCCCAAAAGATGAAATCAATAAATTTAAATGAAGAGGTAGCAGCCAAGATAAAAATCCATTATCAAGAAGAATATGCTAAAACGCTCAAAAAGTTGGATGAATTAAAATCCATTCTTCAAGAAATGGAGGCGGTTCCAACCAATAATTATATGCATGAGTCGTCTGAAAGTACGACAGCAATAACAAGTTCATCCGAGGAGAATGAATCTCCCAAACCTAAACGTAAATACAAAAAGAAACGAGGAAAAAAGCCGGTATGGAGCAAATTTATACTCAATAGATTGAAAGCTACTCAAACTCCGCTTAGCTACGATGATATGACTAATCAAGCTATCGCCAGGATGAACCTTTCACCTACGGATTTTGAAAACACCCGCAAGAAGATTGTTGCCGCAGCTTTTATTTTAAGAAAGAAAAAGGGCCAAATTGATACTTATGCTATTAAAGGAGATCGCACCAAATACATGGGTTTAACAAAATGGTTTGAAAAAGAAGGCCGATTGAATCCTGAGTTTCAATCAAAAATTGTTAGTCAATGAAACTACTGGAAAATAAAAATGTCATTATTACTGGCGCCAGCAGAGGCATAGGTAAAGGTATTGCAGAAATTTTTGCTCAACACGGTGCTAATATTGCTTTTACTTATGCCAGTTCTGAAGCTCCAGCCTTGGAATTAGAAAAAAAGCTGCTGGGAATGGGTGTCAAAGCCAAAGCTTACAAAAGTAATGCGGCCAATTTCCAGGAAGCACAACATCTTGTGGCCGAGGTCAGCAAAGATTTTGATAGCATAGACGTGCTGATCAATAACGCTGGTATTACCAAGGATAATTTGTTGATGCGTATCAGTGAGGATGACTTTGACAAAGTGATTGAGGTCAACTTAAAATCGGTATTTAATATGACCAAAGCTGTTCAACGCACCATGTTGAAACAACGCCAAGGTAGTATCATCAATATGAGTAGCGTAGTTGGTGTTAAAGGAAATGCTGGTCAGACCAATTATGCTGCCAGTAAAGCAGGAATCATCGGATTTTCAAAATCCGTGGCCCTAGAATTGGGATCTAGAAATATTAGATGTAACTCGATTGCACCAGGCTTCATCGAGACCGAAATGACCGACGCCTTGAATGAGGATACCGTGCAAAGCTGGCGCGATGCCATCCCATTAAAGCGTGGTGGAACTCCAGAAGATGTAGCGAATGCGTGTGTTTTCTTGGCCAGTGATTTATCTGCCTATGTGACGGGACAAACCCTGAATGTTGATGGTGGAATGCTCACTTAATACCTGATGAAGTTGATATGACCGTTATTTGGATAATTCTTGCCGCGCTTGCTGCTGCCAGTGTGGCTCTGTTTCAATACGGTTATATCTTAAAACACAAGAAAACTAAAAAAAAACCGTGGTTAGCTTTATTGCGATTCCTGACGGTTTTTTGTCTTTTGATATTGCTGATCGCCCCTAAGATCAGTACTACTACCTATACTTCGTTATTGCCACAACTTGTGATCATGGTAGATGATTCCAGGTCTATTGAAGCCTTGGAGGCTGGTGATGACGTGCAACGAGATCTCAATCAGATACGCAATCACCCAACACTAAAGGAAAATTTTGATATCCAGGTTTTTTCTTTTACTGATAAAGTCAAGGCGTTAGATAGTCTATCTTTTGATGGTAGTGAAACCGATATTGCTAAGGCGATTCAGGAACCACAACAACTTTATCGGGATCGCCATAAAGCCATTGTACTAATGACTGATGGTAATCAAACAGCGGGATCGAGCTATCAATATCAGACGGTCGATAGATCGACTCAATTGTATCCTATCATCTATGGTGATACCACCAGTTATCCAGATCTCAAAATCCAGCAAGTCAATGTCAATCGATATTCTTATCTCAACAACGAGTTTCCAGTAGAGGTCTTGATCTCATATCAAGGTAATGAATCAATCACTGAAACATTTACAATTACCAACGGAAATACGACACTTTACACCCAAAATATTAATTTTTCTAAGGAACAGCGCAGTGCTGTGGTCAACACAACCTTGGTGAGTAAGTCGATTGGGACACAGCGCATGAAGGCTACAATTACCCATCTTGCTCAGGAAAAAAATACGGGTAATAACAGCCGCAATTTTGCCGTAGAAGTCATAGATCAGCAAACTAAGATTGCCTTGCTTCACAATGGCCTTCATCCGGACTTGGGGGCTATTAAAAAAGCCATCGAATCTAACCAACAACGTGAGGTAGACCTCTTGCACATATCCGAGCTACCAGATTTAAATGAATATCAATTAGTGATCAGGTATGGGGTAGGTCCCGCTTTCGCGAAAGCGGACGCACAAGTCAAATTGCTCAACAAAAATACTTGGACTTTTACTGGTCCTCTTCCTAATCTATCCTATTTCAACAGCTTGACAGAAGCCATTCAATTAGAAAACGAAGCTGACTTTGATGAAGTCCAACCTATTTTAAATGATTCCTATCCCACCTTTAACTTAGAATCATTTGATTATACCGATTTCCCTCCGGTAAGTGTCCCTTTCGGCGAACTAACCACTCAAGTGCCTATTTCGGTCTTGTTCTTCAAGCAAATCAGTAATATTCGAACTACACAACCTTTCTGGTTTACGTATGAAGAAGGGGAAACTAGGCATGCCGTAACCCTAGCTGCTGGATTATGGAAATGGCGTGCTCAATCATATATCAACAATAAAGAATTTGTCAATTTTGACGATTTGATCAATAGTCAGGTTCAATATCTAGCAAGCAATAAAAAAAGAAACAGGCTGGATGTAAGTTATGAGCCTTTCTACTACCAAAACCAAAGCATACGTCTCAATGCTCAATATCTGGACAAGAATTATCAATTTGAGGATAATGGAATACTGAACCTCAAGTTGAAAGAATTGAAAACTGGTGAAGTATTGACCAGACCCTTTATTTTAGACAACTTTTCTTATCAGGTGGATCTGAGCGGTTTGGAAGCTGGAGATTACAGTTTTTTAGTACAGGTAGAAAATGACAAACTCAACCAGTCGGGAAGTTTTACCGTATTGGAGTTTGATATTGAGCAACAATTTGTCAGTGCTTCGGCGGGATCCATGCAACAACTGGTGGGGCCTGAGGCTGTCTGGTATCCCAACCAAATTAATGCACTTGTAGAAGAATTAACGCACGATCCCTTATTGCAAACGGTGGAAAGAGCTACTGTTTCACAAACAAGTCTGGTAGATTGGAAATACCTGCTGGGAATCATCATTTTGCTGCTGGCACTGGAATGGTTTGCAAGAAAATATCAAGGTCTGGTTTAAGTGAACCAGATCCAGTCAATTATAAACTTTAAAAAATTTACTCATGGAAAAATTACCCAGAGCTGCCGTATTCGGTGTTATAGCTTTAGTCATAGTTGGAATTATTATTATCAAAAGTTCGGTGGTGATTGACGCAGGTCAAGCAGGTGTGCTATTTAGACCATTTAGTGATGGTGTTGAGACCGAAACCACATATGGTGAAGGCTTTCATGTCATCGCTCCTTGGAATGATATGATCATTTATCCCGTACGACAGTTATCCATCAATGATAAAATGAGAGTGTTGTCAGTCAATGGTTTGGAGGTTACTGTTGATGGAACAGTATGGTACCAACCTCAATATGACAAGTTGCCCTACCTTCATCAAGAAAAAGGACGTAATTATGTAGAGGATATCCTAGAGCCTGCGATTAGTGCCGCGGCCAGAAGCGTTGTTGGCCGGTACACTCCAGAGCAACTATACTCCAGTAAAAGAGACGTGATTCAAGCCGAAATCTTGGAAGAAGCTCGAAAAGAACTAGAGACTCAGTACGTTCAAGTCAATCGAGTGCTGGTAAAAGATGTAACGCTACCTACCAAAATAAAGGATGCCATTGAACGTAAGTTAAGACAGGAACAAGAAGCGCTGGAATACGAGTTTAGATTGACCAAGGCCAGTAAAGAAGCTGAAAGACAACGTATTGATGCTGAAGGTAAAGCTGTAGCCAATAGAATTTTAAGCGCTTCTTTAACGGATAAAATTTTAACCGAAAAAGGTATTGAGGCTACCCTAAAATTAGCCGAGTCGCCTAATTCAAAGGTAATTGTAGTTGGTGGGTCTGATGGTGGTGGATTGCCTATTATACTTGGCAATCAATAAACTAGTATGTACTGCCGTTACCTGTTTAAGGATAAAATCTTGAATCAGTTAATCCAGTGATTTTCCAGCGTTTGTCAATGTAAGTTAGAATGAAAAGGTTGGTGCCGTTGTGGGTAAATTTGCCGTCATAATAGAATTCGTAAGTGGTAGAGACGCTGGCCAGGTGGTCATCGCCCATCCATTTAATTTCCAGAAGTCGTTCCTCAAAAGATAAGCTATCGGGTATGTTGGCGATGCCTTTAAGAAATTGATCCACATCAGAACTGATCAGTTGTTTTCCCCTGCTTTTTGAAATGATCATTGAAGAAAGCTGTGTTCCTTTTTGGATATGTTGCCTGAGGGCTGTGGTATCCTTAGCATGAAAATCCTTAAAGAAGTCCTTTACGGCCTCTACAGGGTTGATGGGCTGATTGCTTTGGTTGATACTGACGGCCTTAACTGTATCCGATACAACTTGTGACCATCCGACGGTGACGATGCCCAGCACCATAATGCAGGTAAGTATTGACTTTCTCATAGAATGATGAATGCGTATGCTGGGCTAAATTAGTACTTTTGCAGTATACAACGAACATTATGTCAACTGCAAAAAAGGAGTACAAAAGAGTCACGGTAAAATCTCTCACTGAAATGAAATCCGCGGGAGAAAAGATTTCAATGTTGACAGCCTATGATTATACGATGGCCAAAATTATTGATAACGCCGGAATTGATGTGATCTTGGTAGGCGATAGTGCCAGTAATGTAATGGCGGGTCATGAGACCACACTTCCCATTACTTTGGATCAGATGATTTATCACGCCAGCAGTGTGGTTAGAGGAGTGCAACGCGCTTTAGTCGTGGTTGACTTACCTTTTGGAAGCTACCAGAGTGATCCTAAAGAAGCTTTACGCAGCGCTATACGCATTATGAAGGAGAGCGGCGGACATACGGTAAAGCTAGAAGGCGGTAGTGAAGTTAAAGAATCTATTAAGCGCATTTTGAACGCAGGTATTCCGGTGATGGGACATTTGGGTCTAACCCCACAATCTATATATAAATTTGGAACCTATACAGTCAGGGCCAAGGAGGAGGCAGAGGCAGAAAAGTTGGTCGAGGACGCCAAGGCCTTGGAGCGTTGGGGCTGTTTTGCTCTTGTTTTAGAAAAAGTTCCCGCATCCCTTGCCCAAAAGGTCGCTGAACAACTGACCATTCCTGTTATCGGTATTGGAGCCGGAAGTGGTGTGGATGGCCAGGTATTGGTTTCGCATGACATGTTTGGTATGACCCATGAGTTTAATCCGCGGTTCCTGCGACGATACCTGAATCTTTATGAAGATATGGGTGGAGCAGTAGCCCAGTATATCACTGACGTTAAAAGTATCGATTTTCCTAACGACGACGAGCAGTATTAAACACAGTTTATACTTTAATAAAATCCGCCTCTACGGCGATAGGCATCATTCCTGGCGGATTGGTTGCTACGCACTACCAATATCATGATAATCAATGCGGCTACAGCAATTAGCCCAACTATTTTTAATGTTCCATTACCAGTTTCAAATTCGGTTAAAGAGGAACCGTCTGATGTGGTATAGATCACATATCCCAACTTATTGGATAGATCATTGACCTTACGGCTGTAATCACTGAATTTTTCTACCGTAATGTGGTCCTTTTTCGACTTGATTTCAAAATGCAGTTTTAATTGATTTACAAAGGGGATGTAGGTAGCACGATATTGATAATCAAAACTGTCGTGTTCTACTGACTCTATTTCTGACTGGATATCCCAAGCTGCTGGAAGATGAACCGTTATATCATGAATATGATGAGAGGGATAGTCGAGGCTTACAGGATTCTTGCGATGCTCGACATTGGGTATAAAGAGTAGCCCATCGATGGAATTGGGAACGAACTGAACTTCGATCAAGTTTTTCTTGTCTTCCATTGGCTGCCAGATGCTATCAATTTTATATTTTTCAATTACCTGTAGCCTGTTGGCTAATACATCATCCGTTAATTGGGGATGCTCGATGGATTTGATATTATAAAAGTAATTGGCATAATATTTCTCGTACTCTTTGTTGATGGCGTTTAGGCTTTGCGATTTAAAGTACTGTCGCATTTGATCGGCTTTGGCATCATGATAGACACTTTTCACTTTTAAGATCGCTCCCTTGCCGATGGAATCCAGACGGTATTCGTCTTTGACTTCAACTTTGTTCTCAGATCTGGAGCTTATTTGATCAAATTCCCGTACACCCCTTTTAATGACCAGGCCATATCGATAGTCTGGAAAATGAGTTTTGGCGTATGATCCACCTTGCGAACTGATGGTAGGATCATAATAATAGACTTTTCCAGAGTTGTCTATAACCTTTACCACACAATGGTCAAAAAATATTGGGGAAGGCAAAAAGTCAAGAATGCTTTGTTTTAAAGTAGTATTCACCAGCATGGGGTAGGCCTCGATATCCAATTGTTTAAGCATGGAGGCCATGAGTAAACTCTTGTCCTTACAATCCCCAAAACGTTGTTCATATACCTGGTTAGGCGAGAAAGGTTGGTAACCACCAATTCCCTCTTCCAATCCCAGATAACGTATGTCTTCCTGCACAAAGTCCAAGACTTTTTGGATGCGTTCTCCTTCATCTTCTGTCGCACTGGCGATTTGTTCAATGTGTGAGGAAAGATCATCACTCAACGGTTGGTTTTCCTGATAGACATTTACAGCCCAATTGACAACGGATGCCCAAGAATCGTAAGCCGAAACAAGTAAAAGCTTGTAGTTGATGTTCCATGCTGGATCGTACTCCTCATAGGTAAGAGGTGTAACATCAGTGGAAGTCCAAGTGTACTCATTCAAGCCATTTATTTTATTTAAAAATGGCTTTTCTAATCCATTAAAGCCCTTGTATTTCAACGGTTTATTTGATAAGAGGCGAACATTGATTTTCCCCACCGGCGAATAACCATCAAAAGTATAAGAATTTGAAAATAGCCCCTTGTGAATAGGATTAAAGCCTTTGATAGAATAGCTATAATCAATGATATCACCGGGTCTGACGTCGGATAGGTTGACCATAGCGGTCATACTCCCATCATACAGATAGTTTTCAGCATTTGCTTCCCGACGTAAAAGCTGAAAATTGTTTGGTTGAAGCTTATCGATCGAACTGCTGTTTCGTAAGATATTTATCTCATGAAAAACCAACTCTTGAAAAGTCGGATCATAATCAACATTGATAGTGCCAGCCTCCTGTATAGCAGCGTTGTCAATCACTTGGGTCACTTGCCTGATGTAAACGGTTTCTTTGACCAAATGGGTCTGATTGTCCCTTAATAATTGAAGGGTACCCTGGCTAAGCTCGTTTTTATCAATCGCAGGCGACTGGCTATACTCAGTGGGAGTAACCCATGTTGGTATCTGGGAAGTTTTTACTTGTGCCTGAACACCACAAAGGCAAAATACTAGAAATAGACTTAAGGCTTGAATTCTCAAAGTAGGTATAAGATTGGTTGTAAATGCAAAAGTAATGTCCCATTAGGAATTAACCATACGTACTTAGGAATTCCATCTTGTTAACTATTTGTGGATACTTCGCCCAAATTTGCTTTAGGAACTATCGAGGGTTGGTTATTTTTAGCCTTGATCTAATATTATCTACATGGGAACATTTATCATCGAGGGAGGACATCAGTTAAAAGGAGATATACAACCGCAAGGAGCCAAAAATGAGGCTTTACAAATTCTTTGCGCTGTGCTTCTCACTAATGAACCGGTGACAATTGAGAATGTTCCAAACATCATCGATGTCAATAAGCTAATTGATTTGTTAAGCCATTTAGGTGTCAAGGTGACCAAAAACGGTAAAGACTCTTACACATTTCAGGCCGATGATGTAGATCTGGATTTTTTACAGTCAGAAGACTACAAAATTCTGGGACGTGGATTAAGGGGGTCCATCATGTTGGTAGGTCCGTTGCTGGCTAGATTCGGTAAAGGATATATACCCAGACCTGGTGGTGACAAAATAGGCAGACGTCGTTTGGATACTCATTTTGAAGGATTCATCAAACTAGGAGCAAATTTCCGTTATAACAAAGAAGAGTATTTTTATGGTGTAGAGGCCGATGAATTAAAAGGTACTTACATGTTACTGGACGAGGCTTCTGTGACCGGAACAGCAAATATTGTGATGGCAGCTGTCCTTGCCAAGGGCACCACCACCATTTACAATGCGGCTTGTGAACCTTATTTACAGCAGTTGTGTAAAATGCTGGTACGAATGGGAGCAAAAATCGATGGTATTGGATCCAACATGTTGATCATTGAAGGTGTAAATCAATTAGGAGGAACTAGCCATCGCATTTTACCTGATATGATTGAAATCGGTAGCTGGATTGGATTGGCTGCGATGACTAAATCTGAGATCACGATCAAGAATGTGGCGTACGACGAATTAGGCGTTATACCAGCGACTTTTAAAAAGCTGGGTATCCAATTGGAGAGGCGTGGGGATGACATCTATATTCCTGCTCACACGGATGGATATGAAATTCAGAATTATATTGATGGCTCCATTTTGACAATTTCTGATGCTCCATGGCCTGGATTTACTCCCGATTTGTTAAGCATAGTATTGGTGGTAGCTACCCAAGCGAGAGGAAGTGTCTTGATTCACCAGAAAATGTTTGAAAGCCGACTCTTCTTTGTAGATAAATTGATCGATATGGGCGCAAAAATTATTTTGTGTGATCCGCATCGCGCCAGTGTGATCGGACATGATTTTCAGTCGCAGCTAAAGGCTACAACCATGACCAGCCCAGATATTCGCGCCGGAATCTCTTTGTTGATCGCTGCCTTGAGTGCTACAGGAACCAGTACTATTCATAATATTGAACAAATTGATCGGGGTTATCAAAACATAGACACGCGTCTTAAAGCCATAGGAGCCAAGATTGAAAGAGTAGGCTAGGAGAGGGCTATTGGTAAAGTCGCTTTCGCGAAAGCGAACGGAACAATATGTAAACATATCTGAACATCTATTTCATGGTGGTATCAACAATTATTTTAACCGCCACCATTCATTCATTTGTGTATGGTCTGTTAGAAAAAATCAACTTATTAAGGTTAAATAACATCTTGTCAGCGCATTTGGGCAAGGATTTTGATATCTTTAGGTTATGAAAAAGATTGTAGGTTATTTATTCTTAATGGGAACGCTTAGCTTAAGTGCGCAAGAAACCCCCAATTCTACTCCACGTACAATAGAACGGCTACCGAAAACTATCAATGGAGGATCTTTGTTGTTTCCAGAAAAGAAGGAAACACCTACCTACACGCGACCCAATACCAAAAAAGAAATCAATATGCGCCAGACCACTGATCTGGTTGATCCAGGAATCAAATTTGAAAAAAGAAAATTTACCCAAGATGCTCCTGTAGGAGCTGGATTCAGGAGCGACACTTTTTTGGGAGAGATCAGAACCGGTAAACAGTTACTGAGACTGGTTTGTCGGGATCACCAATATGAAGATGGAGATTTGGTGAGGATTTGGATGGACGATAAAATTCTGGTGGAGAAGATCTATTTGCGCAATGTCTATCAAGCCGTGACGATTCCGCTGAAAGATGGCTTTAATAAATTGGAGATTGAAGCTCTCAATCAAGGTACTTCTGGTCCCAATACAGCGGAATTCAAAGTGATGGATATGGAAGGTAAAGTGGTTCAGCAAAATATCTGGAATCTTGCGGCTGGCGTGAGGGCCACCTTGGTGATTCTCAAAAATGAATAAGCCCATTACCTCTCGAATTCTTCAGTAATCTCCATCACCTGTTGACCTTTTAGGTCTGAAATGCCGAATGGTCCTATTCTTATACGTGCCAACCGCAATACTGGGAAACCAACTACAGCACACATTTTACGTACTTGGCGAAACTTTCCTTCGGTTAAGGTGATAGAAATCCAGCTGGTGGGTCCGTGTCTATCATCTCTGATATACTGTTGGGTGGGTGGAAGTTCTGGCGGAGTTTGCAATACAAAGGCTTTGCAACTTTTGGTAGAGTATGATTTACCTTCAATACTGATCTTAACGCCTCTGGTCAGTTCCTCGATAGCACGCTGATCAATCATTCCATCTACTTGGGCATAATATTCCTTATCAAATTCGGCAGAAGTATTGATCTTATAGCTCAACTGACCATCTGTTGTGACGATCAATAAGCCTTCAGTTTTTTCATCCAGTCTTCCTACCGACATCACATCTTCTGGAAAAGAATAGAGTTCGCCCAAAAAACGTTTCTTTTTTTGCCTTTTGCTATTGGTCATAAATTGACTCAGCATTCGGTAAGGTTTGTATAATAAATAGTGGCGATGCTCCATCTGACAAAGATCTGTAATCTACTTGATTTTAGTAAATATTTACCCATGTAACCACCCAGAAAAGGTAGGTGCCATAAATCCAACCCTTTCGAATTAAGCCAAGAGTCATTGCACGAAGAATTGACCTATTTCTAGTATTGTTTCTAACCAACTTAAGCTATGTAAGATAAGCACAAGATCATCTCTTAACCTCAGGTATTTGGCTAAAAACCCAAGCCTAAATTATTGCTCATATGACCAGGAAAAAAAAATAAAAACGGGACAGCGACCTATTCAGCCTAAAAGAATTCCAAAGAAGATTGTCCTCCAAGAATATAGTGGTTGCTATAAGAAGGTAGTGCTAGAACTGATCCCTCATGATTTGTGAAGGGATCTGCCCGCCTAAACTCCTAAAAGCTGTTGGGATTTTGATCAATTTTAATAAATGACATCCAGCTTTGGCCAAAGCTTTGCGCATATGCTCCATCTTTCCTTCCATGAGCTCTATACAAAGAATACATTTTTTGGAGCTGTCATCATTATTGTCTTCCATTAGATCCTGTAATTCTGTATCTATAGTAGGTTTGATTTTGCTGATTTGGAGCTGCTCCTGATCAACACCGAATTGGGCTTGAAGGTCCTGCCAGATTTGGGACAATCGGGCTGCATTGACACTGTCTTCTAGAACGGCAATAAATTGTAGTGATCTGGACATAAGGCTTTATTTTACCAAGTGAAATTACAGTATTTTTATTCAGAAATTTCTCAAGGTTATATTAAAACCTTGCATCAAAAACTCGTGTCAAAAGACACAAGCCCATTGATAGATTTTCAGCATATAATTACTGATTCACACAGGTAAATATAGAAAAGCAGATAAAGGTGATTGTGGTGATTTATCCAAAGTTTGACTTAATGATTTTGTAGTTTTTCTAAAAAGAAAAACGCCTGATGTTCGGTCAGACGTTTTTAAATGTTATAATGTCTTTAGAAATCAAACTTTTTGCAGTAATACCTTGGCTTGATTAAATTCAAATGCTGCATCCAACCAAGGAAGCATATCTTTCCATTGTGTAACGGGTAGGTAATTTTTCTTGTAAATCTTAGTGGATTGCACTTTAAGTTGTTTTCCATCTGATTGAGCCGTGACCTTAAATGCCCCGGTTTCATTCTCGATAGATTGATTTAACTTTTCCACTCCCTTTAAGGTATAACCTTCAGGAATAGTAAAGGTGATGTCGTAAGTATAGGTTTTAGGATGGTCAATATAGATGTCTACTTTTCTCGTCCTTTCCTCTTCCTCAATTTCGACTTGGCCACCTATAAATTTCCCGATTTCCAAAATAAGGTTGGGTCCAGCTTTTTTGACAAATTTTTCTTTGATGACGTAATTTTCTGAGATGCTTAATGGAGCTTCTTCTTCATAACGGCCCGAAGAAATATAAGCATTGTCATAATCCTCAATTTTTGCATCCCATTCTTTTTCCACAGATGTTTTTCTGTTCTCTTTATATTCCTTTACCGTCTCATCTTCTAACGCCTTAAACTTAGGAGGATTTTCTCTTTTTTCCCTTTTACTACCGCAATCGTAAAAATGTGTTGAGTCAAATCTTTCATAATCTTCTTTCAAAAAATCAACCCATGAAATCCAACTATAAATATAATCCTGTAGGAATTGACCTGAAGCAGTCATGGTACGCTCTAGAGCGATATCATTGGATGCGGTAAGACTCAATTCAATATCTTCAGTATATACATTATCTTCTGGTGAACTGGTTGGTAGAGTTTCGATCGTTATATCAGTGATCTTTTTCCCTTTCACCACCTTTCCTACATAAACTTCAGCACCTTCAAGGCTGGCCATATTTTGGTTCAGTTTCATGTTTTCATTGTAGGTAAAGAAATAGAGTGGAGAAGGAGTATTAATTCTAATACCTACTCTAGCATTGGCTTTGATCAGCATATCCTCGATCGCCCCATCGTATCTTGGCTGGGCCATCAAAATATCGTAATCTACATCTAGTTTTTCACATAATACCCGCAGAAAGTCAATTACCTCCTTAGCTTCTGAATATCGCCCATAATAAAGGTGATTACATCTGGGATTGGGATAAGCTCCAATCAAATCTGACTGGTAAGCAAAAATTCCCTCGTAGTACTTTGTGTTCCCGTAAAACCGTAGCCATTCAAGAGCCTTATGAAATTTTTGTTCTTGATCAGTGATATTATTTTCCTTGAGGTATTTTAATGCGCTTCTTACTAGATCATCGTCCGCACGACCAAACTTCCTATCGTAGAAATCCAGCACATCTTGTTTTGTAACTATAGCTTTTCGCTCACCATCCTCACCTTTAAAAATCGGTGAGAAAGTTTCATTTCCTCTCGATCTTGCAAAACAAACTTGAAACTTAACCGAAGGCTCTTCAATTAATGGGTAATACCAACGCCTTGCATCTAAACGCTCCAGATGGCTTGCTTCTACCGCATATTTTTTGGTCGCATTGCGATCGGTTGGTATCTCTTTAACTGGTGGAGCACCGTTGTACGAATTCATGTTAAGAAAGAAGTCATTCTCTACTTCTACGGCCAATTTATAGCTTAAGATGGGGTAATCATCTTTTAATGTAGTCTCTATAGGGTCATATAGTTCAAAACCCGAAGCATCGGTTTGTTTCTCTTCTGAAAAAATAAAGAGATCAACAATATCACCAATTTCCAAATTTGGAATGGCAATTTTACGTGTTTCATCCTCTAGAACTTCCTCTTGTGAGATATCTACTTTAACTATAGTAGCATCTGGTTTTATCAATCTAATCCCTAAAAAGGTTTCTTTTTTTGAAAAGGTACGCCACATGAATCCTTGTCTGGAATCCTTGCTCAGTCTGATTTCAGAAAAATCTTCCAGAGAGGCCTGATCTTGTATTTTGACGACTTGATGTTTACTCCTGGTAATATAAACGCGTCTACCACTATTGATGTACCTAATGTAACTGTCATCCTCTAAAATGATAGCGCTTTCATCATTCCATTGTTGGGGTATGGATAAGGCAATCATTTCATCGGGTGACATTTTCCAAAATTCCGCTTCTAACTCTGCTTGATCTTGGGCATAATTAAGCTGAACAACTAATGAAAATAAAAGACTGATGTAAATAATTCGATGCATGAAATTGGAATTGGTTAATTGGATTGAAAATGGATTTTTAATTAAGATTTTTTAAGCACTACTTGTTCGTCATAAAATGATTTAAGGCGTTTTATACTCTCATTCCACAGTGAGAAATCTTCTACAGCAATCATACGTTTCTTGATAGCAATTTGAGATGTATAGACAACTTGATCCCCTTGTTGTTGATAGGATTTCTTAATCCTAAGATATTTATTGTCAATGTCCAGAGGTTCTGGTAAAGAACTTACTGAAATGCCAGAAGGGAGCTTGAGGTTAAAGTTTTTGGTTTCTTGACCTTTGTGACTTAACATTAGGGGATTCTGACGGTCAACGTCTAGTTGCGCTTCTGCCAAATATCTTACTGGGTCTAATTCCATATAATAGGTGTTGTCAAACTCACTGACCGAGTTTTTGACTCTCATAGAATACTGAAGACTGAGGTCGTTATCTCTGTCGGCAGGATCAAAACTGGAGTTCAGTTCGATAGAAGCGTTTTCGTTTCCATCTTTTAAGACTCTTAGTAGAACTTCTTCTCTTTTGTCTAAAGGGACATTAGTAAATCTGTACAAGAAACTAGAAGCCCCTTCACCAGAAAACGTCCTGGATATATCGGCTACCAAATCAGCACCCTCCATATTAAGTTTTGCATCATAGGATTCTGTGTTTGCACTATCGTTAGATTCAGGAACTTTTTTCAATATAAAATCATCCCCATTTTCAATCATCGCCTGTTTGCCTTGGATACGAGTGGCAAAGGATCCAAACTTGTTAAATTTTTCAGTCCCATCGAGAAACACTGGTTCGCCATCAATCATTATTGCGGAAATCATGTGATTATCCACGCTCAGCGAAGGGGTGGAGTAGTCATAGGCAATATGATCTGTACCGATCCAAACCAGTCTAGCGTCAAAACCAGCAATGCTTAACATTGTCTTTAGCAGAATTGCCATGCCTTTACAGTCTCCATAACGCTTTTCAAATACATTTTGAGGTGCATCAGGTTGAAACCCAGCTAATCCATCTTCAAAAGCGATATACTTGATATTGTCTTGAACCCAGTAATAAATGGCCTTGATTTTTTCTTCATCCTTTTCAAGTCCTTGAACGAGCTCTTGAACCTTTTCATCAATGGCAGATTCTTCAATCTTAACCTCATTGACGAGTTGTCTATACCATGCGTACAAATCCTTGGTTTCTTTGAAAAGGATTTGTTCTTCTCCTGATGAATCTATAAAGCTTTTGGACAACAGCAAAACATGTGGATAAACGTAAGAACTACCTGGCATAAGATATTCCCTTTTACTAGGTGGAATCCTCTTTAAGGTATAGGTGACCAGGCGGAAATCTTCTTCCTCCTTTTCAGTTCTTTTTATATCATGCGTATCCACATTAAACTCCTTGATTTCCAAATCTAGCCAAGAAGGTATTTTAAAAGTAACAGTACCTTCAATGATTCGATAAGGCTCCACAAAATACTGACTGGTCAAATATTTGATATCCTGATATTCTTTTTCCTCTTCCACACTTAGCGTGTAGCCTTGAAGAGGGAAATTCAACTTACCAAACTGAACACGGTAATCGTTGTGAAAGATAGACTCGTCAGAATAGGCTTCATCTTCAATTTCCCATTCTTGTTTACGGTCCCTTCGAGAGCGTAGTTCCAATTTTTCTATGCTTGATTCATTGTCATAACCTGTGGAATAGCCTATAGTTGCGCGATTAGAAATAGAAAAAAACGTGATATGCTTTGATACAGTAGCTTCTACTTTACCAGAGGATCTGTTTTTATCAAAACTGATATAGATATCTTGATTTTTAATGACAACCTCATCGTCTGGGTAATCAGCGAGGAGTTCTTTGGCGAGAATTTTATCTGCATCGGTTGGATTGTCTCGTTGTGCATAAAGTAAACTACCGAGACATAGGGCTGCGACCATTAAAAGTCGCTTGGTGGGCTGAATCATAATTAAGTCTTAAAAAACAAATATATCCAACCTCCCTGATAATACAAGTATTTTACTTTTAAGCCTTGCTATCAAGGTCTTTTTACCGATAAAAAACTTAAATGCCATAAAAAAACTCCCAAAATCTAATTTGGGAGTTTGATTGTTATTGTAAAAACTATCAGCCCTTGAGGAAATCCAATAATATGTTGTTCAACTCTTCGGAATGTGTCACATACAATCCATGTGGCGCACCTGAGATGATCTCTAGTTTTGAATCTTTGACAATAGAATGCCCTTGTTGCGAACTGGGTTTCAAAGGTACGACTTGGTCGGCATCACCGTGTATAAATAATGTTGGAACATTTACTTTTTCTAGCGCAGGTCTTAAATCAGTACGACCAAAAGCATTGATACAATCCAAGGTTCCTTTTGGACTGGCGTTTACAGCGATATTAAAATTATAGTCTAACTGGCCTTGTGATACCCGATCTTTATTCTCTTCATAATTGACAAAAGCATCACCAAATCCTTTTAAGAAACCAGCACGATCATTTTTTATATTATTTTCCATGTCTTTAAAGACTTCATCAGGAGCGCCGTCAGGGTTATTTTCAGTTTTTAGAAGGTATGGAGCGATCGAACTAACAAATATTAGTTTTGACAACTTTTGATTACCAAATGTATTCACATACTGGGCCAGCTCACCACCACCCATAGAAAATCCTACCAAGGTTACATTGCTCAAATCTAATCTATCGATCAAATCCTTCAGATCCAAAGCCATATGATGATAATCATAACCTCTGTATGGTCTTGACGATCTACCGAAACCTCTGCGATCATAGGTGATGACCCGGTAACCAGCATCGATCAAAGCAGGAACTTGATATTCCCACATGGCACCACTCAATGGCCATCCATGAATTAAAATAATTGGATCACCGCTACCGTGATCTTCATAATAAATTTGTACATCGGCGTCTTGTCCAGCCGTAGTTTTCTGTAAATATGGCATAGTATTTTATTTGATCAGTTAAGATAATAAAGCACTCTCCTAAAGTTTGTAATAAATTGTGAAATATGAAATAAATAAGAATTTGCCAGGTACCTGTAACGGATCTTCTAAGCTTACCATGCCAGCGATGAAATGATTCTTCTGTTTAAAATGCCGAGATATCTGCAATTACCGAGATTACAGCTCCACGCTGCCTTTACCTTCCCTGATCAGTACAGGTTCGTTTCCGGTTAAATCGATAACAGTAGATCCTACGTTTCCTCCGTAGCCGCCATCGATGACAAAATCCACGAGTTTGCCCCATTTTTCCAGGATAAGACTGGGATCCGTAGTATATTCAATCACATCGTCCTCGTCTTTGATAGACGTTGAAATAATAGGGTTACCTAATGCGCGAACCAAAGAAGTTGCCGTATTGTTGTCGGGAACTCTGATCCCAACCGTCCTCTTCTTTTTAAAAAAGGTAGGTAAATTGTTACTGCCAGGGAGGATAAAGGTGTAAGGTCCTGGTAAATTTCTTTTTAAGAGCTTAAAAGTTGCAGAATCTATCTGACTGGCAAATTCGCTCAGATTACTCAAGTCTTCACAAATAAATGAAAAGTTGGCTTTGTCCAATTTGACGTTCTTCAAACGGGCTACCTTTTCCAGGGCACCTTTATTGGTGATGTCACAACCTAAACCATAAACCGTATCGGTAGGATAAATAATTAGTGCGCCATCCCTCATGGCTTCTACAATACGTTTGAGATCTTTTGGGTTAGGATGGTCGTCATAGACTTTGATCAACTCGGCCATAGCTGGAATTTATTAAGGTCTTGAGACAATATGTTTAAAAGGAAGCAGAATGATGGCCAATGCAATGATGGCCAGAATAATTTTAATCCATACCAAAAGATTACCATTCTCTGAGTCTGGAATCAGATCATAATGATATTTCCCATTGCGATCTACCTTGACTGAAATCGTACTCCCACCATCAGATCCGTTGCGGTGTTTGTACAACCAAACCCCAGCAGAAATGACTAAGACTGCAAGTAAAATGGACGAAATCACCATGCCGGTGGACCATTGCCATAACAAACTTGATGTGGTGGTTGATGTCAAATACATACTTTGTCAGTTAATCTGCTCGTTTGACTTCGCTTTCTAATTTGAGAACACTAGCGCCATCATCTTGTTTAATGTACAGTGCTTTATTCCCTTCCTCTCCTTTTCGGGTCACTTCATTGCCCTCAATGGTGCGGGTTACTTCTTTGGTAAATGTGGATTGCACTTTACCAACAGCCGTTCCGTTGCCCCAATCCCATTGTACTTTTGTTCCCTCTTTAATCATTTTTTCTTTTAAAGATACTATGGTTTGCGCTTTCGCGAAAGCGAAACTCACTTACTTTAACCCTAAATTATGATAAGCCAAATTTTTTAAGCGCTATCAGGATTCCGCTGGGTAACACTAAATAGTGCTGAAATGAATAGAGTAAATTAAACCTCAATAGGTGCCACTTACAGCCAGGTGAGTAAGGACCTCATTTTTTTGAATTTACCTTTGTAGGGGGCATAGCGAACGGGCAAATCCAACCATGTACCGCGATGAATCACTCCCTTATAATGCGAAAAGGTATCAAAAGTCTTTTTACCGTGGTAACTACCGATACCGCTGTTCCCAACGCCTCCAAATGGCACGCGGTCGTTGACAAATTGCACGATGCTATCATTGATGACTCCGCCACCAAAGGAAAAACGATGAATAAACCAGTGCTGAAATTTTTTATCTTTTGAAAAACAATAACCGCCCAAAGGCTTTGGGTAGCTTTCAATCCAATCGACCACCTCCTGTTGATCTTTATAGGAGATGACAGGTAATATCGGGCCAAAAATCTCACCTTGCATGACCGCTGATTCACGATTGGGTTCGTCCAAAAGACTAGGCGAGAAATACAACTGTTGTTTATCGTGATTGCCCCCCATCAGACAGGTTTGCCCTTCCAAATAATTGACCAGTTGATCAAAATGCGCTTCTCTAATAATTCTGGGAAAGTCGGGAGAGTTTTTTGGATCCGTACCAAAAGCCTTTTCCACTTCCTTTTTGATGCATTCTATCAATTGGTCTTTAACCGTATGATGCACCAATAAATAATCCGGCGCGATACAGGTCTGTCCCGCGTTGAGAAATTTACCCCATACAATTCTGCGTGCTGTGAGTGGAATAGGCGCACTAGGATCAATTACACAAGGATTTTTACCGCCTAATTCGAGTGTGACGGGTGTAAGGTATTGGGCTGCGGCTTGGTATATTTTTTTTCCAACACCTGGACTTCCTGTGAAAAAGATGTAATCCCATTGTAGCCCAGTCAATTGCTGTGCGATGGTAGCGTCGCCTAGAACCACGCTCACATGGCCTGGTTCAAAAGCTTCGCTGATCAATTCATTGAGTAAAGTACTAGTAGCAGATGAGAACTCACTTGGCTTAAGGATCACCGTATTTCCTGCCGCTACCGCTCCAATCAATGGCGCCAGTGCCAACTGAAAAGGATAATTCCAAGGCGATATGATCAAGGTGTTTCCGTAAGGCTCAGGGTATCGCCTGGCATGGGAGGGAAAATTAAATAGGGAAGGTTTGACCTTTTGGGGCTTGGACCAATTTTTTGTGTGATAAATAAACTTTTTGAGTTCGCTCAATACTACTTGATACTCTGTCAAAAAAGTCTCGTATTTACTTTTACCCAGGTCTTCTGCCAGTGCTTGATACACTTCCTCTTCACGTTTGGATAACAAGTTTTGGAGTCGTTGCAGACTGTTGACCCGATAGGAGATCTCCAGGCTTTTTCTGGATTTAAAAAATGTTTGCTGTAGTTGATATAAATCAGGGATCTCCATGATGTAAATATACTTGATTTGGCTCTAAATTTCAGGGGGATTGATACACGAATGACCAGAAAATAAATGTTTTCAAAGCAACTGGTAAAGCTGGACTAAAACACTTGTTATCAAATTATAACATTTAATTTAAAGCCTGCTGCAATCAAGTAATCAAAACCTCAATCAACTATAAGGTTTGCGTGGAAAGTATTGCAAAGACTGTCCTAAATCCTTGATCATTCTGCCAGATAGATCGTACATTTATCTTACTACAAAATTATTACACATGACTGACCAACAAATCGAGGAATCCTTATTCCGCATTGTCAAAGTGTATCTTCCCCAAGATGTATCTGCAGATGCTATTCAACGCGACAGCCATTTGATGCAAGACTTGGGAATCAACAGCGCACACCTGGTAGATATTGCCCTTGACGTAGAAGACGAATTTGACATCATGTTACAGGAACCAGATATGGAAGAGATGCAAACCGTGGAAGATGCCATCCGTATTGTAAATAAAAAGATTTCCACGACCGAATCCTCTCAAACTTAAAACATGTCTAGACTACCCAGAATTGAAAGATTTAGAAACGAAGTAGAATCTAAATACCAAATCTTTAACGGTATATTCATGACGCTTCCCTTTGATAGAATATCAAATACGGGAGGCCTGTTACCGCTGTTTCACGAATTGTGCATTCGCGGTTACGATAAAGGAAAGAACCCTACAGAGATTGTTGAATATTTCTTTGAGCGCTATATGCGTGACAGTAAGCAGGAAGAACGGGATGCCATGCTGTTTAGGTTTATTCAATATATAGAACGTCAGGTAGTTTTGTTTGATGCCATTGAAGATGCTGCCTTCGGCAAAGTAAATAACCTAGATGGTAGAGGTAGTTTACGTAGTATCAAGGACGAGGCAGTAGCATTAAATAAAACCGAGGCGCTATCTCAGTACCTCAAAGAATTCAAGGTACGACCTGTTTTAACCGCTCACCCCACCCAATTCTATCCAGGCGCTGTGTTGGGAATCATCAATGATCTAGGCACCGCTGTGAAGAAAAATAACATACAGCAAGTAAAGCTCTTGCTAGCACAATTGGGAAAGACTCCGTTCTTTAAAAAAGAAAAGCCCACACCTTACGATGAAGCCATCAGCCTGATCTGGTATTTGGAGAATGTGTTTTATCATGCCATGGGGAACATTTATGATTATTTAAAAACCCATATCCCAAATCCGGAGGACTTTAAAAACCAAATTGTAGAAATTGGCTTTTGGCCAGGTGGAGATAGGGATGGGAATCCATTTGTAACTACTGAAATCACCCTAGATGTCGCCAAAAGATTGAGGGCTACTCTTTTTAGGAACTACTATAGAGACTTAAGGAAACTGAGGAGGAGGCTTACTTTTAAAGGGGTGGAAGAACGTTTGAGTGAGCTAGAAGCCTTATGCTATAAAGCAATTTTTGAAGAGGAGGTTTTCGAATTTACACCTCAGGACATGATCGACAGGATGACCGAGATCAAAAAAATTCTGAAGGATCAACACAACGCGCTGTTTATGGACCGCGTAGAAAGTTTTATTCATAAGATCGAGCTTTTCGGATTCCATTTTGCTACACTAGATATTCGCCAGGATAGTAGTGCCCATGATGCGGTATTCGACGAAATATTGAAATACGCCGCTACCGAGCAAGGTGAAAAAAAAGTGCAAGGTCTGCCTGAAGATTACCAAAGTCTTAGTGAGCAAGAAAAACTAAACGTGCTTGTAAAAGTTAAAGGCGAGATCAATCCGGCAGACTTTAAGGACGAATATACCCAGCGCACCTTGAGTAGTATTCAGGCCATTAAAACCATCCAAGAACGAAATGGTAGAGCCGGATGTAATCGTTACATCATTTCAAACACCCAAAAAATATCCCATATCATGGAGGTTTACGCGATGATACGTCTGTGTGGTATGGAAGAACCACCCATCAATGTTGTGCCATTATTTGAAACCGTACCAGACCTTATAGCTGCCAAAGAGGTCATGGGAGCACTCTATACCAATCAACATTATCGCGACCATATCAAGCGCATGGGAGATACACAGCACATCATGTTAGGATTCAGCGATGGAACAAAGGATGGAGGTTATTTAATGGCCAACTGGAGTATTTACAAAGCGAAGGAATCCCTCACTGAGGTTTCCAGGAAATTTGATGTAGATGTCGTCTTTTTTGACGGTAGAGGAGGACCACCAGCCAGAGGTGGGGGTCAGACACATGATTTTTATGCCTCAATGGGCTCCAAAATCGAAGCCAAGGAAATACAGTTAACTATTCAAGGTCAGACAATTAGTTCAAAGTTCGGTACCTTAGAAAGTTGTCAGTACAACCTTGAGCAATTACTTAGTAGTGGAGTAAGCAATGCGGTGTATGCCAATGAAGAAAATGACTTGAGTCCAGAAGACCGGCAAACCATGCAGGAACTGGCTGAAACAAGTTATCAAGCCTATACCGATTTTAAAGCTCACCCTAAATTCCTGCCTTATCTTGAGAAGATGAGTACGCTGAAATACTATGCCAAAACAAATATCGGTAGTCGACCCAGTAAAAGAGGAGGTAGTAGCGAATTAAAATTCTCTGATCTTCGGGCCATTCCTTTTGTGGGTTCCTGGAGTCAGCTCAAGCAAAATGTACCTGGTTTTTATGGTGTAGGGACTGCTTTGGAACGCATTGCCAACGAAGGTAAATGGGAATCGGCTGAACAGCTGTATAGAAACAACCGGTTTTTCCGTACCTTGTTGGATAACAGCATGATGAGTTTAACGAAGTCATTCTTTGGTTTAACTGCTTATATGCAGAATGATCCAGAGTATGGTGATTTTTGGAACCTCGTACATGAAGAATATGAACGTTCTAAAAAATATATGCTGAAAATTTCGGGCATGCAGGAACTCATGGAAAATGAACCCGCAGGAAAAGCCAGTATTCAGGCCCGTGAACATATTGTATTGCCGCTTTTAACCATACAACAGTATGCATTAAAAAAGGTTCAGGACATGAATCGAGAACAAAAAAGCCAAGATCGGGACATTTATGAACGTATGGTCACCCGATCATTATATGGGAATATCAATGCCAGCAGGAACTCTGCTTAATATTTTTGAGGCTTTTAGTTAAAACACTATTAAGCCCTTGGTTAAAGTCTCTTAAATCCAAAGATTCCGCATCAACTCATCCTTACTTTTAAATAAAAAGATAATGGATAAGGATGATAATGTGGATATATTCACCAGGCTGGACGAGTTGCGTACCGCAGTTTTTGGTCAGTCGGTAAAAATCCTACCGGATACTTTTTTGCTCAAATTTGAAAAACTTGAAAACAGGTTTGGCAACGCTTATGCCATAAGACATCGCAATAGGAAAGACCTCGTCCTTATTGATACGGTAAGGAAAGAACATGAGCAGGAGCTGGTACGCTTTCGCGAAAGCGGATACGATATCAAAGCAATTCTATTGACCCATAGTGATTTGATTGGGCAGAGCTTTGATACTTTGTCCAATATTGCCAATCGATTTGAGACACAAGTCTACATTCATCCGCTAGATTCTCAGAGCACTGGAGCCCTCGACATAACAGGTTACCACGATGTTTATAAAGAATTTGACTTGAGTATATTTCATACCCCAGGTCACACCAGTGGCTCTATAGTCATCTATTGTGGCATCAATAAGGCACTGTTTGTGGGCGATAGTGCAGTTGGAGCACCATATGATAACAATGCCTATTATTTTGAACGGCCTATCATTGAGAATCCGCAAAACGATCTAGCACTTACAGAAAGCTGGCGATCCATGTCTATCGAATTTGAACACTTCTTACCACTTCACGGTAAGCCTCAATTTGATATTACCGAATTAGAGCGGATGTCTATTCTACGAAATCTTACAAAAACAGAACCTACTAAAACCTTATAATATGAGTACAACAGAAACAATCATTAAAAAAGACACACCAACTGACCATAAAATTCTTGATGTAATCAAGAACAGATGGAGTCCTCGAACTTTTTCTGAGCAACCTATTTCACATGAGGAATTACAAATACTTTTTGAAGCAGGACGTTGGGCACCAAGTTCAAATAATCTTCAGCCATGGCATATCGTATGGGGTGTCAAGGGAAGTGATACTTATGATCGCATCATGGAATGTTTAATGGAATTCAATCAAAATTGGGCCAAAAATGCACCTGTGCTACTACTGGGTGTGATCCATACAAAAACACCTAAAGGAGACGACAATTACCATGCGCCGCATGATTTAGGGCAGTTTGCAGCCAATATGGCCATACAAGCCCAAAGCATGGGGATTGCGATGCATCAAATGGCAGGAATTAACTATGAGGAAGCCAAAAAAGAATTTGAATTCCCTGAGGATTTTCACGTAGCTACCGCTATTGCACTGGGTTATTATGGTGGATCCTTAGAAGATGTTCCGGAAGACTTAAGGGATGCGGAAGAAGGTCCAAGAAAGCGGAAACCTCAAGAGGATTTCGTTTTTAATGGGAATTATAGAGAAACGGCAGAATTAGAAAAGTAAAATCTTTTAAAAAAAAATGTTATGAAAATTGGAATTATAGGAAGTGGAAATATTGGAGGAAATCTCGGTAAACACTGGGCTAAAGCTGGACACGAAATTTTGTTCAGCTCACGTCATCCTGATCAATTAAAAGATCTGGTAAGAGAAACAGAAGGTAATGCCAAAGCGGTAAGTGTGGCAGAAGCATGGGAAGCAAATGCAGATGCCTACCTACTAGCAACTCCATTTAATGCAGTTGATAAAATAGCAGAATTGTATGCTGGGGAATATAAAAATAAAGTGATTATCGATGCTACCAATCCGTACCCAGAAAGGGACGGTCAGATGGCGCAAGAAGTGCGAGATAGTAATCGCAATAGTAGTGAGTATGTGGCCACCAGATTTAACACAGCTCGTACAGCCAAAGCTTTTAATACTATACATGCTCAACACATCAAAGATATGGCCTGGAGAAACGTAGATAAGGTGGCAGTTCCATTTGCCGCGCAAGATGAAACCAGTAAAAATGTTGCCGCACAACTGATTGGCGATATAGGTTTTGAACCAGTGTATGCAGGAGATCTTGCCGAGACCACTAAAATGGAAGTAGATCAGGAGGTATATGGAAAATCATTGCCCGCTCAAGAACTGCGTCAATTGATGTAGGTAAGTTTATTTTCTTTAAAGAAATCGGCATCTGTAAAACTTGTTACAGATGCCGATTTTAGTTTAAGCAATAAATAGTATTAATTAGGCCGACATAAGAGTTGACTGTACTTCTCCGCAAATTTTATTTCTTATTAAGTCGGTTACTTTAACTGCCGATTTTTTGAAAGTCAATGATGCCACCTCACAGTGTACAACAGTATGATCAATATAGGCATTGATGGTAACCACTTCTCGGCATCTATTTTTTATATCAATAATTTTTTTGAAAGTCACATCTGCCCGTTGGATCAGGTCTTGTTCTATCAAAGGTTGTATTAATTCTTCCGTAAAGCTTTCCAATTTCTGATTGGTAGGTACGTGCACATAAAAAAATTGAATCATGGTACTTGTTTTCACTACTTACGTAGGAAAAACAATTGTGGTTTTCAATTAAATGTTAAAAAAATCGATAAAACTCCAATCTTTAGATATAGCAGTCGATTAAAAACGGAATAGGGTTGACGAAGTTGAAACCAAATGGTACAACCTAGATGTCTTTTTCGGTGTTGAGCGTTTCTTTTTGATCTTTCTTGTCTGCAGGCGTTGCTTTATAGAAATGAGAAAATAAGGCACCTACGGTTAATGCTAAAAAGATGACGCCTAAAGACAACCATTCTGGAAAATGAACGTGATGTACCAATATCATTTTGATACCGACGAAAGCCAAAATAGCGACTAATGAATAATGAATGTATTGGAATTTATCCAGCAAGTTAGACAAGAAGAAATACATACTACGCAATCCCATGATAGCTAATATATTACTGGAAAAAACCAGAAAAGGATCTGCAGTTATCGCCAATATAGCAGGAATAGAATCCAGGGCAAACAATACATCCGTTAACTCGATGACCACCAAGGCCAGAAATAAAGGGGTAGCTATACGCTTACCCATTTTGACAATAAAGAGTTTTTGTCCTTCCAATCGGTCGGTCACTGGAAACATTTTGCGAGCATACCTGTATATAGCCGATTGCTCAGGATCGAACTCCTCGTCATGGCTGGTCAACATTTTAAAAGCTGTGTACAGAAGAAATGCACCAAAAACATAAGTCATCCAGCTTACCTGACTGATCAAAGCCACACCAAAAAGGATCATGAGTGCTCTAAACACCAAGGCACCAACAATTCCCCAAAATAACACCCGATGTTGATATTTCTGCGGAATACCAAAGGACTTGAAGATCACAGCAATGACAAAAATATTATCGATACTCAGGGAAAGCTCGATCAGATAGCCTGTAAGGTATTTTAAGGCAGCATTCCAGGCACCGAGATTGTCTGGGTTAGCAATTAAGCCCTCATCGTATATGTAATACACTCCAAAGGTAAACAACAAGGCAATTCCTACCCAAAGCGCTGTGTATTTTGATGCCTCTTTGGTATCAATGACATGAGCGTTTCTATTAAATACAAATAAGTCTAGCGCTAGGAAAATACAAACGACGACGACAAAGGCAATCCAAACAATCATAAAAGGGAGGTAATAAATATAAAGCTCCAAATCTAGAAGAAATGAAGCTTTAAATAAAGTTTGTTTTAATGAAGCATTAAGGTATTCTTACCTCAGCTGTATCATTATCAAAAAATTCCAAAACATCAGAATAGAGTCTAGTTTCTTTAGCCTGACCGCCTCTGATTAAGTAAGGAAAAATAAGCATATCAGGTTCGTGTTGTAAAATCTTTATAGCACCATCACAATCGACATCATGATTTTTACCGTATTTCTCCTCAAAAATCGCATGATCTGTATGGATCAGGTCTCTCACTCGTACCTGTAATAAATCTGCAATTTCCGTCCATACCGTACCAGCCACCTTGTCTTTCGAAACATCAATGGCAAGCAAATTTTTATCGGCGCTTACGGCATAGGCATGGATTTCACGGTGATTTTTTTGTACTGAATTGTATATCAGGATCAGTTGCCTGGGGTCGGTAGCTATAGAAATCATAGGTTTATTGATGAGATATTAGATCTGCTTTTCTTTTTTCGCACTGTGTCTTGAGCTGGTTGACAACTTTATTGACCGATTCGTGAAAAGTAGCATTGGAAGATTCAGCAAAAAGCCTGGGGCCTGGAGCACTCAACCTTATTTCAGTAATCATTCCGGTTTCATCGCTCGCTGTATTTTCAGTTCGATAGAAAACATCTGCTCTAGTCACCCAGTTGTATCGCTCGGCAATGGTTTGAAGTTTCTCTTTGGTATACGCCTCTAGTTCATCACTTCCAGAGACATGTTGATAGTTGAATTGAATATCCATGATATATAATTTTTATTCAATATACTTATCATTTACATCAATCGATGGGGGTTTAAATAAGTCTTATGATGCTTTTGGGAAAGATTTACCTTTTAAAAAAGATGCGTTTGGTCAATGCTGGTCATTTCGCTTTCGCGAAAAAAAATCCCATATCTTTTGGATATGGGATTAATAAAAAACAATTAAATACTTATTGTATGATCTTGAATTCAGATCGGCGATTGATATCGTATTCTTCATCGCTACACATACCTCCACGCACACAATCATTCAAGGGTTGCATCTCACCATAACCTATACTTCGCAATCTGCTCTCATCAATTCCCTGGCTTATCAAGTAGTCCACCGTTGACTTGGCGCGTCGTTTGGACAGCATCAAATTATATTCTTCAGGACCACGGGCGTCAGTATGAGAAGAAACCTCTATTTCCATATCTGGATATTTTTTCATGATGGCTACTAATTCATCCAATGTTTCCGCAGCCTGTGGTCGGATAACGGCCTCGTCAAAATCAAAATAAATCTTATCCAGTTGGACTTGAACATCTCCTTTGCGATCTTCCTTTATTTGCTCCTCAGCATCTTTATAAGAAAGCAGGGTCAAGTAAATATCATGGCTGATCTTCCCATCTTTGTCGGTAGAAAAATCAACATTTACAGGAATGTAAAGCTTACGTGTCCCACGTACCGTGTATTTTTTGTTCGGATCAATTTTGAAGAGATAAGCTGCATCTTCACCTACAATCATATCATCCAATACGGTACCTCTTTCATCCATTAAGGTTACCAATGAACCTGGTAATAGCTCGTTGCTTACACTGTCTCTAACAATTCCAGCCACCTGGTATTTAGTCAATATGTTCTCTTTCCTGGAGGTTCGGTAAATTTTATCAATCCCATCGTCCTTATTGGAAGAGAAATAGGCCATATCCTTATTCTCGTCAACGATATAGGCAAAATCGTCCCAAGAACTATTAATGGTCGTTCCTAAATTGATCGGGCTACCAAATTTACCATTGATCATATCTACTCGGTATAAATCTAAACCACCCAATCCTGGTCGCCCATTGGAAGAAAAATACAGTGTATTTATCTTACTGATATAAGGAAATACCTCTTCGAATTGTGTATTGATAGCTGCCCCCATATTTTTAGGTTCGCTATAAGTTCCATCCTCATTAATAATGACCTGGTACAAGTCAAAGCCTCCGTATCCACCAGGCATATCACTAGAGAAATAAAGATGTCTTCCGTTTTTGCTCACGCTTGGGTGTTGCGTATTATACGTGTCGCTAGAGAAGGGTAGGGCAGTAACATTGCTCCACTGGCCATCCACCATTTCTGCTCGGTATATTTTAATATTAGCAACTTTGACACCATCTACTTTGGTACGCTTTTCACTGGTACGATTGAAGTACATCACTTTACCATCACTAGCAAAAACTGCATTACTTTCATGATTAGGCGTATTAATGGTCGCTGGAAATGCTTTGGCTCCTACGATTTTGGTACCATTTTCCAATCTGGCTTCATAAAGATCTAGGTAAGGCAATCCATTCCAAGAATAAACATCCTCAGAGGATTGTCTGGATGAGGCAAAAGCAACACGATCACCTTCCATCATACTCATACCAAAATCAGACTTAGACCCCTTGTTGTCAAGTGCTACAACGTCAAACACATGAGGAGTGGTCTTATTGAGTTCGTAAATATACTCTTCTGTATTCCAAGAACTCCCCAAGTAAAACTTGAGGTATTGATCAGCTTTTTTATATTCTTTTACCGCCAATAAAGAATGCCCATAACGATAAATACGATCCGTATCAGCGATTTCTCCATACTTGGACACCAACTCATCGTAAGTTGCAGCCGCATCATCTAAACGATTAGTGAAATAATAGGAGTCGGCAAGATTTTGCAGCACTTCTTGAGTAGGTTCCAGCTTTTCATAACTAGGTATGGCTTCACTGTAAGCACGATTCTCAAACAATTTGTTGGTTTGACGTAGATTATATTCCTGTGCGCTCGCGAAAAAGCTCCCGGCCAGTAACACAATCGTGATATATAATGTCGATCTCATGTTTCTCATGGTTGAATTAGAAGAATCTTGGGGAACGATCGTAACCATTTCTCCAGAATTTAGTTTTGATATTGTACAATAGGATAATCTCATGCGAACCTGAATTATAGTTACCCAGATTACTGGTTGTATAGTCATAGGCATATCCTAATTTCAGATCATCGGTCACTTGGAAACTAGCCAATGCACTGACCGCATCATCCCATCTGTAAGCTAATCCCGCCTCAAATTTTTCATTGAATAACAAACTGGCGGTTAAGTCCAACGACAGCGGAGCACCTTTGACACCTTTCAACAGAAAAGCAGGTTTAAATTTGAGGTCATTGTTGATATCCATTACATAACCTGAGGTCAAGAAAAAATGAATATCTTGAACTCCAGTCGCCTGAACACCGTTTTCATTTTCAAGATGGGTTGTAGTCAACAGGTTAGGTGCAGATAATCCTGCATAAAACCTATCTGTAAAATAAAAGGCTCCCAAACCAACATTAGGAAAAGTCTGGGTTACATTTTCATTAAAAGCTACATCTGTATCTCTACCACCGGACTGTAATTCAAATCCATCAAAGTTGGCATCAAACAATGTAACACCAGCTTTGATTCCCAAGGATAGCTTTCCTTCATCACTTACTGGTAATACATAGGCAAAGTCTGCATAGATATTGTTCTCTGTAACCACATTCCCTATATCATCGTTGGTAAATGACAGTCCTAATTCGACCCGATCACTTACTGGATAATGTATAAATGCAGAGGCAGTCTTTGGAGCTCCTTCCAATCCGACCCACTGTGATCTATATAATACGCCTACATTGACTTCTTCTAAATTGTCGGTCGCATAGGCGGGATTAATTATGTTTTGATTGTAACGGTACTGGGTAAATTGTGGATCCTGCTGAGCAAAAGCGCCCAAAGAAATTCCGCAAACCAATACAATGAGTAATTGTTTCATTCTTAAATTTTTCATCTTGTTGATCTCTTTGGGTGATTAGCGGCTTAGGTAAATTCGTCCTTGTCTGGGCTGAGTAGACCCGTCATTGAACTTCAAGATATAATAATACACACCCACAGGAAGTTCGCCAGAACTTAATAAGGCCGACTGGTTACTAAAACCGTTGAATTTTGGGGTTCCAGCAGATCCTTCGTAAACCAAATTCCCATACCTGTTGTAGAATTCCAATTCATAATTGGGGTAAAGGAATTCAATATTGTCTATATCAAAAACATCGTTTACTCCATCACCGTTTGGCGAGAAACCATCAGGAATCGATACCGTTCCACAACCAGAAAGATCAACTGTAACTTCCAGTCGCTGACTACTTTCACAAGCAGTTGCTTGATCAATCAAAACTGCGTAATAGGTAGCACCATCCACAAGAAGCTGTGACGAATCTAAAACCGTGGTGGAACTGATGCTATCATACCAACTGACGTTGTCTTGGGTTGAGTCAAATTCTATGATGTTCTGGGTCAGATTTAAAAGACTTGGTTGGTCATTAATACAAAATACATTCCCACCAGTCTCCAAAGTTGGGGTAGGTGCATCTCCTACACTTACGCTCACGCTAACTCTTGTAGCAGATTCACAACCATTTGCACCAGTCTGGGTAGCAAAATAAGTCGCGCCATCAACCAGGTCGTCGGTAGGATCCAGAGGTATCTGAGCCGTCGCAGTATCGTACCATTGGATCGTTGTTCCGGTGACAGCCACATCGAGATCCATTACCATGGCGTTATCTGTGACACAGAAACTCAACGAGTTGCTCACTACCATTGGTTCGGAGGTAGATGCTATACTGATGTCCAAAGTAGCAGAATCATCTGTGGTACAGGGTCCAGTAGCACTTACTGTATACGTGTAGAGTCCAGCAGTATCTACCGAAGGGTCAAAAATATTGGTACCGCTGGCCAACATAGGACTCCAAGTACCATTACCGTCTGGAGTTCCACCCAGTTGGGTCAACAAGTCAACCGTTGCATCAGAAGTACAGAAAGAAATCACATTGTCCATTCCTGCATTAGGGGCTTGTGTAACTGTTACGTTTATAGTTGCTGTATCCATATTACAAGCACTTGAAACCGTATACGAATACGCACCTGCCGTGTCGATCAAAGGATCAAACACTCCAGTACCACTCGCCAAAGCAGGACTCCAGGTTCCACCAATATCAGCACTTCCTAAGCTGTTAAACAGATCAACAGTGCCGTTGTCAGAACAAAGATCGACCGAGGCATCATTTCCAGCGGTAACAGGTACTTCCACGTTTACTTGTACTACAGTTGAAGCATCTGGACAAGGACTTATACCAGTAACCATGTACTCAAAATTATAAACTCCTGGAGCCACCGTACTTGCGTTGAAGTTACTTCCGGTAACTGCACCAGTTCCATCAGTATCTATCCAAGATCCTCCAGCGTCTTGCGTACCGTCTAGGGCAGTAAACAGATCTACTGAAGCATTGTTATTACATACCGACAATGGAACAGCGTTTCCTGCATTAGAACTCGTATTAATAACAACGCTAACTTGTGTAGCCATAGCAGATTCACAACCTGTAACTGGATCAGTTTGCGTTGCAAAGTAATCACCGCCATCCATCAGTGCATCCGTCGCTGTAAGTAAAGTGTTCTGACCAGCATCTGCATACCACTGTATCATATTTCCAGTAGCTGTAAGGTCGGCAACTGTCGCAGCATCACAGAATTCCTGTGAAGCTGGTGCTACAGGAGCGGCAATATCATTGATAATAACGGAAAGAGTCGCTGTATCTGCGTTACATGCTGCCGATGGAGATACACTGTAAGTAAAGTCGTAACTTCCAGCCGTTAGCGCTGTCAAATCAACAATGCTGCCTGTTAAAGTTCCAGTCGCATCATCGTCTGACCAAGTACCACCTGCATCATTCCCTGCAAGCTGATTGAACAGATCTAATTGTTGTCCAGGAGCGATATCTGTCAAGCAAATTTCAAAATCAGAAGCGCTTCCAGCATCAGGAGCGGGAAGAATGTCAACCATCAGACTGACACTATCTGTACAATTTCCATTGGTAACAGTGTAAGTAAATCCGTAGCTTCCAACCGCCAGCTGAGTGAGGTCTACATCACTGCCTGTCAAAGCTCCAGTAGCATCGTCATCGGTCCATGTACCTCCAACATCATTTCCAGAAAGTTGACCAAATAGATCGAGTGGAGAATTGGCGGCAAGTAGGTCATCACATATTTCATAATTCGTAGCGACCCCAGCACTTACATTTGCATCAATAATTACTTGAACCGTAACATCTACATCCGTACAAGTGCCAATCGGCGGTACAGAGTAAGTAAAGTCGAATGTTCCGGTTCCTAAGGTAGCCAGATCAATTGGGTTCATAATGGTAGCACCGGTAGTATCAGCACCTACATACCAGGTTCCATTGGTATCTTGGGTACCATCCAGTAAGTTGAACAAGTCATAAGGCGAATTTGCCGCAGCTTGATCCTCACATACTTGGAATGGTGTTCCTACGTAATTACCTGATTCCGGAGCTGGTTGAACAGTTACTGGAACTGTAGAAGTATTGGTACATCCGTTGCCATCAGTAATGGTATAGGAGTAATTATAAGTACCTACAGTCAACAAGGTCAAATCTACATCGCTT